>CAWANO010000008.1:0-8632 GCA_963783425.1 uncultured delta proteobacterium
TTGACAAAAATCAAATCAGGTTATCGCTTCTGTGACAAAAACCGCTGTAGCATCTGTCGCGGGAGCTAAATTTGGCCATTGGCTGGCCCATTTGCGTGCTGGAGCCGGGCCGGCCAGTGCCATTGGGGTTATTGCGCCGGTGCAAGGCACATGTCAGCCAGCGCCTTGCCGCTGGATTTCAAAACCAACCAGATCTTTCGTAAATTGTGGGCTATCGACACCAGCTTGAACTCAGCTTTCACCTTGGCCCCCCGTAGCGAGAAACTGGTAAATTCAATGTAGTCCCTGGCTTTGGTTGTCAATCTTTTTAACCACATCCGCTGTTTGGGAAACTTGACGCGTGGCGGGTTGTGGGACAGACTCTTAACCGGACACCAGTGATCAAAAACCATGTTCTATAATAATCAGTAGCTCCGAACCGGCCACACGTAGCCCTCACCGTCCTTGCCCCCGTTTCCCACAACACCGTTTTCCATGTTTATGGTATACGCTGTACCCTCATTGCCAAGCACTGAACTGCTGGTCCAGTAAAATGATAAAACACCAGTGAAAGCACGCATACTATCACTTCGAACAGCCTCCTCGCCGTTCGATAGATTTTGAATCTCCGCCTTCGTGGGCAATCTCCACTCTCCTTCCACAGACCCGTCAGTCAAACCTGCGTCAACGGCGCCATCGCTTAAAGAAGCTGCTCTTTGATGTGCATCATCGTGGCATGTAACATCCGGGTGGTTGCACACCGAATTGATGCGCCAAACTTTCGCGCCGCCCCGGCGGCATTTTTTAGCCAAATAAGGCCGGTCGTCATATCCTTCACCGTCCCGTTCTCCTGGTCACACCAGCGGGTTCCCACTATCGTACCTTTACATGTGAGCACGGCTGTATCGTCAAAAAACGGGACCACCACCACCTTGTTCTGAGCAAAGCAAGTTCCAGATACAAGGCTACAAATAAAAATAAAGAACCACAGTTTGAATTCCATAGCCCCCTCCATTCATTCATGGTAACTAAATTGAGCAATTTAGGTACCATACAGAGGGGAAATATAACAAGCAAAGATGCAAAAAACCGTTTTCAGAATTTCCGAAATGGATTGCCCTTCCGAAGAAAATTTGATCCGAATAAAGCTGGAAGATATTTCGGCTATCCAAAACCTCGATTTCGATATCCCCAACCGAACGGTGACGGTCTATCACGACGGAGAAATCGACCGGATCGAAACTTCAATCAGCGACCTGAATTTGGGCGGCGAAAGAGTGTCATCATCGGAAGCGGATCGGATTGAGTTCGTTCAGGACCAAGCCCAGAAAAAACTGCTCTGGACGGTCTTAATCATAAACTTCCTGTTTTTCCTGGTTGAGATCATCGCCGGCCTGATGGCCGACTCGATGGGGCTGGTGGCAGACAGTCTCGACATGCTTGCCGATTCTTTTGTGTATGCCATCAGCCTGTTCGCCGTCGGCGGCCCATTAATCCGCAAAAAGAGGACCGCACGAGTGGCGGGCTATTTCCAGATCACCCTGTCAGTGATCGGGATGATAGAGGTCCTGAGGCGGTTTTTTGGATTGGCACGGGTGCCGGACTTTGCGACGATGATCATGGTTTCGGCGCTTGCATTAACGGCCAACGCTTTTTGTCTCTACCTGCTTCAGAAAACAAAAAGTAAAGAAGCCCACATGCGGGCCAGCATGATCTTCACCTCAAATGATGTGGTCATCAATTTGGGCGTCATCGCCGCGGGCGTTCTCGTCAAAGTGTCAAATTCGAACCTCCCTGACTTGATCATCGGCAGTATTGTATTTGTGCTGGTAATTCAGGGTGCCTTCAGAATTCTAAGGCTTGGCAAATAGAACTGGAACTATGGGGAAGTCCGTATCTGGAAGTTCTCGGCCGAATTACGCATGCCCTCATGTGACCGCCTTGCTCACGGTTGATGGGCTAACGTGAATGTTTCGGGTGACCTCAGCACAACTGAAGCCAAATTCTCTGACGCACAGATAACAAAATGCAGTTCGTACTTTGGTTATCGCAGCGGCCTTGCTGTTGGTTTTTAGTGCAGTGCCTGATATGTGAAAACATTCAGAGACTTTTTCGATTATATGGCTGAGTGTGATTCCTTTGGATTGATTTTAGTAACGCCTAACCCTTGGATATGGTCAATATGATACAGCGCCCCAACTTTAAACCGGGCTCAAGTTGAATAAACGGCAGGTGTTGGCCCAAGTCACAGCCGCCAGCTCCTCAGGAGACTGCCGACGCAAATCCGCCACCTTCACCAGCACACTTTTGACAAACGCCGGCTCGTTGCGGCGGGTGCGGTTCTTGTGCGGTGCTGGCGTGAGATAGGGCGCATCGGTTTCCACCATCAAACGCTCTTCTGGGATCTTCACAACCATTTCCCGCAGCTCTTTCCCTCGCTGCCGCATGGTTACAATGCCGGTAATTCCGATATGAAGGTCCATATCCAGGTAATGTTCCAGCTCGGCGGCCGTGCCGCTGAAACAGTGCACCACCCCTTGCCGGCCCGCGGGCCAGTGGGGACGTAGCAGTTTGAGAAATTGCCCGCCGGTATCGCGCTCGTGGAAAATCACCGGCAGGCCGAGCTGCCCAGACAGACCCAATTGCGTCACAAAGCAACGCTCCTGATCTTCCCTGGGGGACCAGTTGCGGTTATAGTCAAGCCCGATCTCTCCCCAGGCGCGCACCTTGGGGTGGGCCGACAACTGCTGCAGGACCTCCAGTTGCCCCGGGCCGCAGTGCCGGCTGTCGTGGGGGTGAATCCCCACGGCCGCATAGATATTGGAATACCGCTCCGCCAGGGCAACCGCGCGCCGGACTCGTTCAGGATCGATGCCGGCGATCATCATGCCCACCACCCCGGCCGCCTGGGCCCGGGTCAGCATATCATCGAAGTCCTTCCGAAAAGAGTGGTCATCCAAATGGCAGTGGCTGTCAAAGATTTTCATGCTTCACTTCACCTTTCTATTGCGGTCGCGTGATATGGTTTTTCCTCCTCACTGTCATTGCGAGGAAGGTGGTAACGAAGCAATCACTTAATCTCGTTGTTCAAACGGGATCACCCTAAGTAGATATTCGCCACACGGGAGATTGCCGCGCTCGGTACACTCGCTGGCAATGATGGGGCAAGGCTACTCGAACCGCTCCTGCCAACTCTGAAACCGCCGCACCTTTTCCTGGCCGTAGCTTGATAATTTGCGGATAATCTCATTCACCGATTTTATGCGCCGCCCCTTCTTCTTTGAAAAAAAAAGATCCGCATAGCATATGATCTCCTCCTCCAGCGACACCGGCCGCATGTCGCGCAATGGCAGCGGCAACCGTTGGCTGCGGATGTCCGACTTGCTGATCCCGACGCCCACATGACGCTCGCACACCAGGCCGTGCCTGGGCAGACCAAACTTCTCCATCAGTGCCCTGCCCAGATAACCGTGGCAAATATAAGGATAAGGCCCCGTGCAGCCGATGGCCTTAGATGGGTCAGCCAGATGCCGATGTCGTGCAGCATGGCCGCCTGCTCGATAAATACGATATCCGGGTCTAAATGATCCACCCGCCCGGCAACGGCCAGGGCCTTATCCGTCACCGCCTCGGCATGACGCATGTAAATATCGTAGAGCGTGGTGCCGGGCTGAAAGAAAATTACTATGATGGCATGGGTACCAACAGACATTGTTGTGGAGTCGTCTAATTGTCCTAAGGTAAACCCCCGGCTGTGCCGGGGGACTCACCAGAGTTTGACATTTACGGGAACAAATGAAAGCCCCTCCAGAAGTGAACCGCTCAAAATTCACAAAGGAGAGGCTTTCATGAACGACGTTTCAAGTTTAAGCCACAGCCGATGGGAATGCAAATACCATGTGGTCTGGATTCCCAAGTATCGCAAGAAGACGCTGTACGGCCAATTGCGCAAGTATCTCGGCCAGGTATTCAAGGATTTGGCGCGCAAGCGGGAGTGTGAGGTGCTTGAAGGGCATATGATGCCGGACCATGTGCACATGCTGATGTCAATACCTCCCAAATATGCGGTGTCTCAGGTGATCGGTTACATCAAGGGCAAAAGTGCGATCCATATGGCCCGCAATTATCTGGGCACCGAAAAGGAATTTCACCGGTGCAGACATTTCTGGGCTCGCGGGTATCATGTTTCCACCGTCGGTCGAGATGAGCAGACGATCCGCGACTACATCAGGGCTCAGGAGAAAGAGGACCGTCGGATCGATCAACTGAATTTGTTTAAGTAGCAGAGCGCCGCCACCTTTGAGGTGGCCCATTAAAACAACCGCTTTGAGCGGTTCACATCTTCAAGCCTCCGGCTTTGCCGGAGGCCATGTGACGTGTGCCCGGCATGGGTAACGGCTTGGGGGTTAAAGTCCCCTGCGAGACCTGATGGCGGTAACCGCTAGCCAATGGCAAGGGCGTCCAGCGCGAGTTGGGGTCTGAAGGAAGCCGGCGGCAAAACTCCGATCCGAGGGACACGAACCGTATATAAGGCTGCGGCATTGGGGTAAGTCTACGTGACAAGACAAAGCCCATAGCCATCAAGCGGTGTCGTAGTAAATGCGGCGGATGTGGAGTGGAGGCAGTTATCCTTACCCGGGGAGATCTGCAGAGCCGTCCTTAAAAAGGACGATGGGATCCGTAAGGAGACCAGATGGGGTTGCAGAAGTCAGCAGAGGTCATATTAGGGCCGCGGATCGGCCTGAAGGACCGAACATGTAGCCAGGGTAAGGACCCTTTGGATTCGTTAACATGATGATACAGCAACTCCAATTAGAATTTTCATGGAACCGCGCTTTGAAGCCCAAGGGTGAAGCCCGTCGGGCAAAGGCAGCGGTGCATCAAGTGCCGGCGGCATCGGAGGCAGACGACCCGTTAAACCAAGTGACGATGGAAGAGGTGGTCCGCAAAGAGAACCTCATGATCGCACTGAAACGAGTGCTGGCCAACAAGGGCAGCAGCGGCGTAGACGGCATGTCTGTGGAAGAGCTGGAGGATCACCTGAAGCGCCACTGGCCACAGATTCGTGAACAACTCATCACTGGTGGATATAAGCCACAGCCGGTCATGCGGGTTTCGATACCGAAACCGGGCGGGGGAACCCGGGAGCTTGGGATTCCGACCGTAATTGATCGCTTTATCCAGCAAGCCCTGCACCAAGTGCTGAGTCCGTTGTATGATGAGACGTTTTCAGCCTCAAGCTATGGCTTTCGACCAGGCCGCAGTGCCCATCAGGCGGTTCGGCAGGCCAAACGTTACATCGAACAAGGGCATGAGTGGGTCGTGGATATCGATCTGGAGAAATACTTTGATCGAATCAACCATGACATTCTCATGGGCCGCCTGGCTCGTAGAATTACGGACAAACGGATCCTGAAGCTGATCCGTTTGTATCTGCAAGCCGGGGTCATGGTGCATGGCGTTGTGATCAGGCGCCACCAAGGGACCCCGCAAGGTGGCCCGCTTTCACCCTTGCTCAGCAACATTCTGTTGGATGAGCTGGACAAGGAGTTGGAGCGGCGGGGCCACAAGTTCTGCCGCTATGCTGACGATGCCAATGTGTACGTTCGATCCGAGCGTGCCGGCCAGCGCGTCATGGAATCGGTGGAGCGGTTTTTACGGAAGCGGCTAAAGCTCAGAATAAACCGCCACAAGAGTGCTGTGGCCAGACCTCAGCAGCGGCAGTTTCTTGGCTTCAGCTTCACATCGGGAAAACGGCTCAAGATCAAATTGTCGGATAAGGCATTGAAGAATGTAAAATACCGTATTCGACAGATCACGCGCCGTTCCAGAGGAGTTGCACTATCGCAGGTTGTCAAAGAACTCAACATATATCTTACCGGATGGATCGGTTATTATCGTCTGATCGAAACATCGACCACGCTAAGGGATCTGGATAGCTGGATCCGAAGGCGGCTGCGATGTTTTGTGATGAAAAAGTGGATCAACAACTGCCACACCCGGCTCAAGAACCTTTGCCGGCTGGGGTAAGCGAGACAAATGCCGCACCAGTAGCCGTGTTCTCGCAAAGGCCCTTGGGTTATGTCGAACTTTAAACCTGTTAAAGTTGCGATGCCGAACCGTTTCTTTGTATCAAAGGGGCTTTTGTTCCTCAACGGTCGTCACACGTATTTAATCAAATCTACATGAACCGCCATGTACGGACCCGTATGCATGGTGGTGTGGGAGGGCGAAGGCTGTGAGGCCTTCCCCTATCCCGATTACATCGAGCGGCATAACCCCAAATGTTGCACTTATTAATTCGCCAGTGATATTAACCTGACAGTGCAAGCATGAACAATTGTTTTGAAGAGAAGAAAGCGACCAATCTGTGCAAAACACAGACAAATTTAGATCCAGTCTGAAGGGCGGGCTTGCAAAGGGGTGGCACGGTTTTGTATGGATTTTGAAGATTATCGTACCCATCTCCCTGTTCACCACGCTGTTGGCTTGGTCCGGCTGGATTAACTGGCTGGATTTTATTCTGGCGCCGGTGATGGGGGTGATGGGCCTGCCGTCCATGGCGGCGATTCCCCTTCTGGTGGGGTTGTTGACCGGCATTTACGGTGCCATCGCCGCCATGGCGCCCCTGCCGCTGACCATCGATCAGATGACCCTCCTGGCGATTTTCTTGCTCATATCCCACAACCTGCTTCAGGAGGGTGTTATCCAGCGACAATCCGGGCTCACCTTTTTTAAGGCCACCTCCCGTTCGCCTGATCGCATCCATTGCGACGGTGGTGATCATCTCCCGGTTCATGGGCCATGAAACTACCAGCGGTGCACTTGCCGATGCCCCGGTCATCACCCAGGTGCCTTTTATTTCGATGCTGAAGACATGGACGGCATTGACGCTGGTGCTTTGCGGAAAAATATTGGTTATCATCGTGACCCTCATGATCATCCTCGAGATCATGAAAAGTTACCACATGATTGACCGTATCGTCTTGGTGATGGCACCTGTGTTAAAAATACTCGGCCTCGGCAAACAGACCTGGATTTCTGTGGCTCACCGCCGCAGCCTTCGGGTTAACCTACGGTGCTGCGGTGATCGTGGAGGAGGCAAAGGCGGGCCAACTTTCAACAGACGAACTTGAGCGCCTGCACGTCTCCATCGGCATCAACCATGCCATGATTGAAGACCCCTTGCTGTTTCTATCGCTGGGCCTGGGCCTTTTCTGGATGATTATGCCAAGGCTCATCGCCGCCATCGCCGCCGTTCAACTATTCACCATCTTCAAGCGGTTGCTGTCACAGCCGTCCTTTTCCAAGACATAATTTTGACGGGTTCATCAAGTGGTGTAATCGCCAATCTCACAAAAACCTGATATCCTGTTATAGGCTCGATGGTTCAAATTTTGGTTCAAAAGGGAAAGGAGCAGCCCCATGGAAACAGGCGCTTTTAAAATCAGGCTCATGGTGGTTGATGATTTCGATACCGTGGTAAGCATCGACGAAAAAGTTCTCGGGGCGCCCAGGTCCGCCTATTATGAGCTGAAGTTCGACAAGCTGTTCAGGTCCACAGACTACCTGCCCACGTCGCTGGTGGCTGAAGATGAAAATGGCGCGGTGGTGGGGTTTGTGATGGGAGAGCTATTTATGGGCGAATACGGTATTTTCCAGGAGGAAGCCACCCTGGATACCATCGGCGTTGACCCCCAGCAAAAGCACCAGGGTATCGGCAAGCTGTTGATCGATGAATTTGTCGATCACCTGCGGAGTCTCGGCGTTAAAAAGATAAACACACTGGTCGACCTGAACGATGCCAGGCTGGTCCATTTTTTCAGCGCCAACCACTTCAGAACTTCCAACACCATCAATCTGGAACGCAGTATTTGAGGCTGGTGAGGTGATACTTAAAATGCCGGCATCGGCCGGCCACCCCTGAATTTGGGTTCGCAAGATGGGAGATAATCCATTTTTACCGAGGATGGTTCTTGACCGTCGTTCTTATTACACGCACTTTTTGTTTCCATTGGACGCTGGTGCGGTGCGAAAAGACGGAGGAGCGGATTCGCAGAGCCGTCGACCATCGGCATTTGACAGTGGGCATCATACTTGCGGATCGTCGGGTGGCTGTCGCCACAGGCGCCGGTAAGCGCCGAATTCAAGATCTTAGAACGAGGAAAAACCAGCCATGCGGATGATTGCACAAGCGGCCTGTGAATTGCTGGAAAAAGGGGAATCGTTTGTCCTGGCCACCATCGTCAGTCACTCCGGCTCCACGCCCCGCACGTCCGGCAGCAAAATGGTTGTCACCGCCGGCGGACACGGTATCGGCACCATCGGTGGGGGGCTGTTGGAGGCGGGGGCCATGTCAAAGGCCGTCGAGCTGATACAGATAGGACAATCGGCGATCATTGCGTTTGACCTGAACCACGATACCGTCGACAGCATGGATATGATCTGTGGCGGGCGAGCGGAAGTGCTGTTGGACTGCGTTTCGCCGACGGAAATGAACCGGATTGTCTTTGAGCGGTGGCGGCAAACGCTGGACACAGGTCAAAAAGGATCTCTGTTGACCACCGCCATGGGGTCCCAGTGCAAAATAGGAGCGATTGTCCACAGCTTGGCAACGATTGATGGCAAGGTTGTCGGTGATATTCCGCTTTCC
>CAWANO010000009.1:0-259555 GCA_963783425.1 uncultured delta proteobacterium
TTGACCGTTTATGGATGCTGGTTTATGGGATGTGTCTGGAACTTATCGGACAGATATGTGGTGCCGGAGGCGAGAGTCGAACTCGCACAGGCGTAAGCCCGGAGGATTTTGAGTCCTCTGCGTCTACCAATTCCACCACTCCGGCATTGTAGGGCGATACTATGTGATCGCTGCCGGTTTGTCAACGATAACGGGGCTTCACCAGCGATTCTCGGTGAACGAAGTTTAAAGGCCGCAGGCGGCCAATTCTTGCGACAATCGAGCCATATCTGGGCGGTTGCCATGCTCAGGTCTCTGACACGGCGCTGGGACCAGCTGTGAACTGCAGCCTCTGTGTAGCCACATCCTTGACAGATCAGTGTAAATCGCTTGTCGGGTTGCATCTGGATGTGAGCCTTACCGGCTTCGGCTGTAACACACTGATTGATAATATTGATTCGACGAAAGGGAAAATAAAGTGCTATAGTAGGTACGGACATCGCAGGCCTCCTGTGGATATCGTTTATCTTGGGCGATAAAACTAATATCCTCTATAGGTACCGGATGTCCATTTTGTTTGCGTTTAAAACCCACAACCTCACCTTCTTTTACTCCAACCAAATCGGAGAAGAACCGATTTCTAAAACTTTGTAAGTATTTAGGGGTATCCCGTTAGCAATTAGCCGTGATCCAAGTCATATCAGGCTCTTGTTCTTTGAAAAAAGCATCAATGGCATTTACCAGGATCGGAAAGACCGGCAGCGATCTCATGCGACAGGTCTGCTTCAAGGAAAGGATTCGTTCAACCCAACGATCTCCCTTGTCACTGCGGGTTCCATTGCTGCGTTTGCGCCACAAAACGGCAAAGCGCAATGCTCGTTCGGAGCGGTTGTTTGTTGGTTCCACACCCTCCTGATCGACAAACAGCCACAGTGACTCCATCTCCTTGGCAATCGAGCGTGCCATGCGGCCGGCATCATTATCGGCATTTTCGTAGAGCATCAGCAACACAAGGAGCCGAGAATAAAAGTCGGTCCATTCTTGTTGGGTTGGTGGCTTTCTGGCCCAATGACACAGCAGTTGCAGCTCTTTTAGAATGGATTGCCCAAAACGGCCAATGGACTCATCACTTCTTTCCGCCAGAGCCTTTGCCCTTCGGATCAGATGGGCAAGACAGGTTTGGCGTTTATTGACCCAATTGACATATACGCCGTAGTTGTCGCTGATGAGAATGCCCTTCCAGTCGGCAATCAGCTCCTCAAAGGCCTGTTTCGAGCGGTTTTTATGGATCATGAAAAAAGACACCGCTTCGTTGACCATTGTCCACAACCACTTGAGCTTACCCGACTGCAGCCAGGAGGTCTCATCCACCCCGTTTACCGCTGCCGTTCTGGCTTGGTTACCAATTTCGGTATGGATCGGCTCAATGGCTCCCGACACCCGGTCAATGATGCGCTGAATACCACCTGTGGAGATGGGCACACCCAACACCGATTGGCAAAAATCCTGAACCGTCAATCGGCTGGCGCCGTGAGAGCCTGACAGCTCGGCGATTACCGCCGATAGCCTCGGACCGTAGCCACCGCAAAATTGCCTCGGCAGCCGAGCCTTAACGGTTCTACCGCAACTGTTGCAGCTGGCCTTGTGTAAAATATAGTGCGTAACATCCATCTTTATCTCGGGCAACTCGATATGCTGGTGGGTGTAATACGGCAGGATGCTTTTGCGGTCCAATGACAGCTGGCCGCACTGACACCGATCAGGCAGCAGGTTTTTGACTTCGGTTGGCGCGAGCATCTGTTGGCGGTGTCCTTTATGTCCCTCTTGGCCGCCGCGTTTTACGCTTGGGCTTTTTAAACGGGCCATCCGATGAAGGTGGTTTGCTTGAGTTTTGCGAATTCTGGTTCAAGCGCGTCTCGGGTGTGTCGGTGCGCCTTTCCAGAGCCTCATGTCGTTGCACAAGCTGGCGGACTATATTTTCCAGCTCAACAATATACTGCTTTACCGCCTGTGGCGTGAGCGCCCAATCGAGGTCCGACAGTGGTCTTTTGGTTTCCATAATGGAAGCATAACATAGTTAAAACCAGTAATTTCCGGTTAAGTTTTTGCATTAACCGGTCGTAGCTTATGCTCTTTCTCATTCTTGCGTGCGTGATCGGTAAAACCAGCTTTGCCGCGTAATTCGTTTTGTATTTGAATTCGCAATTGCCGAACCCGCCTGATGGAGACCTTCTCCTGGTGTTGCTTATGGCAATATATGGCCAAGAGTAGATAGGTGATCAGGCCAGCGATAATTTGTACCATCAAGCCATAGCGACTTCGGGCGATAAGATGGTACATTTTCAGGTGCCGTTTCCACCAGGCAAAGAAATTCTCGATGTCCCAGCGCAGTTTATAGGCGGCGGCAATCTGTTCACCGGTAAGATCACAGCGGTTGGTGGCAATCCAGTACTTTACACCGTCTATTTTGTAGCCCACCAAACGCAAAGGGGTTTGGGTTTCGTTGACATTGCGGGTGCCTAAAAGAACCATGGCATCAAAAAAGACGCTACCGTCAGGGGCGACGGGTAAGGTTTTCAAAATCGTTTTCGTGGTTTTAGCTTTGATGCGGCAGATGAACTGGATATTATCCCGTTGCCACTGATCAAAGCGTTGATGGCTTTGGTAACCTCGATCAAGGACGCCGGTTTGGCCCTGATCCAGAAGTCGGCCCACAAAAGGCCTTTCAGCACCATTGCCGTCAGTAAGAAAGACCTTGCGGGGGATACCCTTATTGATGTCAAAGCCGACATGGACCTTGGCCTTTTTGGATCCTTTGCGATAATCGGCCCAGTACATGGATAGCGTGGCATCAACCAAAGAACCATCGATGCCCACCAAGGAACCAAGTTCCGGACAACTCGGGGGCAAAAGACCGTCGGCCTGGGCCCTGAGGTTCTCAAAGACATGCATCATCTGTTCTATGCCACGACTGTTGATCGCCTCGGAAAAGGAACTTTTTTTGATACCTTTTTCAGGGGCGATTGCGTCCCGTGCAAATTCATCCTGTTCAAGTTCCTGCAACAAATGTTGCGCGGAGGTATGTTCTTGAAGATGATAATAAACCAGTATCCGTAGTTGGTCCTCGAAGCTCATTTGCAAAGGCCGATTACCCGAAGATTTAAGGGGCGACACATTATCCATGGCTCTTAAAGAGGGTTGAAAGAAAGTGTCAAAAATTAAAGAATCTTGCTTTGACCAAGGGTTGAAATTGAGCGGCATGTATAACCTCCTGATATTATTGGTTATACAAAATTCCGCCGCACACTTACCACCCCTTGTCAAGTAAAAATGAAGTTAACATGCTGAAATATTAATATTTTTTATGCAATTTCCTAACCGAAGTTGCTGAGTTAAAACGGAAAATCTAGCGGTTTTTTAAATTATTTCAGGTGGTTACAATACAACCAGGATTTGCCGTGATTTCAGCGGGTTATCGCGGCTGATCGAACCCCCTGAATAGGTACTGAATACTTCCCTCTATCTTTCTCAGATTGAGACACTGAACTCACTTACGTTAACGCGGAAGTCGCGATCATCAGTGAGAATTCTCCATCCATTTTCATTAATGACATAGTGAAGATTATCAAGATCCACCGAATCGGGTAGAATACTCACGATCAGACCAGCATCACTTAAGCTGAAGACCAGTGTTCGCTTGCCCGCCCTCCGAACGAAATTGCCAGTATTCTGATCAAAGACGAATGCGTAGCCGGTTACTCGAATAAGGCATTCTGCAGTGTCCTGAATAGTGCCGGCGAAATGACGCATCAAATCTTTCTCGAATAGCCGGCGAATGATGATGTGCACTAATTCATTTTTTGAAACAACCATCTCCAATAACTCCTTGTTGGGCACTCATATTCTGTGCTTCGAGGGCCAAAAGCACAGAAGGTATAAATGCTCTTTATAGTCCCAGGCTTGGGTGACCTGCCCCCAGTTTTTGTACCAGTTTTTAAGCTAGAATAACAGCGGGGTTCTCAATGTAAAATGAAAACCAAAAAGGGGCAGCCGTCAAAGGCTATACGGCCTAAGATGCCGGCGGCTTATAGCCGATAGGGTCCGGTACAGTAGCGGTGTATCAACCATTCTGTGTGTACGTCTTCAGACCCTTTGGGTCAAATTTAGCATTTTTTAAACATACACTTTCCCTGAGTATTGATAGCCTAATCAATTCATCATTTAAAGGTTTCAGTACATGCGCCTTCTGTTGCACATGGTCTGTTCTTTGACCGAGTTTCTCGCTTTGGTGATTTTTTTTGCCCTCCAGTGGTATACATCGGCCTGTGTTAGCCCGATAGTTGCATAAAAATTTAAGAAAAGTAGAATAGAAAAGCTTGCGGAGGCCAATGGATAAAGGTTAAAAATCAATTATCTACCAAATAATTGAGCTAACCCGGTTGTTTCATCAAATTGATAAAAACTACTTCTTTACGACGATCCGCCAAAAATTATGGGTAGAAAGAACTGGCGGTGATAAAATTATGATGATCAGCAGGTGGTGGACCTCATTTTCATGCTGATTTATTCACCCAAGCGCTGGAATTTCCGGTAAAAAAGAACAGCTATCCAACCGGCGGCGTGCAGCTACCACAATCAGGTGGTAAATATCGAGGCTATGTGGGTCTTAACCGGGCAGCTACAGTGATAAAAAGCTGTTGGTGCGGATATGCGCTCGATAGCATCAGCCGTACCCGGCGCGTATTGCGGATAATCACCGCCCCGATCTTTAACAACTTTAAGCGGATGCTCTGGCAGCACGCTTTTGCCATCTCGGTACCGTCAAGCGCCAGGCGTCGGATAGCTTCAATCAGTGCATAGGCCACCGCCGACAGCAGCACCCGCAGTTGATTGGGCAACCAATTCATGCAGCTGGTGCGATCGGCAAACAGGCCAAGTTGCTGCTCTTTGATGCGGTTTTCGGCTTCACCGCGGGCACAATAAAGCTGATCGTAAAGCTCGCGCGCATCGCCTGACAGGTTGGTGACCACAAAACGCGGGTTGCTGCCCCGCCTGCTGTGCTCGGCCTTTACGATTACCCGGCGTGGATACTTCCAGCTTTTTGCGCCATAGGTCAAATCACCGAACAGGCGCTGTTTTTCACCGTTGACGACATACATAACCTGGGCTTCAAACATTAGCCCTGCGGCCTTTTCCAGCAGGCGGTTATTTTTGGCAATGCCCACGATGTAATCGATATCGTTTCGATCACACCAGTTGAACATACGGTGGCGGCAAAATCCACTGTCGGCACGAAACACGATGCGCACATCGGGCCATAGCTGACGAAAGCGCGTGGCCAGCAACTTCAAAATACCCCAGGCGCCTCTGGCCGGATCGATGTTGCTCGGGCCTCAGATAGGCTGCCAGCAGGTGCTTGCCGCAAAACACATACAGCGGTAAAAAACAGTGACAATCGTAGTAGCCGTGAAAAAAGCGTCCGACCTGGTGCCCGTGCACCGGATCGTCGGTACAATCAAAATCCAGGATCAGCTTCTTGGGCGGCTTTTTGAACGATTCAATAAACACATCGACCAAGCTGGCGCTAATGTGCCACAGTGCGTCTGGCTTGACCCAGTTTTCAAACCGGCAAAGCGTCGAGCGGCTGCCAAGTGTGCTGTCACGGCCCACGGCCGTCTGCAGCGCTGTATCTTTACGTAACGTGTCATGGTCGTTGAGATCTTCGTATCCCAATGCGATGGCGTAAACTCTCTGACGCAGTAAATCCAGCATACTGTGATCGCATTTGCCCGGGCATCGCGGATCGTAAAGATTAGGGGCAATGCGTTCGGTTAACTTCAGCTTTTTGTCAGCTTCGCTCAGCAGCATCACGCCGGCATCAGAGGTGATTTCGCCACCGCCGAAATCTGCCTGAACTTTACGCCTTTTACAGCTTGTAAATTCGATCAGTAATTTCCGGTTAAGTTTTTGCATTAACTGGTCGTAGCTTATGCTCTTTCTCATTCTTGCGTGCGTGATCGGTAAAACCAGCTTTGCCGCGTAATTCGTTTTGTATTTGAATTCGCAATTGCCGAACCCGCCTGATGGAGACCTTCTCCTGGTGTTGCTTATGGCAATATATGGCCAAGAGTAGATAGGTGATCAGGCCAGCGATAATTTGTACCATCAAGCCATAGCGACTTCGGGCGATAAGATGGTACATTTTCAGGTGCCGTTTCCACCAGGCAAAGAAATTCTCGATGTCCCAGCGCAGTTTATAGGCGGCGGCAATCTGTTCACCGGTAAGATCACAGCGGTTGGTGGCAATCCAGTACTTTACACCGTCTATTTTGTAGCCCACCAAACGCAAAGGGGTTTGGGTTTCGTTGACATTGCGGGTGCCTAAAAGAACCATGGCATCAAAAAAGACGCTACCGTCAGGGGCGACGGGTAAGGTTTTCAAAATCGTTTTCGTGGTTTTAGCTTTGATGCGGCAGATGAACTGGATATTATCCCGTTGCCACTGATCAAAGCGTTGATGGCTTTGGTAACCTCGATCAAGGACGCCGGTTTGGCCCTGATCCAGAAGTCGGCCCACAAAAGGCCTTTCAGCACCATTGCCGTCAGTAAGAAAGACCTTGCGGGGGATACCCTTATTGATGTCAAAGCCGACATGGACCTTGGCCTTTTTGGATCCTTTGCGATAATCGGCCCAGTACATGGATAGCGTGGCATCAACCAAAGAACCATCGATGCCCACCAAGGAACCAAGTTCCGGACAACTCGGGGGCAAAAGACCGTCGGCCTGGGCCCTGAGGTTCTCAAAGACATGCATCATCTGTTCTATGCCACGACTGTTGATCGCCTCGGAAAAGGAACTTTTTTTGATACCTTTTTCAGGGGCAATTGCGTCCCGTGCAAATTCATCCTGTTCAAGTTCCTGCAACAAATGTTGCGCGGAGGTATGTTCTTGAAGATGATAATAAACCAGTATCCGTAGTTGGTCCTCGAAGCTCATTTGCAAAGGCCGATTACCCGAAGATTTAAGGGGCGACACATTATCCATGGCTCTTAAAGAGGGTTGAAAGAAAGTGTCAAAAATTAAAGAATCTTGCTTTGACCAAGGGTTGAAATTGAGCGGCATGTATAACCTCCTGATATTATTGGTTATACAAAATTCCGCCGCACACTTACCACCCCTTGTCAAGTAAAAATGAAGTTAACATGCTGAAATATTAATATTTTTTATGCAATTTCCTAACCGGAAGTTGCTGAAATTCGATGGTTCTTGTGGTACATTTTGTCACAGCAAAACCTCCTTGTTTTATCGACTTAACCAATTGATATATAACATATTTTAGGAGGTTTTGCTTCTTTTTTTGTGAAATATGCGGGCTAATCCAGGAGGCCACCGCAAGTGAAATCCAGTAAAGCACAAATTCAGGCAAAATACCATAAAGTTCCAATGATCCGTTTCGAAGACCAACAACTTACATCTTTTTCGAGATTGCTTGTTTTTCAACTGCTGTTTAAACATATTGCGTTGAAAAAACGACTGAAAAAATGCTTTGCTCACATAAGTTTTCACCTATTTTCGGCCGACATCTTATTGTGATGCTCATTGTCATCCATTTGCTTATCGGCTTCCGCCGACTTAGAGAGGTAGACTATTACCGCGATGACCCCATGGTGCTACGCTTGATGGGATTGCGTAAGTTGCCTGATGTTTACACCATCTCAAGAGCCCTGGCGCAGATGGAAACCGAAAACTTTGAAAAGGTCCGCCGATTGTCTCGTGAAATGGTAATCGACGGGCTTGGCCGTGAAAACCTGCCGCGCTTAACCCTTGATTTTGATGGTTCGGTGCAATCCACAAAAGGCCACGCCGAGGGTGCCGCCATCGGTTTCAATAAACAAAAGAAAGGCTCGCGCAGCTACTATCCATTGTTTTGTCCCGTGGCCCAAACGGGACAATTCTTTGACCTTCACCACCGCCCAGGCAACGTACATGATTCCAACGGTGCCGATCAGTTCATACGCAGTTGTTTTACCCATGCCAAAGCGCATCTGAAAAATGCTGTATTTGAATCTCGTATGGACTCAGCCTTTTTCAACAAGAAAATCATGACGATCCTAAATGGCAATCGGGTGGATTTTACCGCATCGGTGCCTTTTGAAAGATTCCCCCAGCTCAAAGAAATCATTGAGAAGAGAAAACGTTGGCGGTAAATCGACACCCACTGGTCTTACTTTGAGACGCAATGGAGACCCAAATCCTGGGATAGTCTTTATCGCTTCATATTCACACGCAAAAAGACCAACCGGCAGCGAAAAGGCCCGTTGCGATTGCAACTGTTTGAACCCGTTGATTTTAGATACGATTACAAGGTCATTGTGACCAATAAGCGCCAATCAGCAAAAAGTATCGTGCAGTTCCATAATGGCCGCGGGTCTCAAGAATGCATCTTTGGAGACGCCAAAAATGATGCGGCGCTTGACGTGATCCCCACCAATTCTTTGTCATATCGTTTTGACATGATGGAACACCTCCCGTAGCCTCATACAACTTGGCTGTTTGGTGGGTCCGCCATTTTGAGGAAAGGTCATGCTTCCAGAAACTGTTTGCTCCAGCTTGTAATACAGGTTGGTATTGACACCCCTCCCTGCGGCATAGGACCACTATGCTCTCCTCACCGCGCTGACCCTCTAAAAAGATACGGATTTTCTCCTCTGACGAGTACCGCTTCCAGGTATTGCGACGTATCTCCCTGACCTTTCTCTCAACTCCGCACCACATTTCCATCCTCACCAACCCTATTTGTTGCTTTTAATCATTCGGAACTC
This sequence comes from uncultured delta proteobacterium, assembly GCA_963783425.1. Lineage (GTDB taxonomy): Bacteria > Desulfobacterota > Desulfobacteria > Desulfobacterales > QNYZ01 > CAWANO01. Next base: position 8,803 of record CAWANO010000009.1, read on the forward strand.
TCACCCCGCCCCGGCTGCACTTGGCCCAAAATCGGATTTCAGTTGATTGTTACCCTGAACTGTGATAAATTACGAAAATCATTTAAATTTCCCTTTTAGCGGTGACCAAAATGGGTGAGAACCAGACAAACGAAGCATTGAAGGTTGATGAAAAACTGCGTGAATTCAGCGTGGGTGACTTGGCCGTTTATCCCGCCCACGGCGTGGGCCGCATCGAAGCCATTGAAAGCCGGGTAATCAATGGCGAAAAACAGAACTTCTACATCATAAAGGTCATTGAAAACGGCATGACCATCATGATCCCGACCACCAATGTCAATCAGGTCGGCTTGCGTAATGTCATCGGCGCCGAAGAGATCCCGGACGTATACAAAGTGATGAATGACCGCGTGGACGTCAACGCCGAAACCCAAACCTGGAACCGGCGTTACCGCGAATATATGGACAAGATCAAAACCGGCTCCTTGTTCGACGTAGCCGAGGTTTACCGTGACCTCTCTTTGCTGCGCTTTACCAAGGACCTCTCTTTCGGCGAGCGCAAACTTTTCGACACGGCCCAGGCCCTGTTGGTCAAAGAGCTCTCCATTGCCAAAGATGTGACCGAAGAGGCGATTCTGCTTGAGATTGAAGCCTTTTTAACCCCGCCCGAAGAGAGCCAACCCGAAGCCTGAAAACCTGATTTGACTGATGCATCCCTGCCGCGCCGGTTGATATTAACCGTCGCCCAGGCCGACGACAACCGGCGCCTGGACCAGGTGCTCGGCCAAGCGCTGGACCCTGATTCCCGCTCGGCCGCCGCGCGCCTTATCCGCCAGGGCCACGTCAGAGTCGATGGCCGCCCGGCCAAGCCCGCTTTTCACGTCAGAACCGGCCAGACCATCGAAGCCTTCCTGCCCCCCGCCGAGCCATGCAACATTGCCCCCGAGCCCATACCCCTCGAGATTCTCTACGAAGATGACGACATTTTGGTTATCAACAAGGCCCCCGGGCTGGTGGTTCATCCGGCGCCGGGCAACCCGAGCGGAACGCTCGTCAATGCCCTGCTCTACCGTTATCCCGGACAGATGTCGGTGGGCGGCAGCCTGCGTCCCGGCATCGTGCACCGCCTCGACAAGGAGACCTCCGGCTGCTTGGTGGTGGCGCGCAACGACCTCGCCCACCAGGTGTTGAGCGCCCAGTTTAAAGCGCGTACGGTAGCCAAAACCTACCTTGCGCTGGTGCACGGATCGCCCGCTGTCAGGGCAGGTCGCATCGAACTGCCCATCGGCAGGCATCCGGTTCACCGCAAGCGCATGTCCACCCGCAGCCCGCGCGGCCGCCAAGCGCTCTCCTTGTGGAGAGTCCAGGCCCGCTTCCAGGCCACTAGCTTGTTGAGCGTGGACCTTAAAACCGGGCGTACCCACCAGATCCGGGTTCACTGCAACGCCATCGGCCACCCTTTGGTGGGTGATGCGGTTTACGGTGGCCGGCGGGCGCGCCAGCCGCTTCAAATCGGAAATTCGGCAAAGATCGTCGTTCCCCGCCAGATGCTTCACGCCCAGCGCCTGGCATTCAGGCACCCCATCCGGCAACGGCTGCTGATTGTCAAGGCGCCCATGGCCGAGGACATGGCCGCGGTGCTTCATCGCCTGGGTCAGGTAAATGGCGGTGAGTCGCGCCCATGACGTAAAACGGGCCGCAGCATCCGCGGTTCCGCGCCACGACCCGAGTCAGTTAGTGCTCCTGTTCGTAAAAACGGTGACGTAATGAGGGCGTCAAGGCGCCGGGCTGACAAGGCACGGAAAATAAGCAATATCGGGAATATTGCGTTTTTTCGCAACGCCGTTAGCCCGGATGGATTGGCGGCCGAATGTCATCGTATTTGCGAATAGGTGCACTAAGTTGGGATAGCCTATTGAATCAGGAGCGAACGCCCAACATCGTCTCCAGCTGTTGCGCCGCTTGAGACGGCAGATTGAGGCCGTTGGCCAGTTGCGACATGTAGGCTTGTTCGGCGGGGGTGTCCACCTCGATTGCAAGCAAAGAGGCGGCATAGATCTGGGCTGCCAGCTCGTGGTTGCCACGTGCCTTGGCGCATAAACCCTCAAGATCAATCGGTTTGCGCATCTCTTCCATAAGGAAAGCCTCCACCTCGGACCCCATCTCGTTTTCCTTGGCGTGGCCCAGGATGCGTTCGATCTCCTTGCGGTCGAGCTTTCCATCGGATTTGGCTGCATTGAGCATGGCCGTCAATACCAAACCGGAGTTTCGCTCCAGTTGCCGGGCTTCTGCCTCCCCTTCCGGTTCCTTTAGACCTATCGGCACCTCCGGAGACTCGCCGCTTCCCTTAAGCGCTTTATAGGCCATGGTGCCCAGCAAAGCCATCATGCCAGTGCCCACGGCGCCTTTGACGGCACTGCCTTTACCACCCAGAAGGGCACCGGCCAGGGCGACCAGACTACCCACGGCCAAATTTTTGTTGCCACCCACGGCACTGCTGACGTCACCCAGAACATCCTGAAGCATGCCGCCGGAACTACCGCCGCCTTGGGATCCTTTAAAAAATCCGGAAAGCATATCGGCGGGTCCTTTCTGGCTACCCCCGCCGCCAGTAAGGCTACCCAACAAATCAGCCAAGCCGCCGCCATACTTTTGTGCGTCGGCACCCAGGGCGTTACCGATACGATTGGTCGCCGATTGCGTCATTCCATTTTGCACCATCATGCCCAAAATATCGCTCATGTTCATGATACGCCTCCTCTTACAGTGTTATTGATAGCCCAGTTCTTCATATCATCATCTTTGACGATCAACTGGAACCGCTTCATACACGCTTCAGATTCTATTAAGGTCAAGAGTTGTGAAAATTTCAAGCACCCCGATACATGACCAGTTTTTGAGGATAAAAGATGCGCCTGGCAAAGAAAGGTATCAAACGGGACTTTCTGAAATTGGCACACTAAGAAAGCAAATTAACTCAGTAATTTCCGGTTAGGTTTTTGCATTGACCGGTCGTAATATATGTTCTTTCTCAATCTTGCGAGCGTGATGGGTAAAACCAGCTTTCGTGCGCAATTCGTTTTGTATCTGAATTCGCAATTGCCGGACCCGCCCGATGGAGACCTTCTCCTGGTGTTGCTTATGGCAATATATGGCCAAGAGCAGATAGGTGATCAAGCCGGCCATAATTTGTACCATCAAGCCATACCGACTTCGGGCGATGAGGTGATACACTTTCAGGTGCCGTTTCCACCAGGCAAAGAAATTCTCGATGTCCCAGCGCAGTTTATAGGCCGCGGCAATCTGTTCGCCGGTAAGATCACAGCGATTGGTGGCAATCCAGTACTTTACACCGGCTATCTTGTAGCCAACCAAACGCAAAGGGATTTGAGTTTCGTTGACATTGCGGGTGCCTAAAAGAACCATGGCATCCAAAAAGACGCTACTGTCAGGCTCGACGGGTAAGGTTTTCAAAACCGTTTTCATGGTTCTAGCTTTGATGCGGCAGATGAACTGGGTATTATCCCGTTGCCACTGATCAAAGCGTTGATGGCTTTGGTAACCTCGATCAAGGACGCCGGTTTGGCCCTGATCGAGAAGTCGGCCCACAAAGGGCCTTTCAGCTCCATTGCCGTCAGTAAGGAACACCTTGCGGGGGATACCTTTATTGATGTCAAAGCCGACATGGACCTTGGCCTTTTTGGCCCCTTTGCGATAGTCGGCCCAGTACATCGATAGCGTGGCATCAATCAAAGAACCATCGATGCCCACCAAGGAACCAAGTTCCGGACAACTCCGGGGCAAAAGACCATCGGCCTGGCTTCTGAGGTTCTCAAAGACATGCATCATCTGTTCTAGGCCACGACCGTTGATCGCCTCGGAAAAGGCACTTTTTTTGATACCTTTTTCAGGGGCGATTGCGTTGCGGGCAAATTCGTCCTGTTCGAGTTCCTGTAACAGGTGTTGCGCGGAAGAGTGTTCTTGAAGATGATAATAAACCAGTATCCGCAGTTGGTCCTCGAAGTTCATTTGCAAAGGCCGATTACCCGAAGATTTAAGGGGTGGCACATCATCCATGGCTCTTAAAGAGGGTTGAAAGAAAGTGTCAAAAATTAACGAATCTTGCTTTGACCAAGGGTTGAAATCGAGCGGCATGTATAACCTCCTGATATTATTGGTTATACAAGATTTCGCCGCACACTTACCACCCTTGGTCAAGTAAAAAATGAGGTTAACATGCTGAAATATTAATATTTTTCATGCAATTTCCTAACCGGAAGTTGCTGAAATTAACTTAAAATTAGCATTAAGCCTCACTTGGTCAACAAAATTAACCGCCGCCAAACCGAGCGGCACATAGAATCGTAGATCCAAAAGAGTTGATCTTTTGATCGATCGTGCTATTTTTTCAAAGGTAAGCTGGTAGCGATTACCACCCAGTACCGAATATGATCCAATAATCCATGAGAGCGCCGCCCATGAGTTCACCCCAGACCTATCTGTTTCGATGTCCCGCTTGCAAAACCAAAAACCGTATCCCGGCCGATAAACTCGGCGAAACCGCCAAATGCGGGCGCTGCAAAGGATCGCTGAGTACACGCGACCTGATGGTGCCTCAGCCGGTAATGGTCACCGATCTCAATTTCGACCCAATGGTACTGGCCTCGCCTTTGCCGGTACTGCTCGATTGCTGGGCCTCGTGGTGCAGCGCCTGCAGCCTGGTGAGTCCTGTCGTGGAGGAGTTGGCCCGCAGCCTCAAAGGGCGTGCCCGGGTGGGCAAGCTCAACGTGGAAGCCAACCCCCTGCTGACGGCCCGCTATGACCTCAGAAGCCTGCCCACCTTGCTCATCTTTGACGGCGGCCGGCTGAAAGACACACTGGTGGGCTCATTGCCGCGGGAGTATATCCTGCAGCATCTGAGACCTTTTATGATTTAGCTTGGCCCCTGTCGGTTCCAACCACTTGCACCTCGCAGCAAACTGGCACAGAAGGTATGCCCCAAACACCCCGGCAAGAATCCCTCAGCCCCAAAAACGCCCTCCTGGCGCAACACATCGCTGCCCATTTTAGGGCCGGCATTCAGCTTGACGCGGCTACCCTCACCTTTATCGAGAGCACGCTCGGCGTGGGAAGCGGGGCCGACTTGGCCAGCCTGCTCAACGATAGCGATGACAGCCAGCGTGGCTCCCTCTTGGCGCTGATCTTTTCCCCGAACAAATCCCTGCAGCTTGCCGTTGAACCGTTATTGGCCCAAACGCGCTTTATCGAGGTCGACCAGGCGGACATCGCCGCGCGGCTAAACGAATCATTACCCGCGGTGACCATCGTGATGCCGCAACAAGAGGGCCGCGTCACCCTTCCGGCGCCATCATGGGCCTGGGCGCAGTTGGTTGCGGGATTGAACATCACCTGGCGTCTGCCCAGCCGCATCGACCAGGCCATCGTGGCCCATATACCACCGGCCGAACAGGAAACGGCACGGGTTACGCTGCGTAACATGGCATTTTCCAGCTCTGCGGAAGGCATCGCAGCCTGCGCACACTTGATGGCCGCCTACCCGCACCTTAAAGCCCGTTTCCCTGCGGTCCTCGATTTTCTGGGGAATTTTTTATGCCGGCTGCCACTGGATAGCAACCCCTACACGGAGCTGATGGAGCTCCGGCGGCACTACCAGCGCGGATACCATCAGGCCCAGCGCTTCGAAATCCTGCGCGCCACGCACAACATTGAAACCCTCATGCTGCAAGGGGTAAGCGTCCCCGCCATGGGCACCGACCAGGCACGCCGCATGATCATCATGATCGACGACATCGCCCTGATGCTCTTCGACCGCACCGCCCCCATCGAAGAGGGTTTTTGAGCCGCTCGACTGGCGGAAGTGATTAGGGTTGCTCGATAGCGGCCGCGATATCCCGGCTCAAGGTGATCACGGCCCGGCTGGCCGCCGCCACTAAGCCCTCAACGCCCGCCTCGCTAATCGGTTCCTCAATCACGGTTCGCCCCTTTGATGGCTGCCGTTCGCCCTCAGGGGCCTCAACCGACCAAGTGGCCACCAAGTTAAATCGTTCCCTGGGCCAGCCTTCAAATCGATGCACGGTAATGGTCACGTGATAGACAGAACCGAGGCCGGCCCCTTCGATGCCCGCGGTGACCTGATCACTCTTGAGCAGAGCGCTCAAATTCTCAGCTACCGCCCAGGCCAGTCCCTCTTGCAGCGGGCTGGCCCAGCGGTCATATTCAGCCATCACTACGGTGTTGAGGCCTTCACGGGTGACGATGTGGGGGCGGTCCAGGTAGGCGGGTACCTGTGCCGGTGCCACGGCAACCGGTCGGCCGCGCTCAGGCGGGGCCTGCGCGGGGTAAGGCAGGACGCTGAACGTGTAATAACGAACCGGCGGAGAGGGACTGCTGCACGCGGCCGCAACCAGCGCGATGACCATCACCATACCCGGCCCAAACAGCTTCGACCCAGTGCGTGTAATAGCAAGCATCATTTAGGCTCCTTTTTGCCATAAACGATCGATTCGGGGTGGCGTTCGAGGTAATCGGTCAATACTTTCAGCGAGCGGGCGGCATTGGCTATTTCCGTCAGCGTGCCGGCAAGCCTTTGCTGCAGCGCCGAGTCGTTGCCCACGGCCATCGCCACAGCCTCCAGGCTGGCCCGCGCCTGGGTGAGGGTTTGATAGAACTCTGGTACCGCCTCCTGGCGCAGCCCGGTCAGCAGCGCCTGCAGCTCGGACAAACTCGTCTCAAGTGCCCCCTGAATACCATCGAGTTGAATCGATCCGGAGATCTGCCTCAGGTTGGCAACGGTTCCCTCTAGATCCTGGGCGATTTTTGCGATGGGGATACTGCCAATTTGGTGGATGATCCGTTCGGCCTGCTGCGTCAAGGCCTCGATCTCCCTCGGCAGTGTCGGCAGTTGGGGATGACACTCATCCCAGATGATGGCCTGCGTGGGAGCATCGGGAAAAATATCGAGCTCCACGAAAAGCTGACCGGTCAACAGATTGCCCGTCTTTAGACGCGCACGCAGTCCTTTGTCGACCAGGGCCGTCATGATTTGATCGAACTGGGTCGAAACGCTTTGGGCACCATTCGCCTTCAGCGCCTTGGCCGTAGCGATAAAACGTTCCGGCCTAATTTCGATCACGATGGGGATCTCGAACGCCATCTGCTCACGGTCGAAATCGAGGTTCACGTCCACAACCCTGCCGATGGGAATCCCACGAAACTCCACCGGTGCACCGGTGGCCAGCCCGCGCACGGTACCGTCGAAATTGAGTAACCAGCGCGTCGTGATGTCGGCGCCCTTTTCGATGCTTTCGTCTTCGCTGGCGTAGAGGTGAAAATAGGTGTCGGGAGCCGCTGGTTCCCCGGGAGACTCCTCCGCCGGGATGTTGTAGGCGATGCCGCCGATAAGCAGAGAGGTCAGTGACTCGGCCTTGATGCGCACCCCCTGGGCACTGAGCGCCAGGTCGAGACCACTCACATTCCAAAAACGCGTGTTATCGTAGACGAACTCATGATAGGGCGCCTTGATGAAAATCTCCAGGTCCACCCGCTGCCCGCTTTCGTTTAACTGAAGGGCGACCACCTCACCCACCCGCATCTGCCGGTAATAGACCGGTGAGCCCACCTCCAGCGAGCCACGCTGATCGGCCTTGAGACGCCATAGCCTGCCAGGTTCGTCCGAAGTGACGATCGGCGGCGTTTTCAATCCCTTGAAGTGGGTGGTGATTGCACCGGGTTCGCCCGGGTCCATGGCGATAAAAGCCCCTGAAAAAAGCGTCCCCAAGCCCGACACTCCCGCCGGGTTAACGCGCGCTTCGACCACCCAAAAGCGGCTGTTGGGAGAGAGCATCGATTCGGCCTGTTTGTCCAGCTGGGCCTGGACGATCACCGCCGATCGGTCATCACTGAGTGAGATCTTTCGGACCGTTCCTAAGTCGACATCTTTATATTTGATTTTGGTCCGTCCCGCCTCCAAACCGCTGCCCGATTCGAAACGGATGGTGATATCGGGCCCCTTTTCAGAGATTGCCTTGTAAACCAGCCAGGCGCCCACCACCACGGCCACCAGCGGAATCAGCCAGACGATGGAAAGCTGCAGCCGTCGCGGGCGGGTAACAACAGGCTCTGGATAATCTTGCAGGTCGGGCGTTTCATTCATAGCTTCATTCCATTCTGTCCCAGATCAGGCGGGGGTCGAAAGAGTTGGCCGCCAGCATGGTAATCACTACGACGGCCGCAAAGAAAATGGCACCCGGGCCGACCTCAAAATCGGCGACAAACCCAAATTTAACCAGAGCTACCACCACGGTGATCGCATAGATATCCACCATCGACCAGCGCCCGATCGCTTCGGTGATGCGGTATATCACGGTCCGGTCGCGCGGTCGCCATTTTAATCGCAATTGAACGCTGATCAGCAAGAAGATTAGCAGCGCCAGCTTAAGCAACGGCACGAAGACGCTGGCCACGAATATCACCAGAGCGATTGGCCACATGCCACTTTGGATAAAGTAGATCACACCCGACAAGATGGTGTCGTATTGGGTGCCGGTCAGAGAGTTGAATTCGCTGATGGGCAACAAATTGGCGGGCAGATAAAAGATCGACGCCGCCAAGGTCAGGGCCCAGGTGCGGGAGATTGCATTGGCTTTGCGGCGGTGTAAGGTTGCCCCGCAGCGGGGGCACCCATGGGTTTCGCCCACACTGGTCGGGTAGCACCGCACCAGCAGACCGCAATCGTGACAAGCCACCAGCGAAAGCTCACGGGCGGTCTTGGCGGTGGCGGTCATTGTTTCAAGGCCAGGCGCGGCCAGATCTGGCCGGGATTGAATGTGAAATTGATAGTCGCCAGTACGAATACCAGCAGTAAAAAGGCATAGATCGACACCCCGGGAATAATCGTGGCCGTTTTGGCGATTTTCACCATCGAAACAAGGATGCCCAGTAGAAAAATTTCCACCATGTTCCATGGTTTCAAATGCTGAATCACCCGGATCATGGCGGCTGTGCTCGGCGCGTGCCAACCCAGCGCCATAGGGGCCAAAACATAAAGCAACACTAAAATGATCAGCAGCGGCACCAGGAAGGTGGTTACGAACACCAGGCCGGCCACCGCCCAAAAACCCTGGATGTAAAGTTCCCACACACCCGTCAGAAGTGTGGTGGCACGATAATGTGTCTCGGACCGAAGGGCCAGGAAAGAGAAGCTGTTAGCAATACCAAAAAGCACCAGGGCCGTGACAGTCAATGCAAGTGGCCGCTCGATGGGCGAGACAGTACGCCGGACGATGATCGCCCCGCAGCGACGGCAGCGTGCCACCTGGCCTGGGAAAATCATTGGCAGGCGATAAACCAGATCACAATCGTGGCAGACCACCAGCGGAACTGAGCTTCCGGCGGCGCTCTGGCTGATGGTACTTTGCGCTGCAGATCTCATCGTGATTTAAGCTTTCCATTGCGGTTACGATGAAATATATACGTTAAATTGTTGAATCGCAAATCCAATGACCACGATGTGCCACTTGAAACGGGCCATTAATATCCAACACAACGATCAACAGCCAGCCCCTTGGCAACCAGAAGAGAGGCTTGAGCCATGACAACCATTGACACCATTTGTTTGCCGGTGGCCGGAAGCGACGACACCTACACCATCGCCCCCACCAAGATCGTCGCCCTTGGCCTGAATTATCGCGACCACATTGCCGAAAGCCACAGCGTAAACGTGCAGGGCTTCACCGGAGAGGTGCCCGCGGAGCCGGTGCTCTTTCCCAAAACGCCCAACGTGCTGATCGGCCCCGGGGCGGACATCGTTATCCCGGCCTTTATCCGGGAATACGAATTTAAAGATCTTCGCATCGACTACGAGGCCGAACTAGCCCTGATCATCAAAAAGCGCTGCAAGCATGTGCCGGCTGAAGAAGCTTTGTCGCATGTGCTCGGTTTTACCTGCATGAACGACGTCAGCCAGCGTAATCTGCAAACCAGCGACCGCGGCGGCTGGTTCAGGGGTAAGTCACTGGACAGCTTCGGCCCCATCGGCCCTCGCATCGTGCCGCCGCAGCGCATTGGCGATCCCCAGGATCTCGACATTGCCTGCCGGCTCAACGGCCGCACGGTGCAGCAATCCAACACCCGCCACATGATCTTTTCCATCGCCGAGATCGTTGCTTTCATCTCCCGCAACTTCACCCTCATGCCCGGCGACATCATCCTGACCGGCACGCCCAGCGGTGTCGGTCGCCTGGTCCATGGGGATGTGGTGGAGGTGGAAATTGCCGGCATCGGTACGTTGCGAAACCGGGTGGTGGAAGAACGGTGACCGGTGGATTTTTCGCGAGCGGGTATTATAATGCCGTCATGTTGAAATCCGTGCAACAGGGCGGGGTGTTATGGTTGGTGCTGTGCGCGCTAACGCTTGTGGCCTGCGCCCCATTTAAACCGCAAGGCGACCCGCGCGGCGATGCCCAACTGCCGCCCACCTACAGCCTCTACAGCGATGCAACACCAACACTTCAGCCCTGGTGGCATGCCATGCAAAGCACCGAGCTCAACGCGCTGATCGCAGCTGCCCTGGACGACAACCTCACACTGCAACAAGCCTGGGCCCGGCTGCGCCAGGCCCGCGCGCGCAGCATTCAAGAAAACGCCGCGCGTTTTCCAGACCTGACCGGCGGCGCCGAAGCCGGCCTCGGGCGGAGGGGCGTGGACAACGGACTGCCGCTGACAGAAGGCATTGAAACCTACGCCCTTGGGCTGGTCAGCAATTATGAACTGGACCTGTGGGGACGCGTAGGCGCGGTGGGCGAAGCCGCCCGTTTCGGCGAGCGGGCCACGCTCGCCGATCTGCACACGGCGGCCATAACCTTATCGGCCGAGATCGCCGGTTTATGGGCCAAAATCATTTCCTTGCGCCTGCAAAAATCACTGCTGCGGACACAGCTCGAATCCAACCGCATTCGCCAGGAGTTGGTGGAATTGCGCTTCCGAAACGGGCTGGCCAGTTCGGTGGACGTGTTTCAGCAACGCGAACTGGTGGCGCGCGTGCAGGCGGAGATTCCGTTGGTGGAAACCCAGGAGCAGGTGAGTCTCAATCAGCTGGCACTGCTATTGGGAACACTGGTGGTCACCAGCGTCGAGGTTACAACCCCGATCCTGCCGGAACTGGATGCACTGCCGGCACCGGGATTACCGGCGCAGCTGCTGGCCAACCGTCCCGATGTGCGTGCCAACGGCATGCGCCTGCAGGCCGCGCGCTGGCAGTGGGCCGCGGCCCGGGCCGCGCGTTTGCCGGCGGTCCGTCTGACGGGCACGGCCCGCTATGGCGCCGACGATCTGGACCTGCTATTTAGCAACTGGCTCCTGAACCTGGCCGCCAACCTGACCGCGCCTCTCTTGGACGCCGGTCAAAGAGCCGCTGAGGTGGATCGCACCCAGGCCCTGATCGACGAACAATTGGCCCGCTATCGCCAAACGGTTTACGCGGCCTTCATGGAGGTGGAAAACGCCCTTGTCCTGGAACGCAATCTGGACCGTAATCTCAAGATCTTGGCCGACCAGCTCGGCTACGCCCAAAATGCCCTCACCGAAGCCACCAACCGTTATCGCCAGGGTTTGGACGATTACCTGCCGGTGCTGGCCCAGATCATCAATGTTCAAAATATCGAACGCCAGCAGATTCAGCGCCGCGAAGAGATCGTGCTGGCGCGAATCGGGCTGCACCGCGCCCTGGGAGGGCCCTGGGTTGAAACGGTAAGCGACGATGCCCCGGTCGCACAGCCCCAGGGCATGACAGGCCAGTAATCTTTGAGAGCTATTGAAAAAATGACCGATTCAACAGACGCCCATGCTTCCCAAGCGATCGATGGTGGCGAACCATCCTCCAGGAAAGGGCGGCGCACCATCACCAAAATCCTTTTGCCCCTGATCATCATCGCCCTGGGTCTGGCGGTCGCTACCTATCTGAAACGCACGGCGCCCAAAGCCAGCCGGCGCCCGCCCGTCGCCATGGTGCCTTTGGTACAGGTCGAAACGCTCACCGCCCAGCCCCACAAGGTGATCGTGGAGGCCATGGGGACGGTGGTTGCGGCGCGACAGATCCAGCTAAAAACGAGGGTGGCGGGCGAGATCATCTTTGTTCATGAAGACTTCATCGAAGGCGGATTGCTCAAAGCCGGCACTGAAATCCTGCGTATCGATCCCAAGGACTATCAACTGGCGCTGGCTCAGAAAAAGCGCGCCCTGGCCGATGCCCAGTTCGAATTTGAGGTGGAACAGGGCTACCAGGCCGTGGCCAAGCGCGAATGGGAACTGCTGGCAGGCGGCGAGCAGCAGGGCGATTTGAATGCCGATCTGGCCCTGCGCAAACCCCATCTAGAACGGGCGCGGGCCCGCATTGAGGCTGCCCGGGCCGAACTTGCGCAGGCTCAACTCGACCTCGAGCGTACCGTCGTGCGGGCGCCCTTCAACGCCATCGTGCTGACCAAACAGGTCGATATCGGTACCCGCACCACGGCCAACGAAGCCCTGGCCTTGCTGGTCGATACGGATCAATTCTGGGTGCGGGTGGCCGTGCCCCTGGAGCAGCTCAAATGGATCGAGCTGCCTTCCCAAACCAATGGCGCTGGCGCCAAGGCCCGGATCCTCTACCGTGATCAATACCAGCGGCCCGCCCGGGTCACCAAGCTGCTCAACGACCTGGGCGAGGCCGGACAGATGGCACGATTGATCGCCACCGTTGAGGATCCCCTGGGCATCACCGCCGATCAACCGAGCGCACCAGCGCTGCTGCTGGGCGAGGTGGTCCAGGTGGAGATCGAGGGCGGGCGGGTCGAAAACGCCATTGCCATACCGCGGCGCGCCCTGCGTGATCAAGACCGGGTCTGGGTCATGTCGGCCGACGGCCATCTGGAAATCAGGCCGGTCACCATCGCCTGGCGCGGCCAACAGAGCGTGCTGGCCAGCGCGGGTGTCTTAGGCGGTGAACGCCTGGTCGTATCGGATCTGGCGACGCCCGTGGCCGGTATGCAGCTCAAGCTGGATCAGGACCCGGTCGACGCCGCCGCGGTCAACCCGACGCTGACCGACAGCGCCCCATCCACCCAAAAGTAACTCACCACCATGCCTGACAATCCCGACATCGATATCGCCCAAACCCCCAAAGCCCGCGGCCCCATCGCCTGGATGGCGGGCCATTCGGTCACCGCCAACCTGCTGATGCTGGTGTTGCTGGTGGGCGGTTTCATCATGGGCACCCGCATTAAAAAGGAGGTTTTTCCCGACTTCGAGCTCGACCTGGTCACCATATCGGTACCCTACCCCGGGGCCAGCCCGGCCGAGGTGGAACGGGGCATACTGCTCGCCATCGAAGATGCCATTCAGGACATCCAGGGCATCAAGGAGGTGACCGCCACGGCCCGGGAAGGATCGGGCATCGTCAACGCTGAAATCATTGAGGGCGAAAATGTGCAGCAGGTCGCCCGTGACATTCAAAACGAAGTTGATCGCATCACCTCCTGGCCGGAAGAGGCCGAAGACCCCACCGTGGTGGTGGCTCAGCGCAAGCGCTATGTGACCTCTTTGGCGCTTTTTGGCGACCAGCCCGAGCGGGTGCTGCGCGAAATGGGCGAAACCGTACGGGACCGCCTGCTCAGCGACCCCGACATCAGCCAGGTGGAACTTACCGGGGTGCGCGAACCCGAGATCAGTATCGAGATATCCCAGAAAACGTTGCGCACCTACGGCCTGACCCTCGACGATGTAGCCCGGCGCATCGGCCAGGCCTCGGTGGAGATGCCCGGCGGCGCCATCAAAACCAGCAGCGGCGACATCCTCATGCGTGTCAAGGAGCGCCGCGATTTCGGCCGCGAATTCGCTAAGATCCCCATCATCACCACGGCCGACGGCACCCAGGTACTGCTCGAGCAGGTGGCCACTATCAGAGACGACCTGGAAGAGAGCGACCAGTTCGCCACCTTCAATGGCCAGCCGGCGGTGTTGATCGAGGTCTATCGCGTGGGCGACCAGACCCCCATTTCGGTCTCCGAGGCCGTCAACCGCCGCACAGCCGATATCAATCAGTCACTGCCAGCCGGCCTCAAACTGGAGTCGCGCAACGACCTTTCCGACATTTACCGCCAGCGCCTCGATTTGATGGTGCGAAACGGCTACCTGGGATTGGGGCTGGTCTTCGTGCTGCTGGCGATCTTTCTGGAGATCCGCCTCGCCTTTTGGGTCAGTCTGGGCATTCCCATCTCATTCATCGGGGGCCTGCTGCTTATGCCGCTGGGCGGCGTCAGCATCAACATGATCACAATGTTCGCCTTCATCGTCACCCTGGGCATCGTGGTCGATGATGCCATCATCGTCGGTGAGAATATTTATCACCACCGGCAATCAGGAGCGGGCTGGTTCGAGGCCGCGGTAAGTGGCGCCCAGGAGATCGCCATGCCGGTCACCTTCAGCGTTATGACCAACATGATTACCTTCATGCCCCTCTTCTTTATCCCTGGCTTCATGGGCAAGATATTCAAATACATCCCCATTGTGGTCATCAGCGTCTTTTTCATTTCACTCATCGAATGCCTGTTTATTCTGCCGGCCCACCTGGGGCACCAGAAGGGCCAGCCCGGCGGGCCGCTGGGATGGCTGATTCAGCGCCAGCAGCGCTTCAGTGACCGCTTCAGGGCTTTTATCCATAACCGCTACCGCCCCTTGCTGGAATTGACCCTGCGCGGGCGCTACGTCACCCTGGCCGTGGGGGTGATGATCCTGATCGTCACCGTGGCCTATGTTCGCAGCGGGCGCATGGGTTTTGAACTCTTTCCCAAAATCGAATCCGACTACGCCATGGCGACCTTGCGCTTGCCCTTCGGCAGCGCGGTGGCAAACACGATTCAGGCCCAGCAGCAACTCATCCGCGCCGCTAAGGCGGTGACCGACCAGAATGGCGGCGAAGAGATGGTCGAGGGCATCTTCGCCGAAACCGACGCCAACACCGCCTCCATTCGGGTCTACCTGACACCGCCGGACGTGCGCCCCATCACCACGGCGCGTTTCACCGAACTGTGGCGCCAGGAGGTCGGCCAGATCCCCGGCGTGGAAACCATCAAGTTCGAATCCGACGCCGGTGGGCCCGGACGAGGGGCGGCCATTTCGGTGGAGCTCAGCCATCGCGACACCGGTATCCTGTCCCGCGCCAGCGAGGAACTGGCTGCGGCCCTGGGGTTTTTCCCCAATGTCACCGACATCGACGACGGCTTTGCCGAAGGCAAGCGCCAGCTCGACTTTCAGGTACGGCCGGCGGCCCAACGCCTGGGGCTGAGCGCGGCCGATATCGCCCGCCAGGTGCGCCACGCCTACTATGGCGCCGAGGCGGTGCGTATCCAGCGCGGCCGCAATGAGGTCAAGGTGATGGTGCGCCTGCCCCAAAACGAGCGCCAGTCAGCCTTCTTCCTGGAACAGAAGATCCTGCGAACGCCCGCCGGCGGCGAGATCCCCCTGGGCAACGCCGTCACCATCAACACCGGTCGGGCCGACACCGCCATTGAGCGCCGTAACGGCCGCCGCATCGTCACTGTGACGGCCGATGTACGCCCCCGCAGCCAGGCGGGGCAGGTTATCAACGCCATCACCGCGGACACCCTGCCCGCCCTGGTTCAAAAATACCCGGGCCTTGACTACAGTTTTAGCGGCCGCCAGGCCGAACGACGCGACAGCGTCATGAGCCTGATCCGGGGTTTGCTGGGCGCCCTGCTGGTGATCTACGTAATGCTGGCGATCCCTTTCAACAGCTATTTGCAACCCCTGATCATCATGATGGCCATCCCCTTCGGCCTCACCGGGGCGGTGATTGGCCACCTGATCATGGGGTACAGCCTAAGCGTGATGAGCATGTTCGGGATCGTGGCGCTGTCGGGGGTGGTGGTCAACGACGCCCTGGTGCTGATCGATTTCGCCAACCGGCGCCGGGCGGGCGGCATGGTGCCCTTTGACGCCATCACGGATGCGGCGGTGCAGCGCTTCAGGCCGATTTTACTGACCACCCTGACCACCTTCGGCGGGCTGACCCCCATGATCTTCGAGACTTCGCGTCAGGCCCGCTTTCTGATCCCCATGGCGCTCTCGCTGGGCTACGGCATCCTCTTTGCCACCCTGATCAACCTGGTGCTGGTGCCCTCGTTATACATCCTGGTCACCGATTTTCAGCGCGTCACTGGGCTCTCCAGGCCGCAGGTGTTGAAAGTGGAGGCCCAGAAATGATGAGCTGTTTCCACCCTCTGGCGACGCGGCAATCGAAATCGCTATCGAAATCGAAATCGATTTGAAACAGCGGTTGGGAAACGCAAAAAATTACGATGGCCATCCAGATAGCGATTCCGATTAGGTAGGGACCTGACATGCAACAAAGCTGCCTTAAACCGACTTTTCTTTCTCATCCAAGAAGGCCTGGAGGATTTGGCGCTCGCGCCTGTCCGGCAAAATTCCCCAAATCCAGGCCAGAATGACCTCGGCGCCCGCCTGATTGGTCATGCGCGCCTCGCCTTTGGCCCAGCGGTTGGGGGCGATCTCGGTGATGGTGAAGGCACATTCGACGCGGTCGCCGATATAGACCGGCCGTTTGAATTTGAAATCCATGCGCGAAGCCAGCCAGCCGATCTGCCCGCCGATCTCCGTCACCATGGCCGCCACCAGCAGGCCGTGGCAGATCTTGCCATCCAACCCTTTGGCAGCCACCCACTGTTGCGAGGAGTGAACCGGGTTTTCATCACGGCTCAAGCGGGCGAAAGCGGCCACATCCTCGGCCGTGAAGGTACGTTTGACGGTAAAACGATCACCTGCTTTCAACCCCTCGATCGTTTTTTGGCGGATCGTGGTCATGGATCAAGTCTTGAAGAATTCACTTTTTCCAAAATGAGGGATAGAATATAACCAACGCCGAAAACATCTCCAGCCGCCCCACCAGCATGTTCCACGAAAGGAACCACTTGCCCAGCGGCGAGATGAACGCGTAATTCTCCGAGGGCCCCACCGCGCCAAACCCGGGACCGATGTTCATCAGGGTGGCGATCACCGAACTCATGGCGGTCACGTAGTCCATGTCATCCGTCAATACCATGAAGCAGCCGCCGGCCAGCACCAGGAAGATATTGACGATGAAGTAGCAGATGGCCAGATTGACGATCATCGAGTCCACGGGGCGCCGGTTGAGGCGCACCGAAACCAGGCTCATGGGCTGAAAAAAGATCTTTTTCACCGAGGCCACCATGAACTTCCAGATCAGGACATAGTGCACCACCTTGATGCCGCTGGTGGTGGAGCCCGCGCAGGCGCCGATGAAGCAGACCGCGTACAGAAACATCTGCGCCGATTGCGGCCACAGCTCATAGTCGGCCGTGGTGAATCCGGTGGTGGTCAGCAGCGACATCACCTGAAAGGTGCCGTAGCGAATCGAATCCACAAAATCGTACGTGTGCGCCTTCCACAACAGCAGCGTCACCATGCCGCAGAAAAAGAGCAGAAACCCCACATACCACCGAAACTCGGTGTTGATCTTCAGGCCGTGCAAATCGCCCTTAAGCATCTGGTAAAAGAGGATGAAGGTCATCCCGCCCAGAAACATGAAAACGATGATCACCCAGTCGAAATAGGCGTTGTCGTAGTGGCCGATGCTGGCGTTGTAGGGCGAATAGCCCGAGGTGGAAACCGTCCCGAAGGAGTGGCACAGGGCATCGAAAAGGCTCATGCCGCCCAGGCACAACAGCAGCGTCTGCAGCAGGTTCAGGGCCAGGTAGATGCCCCACAGCCACACCATGGTGTCGCGGTTGCGGGGCATGAATTTCTCTTTGGTGATCACCTGACCGGGGCTGGACTCGGCCCGAAAGATCCGCAACCCGCCCATGCCGTGAGGCAGAAAAATGACCGTGAGGGTCAGAAAGCCCATGCCGCCCAGCAGGTGGGTCTGGCTGCGCCAGAAAATCAGCCCGTGCGGCACCACCTCGATATCGGTCAGGATGGTGGCGCCGCTGGTGGTGTAGCCGGACATCATCTCGAAGAAGGCGTCGGTAAACGAGGGAATACTGCCATGGAACATGAAGGGCAGCGCCGACACGGCCGACACGATCACCCATCCGAAAGCAGCGATGAAGATGCCGTCCTTGATGTGCAGTTCGTGATGGTTGCGGCAAAGCAACCAGCACGGCATTCCCAGCGCAATGGTGATCAGCGCCGCCATCAGCAGCGCCTGCAGATCGTTCTCCCGGTAGATCAGCGAGCAGATGACCGGCAGCGCCATGGAAAGGCCGGTGACGATGAGCAGCTTTCCGAAAACATGTGTGATGGAACGGTAGTGCATGAATTGCTTATAAGGACCGGTTCTGGCGCGTGGGTGGCTGAGGGCGCAAAGGCGTTAATCCAGAAACAGCTGCTGCACATCTTTTAGGTGGCTCGAGGGACACACCACGATCACGCGTTCATCGCCGTGGATGTGGGTGTCGCCCACGGCCGTTTTCCAGCGACCCTCGCGATAAATCGCGCCGATCAGAATCTTGCCGTAATAGTAGGCGTCCAGTTGGGAGAGCGGCCGCCGGGTGATGGGTGAATTGGGCGCGGCCTTCAGTTCCACCACTTCGGTGTCGAAACCGTGCAGATGGGCTACCGACAAAATCTCCCCCCGGCGGATGAACTTGAGGACTTCGTTGCCCGCCAGAATCTTTTTATTCAGGGCGATGTCGGACCCGCTGGTGGCCGCCAGCACCAGATACTCCTCCTTGTTGACCAGGGCAATCGTTTTTCGCTGATAACGGGCCGCGGCGCCATTCTGCGTGTCCATCAGGTGTTTGGCCAGCATACAGCTCATGATGTTGGTTTCATTGTCGTCGGTGACGGCGATAAAGGTATCCATGTCCATGATGCCCGCCATTTTAAGCACCTCGGCGTCCGAGCCGTCCCCGTGCAGGATCTCGGTCTCTTCCAGCGTGAACGATAGCTCTTCGGCCCGCTTGACATTTCTCTCGATCAGCTTGACCCGCACGGTATTGCCCAAAAGCCCGGCGATGCGCCTTCCGATCAGGCTGCCGCCCAGAATCATGACCCGATGGCGCCGCTGGTGTTCGACGCCCGCGATCTCCATCAAGCGGGGCATGTTGCTTTTATTGGCCATGACCAGAATCTGGTCCTGGGGCAGAATCTCCTGGTTGCCGCGCGGAATCAGGGTGGAGATTCCGCGCGCCACCGCCACCACCCGAAAATGGAACTCGGGCGTCTCCTTGGAGATCTGCATCAGCATCTTGTTGGCCCAGGGCGACCCTTCCTGAATGCGGGTGGCCATCACCTGCAGCTGCCCTTCGGCGATATCGATGATCTCGTTGCCGGCCGTGCGCTGGATGAGCCGTACCACCTCCTGAGCGGTGAGTTCCTCGGGGTAGATGAAATGGTCAACCCTGAAATCGTCAGCCACCAGCATGCCGTCTTTCTGGCCGAACTCAAGCGATCGCATGCGGGCGATTTTACAGGAAATGCCGAAACGGTCGGCGATCATGGCCGCAAGCATGTTGACCGGATCGTTGTTGGTGACGGCAAGCAGGTAGTCCATCTGATGGGCGCCGGCCTCGCGCCAGACGGCAATACTCATGGCGTCGCCCTGGATCAGGCGCGCGTCGATCGAGCCGTCGGCGTGCCGGATCAAATCGGGGTTGTTCTCGATCACGGTGACGGCGTACCCCTCGTGCACCAGGCGCTTGGCCAGATAAAGCCCCATGCCGCCCAGGCCCAGGATGAGGATATTCTTTGATCGGGCTGATTTTTTACCGAACATGCGCTGCAATCTGTGCCGTTAACGAGGGCGAACCGGTAATGGTTCGGATGATGAAAGAACCTAGATACTGAACACCGGCGCCAAAGTCAATTTATGGGCCACGTTTTACGGCCCGCATCAAACGCGTCGGCAATGGGTTCGCCGATGCGGTGATAGCGCCGCACTTCTGGGGCAAACACAGAGGGGTTTAGCGTGGCGATATCCGGCTTGCCGTCGTCACCGATGCCAGCCTCGTCGATCTTGACATCCACAATCTCGCCTACAAACAGGGTGTGCAGCCCGAGTTCATGGTGATGAACCAGCTTGCACTCCAGCACCATGGGGAATTCACCCACATAGGGCGCGTCAACCAGGTCCGATTTAACGGGCGTAAGGCCGGTCTGTTCAAACTTGTCCACATGCCGCCCGGAGGCGATGCCGAAATAGTCGGCTTGCTTGACATATTGGGCCGAGGGGACGCTCAGCGTATAGGCCTTGCGGGCCAGGATATTGCCGTAGGTATAGGTGGCTTTTCGCAAAGAGACGCTCACGCAGGGCGGTTTGGAACAGCAGATACCACCCCAGGCGATGGTCATCACGTTGGGCTTGTCTTCGGCATCGTAGGTGCCCACGCACCACACCGGGGTCGGGAAAATAAGCGTTTTGGCACCGAATGATTTTTTCATGGGGAGGCCCTTTCTGGTTATGGGTGAAAACAGGGGTTGTTATGAAGATTACGATTGAATTAGCCTCTTTTGCCGTCATGCCGGACTCGATCCGGCATCCAGAGTTGCAACGCAACGTAAACTCAATGGATTCCGAATCGAGTCAGGAATGACAACATCTATCAAAAATGTGGCTCATCCGAATAGCGCGTACTTTTTTCAAAGCCGTCCGGAACCAGCAATCAGTTTGGGATTGGCGTTGAGTAGTGGTTAAGTGACAAAGACCAAGACATCGTTAACCCTTAAGGGTCCGAAGGGTCAACACATCGTTAACCCGGTTACAGTCAATTCCGATCTTTGATAATCTCCGAGAAAACCAATTTCGGAGGTGTCACGATGGAACAGGAAATTCGTAAAACAGCTTTAAAAAGATACATTCAAGGAGAAAAACCAAAACAAATATACGAAAGCTTGAACCGCTCAAAACCATGGTTCTTCAAGTGGCTGAAACGCTACCAAAGCGGCGATCCCAATTGGTTCAAGGGGGCGACCCAGGGTGCCGAAGCACTGCCCCAAAGCGCTGCGTGCGGAGGATTAAAAACGCATTATTGAAGTACGCCGCCACCTCGATGCTCAGCGTTTTGCCCAATTGGGCCCATCAGTCATCAAATGGGAACTCAAAAAAGCTGAATATCAGCTGCCTTCGGATAGCACCATAAAAAGAGTCCTGAGAGCCGAAGGGCTGGTTAAAAAAAACTCACTACATCCCCAAGGGTGTCGAATATCCGTATATTAAGGCTCCGTTCGACATCAACCACATCCATCAGGCCGACCTTGTCGGGCCACGATACATCAAAGGCGATGGCAAGTTTTTTCGGTGCGAATGCTGTAATGCTTTAGCCTGAGAATATCCCTGACCGGGTCTAAAAGCTTTTTTGGCTTTCGCTGTTGTGGATGCATATCAAACAGAACGTGCCTTTGATTTTCATATAGTGTTGAACTGGCCGATTATGGATTAACGGAAAATACTTTATTAAGCTATTACCTGAACTGAGCGATTTTTCGCGAAGCTATGTGCAAAGATATTGAGATGCTAAGGTTTTCAAAAAACGCAGGCATACCCATTGGATATGTCGAGCATTTTTGAAAGCTTTAGCACTCAACAGATGGGTGCAAAGCGAGCAAAAAATCGCTCAATTCAGGTTAAACCCCAACCACTTTTCACCTCACTTGATGAAAATCCGCCCCCGATGTTAAGTAAAGGAGGCGAATCGCCTACTGAGTCTATTCTAATTTCTGCTTGCTTCTAATGACAGGATGGCATCCATGAGCACACTGCTAACACCCGGCGAGTACAACAGGCGGAAGTGCCAGCGATTGATCGTGCTGCTGGCCTTGCCCTTTTTGTTCTTCATTGTCCCGGCCTCCGCCGATGCCGGCCAGAACCGCGTCACCCACGGCCCCATTCTGGGCCGGCCCGAACCTACCACCATGGGCGTCTGGGCGCGAACCTTTCAGCCAGGTGCTTTTCACGTGCTGTACGGCACCGCCGGGGAGAAGCTCAACCAGCAGAGCGGCCCGGTCAAGACCACTCTGGACAGGGACAACACCGCCTGGGTGGTACTCGAAAACCTCACCCCCGACACCGTTTACCACTATGCCGTCGTCATTGAGGGTAAAACGGTCCGGCCCGAGCATAGCGGCCGCTTTAAAACCCTTCCCGACCCCGAAAAATATCGCTCACCGGTCCGAAACCCCGCCGGCCTGTTCAACTTCGCCTTCGAGATCGGCTGCGGCAACCTGATCCACGAGCGCTGCAGCGCTGACCCACGCATGGGCATTTTCGATGTGGCCCTGGACAAACTCGGCGGCACGCTCGACTTTGCCATCCAGACCGGCGATTTCATTTACGAGGACAATCCGGCCCGCATGCTCACCCCCGAGCAGTGGGCAACGCGCATGAACTTACCGCTGGACGCTATTCCCGACCTGCTGAAAGTGGCGCCGCGCATCGTCGGTGTGTGGGAAAACTACAAGCGCTATTTCGATCAAAGCCCTGCACTGTCAAGCTGGCACCGCCATATGCCCGGCTTTTTCATGCTCGATGACCACGAGATTATGAACGACGTCAAAGGTACCGGCGAGGCCGGCTACCGCAGCCGCGCGGCCTGTTTCCGAGATATCGGCGTGCGCGCCTGGCAGGATTATATCGGCTGGGCCAATCCGGTCGGCTTCACCCAGGATATCCATTTTGGTGTAGCCCATTTTCAAAAAGGATCAGGTCTTATAAGCGACCCCACGGCGGATTTTTCCAAGCTCGATCTCGATCAGGCCGCTTCATTGATCGTGCACTGGGGGCGGGCCGACGACGGTGTGCTCAACCCCCGCCTGGATATGGACCCGCAGCCCGCCAATCCCAACGCCGGCATCTACCACATCGAATCGGTGGTCGACCAACAATCGCTACGCATCACCCCGCCCGCCCGTTACGACGGCACGGGCGCCTACGCCATCGGGCGGCGCAACTACTTCAATTTTACCATGGCCAACGTGGAATTCTTCTTTTTAGACACCCGCAGCCACCGCGGCCTACCGCTGGCCAACTTTGAGCGACGCACTGGACAGAGCATGCTGGGGCAGCGGCAAAAAGCTTGGCTCAAGCGCGCCATGCAAGGCAGCACGGCCGATTTCCTGCTGGTGATCTCCTCGGTCAATTTCATGATCCCCCACGTGGGTAAGGGCGGATTCGTGCCCACAACCGGGCACGGCGACGAGTCCTGGACCGGCTTCATGGCGGAACGGGAGGAGTTGATCGCGTTTTGGGAACAGCTCGGCAAGCCGGTGCTGATCTTTTCCGGGGACCTGCACAACAGTTTTGCCGTCAAAATAAGCGACCGCGTCTGGGAATTCGCCGCGGGACCCCACAACTCCGCCAACCACAACCTGAGCAGCGAGGGCGGGCGTCCCGTCAACGGACCTTACCTCTCCGGGGGCCGGCCCTGCCAGATCCGCTGGTCCACCTTTTTTCTCGACGACAGCGCGGCGGCCATGCGCAAACAGCCGGTCTTTACGGTCGTACAGGTCAACAACGTGTTTAATAATCCGGGCGGCGACGGGACGCCATCGTGGGTGGCCTATCCGCACCCTCAGATGACGGTCCAGTTTTTCAACGGCATGACCGGCGACCTGCTCTATGCAGAATCGGTGGCGGCCGGGCTATAGGCCTTTACATCTGACTCATGGTGATGAGTCAGCCCGAGCTTGGACCTTGACCATATGATGGTTGTCACAGTACGCTTCTTTGTGGCATGTAGGGCGGATGACCTGTGCTCCCCACAGCGGCCGCGGTGCGGTCGCCCTTGATGCACCCCAGCGCATTCTCGACGCGTATTCAAAGCGCTTTCTGGTGCTCGATTTCGATCACCTTTTCGTCTCCGCCTCTCTGCGGGAGGAGATCTGGCTGCTGCAGGGCAAGGACGACCCAGAGTTGCTCGCGCGTATTCTATCCGAAATGGCTGAATTTTTTCCGGCAAAACAAACAACACAAAACCGCCACGGCGAGTTCCAGCGCTACTCCGGTGGCCAGCAGGCCGTGGTGGCCGCCCTGTTGATCATCGCCCTGATCATCGACAACCAGTTGCACGGCCAGAAGATCATGATGCGCAACGTGCTCGAGTCGCTCAGTCCCGGCAACCACAAATCGTTACTGATGAAATTCGAAGAGCTGCGCCGATCCCACGGCGTCGAGCTGTACCTTCTCAAGGGTGATGCGGTGCAACCGGTGACCGCGCCATGACCCTCATCGCCGACAGCCACCGCGTCGATGACCGGGGCCTGACCTTCGATCTGGGCGAGGGATTCGACTTTACCGCCCACCGGACCTGTTTTATCCTGCAGGGTGACAACGGTGTCGGCAAAACATCCTTTCTGGAAAAAGTGCTGATGCCGGTCCTCACCGGCGAGGCGGTGCCCTTTCTCTACCTCGCCCAGGACCTGAGCACCCAGATGCTGACCTTACGGGCGCTGATGGTCCTTCAGGGCCGCCAAACGGCCCGCGCCAACGACTTGGACGTGATCGCCTCCTGGATCAAGGGCAGTCCCACAGCCAGGGTATTTATGCTGGACGAGTTTGATAAGTATGCACCGGACCAGCGTTTCATCTTCGACTGCAGCGCCGGCTTCATCCAAACCTATATCATGGTCAGCCACCTGGCGACCCACAGCGCGCCGCTCCTGCCGGCTCGCTTTACGTTGCGCCGTCTCGCGTTTACGGCAACAGCGGTGGCGGGCGCCGTCCGACCAATCGCCGTCAGCGAGGCCGCACCGTGAGCGCTTTGAAATACACGCTGCTGGTGGCCACCATCGTGGCCTTTTTCGGGCTTTTCGTCTTTGGGCCGCTCTACGGCAGTCTGGCGGTTCAGGCGGGCCTGTTGGCAGGCGTGTTGTTTTTCAGCACCCTGCGCTTTTCGGCGCGCGACACCCTGTTGCTGCTTAAATTCTGCCTCCCGTTTGTGCTCACTTTGCTGCTTTTCGGACTCATCTTTCAGTGGCTGGCACTGCTGGGCCGCCGGAACTGGATCGAGGACTCCCTGATCAAGTGCCTCATTTTTCCCAGCTCGCTCATATTTCTCAAGATCGTGTTGTCCTACATCACCTATCTTGATCTGCTGCGGATGCCGCTTTCCATGCCAAGGCGACTGGACCTGATCACGGTGAAA
This sequence comes from uncultured delta proteobacterium, assembly GCA_963783425.1. Lineage (GTDB taxonomy): Bacteria > Desulfobacterota > Desulfobacteria > Desulfobacterales > QNYZ01 > CAWANO01. The sequence goes on from CAWANO010000009.1 coordinate 33,972, forward strand.
TCCGCTTTTCAAAAGGGCGGCGGCACCCTCAAACGGATGTTGTGGCTGCTCGACACCTACCCCGCACTAAAAACCGGGGGGCGCTTCAAATCCCGGCGGGACAAATATATCTGCCTGATCGTGGCCCTTTACCTCTATCTCTACCAGGAGATCGAGACCTCCCAGCGCGTACTGACAAACCGCTACCACCACCTAAAGAGAGAGAAGCTGTGAAAAGCCCTAAAATCGCATCGATCGCCCTGACCGTGGTTGTGGCCCTGATCACGCTCTTTGTTCGTATCCCCCTGCCCAGCCGCGGCTATTTCAATTTCGGCGATGTGGCCGTGGTCTTCGCCGGCCTAGTGCTGGGCAGCCTGTCGCGTAAAAACAGTTTTGTGTGGGGTGCGGCCGCGGGAGGTATCGGCTCGGCCCTGGCGGACATTATCGGCGGATTCGGCATCTTCGCCCCCATCACCCTGGTGGCCAAGGGGCTCGAAGGCGGCCTTTGCGCCCTGGCCTGGGGCAAGCCCAAATGGCTTCAGGGGATTTTGTTGGTCTTGGGTGGGGCTGCCATGGTGGCTACCTACTTCGTGGCCGAGGCGCTGATGCCCAACATTGGTTTGCAGGGAGCCGTGGCGGAGTTGGTGCCCAACCTGATACAGGCCGTTGGCGGTATTTCCGGCGGCTGGCTCACTTTCAAGGCCTATCAGCGGTTGGCCGGTGGGGAAACGGTGGAGGATTAATCGAATCGGGATAGGGGAAAACCTCGCAGCCTTCGCCCTCCCACACCACCATGCATACGGGTCCGTACATGGCGGTTCATGTAGATTTGATTAAGCGCGCGTGACGACCGTTGAGGAACACAAACCCCATTGACACAAAGAAACTATCAAGAGGTTCTTTCTGCGGATCACCTCTTCCATCGTCACTTGGTTTAACGGGTCGTCTGCCTCCGATGCTGCCGGCACTTGGTGCACCGCTGCCTTTGCCCTACGGGCTTCACCCTTGGGTTTTAAAGCACGGTTTCATGAAAATTCTAATTGGAGTTGCTGCATCACCATGTTAACGAATCCAAAGGGTTCTTACCCTGGCTACATGTTCGGTCCTTCAGGCCGATCCGCGGCCCTAATACGACCTCTGCTGACTTCTGCAGCCCCTTCCGGTTTCCTCGCGGATACCATAGTCCTATTCAAGGACAGCACTGCAGATCTCCCCGGGTAAGGGTAACTGCCTCCACTCCACATCCGCCGTATTTACTACGACACCGCTTGATGGCTATGGGCTTTGTCTTGTCACGTAGACTTACCCCAATGCCGCAGCCTTATATACGGTTCGTGTCCCTCGGATCGGAGCTTTGCCGCCGGCTTCCTTCAGACCCCAACTCGCGCTGGACGCCCTTGCCATTGGCTAGCGGTTACCGCCATCAGGTCTCGCAGGGGACTTTAACCGATATCGGGTATCTCAACTCAGTGGCCCTCCATCTGCCTTTAACGACGATCTCCCTGGTAGAGGGTTCCGCGCTAGGCGGCGGCATGGAGTCGGCTATGTCGGGCAATGTCTTGATTGCCGAAGAACAAGCTCAAATGGGTGCACCCGAAATTCGCTTTAATCTCATTCCTGGGATGGGCGCTTATAGTTTTATCGCACGAAAAGCGGGTGTGAAAACGGCCCAAGAGATGATGCAGAAAGGCGAGATCTATTCTGCCCGGGAAATGTATGATCTGAAAATTGTTGATGTACTGGCTGAGACAGGCAAAGGGCACGAGGCTGTTGATGAATATATCCGCAAACACAAGCGTATCGCCAATGGAATGCAAGCGCTTGAAAAGGTGAAGCAGTTCTATGACCCTGTTACCTACGAGGAGCTTATAGGTATCACCCGAATTTGGGTAGATGCGGCTTTGCAGCTTAGCGATAAAGATATTCGAGTCATGCAGCGACTTGTAAAAGCGCAAAATAGAACCATGGCTCCCGATGGCGGCCAAAGCAGAGATAATGCCCTGGGAACCAAACAAGATCGTCCCTTCCAGCAACCCAATGTCCCATAAATTTTGTCGGACAGATCTGGTCGAAACCTCAACCTCAATCGTTGTAAAACGGAAAGCCACAGCGGAAATCAGCCCCGAGTGTGATTGGCTGGTCATTGGGCATTACGGTAGAGGAAGATAGAAGAAACACGCTTAGTGCTCCTATTCGCAAACACGATGACATTCGGCCACCAATCCATCCTGGCTGGTGGTGTTGCGAAAACACGTAATATCCCTGGTATTCAATAATTTTCCCGCCTTGCTATCCCGGCGCCTTGACGCCCTCATTACGTCACGGTTTTTACGAACAGGACCACTTAGCGTCCGATAGCTGCAGCGAATCCTCAACAGGTCTTAGCCTATTTTTCGGATTTTTCAGTTTCTACCGGCTCGTCAAAACGGCAACTTAACTTGATACCGTCGGAATCATAGCTCTTCTTGACTTTATAGGGCAGGGTCTTAAACAGGTTGACCATGGCCTTGTTGCCGATGGCGGTGTAGGCCACCAACCCGGCGATGCCGTTCTTTTTGGCCTCCTGGGCCAGCTTGCCCAAGATGCGCCGGCTCAGCCCTTTGCCCTGATAGCGGCTATGCACCGAAAAGGCCACCTCGGCCAGGTTGCTGTCGGGCATGTGCATGCATTCGCCCACTGCCACCACGCGGCCGAACCCGAACTCGCCCACCACGGCCAGCAGGGTCAGGTCCTTGAGGTAGTCGATCTGCAGTTTGGGGGCCATCTCCCGGCGTCCGAAGCTGGTCTTCTCGTGGAAAAAGCGCGACATGACATCTTCCTTGGCCAGGCGGTAGTAGTGCTCCTGGATGCGGCGCTCGTCCACCGGCTTGGATGGCCGAATGGTGACCACTTCATCGTCGATGCGGATGTTTTCCTCCAGCCAGAGCGGATAGACACCCACGGCCGCTTCGCCCAAAGAGTGCTCCTTGCTGACAAGGCCGACCTCCTTGGCGTGGTCGAACAGCTCGTCGCGAAAATCAGGGTGGGCGATTTCGATCATCGCCATGACGCGCTCCTGAAGGCTCTTGCCGAACAGATTCACCACGCCATACTCGGTGACCACGTAGTGCACATCGCTACGCGGTACGATTACGGGCAGATCGTTCAGCGAAGCCACAATGTTGCTCTGGGTGCCGTCGGGGCTGGTGGATTGCAACATGAGAATCGAAAGGCCTTCGGGCGCGCCCAGGGCACCGCGAACAAAGTCCTGAATGCCGCTAACCCCAGCGTAGTAGGTGTGTTCCGAGGCTTCCACCGTGACCTGGCCGGTCAAATCGATGGCCTTGGCCACGTTCATGGAGGTCATGCGATTGTGCCGTGAGATAATCGCGGGATCGTTGACGATGTCCGAGGGGTAGAAGTCCACGGCTGGATTATCGTGGATGAACTCGTAGAGGTTGTGGGTGCCGATGGCGGCCGAGGCCACCAGCTTGCCTTCGTTGTAACCCTTTTTTTGATTGTTGATGATGCCCTGGGCATAGAGATGCATGATGTCGTCGGTGATGTACTGCGAATGCAGGCCCAGGTCGTTTTTATCCGACAAGGCCTGCACGGTGGCTTGCGACATGGCGTCCAAGCCGATCTGCAAGGTGGCGCCGTCGTCAATCAGGCGCGCGATGTGTTTGCCTATGCGCATGGCCGCTTCGGAGCGGGGTGCGGGGGCCACGGCCAGCAGGGGCTCCTCCTGTTCCACGATGATGTCCACGTCGTTGACATTGATAAAGCTCTGGCCCAGAACGCGGGGCATGCGGGGATTGACCTGGGCAATCACACGCTGGGCCGAGCGGGCCGCGGCCAGGGTGACGTCGACGCTGATGCCCAGACTCATCCAGCCGAAGTCGTCGGGTGGTGAGACCTGAATCAGAGCTATGTCGATTGGAAATTTCTCGGTCAAAAAAAGCGCCGGAACGGCCGACATGTTGAGCGGTGTGATAAAGCGCCGGTTGCGGGCGATGAACGGATCGGTGGCCGCGCCTAGATAGATGTTGCGAACGTTCAGGCTCACGTCGCCGGTCTGGTCGGCAATGGCGGTGAGCGAGGTGGTCTCCTGGCTGAGCATGCGCAGAATTTCCAGGCCCGAAAGCCGTTTGGCCGCTTGCGACAGCGCCCGTACCAGAGCGCGCGGCTGGCCACAGGCGGATCCGATAAATACCCGCTGGCCGCGTTTGATCAACTGCATGGCCTCATCGGCGGTGCGCAGCCGGTCGACATAATTATCTGCCCAGTATATTGATTTCACGATGGACTCCTTTCCAAAATTTAAGATTACACAAAGTCGTTGGCACATGCAACATTTTGATCTTATCAAAAACTGCAGCAAGCAAATCTTCTTTTTTCAATTTAGTTGTAATTGAAACCGGTTAGGCCAATTTCAGAGGGACAGCCCCCGGGCGTCAACAGTAGGGCCATCAACAGGGCCTGCGATGGCAACCGTGATCTTTGAGGGCGAATATGATATAATTTTGACAATGTTTTGCGAACCCCTCGTTAACCAGACGCCCAACAGGAGGACTTTGTTTTATGTCCAATTTAGAGTTTAACGAAATCATAGCGACGCCCTATCAACGGCCCGAGATTGAAAATGGCTATACCGGCCAAACCCTGTCCGTTGATCTTTCCGCTAATGCTTTTACCTTCAAAACGGTTAGCGACGAGATGAAGCGCATTTTCATCGGCGGCAAGGGGTTTGATCTTTGGCTGCTGTGGCAGGCGGTGAATCCCGAGACCCGTTGGAACTCGCCGGAAAACACCATCTGCATCGCCTCTGGTCCCATGGGCGGCACCCCCGCTTATCCGGGGTCGGGTAAAAGCATCGTCACCGCCATATCGCCGTTGACCGACATGGTGATCGATTCCAATGTGGGCGGTTACTTCGGACCCTATCTGAAGTTTTCGGGCTTCGACGCCCTGGAGATTACCGGAAAGGCTGCTACTCCCAGCCTGCTGCTGATCGACGGGATCGACGCCTCCCTTAAACTGTTCGAAATGTCGGGTCTGCCCGACGGCGCCTATGACCTCTCGGCGCGCCTAACCGAACGTTTCAGCGACGGCAACCCAACCCACATCTCGGTGGTCTCCACTGGGCCCGGCGCCCGCCACACCCGTTTTGGCTGCCTCAACTTCTCCTGGTACGACAACAAGCGTAAACGTGCCCGCTACAAACAGGCCGGCCGCGGTGGCATCGGTACGGTTTTCGCCGATAAAGGGCTGGTGGCCATCGTGGCGCGTTGGGACAAGGTGCCCTTGAACGTCAACAAGCCCGCCGACACGGAGAGCTCTCAAAACCGTGGCCAAGGCCTACTCCCGGGAGATCGTCGATCTGGACCCCAAGCAAAATGAGATGGCGCGCATCGGCACCACTCATCTGGTGCCGATCATGAACGATCACGACTGTTTGCCTGTGCACAATTTCCGCTACGGGCAGGACCCGCGGGCCGACCTGATCGGCCGCACCGTCTACGGCCGCCTGTTCGACCCCGGCTTCGACGGATGCTGGCGCGGCTGCACGGTGGCCTGCTCCCACGGCGTCAAGGATTTCGTTCCCTTGAGCGGCCCCTACCGCGGGCAGCGGGTGTTCGTGGACGGACCAGAGTATGAAACCATCGCCGGCTGCGGATCCAATTTGGGTATCTTCGACCCCTATACGATTCTGGAGCTCAATTTCTATTGCGACAACTACGGCCTGGACACCATCAGTGTGGGTACGGCCATCGGGTTCGTGATGGAGTGTTACGAATCGGGGCTGATCGACGAGACCCACACCGACGGTATGGCGCTGCCCTTCGGTCATCGCGCCAACGCCCTGGAGCTGGTGCACCAGATGGCCGAGGGCGAAGGGTTCGGCACCATCGTGGGCCAGGGGGTGCGCCGCATGAAAGCGCTGTTTGAAACCCAGTACGGTGCCGACCCCCAGCGCATGGCCGACATCGGCATGGAGTCCAAGGGGCTGGAGTTCTCCGAGTACATGACCAAGGAGTCCTTGGCCCAGCAGGGCGGTTACGGTTTGGCCCTGAAAGGGCCTCAGCACGACGAGGCCTGGCTGATCTTTCTCGACATGGTGCACAACCTGATGCCCACCTTTGAACAGAAGGCGGAAAATCTCTACTGGTTTCCCATGTTCCGCACCTGGTTCGGATTGTGCGGGTTGTGCAAACTGCCCTGGAACGACATTGTGCCTGAAGACAACAAGGAGACCGACGAACCGGCCAAGGTGATGAAGCACGTTAACTGGTACGCCCAGTACTTCAGCGCGGTGACCGGTCGTAAGGCCGCGCCAGAGGATCTGATCACCATGAGCGAGGCGGTTTACAACTTTCAGCGCATCTTCAACCTGCGCATGGGCTTTGGGCGTCGACAGCACGATATTCTGCCCTACCGGGCCATGGGGCCGGTAACCGAGGAGGAGTATCAATCGCGTCAGGAGCGCTACGACACCCAGCTCAAAGAGCGACACGGGGTGGATCCCGAAGGCAAGCAGACCGGCGAAAAGGTGGCGTTGCTGAGGCGTTTCCGGGAAGAGGCCTACGAAAAGCTGAAAGACGCCGTCTACGCCCGACGGGGCTGGACCGCCGAGGGGATTCCTACCCTGGCCACCGCCCGGCGGCTGGGCATCGATTTTCCCGAAGTTGTCGAGCTGCTTAAAGCCAATGGGGTTGTGGAGTAGGGAAGGGGACGTACGGTTTAGATTTGTAGCTGTGTTCGATTGCGATACCGATTTCGTTGAATGTTGAACGTTGGATGTTGGACGTTCAACAATTTCGAATCCGCCGCACGGTTGGAGGGCAATCTGCGTCGCTTGGGCGCCGCACAATGACAAATAGCATCCATGCAAAGAGATGGCGGCCTTGATCAAGGTTGACCAAAAAGCGGTGGTCTGGCAGAAGGGCATGACCGTGAGCGACCTGCTGGTCGCTTTGGGCGAAACCTACGACTACGCCGTGGTGCGTGTGAACGACCAGGTGGTCTCGCGTCCCCAGTTCGACCAAACCACCATTCCCGACGGCGCGCAGGTCTACCTGATTCCCATGGTGGCCGGCGGCTGACCCAACAATATACTAGACACCTATCTGTCCTTTGGTTCCGCCATGGCGGAACCAATGTGCAGCTCAGCGTCCTTAAATCGTTGGGTTTTATTTGGGCTTGAAATGTTGAGCACATCCGAATCCCTACGACATCCGATATGCGGCCGGCAGGCGGTGGCCACATCGCAGCCTTTGGCGGTCCAAGCCGGTCTGCGGATGCTTGAGAGCGGTGGCAATGCCGTGGATGCCGCCCTGGCGGCCGCCATCGCTTTGGTGGTGGTGGAGCCCACGGGCTGCGGTCTGGGGGGTGACGCCTTCGCCCTGGTTTGGGATGGAACGCGCCTGCAGGGATTCAACGGTTCGGGACGCTCGCCCCAAGCGTGGTCCTTGGCGCGCTTCGCCAGTCGTTCGGCCATGCCCGAACTGGGTTGGGATACGGTCACCACTCCCGGGGTGGTGGATGCCTGGCGGCGGTTGTGGCACCGATTTGGGCGATTGCCTTTCGAGGTGCTCTTCAAGCCGGCCATCACCTGGGCGCGCCAGGGGTTCCGGGTCACGCCCCGCATCGCCGGTCTGTGGGCGGGGGCGGCAGAACAACTTCGCGATTTTCCCGAATTTCAGCGTACCTTTCTCATCGACCGTCGTGCTCCCAAGGCGGGTGAGCGCTTTCGCTGCCCCGAGTTGGCAGAGACCCTGGCGGAAATCGCCGCCACCGGCGGGCACTCTTTTTATACGGGCGATCTGGCTGTGCGCATCGCCGCCGCCGCAGCCCGTGAGGGTGGGGCGCTCAGCGCGGATGATCTGGCCGCCCACCAGGGTCAATGGGTGGCCCCCTTGAGCACGGCTTACCGGGATTGCCGGGTGCATGAGCTGCCCCCCAACGGTCAAGGCCTGGCCGCCCTTTTGGCGCTGGGGATTATAGAGCGCTTCGACCTTAAACGATATGGGGCTGATTTGGTCGAGAACCTCCACCTTCAAATCGAGGCCATGAAGATCGCCTTCGATGTTACCGCCCGGCTCGTGGCCGACCCAGACTTCACCGATTTTGACCCTAATCGGGTTTTGGAGGAGCGGTTTCTGGATCGCTGTGCTGCAAGGATCTACCCCGACCGGGCGGCCGTTTTACCCCGTGCGCCCAGCCCGGAAGGCGGCACGGTTTATCTCACCACGGCTGACGCCGAAGGCATGATGGTCTCGTTTATTCAATCCAACTATCTGGGATTCGGGTCGGGTGTCGTCATCCCCGGCACCGGCATCGCTCTGCACAATCGCGGGCGTGGTTTCGTGCTTCAAAAAGGCCATCCTAACTGCGTGGATGGGGGCAAACGTCCCCTGCATACGATCATTCCCGCCTTTATCAGCCGCAACGGAGAACCGCTGATGAGTTTCGGCGTGATGGGGGGCCGTATGCAGCCTCAAGGACACGTCCAGGTGGTGACCCGCATGCTTGACCACGGCCAAGACCCCCAGACTGCTCTGGATGCAGCGCGCTGGTATTTGGACGAGGCCAACGCGGTCTCTGTTGAGCCCGCATTTTCCCAAAAGCTTCGCGAGGCCCTGGCGCGGCGCGGTCATCGCATCGCTACTGATCCCGCCACTAAAATTTTCGGCGGCGGACAGGTGATTATCTGTACGGACACCGGTTATCAAGCCGCCTCGGACCCGCGTAAGGATGGATGCGCAAGCGTGCTTCCACCATCCTGACGCTAACCTTGGCCCCAATCGCCTTTTTCCCCCACGGGCATTATTGGGAAACCGCAGGTTCATCGCCAGGCAATGCCGGCCTGAAACCGCCATTTTAGGCTTGACAAACCTTGGGGTCGATTTAGGATGTCCAAGGAGCTTTTGCGAAGACGTGAGCATTTGTTTCAAAATGGGACTTTATGAAACGGGTTCGTGAACAAGACGCGGTATCATCTAAAGCTGTAATTTTGGGCCGATCAACGCACTGTCGAGATAGAACATGAAAACCACCATCGTACAAATAGCCGGTTGTCTTTTCCAGCGCGAGGGCTGCCCACAACGGTTTCATCTTCGCAACCATTCACTTTACCACGAACACAGTGCTCCCCGGACTTAGCGGTCATTCCTCTGAAAACAAAGCCATAACCCTCCAGGCGAGGCCGGAGGGGTCGATTTGTGGTGCGCTTGCGGCCCGATGTGCAGCAGTCAACTGAGTCCGCGGCGCTGATGCCGCTCAAACAATCATAACCAATGTGGGCCGCTTGGTGATGGCGGTGGCCACTCCGATTTTTCGAAATTTATCCGAACAATAATCAGAAAGGCGGAAACAATGAAGTCAAAAAAAATTAGCGAGATCATGGTACCCGTGGAAGATTATGCCCTGGTGTCTGAAAAGGCCAGCCTGGAAGAGGCCTTGGTTGCTCTGGAGAGCGAGAAGCGCCAGTACAAGGACGGTCCTTATCGCCATCAGTCCCTGGTGGTTGTGGACACCAACCAGCATGTAGTGGGCCGTGTGAGCCAGATCGACATCATGCGGGCGCTGGAGCCCCGATACGAAAAGATAGGTGATGTAACCAAACTGGGTTTGGACGGATTGACCGCCAAGATGCTGGTCAAAATTCGCGAGGAGTTTAAACTGTGGGATCGGCCGGTGGAAACCCTTCACGATATCATCGACAAACTCACCGTGGCCAATGTGATGCAGGTGCCTACGGAAGGCGAGTTCGTCTCTGAGGAAGATACCCTCAATATTGCCATGCACCGCATCGTCATGGGGCGTCATCACAGCCTGCTGGTTGTGCGCGATAAGCAGATCGTTGGTATTTTGCGCTCAACTGATGTATTCAATGCGCTATACGACATGCTGGATCTGTCGCGACGATAAGGGCCGGATGACAGCGTAATGCGGTGGCAACCTGGCCGTGATCGATGGCCATGACAGTCGTGACGGTGACACCCCAACTCGAACAAGAGGGAGAAATGGCTATGAGAACCACCTTGAGACCAATGATTTTTAGTTTGTTGATTTTCGGCATGTTGGTGATTGCGAAACCGCTGATGGCCGTCGAGGGGGGCGTTACCCATTACGTGCCCGGTGCCATGGCAACCATGATCGATCTTGCTCCCACGGATCCCGGCTGGGTGTTGCTGCCGGCTTACATGCACTATCAGGGAGAAGCTTCCGCTTCTGGCACGATTCCCACCGCCGGGCTGGTGACCGCCGGACTCGATGCCACCAGCGACGCGGTTTTAATGGGTGGCTTTTATACGCTGCCGAAACAGGTGTTTGGCGCATTTTACACGGTGGGCGCATTTTTGCCCTACGTGTGGATGGATGTTGAGGCGAGGGTCGATAGTGCGTTGGGGAGCGTCCAGCGCAGCGAAACCAACGCCGGTCTCGGGGATATCACCGTGATCCCGGCCATGTTGGCATGGGAGTCAGACTTCTGGCAGTATACCGCGGCCTTACCGATTTATGCGCCCACGGGTGACTTCGAAGTGGGTAGTCTGGCCAACACGGGCCTCAACTACTGGACCTTCGACCCCACCGTGGGGGTCTCCTACAACAATGAGAAAAACGGGTTCAACTGGGCGATCTACGGCGGCCTCTCCCTGAGTACCGAAAATTCCGACACCAATTACCAGACCGGCGCGCTCTTCCATCTGGACGGCAGTGTTCAGCAGCTCTTGCCGACCAAGTTGGGAATTTTCGGCATCGGCGCCGAGGCTTTCTACCTGGAACAGATCGAGGGTGACAGCGGCGAAGGGGCGCGGCTGGGCGATTTCAAGGGCCGTACCACCGGTGTCGGTCCCGTTTTAAGCTACCTCTTGCCGGGTGAGCACACCAATTTTATGGCGGAGCTGCGGTGGCTGCCTGAACTCGACGTCAAGAACCGCATGGAGGGCGACTACATCTGGTTGAAGCTGGCCTGGCAGTTTTAAAGCCTATTTGCCTATAACAACCACTGATATTTCAAGCGCGGGGCGGTGGATTACCCCCGCGCTTTTTATCTAGAATAAAAAGGGTTTCTAAAGGATCGGGCTGAGAAGGCTGGCGGTTTTGACCGCCAGCCTGAAGGGAAACCACCTGCCCGTGTAATCATCGAGGGAAACCCGGCGGCTGTTGGTGAAATCGCGGGTGAGCATGGCGTCGACATCATCGAGGAAAGCACGGTCGAAATTGAGCAAGGTGAGTTCGAAGTTGAGACGGAAGGAGCGGTTGTCCAGGTTGGCGGTGCCCACCGCCGCGCAGGTGGAATCGATCAGAAACACTTTCTGATGCATGAATCCGGGCTGGTAGCGATAGAGCTTGACGCCCACCGGGAGAATCTCGGCATAGAAGGAGAAAGAGGCCAGGTGCACCGTGCGGTGGTCCGGCTTGCCGGGCAGCAGGATGCGGACATCCACCCCCCGTAGCGCCGCCAGCTTCAAGGCGCCGATGATTCTTTGATCGGGCACGAAATAAGGGCTAGCGATCCAGATCCGTTTGCGGGCGGAATTGATGGCCTGGGTGAACATCAGGCCACAGGTCTCGACATCGTCGGCCGGACCGGAAGCCACCAGCAAGGCGTCTTCGCTGCCGATGGTGGCCGGTTTCAATTGCCAGTTTAGATCAGGAACGGTTCGCTTGGCCCAGTACCAGTTTTCCAGAAAAGCGAACTGAATGGCTTGCACCACCGGCCCCTCCACGGCTACGTGGGTGTCGCGCCAGGGGCCGAGCCGGGGGTGCCCCGAAACATATTCTTCACCCACATTGTGCCCGCCCACGAAGGCGCATAGGCCATCGACCACCACAATTTTACGGTGATTGCGAAAGTTGAGCTGAAATCGGTTGGCCTTTCCCTGGGTGGTTTTAAAAGCCGATACCGTGATGCCCGCCCGTGCCATTTCTTCAATGTAGCTTTTGGGCAGTTTATGGCTGCCGACCTCATCGAAGAGAACGTAAACCCGCACCTTTTTGTGGGCCTTGGCGATCAAGCGGCTTTTGAGCCGGCGACCCAGGCGATCGTCCTTGATGATGAAAAATTCGACCAGGATGTAATCCGCGGCCCCATCAATGGCACTGAATATGGCGTCGAAGGTTGCCCGGCCGTTGACGAGCAGGCGGCTGTGATTGTTTTTCAGGGTCGGCAGGTCCGCCAGCCGGTTCAGGGTGGCTTCGAGATCGGAACGGCTCTTCTGGACCATTTTCTCGTTGGTAGCGGTTTGGCGGCAATCGTTGAGGATATGGTCGAATTTTTTATCCTCGATGTTGCGAAGCAGCTCATAGCCTTTGAATTTACTGCGCCCGAAAATCGCGTAGAGCGGCAGCACCACAAAGGGGAAGGTCACCAGAGAGATGCCCCAGGCGATAGCGCCCTGGGAGCTCTTGGCGTTCATGATGGCGTGAACTGCCGCCACTACGGCCACCGCCTCCAGGATAAAAAAGAGAAGGGCGAAGATTGTTATATGGGTTTGGCTGATCATGAGAGGCTGGCCTTTGGCACGGAGACCATTTTGGCGGTGCTTTGTTCACCAAATATCATATCGTTTCCGCACTCAACGATAGATCAGAGCGACGCTGCAAATCAAGAGGTTGGCGTTTAGGTGGGAGTTGCCGTCTGGCCTCGCCGCCTTAAGCGCCGATCAGTTTCGGGATGCTGCCGGGCCAGCAGGTCAATGGTTGGGTGGTGCGCACCAGGTGCAGGCCGGCCTCCGAGAATTTGGTGAAAACGGCGTCGGCGGCATCGCTGTTACCTACCACGTTTGCGATCACCACCGGCGAGGTGCTGCTAATCGACCTATCGGATCTGGCCTACACTCTGCGGGTCGTAATGCGGCGGTATCGGCAGAGAGGCGACCTCCACGATCACTCCTTTTCAAAATCCGGTTTGACTTGGCCCAGATAGTGCGCCATGCGTGCCTGCCAGAGGTGGCCCTCGAGTACGCAGACATCGGCGGCCTCGTCGCGGGTGGCCAGCACCGTGCCGAAGGTGTCCGGGTTGAGGTCTCCGCAACTTTCGCCGCTCCATCGGGCAAAAACAGGCGATGCCGAGATGAATTCCTGGAAACGGTCTCGATTCACGGTTACGGCCATGGCCATCTCCGGGATGACAATTATATCGGTCTCTTTTCTGGGGTTGTGTACGTAATAAGCGATCATCTCAACGGTCTCCTTTGGCTGATGCTATCTTGAACCAGCATTGTGGAAAATGACTCATTCCTCTGATTCTAAGGGGTAATTCTGCAAGTGCAAGCTTGTCTCGAATTGATCGGGTCAAGCGGGTCCCCCGGCGCGCGCCGGAAAAAATAGTTGACAACCATTCGTTTCATTCTATACTGAATTCAGGAACTTTTAGATATTTGAAAGCAATATGAGCATCTTATCACTCTCGAAAGTGGTTGTTTTTGGTTTCGGGCGCTTCTTTTTTAGCTTTAGAAGCGTCCATCCGGTGGTGTAGCCTTAGCGTCTACCTACCTCCGGTTGGACTTAGCAGGTCCGCCCGGAGGTTCTTTTTTGACCCCGAGTCGGCGGACTCGGGGTTTTTTTATGGCGGCACGTTGGCGGGAAACACCGGATCACGGGAAAATTCGACAAAAGGACGGTTGTTATGAAAAATTTAAGACTTGCGGCACTGAACGGCGGCCCCAGGAGCCAAGTGGATGTGTCCGGGGTGACATTTGGCCAGGGCTTTGTGGTGATGGCCGGACCGTGCAGCATCGAAACCGAGGCCCAGACCATCGAAACGGCCCTGGCGGTGAAGGCTGCCGGAGGCGATATGCTGCGTGGCGGCGCCTTCAAGCCGCGCACTTCGCCTTACTCGTTCCAGGGTCTGGGGCTTGGCGGCCTGAAACTGCTGGCCAAGGCGCGCGCCGAAACCGGGCTGCCGATCGTCACCGAGGTGATCGATCCGCGCGATGTTTCCTGGGTGGCTGAATTTGCCGACATGCTGCAGATCGGTACCCGCAACATGCAAAACTTCGCGCTCTTAAAGGAGGTGGGGCGTTGCGGCCGTCCGGTGCTGCTCAAACGCGGGATGTACTCCACCCTGGAGGAGTGGCTCAACTGTGCCGAGTACATTCTCAGCGAGGGCAACCCGGACGTGGTGCTCTGCGAGCGGGGAATCCGCACCTTCGAGAGCTACACCCGAAACACGCTGGATCTTTCGGCCGTTCCGGCTATCAAAGAATTGAGCCACCTGCCGATCGTGATTGACCCGACTCACAGCACCGGCCGTGTCAGTCTGATCGCCCCCATGAGCCTGGCGGCGGTGGCCGCCGGCGCCGACGGGTTGTTGATCGAGGTTCACAACAACCCGCAAGAGGCGCTGTGTGACGCCGATCAGGCGCTGACACCGAGGCAGTTTACACGCTTAATGAAACAACTGCGACCACTGAGTAAGCTCATGGAAGATTTGACTGATCATAAGGTTGACCAAAGCGGCCAAGGATCCAAGGCCCAAGAGGGGGGACGATGAAATTAGACGACATCCGGACCAAAATCGACAAAATCGATCGTGAACTACTGGTGCTGCTCCAGGAACGCATGGGGCTGGCCCTGCGGACCCGAAAATATAAGGGAAGCGTTGCCGACCCGGATCGCGAAGCGCGTATGATGGATCGCATCGAGCGCCTCAATCTTGATCTGGTGGAACGTTCGTTTACCCGCCAGCTGCTCAAGACGATTATCGAAGAGAGCAAGCGTCTACAGCAGGAAGAGCGTGCCCTGGTGGCTTTTCAGGGTGAACACGGGGCCTACGGCGAGGTAGCCTCGCGACGATTGGTGCCGGGCGGCGCCTACATCCCCTGCCTGGAATTCGTGGATGTGATTCGAGGCGTGGAGGAGGGGCTGCTGGATCTGGGGGTAGTGCCGGTGGAAAATTCCCTGGAGGGTGCCGTGACCCAGGTCAACGACCTGCTCACCACCACCACGCTGCATGTAATCGGCGAAGCCAAAGTGCCGGTAAAGCACTGCCTGCTGGCCACCGACGGCACCGATTACCGCGAAATCCGGCAGGTTTACTCCCATCCCCAGGCGCTGGCCCAGTGTCGCGGCTTTTTAATGCGCAATAACCTGGAGGCGCGACCCTACTACGACACGGCCGGCGCCGCCAAGATGCTGGCCCGGGAGAACCCGCGCGCGGCAGCGGCCATTGCCAGCTCTCTGTGCGCGGAACTCTACGACCTGGAGATCATCAAGGAGGGTATTGAGGACGGCCCCTCCAACTTCACCCGTTTTTTGGTGCTGTCTCGGGAGCCTTGCGAGGGACGTGGGGATAAGACCTCGATCATTTTTGCCACGCCCCACGAAGCCGGGCGGCTCTTTTCGGTGCTGCGGCTATTTGCCGAGGCCGGGATAAACCTGACCCGCATCGCCTCCATGCCCCTGCGATCGGATCCTGACAACTACTGCTTTTTTCTTGACTTCGAAGGCGCTGAGGGGGATGAAAAGGTGGATGCCGTGCTGCAGGCCATGGCGGATATGACCATATCGTTCAAGCGGCTGGGCAGCTATCCAGCGGCTCAAAAAATCTCTGCCCGGAATTAGCCTGACACTTTGGGCACCATGGTGGTGTCCTTTGGCGGGGGTCAAGTTAGCGGCGATGATCACCTATTTCGATGATGGCGGAATTTATCGTCGCTACGAGCCAGTGTGATGCCTTTCACCATGCGTTACGGTGATTGATTGGGGGTATTGCGGCTCTCGCAATGGCGAAGGTTGTCGATTTTGCCTGGTAGCTCGGCATGCGTCTCCTGAATTTCACTGTTACGGAGGCCGCTTCGATGAGACTTCTGATCTACAGCGACCTGCATAACGAGTTTGGAAGTTTTGAACCGCCCGTGACCGATGTCGATGTGGTGATTTTGGCGGGCGACACGCACCCGGGAGCCATTGGCGCGCGTTGGGCACTGGAGACCTTCGGTAATCTACCGATCATCTACCTGGCCGGCAACCACGAATACTACGGTCTTGAGATGGCTGAAGTGGATGGTGAGATTGCGCGGCTGGCCCGGCATAGCCGTCTGCACTATCTCAATCCCGGCCAGGTGATTCTCGACGGGGTGCGTTTTGTTGGTGCCACTTTGTGGACCGATTTCGCTCTTTTCGGAACCGACCTGTGCCCGCCGGCCATGGCCAAGGCACAGGCCGCCATGAATGATTATCGGCGTATCTGCCTACGCCGTTCCGGTTTGGTTACACCCCTGACCTCGGCCGATACGGTGGTGTTGCATCGCTGCGCGCGGGCATTTCTGGAATCGTCATTACAAAACGATTTCGATGGCCCCACCGTGGTTATCAGCCACCATGCCCCCAGTGTGCGATCATTGCCCGATTTTGAACGGGGACGGCTTTTTCGGGCCGCCTACTGCAGCAATCTGGAGGCGATGATCAGCGACCATCAGCCCGCGTTGTGGATTCACGGCCACACCCATTTCGCCAGTGACTACCACCTGGGCGCCACGCGGGTGATCTGCAACCCCCGCGGATATGTCCGCTATGATCCGGTGCCCGGATTTGTGCCGGACTTTTGCGTCACAATTTAGCCTTGGCGTTCCGCATCTTCTCCGAAAAGGCTTGCTAAATCGGTGTCATGCGTTAATATCTCTCCTTTTTGCAACCGGTAACCGGCAATTTGCATTAAGAGATTATCTGGTATTGGTTTTTGATCATGTTTGAACAGTTTTTAAACGGACCCATCATCGCCCAGGGCGTGTTGATCTTTTTCGCCCGCGTCTGCGACGTCTCCATCGGGACCATGCGGACCATATTCACCATTCAGGGCCGCAGTCTGCTCTCCTTTTGCCTGGGCATCATCGAGCTGCTAATCTGGATTGCCGTGGTCAGCGCGGTGGTCAACAGTATTCAGGAGCATCCGGTGCTGGCCATTTTTTACGCCTTCGGGTACGCAACGGGTAACGTGGCCGGCATCTGGCTTGAGCGCAAGCTGGCTTTTGGTATGATGATTTTGCGGGTCATCACCCGCCGGGACGGCCTGAAGATCGCCGCCAATTTGAGAGAAAAGGGTCAGCCGGTGACCATCTTCCAGGGTGAAGGGCTGCGGGGACCGGTGCTGGAGCTTTATATTGCCTGTCGGCGGCGGGATCTGAAATGGATTCTCAAGGTGGTGGAAGCAGTGGACCCCCGCGCTTTTTACATTACCGAAATGGCCCGCGACGTGAGCAAAATCATGCGGCCCTTTGCCATGGCGCCCACCGGCTGGCGAGCGGTCCTCAAACGCAAATAAGCAGGCCTGGTATTATGGATTCGTCGCGGTCGGTCAGTCGATCAATATCAATCCCACCAGGGTGCCCAGAGGGACTTTCGCCGTATCCGTGCCGCGGGTGATCTTTTGCATCTGCCAGCCGGCCTGCTGCACCAAGCGACCCACATTGATACCGAAACCGGACATGGAGGGCCGTGCGTATTGCGGGTTCCGGCAGCGGCCCTGCCGGTCAACAACGCGACAATCGGTATGCTGTTGGCAGAAGATCTGTTTACAGCTGCCACCGGCAAAGGCCCTGGCCCTTTCGTACCCCCGGGAGATGGCCGCCCCTTCCACCCCAGCCACGATGTGATGCAGTAACTCGAACACCTCCCGGCGCTCGTCCGACATCAACACCTGCGAAGGCACTTCGATCTTGACGACCATGGCCGTCTGGTAGTCATCAAGCCACCTCTTGAACTTTTCCGGCCCGGCCACATGGGGCGGGCAGCTGCGCGAGAGCCCATATTGGGGGCAGCCGGGGCTGACGCAATAGTCGGCCAAGTGTGGCTCGACCACGATTTGCTGCGCCGTGATGACGGCACTGGCCGTAGCGCCCGAGCGGGCGGCCAATTCGGTCAGCGCCCGCAGATCATGGGCAGTGGCTTTGGTATGGGAGATCAGCGGTCTCGTGTCAAGCGTTCGATGTGGATTGGGCGGCATGGCCACGGTAATCCTTTCTGCCACCTATCACCATGAAAAGCGAAATGGCCCTTGGTGGAGACGGTGTGGTCTTTGAAAAAGATATCATTTACAAACCGAATCCATCGTGTGTCAAGAACACAACCAGCAGGAAGACTCTATGGCCAAGGCGCTGCTGGTTTTCAAGCGACGCCGCGGCGATGATGACCCGGGACTTTTTGAACTCGGTTTGCTATGCTACAAAAAGGTGGCATCGACCGAAGGGACACCGAGCGTGGGCGGTACCGAAATGGCCGTTTGCGGCTGGTGGCTGTATTAGATGACAACTTGACAACAAATGTTGGGGGTTGCGGCGATGAGTTGGTTAAAAGTGGGCTTGCTGGCGTCGATTATCTTTGGGCTCTATTATCTGCAGCAAATTAAAATCACCCTTAAGAGCAAGGGGTACGATGTTGACATGCTGACCGGCTGGATCCAAGATTACCGTCGCTTCAAGCAGCTCACGCTCAAAGAGCCTGATAAGCGGCAGCGAATCCAATTTCAGGGCATATTGAATGGGCTGCATCTGGCCCTGCTGGGCCTGGCTTTTTTTGCGGCCTACTTTTTATTCAACCGCTAACGCCGAGCTTGACCGGAAGATCCGGTGGAAGAGACGCGTTTTCGATACCTTGTCTTAGCGGCCTGTTGCGCCGCTATTTTCTGGCCCGGCACCCTCATCTTCGGGTTTCCCGGGGTGATGAGCGGCTACTGGCAGTCGACCTTCGACATCGGCCGGGCAGATGTCGGCCGCATCATGTTCTTCATCCTCTCACCGGTCGGCTTTTTCATGTTTTTCTTCGGCAAGCTGCTCGAACGCTGGGCGCCGGGAAAGCTGATCGCCACGGGCGGTGCGGTCGCCGCCGTGAGCACGTTTTTGCTTCCCCGGGCGGGATCGTTTAGCGGCGTGTGCCTGTGGGCCTTTGCAATGGGCGGCGCCACGGCGATGATCTACCTCTCGGGACTGACCGTTACCCAGCAGTGGTTCCCCCGTCGGCGCGGATTGGTTTCCGGTGTTTATAATCTCTGTTTCGGGGTCTCGGCGGCCCTGATGGCGCCGCTTTATGGCCGCTGGCTGGGCGAGTGGGGCTATGCCCGGGTTTCACAGGGTGCCGCCGGCGCGCTTTTCATCTTTGTGTCGGCGGCGGCGCTTTTCATTCGCTTTCCCCGGCCGCGGTCGTTGACCACGCCAGATAAGCTTGCGGCGCCCGTGTTCGTCCCCCAGGCGGTCTCCATGAGCGTGGGTGAGAGCCTCAAGACCCGCTCGTTCTGGTTTTTATGGTGCGCCTGGGCTTTGGCCGGGGCGGCCGGCATTGCCATGGTGCCCCTCTCCACCGCCCTTGGCGAGGCGCGCGGTCTCTCCCTGGACCAGGCCGTTGTCCTACTCACGGCCTTTAATGTCACCAATGGCACCAGTCGCCTGATCAGCGGGTTCATCTCTGATTTTGTGGGTCGCAAGAAAACCCTCACCGTTTCGTTTCTCCTGGCCGGCGTGGCCTATTTCCTGCTGAACCAGGCTGGTTCCCCGTTGACGCAGGCCCTGCTGACGGCGGTGATTGGCTACGCATTCGGCACCCTTTTCGCCGTTTCGGCGCCGCTGGTGGGCGACTGTTTCGGCATGGCCCATTTCGGCGCCATCATCGGTGTGGTCTTCACGGCCTACGGGTTTGTGTCAGGCATCATCGGGCCCTGGTTGTGCGGGTACCTTCTCGATCAGAGCGGCGGTAATTTTGGATTGATTTTCACCTACCTGGGCCTTTTGTACATCCTGGCGGCGGTGATGATTATGCTCACCCGCCCGCGCACCGAGTGCGTGCTTCCCGTTTCCTAAAACAGACGCCATGGAACTGGTTTCATCGCGGTGAAGGCCGTGAGATGGGCGCCTGTCGAAACCCTCAGTGGTCCTGTTCGTAAAGACGGCGACGTAATGAGGGCGTCAAGGCGCCGGGATGACAAGGCGCGAAAAATAAGGAATATCGAGGATATTGCGTTTTTTCGCAACGCCGTCAGCCCGGATGGATTGGCGGCCGAATGTCATCGTATTTATTAATAGGAGCACTTAACGATTGAGGCCATAATTTCCGGTGTAACCAAACCGGCCGCCTTGACAGGGTGACTGGGGCGCCTGATATTAATTCTAAGTATATCATTTTAGTATTGATTAAAGGTGTGCCGAAATGGGAAACTCAATCATATTCATTCTGTTGGGGCTGGGCTACGTAGTCGGTAAGGTACTGCTGGAAAAGCGGCTGGCTCCCCTGGAGGTCCTACAGGGCGACCATCATATCGCTAACCTGGCGTATGTGCGCGGTTGCAGCGTCTACGATATATTTAAGGCCGCCGGGGTAAAATGGAATTTTACGGCCTTTAAAATGGATCAGGACTTCAAGCGCTATCTCCACGATGGGTTTGTTCCGCAGTACGTTCGCGACTACACCGTCCAAGAGATCACCAGCCCTGATCAGACCTACCAGACGATTCTCTTTTCCGGGGGGCGCCCGCCCTATCTTTAACAGGTGCGGGGTGTGTATCCCTTCAGAATGTTGGTGTCGTTGTAAGCCAGGGACCAGTTACGCACCGGAAACTTGCCGTGGCTCTTTTCTGCCACAAGGGCGCGTTTGAAGGGCAAAAAAAAGACGATCACACTGCGGGCCGTTTGCAGCAGATCATTGGGCAAGAGCTGATTGGGGGCAGCGATTTCGGGCAGCACCTTGAAGCGTTTATCGATGGTTACGCTGACCAGCAGCGGCGCCCGCCACCAGGCGCTGATGCCTTTTCGGGTCGGATAAGCATCTACCCAATCTGCGCCCTTCTTATGAAATCGATCCCCATCAGCGTTTTCATGATATCTCCTCTTCGGACGTTGTGTAGCGGGCAATGCCCAAATTATCGGCGTTTAAAATACTGGGGGCGGCCTTGGGTGGGCTGTCGTCCAGAAACGGGCTGGTGTCGGGTTGGTTCCAGGCTGGGTATCCCTGCAGCAGGGCGGCCACGTTGGCTGCCGCCAGGGTGGCCATGCCTTCGCGGGCATAGCGGGTGGCCGAGCCGGTGTGGGGCACGATCACCACGTTCTCCAGTTCGGCCAATCCCGGTGTCAGCTTAGGCTCGTTTTCAAAGACATCCAGCCCGGCCCGAAATTGAGCGTTGCGACGGCAATGGGCCACCAGAGCGGCCTCGTCGATCACCGGCCCGCGGCTGGTGTTGACCAGCACGGCGTTGGGTTTCATCAGCGAAAGGCGTTTGGCGTCGATCAGATGATGGGTGCTCTCATTTAAGACCGTGTGGATGCTGACGCAGTCGGCCTCGGCCAGCAGGGTCTCGAGGTTGTCGGCACGGCGGCACGATACCGCGGCCTCACCCTTTGATTCTAAAAATTGGCCATAGGCTCGGCAAAACGCCTCCAGGCGCTCATTGCGGTGCCGGCTGAAGTAGATCAGGTTCATCTTGTGGCCCTCGATCATCATGCGGGCAAAGGCCGTGCCGATGCGTCCTGCCCCGATGACGCCCACGGTTTTGCGCCACAGCAACTCTCCCAGAAAAAGCTTGGGCAGCCAGCTCTCGAATTTACCGGCCCGCAGAAAGCGCTCCGACTCACCGCTGCGGCGCGCCGCGGCAAAGGCCAGGGCCACAGCCATCTCGGCCGTGGTTTCGGTAAGCACGCCCGGCGTGTTGCCCACCGGAATGCGGTGGGCGGTTGCGGCAGCCAGGTCGACGTTGTCGAACCCCACGGCATAGTTGCTGTAGGCGCGGCCGCCGGCGTTGCGCAGGGCGGCGAAAAGCGTCTTATCCCAGTGCTCGGTGATCTGGCCGATGGCCCCGTCGCAGTGGTTACCAATGACGGTAAGGATCTCTTCGGTCGCCAGCGCGCGGTCGGCTGTGCCCACCTCGATCCGGCAGTCGGCCTCGATTAAAATGTCCCGCCAACCTTGCCCGGGCAAGGCCTTGGTCACCACGATGCGATTGGACCCTTTGGGATTGATCACGTCCCAGGCGTTTGGATTCATAGAAACCATCCTGTCATTTTGTAACCAAACAGCATTCAGCGATTGTCGCTTTATGGTGGCTCGTCATTACCGCACTTGGACAATCTATATTACCTCTTTCTGATGGCCGGTATTCTATCAACAGATCAGAAGAAATACCAGAAACCGCCGAAGAGCCGAAAAATCAGAACCGATCATTTTGAATGGCTGCTTTCCGGTTCCAATGAGTCGCTATCTCTGTGCCCGGGGATGCTTGACAATATTGCATCCCCACGATATTAAAAAATAGCTCATATTCATCTTGTTATTCGTGCTCGGCAGACATAATCATACACTATCTACCCGTTCCTCGCTCCCTGACTAAAGCTGGACCCATTCATTTCGCCGCGTATCGTAAGCGTCTCTCGAGCCAAATGGTTTTTTTCTCGAAAGTGCCCCATTTTTTAGCAGTTTTGGGAAGAGGATTATCTTCAAACACAGGTAGATCCTGATTGCCTGGCACAGGCGCATTCGCACCCCCATTTACATTAAGAAGTCAGTGGGGGCATTAGATGTCTTAAGTGTAATGAATGTTGCTGACAATTGTTTAGCAGTGGCCCTGCCCTTTGTATTTCCTGAGGCGTTTGCGCGATGTTTATGTAAAAATCATTGGAGGTATAGTCATGCGAATATTTGAAGTGAATATTGTAACCGATAGTCTTGAAAAATTACGGACGCTCGGCGAATTGGATCTGGATTTGAAACATCGCGCGGCTCGACAGGCGGGGAGAAACCGATTTATGGTTCCCGGTTTTTTAAATGATGAGGAGATTAATAAAGCAAAAGCGGCTGGATACGAGGTCCATGTCATCGATAATATTACCGAGGCCATGGATTCAAAAAAGCAGGCAGTATCCCCGGAGAATCGGTTCGTGACCGCTCGACGGGTACCCGATATGGCAGCCCGTACCGTTCAAGGGTATTTGACGGCGGAGGAGGTAGAAGCGGCGCTCTATAATCTTAGCGATGAAAATTCAGACTTGATCGATATTATAGAGCTCCCCAATCCCACTTGGGAAGAGCGGGTCTCGCATGCGGTTCGTATTGGAAGTTCGATCAACCCGGAGCAGACAGCAGTCTTATTTACCGGTAGCATGCATGCCCGGGAGTGGGGTGGGGCAGATATTTGTGTCTCATTTCTGATCAACCTGATTCAGGCCTACCAAACGAATGATATACTGCAATATGGTGGAAAAATTTTCAGCGCCGACCAAGTCCGCGCCATCATCGATAACTTGAATATCATTGTTTTCCCGGACGTAAACCCTGACGGCAAAAATTACAGTCAAACCGTTTATCCCATGTGGCGCAAGAATCGCAACCCCAACATCGGCGTCGATCCGCAGTATCCGGGAGTAGATCTTAACCGAAACTTCGACTTTTTATGGCCGAGTGGTATCGGCACTTCGACCGTTCCATATAGCAATACCTATAAAGGCGAACACCCCTTTTCGGAGCCTGAGATCAAGAATGTGCTTCACCTGTTCGATACGTTTCCAAATATCGCGCACTATGTTGATATCCATAGTTATTCGGAACTCATTTTATATAGCTGGGGAGATGATGACAACCAGACCACCGATCCTGATCAACACTTCGGCAATGCTCTATATGATGGTGATCGGGGCATTCTTGAGGACATGACATATCGCGAATATATATCTCCCATGGACGAGATCATTGCAGCAGGCCTGTCCCATCGAATGAATGATGCGCTTGCAGTAGTCCGAGGTGGAAGAGGGTACACCGTGGAACAAGCCTCGGGCCTTTATCCTACGACGGGAACCTCGTCTGATTATGCTTTCAGCCGCTGCTTTGCGGACCCGTGCCTAAGAAAAATACAAGGTTGGACAATTGAATTCGGGAAAGAGTTCATTCCGCCGTATGGGGAAATGCGCAACATTATCAAGGAGGTCGGGGCCGCCATGACCGAGCTGTGCTGGTGCGTGTGCTCCTAAGTCCAACATTGCTTTGATCCAACTATCAGTAGAAAGGAGGCAAACAATGACCAAGCGAGCTGTTTGTATTGGAATCAATGACTATCCCGGCACTTTCAACGACCTTAGCGGATGCGTGAATGATGCCAATGACTGGGCTGATTTGTTGAGCAATGATTATGGTTTCGGCGACAATGTGCAGCTTATCATCGACGCAGAGGCAACTCGAGCGAATATTACGCAGGCTTTTCTGAATCTCGCCCAAGCAGCTCAAAGTGGCGATATCGTAGTGGTCACCTATTCCGGGCACGGTACATGGGAATATGATAACGCAGACCGCGATGAATCAGATAACCGCGATGAGGCCATTTGTGCGCATGATGGAAATATTCTTGATGATGAGATTCGGAGCGCGATACGGACTATGGATCCCGAAGTACGTCTGACGATTATAAGCGACTCGTGCCACTCCGGAACTGTTACCCGAACAATGCTTGCAAATGCTCGGGGGCGGGATAATGAGTTTTCCGAAAATGCACCCAAGCCTCGTTATATGCCTCCCGTGGAAGATATTGATGCTATGCGGACTGACCTGATACCGATCCGCCGGCGGTTTCTTTACCCGGAGTCGGACATGCAAGAGGTCCTCATCACCGGGTGTAATGCCACCGAGTACTCATACGACGCATTTATCGACGGTCGTTACAATGGCGCCATGACCGCCATGGCTCTGCGAGCCATCCGCAATGATCCGGGACAAACATACAAGCAGTTCCATCAGACCTTGAGGCAGCTTTTACCGTCGACTCGTTATCCACAAAGTCCTCAACTGGAAGGATCGGAAGCGCACAAGGCGCGTCCATTATTCACCTGAAGCTATGGAAAAAGATTTCGATGAGTAATAAGCAAGGCCACACTTCTTCAAATACGATCGATTGGGCCGGCTCAAGGATTCTATTCCATACCGTTATTCCATCCAAACGTCGTGTCATCGGCAATGAAGACGTCCTCATTCCGACAGACCTCAGGGAATGGATCACACCTATCGATTCACAAGAGATTCGCTACGTGATCGATAGCCTTGAACTTCCGCACTCCAAGACTTCAGGGGATTTTGATAAACGCGCAAAGATGCTTTGGCAATATGTGTCTGCAAATATTACCTATCGGCCTGATGAAATAGGCCAGCGCAAACCCGATTTTTGGCAGTTTCCCGCTGAAACTCTGGCCATAGGTAAAGGCGATTGTGAAGATTGTGCATTTCTGCTGGCCAGCTTGTTGCTGGCCAGTGGCATCAGCCCCTTTTGCGTACGCGTCGTATTCGGCGTTCTAATAGATTGGTAACGTTCAAAAGTTGAGGCACGGGCGAATTTCAGTATGAACAATTTGGATACTGAAATGGCCTTGTATGCCGAGTTTTTGTTTCCAGTATTGTTCCCATTTTTCTTTCGAATACTTTTTCAAAATGATCATTTTCGATAACTTTGTTACGGCGGCATCCGACCAACCCCAGGCAATGCGTTTTACACGACGGCCGATTTCCCGAAAGATCCGCTCCAAAAGCGAGGTGGTTTTCGGAGCGATCACCCCGGTTGTCAACCAAAGCTCAATGTTGGTAAAGATGCGCTTAGACAGACTGTCGAGGTAGCTGGCGCCTTTTTGGTAGCCGTGCTGTTTGAAGACGTTGATCAACTCGGCGATCTGGGCCTTACTGGCTTGATATTTTTCTTCAACCTGCTGTCTGTCCTGCTCTTTTAAAAGCTCGTAATCACCCGAAGGCAGCTCAATTCCGATCAGATGCTTGAGTTTGTCTGTTTGCGGCTGGCTGTCTTTTTTCTTTAGACCATCTTCCCACAGCGCGTGGTATAGCCCCCGCGGACCGTGCCAGGCGCAACGCTGTGGTTGGGCCACATCGGATAAAAAGCGGTCTAAGCCCGGTTCGCCGTCGTAAATAAAGGAAATACCGGCGGCCTTGGTTTTTTTGAGTCGATCTTTGATAATCTGCTCGATATCACTCCAGGCGGTATTGGCGAACGTTCCCAGTGGCTCAACGGTGCCGCTGGTGGTAATGCCGATGACCGACCGAAGTTCTGCCTTTTTACCCTTTTGGCGTTTGTAACCGGTACCGTCTGCCATGATTGCCAACAGCCCCTCTGGGTCCACAGCCGCCTGTTCAAGCTGATCGACATCGCTGCCAACCACGATGTTATGAACGCCTCCCAGGTAGATATCAATGGATCTGCCGTCAATCAGGCGGCGGTAGTTGGTATCGATCACCGCTTCGATAACCTCATGTTCAAAGTTGCTTTCTTTACGGCTGTAAGGGGCCATGTTGAGCGCATCGAGCAACGGTGAATATCGAGCCCCACAGGTGCGGCATTGGGCCACTCGAATCGGTAGTTTGAGGGTGCCAAAAACTGTAGATATGGTCCGTGGATGTTTTCGGTAACCGCGTTTTCGTATGGTGCGGCCATGACAGAATCTGTGCTGCCGATCACCTTTTCGAATATGGCGTCCGAGACCTTTACGAATTTTGCTCGGGGTCATAGTGCCGGTTTGAGGACCAAGCCGCTGTGCTATCTCGTCGTCGTAACTTGTTAAAATTGTTTTAAGTATAGCCAACATCAATGGGTTTTTAAGCTGATCTAACCGGTATACGATCTCGTTTAAATTGACTTTTCCTGTTGCAAGTTGAAAATCGAGTGTAATATGAATCTGTTGTTCCATCACGGTCTCTCTTTGTTCAGGTTCATATTTGCAGATATAAACCTAATGAAGGAGACCGTGACCTTTTTTGCAAGGCTAAAATGGCGATAGCTAAATCATGATAATCTATGCATCGTTTCGCCCGTGCCTCAACTTTTGAACGTTACCAATAGATTACGACGGTAATAGCGGTGGACACACCTGGCCAATATACAAAGATGAAAAAGGCGTTTGGCGGATTTTGGAAAGCACCTTGGATCAATTGCCCGACAAATGGCCAAGGGCAGACGAAGCGGCACATGAAGACGCACGCCCCCGCTATTTCCCGGACATCTGTCTGAACCATAACCACGTTTGGACCGTTGGTAAAAAACGTCGTATCCAAAAGGTGGCGTCCTATCTGAAAAACGTCCGCAGGAATGTTTCGCGGTTATCCGGAAATTGAGTTCCATAGATTATGCCAAGCTAAAATTGTCACGGATCTGACCGTACGACAGTTGAAAACAGTGAAAACCCCGGAAATTTGAAATGAAACAAATCTGCCACACATGGATTTCTCTTAGAGCTATTGGGCTGCTTCAAGATGATCCCAAAACGAAAGGCCTGGTCAAAATACTTACACCATGGGCCAAGCACTCCTGTATCGGATGCTGGCTGCCGGATATGCAAAAATTTAAAAGGGGGCATGGAATCATTGGTAATCATACATTTAAGAATGCACCATACAGCGGTGAAAACGAGCCACGCTTTGTGGTGAAAAAACGGAAATTGCTGAAGGCACTCGATGAAAATTTAGCTTTACATGAATTTATCAGAGATTCCTCGACACTTGATTCGTTCTGGTGGGAACAACCGTATAAGGCAAAACAAAAAGAGGGGGAGCACCTTCCAAATTGCCTCTCTTCTCTTTTCGATACGATTTCCGACATGTTGCTTTTAGGGGATTCCACTCTTGATGAACTTGTCCCCGGCTCTACGGGCTATGGCGACTACCTTGATTCTGCCTGTGCGTTGTCCAAAGAACAGGTTTCAACATTTTTCTTTATGGTATCCCATTACATTGCCGATTGCTTTATGCCGTGTCATGCTGACAACCGAAAGTTGGCTAAATATGAACGCGCAAATGTTCACGGTGGTTGGGAGAAGCATTGGGAAAAGCAGATTGGGCGCTACTTCAATAAGTCTGAACTCTGCGTAACCAGTGACACATCAGAACAGGTTATTGAAAAAGCGAAAGAGTTGGACGGTCCCTTAAATCTCACGTTCAAGACACCACTAACCTGGCCGGTAAACAAGAACGATATTTGGGAAACAGCTGTATTATGGTGCCGAGCTTGATTTGCATTCTCATGTAATATTTTCCCAATCGATTTATTTCTTTACCGTGGCATGAAGCAACCCATGTTTAAAGATTATTTTTCGGATGAAGAAAAACTGAAAGAGTATGACCGTATCGTACTTCAATCGGCTGTATATGCAGTGGCGAGTTCATGGAAGCAAATATGGCGGAAATTTAAAAAATAAAGGGCCAGCCTCACACCTTTAGTCTTATCCCTCCTTTGTATTAATTCAAATTTGGGTTTTATAATCCAGCCCGCAAAATGACAATTTTTTTGTACTTGAATTTGTGCGGCCAATCGAATAATATAAATAGGTTATGATCGGAGCGGCAATACACTTTCGGGTTATAAATTGCCTTCATCGCACAAATATTCTGATTGGATTCCCTTGATGGTATTGTGATATCGATAAGCTTTTGTTAACGGACCGGTAAAACCATTTATAATGGAGGAACAAATGAGCACCAAGGTCGAACTGGAAGAAAAAGCAGAAAGTTGTGAAACTTCGGAAGACTACGTCAATCTGGCCAGGGAGATCGTGCAAGATCTTTCCGACAAATCGTGGGCCGGGGAGCTGCTGGACGAAGGTGCCGAGTGGGCTCAGACGGTGGATGAGCTGGTGTTGTTCGCCAAGGCCGCGGCTGAATCAGTGGAGGATAAGACGCGGGCCAAACAGTACCTGACGCAGGCCAAGGATTTCGGTTCCACGCTGGATGAGTTCGTCAAGTTGGCCGGACTGGCCTCTGAGATCGGGGAGGCTGACACCGCGGCCGAGATGCTCGAGGGCGCCCAAGGCAAATGCACAAAAGTGGCCGATTTTTTCAACCTGAGCAAGAGCATCAATTCGCTCATGGGCGACAAGACGCTGGCTGCCAAGCCGATCGAGGCGGCCGTTGAAAAATGCCAGTCCGTAGGCGATTACGTGGATTGTGCCAAGGGCGTGCTGGAGGTGCTCGAGGATCAGGACAAGGCCAAAGCCCTTCTGGAAGAGGCCGGCGAGAGCTGCAAAAGCGGCCCCGATTTCGCGCAGCTGGCCCAGGGCATTCTCGCCAATCTGGATGACAATGATCTGGCGCGCGCCGTTTTTTCAAAGGGCGAGGGCGCGTTAGAGACCGGGCAGGATTTGACGGCCCTGGCGGCTGCCGCGGCCACGGATCTGAAGGACACCGATTACGCCAAGCAGCTCTATGCCAAGGCGTCGGACCGCATGGAGAAGGGCGATGACCTGATGGCTCTGGCCAAATCGATTGTCGAGTCGCTGGACGACAAAGACCTGGCCCTTTCGATCTACACCAAGGCGGAGCCGCTTTTTGGTAGCTACGACAAGCTCTCCAAGCTGGCCGGCGCCATTCTGGCCGACACGGGCGATAAGGCGGCCGCCGGCGAGGTTTATCAAAAAACCTTGAAGGTGAAACCCAACGCCAAGCAGCTGGTGGAGGTGGCCACGGCGCTGGCCGATCAGATCGAAGACAAACCGGCCGCTCTGCAGATTTTGAAACAAGCCGAGCTGGCGGCCAAAAGCAACGACGAGTTTTTAAAAACGGCCGACGCTGTTTTAAAGTACGCCGATGATGCAAACTGGATCGAGGCCATCAAGGATCAGAAGGAAAAACGCGAGGCCCATGCCAAGCTATACAACGAGTTTATCAACCGCGAGACCGAGTGCCTCACCACCGGTTCGCTGAGCCACCTGGCCAACGAGGTGGTGGCCCAGACCGGCGACAAGCACTATGCCCGCAAGCTTTTCAAAAAAGCCGAGGGGCTCAGCCGCTACCAGCCGGAGACCATGGCCCTGGCGGAATCCGTCTTCAAAGACCTTGGGGACGACACCTGGACACGCGACATCTACACCGCGCGCATGGAAGCCTGCACCAACGAGGTGGATGTGCTCAATGTGGTGGATGGCGTTTTGGCCAACCTCAAGGATACCGATTGGGCCCGCAAGATTTACACCGGGATGGAAGACCGCGCCAAAAGTTCCAACGATTTCGTGCGTCTGGCCCGGGTGGTGCTCGATAAACTGGGTGATGCCGACTGGGCCGGGGAGCTGTTTGACAAGGCCAAAGAGGCCTGCGACAGCATCGTCGGCTGCACTTCCGCGGCGCAGGCGCTCAAAGCGAGCCTGGGCGACGACAATCGGGTGCGGGGCTTTTTCGACAAAGCGGAAAGCCTTTGCAGCAGCGCCAATGACTACGACACCTTGGCGCGGGCAGCGGTGCAGGTGGGCATGAAGGAAGTTGCTCAGGAAAAGATCCAGGCGGCTGAAGGCAAGTTTTCGGATGCCGGAGATTTAAAGCGCCTGGCTGAAGCGTTATTGTCACGCTTGGGTGACCAAGAGGGCGCGCGGCGCATCTACCAGAAGGCGCTCAAGGCGGCCGGCAGTGGCCAGCGCCAATCCGATGTGATCCTGAGCATCAAAAACAGACTGGGCGATGAGGGCTGGTCCCAGAAACTTTACCGGATGTTATAGGTCGCCGCAACTGAACGCCCAAAAAGGGAGTAACGCGCTCAAAAGCCATCATCTGCCCCGGGTGATGCAACCGGCCCGGGGCGGAACCCGTTTCGAACGGCTCTGCTCCATCGATTGACCCTGTTGTTACAGGGCCTAAGAGAGGCTTTTGGGCTTGATTTTTTGCGTTAAATTTACCAAAATGTATACAAATTCCGCTGTTCACCTGTTTGAAAGCGATATCGAGATGACCATGCCCAAAGCGCTTTTCGTGCCTATTACCACCAATGGGACCAAGCCGGTCGTCAAGTCGATGACCCGCAAGCAAAGAGGGCGGCCCGAAACATGGCATTGACAACACCATAACCCAAGCCGAAACCTCTTTGAACCGACGTTATGATTTCAAAGAGGTTTTTTCGTTTTAATGGGCCGTTTCAGCGCTGTTTGGCATGGCAGCCCAAATGGATAAAGGAGATAAGGATGAAGCGCGTTGGTTTTGTCGGGTGGCGGGGAATGGTCGGTTCGGTCCTGATGGATCGCATGCGGGCGGAGAACGATTTTGACGGTTTCGAGGTGGTTTTTTTCTCCACTTCCCAGGCGGGTCAGAAAGGACCCGATATCGGCGCTTGAAGTGCCTTTGGTGGTCGACGCTCATAACCTGAAGCGGTTGTCTGAAATGGAGGTTATCGTCTCCTGTCAGGGGGGCGGCTACACCGAGCAAGTCCACACTCAGCTGCGGAAAAAGGGTTGGCCGGGATTCTGGATCGACGCCGCCTCCACGCTGCGTATGGCCAAAGAGAGCGTCATCGTGCTCGATCCGGTCAACCGCCGGGTGATCGACCGCGCCCTGGCCGACGGCGTCAAAGATTATATCGGCGGCAACTGTACCGTATCGCTGATGCTCATGGCCCTGGGTGGCCTGTTCGAGCAAGACCTGATCGAGTGGATGACCTCCATGACCTATCAGGCCGCTTCGGGTGCCGGCGCCAACAACATGCGTGAACTGGTGGCCCAGATGCGGGCTATCGGAAATGATGCGAGCCAACTACTCAATGATCCGACCGCGGCCATCGAAGCGCTGGACCAGCAGGTGACGGCAACATTGCGAGGCGATGATTTTCCGACCCAATATTTCGGCGCGCCTCTTGCGGCCAGCCTGATTGCCTGGATCGACCGCGCCATGGACAACGGCCAGACCCGCGAGGAGTGGAAGGGGCTGGCCGAAACCAACAAAATTCTTGGCCGGCAGGAGAACCCCGTGCCCATCGACGGCCAGTGCGTGCGCATCGGCGCCATGCGGTGTCACAGCCAGGCCTTTACCATCAAACTCTCCCGAGACCTGCCCCTGGATGAAATCGAGGCTATCCTGGGTGCTCACAACCACTGGGTGACGGTGGTGCCCAACGAAAAAGAGATTACCCTGCGGGAGCTGACGCCGGCCAAAGTAACCGGTACTCTGGCGGTACCGGTGGGCCGCTTGCGGAAGCTCAACATGGGGCCACGCTACCTGACGGCCTTTTCGGTGGGCGATCAACTGCTGTGGGGCGCGGCCGAACCCCTGCGGCGCATGCTGCGAATTTTACGGGAGCATTTGGGATGATGGGGTAGGTTCATAAAGATTTTTAGGCGCCTGGGCGCGCAACGAGGGCGTGCACCTATGTGTTCGTCTCTACGGAAGGCGGCGGACTCCTGTCGTACTGTCAGTGGTTTTGCAATTTTACCATCATGTCTTAACTTTTTCTCTTATGGTCGGTGGTTGATCAAGGTCGACACCGGTCGTTTCGACGGCCAACCATTTAATGATCTCCTCATGGGGTCTTTTTTTGACACCCTGCAATCGACCAACTCTGGTATACGGAATCGGAGGTGAGCCGTGAGCCCACAAAGCCCTCTTGAAAACAAATGCATTCTCATCGTTGACGATGAGCCCGATATTCTCGAAACCCTCGAAGACCTGCTGCCCATGGCCCGCATTATCACCGCCGGCAGCTTTGATGCGGCGCGGGCGGCAATGGAAAACAACCCCTTTGATATGGCCATCCTCGATATCATGGGCGTGGATGGCTATGAGCTGCTTAAAATCGCCGTTGAGAAAAAGATTACGGCGGTGATGTTGACAGCCCGCGCCCTGGGGCCGGAAAATGTGCGTAAATCGTTCAAAGAGGGTGCCGCCTATTACATCCCCAAAGAAGAGATGTTCGAGATCGATACCCACCTGGCCGATATATTAGAGGCCCAGCAAAAAGGTCGCAGCACCTGGGGGCGCTGGTTCGAACGCATGTCATCCTATCTGGAGAGAAACTTCAAACCGGGATGGCAGAAGGAGGATGAGATCTTCTGGGAGAAGTTTCCCTTTCACTAACCGCGATCATTGGCAAATCACGAATGGCGCATCAGCACGGCCCGCGGAAAATCTCAAACAACCCTACTGGCGAAAAGAGAGAAATGGAAAAACGCAAAGCTCTCGTTTACACCTTTTTACTGGTTCTCACTACCCCTTATCTGCTTGATTCCAGCTTGGCAGCCCCTACTAATTACGAAAAGCCGCCCATCTTAGATGCCAAATCCCTGCTCAATGGCGACCTTATCAACGGCCCTCATCACAGCGTCATCAACGATGTTCAAAATGACGGGTTTTTCAACCACTATACGGTCAAATCCGAGTTTGGAGAATTCGAAGCCGCCTCCACCCTGGATCTGCGGTTGCTTGTTCACGAAATCAATGTCATCGCTCAACTGAAAGCGGTTGACACCGATGACACCCTAGTCGGTGGTTTCAAGGATTCAGCCGGAGATACCGTAGCGGGTGTCAAACACCTCTTTTCCGACCCAAAAGGCACCATGGAAAAGGCTGGTGAGGGTTTGTCCGGCCTTTTTAATCGGGCAAAGGGAACGATCGGCAAGCGCGAGCTAACCGATGCCGAGGATAACAGGATCAAACAACTGATCGGCATATCCAAAGCCAAGGGGGAGATTGCCACCAAGTATGGCGTCAATGTTTACTCCCGCAACATAGTGCTGCAGAAAGAACTCAACCGATTGGCCCAGGCGGATTTTTTCGGCGGCCTGGGCGTTGGGCTCGTTAAGGTGGCCATCCCCGGTGGCCGGAGGATTGCTGTTGACGGCCTCCGACACCGCGCGCTTGCTCAATGAAACCATCAACACCACACCCGCTTCGAAATTGTGGCTGCAAAACAAGCAAAAACTGCTCTCAATGGGTGTCGATGCCGACACGATCGAACTCTTCTTGAACAACCCCGTATTTTCGCCGGCCCAGCAGACGGTGCTGGTGACGGCTCTGGAGCAGCTCGAGGGCGTGGCCAACCGGGAACTGTTTCTCAAGGTGGCGCTGCAGGCAGGCAGCGATACCATGGCGACCGTGGTTACCCGAATCGCCGTGATGTCGGCTGGATACCATCGAAATATTTCCAAGCTGAAATCCTTTGCGCCGATTGCCCGGATCAGCCACGCCTTGGGTAAGGATGGCTCGGTGATCGTGTTTCTGCCGGCCGACCACATCATCTGGAGCGAAGGGTTTGGGGGTGGTATTGATACACTGATGGAAAGAGATGGAAACATGCCCCGGGGCGCGGGGTTTGAGTTGTGGACTCTGGGCGATGTGAGCAAACGTACTCAATCGGAACTGGATTCAATGGGCTGGAAAATACACACGGATGTCGAAAAACAGCTGGACACCAAAAGGTAAAGGAGCGTTGCCGATGAAGGTCGCCATGATAATTTGCCAGGAGACTCCCGAGGTGATCTGGAACGCATTCAGGCTTGCCAATATGATGCTCGAAGGCATGGAAGATGTCGCCATTTTTCTAAATGGGCCATCGGTAAACTACGAAGCCTCTGACTCGGAACAGTTTTCATTAAAGGAGCTGGCTAAAATTTTTACGCTCTCTGAAGGTGAGCTATACGCGTGAGGTAAACTAATGGACCTTCACGGCGTGAAGGAGGGCTACCACAAACGAGGGACCCAAAAGACCCTTTATAAATTGATCAAAGAGAGTGATAAGGTGATCAGCTTCTCATGTCGCGTCACTAGGGGCGAAAATCGGTTATTCGGGAGCGGAATCGTCCAGAGGCAGAAACAGGTCCGAAATGTTGAGCATCAGCATCTGAACGCTGGCCCGGATGCGGGCCGTATTGCAGGCCACGGCGGGCATATTTTCCCCCAAAACGGCCAGTTCGTCGGCCGCTGATTTCAAGGCCTCGATTCTGGCGTGGATCTGGTCGAGTTCTGGCGTCATTTCAGCTCTCCTATTTTGCCCTCAAATCCTTGAAGCGCTTGGCTTTGACCTCGTAGCGCGGCAGGCGCCCGTATTCGTAAAATTCAATGCGGTAGCCGAGGTTGGTCTTTAAACGCAACTGGTCCTTGAGCCGCACTTCAACTTCCTTGACGCGATCTTCGGCGCCGGGCACCAGTTCCACCTTGAGCTTGATGCGGTCGATGTCGCCCAGTTTGTCCACCACCACTTCGTACTCGTTTCCCAGATCTTCCACCCCGCGCACCACTTCCTCGATGGCCGCCGGCGCCAGCAGCACGCCCTTGACTTTGGTGATGTCGTCGGCGCGGCCTACCACGCCCCCCTTGATGAGGCGAAAGCTGCGCCCGCAGGGACAGGGGGCGGCATCCCACTCGATCACGTCCTTGGAGTCGAAGCGGACGCAGGGCTGGGCGATGCGGTCCAGAGCGGTGATAACCATCTTGCCGCGCCGACCCGGGGTCTCGATGATCTCGCCGGTATCGAGATCCTCGATCTCCACCAGGAAAAAAGCCTCGTTGACGTGCAGCCCGCCGGGCTGGTGTTGGCATTCGTATGACCAGGCCCCGATCTCAGTGGCGCCGGCGTGATCGAAAACCTTGGCGTTCCAGGCCTCCTGCATGCGCTGCTTGGTGGCGGGGATAGTGGCGCCGGGCTCGCCGGCGCAAGTGATTTTGGTGATGCCCAGCTCGCGCGGGTCAATGCCCATCTTGGTGCGGGCCGTGTCGGCCATGCCCAGCACATAGGTGGGGGTGGCCATCATGGCCGTGGCCCTGAGCTCGCGGATTTTCAGAATGCGGGCCTGGGTGTCGAGCACCCCCCCGGGTACCACTTCGCAGCCGATTTTTTCGGCGCCATAGTGGCCGGCCCAGAAAGCCACAAACACATTGTAGCCGAAGGGGATAAAGACCCGGTCGCTGGGCCGGTAGCCCTGGGCCCAGAGAATATAGGCCCAGCATTCGGCCCACCACTCCCAATCTTGCCAGGTGTCGGGCTGGTAGACCGGCTGACCGGTGGTGCCGCTGGTTTGTCGAAACTCGGTTACCTGCTCCAGAGGTACGCAAAGGGCATCGCCATAGGGGAAAGGGTCTTTGCGCTGAATGTCGCGCATCATCGACTTTTCTACCTTGGGCACTCGGGCGATATCGGCGAAGCTACGGATGTCGTCCGGTGTTATGCCGGCGGCATCATAGAGGCGGCGGTGAAATCTGGACTGTTTGTAGGCCCAGCTGAAAATGCGACGGAACTTTAGCAGTTGCAGTTGGCGCAGCCGCTCGGCGGGCAGGGTCTCCAGGGCCGGGTTCCAGTAGGGAGTTTTGGCGTCCATGCATACTCCTTCAACGCTGGCGTGTTTTGTCAGGCAGGCGGCGGTCAATACATGTGGTTGGGTAGCACCAGCACGATCTGGGGAAAGATGATCATCAGGATCGTGCCGATGATCACGGCGATCAGAAATGGGAAGATCCCCTTGAATATTTTTTCCAGGGGGATGCCGCCTACCACGGTTTTGGAAACCCCATAGACCACGTAAACATTGATTCCCACGGGCGGCGTGATGACGCCCATCTGGGTCACCAGCACGATGATGATGCCGAACCAGATGGGGTCGTATCCCAGATCGATGATGATGGGAAAGAAGATCGGGATGGTGAGCATCACCAGGGCCAGGGCGTCCATAACACAGCCGCCGATGAAGTAGACCCCGATAATCGCCGCCAGAATCAAGTAGGAGGGCAGGTCGAAACCTCCGATCCAGGAGGCGAGGTTGAAGGGGATGCGGGTGACGGCCAGAAATTTGCCGAAAATCACCGCCCCGGCGATCAGAAACATCACCATGCAGGAGGTGCGCAATGTTTCGTAGAGCGATTTGACGATACCCGCCCAGCCAATCTGACGCCGCACCAAGGCCACCGCCATCACCCCGAAAGCCCCTACCGCGGCAGCCTCGGTAGGGGTGAAGAGCCCGAAGAAAAGTCCACCCATCACCAGCCCGAATACCAGCAGGGTGTCACCCATGCCGGTTATCGAACGCATCTTTCGGCGCCAGGAAAAGACCTCGCCGGGAGGTCCCTGGGTGCGGTCGAGCCGGCACCAGAGCCAGACACAGATGATAAAGAGCAGCGTCATGACGATGGCGGGCAGGATACCGGCCACGAAAAGGGCGCCGATGGATTGTTCGGTGAGTATGCCGTAGACGATCAAGACCACCGAAGGCGGCATGATCATGCCGAGTCCGCCGCCGGAGGCCACCGAACCGGCAGAGAGCTCATCGGCGTAGTTATAGCGTCGCATTTCAGGCAGGCCCACGGTGGCCATGGTGGCGGCGGTGGCCGGACTCGAACCACAGACCGCGCCGAAGGCGGTGCAGGCTGTTACCGTGGCCATGGCCAGCCCGCCGCGGGTGCTGCCGAGAAACTTGTAGGCCGTGTCGTAAAGTCGCCGACCAATGCCGCAGTTAAAGGCCAGTTGCCCCATCAGGATAAACAGGGGAATGGTGGTAAGTCCGTAGGAGGCGAAGGTTTCGTAAATGCTCCTCGAGAGCAGGTTGAGCCCACCCTTGGGGGAGATCATAACCGAGAACCCGGCGTAGCCCACCAGCGCCATGGCGTAGGCCACGGGCATGCGGGTCATGAAGATCGCCAGCATGAGCACGATGCCGGCCACACCGGTCAAAGTGGGATTCTGTTTGCAAAAGTCGACGATGAACTCGAAAAAAGGCTCCATCTCAGCGACGCCCGCTTTCCAGGCCTTGTTGCCTGAGGCCGATGACAGCACTGACCATCTCCTCTAAAATGGTGAGAACGAAGACCAGAAAGCAGAAAGCGACCAGATAGATGATGAGATGCTCTGGAAAGCGAAGGCTGATGGAGACCTGCCCCGAGGCCTGGATGGTGGCGGCGTAGCGTATCATGCGCCAGGTGACCAGGCCGAAGAGGCCCAGCGCGATGGCATTGGTGACCAGTTCGATGATGGCCTGGGTACGGTCGGAAAAATTGCGCACCACAAGCTCCACGCCGATGTGCCCCTTCATTTGATGGGTGTAGGGCAAGGCCAGGGCCGCGGCCAGGGTGGCCATAAAGCCCACCAGCTCCACCGCCCCGAAAATGGGATGGCCCAGCTTGCGGCCGACAACATCAAGGCAAGTGAGCAGGGTCATGCCCATCAGGCAAACGGCGCCGCACACTTTGAGTGCGGTGCGTAGCGCTTCGACCACTTTCCAGGCGTTGGTCATGGTTACGGGCACCGAAATGGTAAAGGGGCTCCGTTGGAGCCCCTCGGGTTGATCAAATTTACTGCAGTTCGCTCAGGGTCTGCGTGACAAAGTCGACAATCTCCTGGGCGTTGATGCCCTTTTCCGTGGTGCTTTTCACATAATCGTCGATGATGGGGGCTACGGCCGTTTTCCAGCGCTGCTGTTCTTTGGCGTCCACGCCGATCAGCGTCCCGCCCTGATTGAGAAAAAAGCGGATGCCTTCCATATCGCTGGTGTCCCAAGCCTCGCCATGTTTGACGGCCCACTCGGCATTGATGGTCTCGATGGTGGCCTGGATCTCGGCCGGCAATTCGTTCCAGCGATCTTTGTTCATGACAACGAAAAAGGAAGTGGTGTAGGCGGCGTCAAAGGCGGCCGTGGCGTAGCGGGTCACCTCGCCCAGCTTCCAACCCTTGTTGGCTTCCAGCGGGTAGACGGCCCCGTCGACCACGCCCTTTTGCAGCATTTCGTAGGTCTCGGGCATGGGTTTGGGTACCGGGGTGCCGCCCAGGGCGGTGACCACTAGAGCGCTGGTGCCGTGGGCGCGAAATTTGAGCCCCTTAATGTCTTCCATGACCTTAATCGGCTTTTGGCTGGTATGAAACAATCCCGGCCCGTGGGCGTGCAGGTACATCACCTGGGTGTCCTGAAGCTCGGCCGGTTTGAACTTGTCGTAGGTGCGGTTGATCAGTTCGGTGGCCGCCTTGCCGCTGGTGTAGCCCAGGGGCAGGTCAACGGCCGCCATGACCGGAAAACGGCCGCGGGTGTAGGCGAACACCGAAAAGCCGATGTCGGACAGCCCCTCGACCACGCCGTCGTAGGCCTGGTTGGCCTTGGTCAGGGTCTGGCCCGGGTAGTAGTCAACCTTCACCTGGCCATCGGTGCGTTTTTCCACCTCTTTGCACCAGGCTTCGGCCAGCTGGCTTTGAACATGCGTGGGTGGGAAAAAGCAGCTGTAGGTCAGTTTGTAGGTGTCGGCCATGGCTGCGGGGGCGTTTGAAAAAGCCAAGGCACAGGCCACGCACAGGGTGATGCCCAGAATGAAAACTGTTCGCTTCATGCTAACCTCCTTTTGGGTGGGCCGAAATAAACGAGCTGTGGCATTGCCGATGAGAGAACTCGGGATGATCTCACCGTTCTGGTTTATGGAAATACTCGGCGCTTTGTCAAGACGGATATTGGCGCTGTGCCGCTTCGCCCAGTCAAATGCGCACTACTGATTGAAACTAGCGTCCTTTGAACTCGGGCCGCTTGCGACCGGCCGAAGAGAGCCCTTCCAGGGCATCGGCCGTGGCGAAGATCTCGGCCAGGCGTGACAGCTCCACCTCCACCGCGTCCGCCATGGGCTTGCTCTGCTGCGCGTCGATGATCTCATTGGCGATTTTGAGGGCCAAAGGCGCCTTGAAGCCGACAATCTTGGTGGTCTTGGCAGCCAGCGCTTGATCGACGCTCTCGGGCGCTTGACCTGACAGCAGCCGCGCCGCATTTGCCGCGCTGCAGGATTGGGCCAGGGCGGAGAATCTGTCCGGAATCTGGCGCGGGGCATATTTGTCGAACGGTCCGGCCGCGGCCAGTTCGGCAACGGCGGCTGGCACTTCGGCCGGTGACACCAAGCGGGTGAAGATGCCCAGATCGGCGGCGTCCTGGGCCTTGATGGGCAGGCCGGTGAAGCAGAAATACTTGGCCAGTTCCGGCCCTACGTGGCGGGCCATGCGCAGCATGCCGCCCAGGCCGGGATAGATGCCGATGGCGGTTTCGGGAAATGCCATGGAGCCGGCGGGGGTGGCCACGATGGCCTGGCAGGCCAGGGCCAGCTCGCTACCGCCGCCCAGCGAGAGCCCGTCGAGCAGAGCGATGGTCAGTTTGGGTGAATTCTCGATCCGCAGCAGCAGCTCATGCCCCTTGCGGGTAAAGGCCACGATCTGGTCGATGCTTGCCGGCCTTGATGTTCTGTACAAAGTAGCGAATGTCGGCCCCGGCCACGAAGGCCTTGCCGGCCCCCTGAAAGACAATGGCTTTCACATCGGGATCGTTTTCGGCCTCGTTGAAACAGCGCTTCGAGCTGAGCCACTACGGCTTCGTTGAGGGCGTTCATGGCCTCGGGACGGTTCAAGGTGATGTGGCGATCTGGTCGTTGATATCCAGGTCGACGAAGTTAAAGGCAAAGGGCGTTCCCAGCGCCTTTTGTTTTTCCAGAATGGCCGGCATGGAAAAGTCCGGATAGCGCGCCACGACCTCGGCGACCACGTGTGGGTCTTGTCGATGCCCAGACGGTTCATCAGCTCGAAGGGTCCCATGGCCCAGCGCAGGCCGATCTTGGCGCCGCGGTCGGTGTCTTCGATGGAGGCAACGCCCTCGTCGACCAGGGCCGCGGCAACGCCCAGACAAACCCCGTTAAAGCGGTCGATGATGGGCTGGACGGCAGTTTCGTCCACCTCGCCGGCCAGGTCCCAGTTGTCGCCTGTTTGCATCTGCTGTTTAAGGCGTTCGGCCGGCGCGTAAAAAGGGCCCAGTTCCGGCCCAGGGTGGTGGCGGCATGCACGGCGATGGGGATGCCGGTGACATTCATCAGCCGAAGAGGCCCCATGCCAATGTTGAAGGCGCGTTTGGCGGCTGCTTCGATGGTGGCGATATTGGCCATATTTTCTTCGAGCATGCGCGCGGCCTCGTTTAAAAAGGGAACAAAAAAGCGGTTGACGGCAAAACCCGGGGCGTCTTTTACCACGATGGCGGTTTTGCCGTGCAGCTTGGCTGCCAGCAGTGGGCTTTTCGATGGTTTGCTGGCTGGTGCCCTCGCGGGGGATTACCTCCAGCAGGCGGTTTTTGGCCGGGTGGTAGAAGTAATGCAGGCCGATGAAACGGTCCGGCCGCGTTTGGCTTTTCGGCAAAATCGCGTACGTAGAAGCTGGAGGTGTTGGTGGCCAGGATGGTTGGGCTCGGCGCAGATGGCATCCAGCTTTTCGAACAGATCTGTCTTGACGGCCTTGTCTTCGAAGACGGCTTCGATCACCAAGTCAGCGTCGGCCACGGCGTGCAGTTCGGTGCTGCCGGTCATGCGGCCCAGAATCTCATCCCTGACTTTGGCCGGGGTGAAGAGTTTGCGTCTCAACGCCTTGATCGATAATGTTCTTGATGGTGTCCATGCCGCGGTCGACAAAGTCATGTCTTGACGTCAACCATGGTGACCTGATGCCCTCCTGGGCGATTTTCTGGGCGATGCCGCTGCCCATGTTGCCGGCGCCGATGACACCGATTTTACTGATTCGCTGACATGATAACCTCCTTCAAATAGTCGTATAAAACGCAAATGGTCGTATAATACAAGCGGGCAGTTACCCGGCATGGCGATCAGCTCTGGCCCAAACCAGAAAGGCAAGTACAGGTCGATCAGCGGTTTTTCCGACCGGGGTTTGCGCTTTTCGTAGAAACTGGCGATTCCCTCAAGGCAGTGTCTTCGGTTTTCATCAGGATGTTCAAAAACAGGTCGCCCACCGCAGAGAGCGCCTGGCCGAAATCGGGCATCCCAGATAGTGCTGTTTGACCGCCAGCTTGTTCAGTCGCAGGATCAGGGG
The DNA here is from genome assembly GCA_963783425.1 of uncultured delta proteobacterium. Classification (GTDB taxonomy): domain Bacteria; phylum Desulfobacterota; class Desulfobacteria; order Desulfobacterales; family QNYZ01; genus CAWANO01. The sequence continues at coordinate 75,448 of CAWANO010000009.1, forward strand.
GCTGCTGGCCTTGAAGGTCATTTAGCAGTTTGTCCACGGTTTCGTCAAAGGCATCGACCGCTACCACCTGGCTGACAAAGCCCATGCGTTGGGCATCGCGTCGCTGCATAGATGCGGCCGCTGGTGCACACCTCGATGGCTTTGGCCGGGACCGACCAGCTCCGGCAGGCGGATGGCGGCGTAGGGCGGCAGAAATCCCAGCCGCACCTCGGGTTGGCCGAAGGCGGCCTTTTGGCGGCGATGATCGATCGCAGGCAATGGCGTATTCCATGCCGCCGCCCACGCAGGCGCCGTGCACGGCCGCCACCTGCGGCACCTCGATGGTCTCGATGATCTCAAAAGAGCGGTTCCCGAAGGTGGCGATCATCTTATCGACTATCTCGGGCTTGTGGTCGCCAACATCCACGCCGGCGCACCAGCTGGTGCCCCGCGCCGAAGATGGCGACACACTTGAGGGCGCTGTCTCGGCCAACGGCCGCCAGGGCATCGTTGAAGGTCCCCGATCATGTGGATGTTGAAGACATTGTGCTTGGGGCGGTCAAGGTGATATGGGCGATGCCTGTCGGATGTGTCGAGTTGATAATGCGTTTCGGTCATGGGTGTGCTGCCAGTGGTCACACCTCGTATCTGTTAGATTGCATAAGCCGGCGTGCTGTGAAAAGTTACGCCGCTTTGTCAAAAACGTAGTTCAGCTGCCCGTCGTCCAGACGGGTTGACCACGGCGCTCATGGCGCATGCCCACCTGAATGTCCGCCTCGGCGATGACCGCTGGAGATGCGGCCGAAGACCTTGTAGTCGCCGAAATCCAGCAGGGCGATGCAGTAGGGCAGGTCATTTTCAAAACCCACCGGTGCAAACTGCAGACGGCTGTAGGTGACCAGTTTGCCGGTGCCGGCACTCGAACCACTCCATGTTGCTGGCCAGGCATCTGAAACAGTCTGCTGCGCGGCGGGAAAAAAGTGCGTGCCGCAATCTGTGCAGCGGGTGCCGATCACGCGGCCCGTCCGATAAGTGGTCGATGAAATCGTTGACTTTGGTGATGGCGGTAAAACTGACGGTGCCGAATTTGCTAAACCGCGTATCGAGTTCTTTTGTTGCCATGGTCGCTACCTCCCCAGAATGGTCACGTTGCCGTAGAGTCCCACGCCGCCGATGTTGTGCACCAGGCCGATGGCCGGATCCTTGACCTGCATGTCGCCGGCCTCGCCGCGAAGCTGCAATACGATGGTGCGGATCTGTGACCCACCGGTGGCACCGATGGGGTGCCCCTTGGAGAGCAGCCCGCCGTCCACGTTGACCGGGATGCTGCCCTCTTTATAGGTGGCCTTGCTGCGGATCAGCTCGCGGACCTTCTCCGGGCTGTGCAAATCCCAGATTTTCGTAAGCCATCAGCTCGGCGATGGTAAAGCAGTCGTGCACCTCGGCCACGTCGATTTCAGCGGGTCCCACCCCGGCCATGTCGTAGGCCTGTTGGGCGGCCTGCTTGGCAGCCGCCAGTCCGGTGAACAGGTCCCTTCCGGCCAGGTTGACGCTGGCCGAGGCCGCACCCAGGCCCAGAATCCAGACGGGTTTTTGGCACCAGGCCCTGGCCTTTTCCTCACTGGCTACGATGACGCAGGAGCTGCCGTCGGCATTGGCGCAGCAGTCCCCCACCCGTAGCGGGTTGGCCACGGGGCCGTTCATGCGGTTTTCCGGATCGGCGAGCATCTCGAAGGTTACCGGCTTGCGGTAGACGGCCTCTCGTTGATTTGACCATAGGTGGACGCCTTGACGCGGATCAGAGCCAGGTCATCCGGGACGTGCCGTAGGCGGCCATGTGGGCCTGGGCGTACATGGCGTAGTAGGCCGGCATCATCGTACCGAAGGGGCTTTCCCACTGGATGTCGGCGCCGCGCCCCATGCGTTCCTGGGACTCGGCAGACGAGAGTTCGGACATCTTCTGAAAGCCGAGTACCGCCACCACGTCGTGCAGGCCTGATTTGACCAGCGAATAGGCCAGTTTCAGGCCCGTGCTGCTGGACGAACACAGGCTTTCGACATAGAAAGTGGGCTGGGGGTTCAAGCCCAGGTATTCGGCAAAAATGCCGGCCGGAGAGCGCTGTTTGTCATACTCCGGCGCCGAGCAGACGACCGACGCATCGATTTGCTGCGCGTGACCGCTGGCGTCGGTCATGGCTGTCTTGAATCCCTCGAAGGCAAGTTCGCGGATGGATCCCGGATAAGTGGCGCACGAAGGCGACTCTGGCCCACACCGATAATGGCGACTTTTCCCATATGCATCTCCTTATTTGTCTTTACGCTAAATATACTGACCCGCCGTCCACTTTGATGACCTCACCGGTGATGTGCCGGGCCTTGTCCGAAGCCAGAAAAGCGACCAAGTTGGCCAGGTCTTCGGGTTGCCCCACACGCTTTAAGACGATTTCGCCCAGGGCCATACTCGATGATCTTATCGCGGGCTTCGGCGTTTTGAGCATGGCTGTTTCGATCAGTCCCGGAGCCACGGCGTTGACATTGACCCCGAAGGCACCCAGTTCCTTGGCCAGGGCCTTGGTATAGCCGATAATACCGGCTTTGGAGGCCGAGTAATTGGTTTGTCCGAACTTGCCGCGCAGGCCATTGATGGAGGTGATGTTGATGATCTTGCCGGATTTTTGATCTTTAAGCAAGGGGGCCACATGGCGGATGAAGTTAAAGTATCCCTTCAGGTTGACCGCAATGACCCGGTCCCACTGCTCTTCGCCCATTTTCCAGCAGACCCCGTCCCAGTTCATGCCGGCGTTGTTTACCAGGATGTCGATGCTGCCGAATGCCGCCAGGGCGGCCTACGACCAGCTGACGGGCTTCATCGAAAGAGGAGATATCGCACTTGACGGCCAGCGCCTTGCGGTCCATGTCCAGGATCTGGTCGGCGAACCTTGCAAGCTTCATCTTCATGCTTGCGGTAGGTGAAACAGACGTTGGCCCCCTCGCGAGCCAGTTCGAGGGAAGCCGCGGTGCCGATCCCTTGGGAACCTCCGGTGACAATAGCGTTCTTGTCTTCCAGCAGCATGGGTTGACTCCTTGTGGACCGCGGCGGCTCGGGTTTAGATGCCGGCCTTTTGGGTAAAGTCGTCCGCCCATCCCCGAGCATACCTGGCTGGTGTCAACGGCGTCGGTGTCGCAAGAGGAGCGAGCGGCGAAACTTGATGGCGTCGTAAAAAGTCCCATCTACGGCGTTGTAGTGATTTTTCAGATCCTCAGCATACTACATGTATGGCCTCGGCCCTGAAAAATCACTACGCATTGTATATGAAACTTTTTACGTAGCCATCGCGCTACTTTTTTACGAGTTCATCAAACTTAAGGTTACATCGAAGCTACATTACAGCTACATTGGTTGCTACGTCAAGGGAAAAGTCGGGTGTTCCAAGCGGGTCCAGGCTGTAAGAATTCGATTGACATGCGAACCTCAAATAGTTACATCATAGCTACAATATAATTGCAACGTTGAATGAAAAGGGCGCTGTTAGCGTGCCGCTTTTCGAGAATCACATTTGCTTTGAAGGAGGTCGCACATGGCTGAGCTACCCGACAAAATCATGGCCTGGCAAATGGCCGCGCCCACCCGGCGCGACAAAGCCACCGGCGAAATCACACCGGGCCAACTGGTCAAGGTCGAACTGCCCCTACCGGCCCTGGAGCCGCAGGAGGTGCTGGTTGAAGTGGCCGGATGCGGCGTGTGCCATACCGATCTGGGTTACTTCTACGACGGTGTACCCACGGTAAATCCGCCACCGCTGACGTTGGGGCACGAAATCGCCGGTACCGTGGTGGCTGGGACCCAGGCCTGGGTGGGCAAAGAGGTGCTGATTCCGGCCGTGATGCCCTGCCGGCAGTGTCATCTGTGTAAGACCGGCCGGGGGAACCGTTGTTTACAGCAGAAGATGCCCGGCAACAGCCTGGGCGCCTACGGCGGATTCGCCAGCCACATCCCGGTGCCGGCCATCGATCTTTGCGAGATCAAGGATCGGGGTGATTTCCCCCTCGCGCACCTGGCCGTGGTGGCCGACGCCGCCACAACGCCCTATCAAGCCGCCCGCCGGGCGGATGTGCAGATCGGAGACAACGTGGTGGTGATCGGCGTCGGCGGGGTGGGGCAATACATGGTGCAGATTGCCAAGGCAATCGGCGCGGCCACGGTGGTGGCCGTGGATATCGACGCCGAGCGGCTCGAGAAGATGCGTGGCTACGGAGCCGACGCGGTCATCGATGCCACCGGCAAAACCCCCCGGGATATTGCCGGCGAACTCAAGGCGTTGCGCAAGAAAAAGGGGTTGCCGACCCACGGCTGGAAGATATTCGAGGCCACCGGCACCCGCCCGGGCCAGGAGTTGGGGCTGGCGCTGCTTAGTTTTACGGGCAAGCTGGTCATCATCGGCTTCGGCATGCACAAGGTGGAGTACTCCATCAGCCGCCTGATGGCCTTTGACGCCGAAATCATCGGCACCTGGGGCTGCTTGCCCGAGTATTACCCGCATGTGCTCAGCCTGGTGCTCAGCGGCAAGGTGGCCCTGTCGCCCTTCGTGCAAACGCGGCCCATGAGTCAGATCGCGGCGGTGTTCGAAGAGGCGCATGCCCGATCCCCCGAGCAACGCATCGTGCTTGAGCCTGACTTCTAGTTAGTTAGCCGGTATGCCAGTATGCCAGTTCGCCAGTATGCCAGTTCGCCAGTATGCCAGTTTGCCAGTATGCCAGTTTGCCAGTATGCCAGTATGCCAGTTTGCCAGTATGCCAGTTCGCCAGTATGCCAGTTCGCCAGTATGCCAGTGTGCCAGTGTGCCAGTTAGCCAGTTAGCCAGTGTGCCAGTGGAACGGTGGTGTCATCAGACTACTGGCATACTGACCCACGGATATCATTACGTATAATACCTTTCATCATGTGAAACTATACCCCATTTTTCAATAACATCAGAACACCCACAAGGAGGCCACCATGAGTTTGGACTGGATGCCCAGGGATAATGAGCCCAAAGATCACGCACTGCACCGCAACCCTTATTGGACCACCGAAGCCCCCGGCGTCATCTTCGAAAAAAGACCGTTGACCGATCCTAAGGGTAACGCGATCGAGGGGCTTTACACGGCCTGGGTCACCCTCAACAATCCCAAGCAGTACAACTCCTACACCACCGATATGGTCAAGGGCGTGATCGCCGGTTTTGAAAACGCCTCTTTGGACCGCAGTGTGGTGGCCGTTGTCTTCACGGGAATCGGTCCCTATGCGTTCTGCACCGGCGGCAACACCAAGGAGTATTCCGAATATTACTCTCGCCGGCCCGAAGAGTACGCCCAGTACATGGAACTGTTCAACCACATGGTTGATGCGATTTTGGCCTGTCATAAACCCACCATATGTCGCGTCAACGGCATGCGCGTGGCGGGCGGCCAGGAGATCGGGCTGGCATGCGACCTGGCCGTGTCGTCCGACCTGGCCATTTTCGGTCAGGCGGGTCCCAAGCACGGCTCCTCCCCGGCCGGGGGATCATCTGATTTTCTGCCCTGGTTTTTGAGCATGGAAGATGCCATGTGGAACTGCGTTTCGTGCGAGATGTGGTCGGCCTATAAAATGAAGATGAAAGGCATGATCTCGAAGGTGGTGCCGGTGTTGAAAATTGACGGCCAGTGGGTCAGAAATCCCATCATCGTAACCGACAAATATGTGGACGACGGCGAAATCGTCTACGGCGAATACAAGAGCGGCCCCGCCTTTAAAGAGGGACGCGATCTGCTGAAAGCCCATCAGGCCAATGCGGATTTCGAACTGCTTGACCAGGAGGTCGACAAGATCGTGTGGCGTTTCGCCAACCTTTTTCCGGGGTGCCTGGTGAAATCGGTAGAGGATATCCGCCAGAAAAAGAAGTTTTTCTGGGATACCATGAAAAACGACCATCGCCACTGGCTGGCGGCCAACATGTCGGGCGAGGCCTTCTTGGGTTTCGGCGCCTTCAATACCAAGAAAATCACCGGTCAGGACACCATCGACTTTATCAAGTTCCGCCAGAACGTGGCCGCCGCCCGCGACTGGGATATGGAGATGTTCGCCGAGGTTATGGGCAAGCCCCAGCAAGATTAGCCTTTGCCTGTGCTGTGGCACTGTCTGATCCGTTTTTACAAAGGGAGAAAAGAGCGTGAGGTACCCCAAGGAGTGTGTGCTCAAGGATTGCCGCGAGGTGGTTATTCGGCCGCTTAAAGCAGATGAAGCCGAAGCGCTACGCAATTTTTACATGGCGATCCCCGAACAGGACCGTTGGTACATGCGCTACAATGTCAAGGAACCGCAGGTGCTGGACAAGTGGTTCAGCAATATGGGTTTGGGCTTGGTCGAATCGGTCGTGGCCTGTTGCGACGATAAGATTGTCGGCCACGGCAGCCTGCACCTGCGTGGATTTGGCTGCAGCCAGCACGTCGGGCGCTTTCGTATCATTGTGGCGCCGCAATTTCGGCAGCAGCGGCTGGGTACCTGGCTGCTACTCGATCTAGTGCAGCTGGCCATGGACAAGGGGCTGGCGCTGTTGCGCACCGATTTGGTGGTGGGGCCCGAGGATGCGGCCGTGGAGGCGTGTCAAAAATTCGATTTTTTCAAATGCGCCACCTTGCCCGACTACGCCCGTGATCCGCATGGCAGCTTGCACGACATGGTGATCATGGTCAAGCATCTGCATCGCGGCTACAGTGATTTTTAAGCGGTGACTGCCCCTCGATCGGTTCTTGAGGCCATGGGTCTCTTCCCGTTCCGAGAGAGAGTGGTCGCCAAACAGTCAGGGCTGAGATGAGTGCCCCCGTCTCAGAAACGGTTGCCATACGGACGCCCGACGGCGGGTCGGTGACGATCTGCTCTTTTTGTACGGTCGATCAGATTCGCGGCTATAAATTCGACGCGCAGTTCAGCGTGCATGCCCAGTACAAATCCCTTTACACCAAGCGAAGCAGCCTGGAGGCGTGTGCCGCCTTAGCCGATGCCAATGTGACCGTGGCGCTAGCCGCCGGCGACCGCATCGTGGGCTTTGGCGCGCTGGTGCCGCCGGAACCGGACGAACGCTGGGCGGCCATGGGCGCGGGGGCCATCATGGAGGTCAAGGCGGTGGAGGTAGGGCGCAGTTGGCGCCGCACCGGTATCGCCCGCGCCATTTTGCAGCTGTTGATGACGCATCCGCTGCTCGAAGAGCTGATCATATACATGGTGGGGTACTCATGGACCTGGGATCTGGACGGCGAGGGTCTCAGTGCCGTCGAGTATCGCCAGAAGCTGATTGCTCTGTTTTCGTGTTTCGATTTTCTTGAGCTGCCCACCAACGAGCCTAATGTGGCCCTGCGGCCTGAAAATCTCTTCATGAGCCGTATCGGTGCGCGGGTGTCAGCCGAGCGGCAACAGCAATTCAAGTGGCTGCGCTTCGGAATCGAAGGTTATTGAAGCGGTTGCCGAACATTGCGTTTCGCGCAATTTCACCGGAAAACGAAAAATTCTGCCTCGAAGTGGGGCCTCTATTGCGGCCTTGAATTTTTTCATCCTCCTTGCGTTTGAACGAAATTGAACCTTTGCAAACGGCCTCATGACGCCTTCCGGTTGGGGATTAGGCCGGGCGATGCCGATTGGCCGCCCCAAACCAGCCTGGAAACATTAAGATTAGTGTTTGGGCTTGACTTTGGGGTCACTTGGGGCTACACAGTAGCCATAATATAGCTATAATGTGGCTGAATGGCCGAATCAGATGTGCAAGTGCAAAACGATACGCACGCCAAGCATCCGGTGACGAGGTGCGTGGCCATGCCAAAGACTAAGTGCTGACCAGATTTGACGGTATAAAGAGGATACCATGCGGTACGCGGAGACAGGGTTTAATTTGGAGGTTGATCTTACCCGGGGCAATATCGAGCGGGTCGCCACGGACCCCACCGAGACCGAGCTCTATTTAGGCGGTCTGGGTACCAACGCCAAGCTCTTGTGGGATCGGGTGCCGCCCGAAGTCGACGCCTTCGATCCTGAAAACCTGCTGATTTTCGGCACGGGCCTGTTGTGTGGCACGCCGGCCATCGGCTGCAATCGCACCATCGTCTCCACCATCTCACCGCAAACCAAGTTGATGGCCTTTTCGATGATGGGCGGTTACTGGGCACCGGAGCTGAAATATGCCGGTTACGACAAAGTAATCCTGCGTGGTAAGTCCCCGGAACTGGTCTATCTGTGGATCAACAACGACACGGTTGAGCTGCGCGATGCCTCGCATTTGAAGGGCAAGGGCGCCATTGAGACCGCCGAGATCATCCGTCAGGAGCTGAAAGAGCCCAAAGCCCAGGTGTCGGCCATTGGCTTGGCCGGAGAGAACCGGGTCTACTACGCTTCCATCGAACAGGGACGCTCCAGCGCCAGCCGCGGCGGCATCGGCGCCGTCATGGGCGACAAGGGCGTCAAGGCGATTGTTGTTCGCGGCACCAAAGATATCAACGTGGCCCGCCCAGCGGAGTTCATGACGCTTTGCTACGAAGTGATGGCGTACATCAAGTGGCGGGAGGACAACCCCATCCCCGGCGTAATTCCCATCCTGGCGATCCTGGGCTCACCCCAGGAGATGGCCATTCACGACGAGAAGTGGCACACCGAGAATTTTTCATGGGGTAACGCCCGCACGCGCCGTAAAGGGTTCTGGACCGATGAGGTCTCCGATGAGTGGCGCGAGACCATGGACAAAGCGCGCACGCGTCTGATCAGTTGCTACAACTGTCCGGTGGCCTGCGGGGCGACGATTTCCATGCCGGGGCTGCCCACCTACATGATGAAGTGCTTTACCAAGTTGACCTACACCATGGCCGCCATGTCGAACCTCGATTTCGGTCTGACCATCGCCCAGCGTGCCACTGAATACGGCGTGGACGGCTACTCCGCCCCCCAGGTGATGGCCTTTGCCCTGGAACTTCTGGCAAACGGCATTTTGACGGACAAAGACTTTCCGGGCATGCCTGAAGACAACGAGGGGCGCTTTTTCTATCTGCTCGACAAGATCGTCAACCGTGAAGGCATCGGTGACCTGCTGGCCAACGGCACCCACTGGGCGGCCAAGGCGATCGGAAACGGTGCCGAAGACTACGCCCACAACAACATCAAAAAGCACGAGCAGCTGCCCCTGAAGCTCTCCATGCTCAACCCCATCTACTTTTTGATGTATTGCACCGGGGAGAAGATCAACATCACCCAGATCGAAGGACAGTTTCCCCAGGCGCCCTTTCCCAAACGGGAACACCGCGAGAAGTTCGTCAAGGATTGGTTTCAGGTCCCCGACGACCGCTTTAAGCAGTATTTTTTAGATTGGGAGCCGCGCGGCGAGAACTCCATGCCCTATTATCCGACCGCCGAAATGACCTGCGATATCGTTGACTGGCAGGAGCGTATGCACTACATCGACGACGCCCTGGGCATGTGCGCCGGCTTGTCTTCGTTTCATCTGAAGCCGCCTTATCACATTCACAATATTCCCAAATTACTCTCGGCCGGCGCCAACATCGAAATGGACGAGGAAAAATTGACTCTGGCGGCTCGGCGCTACCGGACCCTGATCCGGGCCATCAACATCCGGCGCGGTATGCGCCGCAAGGACGAACGTCCACCAGACGACCATTGGAAGAAGCGCTTTCCCGAGCTGGAGAAAGAGTTGCTGGACACCTACTACAAGTTCAAGGGTTGGAACGAGGAGGGTATCCCCACCAAGGCATTTCTGGACGATATCGGTTTGGAATATGTCAGTGACGATCTTTTGCGACGGGGCGTTTTGAAAGAGAGCGACGGCGTCACTTCTGGTGAAACGAACGCGTCCGACGAAACGGCATAGCAAGGAGATCACCCGCCGTGAACGCTGAGAGAAAGAAAAAAATAGTTAAAACCATACGGGTCAATGTCGATAAATGTCACGGCTGCCGGGCTTGCGAGATGATCTGTTCCGCCTTTCACGCTGAACCCAAATACAGCAGCAACAATCCGGCCCGAGCGCGTATCCGAGTGATTCGTGAACCGCTGACCGATATTTATGTGCCCGTTTATGCCGGCGAATACACGCCGGCCGAATGCGCCGGCAGGGACAAGTACACGATCAACGGCAAGGAGTACGAAGAGTGCGCCTTTTGCCGTGCCTCCTGCCCGTCGCGTCCCGAATTCAAAGAGCCCGACTCGGGTCTGCCGCTAAAGTGCGACATGTGCGAGGGCGAAGAGGAGCCGCTGTGCGTCAAGTGGTGCACGGTCGATGCCCTGGTCTACGAAGAGCGCGAAGAGGAGGTCGACGAAGCGCTCGAACAAGAGGAACTCGAGGTCGGCTTGGAGTCACTAGCGGATAAGTACGGTCTTCAAAAGATAAAAGAGGCCCTGTCGCGATTCGCGGAGAAGGACTAGATCGTCCGGAGGAACTTGATCGATAGTGGAAACAGTCGCCCCCTTCAAGGAAGTTATCGAAGAGATCATCGAGGCCGGTGGGGATGCCTACCGGTTTTGTTTTCAGTGCGGATTGTGCGATGCAGTCTGTCCTTGGAACCGGGTCAGAAGCTTCAGCATTCGTAAAATCATCCGTGAAGCCACTTTTGGTTTGACCGAGATCGATGGCGAGGACATCTGGCGCTGCACAACCTGCGGACGCTGCCCCGAGCGCTGCCCCAGGGGGGTAAAACAGATCGAGGTGGGCGTCTCCTTGCGACGGGTCGCTTCGACCTATGAAGTCTTCCCGGCTTCCGTTAAATCCGCCCGAACTGCCAGGGCCAGCCTCATCTCAGAAGGCAACCCCTTGCAGGGAGAACGCCAAAAACGTGCCAACTGGGCCAAGGCGCTCTCGGTAAAGCCTTATACCGAGGGGATGGCTATGCTCTATTTCGCCGGCTGCTATCTCTCCTATGATCCGCGTATGAAAAAAGTGGCCGTGGCCACGGCCGAAATCCTTGATCGCGCCGGAGTCGAATTCGGTATTCTGGGGGAGAAGGAGAGCTGCTGCGGCGAAAGTATCCGCAAGACCGGTAGCGAGGCCGTATTCAAGGATTTGGCGAAAAGCAACATCAAGACCTTTATCGACCATGGTGTGAAAAAGATCGTTGTCTCTTCACCACACTGTTACCATACCTTTAAAAACGAATACCCTGAATTTATGGTCAACTTCGAGGTGATTCACATCGCCCAGCTCCTATTCGAACTTGTTGAAGCCGGGCGGATCAGCCTCAGCGGTTCAATGGAAAAAAAGGTCACCTATCACGACCCCTGCTACTTGGGTCGGCACAACGGTATCTACGATGAGCCGCGGGAGCTGTTGAGAAAGGTGCCGGGGCTGGAACTGGTTGAAATGACCGACTTTCGTCAGGACAGCCTCTGTTGCGGCGGCGGCGGAGGGCGGATCTGGATGGATACGCCCCAACAAGAACGTTTCTCGGACATTCGATTGGTCCAGGCCCGCCAAGCGGGCGCGCAGGTGCTGGTGACCGCTTGTCCCTACTGCATCACCAATTTTGAAGAGAGCCGCCTGAATCTGGAATATGATGGTGTGCTGGAAGTCAAAGATATCACGGAAGTGATCCGAGAAGCACTGTGAGGTGTGGCGATATTCACAACCGAAATAACCGGACAACCGCGGGACTGTAATATTTAACGAGGTGATAGCGCGTGGAAAACCAAGTTTTGCCAGAAGAGGTTGTTCAACAATATTACGGCAACCTGACCGATCAGCAGTTTGGAGATGTCATGGTGGTGGGTGGCGGCGTGAGCGGCATCCAGGCCGCGCTCGATCTGGCCACCGCCGGGTTTAAAGTTTTTTTGGTGGAGAAAGGGCCCAGCATCGGCGGCCATATGGCCCAGCTCGATAAAACCTTTCCCACCAATGATTGTTCCATGTGAATCCTCTCACCCAAACTGGTCGAGGTCGGCCGGCATCCAAATATTGAAGTTTTAACCCTGACCGAAGTTGACAGCGTGGAAGGGGCGGCGGGAGACTTTACCGTCACGCTGGTTCAAACCCCCCGCTACATCATCGAAGAGCGCTGCACCGGCTGCACCACCTGCGTGGAGTACTGCCCGGTGCATTATCCAGATCCCTTCAACCAGAAGATATCGCAAAACAAGGCGGTTCACGTCTACTTTTCCCAGGCGATCCCCCTGGTGGCTTACATCGACGATAGCTGTCTCTACCTCAAAGAAGGCAAGTGCGACATCTGCCGGGGTGTTTGCCAGGCCGACGCCATCGATTTCAGGCAAACCCCACAGCGGGCGCGGATCAAGGTGGGGGCAATCATTTTATCCACCGGTATCGAACCCTTCGATCCGAGCGTAAAGGCGGACTACGGCTACGGTAAACTGGCCAATGTGGTTACCAGCATGGACTATGAGAGGCTTCTGTCGTCGACGGGACCCTACGAGGGGCGCGTGCTGCGTAACTCCGACCTGAAGCCTCCGGAAAAGATCGCCTGGCTCCAATGCGTAGGCTCGCGGCGGGTGACCCCGGGTGAGAACAGTTACTGTTCGGGCGTGTGTTGCACCTACACCCAAAAACAGGTGATACTGACCAAAGATCACTACGCCCAGACGGAGTGCACCGTCTTTCACAACGATATCCGATCTCACGGCAAAGATTTCGAGCGCTACTTTCAAAGAGCGGATCAGTTGTCCGGGACTCGTTTTATCAGAAGCTACGCGACGGTTGAGGGAGAAGACCCCGAGACCAAAAATGTGATCGTTAAATATGCCAGCGCTGAAGAGGGCGTCAAGGAGGAGCTGTTTGACATGGTGGTGTTGTCGGTGGGGCTCAACCCTCCGGCCAACGTCAAGGCGCTTTCCCAAAAACTTGCCATCGATCTTAACGGCCACGGCTTCAGCAAGGTCCGCGACGCCAATCCCATGCAGACCAACCGACCCGGTATTTTCGTCAGCGGCGCTTTTCTGGGGCCCACCGATATTCCCGAATCGGTTTTCAGCGCCAGCGGGGCCGGCACGCAATGCGGCGCGCTGCTCGACTACCGGCGCTGGAAGCTGGCCAAGGAGCGGGTCTATCCTACCGAACGGGATCTCTCCGAGGAGGCGCCCAGAATTGGCGTATTCGTCTGCCACTGCGGAGCCAATATCGGCAGTGTCGTCAATGTGCCCTCGGCAGTTGAGTATGCGCGCACTTTACCCGATGTGGTTTATGCCCAGGAACAGCTCTTTTCGTGTGCCACCAACTCCGCCAAGGAGATCACCGAACTGGCCGTTGAAAAGGGACTCAATCGCGTGGTGATCGCCGCCTGCTCGCCTAGAACGCTCGAAGCGCTTTTCCAGGACACCCTGCGGGAGGCGGGGCTGAACCAGTACTATTGTGAAATGGCCAACATCCGCGAACACTGCTCGTGGGTTCATACCAAACAGAAGGAGGCGGCCACGGCCAAGGCCCACGACATCATCCGCATGTCGGTAGCACGGGCGCGGTTTTTAGAGCCGCTGCAAGAGTTTGACCTGCCCGTCAACAAGCGGGCTCTCGTGGTGGGTGGCGGCGTGGCCGGTATGACTTGCGCGCTCTCTATCGCCAGCCAAGGCCATGAGGTTCACCTGGTGGAAAAGGAGAAATCGCTGGGGGGCATGGCGCGCCGCATACACACCACCATCGAAGGGATGGATGTTGACGCTTATCTCAACGATTTGATCCGCGCCGTTTACCGCAGCCCCCTCATCCACGTCTCTCACCAGGCCACCATCAAAGCGGTGTCCGGGTATGTGGGCAATTTCATCACAACCGTTGAGTCGGAAGGGCGTTTGAAAACCATCAAGCATGGTGCATCGGTGATCGCCATCGGCGCTGATGTGTATCAACCGAGCGAGTACCTTTATAGCGAGAGCGATCAGGTGGTCACCCATCTTGAACTGGGAGAGCTGATCGCCCGTGCCGACGAGCGAACGCTCGCGGCCGAAAGCCTGGTGATGATCCAGTGTGTGGGCTGCCGCAACGAAGAGCGCAATTACTGCAGCCGGGTGTGCTGCAGTCACGCCGTTAAAAACGCGTTGAAACTGAAAGCGGCCAATCCGCAGATAGATATCTATATCCTCTTCCGCGACATGCGCACCTATGGGTTCAAGGAGGACTATTACCGCGCGGCGGCGGACCAGCATGTTAAGTTCATCCGTTATGAACCCGACGACAGACCCCAGGTGGAGGCCGTCACGGAAGGGGGCAAGCCGATCATGCGGGTGACCGTGAGCGACCCCATTTTGGGCCAGCGGCTTGAACTGGATGCCGACCTGCTTTCCTTGGCCGCCGCCGTGATCCCGTCGGCTGCAACCCAGGATATTGCCGCCTTGTTCAAGGTGACACTGAGCCCCGATGACTTCTTCAAAGAGGCGCATGTGAAACTCAAGCCGGTGGAGTTTGCCGCCGACGGCGTCTACCTCTGCGGCACGGCGCACTATCCCAAGCACATTCAGGAGACGATCAATCAGGCTTACGGTGCGGCCGGCCGAGTTCTGACGCTTCTGGCCAAAGATACGGTTACCGCCTCGGGATCGGTGTGCACGGTGATCGAAAACGACTGCGTGGCCTGCGGGGCCTGCATTAGCGCCTGCACTTATGACGCCATCGAGTTTATTGAGACACCCAAGGGCAAGAAGGCCTGGGTGAATCCTGTATTGTGCAAGGGCGACGGTGTCTGCAACGCCAAGTGTCCCACCAACGCCATCGTGCTCAAGCACTTCACCGACGAGGCGATTCTGGGACAGATCGATGCAGCTGTTTAAATTCTACTTTTTAAAAAACAGGCATTTAGATGACACAAGCAATAGCATTTAATCCCAAACTGCTCGGTTTCGTCTGCCACTGGTGAGCTTACGGCGCTGCTGACCTGGCTGGAGTTTCCAGACTACAATACACCAGTGAAATCAGGCTGATTCGTGTGATGTGTTCGGGCCGGGTCGACCTGGCCTTTATTTTAAGGGCCTTTTCGAACGGGATGGACGGCGTTTTTATCGGCGGCTGTCGCCTGGGCGAATGCAACTACACCACCCACGGCAATTTCGACGCCCTGAGCAATACCTACATCTGCGGCAGGTTGATGGCGCACATCGGTCTCGATCCTGAGCGGCTGAGAATCGAGTTTATGTCTGGTGCCGACGGCAATTTGTTGGCCGAATTATGCGACGACTTCACCGCTCAGATCAAGGCATTGGGGCCGATCGGCCGCAGTGAGGGGATCGACCCCGACCACATGAAGCTCAAGCTGGCGGCCCTCACCAAGCTGGTCCCCTTTATCAAGCTGGTCGAAAGGGAGCGCTTGCGGGTACCCACCAAGTCGGAAGCGGCCTACCGTGATTTTTTTACCAACGATGAGGTGAACCGGTTGCTTGACGAGATCATCAGCGGCCCCCTCGCCATGAGTCAGATCACGGCGCTGTTGCGTGAATCGCCACTTTCCACAGGCGAAATCGCCGAGGCCCTGAACCTTAGCCCGTCCGAGGTGTCGCGATACATGAAGCGTTCATCGAGGCACGGTCTGGTCAAGTACGATACCGGTGAGAACCGATACTGTCTGGTCTGAAGTTAACCGCCAGGGCGAGGACTCAAGGTAGGAAATTGTTTATGGATAACGACAGAGTCGATCACATTATCGACAAATATCAGTGCCAGCCCAGTGCGCTCATTCAGGTGCTGCTGGAGATTCAAAGTGAAAATAACTGGCTTCCCAAGCGGGCGCAGCACCGTGTCGCTGAGCGGCTGCAGGTGCCGCTGAGCCGGATCCAGCACATTGCCACTTTCTACAAGGCCTTTAGTCTGGTTCCCAAAGGGCGCCACGGGATCCACATTTGCATGGGTACGGCGTGCCATGTGCGCGGTGCGGGGCGTGTTCTCGACACCGTTGAAGACCTGACGGGGATTAAACCCGGTGAGACGGATCTGGATTTAAAGTTCAGCCTTGAAACCGTTAATTGTCTGGGGTGTTGTGCATTGGGCCCGGTGGTCGAGATCAACGGAAAGGCCCATGGTAAGATGGCGCCGGGCAAGGCGGCTGATGTGATAAAAAGTTATGAGTAGGGGATAACCATGGCGCTTCTAAGTTCGCCAGAATTGCTGGAACAGCACCGGCAGCAGATACTGTCTCGGAAAGAGCCGACCGCACCCTGTATCTCCATATGCGCCGGCGCTGGTTGTGTCGCCTCCGGAGCCATCGAGGTGATCGCCGCTTTCGAAGCAGAGATTGAAAAACAAGGTTTGACGGCTGAGGTCGATACCAAAGGGACCGGGTGCCCCGGGTTTTGTGAGAGGGGGCCCGTGGTTGTTATTTATCCCGATGAGATATGTTATCTCCAGGTCACCCCTGAGGACATTCCCGAGATTGTATCAAAAACCGTAAGAGAAAAAGAGGTCATCGATCGGCTGGTATATGTCGACACGGCCACGGGTGAAAAAGCACCTCACGAATTCGAGATACCGTTTTACAAGCACCAGAAACGGCATATCATCGGCAGCAACATCAAGATCGACCCAAAGTCCATCGATGACTATCTGGCCATCGGCGGCTATACGGCACTGGCCAAAGTTCTTACCCGGATGACCGCAGAGCAGGTGTTGGACGAGGTCAAAAAGTCCAACCTAAGAGGAAGAGGCGGCGGCGGTTTCCCCGCCGGCCGAAAATGGGAAGGGTCCCGCAATGCCCCTGAACCCATTAAATATGTCATCGTCAATGCCGATGAGGGCGATCCGGGCGCATTTATGGACCGAGCGTTGCTGGAAGGAAACCCCCACTCGATCCTCGAAGGATTGATGATCGGAGGCTACGCTGTCGGGTCCCACGAAGGCTATGTTTACGTTCGCCAGGAGTACCCGCTGGCAGTGGAGAATGTGACCCTGGCGATCGAACAGGCCGAGGCCTACGGGCTGCTCGGCGAGAATATTCTGGGGTCGGGGTTTGACTTCAGGGTGATCGTGCACCAAGGCGCCGGGGCTTTTGTGTGCGGCGAATCGACAGCTCTGATGACGGCATTGGAGGGCAGGGTCGGAGAACCCAGGCCCAAGTATATCCGCTCCAACATCAAAGGACTTTGGGAAAGGCCCAGCGTACTCAACAATGTAGAGACTTGGGCCAATGTACCGCTGATTATCAACCGGGGGGCCGAGTGGTTCACCCAATTCGGAACCGAGGGCAGTAAAGGCACCAAGATATTCTCCCTGGTCGGCAAGATAACCAACACCGGCCTTGTGGAAGTTCCCATGGGTATTTCTCTCAGGGATATCATCTACAAGATCGGGGGCGGCATCCCGGGAGGCAAGCGATTCAAGGCGGTGCAGACGGGGGGGCCCTCGGGCGGTTGCCTGCCTGAGGCGTTGCTCGATCTGCAGGTGGGCTTTGATGAGCTGACCCAGGCCGGTTCCATGATGGGCTCCGGCGGTATGATCGTCATGGACGAGGACACCTGCATGGTGGATGTGGCCCGCTATTTCATCGAATTCCTCACCGATGAGTCGTGCGGTAAGTGCGTCCCCTGCCGTGAAGGATTGCGGCAGATGCTCACGCTGCTCACCAATATAACCGAAGGGCGGGGGAAAGCGGGTGACATCGAGCTTCTCGAGGCGCTCTCGGAAACAGCCATAGAGGCTTCTTTGTGCGCTTTGGGCAAGAGTGCCCCCAATCCCTTTTTAAGCACGCTACGCTACTTTAGAGATGAGTACGAGGCCCACATCGACCAAAAAAGATGTCCGGCCCTATCGTGCAAGCACCTGTTCGCTTACCATATCAACCCCCAGAAGTGCCAGGCCTGCATGATCTGTTTGAGAAAATGTCCGGCCGAGGCGATCGACGGCGGCAAGAAAAAAATTCACGTCATCGACCAGGAGAAGTGTACCGGTTGTGGCACCTGCTTCGAAGTGTGCCCCGCCCGTTTCGCGGCGGTGGAAAAAATATCCGGACAGCCCGTACCGCCCCCGATCCCAGAGGCGGAGAGAAACATCATCAGAAAGAGCGACCGAAAATGAGCGACGTTGTGCTGCAGATCGACGGCAAAGAGGTCAGGGCCAACCAAGGTATGACCCTCCTGGAAGCCGCCCGAAGCGCCGGGATAGCCATTCCCACGCTGTGCCACCACGACCAACTGGAGCCTTATGGCGGGTGCCGCATCTGTATCGTGGAAGTGACCGTGCGTGGTTGGACCAAACTGGTGGTCTCCTGCGTCTATCCGGTGGAGAGAGATATTGTGGTCAGAACGCGTTCGCAGAAGATCGATCGCATCCGCAAAATGATCCTCGAGCTGCTGCTGGCGCATGCACCGGAATCGCCTGAATTAAACGAGCTGGCAAAAACCTATGGCGCCAACAAGCAGCGCTTCGATCGGGAGGCCTCTTTTTGCATCCATTGCGGCTTGTGTGTCCGATATTGTGCCGAAGTCAAGCGAGAAAATGCCGTGGGCTTCATTGACCGGGGCATCAGGAAAGAGATCAGCTTCATTCCGGAGATTGCCGCTCAAGCCTGCCCTGAATGCAAAGCGTGTTTCCCGCTGTGCCCGACATCGTATCTTCAGGCCGCCTATGTGTTGATCGAGGGGTTGGCTTTTCCCAGCGGCGATCTCGAGCCGGCCAGTGGGAAATAGGCGGCGGTCTTCTTTGATGAACTCGTAAAAAGTAGCGCGATGGCTAAGTAAAAAGTTTCATATACAAGGCGTAGTGATTTTTCAGGGCCGAGGCCATACATGTAGTATGCCGAGGATCTGAAAAATCACTACAACGCAGTAGATGGGACTTTTTACGACGCCATCTTCTTTGCGGTTCAACAGAATAATGAGGAGGATGGTTTGAAAATTCTCACGACGGTAAAAAAAGTGGTGGACGTGGAATTAAACATGCACGTCAAAGACGGCGCTATCGTTGAAGACGGCATGCAATATGTCATCAACGCCTGGGATGAGAACGCCGTGGAAACCGCTGTGCAGCTCAAAGAAAGCAGCGGCGCGGAAACGACCCTGGTGAGCGTGGGCGGTGGTGACAATACCGACATTATCCGCCGATGCTATGCCATGGGCATTGAAAACGGCATTCACATCGACGACCCGGTCCTGGCCAAGGCCGATGCATCAGTCTATGCCAGGGTGATTCAAAAGGTCTTTGAAAAGGGCGACTACGATCTGGTGATCACCGGCAAGCAGGCCCAGGACACCGACAGCGGTCAGACCGGCATCATTCTGGCCGAATACCTGGGGTTGCCCTGCGTCAGCAATGTGATCGCCATCTCAGTGGTGGACGACCAGCACATCAAAGTGTCGCGCGCTGGTGATGCCGGGACCGAGATTGTGGAGATCACCTTGCCAGCCGTGGTTACCGTGGACGTGAGCATCAATGAACCGCGACTGCCCCAGATGCGCGGTATCATGATGGCCAAGAAAAAGAAGATCGAAAACATGGACCTGGCGGGCTTGGGTGTGTCGCCCGCGGAAGTGGGGGCTGAGACGCCCAAGTCGGAAGTGGCCGAGTTCATGGCCACCCAATCGCGCGAGGCCGGTCAGAAGTTCGAGGGTGAGGCTGCTGAAGTCACGGCTAAAGTGGTTGATCTCCTGGCAAATGAGGCCAAAGTCCTGTAGCCCATCACGACACCATCGTTGCAACTTGCACAAAAGGGAACCCATATCATGGCCAAAGTACTCGTCGTTGCGGAAATAAAACAGGGTGTGCTCAAGGGTAGCACCGCCGAACTTTTGTCGAAAGCCAAGTCGCTGGGCGCTGAAGCCGCCGTGGTGGCCGTGGGCAGCCATATCGAACCTTTAATTCCCGAGTTGGTAAAGGCGGGGTCCGACGGGCAGTATGTGGCCGACGATCCTGTGTTGGAACTCTTCTCGGCTGGGCCCTACGCCGCCTGCGTGGTCGATGCCGCCAAACAGTTTGACGCTGATCTGATCTGGTTCGGTTTTTCGGAGAGCGGTAAAGCCGTTGCGCCGAGAGTGGCTGCGCAACTGGGTATCGCCTGCGCAACCGAAATTACCGATGTTACGATCGATGACGGTCAGATCGAAATTGTCCGGCCGGCCATCACCAACAAAGTGTTGCAGCGCGTGAAGATCAACACAGACAAAATGGTGGCGGTGGTGCGCGCGGGTGCTTTCGAAGCCACACCGGAGATTACGGGAAGCGAAAAGGTGGTCAAGCTCGATCCGCCCCCGGCCGATCTGAAGGCGGTGATCAAGGAGTTGGTCTCGGACGCCAGCGGCGAGATCGATCTGGCTGATGCCGACATCGTGGTTTCGGTGGGGCGCGGTGTCAAGGATCAGGCGGGTGTCGACCTGGTCAAGGCGCTGGCCGACGACCTGCAGGCCGGTTTCGGTTCCTCCCGCGCCATGGTAGACGGCGGGTTCATGGGACACAACAAACAGGTGGGGCAAACCGGCAAGATCGTGGCCCCCTCCCTCTACATGGCGATCGGCATCTCGGGGGCCATTCAGCACCTGGCCGGCATGAACGGCTCCAAAGTGATTTTGGCCGTCAACAAGGACCCCGAGGCGCCCATCTTCAACGTGGCCGACTACGGTATTGTGGGTGATTTGTTCGAAGTGGTGCCGATTTTGCGCGAAGAGATCAAAAAGCTCAGGGCGTAGTCTGTCGTTCCATGGCCCTGTTCGACGATGCCGGCGGGGGTGGGGCCGGTACACCGAATTTTGCCACGGGCGGGGAAAACCGCCCCTGGTGGATTGCCGGCCATCGGTGGCGAAACACTTTCTTTACGCCCCCAACACATTCCATCAAATTGCCTTCCGGGCTGTGCCAAATGGTCTTCCCGCCTTGACCTTGACCCCACCGAAACGTTATGAAAACGGCGCGGTGGTTCTGTATGGTCTTATAAATTTGCTCATCAACTGTTGAAGAGGTGACTGTGAATCCGCTTTTAATGTCCTTCCTGCTCATCGTCGGACTGGCGCTGTTCGGCCGCACCATGACCCGGAAAATCCAACTGTTGCGGGCGCTCGAACCAACGGACCGGGCCAATCACCTCATGGCGCGGCTGAAAAACATGATGACTTTGGCGATTGGCCAGAAACGCCTGGTGGGGCGGAAACAAGAGCGCGCCTCGGGGGTAATGCACGCGCTCATTTTCTGGGGATTTTGCGTGCTGTTGATCCGGAGTCTGACCCTGTACGGCGAGGGCTTTGTTGAAGGTTTTCAGCTCCCTTTTCTAGGCCAAGAGCATCTGACCGGTTACCTTTACATTGCCCTGAAAGACATCATGGAGGGCGTCGTTTTGGCGATGGTGATCTATGCCATCTTCCGGCGGGCGGTGCTTAAGCCCAAGCGGCTGCACAACACCTGGGAAGCCTATTTTGTTTTGGGGATGATCGGCGTATTGATGGTTTCCGACCTCATGTACGACGGGTCGCGTTACAACCTGATCATGCACCACGGCAACCCGGACCAACTGCATTTTTTCAACAACCCGCGCTATGGAAATGAATTTCTGTGGACACCGCTTACCGTGGGGGCCGCTTCGCTCATATCGGCGGTCGGCATCGAGACCCTCGGCTATGTCCTGGTGGGCATGTTTTGGTTGCATATCATCACCCAGCTCACCTTTCTCAACTTTTTGCCTCTGGGCAAACATTTTCACGTCATCACCGCTTTGCCCAATGTTTTTCTAAAAAGCCTGGGCTATCCCCACGAAAAGACCAAGCTGCTCGATCTTGAAGATGAATCGGTATGGGAGGACGAATCGCTGGGGATCAATCATATCCACCAGCTCAACTGGAAGCAGGGTCTCGACCTTTACACCTGCACCGAGTGCGGCCGCTGCAAGGAGGTCTGCCCTACCTACACCACCGACAAGCCCCTGAACCTGCACGATTTTAACGACAGCCTCAAATTAGAGCTTTTCGACAACAGTGAAAAGATCATCAAAAAAGGAAAGCTGGCCGCCACCATTTTGGAAGGCGACACTGACGAACGGATCGAAAATATCAAATCCGAGATGGCCGCGCTCAACAGCGAGAAGTCGCTTGTGGGCGATGTCATCGCCGAAGACACCCTTTGGGCCTGCACTACCTGCCGCGCCTGTGAAGCGGTCTGCCCGGTGACCATCGAGCACGTGCCGCGCATCATGGCCATGCGCCAGGGCCAAACCCTGATGGCGGGCGTCTACCCTCAGGAGTTGAACACGGCGCTGAAAGGGCTCGAGCGCAACGGCAACCCCTGGGGCATCGGCTATGACAAACGCGCCGACTGGGCCAAGGGGCTGGGCGTAAAAATCATGGCCGAAGATGCCGACGTGGATTATCTGCTGTGGGTGGGTTGTGCAGGCTCATTCGACGACCGGTCCAAAAAGGTCTCCACCAGTCTGGTCAAAATTCTGCAAAAGGCCGAGGTTAATTTCGCCATCCTGGGGGTTGAGGAGAAGTGCACCGGTGATTTTGCCCGCCGCGTGGGCAACGAGATGATGTACCAGATGATGGCCCAAGAGAACATCGAGACCCTCAACAACTACCATGTTAAAAAGATCATCGCCGCCTGCCCCCATTGCCTCAATACCCTCAAGCACGAATACCCCCAGATGGGTGGAAATTACGATGTGGTTCACCATTCCCAGTTCATCCATCACCTGGTCAAACAGGGCAAGATTCGGCTGACCCAGACCCTCGACGAGCCGCTGACCTACCACGATCCCTGCTACCTGGGGCGCTACAACAATGTGTACGATGAGCCCCGAACCATCTTGAAGTCCATTTCCAATTGGGGGCTGACCGAACTCGACCGCCACGGCCAGGAGAGCTTCTGCTGCGGCGCCGGCGGGGGCCGCATGTGGATGGAAGAGACCATCGGTAAAAGAATCAATCAGGAACGTGCCGAGGAGATGGTCTCCAAAAAGGTGAACCATGTGGCCGTGGGCTGCCCTTTCTGCCTGACCATGATCGAAGACGGCATGAAAGAGCTGGAAAAGGATGAGGAGATCAAGACCGTGGATATCGCCGAGCTGGTGGCGAACAATATGGCCTAAAGTTTCCAGTCTTTCCGACTGGAAGATTCATCGAGTGGTTGATCCTGACCTTCCAATGAGAATTGATCTTGTTTGATCCGCCAATAAAAAACGAACTCTTCAACAACCAATCTGGTGAAGACAGGTACAAAAACGCCATGTCTCTCTCTACTCTTCAAGAAGCAGGTGCAGAACCGGAACCAGCGGTCTTGCGCCAAAAAACTCATCATACTGCTTGTTTCTGCCGGTTCTCCATAGAATGCGGGCCGAGGAGGAGCCTGGAAGATCATAGGCAACGAAACCAGAGGCCACCGTGTTCAATATGAGTTCGTAGTCGCCGTCGCTATCAATGTTGGCAATGGTTGGGGCGGCAAGAGCACCGTTCCAGTGCACCGATGCTGATTTCGGCCGCGGTAGGACAACTTCATGCAGCAGCCTTCCCCGATAGTCGAGAATATGCAGTTTTCCCAGGCGAACGCCGCCGCTGGATGTCTTCTCCACCCAGGATGAAAAGATAATCTCCGCCTTGCCGTCCCGGTCAAGGTCAGCCACCACCGGCTCGGAACTGAAACGGTAAAAGCCTTCCGAAGCTTTGTAAACATTGTAAGGCCAACCGTGATGCTCCGTTTTATCCAGCCAGAAACAGTGTATTCTGCCATCGTAGGAGGAAAACAGTATCTCCTTTGTGCCATCTCCATCGAGTCGACCACCACCGGATTAGGCTGACAGTTCTCAATTCTGGAATAATCTTCACTCAACGGTGCTCCCGTATTTTTGGCAGGCTCTCGCCAGTCCCAGGATGAGATGTTGAATCTGCTCCTGTCACTGTTAAAGATAAAAAGAGGGGTATATATTCCCCGGAGGGTGGCCTTGAGCACAATCATACATATTACCGGTTGCAATCACCTCAATAGTGCCGTTGCCGTCTACATCGGCAGCCACAGCCGCGCCATGGGCCAGATTGGTCCGGTATCTCTCAGCCCTTGTGGATGAACAGTCACCCCAGCCGCGCTGCTCAATGGCGTAACTCTCCCACAGACCTATCTTGCCCCAGCCTTTTCCGTCGTAAATACTGTTGGTTGGCAGTTGTCTGCCATCATCAGTATAGCCACAGATATAATGGACATCAGATGGCACAATGATCTCCTTATGGCCGTCCTGGTTTATATCGGCAACCCAGCTGTTATCGTTAAATACGCCGTAGGCATACCCTGTGGTATTACTCAACTGAGGCCAGCCACCACGCAACGCGCCATTGTGTTCATATACCCAGGTATTGGTTTTACCGTACACCGCCCCTGTGACCACAATTTCATCGGTGCCGTCAGCGTCGATATCGGCTACATTCAAGCCCCGCAATTCGTTGGAAGCCGGTCGCCTGGGCCAGCCACCCTGAAAATAGCCGCTGTGGTCGTAAACGGAGACATATCCCCCACCATGGGCCGAGACAATTTCCAGCTTGGAGTCACCGTCAATATCAGTGACAACGATGCCGGGCCAAGTTCTGCCGACATTGTCCGCTTCCGGAGTTCGGCGGTCATGCCCAGAAGGAACACGCCAGACAAGTTCGCCATTCTCCCCTTTCAATACAGCGATGGAGTAGGCGGAAGCAATCACCTCCGTCTTGCCGTCACCATCGAGATCAGCAACGGCCGGAGAGGAATACCAGCCTGTTTCGCACCAGGATGAATAGCACCCACCATATTGCCATTTGAGCACCGGCCGGTTTACCGCAGCGCTTAGCCAGAGCGGTGCGATCGCCAGTGCCGCAAAAAGCATCAACGCCCTTCTACCAATAGTTCTTGAAATATTCATAGTGCCTCCTCAGTTGCCCGAATACAAGTGCAGCACCTTAATGGAGAAGCAGGGGTAACCAGGATGACACGGTGGGTGTCGATTTCTGGCCTCCTGTCCACTCATCCGCCCCTATGTCAATACCTCCTCCCTGAGGCCGTGATTCCTTGTCAAAATCCAGTTGCAGGCCGGAAATGCTTGTACCACTGTTGACAACCCCAGAAACGGCATAGGACAGATGGAGATCGCCGGTCGCATAATTGCGAAACCAGGATGATTTGGCTGAAGTTACGTTATGGGAGACAGCCGCCGAACCACCATCTCTTGAGGCAATAGCCCGATTGGTCAGATTATTCCTGATAAACCCGCCTGCCGCACCGGGAAAACGATATTCAATGGCGTTTGGGTAAGCGTGGATGTGGAAAATAGTATTGTTATACACTTGGGCCTGGTTGGCATTTTCAAGGCCTATCCCCACATCACTGAACTCATGGCCAGCATCGTGATATATCATGTTGTTGCGTATGATACCACCAAGGTGGCCGCTGCTGCCCAGGCCAAAACCGATACCCCGGTCGCAGTTGATAATCGTGTTGCGTGCCACCAGTGTGTCTCTTGATTCGGACCAGAAGTGGACGCCATGTTCCGACAGATCGTCCTGACACCAGAAGTCCTTGATGACATTATCGGTAACCTCCCAGCCCCGTGCATGATGGGCGTCGATGCCACCGGTGTAACAGCTGCCATTGATCTCCCAGACCTTGGCCCTGCCACTGCTGGTCAATTCAATACGGCTGTTTCGTACCTTGCCGTAGTTTACCGAGTGGTTTTTGGCAGCATCCTGATTGATCTTGATCGCCTGCTGACCGGGATCGATGATATGGACATTGTTGATATCGGTGCCGACGACATCACTGCTCACTGGAGAAATATGTATGGGGTGATAATAGGCTCTTTTGAGAGTGAGGTCCTTGATGGTAACATTGGATGCCACAACTTGAAAAATCTCTTCGCTGACATACTGGCCGTCGAGGACCACGTCCTCCCTTTTACCGGTTTTACCGGAAACGGTGACACCATCGCTTGTCAGGCGCAAATAAACACCCCCCAAATGGTAAACGCCCGAGCGAATCACAATATTCTTGTCGCCGCCGGCGTTGGCACTGTCAACGGCATTTTCAAGTGCTGATACACTGGCAACCTCAACAGCCCAACAGTTTACTGCATACACCGAAACACAAAAAAAGACCAAGGCACCAGTCAATTGGGCATTTCTCATGGTTCCCCCTCGGGCCTATTCATTACGAGGATCTGCCGCTTATGGCGAATTTTCCATTATCACAAGAAAGCATACCCCGTAAGGCCCATCTGTAAAAGATACTATTTGTCCGACCACGGCATCGGAATATATCCATACCGCAGAAATCAATATGGATATCATATTTCCCGCTGGAAGGCTTATTTGCTCCGGTGCTATCATCGACACGCGTGAAGGGGCGAACATCAGCGGTCCCCGGATGTCCGAAGGTCGCTATGTCTCGGTTCTGCTGGTCGGCTACGGGCCTTTTTGCCTGGTGCGGCGTCATTACTTATTTTTTAGTGGTGATACCCGTTGCAGAAAAGTGAGCTTTCTGCAACAATCGATTGCCACTTTTTCCGGCCATTAATACGGAGTTGGCCGGGGCACTTACGCGCCCCATGAATGTCTTTCTTGATGCTTCAGGGTTCAACGAGTGGAGCGGTCCACGGCGGTCTGCTCAACAGAATACACTTTTGACTGGGGAGAATATCCGAATGACTACGAAAAAAATCGCGATCGCCTGTCAAGGTGGAGGTACACATGCCGCCTTCACCTGGGGGGTACTCGCTGAAATTCTGGAAACGAAACAGAAATGGGATTCCGGTGATGGGCCGAAATTTGAAATTGTCACCCTCAGCGGGACCTCGGCGGGGGCACTCTGCGCCTTGGCGACTTGGTACGGCCTTGTTCCCAACACCGCCGACCCCCAATGCGGCAGCCTTGACAAAGCGGTCGAGCGTCTGAATTTTTTATGGACGACCTTTGCTGCGACCACCCCCACTGAAAAAACGCTGAACACCGCTTTGACGATCGCACTCGGCCTGAAGGAAAGAGGCGTGCCCCTGCCTGACGGAAACCCTTATAGCGTTGCCACAAATATGGCGATGTCGTTTCTTTCGATCCTGGGTGCTCGTGACGCCTACCTGGGATTCCCAGCGTTGCTTGGCAAGCTGTGTCCAGACTTCGCCAGCATCGACTGGGCGGAAGTCGCCAAAACAAAGACGCGTATGATTGCCGGCGCAATTGAGATCAAGAGCGGTAACTTTGAGGCATTTGATTCTCACAAGACGCTGGAAAAGATGGGTTTGCGGGCGCCTCGAAAGGATAACGAGCAATACAGAGTGACGCGATGGAGAATGCGCCGTGCGCTCTCTCTCGAAGGGGTCGCCGCATCGGGCACACTGCCCGAAGTGCTTCCTGCTCAGAAGATTCCCGACATGCTGTTTCCCACATGCACTCCCGGTAAAACGATACGCCGAGATGCGTATTACTGGGATGGACTCTACTCACAGAATCCACCGGTTCGGCTTTTGTTGGATGCGGAAACCAGGGACGAAAAGCCGGATGAGATATGGATCGTTCGTATCAACCCACAGGAACTCTATCGGGAATTATCGGGCACGGCCGACATTCATGACCGCATCAATGATCTGGCTGGAAATCTGTCTCTGAACGCCGAACTCGACCATGTCATGATACTAAACAAGTGGCTCAAGGAACATGGAACGGATCATCCGCTTTTTGCCAAATACAAGCCCATTGAAGTCCGCACGATCAAGATGCGGCCAGAGTCGGCTTGGGGGCTTCATTCATCGACGAAGCTCGATCGCGACCGCAACCACATGGAGGATCTTCACGACGAGGGAAGAGAAGTGACCAAGGAGTGGCTCGCCGGCTGGCGCCAACACGGTGATGATTTTGCCGCATATCCCGATGATGCGCGATATCCCGAGTGTCCCGAAGGTTGTTGAGGCGTTCTGTATCGATGCATGGGCGCGTTTGCCGATGGCTATAATCTGCCCATGAACCTGGCGGGTCGGCCGACAAAACGATAGGGGTACGTTTCCCATGCGGCTGATGTGCCGCTTGCTGGCGTTACCCTCGATGGCATAGGACGCACTCGAGCTCTCAGACCGAAGAAGGCAAGTGCTACCCTGAGTAAGTTCGCAAGGGTGCACTGAAGGGGTCATTGGGTAGGGCTGCGGAGCCTGTTCATGGCAATTCGAATCGAATGGATCTTCAGGCCGAACTGGGGTATGGCTTGAATGACGCCGAGGACGGTGCCGGTATCTATTGTAATCATTTTGAGCCGCCTGAAGAGGATGGCTACTTTTTGAAACACGAGGAGCATGTTTGTGAAGAAGGTTATGGCTGTTCTTGCTACCTCGAGATCAGCCGGCCGGAACGAAATTTGGGGATGAATCAACCATGGTCGTTTTGCTCACTCGCCATCACACTTTCAGGCCGCCTTGAGTGAATATCAAATTGACGGACTCCCTTTAAGCATTCAATCGTTAGGATAGCGACATACGTTAGGATAGCGATATAACACGCAGCTCATGCCTGCGATATGTGCTGTTGCAGGGCCGCAAGGTTGTCGCTGACCCGGACCGGATATGCTGCGGGGCCTTCCAGCGGCGTTAAGGTTTTGTAACGTTCCGGCAGGCGTTCCAAATTGCGCTGGAACTGCCGGCGAAGTTTCGCCAAGGGCGGCGGGGAGGTCACTATTCGGCCGCCTTGCATCACCGCCGTGAGCAGGGGGGTCGCGTTTGCGATCTGTTCATTACGGCATCCGATGGTGTCAGCAACAGAGTGTCCGCTGGCATCACTTTGCCGAAACACCTGCTTCTTACCGGCCAGGGTTTTTTTGCCCGGGCTAACCTTGCGCACATCGCGCCCGTCGTAGTGCACCATTTTATAAACGGTATCGAGAAAAGGATCGTCGGCCGATACGCCCACCTTGGTGCCGATGCCGAATGCGTCGATAGGGGCTTGGTCGGCCACAATGCGCGCGATCTTGAACTCATCAAATCCGCCGCTGGCAAAGATCTTCACCTCCTCCAGCCCCGCCGCATTGAAGATGGAACGCACCTCTTTGCCTAGTGTGGTGATATCGCCGCTGTCCAGGCGCACGCTTAAAAGCGAGTGGCCTTCGGCTTTCATCTGCTTGGCCACGCGCACGGCCTTGCGGGCGCCATCTAAAGTGTCGTAGGTGTCGATGAGGAAGATGCTGCTGTCGGGATAGGTCTCGGCAAAAGCCGCGAAGGATTGCTGCTCATCATCAAAGGCCTGCACAAAGGAATTAGCCACATGGTGCCGGCCACGGGAATCTGCCACATTTTACCGGCCAGCACATTGCTGGTGGCGGCATAACTGACCAGATAGGAACAGCGCGCCGCTTTTAATCCGGCATCCTGGCCGTGGGTGCGCCGCAGCCCGAAATCGACGAGTGTTCGTCCCTGAGCGGCGTGCACGCAACGGGCCGCCTTGGTGGCCACCATGGTTTGAAAGCCGATGGTGTTGATCAGGAAGGTTTCTACGATCTGGGCCTCGATCAAAGGGGCGGTAACCTCCAGAAGCGGCTCGCCGGGAAAGAAAATAGTGCCTTCGGGCATGGCCACCACGTTGCCGCTGAAGCGAAAGCCGGCCAGGTAATCGAGAAAGCCGGCTGAAAAGAGCCCGGTGGTTTTCAGGTAAGCCAACTCCTGAACGCTTGAGGTTTGTGTCTACTCACCCAGGTAGGCTTTCTGAACCTGCTCGTTTTCCAAGAGAGCTTCGGCGCGATCGGTCAGTACGATGCGGCCGGTTTCCATCACGTAGCCGGTCTGGAAATAGACAGCGCCATGTGGGCGTTCTGTTCGACCAGGAAGATGGTGGTGCCGTTTTTGTTGATTTCGAGGATGGTTTCGAAGATGGTTTC
The DNA here is from genome assembly GCA_963783425.1 of uncultured delta proteobacterium. Taxonomy (GTDB): domain Bacteria; phylum Desulfobacterota; class Desulfobacteria; order Desulfobacterales; family QNYZ01; genus CAWANO01. The sequence continues at coordinate 105,192 of CAWANO010000009.1, forward strand.
GACGATTTTGGGGGCCAGGCCCAGGGATGGCTCGTCGAGCAGCAGCAAGGTTGGGGCGCTGCATCAGGGCGCGGGCGATGGCCAGCATTTGCTGCTCGCCGCCGCTCAGGGTGCCGCCCAATTGGTTGACGCGCTCCTTTAAAACCGGAAAGAGCTCGAAAGACCACTCCAGATCCTCCTGCACTTTGGCTTTGTCCTTGCGCAGGTAGGCGCCCATCTGCAGGTTTTCCAGGACGGACATGCGCGGAAAAATCTGACGGCCTTCCGGGCTTTGGGCCACGCCCAGGGCGGCCACTTTTTCCGGCCGCAGGCGCTGGATGGCCGGCCTTTGAATCGGATGGTACCCTTGCGGGATTGCTGGACGCCGGAAATGGTCATCAGGGTGGTGGTTTTGCCGGCGCCGTTGGCTCCGATCAGGCAGGCGATGCCGCCGTCGGGGACCGCGCAGGTGATGCCTTTGAGGGCGTGAATGCTGCCGTAATAGGTGTGGATATCCTCAGTTCCAGCATGGTTGGCCGCGGTCATGGCGTTACGATTCCTTCTGGGCTTCGACCATTTGGGTCTCTTCGGTTTTTCGCGCTTGCGCGAAGCCGGGATCAGGCCGTCGGGCTTTAACACCATCATGGTGGTCATGATGCCGCCGAAGGCCAGCATGCGGTAGTTTTCCAGTTCCCGGAACACTTCCGGCACGGCGATCAGAATCAGGGCCGCAACAACGATGCCGGGAATGCTGCCGACACCCCCCAGCACCACGATGCACAGTACGATGCACGATTCCATGAAGAGGAAAAAATTGGGGTTGGTGTAGCTGAGCTTGGCGGCGAAAAAAGCACCCGCCACCGAAGCGAAGGCGGCGCCCAGGGCGTAGGCCAGCAGCTTGATCCAGGTGGTGGGCACGCCCGAAAGCTCGGCCGCGGTTTCATCTTCGCGGATGGCGATCCAGGCCCGGCCGATGCGCGAGTTGTCCAACCGGCGCACCCCGAAAATGGTGAGAATGGCGATCACCAAAATTAAATAGTAGAGCGCGGGCAACGATTTGAGGGGAACGACGCTAAAGGTGAAACCGGCCTCGGTAAAGTTGGGCAACAGCAAGGTGGGCTTATCCATGCCGAAAAGACCATTGGGTCCGGCGGTCAGGTCGTCCCAGTTGTTGAGCACCAGGCGGATGATTTCGCCGAACCCCAGGGTGACAATGGCCAGGTAGTCGCCGCGCATCTTCAAGGTGGGGTAGCCGATGATGCACCCGCAGATCATGCCTAGGAGCACGCCGATGGGCAGGGCGGCCCAGAAAGAGATCCCGAAGGTCAGGTTGAGCAGCGAGTAGGTGTAAGCGCCCACCGCATAAAAGGCGATGTAACCCAGGTCGAGCAGGCCGCAAAGGCCCACCACGATGTTCAATCCCAGCCCCAGGGCCACATAGATCAGGCAGGTGATGCCGACGTCGATCATGTAGTTGTTGGCGATTTGGGGGAATATCACCAGCACGGCCAGAAGACCGCCCAGGGTGAACACTTTGGGCAAACGATCAACCTGGTTAACGACACGCTCCGACCATGGTACCTTTGGTGTTTCCATGGTCTCGTCCCGTTGCCCGCGAACGATCTTGACGATGAAACTGAGGGTCAGGATAGCCACAAAAACTCCCAACGTGATCAATGCGCGCCTCGCCTCAAAACTGGGTCCGCGAAAGCCGAGCATTGGTAATATCAAAATGGCCAGCACGAAGACGTAAAGGATCAGCTTTTTAAGTTCTTGTCGGATCATATTTCACCGGTCGTCGTGGCAGTTGTGCATGGATAGCTACGACTCGCTTTTCGGCTATGTCGGCGCCCAACAGCCCGCTGGGCTTGAGGTAAAGTACCATAATCAACACAGTGAAGGTGGTGACATCTTTCCAGGCGCTGGGCAGAAACGCCGCCCACATCACCTCGATAGTGCCGATGATCAAGCCTCCCAGCACGGCCCCGGGGATGGAGCCGATACCGCCCAGAATAGCGGCCGCAAAGGCTTTGATCATGAAGATAAATCCCATGTCGAAACGCACGGCGCCGTAGTAGAGCCCCACCATCACGCCGGCCGCGGCGCCCAGGGCGGGGCCGATCATAAAGGTGATACGGATGGTTTTGTCGATATCGATGCCCAGCATGCGGGCAATGGTGCGGTTCTGGGCCGTGGCGCGCATGGCCTTGCCCAACCGGGTTTTGTGCACGAAGATCTGCAGGCCGGCCATGAGGGCCATGGCCAGCAGAATGATAAAGACCTGGCCATAGGTGATTTTGGCCCCCAGAATGGTGAGGCCTTCCAAGCCGAACACCTGGGGGTAGGCGCGGTCGGAAACCCCCTGGGAAAGCATCATGCCGTTGGAGAGAAAGATCGACATGCCCAGGGCGCTGAGCAGCGCCGACAGACGCGAGGCGTTACGCAAGGGGCGATAGGCGGCGTGCTCCACGGCCACACCCAGCACGGCCACATAGGCCATGGCAAGGCCGAAGACGATGATCAGCGAAAGCACGAAATGGCTGTCGACCCAGCCGATTTGCTGCAGGAAGGTCAGTACGATCACGCCGATAAAGGCGCCGGCTGCAAAGAGTTCGCCGTGGGCGAAGTTGATCAGCTCGATGATACCGTAGACCATGGTGTATCCCAGGGCGATCAGCGCGTAGATGCTGCCCAGAAAGAGGGCGTTAACGGCCTGCTGCAGTAAAAAAGCGGTTTGATCCATGTGACTTATTTATCCGGTTTGGCCAGCATACGGTTTAGAAACATGCCCTAAATTTTCGGGATAGAACCATTGCTTGCCCTGCCCCAGAGGCTGCGCCTCGTTGCGCAAGGGTGTTTGGGCTGTCAGTGGGCGGCGGGTTTGACCACTAGGGTGCAAACCCGCCGCAACGCTTGTGGTTTGCCAGGCTATTACAGGTCCTGACCGGTCAGCGGATCCCAGTAGGGTACAAACTGGTTGTCTTTGACGAGCCAAATGATGTGGGCCAGTTCGCGGTCGCCCTTTTCATCGAACTTGATCTTGCCGCTGACACCATCCCACTCGTTTTCACGAATGGTTTTGGCCAACGATTCGCCGTCCAGGGCGCTGCCTTTGGCAGCGGCTCCCAGTATCACCATGGCGGCATCATAGGCGTAATACGCGTAAGACCCTACCGCGTCGGTGTTCCATTTTTTCTTGTAGGTTTCTTCAAAAGCCTGACGTTCTGGGGTGTCGGGGGCTTTGGCGAAGGTTAAGTAGACACCTTCGGCCGCCGGGCCGGCCACTTCCAGGAACTTGGGATGGAAGACGGCATCTTCACTCATGAAGACCGATTCCAGCCCCAGTTTGCGGGCCTGTTGAATCATCTTGGAACCTTCGGGCTGATAGGTACTCATGTAGATGACGTCGGGGTTGACTTTCTTTAGCTTGGTCAGCACGGCCGTAAAGTCGCTGTCACCGGGGGTGATATGCTCGTGGGCCACGATCTCAAGTACGCCGTTTTCTTCGGCGAACTTTTTGATGTTTTCCGTCAACCCGGCGGTGTAGGTCTGTTTGTCGTCGATGAGGGCCACGGTTTTAGCGTTGAGCTTATTCTCGAAGAACTGAACCGTCGACCAGGCCTGAACGTCATCGCGGGGGGGCATGCGGAAGAAGTTTGTGTAGCCCTTGTGGGTCAGACGTTCGGCCGTGGAGGCCGGCGTGATCTGCACGATTCCAGCTTCGTTGATGGGGATCTGGGAGGGCTCGGTGGCCGAGGAGCAGTAGGCCCCGATGACCGCATCAACGTCGGTGTTGATCAGCTTATTGGCCGCCATGGTGGCCTTGCCGCCGTCGCAGGCCGAGTCGCCCGGTTCGACCACGACTTCATCGTAGCCTTCGATGGGACCGAAGACCTCAACGGCCGTCATAACCCCCTGTTTAATATCCGTGCCGTCCTGGGCGTAGGGGCCGGTCAACGGACTGAGGGTTCCGATTTTAAGGGTTTTGGCCGCCGCCGGACCGGCAAAGGCCGCCATGAATGCCACACACAACAGTACGATCAATACCTTTCTCATTGTGCCTCCTTACATTGGTTTGGGTTGGTTCTAATTGGTGTCCGGGGACACGCTTGCCCTGGCAGTCCTTGGTCGCCGGGCTTGCAAGCTGTTACCGCTACACAGCGAGTGTTCTGAGTCATCAAATTTTCAGGCGCATCCAGTGGCGCGATCAACCGGTCGTGCGCTTTTTTTTCATGGCCATGGCGCCTGAGCCCAGGTAGGCCTCGATGACGCGTTCGTCCCGCTGAATCTCCTTGGGGGTGCCCTGAGCGATTTTCTGGCCGTGGTCGAGCACCACTATAATCTCGGAGATGCCCATCACCAGCTTCATGTCGTGTTCGACCAGGAAGATGGTGAGCCCCTGGTCGCGGACCTTCAAAATCAACTCCATCAATTCGGCCGTTTCACGCGGGTTCATACCGGCGGCCGGTTCATCGAGCAACAGCAACTTGGGTTCCGATGCCATGGCGCGGGCGATCTCCAAGCGCCGCTGGCTGCCGTAGGGCAGGTTGGCGGCGTATTCGTTGGCGTGCCCTTCGAGCCCGAAGAATTTCAGAATCTCCATGGATTTGTTGAAAACATGGTGCTCCTCGCGCACCTGGAAGCGTGTTTTGAGCAAGGCCCGCAAGGCGCCGCTGCGGGTGCGGCAATGCATGCCCACCTGGACATTTTCAGCCACAGTCATCGATTTAAACAGGCGAATGTTCTGGAAGGTACGCGCGATCCCCTTGGCGATGATACGATTGCTGTTGAGACCGTTAAGGGTCTGGTCGCCAAAGGTGATGGTGCCTTTGGAAGGGGGGTAGACACCGGTGACGACATTGAAGACGGTGGTCTTGCCGGCACCGTTGGGGCCGATTAGGCTGAATATACGGCCTTCCGGGACTACCATATCGAGCTGATCGATGGCGACCAGGCCGCCAAAACGCATGGTGACATTGTCAAGAGATAGGTCGGGCATTGCCGGGGGCCATAATCTCCTAGCCCACGTAACGAACGAAAAAATGGGCGTTTTCAAAGGTTAATCTGATCGTCATCGACGGGGGTCTCGGTTGCATCGGCCGGCCGAAGACCCGCAAGCGTTCGGGTCAAGCTGGCAGGTGTTTGGCGCGGCAACAGATGGCTTGTACTGTGCAGCCGGGCGTCAAGTCAAGGTCTTGTTGCAGCCGGGCGCTTGCGCGGCCAGCTTGACTGTTACCCCGCCGCTGGTTTGACCGATGGCCGTGAGCTCTCGTCGGTCATTTTTATATGAGGGCTACTGGCGCTGGGCGATGCACTTCAGCTCCACCTGGGCGCCTAAGGGCAGGGCCCTGACGGCAATGGCGGCCCGGGCCGGCCTGTGATCGCCGAAAGTTTTTTCGTAGTAGCCGTTGAATTCTACAAAGTTGGCCATGTCCGTTAAAAAGACATCCACGGCGGCCACATTGTCTGTGCGGCAGCCGGCCGCCTCGAGCACGGCAGATAGATTGGCCAGAGCCTGTCGGGCCTGGGCGCCAAAATCGTCGCCGGCCAACTTGCCGGTGGCGGGATTGAGGCCGATCTGCCCACTGACAAACACCAGGCTGCCGGTGTCGATGGCCTGGGAGTAGGGTCCCACGGCGGCCGGTGCCAGTTCGGTATGGACGGTTTTAAGTGGCATCGATTCTCTCCTCTCCGTTACGACTGCGATAAAAATGGATTTGGGCGGCCTCCATGGTGGCCAGCCCCTCGGTGATCACCCCTTCGATCTGCATCAAAAAGGCGGCCAACCGCTCGCGGGTATCCACCATTTCGATGACGACGGGCAGGTCATCGGAGAGCCGCATGATTTTGGCGGTATGGATGCGGCTGTTGGCGCCATATCCCATCATGCCTCGCCAAGCCGTGGCCCCGGCCAGGCCCGCTTGTCGGGCCGCGACGATGATCCACTCGTGCAGGGGCTTGCCGTCATGTTTGAGGCGCTCGCTGATAAAGATCCGTAGCAAACAGCCCTCTATTTGTTGGTCCATCTCGGGTGTCCTTTCGATTTATCATCGTTTGGCTATAGTGAAGCAGTTTCATAGCCCCATCTGAAAGCAGGCGGTTGATGATCCACGCACCGCTAGATCTGCATGGCCAGCACGCGTCCCAGCCACACCGCCGCCAATCCGGCGAAAATGTGCAAGCCCACGTTGGCCAGTGCCAGGAGACCATTGCGGTCAAAAACCAGATTCAAGGTTTCATTGCCAAAGGTGGAAAAGGTGGTAAAAGAGCCCAAAACGCCAATAAATAAAAACATGCGGGTTTGCGGTCCGATTATGCCGCGGGTTTCAGCGACCTGCGACAGGGTACCGATCAAAAGGCAGCCGATCAGATTGACCACTAAAGTGCCGTAGGGGAAGTCAATGCCCTTGTGCCATTGATGAACAGCGCCACTGACGATATACCTGAGAATCGATCCCAGAAATCCGCCCAGACCGATCCAGAGGATATTCTTCATGCCGGACCTCGCAACGGTAACCCGCCACCGCCATGGGGACGGATTGTAACTGGTTATTTCAAAACCATTTCCCCAACTGTAGAGGTGGTGGTGTGCACTGAAAAAAGGTGCCCGATGATACGGTCATGGCTCTATCACTGTTTACAGAGGTTGTCAAAACAGTGGTGTCAAACAAAGCTCAAGTTGGTGTTGACTTAACCCGCTTTTTTCATTATGGAATTTAAATGCAAACCCCCCTCTTGTGCGTGCTGATTGCTCGCTTTAAGTGCTCTTGTCGTGGCCGGATCCTACATCGTGCTGTGTCAAACGGTCTCATCGTGCTGGTGCTGACGCGGATGTGGCCCGCCTGGGCCGGGGGCCAAAACCAACGCGTTGAGATCCCCCTGACCCTCGATTATAATCTGCTGCAGTCATTGGTGATTCACTCCGCCTTCACTGAGCCGGGTCAGGCGGCCACGGTGTTCAGTGCTGAAGAGGGGTGTACGATGGTGGTGGTGAGCGAGCCAGCGCTCAGCCAGCACAAGGATGGCGAACTGATGCGGCTTGAGGTCCAGGTCGACATCAGCGCCGGGAAATCATTGGGCGATCACTGTATTTTACCCGTCTCCTGGTCCGGTATTGTCGTGCTGTACCAGGAGCCTGCCATCGACCCCCAAAGCTGGTCGCTTTCGTTCCGAACCGTTGATTCCAGGGTGCTTACGGCCGACCTCCGCCCGGCCACGGTTGCCGAAATTTTGTGGCAGCTGATGCAGTCCTGGGTCTATCCCTACCTGGATCGGATTCGCATCAACTTGAAGCCGCCGGTAGACGAGATGAAAACCTTTCTGCTACCCATGTTTGCCGAAGCCCACCGCCGCGATGCGCAATATTTGCTGGACGGTTTGACAGCAGCCTCGGTGACTGTGACCGCTGTCGGTCTGCGGGTTGAAATGGAGACCATCGCCCCACCGGTTGCGGCACCGGCCGGGGATGAGCCCCTCCAGCCGCTCACCGCGGGCGAGCTGGACGAATTCACCCGGCTCTGGGAAGTTTGGGATGTGTTGCTGGTGCGCATGATCACCGCCCTTACGGGGCAAGATCTCAACGATGAGGAACGGCAGGATATGCTCGACCTGCTGCTCGATACCCGCTACCAGTTCAGCGAGGGATTAACGGCGACCACTTTCAAAAGCGATTTTGTGCGTGAACAGTTCGTGAAGGCGTGGCGGGGATTGGCGCCCCTATTTCGGCGCCACTTAAAGCACTACAATGAACAGCAAGCCTGGGGTTACCTCTCGTTTTTCACCGCCGCCGACGCTCTGGTGGCCCTGGATGTTATCGGTCCGGCCTTGGGGCTTGAGATCAGCCGAAACGGGTTGATACGCCTGGCCCGAAACCTCGGGGCAGAAGAGAAGCCGGAGCTATTCTACACCGGTGATGTCGACGAGAACCTGCTCGAGGTGTTGGGGATCGAGCGTATGCCCGACGCGGAGCCGCCGGAAAATAATGGGCCTCAGTCAAAACTTTCGCGCAACGGTTCTGGTTTGCTTGCAAGGATCGGGTTGAAATATGCGTTGTCCGTGGTTTTGGCCCGGGCGGTCGCCATGGAAGGTGTCGTCGGTCCAGCTCATAATCCGCCACGGCGCTGGGTTCTCTCTCAAAACAGGCGCGATACCTATCTTAAACGGGTGCGCGCAATGGTGACCGATATGGCCGTGGATACAAGGCGCGGCAACCGATTTCCAAATCAGATCGATCGGATGCTGGAAACCCTGATTTTAGCCGTGGCCTGGCAGGAGAGCTGCTTTAGACAGTTTCACGAGGTGAAGGGCAAGGTGGTCTACCTGCGCTCCTACAATGGCACATCGGTGGGGATCATGCAGGTCAACGAGCGTGTATGGCGGGGGATATACGATCTTGATCAACTGCGTTGGGATATCCACTACAATGCCCGCTGCGGCGGTGCTATCATCGCCCGCTACATCAACCGATATGTTCTCAAACAAGCCGGTCGCATCGCGGGCTTCGACGACAAAACAATTGCCGGAGTGGTCTATGCCATGTACAATGGTGGGCCGGCACAGTTTCAAATTTACCTGAAGCGTCTGACGCGGGGCAACCTATACAAGAGCGATCGCTTGTTCAACGAAAAATATCAATGGGTTGTAGCCGGCAACTGGCAAATGATCGAACGCTGCCTTGGATCGGGGCATCGGCTATGAATCGGCCTGGGGTGGCCCATACGTTGTTGTACCGGAGGTGTGAGCTTGTTTGATAACCTATTTCGCGGCGCGCTAGCTTGCCGGGCGCTTGGTCGAGCGACTTTTATATAGTGATTGGTGTCTAATAGCCAAGAAAAAACCGATTTTGACGAAAGCCGTCTCGTTGCGAGCCTTCAGGCGGGCGAGGAGTGGGCCTACAAGCTGCTGGTGGCGCACTACAAGCAGCGTCTTTTCAAGCTCGCCTACGGGATCGTTCAAGAAGAGGAAGAGGCGCTGGATATTGTCCAGGATGTATTTATCAAGGCGTTCGAAAACATCGGCCGCTTCCGTGGACAGGCCAAGCTCTCCACCTGGCTTCATCGCATTACCGTCAACCAGAGCCTGAACTGGAAGCGGCGCTGGAAACGCCGATTGCGCTGGCATCACAAGCCCCTCGAAAGAGAAGATGGCAGTGAATACCCGGAGCTAAAAAGCGAGCGCTATGCCCCCGACCAACTGCACAACGAGAAGCTGTTGGCACGGGCTTTTGAAAACGCGTTACGGGCGCTGCCGGACCAGGCGCGCGCCGTTTATGTTTTGCGAGAGGCCGAGGGCTTGACCTACGATGAAATCGCCCAGGTGCTGGGCATCAAGCGCGGCACGGTGAGCTCGCGGCTCTTTCATGCCAGGGAGCGACTGAAGACGCATTTGGAACAACACCTTGACCTTCGGGTAACAACGCATCATGAAAAATAAGCCCTGTGATCCGGCAATGCTTTCCGCTTTCGCCGATGGCGAACTTGACCAGCAAGCGCGCAGTAACGTGCAGCAGCACCTTGCACAATGCCGGCAGTGCCGAACAGCGCATGACCAGATCGCCGCGCTTTCGGTGGTATTCCAGGACGCTCTTCGGCGTCATTACCCGAACGCGGCCCTGGCGGCGCTGGATGGGGAGCTCATCGATCGCTGGCACCGGCAGCATCACCCGGGCTGGATCGATAAATGTCGTCGAACGATTTTCTCAAAGTGGATGCTGGTGCCGGTGACGGCCGTCGTGGCGGCAGTGGTCGTCATGCTACCGCTTCGAACCGCACCCCCGGTGGCGCAGAGTCCCAGCGCCATCGTTCAATCGGTCAGCGGCGACCTGGCATCGGTGATGATCATGCAGACGCCGATGATGCAGCAAACCGTAATTTGGATTAGTGAAAGCGACGACGACCAGGACAACACCATATGACATTCCAGTCGCACCGCCCGTCGAACCTTACCCAAAAGGCCGCTGATTTGCGAATGGGTATGCCAGAAGCGGCACTTTGCCGGTCAAATACTCGACTCTTTTGGCAGCATTCCGGGAAGAGATTTTTCCGCTTTATTAGGCGAAAGCAGTCATGGACCCTGTGTTCAAGGCGCGTCTTTATCACGCTTGCCACAGTTACCTTGCTGGTGTGGGCCAGCGCCTTGTGCCCTGAAGCGATTGCCCAAAACCGCATTCAGGTGGACATCAAGACCATCCTGGCTTCCCAGGAGGGACCGCCCAAGAGTGCCAACGCATTGTCAGGCTACGCGCTGGCCGCGCCGCTGGTGCAAGACCTGCGGTCTGTCTTTCGCTATTCGTCGTACAGGATTATCGGCGAGATTCAGATGAGCCTCAGGGTGGGGCAAACCGGAAGCGCCGTGCTGCCCGGCAAGCGGCGGCTCGAAATCACGCCGCTTTCCATCACCAACGACCGGGCGGAGCTACGCCTCCAACTTCAAAGAGATAACCGGCAGGTTTTTCAGACGGTCATTCAACTGCTCAATCAGGGTAGCCTGATCGTCGGGGGGCCCAAACACCAAAACGGCGTATTGCTGTTCAACGTTTCCAACCAGTTTTAACGGGTGCCTCCGTACCGCTGTTCATCCATTTCCGGATAGCCGAGATCTGATGGCCAAATGGCTGGCCGCCACCGGATCAACCGCAGTCATGCAGCTTGCCATCCTCATTGATGGAGAAGCACTCCCACTCACCGTCGTCGAGGCGGAAGTTGCCGGTGCGGTTGCGCTCCTCGCCCTCGATGCTGTCATACCTGAAAATGATATAATAATCGCCTTCCGACACGTTTTCAAAGGTGTCCGTGGAGGCTCCGTTCAAGGCGTTGTAATCGTCGAGCGTGGTGGACTGGGTGGTATTGTTGCCGCTGTTTCCCACCTCGTACAGCCCCACCCAATAGGTGTGATCTTTATCGAAGTTGCGAACCGAGATGCTACCGTCGCCGTCACCGCCACCGGTGGCCACGATGACTAGAACGCCCAAAGATATAAGCACGCTCAGCATCAATTTGCGAATAATTCCGAGCCCACCGACGGTGCTAATTGATTGCATATGATGATCCTTCCGTAGGTTTTTCCTCTATGCCCTGCTCATCAATCCATCATTTTAGTCGCGATTACCGATCGAGGTCAAGGTGAAATTTGTGGCAACGCGGGCACATCCGAAGTCTGGTCCTAAGACCATCGGGACACAATGTCGGCTGAAAGTTTTTCAGAGCATGTTTGACAAGCGCACCGCCGTTTGAGCACCGCTCAAATTTTGGCAATCAGAATCCAACGCTGATCTCCCCCATGGCTAAAGCCATGTACGGCGCCCGAAAAGGGAAGTGCCTTGAGTATCTGTTTGTCCGGCACAACCAATCCCAGCCGCCAGCCTGTAAAGTCGGCGGTCAGTTTTCCACCGATCCGCCGGTAGCGGTCTGTCGTAGATACTTTATCCTGCAACCGTTTTCCATAGGGCGGATTGATCAGGACCACTCCGGCCGTGGCTGAAAATTGAGTTGGTATCAGCTTGAAGAAATCGGCTGTGTGGGTATTGATAGCCCCGGCGAGCGGCGTTTCGGAAACGCTCGTTTTCAATCGACCAACCGTACGGGCCTCGATATCCGAAGCATACACCTTAAGCTTTGGCAGCACATCTGTGTTCCATTGGGCCTGGCGGCGGAGGTATTGCCAGGTGGTGGGTCGAAAGGCTGGCCAGCTTTCAAAGGCAAAATGGCGAAACCAGCCGGGGGCGATCCCGCCCGCCCGCATGACGGCCTCCAAAGCGAAGGTGCCGCTGCCGCACATGGGATCGAGCAGGACATCCTGGGGGCGATAATCGCACAGTCGCAAAATGGCCGCAGCCACGCTTTCACGTAATGGCGCCCGCCCGCCATGGGTTTTTAGGCCGCGCCTGTAGAGCAAGTCTCCACTGCTGTCGATGAAAATCGAACAGGTGGCGCCCTGGACGCGAAGCAACACCATTTGAAGCGGGCGCTGGTCAGGCAAAGCCGGCGCCGGCAGACCGTGCTGGGCTAATCGAATGGCGATGGCTTCATCCACTTGCTGGGCAACCGCGCCGGAGTGAAAGAGCGGCGTTCGCGACGAACGGACGCGGACAGTCACGCCGGTTTGCGATCCCAAGTAGAGCTCCCAAGGAAAACGTATGGCTTTGTCACGCAGGGCCCCAAGATTGGGGGCGGTGAACTCGCCGGCGTGCATGAGGACCCGGTTGGCGGTTGAAAGATGCAGGTTGGCCTGATAGAGATCGGTGAGGCGTCCGCTTAAAAGTACTAATCCCTTGCCGACCAGGCTTGGTTGATGTCCGATCCGCAGCGCTTTAAGCTCCGACAGGCACACCGTCTCCAAGCCGGGGGTGGTGATGATATAAAAAGAGTGGGTCGGGCCGATCACGTGGTGGCGGACGCGGCGTGCCAGGTTGCTTTGTGGGGAGGTTGAATGCATACCTGTACCTTAGTGCACCTATTCGCAAATACAATGACATTCGGCCGCCAATCCATCCGGGCTGGCGGCATTGCGAAAACACGCAATATCCCAGATATTCCTTAGTTTTCGCGCCTTGCCAGCCCGGTGCCTTGACGCCCTCATTACGTCACCGTTTTTACGAACAGGAGCACTTAGCGTTGGAGACGGGGGCGTGACATCCCGTCGCAGTTTGAGGGCTATTTGTTGGCATCCTTGCCCGGTTTGTTGGGGTGACTTAAATGTCGCCGATAATGATAAGACCCGAAAATAATTCCGCCCAGCGCGGCCATGGCGCTGCTGACCAAAAACATGCCCTCGATGTCGATGCGGGCATAGAGCCAGCCATTGAGATAGAACCCCACCATCAGCCCCAGGCCGTAGGTAACGGCGTTGTTGACCGCCTGGCCCAGGGTTTTGACCTCCGGCTGAGAAAGCTGGTCGACATACAAGATGCTGGCGATGTGAAAGATACCGTAGGTGACGGCGTGCAGCAGCTGCGAGGCCAGGATGACCGACGCCGATGTGGCTTTAAATACGATCAACCAACGCACGATCGCCACTGCAAAGGCCGCCAGCATTAACCGCTCGGGGGAAAAGCGCTTTAGTAAAGCAGCCGACCCCATCATAACCGTGATCTCGGCGGTGGAGGCCAGTGCCCAGGCAACACCGATGTAAAGCCCCGGGTAGCCCAACTGTTCCAGGTGGATGGAGATGTAGCCGTAGTAGGCCCCGTGGCTGGCCAACATCAAAAAGGCGCAACCCAAAAAGATCGCAAAGCGCCCGTTAAAGAGGGTCTTGATGCCCTGAAATGAGATAGGCTTGCCATCCCGCTGGGCCGGTACCGCCGTTGACAGAAACGCCTGCAGCAGCGAACCCACCCATACCACCACCAGGATCACCTCCACCCCGTAACGATCGACCACCGCCCCCATCACCAACACCACACCGATGAAGCTGATCGATCCCCAGACGCGCATGCGACCGTAAGCGGTGCGTCTGGCGCCCAGGTGGTCCATGGTGAGGGCCTCAAGCAATGAGATCAGCGGGGCGTAAAAGATGCAATAGACGAGAGTGATCGCCATCATGGCGCTGAAATCGGTGGTGAAAAAATAGCCCATCCACAACATGACGCTGAGCGCGTTACAGGTGATGTAGATGGCGCGCCGAAGGCGGTAGCGGTCGGCCAGGATGCCCCACAGCAGTGGAAATACCACCACGACGGCCGACTTCAGGGCCGAGATCGCACCGATTTGAAAGCCATCGAAGCCGATATTATAACAGTAGAGGTTGAAATAGGGCAGCACCACCCCCATCACCGCAAAATAGAGAAAATACTGGGATTGCAGGATGCGCAGCGTTGGTTGGGGGTGGGGTGACTCTGGTGGCATGGTGTGATCTTTCCGGTAAGCGGTGGTGCGCATGTGACCCGGCAGCACCGATTTGGCCTGCCCAGTAAACCCTATTTTAGGTTGCTGTGCAAGCGTTGTTGACACAGGTCGGCGGCCGCGTGCAACAGGCGTTTCGATCAATTCCGCAGACCCGCTGATATTGCTGAAAACAGGCCGCCTGGGTGGACGTTTACAAAACAGGTTTGCAGTGCTATATTTTCAGATCGACCTATTGAGTCGACTTATGTTGAGCAACCGTAATTTTCTCCGGGAGCCTGAGCAATGGACTACATTAAAATCAAATTCGGGATTGATCTGGACGAGGTGGAGTCCTCCCTCGACCAGTCATTCGATGAGATGTTTCGCTCCGTAAAACCACTTTTTTCTCTGTCGGCGCGTAACTGGACCCCGGCGGTGGATGTTTTTGAAACCGCTTCGAAGATCATCGTGCGCGTCGAGGTGTCTGGAGTGGACAAGGCCGACTTGAGTGTCGAGGTGGTTCCCAAGGCGGTTCGCATTCATGGCCGGCGGCGTGAACAGCGGCGACATCAAAACGCCAGTTACCTGTTGGCTGAAATTCAGTACGGTACTTTCGAGCGCATCTTGCACCTGCCGGCGGAGATCGACACCCAGGCGGTGTCGTCAAATTACACCAACGGCATCCTTGAACTGCAGATGAACAAACAGGCCCCGAAGAAGAGTCTGGTTTACAAAGTGCCAGTCAGTGAGGATTGAGGGCCGAGAGCGTAGCAATAGCCCTATCGGCCGCTGAACCGAAACGGGGGCCTTAACGTGGGACGATAATCCCGGTCTCGCGCGCACGCCCCGCTGCCAGAAAAATAAAAACCTACAGCTAAAAGATAACACCATCGCCGGCCAGTGAGAAAAAGCGCCCGGCGGTGACACGGATATTGGAGGCAACCATGTCTGACCAACAGAGCGAAGCGGCGCCCAAGCCCGAGCATTTGCCGGAAACCTTACCGATCTTGCCGCTTTTCGAAGCCGCCTTATTTCCCAAGATGGTGCTGCCGCTGGTGGTGATGCAAAAAGAGTCGGTGGCATTGGTGGATGAGGCCATGCAATCCAACCGTATCGTCGGGTTGCTGCTCTCTAAAGAGAACCCGGCCGAGAGCCATCCGGGCAAGGAGAACCTCAACGTTATCGGCACCAGCGCCCTGATCATGAAAATGGCCAAAAACCAGGACAACCACGCTCAGATTCTGGTGCAGGGCATCAGCCGCTTCAAGGTCAAGCGATACATCGGCCAAGAGCCCCACCTCAAAGCGGAAGTGGCCTACGTCCAAGAGCTGCAATCCAAGCAATATGATGATGAAACCGAAGCGCTGATGAACAACCTGCTCGATTTGCTGGGGCACATCGCCGAGCTGTCGCCGGGCATGCCCAAAGAAATCAGTGCCATGGCCAAGTCGATCAAAGAGCCGGGCACGCTGGCCGACATGGTGGCGTCGACCATCAACTCCAGCATCGAGGAGAAGCAGGAAGATTCTCGAAACTGACCGATGTCAAAGCGCGCCTCAAGGAGGTGTACGCGTCATGCCAACCATCAACTCGAAATTCTCGAACTGGGCAACAAGATTCAGATCCCAGGTCAAAGGGGACATGGAAAAAAGCCAGCGCGAGTACTACCTGCGCCAGCAGCTCAAGGCGATTCGTGAGGAGCTGGGCGAAAGCGATGAGACCCCAGGTCGAAGTGGAGGAGTACCGCACTAAGATCGAGGCCAAGAACCTGCCGGAAGAAGCGCGCAAGGAGGCCAAGCGCGAGCTCTCGCGGCTGCAGCGCATGCACCCTTCTTCGGCCGAATATACCGTGGCGACTACCTATCTGGACTGGATTACCGCTTTACCCTGGCACGAAACCACCCAGGACAACCTCGACATCGACGCCGCCCGCAAGGTGCTCGACGAGGACCACTACGGCCTGGAAAAGGCCAAAAAGCGGGTCATCGAGTACCTGGCTGTGCGCAAGCTCAAGGCAGATTCCAAGGGCCCGATTCTGTGCCTGGTGGGGCCGCCCGGCACCGGCAAGACCTCTTGGGGGCTTCCATCGCCCGGGCTATGGGGCGAAAGTTTCACCGGATCTCCCTGGGCGGGGTGCGCGATGAGGCCGAAATCCGCGGCCATCGCAGAACCTACGTGGGCGCGCTGCCGGGGCGCATCATCCAGGGCACTGCGTCGCGCCGAGACGCGCAACCCGGTGTTCATGCTCGACGAAATCGACAAGGTGGGCAGCGACTTTCGCGGCGACCCCTCATCGGCCCTGCTGGAAGTGCTCGATCCGGAACAGAATTATTCGTTTCTCGACCACTATATTGACGTGCCTTTTGACCTTTCGAAAGTGATGTTCATCACCACGGCCAACATCCTTGATACGATCCCGCCGGCCCTGCGTGATCGCATGGAGGTGATGCAGCCTGCCCGGTTACACCATGGATGAGAAGATCAAGATCGCCAACCGCTACCTCATCCCGCGCCAGCGAGCGGAACACGGTCTCAAAGCCGACCAGATCCGTTTCACCAAGGCCGCCATGAAATCCATCATTCAGGGCTACACCCGCGAAGCGGGCTTGCGTAACCTGGAGCGGGAAATTGCCATCGGTGTGCCGCGGCGTGGCGGCCGAGATCGCCCAGGACAAGCTGCAGCAGGTCAGCATCGGCATCGATGACGTGTCCGAATATCTGGGGCCGGTGCGAATGACGCCCGAAGCGCGCTCGAGGGTGCTCACCCCTGGCGTGGCCATGGGGCTGGCCTGGACGCCCACCGGCGGGGAAATGCTTTTCATCGAGGCCACGGCCATGAAAGGCAGCAACGGGCTGACCCTCACCGGCCAGCTGGGCGATGTGATGAAAGAGTCGGCCACGGCGGCCTTGAGTTTTATCCGCGCCAATGCCAAACAGTTCAGGATCGACGAAGCGTTTTTTGAAACAGCACGATATCCATATTCACGTGCCCGCCGGTGCCATCCCCAAAGACGGCCCTTCGGCCGGGGTGACCATGCTGACCTCGCTGACCTCGCTGATGACCGGGCAGACCATCCGCAAAGATCTGGCCATGACCGGTGAAATCACCTTGCGGGGGCAGGTGCTGCCCGTGGGCGGGATCAAGGAGAAAGTGCTGGCCGCGCATCGGGCCGGGATTAAAACCATCATTTTGCCGGCCGACAACGATAAGGACCTGGAGGAGATTCCCCAAAAGGTGCACGATACAATCCAGTTTCACCCGGTGCGGGCCATGACCGACGTGCTCAAACTGGCGCTTGTGGGCGAAAAGGAACGCGCTAAATGATGACGGAATCGGGTCGGCCTCTGGCACCC
The DNA here is from genome assembly GCA_963783425.1 of uncultured delta proteobacterium. Taxonomy (GTDB): domain Bacteria; phylum Desulfobacterota; class Desulfobacteria; order Desulfobacterales; family QNYZ01; genus CAWANO01. The sequence goes on from CAWANO010000009.1 coordinate 122,345, forward strand.
GGCCTCGTGCTGGCGGCGGTTGTGGTAACGCTCTTTGTGCTTTGGGGCTGTGCCCAGCCCCAGCCCAGCGCGCGGCCGCCCAAAGCAGGCAAGGCGCCGGCCACCCAACGGCCCTACAAGGTGTTGGGCAAGTGGTATCGTCCCATTGCCGATGCAGAAGGATTTCGCGAAAGGGGCGTCGCCTCCTGGTACGGCAAGAAGTTTCACGGCCGCAAAACCTCTAATGGTGAGCGCTACGACATGCACGGTATCAGCGCCGCCCATAAAACCCTGCCCCTTGGGTACGTGGGTGCGGGTGTACAATCTTGACAACGACAAGACGCTCGATGTGCGCATCAACGACCGCGGCCCCTTTGTGCGCGGCCGTATCATCGATCTCTCCTACGGGGCCGCCACGGTGTTGGGGGTGGCGGCGCCGGGAACCGCCCCGGTGGAGATCGTGGCGCTGGGAAAAGCCATCGAAAGCCAGGGCAGTGATGGCACCCGGCAGCGCACCTATCAGGCCGTGGACTACAGCCAGGGCAATTTCACCTTTCAGGTAGGCGCTTTTACCAGCATCGACAATGCCCGTCGGTTCCAAGTGCAGCTGGACCAGAAATTCGTGAATGTGCACATTGTGGAATACAACGACGGCCTGGAGACCTTTTATCGTGTCCGTCTGGGGCGCGCCACCAACCTGAACAAAGCCATCGAGTACGAACAATACCTGGTGCAAAACGGTTTTCCCGAGGTGATCACGATTGCCGAGTAACTGCGGGCCAGACCGTCCCACCCAATTCGCCTTCCTCGATCGCGACGGCGTAATCAACGCCGACTCCGATACCTACATCAAATCCGTGGCTGAATTTCACCTTCTGCCCGGCAGCGTCGCCGCCATAGCCCGATTGACCGCGGCCGGTTGGCAGGTGATTGTCGTCACCAACCAGTCAGCCCTGCAGCGCGGCCTGCTCAGCGCGCAGGGGCTCGAGCGCATTCACGGCCACATGTGCCGCGCCATCACTCAGGCTGGCGGCCAAGTCCTGGATATCTTCCACTGCCCGCATGGACCCGGCGACGATTGTGATTGCCGTAAGCCCAAGCCGGGAATGATTTTGCGCGCCCAGCGGCGTCACGGCATCGATCTGTCGCAGGCGGTGATGATCGGCGACAGCGCGCGCGACATCGCCTGTGGCTTCAATGCCGGATGTGGTCGCACCATTTTGGTCAGGACCGGCAATGGGCGGGCGGCCTTGCGCACATTGAGCGACCAGGGCTTGGCGGCTAACCACGTGGCCACCGACCTGGCGGCGGCGGTCGAGTGGCTGCTTGCCCAGGACGCGGCCGGAAATGCTTCGGCGTGCTGACCCTCGCTGGTGCCATCACCCGCATCGCCTACCAGAATCCTGAGAATCACTACACGGTGGCGCGGTTGCAAGTCGATGATACCGGCCGCGAGATCAGCGTGGTGGGGCATCTCCCTGGCGTCAGTTGTGGTCAAAATGTGATTGTTAGCGGAAACTGGGAGACCCACGCGCGATTCGGCGAGCAGTTCAAGGTGGCCGAATTCGAAATCGCCTTGCCCCAGGCGGTCGATGAGATCCGTAATTACCTGTCGTCGGGGTTCATCGAGGGGGTCGGTCCCAAAATCGTGGCACGGATCGTCGGCCATTTCGGCGATCAGACGCTGGCGGTGATCGAGGCCACACCAGCGCTGCTAAAAGCGGTGCCAGGCGTCGGGCCCAAGACCGTCGAGCGTATCACCAATGCCTGGCACCGTCAGCATGCCGTCAAAGGGGTGGCCGAATATCTCCAGGCCCACGGCGTTTCATCCCGGCACAGTGGCCGTTTGCTGGCCCTCTACGGTCGCGAGGCTGTGAAAATTCTCGATCAGGATCCTTACCGCGTCGCGCTGGATCTGCCAGGCGTGGGATTCCAAATCGCCGACGCCATTGCCGTCGCCAAAGGTCTTGAGCGTGACGATCCGGGCCGGGTGAGGGCCTGCTTGTTACACACCCTTTCCGCCCGATGTGAAAGGGGCCATACCCACGCGCCGCAGAGCGAGCTGATAGCCCGCTGCAGCAGCGCCTTTGAAATTGCGCCCGAAACGCTCGAGTATCACCTGGGCGCCTTGGTGGCCGACGACTATCTGGTGGCCGAGGCGGCCACGGCCGACACCGCCATCTACCTGCCGGCACTTTACCAGGCCGAAGCGCAAATCGCCCGTCGCATCGCCGCCATGTCCACCATCCCTGCAGCCCCAAGCCGTTTCAGACCGGGGGGTCTGCGTGAAACAATCGTATCCAAACTAGCGCTGGTGTTGTCCGAGCAGCAGCAGGCGGCGCTCGAGCAACTGCTCTCCCAGCGCCTGGCCGTGCTTACCGGTGGTCCCGGCACGGGCAAGACCACCTTGGTGCGCGCGCTCACCGTGGCCTATGAGACCATGGGGTACAGCGTTACCCTGGCCGCGCCCACGGGCCGGGCGGCCAAGCGTCTGTCACAGGTGTGCCGACGCAAGGCGGCCACCTTACACCGCTTGCTGCGGGCCGACCCGCATTCGGGCTATTTTGCTAAAAATCGGGATGAGCCGCTGGAAACCGACGTTCTGATCGTGGATGAAATGTCCATGGTTGACCTGCTGCTGATGCACCACCTACTCGAAGCCCTGCACGCGCAAACGGTGCTGATCATGGTGGGTGACGTCTTTCAGCTGCCGCCGGTGGGCCCGGGCAACGTGCTGGCCGACCTGATCACCGCCGGCTGCGTGACCTGTATCGAACTCAGGGAGATATTCCGGCAAGCGCTGGAAAGCCCGATCATCACCAATGCCCACCGCATCCGTAACGGGCAATTGCCCCTGCTTCCCGGACCGGAGACGGTGGACGCCAATTGCGAATTCGTTTTCATTGAACAAGCCGCCATCAAGAGCGCCGGCCAGACCGTGGTGCGATTGTGCGGCGACGAAATCCACGAACGATTCGGGTTCGATCCCATCGATGAGATCCAGGTGATCACCCCCACCCACAAAGGCGAAGCCGGCACCTTAAACATCAACCGGGTGCTGCAAGATGCCCTCAACGGACCGGACCGGGGGCGGGTCGCGCAGCTGGGCGCTTTTCGGCGGGGGGACAAGGTGATGCACCTGAAAAACAACTACCATAAAGAGGTCTACAACGGGGACATCGGGATCGTTCGCGACCTGGACTTTAGAATGAACCGTCTGGAGGTCGATTTCGACGGCCACCGCGTCGCTTACGAAGGGGCCGAACTGGAAGAGTTGAGCCTGGCCTATGCCATCACCGTGCACAAATCACAAGGGTCCGAATATCCGGCGGTTGTGCTGTTGCTCTTTTCGCAGCACTACATGCTGCTGCAGCGCAATCTTTTGTACACCGCCATTACCCGAGGCCGGCAGCTTGTCGTGATTGTGGGCCACGGGCGAGCTTTGCGGCGGGCGCTGGCCAACGACCAGCCCCAGCGGCGGTCATCGCGTCTGGTGCATCGTTTGCGGCAGTTGCTATAGCCCGGCAAGGCTAAAAGGCGCTGACGATGCCCACCACGGCGCCGGTCATGGCAGTGGCGATGGTGCCCGCCACAAGCGAACGCCACCCCAGGGCCACTATTTCATTCCTGCGTTCAGCGACCATCGATCCCAGGCCGCCGATCATGATGCCCACGCTGCCCGGATTGGCAAAACCGCAAAGGGCGTAGAGCATGATCAGGCGGCTGCGGTCCGAGAGCGCCCCCTCGGGCAGCCGGCTCAAATCGATGTAGGCCAGCAGTTCGTTGAGCACGGTCTTGGTGCCCATCAAAGCTCCGGCCGGCAGGCTTTCCGACCAGGGTACACCCATCAGCCACACCACGGGCGCCATCATAAAGCCCAGGATGCGTTGCAGGGTCAGCGCTTGACCGGCCACCGGTGGCACCAGCGCCAAGATCAGGTTCACCAGATGCACCAGAGCCACCAAGGCAATCAGCATGGCGATGATATTGATCAACAGCCGCATACCGTCCAAGGCGCCCTTGGTGACGGCGTCCAGGGCATTGAGGGCCTTTTGTGGGGGCACAATGTGGCCTTCGGTGCGGTCCTGGGTTTCGGGAATCATGGTTTTGGCAATGGTCACCGCAGCCGGAGCGCTGATGATGGAGGCGGTCAGGATATGGCCCAACACGCCATCGACCACATCGGCCAGTATGCTGGCGTAGAGCACCATCACCGTACCGGCGATGGTGGCCATGCCGCAGGTCATGAGGGTGAAAATCTCGCTGCGGCTCATCTGCTTCAGGTAGGGGCGCACCAATAAGGGCGCCTCCACCATACCGACGAAGATATTGGCCGAAATGGCGAGGCCTTCGGCCCCGCCCAGCCCCAAGATTTTTTGTAAAAACCATGAAAAAGCGTTGACCACCGCCGGCAAAATCCGCCAGTAAAAGAGCAGTGCGGCCAGGGCACTGATCACCACCACCAGCGGCAGGGCACGAAAAGCCAGGATAAACGAGGCGCCGGGGTAGGTTTCGGCAAAAGGCAGCGGCCCACCGCCCAGATAGCCGAAGACGAAAGCGGTACCAGCCGTTGTGGCTGACTCCAACAGCAGGACGGCCTTATTGATGAGAAGGAAAAAGCGCTCCAGCTGGGGGGGCTTTGAGCAGTAACAAGCCCAGGGCCAGTTGCAGTCCTATGCCGGTCAGCATCAATCTGAAACTGACATGCCGGCGATCTTCGCTGATCAGCCAGCCCAGAGCCGCAAAACTAATCAGGCCGAGTGCACTTTGAATCCACATAGGCTTGGGCGCTTGTGGTGGGGGTTCGGGCGGACCTGCTTAAAGACCAAGAAGACGCCACCCTGGCCGCTTTGGCTTCGGAATTTAGAAAAAACGCAGGTTGATGCCCAGAGCAATGACCGGATAGAAGTCGTAGTTGTCGGTATCTTCTTCGATGGCGCGTGCTTCGGCGTCGAGATCCTCCTGGAATCCCGGGTCAGACCCCAGCGGTCCATCGACGGAAAGGCTGGCTCTGGGACCACCCTGAAACATGATGCCCAAATCTAAACCAATGCTAAAGCGGTTGTTTTCACCCACGGCGTTGCCCCAACCGATGCCCAGGTAAGGGGTCAAATCGTTGAAACCCATGGTGCCCGAGATGGTGCCGACCTGGTCGGCGGCATAGGGCCTGTTGTTGATGATCACCAACTCCCCATCAATATTACTGACCAAGTCGATTTCATTTCCGTTGAGTACCATACCGCCGGTAATGCGGAAGCCACTTTCGAGAAGGTGCCAATCGAGCAGCAAGGGCAGATTGAGCAAGTTGAGATCGTAGTCGTAGTCGATATCGTTGACTTCCATGCTGAAGCCATACTGAAATGCGTTGATCCCCGCGCGCAGGTTGAGGTTCGGCAGCAACCCCATGGTCAGCTCCAAGCCCAGGCCCGGCGTGCCGGCTTTAATCCCTATGGCGGTATCGAAAGTGTCGGCCGGCGAATGCGCTGGTAGAAGCAGCGCCAAAGGAAGATGGCCGTCATCAACAGTATCCATTTTTTCATTGATCACCCCTGAATGTGCGGCTGTTTGCGACATGTCGATTAACCTGCGCTATCACCGATTTTTCAGCTATAGCACTGAACAACACCCCGGTTCAAGCCACAAAGCCGTTTGACCCTCGGTGCGAACCTAAGGTAATGTGGTGGTAATGCGCACCTATTATTTTAGATGAGGGGTTCAGCCAATGAAACGGTTATTCATTACGATAGGTCTCGTGGCAGCTTTGATGATGCCGGGGTGTACCAAGAGCTACAAAGCCAAACCATTGCCGTTCAAATCTCCTGAAAGTTACGGCAACATGGTCAGCATTGGTCGGGCCACCATCGGTGCCAAGGCCTGGGATGACCGCCAAAGCGCAACGGCGGCTTTCGGTTTCGATATCATCGCTGCCGGTATGCTACCGGTGCAGGTGGTGGTGGACAACCAGGATACCGGAGCCCTTAAGATCAACGGCAAGCAGTCCTTTATCGAAGACGATAAGGGCAATCTCTGGCCGGTCCTGTCGCAACCGTTGGCCTATGACCGGGCCACCCGATATACCCAAACCGAACAGACCTTCAAGCAGGGTGCCTACGGGGGGTTCTTGGGTGCGGCGGCCGGTTCGGTGATCGGTGCCGCAGTGGGCATCGTGACCGGTGATAATGTGGCCGAAGCGGCGGGCAAGGGCGCCGCCGCGGGGGCCGCCGCCGGTGCCACCCTGGGCGGCGCTATGGGCTTTGGCGATACCAGCGCCCAATCGGCCGTCAGCGCGGATTTAAGGGAGAAGTCCCTTGAAAATCGGGCCATCACGGCCGGCAGCCTGGCTCATGGCTTTCTTTTTTTCCCGGCCGAGGCGGGCCGCGCGCGCCAACTTCGGCTTCAGGTGGTGGACGAAGCCAGCGGGGCGGTTTATGTGCGGGAATTGGCGTTTTAATCCATGATGGGGTCTGGACCATGGCTACGACCCCGCTTTTTTGGCGGCGATTGATTGCGGTTTGCCAATCCATTTCAGTTAAACGGAGCAGTTTAAGGGAGCGATTTCATGACAATCGATTACGAGAAACTGGGGGCTTTCTATCTGGGTAAGCGCTACGACCTGGAAAAGCACCAGCTCACCCAGGACCTGACGCTCTACGACGCCAAAGACCTGACCACCCACGCGGTCATCATCGGCATGACCGGCAGCGGTAAGACCGGCTTGGGGATCGGGCTGCTGGAAGAGGCACTCATTGACCAGGTGCCGGTGATCGCCATCGATCCCAAAGGGGACCTGCCGAACCTGGCGCTCACTTTCCCGGCGCTCGCCCCGGAAGATTTTTTGCCCTGGGTCGATCCCCAGGCCGCGGTGAGCAAGGGGTTGACGGTGGAACAATACGCCGCTCAGCAGGCCGATACCTGGCGCGCCGGGCTGGCCGACTGGGGGCAGTCGCCCCACCGCATCGAGCGCCTGAAAAAGAGTGCCGCCGATGCGGGTATACACGCCGGGCAGCAGTGCCGGCCTGCCGGTAAGTGTCTTGCGAAACTTTACCCCACCACCGCCCGCCACTGGCCGACCGACACGGATCTGTTTCGGGAGCGGATTCAGAGTACCACCACCGCCTTGCTGGCCTTGCTGGGGATCGAGGCCGACCCGCTCACCAGCCGGGAGCACATCCTGCTGGCCAATATTTTGGAAACTGTGTGGCGGCAGGGCAAGGGGCTGGACCTGGCCGGCCTGATCCAGGCCATCCAAGCACCGCCATTTGAACGCATCGGGGTGATGGAACTTGATCTCTTTTTCCCCGGCAAAGAGCGTTTCGCCCTGGCCATGCGCATCAACAATCTGCTGGCGGCGCCCGGTTTCGAAGCCTGGCTGAAGGGCGCGCCCCTGGACATCAATGGACTGCTTCACACCCCCGAGGGCCAGCCCGTGGCCTCGATCTTTTCCATCGGCCACCTCAGTCGACGCCCAGCGCATGTTTTTCGTGTCCATGCTGCTCAATGAAATCCTGGCCTGGGTGCGCACCCAATCCGGCACCGCCAGCTTGCGGGCCATCCTTTACATGGACGAGATTTTCGGGTTCATGCCGCCGGTGGGCAACCCGCCCTCAAAACGGCCGCTGTTGACACTGCTCAAACAGGCCCGCGCCTTTGGTTTAGGGGTAGTGCTTTCCACTCAAAACCCGGTGGACCTGGATTACAAAGGGCTTTCCAACACCGGCACCTGGTTTGTGGGCCGGCTGCAGACCGAAAGGGACAAATCGCGCCTTTTGGCCGGCCTGGAGGGCGCCGCGGCCGGCACCGGTTTCGACCGCAACCGCATGGAAGAGGTTCTGGCCGGTCTGGGAAAACGCACTTTTCTGCTGCACAACGTGCACGAGACGGCGCCGACCCTGTTTCAGACCCGCTGGGCCATGTCGTACCTGTGCGGACCCATGACGCGCGATCAGATTATGAAACTGACGCAACAAACGTCCGCTTCGGCGAGTGCCGCAGCACAGCCCATGCCCGCTGCTTCGGCCCCGACGGCCGTAACGGCGGTCGCGTTGATGACGACACCGCCCTCGGCGCCGGCCGATGTGGATACCTTCTATCTCGCCTCCTCGGGGGCCGGCAAGGGCCTCTTTTACCACCCAACGGTGGTGGGGCGCATGGATGTGCACTACTTCAGCGCCCGCTACGAGGTGGAGACAACCCAAACCGTGGCATTGATGACCGCTATCACCGATGAGGTCGTGCCCGTGGATTGGGATTACGCCGTTGAGGTCGATCCGGAGGGCATCGAAACCACCGGCATGGGTGATGCCCGCTACGGTGACCTTCCGTCAGAGGCCCGGCGGGCGACCGCTTTCAAGAAGTGGCAGAAGGACTTGTTGCGGTGGGTGCGGCAGAACTGCTCATTGGAGATCCACCACTCCAAGAAGTTCAAGCTCACCAGCCGCTGGGATGAGTCCCAAAGCGTGTTTCGGGCGCGCCTCGCCCAGGTGGCGCGCGAAACCCGCGATCTTAAGGCTGAAAAGCTGAGGGCCAAATATCAAAACCGATTCAGCACCTTGAATGAGCGCCTGATGCGCGCCGAACAGGCCGTTCAAAAGGAGCGCGGGCAGGTGGATGCCCAAAAAATGCGAACCGTCGTGAACCTGGGTGAAACCCTGTTGGGGGCTTTCATGGGCCGGAAAGTGATCAGCGCCAGTTCGACCTCGCGGGTGAGTTCGGCCATGCGGTCGGCCAGCCAGGTGAAAAAAGAGCGCATGGACGTGGCCCGCGCCCTGGAACGCGTGGCGGCCTTGCAACAGCAGATCGACGACTTGGAGGCCCGCTTTCAGGCCGATCTGGACAAGCTGGAAGATGCTTACGATCCCCAATCGGAGCAATTAAGCACCATCACCATCAAGCCCAAGGCCAGTGACATCACCCTGGAGCTGTTTGGGATGGCGTGGGCGCCCTACCGACAGGAGGGCGATGGTCAACAGGTGCCTGATTGGCGATGAAAATGATTCAATGCGTGGGGTGATGCGATGGCTCGGCCAAACAGCGCCGTATAAGCCGCGGCGATGGGACGCGTCATTACCAGCCCGCCCCGCGAGCAGGCCGTTGACGGCGGGCTGCAGCAGCTTTCGGAGTTGTGGCAAAGTCGGTAAACACAAAGAAGGAAGATAAAAGGATGATGGGCGACGGGGGAAGGCTGTGTTGAGCGGCGACGGGAGGCGGTCTTCGGTATCCGGTCAGTCATTACACCCCCCGGCCACGCCAACGGCGTGGCCACCCCCCTCAAGGGGGGAATGGTAGCGGGGGCCGCCCTGGAAATTCCCCCCTCGAGGGGGGATCAAGGTGCTTTTAAGCGGGCTTGATGTTCAAATGGATTATTCCCCCCTTGAGGGGGGATCAATCAGATTTGATCGCCAAGGCGGTCAAGAAAAAGGTTTATTCCCCCCTCGAGAGGGGACCAAGGGGGGTGTGAGCTGAGCGGGTGACGGGGTACAGATCTTGGCAGACGGAGCCCCCGGTCGAGGGTTGTCATGACCCGCGATGATGATTCCGATTACGAACACGAGCACGAGCACGAGAGCGAAACAGGCCCACAACCGTAAAAAGTTACCATCAATGACTTTCAAATCAGGCGCTCATCTCCCCATCGTCGGCATGATGGGTTCGGGCAACGTCGCCCACGAACAGCGCGCCCAACGCTTGGGCCGCTGGCTGGCGACTTGCCAGGTGCACTTGCTTACCGGCGGCGGGGGCGGTGTGATGGCCTCGGTCAGCCGGGCGTTCGCGGAGGTGGCTGGGCGCGCCGGGTTGGTCATAGGCATTATTCCCGCCGCCTCCCCGGAAAGCGAGCGCCCCAAGGCGGGTTATCCCAACCCATGGGTGGAGATACCCATCTATACCCACCTGGCCTTGAGTGGCGACCAGGGGCTGAGCCCACTGAGCCGCAACCCCATCAATGTGCTGTCGTCAAGGGTGATCGTGGCCTTGCCCGGCGGCCAGGGAACGCGGGCCGAGGTGCTGCTGGCCCAGAAATATCGACGGCCCCTGATCGCTTGGCTGAGGCACAGCGGTGAAATCCCCGATTTGCCCCCCTCGGTCGCGGTCGAGAGTCGTTTCGAGGCCATTCAGAAATTTGTCAGCGACCATCTCGGGCAATCCGTTATTGAGGTGCGTAAGCATACGTTTTTTGCTTGACAAAATTTTCGCATAGCTGCATTGTAGCTTTAAATGAACTTTGGGAACTGAATCTGATTTATTTTTTGGACGAGTGGGACTGTACGCCCAATTTCGGGAAGGCGATTAATCTAAAAGGAGGTTGCGATGCGCGCGAGAAAATTGGCTCTAATGAGTATTTTATCGATCGTTTGTCTTGGATTCATTGCTGGACCGGCAGTGGCCGCGGCTCCATCACTAGATGCATGGAAACCCAGTTTTGACCCGTCAACAGCCAAGTACACCTGTGTGGTTTCCAATGTCTCTCATCCGGTACTCAAGGGGGTTTATGCCGGTTTTGCCTTTCGCGATGAGTTGTGGAAGCGCACCGACGGCCAGATCTACATCGACTATAAGCCCTTTTCCATGCTGGGCGGCGAGGTGGAGGTGCTCAATCAGCTTCAGATGGGCGCCATCCAGGGCATGGGTGTCAGCTCGGTGGCGGCCACCAATCTGGGCCCCCGCTTTGGGTTGATCAACCTGCCCTTTCTGGTCAACTCATTCGACAAGCTCGACAAATTTGTCGGCAGCGGCGAGCTGTTCAATCACTTCATGATGGCCATGGACCATCAGGGGATCATGGGGCTCGACATTACCGGTTACGGTAACTACGGCTGGGCCACCACCACGCCGGTGCGCACCATCGCGGACGCCAAAAAGGTCAAGTTCCGTACCGCCGAGGCGGCCGTCAACCAGCTGCTTTATAACGAGTGGGGCTTTAACCCGGTGGTGATGCCCTGGCCGGATGTACCGGTGGCCCTCAAGCAAGGCGTAATCACCGGCCTGGATCACACCCCCAGCGTGTGTAACATCACCAAGAAGTTTGAGGTGGCCAAATACTTTACCACCATCAACTATGCCCAGGGGCTTTTTATCTGGATTTTCAACAAGGCATGGTTTAATAGTCTGCCCGAAGACCTGCAACAGACCTTTAAAGAGGTGGTCCACGATGTCAGCGCCCAGATTCGTGAAGAGACCAAGCAGCAGGAGGTGGACGAGATCGCCAAGGCCAAGGAGGCCGGCATCGAGTTTATCAGCCTATCCGACGAAGATATGGCGACCCTAATGAAACAGGGCAATGCGGTGCACGAAAAGTTTCGCGGTGAGATTAACAAGCTCTCCGACGGCGACACCTATAAGCCAGATGACTATCTGAAAGAGGTCCAGGAACTTATGGGTTACGGCGCTCAGTAGAGACCAACATCATCATCATGGGGGATCGAATCTACGGGCTCGGTCCCCCTTTTCACGTCAGGTTCGGCCGGGCGCGTTTTTTTGGGGGCGCCGCGCGGGCCTGTCCGACGCCGCAGCGATCACCTGATGGTGAATAGCAACTTGGGAAAAGGCAGCAATGTTTGACCGGAGCCTCAAATTTCTCGACAAGGTATTGAGCTTTTTCGAAGATTGGACCCTCTTTATCACCGTTATTGCGGCGCTGGCGGCCCTTTTCGTCAATGTCTTTTTGCGCTATGTATTTAACTATACGCTGGCCTGGTCCGAGGAGCTGGTGCGTGAGGTGATCATCTACACCACCTTTATCGGTTGCAGCGCGGCCGTCAAAAAACGCTCCATGATCAAGATCGACGCCCTGGTGCAACTGGTGCCGGTGTTGAAGATGCCGTTGACCTATTTCAGCCATCTGGCCACACTGATTTTCTCTCTCTTTATGATCTACTACGGCTGGAAGATGGCCGTCATGCAGGTGATGACCCACCAGAAAACCATCATTCTGCAAATTCCCCTGGTCTACCTGTACGCCATATTGCCGTTGATGGGGGTCACCATGTTCATTCGTACCATCCAGGTGATCCGAGAAGATTTTCTGGCCCAAAAAGCCGAGCAACAGCCTGAGAAGGCCTAATCGTCGATGTGTTAAGGAGTATCCTGTATGGAAAGTAGTCACATGATCATCTTGCTGATTCTTTTGGGATGCATGGCCGCCTATGTGCCGGTCTTCATGTGCCTGTTTTTCACCGCTGTGCTGGGATTTGTTTTTTTCACCGATCTGCCCCTGCTGCTGCTGGCGCAGTCGCTTTTTCGCAGCATGGACAATTTCGCCCTGGTGGTGGTGCTCTTTTTCATCCTTTGCGGTAACATCATGACGGCCGGCTCCATCGTGGAAAAGTTGATCAAAGTGGCCAACTCGCTGGTGAGCTGGCTGCCCGGCGGCCTGGGCATGGCCGGTGTGTTGGCCTGTGGGTTGTTCGGCGCCATATCCGGCTCCACCGTGGCCACGGTGGTGGCCCTGGGGGGATTCATGATTCCCGCCCTGCTCGACAATGGGTATCCGGAAAAATATACTTTGGGACTGATGACCACCTCACCCAACCTGGGGGTGATCATCCCGCCCAGCATCGGCATGATCCTCTACAGCATGATCAGCAACGTCTCTTTGGAAGGGCTTTTTTTGACCGGATTTCTGCCCGGCCTGATGATCATGGCTGGCGTTTGTCTCTACACCTATCTCTTTTTCAGAAAAAAGCCCGAGATCGTGCGCATGCCGGTGCCCAGCTTTCGGGAAACGCTGGCTGTGCTCAAGGAGGGCTTCTGGTCGTTGATGCTGCCGGTGATCATATTCGGCGGTATTTTCAGTGGGGCCTTCACCGCCAACGAGGCCGCTGTGGTGGCCTGCGTCTATGCCTTTATCGTGGAGCTGTTCATCCACCGGTCCATGAAGTTTTCGGCCGTCAAACAGATCACGGTCAACTCGGCCGTGACCTCGGCCACGCTGCTGATCATCGTGGCCGGCGCCACCTGCTTCGGACGCCTGATGACCCTCGAGAACATCCCCGGTAAAATCACCGAAGCGGTGCTGATGGCCGTGGATTCGCCGGTGATGTTTCTACTGGCCATGAACATTCTGTTGCTGGTGGTGGGCATGTTCATGGACATCATCTCGGCTACTATGATTCTGGGGCCGGTCTTTCTGCCCATGCTTGACGCTTTTGGCGTGAGCTGGATGCATTTCGGCCTTATCATGACCGTCAACCTGGCCATCGGCTACTGCACCCCGCCCATGGGGGTGAGCCTCTACATCACCGGTGCCATCGCCAATCGTGATCTGGTCTACGTCTCTAAAGCGGTGATCCCCTTTATTCTCATCCAGATCGCCGTGTTGATGCTCATCACTTACTTGCCTGATACGGTGTTGTGGCTGCCCCGCATGATGGGATTTACGGAGTAGGTCTGCCACCGACTTTTTCGTCATCGCTATCGTAACCAACGCAGCCATTGCCGTACGATTGAGGTGGGCACTAGCGCCCTGTGCTCGAATCGATGGTTTGCATCGTTCGATTTTGATTTCGATTACGACAACGATAAAGGCTCTGCCAGCGCTCCACTGACACCGATTTTCCCATTCTCTGAGCGCTCTTGTGTCGACGCCATCGGTGGTGGCCCTCAACGATGGCCTTCGTTACCCTGCAACGGTTCAAACCGTTGCTCTCAAGCCGTTTTTTGCTTGACAGGCCTCTGCCATTTTTTTAGTATCTGTAGTTACATTATAGTTAAAATGTAATCACTTTGCGTTTGGTTTAATCCTGTTCGTATTGATTGTTACCCCAAAATTTGTCGTTGTATTGGAACCTGGTTTGTCGCCCTCATTTATGGCCCGGAGGTTGATATGAAACTCAAGCAAGTTGTTATTTCCATTGAAAATTCACCCAAACGCCTGCTCGAGGTGACCACCGCCCTGGGCAACGCCGGCATCAATTTAAGGGGTCTTAACCTGGTGGATACCGGCGCTTTCGGGCAGTTGCGGCTGCTGGTGTCGGATGTGGTCAAAACGCGACGTATCCTGATGGAGATGCAGATGCCCGCCTTCGTCAATGAGGTGGTCGCCGTTGAGATCGAAGACAAACCCGGCCAGCTGGCCCGCCTGCTGGTACCGCTAGGCGAAGCTGGCATCAATATCAAGTACACCTACGCATTTGTGGCCTTCTCGCCGGGTAAGGCGGTCATGATTTTTCGCTTCAATGACAACGACAAGGCGATCGAGGTGCTGGAAAAGGCCGGTGCCAAGCTGCTCAATGCCGAAACCTTCGGCATGATCGAATCGACACCATAGCCCACCCAGACCGAGCAGCCCGGTGAGGCAGGCTGGAAGAGAGGTTGACCATGAATTCATCCGACGCGTTTGATCCCCGCACGTTTGCCGTGGTGGGCGCCGGGCCCGTGGGCGCCATCGTGGCGGCCTTCCTGGCCAAAGGCGGATACGATGTGACCCTGTGCGACGTGGCCACCGAGCTGATCGAAGCGGCCGCCAATCCGCCGGGCATCCGCATTGAAGGGGCCGAGAATTTTGAGCAGGTCATCCCCAAAACCGTCGCCAGCATCGACGATTTGGCCCAAGATCCGCCCCAGGTGATCATCATCGCCGTCAAGGCCAACGCGCTGCCGCTGATCGCCTCGGCCATTGAAAGCTTCATCCAGCCCGGCATGGCCGTGGTAAGCTGGCAAAACGGCATCGACACCGAACTGGAGCTTGCCAAAACCCTGGGGCGCGAGGCGGTGATGCGGGCCGTGGTCAATTATGGCTGTGGCCTGAAAGCGCCCGGCCAGGTAGTGATGCCCTTTCATCACGCGCCGCACTTTATACAGGAGCTGGATCCCAACAGCCAGGCGGCGGCCAAGGCCATCGCCGATGCCTTCAGCCGCTGCGGGCTAACCACCGAGCACACCGACCAGATCATCTCCAAAGTGTGGCGCAAATCGATCATGAACGCCTGCATGAACCCGGTGTGTGCCGTCACCGGCCTGACCATGGCCCAGGCCATGAACGACCCCATGGTCTTCGAGACCGTGGACGCCCTGCTTAAAGAGTGTGTTAAGGTGGCCCGCGCCAACGAGATATTTATCGGCTGGGACTACTACCCCGGGGCGGTGGCCTACATGCGTAACGCCGGCAACCACAAACCCTCCATGCTGATGGATGTCGAAAACAAGCGCCTGACCGAAATCGACTTCATCAATGGTAAATTCGTGGATTACGGTGCCCAGGCCGGCATCGCGACCCCTTACAACGCTACCTTGAAATCGCTGGTCAAGGGCATCGAGTCGGCCATGGTTCGATAGCGATAGGCTGATACGGGAAACCATGGGTCAAGACGAAAACTACTTTGTGGGCACCGATGTGGGGGCTTCGCGCACCAAACTGGCCGTGCTGGACAGTGGCAAACGGCTTTGCGGCTATGCCGTGCGGCGATCAGGGACAGACTTCAGTGTGACCGCCCAGCATTGCCTGGATGAGGCCCTGGCGATGGCCGGGATTGACAGCGGCCAGATCGCCAACTCGTTCTCGACGGGCTACGGCCGTAAAAACGTTGCCTTCGCCAACGACAGCCGCACTGAGATCAGCTGCCATGCCCGGGGGTGCTACCACTACTTTCCCGAGGCCATCACCATCATCGACATCGGCGGGCAGGACAACAAGGTGATCAAGCTCGATGACCACGGGCGGCGCATCAATTTCAAGATGAACCGCAAGTGCGCGGCCGGCACCGGCGCCTTTCTGGAAGAGATGGCCATGCGCCTGGACATTCCTCTGGAGTCGATGAACGACCTGGCCGCCCGGTCCACCGAAATGGTCAAGCTGGGCAGTTTTTGCACGGTCTTTTCGGGCACCGAGGTGCTGGAGAACATCCGCGAGGGCAAAAAGGTCAGCGACATCGTAAAGGGTGTTTTCTTCTCGGTGATCCGGCGGGTGATGGAGATGGATTCTTTGACCGAAAAGGTGGTGATGACCGGCGGGGTAGTGGCCCATAACCCCTACCTGGTGGAGATGGCCGAGGCGCAAATCGGCCGCAAAGTGCTGGTGGCCGAGCATCCGCAATTGACCGGCGCCATCGGCGCGGCGCTTTATGCATTGGAGCTTTACAGCCCGTAATTGCCAAGTGAAGGAGGCTGTTTCAAAATGGGGCGTTTTGAAACTGGCTCGAAGTTGTCCCTATATTGGTGCAGAGCGAACAAAAAATCGTTCAATTCAGCTAAAATAACTATCGACCGGGAGGACGTCATATGGCCGAAGAGAAGAAGATCGAACGCAAACCCATCAAGGCCGCCGCCCAAATGGGCAAAATCATGGCCGACTATTTTTACGAACTGGACGATGCCGCCAAGACAGGCAGCCGGAAAATCGCCTGGTGCACCAGCGTGGGTCCGGCCGAAATTCTGAGGGCCATGGGTTTTCTGGTCCACTTCCCGGAAAACCACGGTGCCATGCTGGGCGCCACCCGCATGGCCACTGATCTTATTCCCAAAGCCAACGCCATCGGCTACTCCCCGGAGATCTGTTCCTACCTGACCGCCGACGTCGGCTCCTACCTCAAGGGCGAACACACCGCTTTCCAAGGCCTACAAGGGCATCGAGGGTGTACCCAAACCGGACGTGCTGGTCTTCAACACCAACCAGTGCCGCGACGTTCAGGACTGGTTTGCCTGGTATGCCAACGAGTTCAAGGTGCCCCTGCTGGGCATCCACACCCACCGCGGGGTCAAGGACGTCACCGAAGCGCACGTGCCTCCATTGCCAGATCAGTTGAAGAGCCTCATTCCGGCTTTGGAAAAGATCGTCCGGCAACAAGTTTGACATGGACGAACTCAAGCGCGTGCTGGCGCTTTCCCGCGAGTGCTCCGATCTGTGGCAGAAGGTGCTGTTCACCGCCGGCGCCACACCCTCACCACTAACTTTTTTCGACGGCACCATCCATATGGGGCCGGCCGTGGTGCTGCGGGGCACGCCGCAGGCGGTTGACTACTACAAGCTGCTGCTGGCCGAATTGAGAAGAGCGCATCGAGAAGGGCGTGGCGGCCGTGGAAGGGGAGCGGTTCCGCATCTACTGGGACGGTATGCCGGTCTGGGGCCGGCTGAGCACCCACGCCAAAATGTTTGCCGGCCTCGCAGACCAACGTGCTGGCCTCCACCTACTGTAACAGCTGGATCTTTTCGGCCTTTGACGACGCGGATCCGTTCGACAGCATGGCCAGGGCCTACACCGAGCTGTTCATCGTGCGTTCCGACGAGGCCAAGGAGAAAATACATCAAGAGCATGCTCGAGCTTTTCAAGGTGGACGGCATCATCTACCACGACGCCAAGACCTGCCCCAACAACTCCAACTGCCGCTACGGCATGCCCCAGCGGCTGGAAAAGAAGACCGGCATCCCGAGCCTGACCATCAACGGCGACCTCAACGACCTGCGCATGGTCTCCGACGAGCAGACCAAAACCAACGTGGAGGCGTTTATCGAGCAGTTGGAGAGCAGAGACAGTAAAGGCGGTGCGGCATGTTAGATTCTCTATTCAACCCAGGGCGTGGCCGTCATCGGTGCTTCCACCAAGGAACTATCCATCGGCAACCGGGTCATCAAAAATCTGATGGATTTCGGATTCAAGGGGAGCATCTACCCCATCAACCCCAAAGCCGACGAAATTCACGGGCTCAAAGCCTACAAGTCGATCCTGGACGTGCCCGGTGCCATCGATGTGGTGCACATGGTGATCCCGGCCAAATTCGTGCCCCAGGCCTTCGAGGACTGCGGTAAGAAGGGGGTCAAAAACATCATCATCAATTCGGGCGGCTTCTCAGAAATGGGTCCGCGAGGGCGAGCCATCGAGAAGGCTTTCATGGAAGTGGCCCGCGAAATACGGCATCCGCGTGTTCGGCCCCAACTGCCAGGGGATCATCAACTCCGACCCGAGCCGTGCGGGCCTACTGCAACTTTACCTTCACCTTCCCGACTCGGGCTATATCTCCATCGTGGCCCTGAGCGGCGGCGTGGCCGAGGTGATCCACCAGGGGTTTTCCGCCATGGGTGTGGGCACGCGCATCTATGCCTCCAACGGCAACGCCTGCGATATCACCATTCCCGAGATCATCCGCTACCTGGGCGAGGACGAGGGTACCCGAGTGATCGTGACCTATGTGGAGGGTCTGCGCGACCCGAAACATTTATGGAGGTGGCCAGCGAAGTGGCTGCCAAAAAACCGGTGCTGGCCATGAAGGCCGGCCGCACGGCCGAAGGGGCCAAGGCCGCGGCTTCCCACACCGGGGGCCTGGCCAAGGAGGACCTGGCCACCGATCTGATTTTTAAAAAGGCCGGTATCCTCACATTTCGTGACGAGGGCCAACTGATCGATGCCGCGGCCGCCTTTGCCACCCAACCGATTCCCCGAGGCAACCGGGTGGGCATCATCACCAACACGGGCGGGCCGGCTGTGATCGCCACCGATGTGCTGGTGGATGCCGGGCTTGAACTGCCGCCGCTATCAGAAAAAACCAAGGCGGACCTGACCTAAAGGCAACTCTATCCCGAGGCATCGGTGGCACAACCCGGTGGACGTGCTGGCCACCGGCAACGCCGCGCACTACCGTGCCTGTCTGGACGCCATGATGGCCGACGATAATTTCGACATGGTCTATGTTAATTTCGTAACCCCTTTTTTCGTGGACACCGAAAGCATCGCCCGCGAGATCGCCGCGGTCAACGAACAGCGCAACAAGCCCATCGTCTGCAACCTGATGACCGACAGCAGCCAATGGGCCGAGACCGTGGCAATTTTGCAAGCCGGCTGGGGTGCCCTGTTTCAGCCTGCCCAGTGACGCCGCGCGGGCCATGACCGCCCTGGTGCGCTACCACGCATGCAGCAGCGCGAAAAAGGGGTGGTGGAAACTTTCGGCGATGTAGAGGCGCCGGCGGCCCAAAAGATCATCGAGGAGGCCCAGGCTGCGGGCCGCAAACAGTTGAGCGCGCAGCAGGTTTACGGTATCCTTGCCGCCTACGGCATGCCGGTGGCGCCCTGGCAGGTCGTCAGTGATGAACGAGCGGCCGTGGCCGCGGCCAACGCCATGGGCTATCCGGTGGTGGTCAAGGCCGACGCCGAAAGCGTGGTCCATAAAAGCGACATGGGCGGCGTGGCCATAGACCTGAACGACGCCGCGGCAGTCGCTTCGACCGTCAACGACATGGCGGCGCGTTTCGATGACAAAAAGCTGCGCTTTCTGGTTCAGAAACAGATGCCCGCCGGGCTGGAAACCATTATCGGCGCCAAGGCCGAGCCGGGTCTGGGGCACCTGCTGATGTTCGGCATGGGCGGCGTTTACGTGGAGGTGCTCAAGGATGTGGTCTTCAATCTGACCCCCATTGACACCGCCGAAGCGGGGCGCATGCTCGCCGGCATCAAACTGGCGCCGCTGCTCGAAGGGGTGCGCGGCCAAAGAGGTGTGGACCGTCTCGCACTGAAGAACCTATTGCTGAGGCTCTCGCAACTGCTGACCGACCTGCCGATGATCGCCGAGATGGATTTGAACCCGGTCATTGCCTACGGCGACGGGGTGTGCGCGGTTGATGCGAGGATTTCGCTGTAACGTCGGCGACTGTTATTGATCGGTGTTTAGACATCATAAACCTGAGAAGATGTGAGCATAGCATAAGGGGTCGAGGATTCGAGGGGTCAAGGATTCAAGGATTTTGCTCGTTGGTATTTCACTTGAACCCTCAAACCCTTGAACCCTCTTAACGATCGGTATCAACAATTATCCTATGGGAGATGCCCCATGGCCGACTGGATGAATCTGGGTCAACAATTCAAAGTCAACGCCAGGAAATACCCCCACACCGTGGCCTTAAAAGACGCCGCGCGCAGCTACACCTACGCCCAGGCCAACCGACGGGTCAACCGCTTGGCCCACGGCCTGATGGCGCTTGGCCTGCAAAAGGGCGACAAGGTGGCCGTGCTGCTGGAAAACAGCATCGAAATCATCGAACTCTATCTGGCCACGGCCAAGACCGGCCTGGTGATCGTGCCGATCAATTTCCGGCTGGTGGGGCGCGAAGTGGAATACATCGTCAACAACTCCGATGCCAAGGCGCTGATGGTGCACGACGAGTTCGTGCCCGTGGTGGAGGAGATTCGCGAGCGATCTGCCCGGCATCGCGCCCGAGCACTATCATCGTGGTGGGCACGGCGACACCCGTTATTTCAATCCTATGACGAGCTGATCGCCGCCGGGACCGAGCAGGAGCCACAGGTGGCCGTGGCGCCGCGCGACACCTGGATTTTGATCTACACCTCGGGCACCACGGGCAAGCCCAAAGGAGTGGTGCGTTCCCACGAAACCCACATCGCCTTCTACCTGATCAACGCCATCGATTTCGGCTTCAGCCCGCATGACATCTGCATGAACGTGATGCCCCTGTGCCACATCAATTCCACCTTTTTCACCTTCACCTTTCTCTACATCGGCGCGGCGGTTTACATTCACCCGGCGCGCTCATTCCGGGCCGAGGAGATCCTGGAGATCATCGAAGGCGAGAAGATCTCCTTCATTTCACTGATCCCCACCCACTACAACCTGATGCTCAACGCCGATCCGAGTGCCAGGCAGCGCGATGTCAGCTCGATCCGCAAACTGCTTGTGCTCGTCGGCGCCGGTGCGCAAGAGCATGAAAACGGCCATCATGGATTCTTTCCCCGGGGTGGAGCTTTACGAGGGATACGGCTCCACCGAGGCCGGTATCGTCACCGTGCTAAAGCCCGAGGACCAGACTGCGCAAGCTGGGCTCCATCGGCTACGAATCCCTGGGGACCGATTTCGTCAAACTGCTCGACGAGCAGGGCCATGAGGTGCCCGACGGCGAAGTGGGTGAACTCTACTCCCGCGGTCCCATGCTGCTCGACGAGTACTACAAACTGCCGGAGAAAACGGCCCAGGCCTTTCGGGAGGGCTGGTTTTCGGCCGGCGACATGGCCCGCCGCGACGCCGACGGGTTTTACGAGATCGTTGACCGCAAGGACAACATGATCATCACCGGCGGTGAGCATGTCTACCCCAGCGAGGTGGAAGAGGTGGTGGGCAGCCAGGAGTGCGTCTTTGACTGCGCCTGTATCGGCCTGCCCGACGACAAGTGGGGCGAAAAGGTGGTGGCCGTGGTGATCGCCAAAGAGGGCAGTGACACCCAAATTGACCAGGCCGCCATCGAAGCGTGCTGCCGCAACCAACTGGCCGGTTACAA
This sequence comes from uncultured delta proteobacterium, assembly GCA_963783425.1. Classification (GTDB taxonomy): domain Bacteria; phylum Desulfobacterota; class Desulfobacteria; order Desulfobacterales; family QNYZ01; genus CAWANO01. The sequence goes on from CAWANO010000009.1 coordinate 143,532, forward strand.
ACGGCCCAAAGAGGTGATCTTCATCAAGCCCGACGAGATGCCGCGCACCCCCACCGGCAAGATTTTGCACCGGCGGCTCAAGGAACGCTATGGGAAGAATTGATCTGATCGCAGAATCTAGGCCTCAGGCGTTAGAATAGAGATAAGTAGGCCGAAGGGATTCATTTATAGCGTTCTTGCCACTGATTCTGGACTTTGTTCCGGGCTTCTTTATTTTTTAACCATCCAAAGGAGGTTTATTTCATGCTGACCAAAGCCTTTATTCCCTACGGGGGGTATTACAGCTCGCCGTTCGCCCGCTGGCAAGGCACGCTGGCCAACGAGAAATCCATCAAGACCGGTGCGGCCACCGCCAAGCGCTGGGTAGCTGAAAAGGGGTGGGATCCCCAGATGATCGACTATCTTTTCCTGGGCATCACCGTGGGTCAGCACTACGTTTTTTACGGCAGTACCTGGGCGGCGCATCTAATGGGCATCGGGCATGTGCCCGGCGTGACCCTCATGCAGGCTTGTTCCACCTCCACCACCAGTATCTATCAGGCTGCCGTGGGCGTTGAGAACGATGTCATGCAGGCCCCGTTCTGCCTGATGACCGACCGCGTATCCAACGGTCCCCACACCATTTGGCCCAATCCCAACGGCCCAGGGGCCAAGGTGGAGTCAGAGGATTGGGTGATGGACCACTTCGGTTACGATCCCACGGCCAAAGGGGCCATGATCCAGACCGCTGAAAATGTCTCGAGTGAAGCGGGCATCACCCGCGAGCAGTGCGACGCGGTCGCTCTCAAGCGCTACGAACAATATACCGACGCCCTGGCCGATGACCGCGCCTTCCAGAAGCGTTATATGTTCCCGGTGGAAGTAGCGCTCTCCAGAAAAAAGACGGTGATGTTCGAAGCCGACGAAGGGGTTTTCCCCACCACGGCCGAGGGGTTGGCCAAACTGAAACCGGTACTGCCCGATGGCGTTCACACCTTCGGCGCCCAGACCCACCCGGCCGACGGTAATATGGGCATCATCGTGACCGGTCGCGACCAGGCCCGCTCGCTCAGCAGCGACCCTGAAATTGAGATTCAGGTCCTCAGCTACGGCTTTCACCGCACCCAAAAGGGGTTCATGGCCAAAGCGGTGGTGCCGGCCTGCCAGATGGCGCTGGACAAGGCCGGTATCGGCATCGAGGCGGTCAAGGTGATCAAGACCCACAACCCCTTTGCCGCCAACGATATCTATCTGGCCGACCAGTTCAGCATCGATGTGATGGGCTTTAACAACTACGGCAGCCCGATCGTCTTCGGCCACCCCCAGGGACCCACGGCCGGGCGCTGCATCGTGGAGGGCCTCGAAGAGACCGTCATGAAGGGCGGGGGCTACCTGCTTTTCGGTGGTTGCGCCGCCGGCGACACGGGCGCGGCCATGGTGTTAAAGGTGGGTTGAATCAGGTCGCCGCCGCCGACCACTTTCACAACCCACCATCTTCAGTATAAATCAACCACCGTTTGAATCGCGTAGGGGTACGGTACACCGTGCCCCTACGATTTTTACGGCTCCAAATCATGATGAACTCGTAAAAAGTAGCGCGATGGCTAAGTTAAAAGTTTCATATACAAGGCGTTGTGATTTTTCAGGGCCGAGGCCATACATGTAGTATGCCGAGGATCTGAAAAATCACTACAACGCAGTAGATGGGACTTTTTACGACGCCATCAAATCATCTTTTCATGGCCAAAAGCCGCTCCTTCTGTTAGAGCTATCCCCATTTCAGACGCCACCTTTGGAAGTTTCTTGCGGGAGAAACGGCTGTGAAGGTCAAATCCTACGACATTGTCGCATCCATCAGCCTGCTGGGCGCCGCGCTCTTGTGGGCCGGGTCCTTTTCGGCCATGAAGGTGGCTTTGACCGCTTACGACCCCATGGTGGTGGTGTTTGCACGCATGCTGATCGGCAGCCTCTGTTTTCTGTTGGGCTACCGCTGGCTACGGGGAACCGTGGTGCGAGGGCGGGACTGGGCGTTGCTGCTGATCATGGCCTTGTGCGAACCGGGGCTCTATTTCCTGTTCGAGGCTAAGGCCCTCACCCTGACAACCTCCTCCCAGGCGGGCATGATCTCGGCCACCTTGCCGCTGCTGGTGGCGGTGGCGGCCGGTTTGTTTCTAAAAGAGCGTATCACGCGGCGGGCTTTGCTGGGATTGGGGCTGGCCATCGCCGGGGTGTGCTGGCTCAGCGTGAGCGGTGAGACCCGTGCCGATGCGCCCAATCCCCTGCTGGGCAACTTTCTGGAGTTTCTGGCCATGGTATTTGCCGCCGGCTACACCATCTGCTTGAAACTGCTCAGCCGTCGTTATTCGGTCTATTTTCTGACCGCCTTTCAATCGTTCGTGGGGGCTGTTTTCTTCCTGCCGTTCATGTTCCTGCCGGCCACGAATCTGCCCACAGCTCTGGTACCGCTCCCCGCGCTGGCCGTTTTATATCTGGGAACCGGCGTCACCATGGGAGCGTACGGACTTTTCAATTTCGGCCTCAGCCGCATTCCCGCCAACCAGGCGGCGGCCTTCGTCAACCTGATTCCGGTGTTTGCCGTCTTTTTGGGCTGGCTGGTATTAGAAGAACGCTTTACATCGCAACAGTACCTGGCGTCGCTGCTGGTTTTTCTGGGGATCTACATCAACCAACGCGGGGCGGGGGCGGTAGGAAAAGCGGCAGTTGCGGAGCCGGTTGCGGTCGACATGATTTAACGGATATACATATCCTTGGTCTGCGTGTGCTAATGTCCCGTTAAGCTGTTTACCTAATCACTTTAAAGTGGTTGATGATATAGTTGGCTGCCGGCGGCAGCATTCGACCCCTCAGCGATACGATAGCAGCCTCGCTTCGGGGAATGCCGGCTGAAAGGGTAGCTCGGCCGGCTCCTTGCGCTTAAACGCCTCTGTCAGGTTGCATCGAGCGAGTGCGCCGATGCAGTCGATGACAGCCGCGATTTTTCTGAGCACATCGTAATCGTCACATTCCAGGCCAAAAGAGATCCTGCCCTGTGGTTCGACGGTGGTCCTTTAAATATCTGTCGCAACCATTGATTGAACCATTGGGCCGATAAGGCGCGGACTATGGGATACGCCGCCGCAACAGCAGGAGTAACGGTCCTGGGCCACGCTGCAGACCGTTTCCTGCAAAGGCGCTGGTAGATGATATCCACTGAGGCCTCCGACGGATATTTTTACCGAAAACCAACCAAAGGAAGATTAGTCGTGAACTTTAGAAACCTCGTTCTACTGACAGCATTGATAGCAGCAGGCGCCCTTTTGGCGCCGCCGGCGATGTCGGCCGAAATCCTTTACGCCGAGGAAACCGTTACGGTTGCCGGTGAAGAGATTGATCTGATTCGCACTGCCGATAATTTCATCGTTCTTTTCGACACATCCAGTTCAATGGGAGCGCCGTACAAGGACACGGGATTAACCAAGCTCGATGCAGCCAAGCAGGTTCTGCGAAAGTACGTTGAGCAGCTGCCGGAGTTAAACTGGAATGCCGGTTTATACTCCTATGTACCCACAGGCGGTCTGGTGGGGATTCTGAAATCGGATTTCGATCTACCCTTTTACGAGATGGCACCGTTCGACAGTGCCGGTTTTGTGCAATCCATCGATAACCTGCCGGCCAAAGCCGGCGGCCCTACCCTGCTGCAGCACGCCCTTCACCGCCTGGATAGCATTCTCGCCGGACTTGAAGGACGCACCATGGTCTTTATTTTCACCGACGGCAGATTCACGCACGATTCGCTGATGGAAAGCCCGATAGCTCAGGCCAAAGCGCTGGTTGCTAAATACGATGTCGGTTTTACCATCATCAGTTCGGCCGAGGGCGAACAGGAGCAGGATATTCTCAACGCCGTTGCCAAGCTGGGGGCCGGATCAAAGGTCATCTCTTTTGACCAGCTGTATCGCCTTCCCGCTCATTTTGGCGGTGCACTTTATGTCATCCACGAAGAGATCTTTGCGACAACCGAAACGTATGAAAAGATCGTCGGAGTGGAATTTGACAACACCCTGTTCGATTTCGACAAGGCCACCATCAACTCCCTGAATACCGGGCAGCTCGACGAGGTGGGCAAATTGTTGGCCGATAACCCTGAAGCCGTTATCATGATTTCGGGCTTTACTGATAGTGTCGGTAGTCAGGAATACAACTTGGCCTTATCCATGGCACGGGCCACCAGCGTGGGGGATTATCTGGAGGAGAAGTTTTCGATTTCAAAAGATCGGATGGCCCTTTTCGGTTATGGCGAGGCCAACCCGATAGCGGACAATGCCACCAAAGAGGGCCGTAGCCGCAACCGCAGGGTTAGGGCCATCGTTGCCGGAATGTAGTTGTTGGCGTCAAAGTGTCATTTCGCATTGATGGCGGCAACCGGCGTTTCGACCATACTTCAACTGAATTGAGCGATTTCCTGCTCGCTCTGTACCAATCTGTTGAGCGCTAAGCTTTCAAAAATGCTCCACATATCCAATGGGTATGCCTGCGCTTTTTGAAAACCTTAGCATCTCAATATCTTAGCACATAGCTTCGCGAAAAATCGTTCAATTCAGGACCAAGTAAGATCATATCTACCATGTTCGGGGGTATACGGGACGACGTTTCCGTGTGCACAGACCATTACGCATCAAGACCAGTCATCGGGCCACAGCGGTTTGTGGACGGTCGATTCCTCAAACGCCGCCAGTCCGTTGGTTTCCACGCTGACCGGCTTGTTTGCCGTAAGTCCGCCTCTGTGTTGCCAAATGCGGCAGCAATCATTAGTTTATGCTCTAATTCTTACGATCACTGCCATCAGGGCCGGTCTGCCAGGACCAAATCAAACGAGTTTCCATTAAGGTCGCCGGAGCGGACCTGATTACCGAGTTGAAGTGGCCGCAAGAATTTGACAACCGCAATCGCCTCGAAGGGGATATTTAAATGCTGACCAAACTTTTAACGCCACAGACGCTTTTTTAACCGGACTCAAGCTTAAAGGATGGATGATTTCCGTGAGGACAAAAGATCGATGGATTCTGTTTTGGTTGCTCGCCTGCCTGTTGCTGCCCATAGGCGTCTCATTCGCACAGGAAACGGCCGAAGGCGGCCAATCCCTGTAGCAGGCCGCGAGCGCCCCTAAGGCTTCGCCCATGTCGGTGCAGCTTCAGAATATTTACAGCGGCGACTACCACAACCTTGAGGACGAAAGCGGCAATGCCCTCTTGTTGCGGTCGGCGGTGCCTTTTTCAACAGGCAGCCTGGATCATATCGCCCGGTTGACCCTGCCCTATATCACCGACAGCCCCTCCGGCGAAAGCGGATTGGGCGACATGGTGCTGTTCGACATGATCAAGTTTGAAGAGTCCTGGGGGCGCTGGGGCATCGGGCCGGTTCTGTTATTACCAACGGCCACAGATAGGAAGTTGGGGGCCGAAAAATGGGCCGTCGGCCCGGCATTGGGGTTTGTCGCCCGCAGCAAGAAACTGATGTGGGGCCTCTTCAATCAGAACCTTTTCTCCTTTGCCGGTGACGATGATTGCGATGATGTGAACGTCAGCATCCTCCAGCCGATCATCAATTATTCCCTTCCCAATAAATGGTCGATTGGTACATCGGAAATGAATGTCACCTGTGACTGGGAGCAGAGCGACTGGACCGCCCTGCCACTGGGCCTGAAGCTGGCCAAACTGGTCAAGTTCGGCAAGCTTCCGGTGCAGTTTTCCGGGGCCTACGAGTATAACTTTGCAGATGACTACGTGGCCGCGGAGTATACCATCAATTTCACCCTGAAATTCTTGTTTCCCTTATAGGTCAAAGGTTTACACAACGGCGCAAGAAGAGTGTAACTGACTATCGGTCGTTGAGAGCGGCCATGAACTGAGGAGAGGTATAATGGTAACGAGACCTATGAATCATTACGGCTTGGTGCGAAAATATACGTTTTACTCTATCGTAATGGGTCTGACGCTCGTGTTGGCCGCTACGATAGTCAATGCTGCCCCTGATGACGGATCGAATCTGCCGTTTCCGCCAACGCCGTCAGGAAGCACGGCTGCGCGGACCATGCAGGAGTCGACCTACAACCCGCTTCCCAAACCCCAGCGCCTGCCCGAGGATGCGCCCAACATCCTGATCATATTGATCGACGATGCAGGACCGGCCTTGCCGAGCACCTACGGGGGTGACATCAACACACCAACCCTGGATCGCGTTGCCGATTCAGGCATCTCGTTTAACCGGTTTCATACAACGGCAATGTGCTCGCCAACCCGTGCAGCCCTGTTGACGGGACGCAATCATCACCGCGTAGGTGCAGGGGTGATCGCTTCTCTGGGCAATGACTGGGACGGATACACCGGCACGTGGCCGGCAACGAGCGCTTCGCTCGCCAAGGTGCTGAGTTACTATGGCTACGCCTCGTCGGCCTTCGGGAAATGGCACAACACGCCTCATGCGGAGACCTCCCAGGCCGGGCCTTTTAATCGCTGGCCGACCGGACAGCTTGTGGGCTTCGATTACTTTTATTGATTCCTGGGCGGCGAATCGTCTCAGTGGGAACCCGCCCTGGTCGAAAATTTCAATCGCCTTGGCCCCATCCATCGCGACGGCTACCACCTGACCGAAGACCTGGCTGATAAAGCGATCAAGTGGATGCGCCAACAGCATGCCCTTGCTCCCGACAAGCCCTTCCTGATGTACTGGGCGCCGGGCGCTGTACATGGCCCTCATCACGTGGCCAAGCAGTGGGCCGACAAGTACAAGGGCAAGTTTGATGATGGTTGGGATGCCATGCGGGAGCGCACCTTCGCTCGACAAAAGCAGCTTGGTTACATCCCGGCGGATACGAAACTGACGCCCCGGCCTGAATCGATGGCGGCTTGGAGCGATATTCCCGAGGATGAAAAACCATTTCAACGGCGCCTGATGGAGGTGTTTGCCGGATTCTGTGAGCACACCGACGCGCAGGTTGGGCGCTTGATCGACGAACTTGAGCGGTTGGGTGTACGTGACAACACGTTGTTTTTTTACATCTGGGGCGACAACGGTTCGAGTGCCGAAGGCCAGAACGGCACGGTCAGTGAGTTTCTGGCCCAGAGCGGAACAGCGACGACGATCGCGGATCACATTCGCGTCGTAAACGAAAATGGCGGACTCGACGCGCTCGGCGGTGACAAGTTTGACAACATGTATCACGCCGGCTGGGCGTGGGCAGGCAGCACGCCGTTCCGGTCCACCAAACTCGTCGCGGCACACTTCGGCGGGACCCGCAATCCGCTGGCGGTTTCTTGGCCCAAGGCCATCAAACCGGACAATCGGCTGCGCACGCAATTCCACCACGTCAATGATGTCGTGCCCACCATCTACGAGATCCTCGGCATCACTCCCCCCGAGGTGGTTGACGGGGTCGATCAGGATCCCATGGACGGCGTCAGCATGGTTTATGCGTTTGAGTCGGCGGAAGCCCCGGACCGCAAAGAAACACAGTATTTCGAGATTATGGGCAGCCGCTCGATTTATCACAACGGCTTCATCGCCTCGGCATTCGGCCCGCGGATTCCCTGGAAGCCCGGCATCGATCCGGCGATCTTCCAGTGGACACCCGATCAGGACAAGTGGGAGCTTTACGATCTGAGCAGTGATTTCTCCCAAGCCGACGACCTTGCCGCCGCGCAGCCGGAGAAACTGGCCGAAATGGTCAAGCTCTTCAAAACCGAAGCGGAGGCGAACAAGGTTTACCCCATCGGCGGCGGCTTATGGACCGGGCTTCATCCGGAATTCGTTCAGCAGAATCCCGCCACGGAGTTTGCCTACACGGCAGATGTGATCCAGATCCCGGAAGCGACCGCACCAAAGCTTGGGCTGCGTAGCAGCCTCGTCACCGTTAATGCTCGGATAGAGCCCGATTCAACCGGCGTGCTCTATGCGTTGGGCGGCTACTCCGGCGGCGTCGCGGCCTGGATGGACGATGGTAAAATTTTCTTCGAATACAACCTCTACGAGATTGAACGGACCCGGGTCGAGACAAAGGGCGAGCTGCCTACCGGGACGGTGAAAATCGAGGTCGAATCACGCGTACAGCCAAAGGTTCGCAACGGATCGATGGACGTCGTGATCCGTGTCAACGGAACGGAGATGGGCAAAGGAACAGTCTCCCGCACAACCGGTTATGCCCTGAGCGGCAACGACACTTTCGATGTCGGAACAGATAGCTTTTCGCCTGTTTCCCCGGCCTACTACGGCCGCGCGCCGTTCAACTTCAATGGCAGCATCCACAAGGTAACCATCAAGTATTTGTCTGATGAATAAATGAGCGGCCGATAATGAGGCTGTGAAAAACTCTGATTTGAAGGGAATTGAACGATGAAAGTAAGTCATCTTTTTGCGGCACTATTTTTGGTCATCAGTTTGACATTGGGCCTAATATGCGAAATTCCCGCAATGGCCGAAACATTGCCTGATGACGGATCTGTCCTGCCTTTTCCGCCGCTGCCTTCGGAGAGTGTGGCCAAAGCGAGGCTTCAGGACTCAACCATGAAATGGCCCGTGGAGCCTCAGCGGTTGCCGACAGATGCACCCAACATTCTGATCATCTTGATTGACGATGTTGGTTTCGGCATTGCCGACACCTTTGGCGGTGAAGTGCACACCCCAACGTTATCCAGACTGGCCCAGGAGGGTATCCGTTACAACGCCTTCCACACCACCTCGATCTGTTCGCCCACGCGCGCGGCCTTACTGACCGGACGAAATCACACGCGAGTTGGCTCGGGCACAATTGCCGAACGCGCCGTGGCCTTTGATGGTTACACGGGTATCATGCCCAAGACAGCGGCGACCATGGCTGAGGTGTTGAAAGAGTATGGGTATAAAACTTCCGCCTTCGGCAAGTGGCACAATACCCCAGCCACCGAGACCACGGATATGGGCCCGAAAGACCGTTGGCCCAACGGCTACGGCTTTGATTACTTTTACGGATTCCTGGGTGGTGAGACTTCCCAGTGGGAGCCTCGCCTGACCGAGAATTACGACCACATCGAACCGCCGCACGGCGATCCCCAGTATCACCTGACGGTGGATATGAAGGATAAGGCGCTGGCCTGGATTGACCAACATCAGGCCTTCTCTCCTGACAAACCGTTTTTCATGTACTGGGCGCCGGGCGCCGTGCATGGACCCCATCACGTTTTCAAGGAATATGCTGACAAGTACAAGGGCAAGTTTGACGACGGTTGGGACGCCTACCGTGGTCGCGTTTACAAGCGGCAGCTCGAGATGGGGATCATTCCGCCGGGCACCCAACTCACGGAACGGGATGCGACCATGGCTGCCTGGGAGAGTATACCTGAGGATCAGCGCGCCTTCCAGACCCGACTGATGGAGATCTTCGCGGGCTTCATGGAACACACGGACCAGCAGATTGGAGAGATGGTCGCCGGTCTGGAGGCTCGCGGCCTCAAGGAGAACACCCTGATCTTTTACATTGTCGGGGACAACGGCTCAAGCGCGGAGGGTCAGGAAGGGTCGATCAGCGAGTTGCTGGCACAAAACATGATCCCCAACAACATCGAGCAGCAAATAGCGGCCATGGAACAACTCGGTGGGCTGGAGGCATTGGGTGGCCCCAAGATGGACAACATGTACCACGCCGGATGGGCTTGGGCGGGCGATACACCGTTTAGGAGCACCAAACTGGTGGCCGCGCACTTCGGCGGCACCCGCAACCCGCTGGTCGTATCTTGGCCGAAAGGGATCAAACCCGATAAAACCATGCGGTCGCAGTTTCATCACGTGGTTGATATTGCCCCCACCGTTTACGAAATCCTCGGCATTCCCCACCCGAAGGTGGTTCATGGGTACCAACAGATGCCTATGGATGGCATCAGCCTGGCCTATACTTTTACCGACGGTGCTGCCGAAGGGCAAAAAGAGACCCAATTCTTCGACAATAACGGTAGCCGCGGCGTCTATCACAACGGCTGGTTTGCCAGTGCTTTCGGCCCTTTCATTCCCTGGAATGCCGCCAAAGGCGGGTTCGATAAAAGCTGGGATTCCGCCACGGATGCATGGCAGCTTTATGACCTGCGCAACGACTTCTCCCAGGCGAAAGACCTTTCAAAGCAAAACCCGGAGAAGCTCGATGAGATGAAGAAGCTCTTTTTGGAAGTCGCCGAGGAGAACAAGGATTTCCCGATTGGCGCGGGAAACTGGTTGCGGCTGCACCCGGAGGACATCCACAAATCATCTTATAAGAGCTGGACTTTCAGGCAGGACACCCGCCGGATGCCCGAGTTTACGGCCCCCGGCCTTGGTAAGCAGAGCAACAGGGTGGTCCTGGATGTGGAAGTGGGAGAGGCGGCAAGCGGGGTGCTTTATGCGCTGGGGGGAGCCAGTGGTGGACTTGCCTTGTATATGGATAAGGGGCATCTGGCGTATGAGTACAACATGATGATCATCGAACGATATTCCGCGAAAAGTGCTGTTCCGCTATCAGCCGGCAAGCATGTTATCGAAGTTAATACGGATATCGAGAAGCCCGGCGCTTCCGGCATGGTTACTATCGTCGTGGATGGGCAGGAGGTCGCCCGGGCCGACGTGAAGCGAACGGTGCCGCTGGCATTCACCGCTACCGAGACGTTCGACGTCGGTATTGACCTGGGATCTCCCGTATCACTGAACTATTCCGACCGGAGGCCGTTTGAATTCAGCGGTAAAATTAATGCGGTGAATGTGAAATTGAACTGATTGCATAATCAAAGATGGCGGCCGGCGGTGGTTCCAGCATTAAAGATACACTTGAACGGGGAAAAGGTGCGTTCCGATTGGATCAACGCCCTTTGCCGTCATGCAGGGCTCGATCCGGTATCCAGGATCTTTTGAAATTGAATGGATTCCAGCCATCGCCGGAATGACATTAATGTGATGATGTGGATAAATATGAATTGATTTATCGCAGTCGGAATATGATTTTGACAAATGCGGTTATCCAGAAAGATAAGATGAGAAGAACCCGGAGATTGGAGCAAGGTCGAACTTGATCTCATCCCATTTGGGTTTGGTTGAAATGACAACTTGCTCAACGATACGCATGAATTTTTTACCGATGTATTTTGATCTCCTGCGGTTAAACCGAAACACATATACATCAAGAATGCTCTGAAGGTATTTGGGTTCGAAGCAGCTTTGAAAGGTACTGCCAATGAGCCGCTTAACCAGTGCAGCAACCATAACATGGCATTGGTCCTTGAGAATGGGCCGGTAGCTTGGCCAGGCATCTGTAACTGCGGTAAAGTCAACTTTTAGGTATCTATTCAGGGGGTTCGATCAGCCGCGATAACCTGCTGAAATCACAGTAAATCCTGGTTGTTTTGTAACCACCTGAAATAATTGAAAAAACCGCTAAATTTTCCGTTTTAACTATGTTATGCTTCCATCATGGAAGCCAAAAGACCACTGTCGGACCTCGATTGGGCGCTCACGCCACAGGCGGTAAAGCAGTATATTATTGAGCTGGAAAATATCGTCGGCCAGCTTGCGAAACGGCATGAGGCTTTGGAAAAGCGCACCGATACACTCGAGACGTGCTTGAACCAGAATTCGCAAAACTCGAGCAAACCACCTTCATCGGATGGCCCGTTTAAAAAGCCCAAGCGCAAACGCAAAAAGGGTAAACGAAAACGCGGCGGTCAAAAGGGCCATAAAGGACACCGCCAACAGATGCTCGCGCCAACCGCGGTCAAAAACCTGCTGCCTGATCGGTGTCAGTGCGGCCAGCTGTCATTGGACCGCAAAAGCATCCTGCCGTATTACACCCACCAGCATATCGAGTTGCCCGAGATAAAGATGGATGTTACGCACTATATTTTACACAAGGCCAGCTGCAACGGTTGCGGTAGAACCGTTAAGGCTCGGCTGCCGAGGCAATTTTGCGGTGGCTACGGTCCGAGGCTATCGGCGGTAATCGCCGAGCTGTCAGGCTCCCACGGCGCCAGCCGATTGACGGTTCAGGATTTTTGCCAATCGGTGTTGGGTGTGCCCATCTCCACAGGTGGTATTCAGCGCATCATTGACCGGGTGTCGGGAGCCATTGAGCCGATCCATACCGAAATTGGTAACCAGGCCAGAAAAGCGGCGGTAAATGGGGTGGATGAAACCTCCTGGCTGCAGTCGGGTAAGCTCAAGTGGTTGTGGACAATGGTCAACGAGGCGGTGTCGTTTTTCATGATTCACCCCAACCGCTCAAAGCAAGCGTTTGACCAACTGATTGCCGATTGGAAAGGTATTCTCATCAGCGACAACTACGGCGTCTATGTCAACTGGGTCAATCAGCGCCAAACGTGTCTGGCCCATCTGATCCGCAGGGCCAAAGGATTGGCCGAACAAAAAGATCCGTCCATTCGGCGCTTTGGCCGCGGCATTTTAAAAGAGTTGCGTTTGCTTTGTCACTGGGCCACAAAGCCCCCCACTCAAAAGCAGTGGACGAACTTTTTTTCTCGACTCGTGATGCTTCTGATCCTTTACGAAACCGCTGATGATGATGCCGGCCGTCTGGCACGCTCGATCGCCGGCCAGATGTCGTCGCTCTGGGTGTTTCTTGACCAAGAAGGTGTGGAACCCACCAACAATCGTGCTGAACGGGCGCTACGTTTTGCCGTTTTGTGGCGCAAGCGCAGCAACGGAACTCAAAGCGATAAGGGTGATCGTTGGGTGGAGCGAATCCTTTCGCTAAAGCAGACCTGTCGCATGAGATCGCTGCCGGTCTTTCCGATCCTGGTAAATGCCATTGATGCTTTTTTCAAAGAACAAGAGCCTGATATGACTTGGATCACGGCTAATTGTTAACGGGATACCCCTGAATACTTACGAGAAAATAATGAAAAGCTTAATTCTTACCTCATTGTTGGTATTATCCATTGCAATTCCTGTAGAGGCGGCAGATGGTGTGGTTAATGTTGAAAGCGCCTACACTGTAATAGAAACTGCGGATCGAATGGAGAGCATCTTGAAAGAGAAAGGGATGACTGTAATCAATCGCATAAATCATTCCGAAGGCGCTGGTAAAGTGGGTATCGAACTACGAGACACGGTACTGATTATATTCGGAAATCCAAAGGTTGGAAGCCCCCTTATGAAATGCCAGCAAAGCGTTGCTATTGATTTACCCCAAAAAGCTTTGATCTGGGAAGATGACAGCGATCAGGTCTGGATATCATATAACGATCCAAAATATTTGGCAAAAAGGCACAATATCACCGGTTGTGAACAAGTCATAGCAAAAATCGAAATGGCGTTAGCCGGTATCGTAAAATCAGCATCATCGAAATAGGCCAGTCTGCAATAATTAACCCTTTGTGGTCCGTTGAAATCATTTTGACCGAGGGGCCGTGAAAAACGGCAGCCACTTGTGGAGGTTCGGGTAGCGCACGGACGTTTTCGTCCTCGTATACGTTTTTAACCACCCCAAAAACAATGTTGGCTGTGGCGCTCCCTGGGTGAAATCAAAAACGGTTTTTACGCCATTAACACCCTCTAAAGCGGCATATTCACCCGATATGGCCGGTGTTGCCATCAATGTAACAACCAATATTGCGGCCACGATGGCATCTTTTTACCTCTCGGTTGGTTTGTTCGCGATCGTCTCGTAAAGAGATACCGTTCGCTCAAAAACCCGCGCCCAGGTATAGTCAGTGGCAATTTTTTCAGCATGGGGATCGTCTATATCGGGAGAACGTTTGGGCGGTGGCGATCATCTCCGAAGGCTGTCGGACGAGAACATCGATCAGCCGCGCCTCGTCTTTTCGATAGGGCCGGTCGATAGTTTCCAGGGGTGGCAGAGGAATCAGCCGGACCGTGTCGTTTCTGGCTTTTCCAAATATTTCGCGGAAACCGGATAGCTCGGTGGTGATGATCCGGCATCCCGAGGCCAGCCCCTCGAAAAGCACCAGGGGCAGCCCTTCGAAAAAGGAGGGCAAGACCTGGATATGGGCCCGTTTCATCAGTTCGGCCAATCGGCGATGGCTGACATACCCGTGCAGGGTTACCCGGGAGCCCAATTGCCGGGCCAGGTTGATGCATTCGTCATATTCCGGCCCGTTGCCGCTTCCCGCCACATGAAGGTGCCAGTTACGGTCGGTGATCGCCATGAGCGATCGCAGCAGCCAGGGGACGCCTTTGCTCCGATTCATTTTTCCAGCATAGAGCAGTTGTACCGTTCCGGCAGCGCGCTGGGGGCCGCGGTTAAAAATGGTGTCATCGTATCCGCCACCGATCACCAGCAATGGCTGTCGCAGGGACGTCATACATGCGGCGGATTTCCGTTTTCTGATCAGCACTCAGGGCGATGATCTTGTCGATACGCCGGCAATAGCTTTGCACGAAACGTCTCAAATGGGGGCACTGTTCAAATTGCCTCAGCTCGGTGCCATGGCAGGTGGATGACCATGGGCAGATCCGGAAAGCGTTTTCTGATCAGGGCCGACAGCAGGAAAAGGTGGTTCGTGTGAAGGATATCCGGGCGGAATCGAGTCAAGGCTTCCTCCATCACGCGGCCGAATTCCGCTTTATAGGCCGTCAGTCGCCGGCCTTTTAAGCTCACAGAACAGCGAACTTCGATAGGGCATGACATCGGACATACCGACGACCGGGAAATTGAGCGGTTCCGATTCAAAAAAAACATAATCACTGTCGACCGATGGCCGAACCGCAGAAGGATCAAGGCTGCCTGCCGGGACGCCGGCAATCCGATAACAGGTTATTCCGTTTTTTTGAGATTCCCGGATCAGGGCCTTAAGATAGATCCCGCTACCGGTCATTGCCGGGCGTTGCCCGAGTACGTGCAATATGCGCAAATCTGTCATGGGCGATGATTTGGTTCTCTTTCAAATTGGTTTTCATCTGCGACGCTGCTGCAGCATAGGCCAGGCGCCAGGTTTTGGATTGCCTGGGCTTGCGGGTGGGCCATTGGAAGCCGAAATGACCGCATAACGGGCAAAAGGCCGCCATCTGGTCCTCTAAGGCATCGGATGAACCCGGCAGGGCCGGCCGGCCCAGATGATAACCGAATATCCGATCAATGCCGCCAGCAACGGCACACATATAATATCCGGAAGGCGTCAATCCCAGTCCGCAATCTTCGATGATGCGGCAGCCACAGGTGTAATCTGAAAAACGGTTGATAAACGTATCCACGGGGGCCACATTGAATGGCCGGAAGAGGTTCGCCGGGGAGTTCTTCAGCGTGCTTTTAACGGCGATGGAAGAGGGCAATTGTTCCAGCACCTGACGGACCTGACGTCCATGAAAATTGGTGCCCACCACCAGCCGTACAGCGGCATTATAGACCCGTTGATATTTCATCAGCCGCTCGATGATGTCGAAAAAACGACTGTGAAGGGTGGGTTCGCCGCCCAGGATTCGAATCCGTTTCCAGGGGATCTCTTGTTCGACGCTTTGTGTGATAAAGGCCTCGATGGTTGTGACCGGCATTTCCAACTCGCTGGGTGCCTGGGTGCAGGAGCGGTTGCAATTGATGCATTTCAGGTTGCACTTGTAGGTGATGTCGATCTCAATAAATTCCCGGCCCGGCCAGTATTGTCTGCCCAAACGGCTGGCAACCCATGACTGCGCCCGGATAAACTGGTAAGCATCTATCAGCAGTCGTTTAAAGGTGAGGTTGCGATGACGAGGGGGTGTCTTCAAGGGTGGAATTCTCTGGTTCGGCAGGCGTTTCAAGACGGCATCGGTCAATCGAGCCGGTTTTCAATTCCGCCGTAGATATTTATTCGATCGAGCCTGTCTATAATCAATCGATTACCGTGGTTCGACCCCAGGGTGACCAGAAGGGGTCGACGGCCAGGGTATTAAACGGTTCCAATGGTCGATTTCCTTTGCCGGCGATCGGGTGGTGTGCAAGGCGCCGGAGGCCGGGTAAATACGCGCTGGATGCGACAGGGGGTGGGCCCTAAAAGCGGAAAACCCGCTCCGGCACCGCGGGTAATCGGGCGCCGGAACAGGTTGCCAGTTAAGCGGGAAACTATCGTTGGGCCGCTCGCGGCGCTTTGCCTGCCAGTGGATTGTAGAGCTTCATGATGGCAAACTTCATGACGTCTATCGTCTTGGTATCGGCAATGATCCCCATCAGCTTGTCCTCGGCGTCTGTGGGGAGTTCGCAGGCATTGGTATCGTCACAGGTCAGCCCGTCGAAGCCTTTGGAAATCTTTTTGAGTTCCTTGGATGTCATCGGCACCTGAATGGCTTCTTTGCCATCGATGGTGACAATTTTGTCCGTCAGACCGGCATCGGCGAGTGTGGCTTTTTTGGCATCATCCAGAAAAACATTAATGTAATAGTCGGCCATGTCGTCTCTCCTTGTCGAAAAAAGGGGTTGGGGAAAGGTGCACCTTGGATGGCGCTTTTTATAAGATAACGGGCACCGGGTCAAGAGCGGTGCCTGATACTTTCGTCAATCACGGCTTCACCAGTATTTTTTCGCTAAACGGCAATATTAAACCTAAGAAATACAAGCCTAAGCTCCTTGATCCAGCGTTTTTATATGATAAATCAACTAAAATCAATCAATTACCGTGGTCCGACCCGGGGTGCCCGGTACTGAGAAGCCGGTAGCCGTGTTCCTCGACACGATCTCAGACGACCAGGTTCAATGGGTAATGGATCCATTCAACAACAAGCCGGGTAATGGATCCATTCAACAACAGGCCTCGCAAGACGCTTGGTTGTCAAACGTCTAATCAAGTATTCTTTGACAATAATTGTCCTAAGGTAAACCCCCGGCTCTGCCGGGGGACTCATTAAAGTTTGACTTTTGCGTTAACAAATGAAAGCCCCTCCAGCAGTGAACCGCTCAAATTCACAAAGGAGAGGCTTTCATGAACGACGTTTCAAGTTTAAGGCACAGTCGTTGGGAATGCAAATACCATGTGGTATGGATTCCCAAATACCGTAAGAAGACGCTGTACGGCCAACTTCGCCAATATCTCGGAGAGGTTTTCAAGGATTTGGCTATCAGCCGGGATTGTGAGGTACTGGAAGGGCATATGATGCCGGACCATGTGCACATGCTCATATCAATACCACCCAAATACGCAGTTTCCCAGGTGGTCGGGTTTATCAAGGGGAAAAGTGCGATTCACATAGCCCGCAATTATCTGGGACACCGGAGGAATTTCACAGGCCAGAAATTTTGGGCCAGAGGCTATCATGTTTCCACCGTAGGTCGAGATGAAGATACGGTCCGAGCCTACATCAGGTCCCAAGAAAAAGAGGACCGTCGACTGGACCAATTGAATCTGATTAAGTAAGGCACCGCCACCTTTGAGGTGGCGCTAAAAACAACCGCTTTGAGCGGTTCACATCTACAAGCCTCCGGCTTTGCCGGAGGCCATGTGACGTGTGCCCGGCATGGGTAACGGCTTGGGGGTTAAAGTCCCCTGCGAGACCTGATGGCGGTAACCGCTAGCCAATGGCAAGGGCGTCCAGCGCGAGTTGGGGTCTGAAGGAAGCCGGCGGCAAAGCTCCGATCCGAGGGACACGAACCGTATATAAGGCTGCGGCATTGGGGTAAGTCTACGTGACAAGACAAAGCCCATAGCCATCAAGCGGTGTCGTAGTAAATACGGCGGATGTGGAGTGGAGGCAGTTATCCTTACCCGGGGAGATCTGCAGCGCCGTCCTTAAAAAGGACGATGGGATCCGTAAGGAGACCAGATGGGGTTGCAGAAGTCAGCAGAGGTCATATTAGGGCCGCGGATCGGCCTGAAGGACCGAACATGTAGCCAGGGTAAGAACCCTTTGGATTCGTTAACATGATGATGCAGCAACTCCAATTAGAATTTTCATGGAACCGCGCTTTGAAGCCCAAGGGTGAAGCCCGTAGGGCAAAGGCAGCGGTGCATCAAGTGCCGGCGGCATCGGAGGCAGACGACCCGTTAAACCAAGTGACGATGGAAGAGGTGATCCGCACAAAGAACCTCATGATCGCACTGAAACGAGTGCTGGCCAACAAGGGCAGCAGCGGCGTAGACGGCATGTCTGTGGAAGCGCTGGAGGATCATCTGAAGCGGCACTGGCCACAGATGCGCGAACAGCTCATCACTGGTGGATATAAGCCACAGCCGGTTATGCGGGTCTTAATACCGAAACCGGGCGGAGGAACCCGGGAGCTTGGGGTTCCGACCGTAATTGATCGCTTTATCCAGCAAGCCTTACACCAGGTGCTCAGTCCCTTTTATGATGAAACGTTTTCGGCCTCAAGCTTCGGCTTTCGGCCTGGCCGCAGTGCCCATCAAGCGGTTCGGCAGGCCAAACGTTACATTGAACAAGGGCATGAGTGGGTCGTGGACATCGATCTTGAGAAATACTTTGATCGAATTAACCATGACATTCTCATGAGCTGCCTGGCTCGTAGAATTTTGGACAAACGCATCTTGAAGCTGATCCGTTTGTATCTACAAGCCGGAGTAATGGTGGATGGTGTTGTGATCAGGCGCCACCTGGGAACCCCGCAAGGTGGGCCACTTTCACCATTGCTCAGTAACGTTCTTTTGGATGAACTGGACAAAGAGTTGGAGCGGCGGGGTCACAAGTTCTGTCGCTACGCTGACGATGCCAATGTGTACGTTCGATCCGAGCGCGCCGGCCAGCGCGTCATGGAATCGGTGGAACGGTTTTTATGGAAGCGGCTAAAGCTCAGAATAAACCGCCACAAAAGTGCTGTGGACAGACCACAGCATCGGCAGTTTCTTGGCTTTAGCTTCACTTCTGGAAAACGGCTCAAGATCAAATTGTCGGATAAGGCATTGCAGTATGTGAAATACCGTATTCGACAGATCACGCGCCGTTCCAGAGGAGTTGCACTTTTGCAGGTTGTCAAAGAACTCAACATATATCTTACCGGCTGGATCGGTTATTATCGTCTGATCGAAACATCGACCACGCTAAGGGATCTGGATAGTTGGATCCGAAGGCGGCTGCGATGTTTTGTGATGAAAAAGTGGATCAATAACTGTCACACCCGGCTCAAGAACCTTTGCCAGCTGGGTGTAAGCGAGACAAATGCCGCACCAGTAGCGTATTCTCGCAAAGGCCCTTGGGTTATGTCGAACTTCAAACCTGTTAAAGTTGCGATGCCCAACAGTTTCTTTGTATCAAAGGGGCTTTTGTTCCTCAACGGTCGTCACACGTGTTTAATCAAATCTACATGAACCGCCATGTACGGACCCGTATGCATGGTGGTGTGGGAGGGCGAAGGCTGCGAGGCCTTCCCCTATCCCGATTCCATCGAGCGGCATAACCCCAAATGTTGCACTTATTAATTCGCCAGTGATATTAACCTGACAGTGCAAGCATGAACAATTGTTTTGAAGAGAAGAAAGCGACCAATCTGTGCAAAACACAGACAAATTTAGATCCAGTCTGAAGGGCGGGCTTGCAAAGGGGTGGCACGGTTTTGTATGGATTTTGAAGATTATCGTACCCATCTCCCTGTTCACCACGCTGTTGGCTTGGTCCGGCTGGATTAACTGGCTGGATTTTATTCTGGCGCCGGTGATGGGGGTGATGGGCCTGCCGTCCATGGCGGCGATTCCCCTTCTGGTGGGGTTGTTGACCGGCATTTACGGTGCCATCGCCGCCATGGCGCCCCTGCCGCTGACCATCGATCAGATGACCCTTCTGGCGATTTTCTTGCTCATATCCCACAACCTGCTTCAGGAGGGTGTTATCCAGCGACAATCCGGGCTCACCTTTTTTAAGGCCACCTCCGTTCGCCTGATCGCATCCATTGCGACGGTGGTGATCATCTCCCGGTTCATGGGCCATGAAACTACCAGCGGTGCACTTGCCGATGCCCCGGTCATCACCCAGGTGCCTTTTATTTCGATGCTGAAGACATGGACGGCATCGACGCTGGTGCTTTGCGGAAAAATATTGGTTATCATCGTGACCCTCATGATCATCCTCGAGATCATGAAAAGTTACCACATGATTGACCGTATCGTCTTGGTGATGGCACCTGTGTTAAAAATACTCGGCCTCGGCAAACAGACTGGATTTCTGTGGCTCACCGCCGCAGCCTTCGGGTTAACCTACGGTGCTGCGGTGATCGTGGAGGAGGCAAAGGCGGGCCAACTTTCAACAGACGAACTTGAGCGCCTGCACGTCTCCATCGGCATCAACCATGCCATGATTGAAGACCCCTTGCTGTTTCTATCGCTGGGCCTGGGCCTTTTCTGGATGATTATGCCAAGGCTCATCGCCGCCATCGCCGCCGTTCAACTATTCACCATCTTCAAGCGGTTGCTGTCACAGCCGTCCTTTTCCAAGACATAATTTTGACGGGTTCATCAAGTGGTGTAATCGCCAATCTCACAAAAACCTGATATCCTGTTATAGGCTCGATGGTTCAAATTTTGGTTCAAAAGGGAAAGGAGCAGCCCCATGGAAACAGGCGCTTTTAAAATCAGGCTCATGGTGGTTGATGATTTCGATACCGTGGTAAGCATCGACGAAAAAGTTCTCGGGGCGCCCAGGTCCGCCTATTATGAGCTGAAGTTCGACAAGCTGTTCAGGTCCACAGACTACCTGCCCACGTCGCTGGTGGCTGAAGATGAAAATGGCGCGGTGGTGGGGTTTGTGATGGGAGAGCTATTTATGGGCGAATACGGTATTTTCCAGGAGGAAGCCACCCTGGATACCATCGGCGTTGACCCCCATCAAAAGCACCAGGGTATCGGCAAGCTGTTGATCGATGAATTTGTCGATCACCTGCGAAGTCTCGGCGTTAAAAAGATAAACACACTGGTCGACCTGAACGATGCCAGGCTGGTCCATTTTTTCAGCGCCAACCACTTCAGAACTTCCAACACCATCAATCTGGAACGCAGTATTTGAGGCTGGTGAGGTGATACTTAAAATGCCGGCATCGGCCGGCCACCCCTGAATTTGGGTTCGCAAGATGGGAGATAATCCATTTTTACCGAGGATGGTTCTTGACCGTCGTTCTTATTACACGCACTTTTTGTTTCCATTGGACGCTGGTGCGGTGCGAAAAGACGGAGGAGCGGATTCGCAGAGCCGTCGACCATCGGCATTTGACAGTGGGCATCATACTTGCGGATCGTCGGGTGGCTGTCGCCACAGGCGCCGGTAAGCGCCGAATTCAAGATCTTAGAACGAGGAAAAACCAGCCATGCGGATGATTGCACAAGCGGCCTGTGAATTGCTGGAAAAAGGGGAATCGTTTGTCCTGGCCACCATCGTCAGTCACTCCGGCTCCACGCCCCGCACGTCCGGCAGCAAAATGGTTGTCACCGCCGGCGGACACGGTATCGGCACCATCGGTGGGGGGCTGTTGGAGGCGGGGGCCATGTCAAAGGCCGTCGAGCTGATACAGATAGGACAATCGGCGATCATTGCGTTTGACCTGAACCACGATACCGTCGACAGCATGGATATGATCTGTGGCGGGCGAGCGGAAGTGCTGTTGGACTGCGTTTCGCCGACGGAAATGAACCGGATTGTCTTTGAGCGGTGGCGGCAAACGCTGGACACAGGTCAAAAAGGATCTCTGTTGACCACCGCCATGGGGTCCCAGTGCAAAATAGGAGCGATTGTCCACAGCTTGGCAACGATTGATGGCAAGGTTGTCGGTGATATTCCGCTTTCCGAGCACGATCGGAAACGGGTGTTGGCGGCCGCAGCTTCCGCATCTACGGTCCAATCGATGGTCTTCGACGGCGCTTTCGTCATGGTGGAGCCAACCCAACGCACATGCATTGTCTATCTTTTCGGGGCCGGCCATGTGGCCCAATCCACGGCCGCCATGGCCGTTATGGTGGGATTCAGGATATCCGTTTGTGACGATCGCCAGGAGTACGCCAACCGGGAGCGCTTTCCCAAAGCCCACCAGATCCGGGTCCTGGAAAACTTCGCCCAGGCCTTCGCGGGCCTGGGCATCGGCAGGGACGACTTTGTCGTCATCCTGACACGCGGCCACCTGCACGATAAAACCGTCCTGGCCCAGGCCCTGAAAACCGACGCAGGCTACATCGGCATGATCGGCAGCCGCAAGAAAAGAAACACCATTTACGCGGCCCTCCTGAAAGAGGGCTTCGACCCGGCGGATATCGACCGGGTCCATTCGCCCATCGGTCTCTCCATTGGGGCCGAAACACCGGAGGAGATTGCCGTGAGCATCCTGGCCGAATTGATCTTCGTCAGGGCGGGTCTTCAGTCTTGAGGGTTGCGCGACACAAGGTGACTGTTTCAGCCTACCCATCGAGAGCAGCGATGAGCGGGGCGCCGTTGCCAGCGGCTTCAAGATGAAAAATGATTTCGCCATCGCCGCGATTATACTTGCCGCCGGGCTTTCTGAACGCATGGGGCGCTTCAAACCGCTGCTGCCGTTGGGGCCGCAGCGGGTCGTTGAACGGGTAGTGAAACTGTTTCAGGGCGCCGGTTTGGAAGACATCCTGGTTGTTGTCGGGCAGCGGGCCCCCGATGTTCGTCAGGCGGTCTCGCCATTGCAGGTCCACTGTGTGGAAAATCCGGATTTTCGCGACGGCATGTTCAGCTCGGTGCTGACCGGAATCCGGGCACTGCCCCCGCACTGCGGTGCTTTTTTCATCCATCCGGTGGATATCCCGTTGGTGCGCTCCCGGACGGTTCAGCGCTTGATCGCTGTGTTCAACGACGCCCCGGCCGCAGTGGTCTATCCCTCTTTCGACGGTAAGCGCGGGCACCCGCCCTTGATTCAATCCAGCCTGGCGACTCGGATTTTGAAATGGGACGGTACCGGTGGATTACAGGGTTTTCTACAAGGGTGCGACGCCGGCAGCTTCGAGCTTGCCGTCGCCGATGAAGCCGTTATGATGGACCTTGACACGCCGGAGGATTACCGCCGCATGTTGTCCCGGCTGCGCCAAGAGGGCTTGCCCTCAACAGAAGAGTGCCGGGTATTGATGGAACAGTTCCAGAGCCTGCCTGCTGCCACCGCCGCCCACTGCCGGGCCGTGGCTGCCGTGGCCCGACAGCTGGCCGCGGCCCTTCATGCCGCCGGCCTTGACATTGATGTCGAGTTGACCGGCGCGGCGGCTTTGCTGCATGACATCGCCCGGATGGAAAAAGACCATGCCGCAGCTGGTGCGAGTTTGCTAGAATTTCATGGGTTCACCCGTCTGGCGCCCATGGTGGGCTCCCATATGGACCTGGATGTGAATGCCGAAGCCCCTGTCGACGAAGCACAGGTCGTCTATCTGGCGGATAAACTGGTGAGCGGTGATCGTCGCGTTAATCTGGCGCAACGGTTTGCCCGCAAGATGGAGAAATATGGCCAAGACCGTCAAGCGGCGTTGGCGATTGACCGTAAAAGGAAGAATGCCCAGCGCATCCAGGAAAAAATAGAACGTATCACCGGCCTTCCCATAAATGCCCTCACAGGGATTGCCGGCGTTCACGACGGTGAAACCCAATGCACCTGAAACCGCCGTCACAACGCTTATCCGAATCCATCCACGCGACCATTTACCTGCTGCGCCACGGAGCCGTTGATCTGCCTGAAAATGAAAAACGGTATATCGGATGGCAGGATGTGGCCCTCAGCGATCGTGGTCTCCAGCAGGCCTGTGCCTGGGGGGACCGTTTTGCCGGTACCGACCTGGAGGCGATCTACTGCAGCACACTGACCCGCTGCCTTGAAACAGCCCGAATCATCGCCGATCGCTGCGGTCATCGACCCCAGGCCTTGGCGGAGCTTCGGGAGATCAACCTGGGCTCCTGGGAGGGACGGTGCATTGAAACCATAAAAACCCTATATCCCCAGGCGTATCGCCAGCGCGGTGATCAAATCGCGGACTACCGCCCGCCGGGAGGAGAATCCTTTCGCGACTTACAAAGACGCGTGTGGCCGGCATTCAAGGCGGTGACCCGAGGGCTACGGGGCCAAACGCTGATCGTTACGCACGCCGGGGTCATCCGGGTTCTGCTTTGCCGCCTGCTGAAAATTCCGCTGAAACATCTGTTTCGTATCGGGCAAACCTTTGGCACCCTGACAACCGTCACGAAAAGACCGCATGGCTATTGTGTCCAGGCGGTAAACCTGCCGTGCCATGACACCATGGGGGAGATGATTTGCCAAGAAATAGGGAGATGATCCTGTGTTGTGCCAGGGCTAATTTCCACCCCCGGCACAATGCGGCGTATTTTCAGGCTTCAGGCTAAACACCTGTCTTTGGGACCTTGAGACCGAGGTGAAGTGTTCCTGCTTGGCCATGGCGCCACCGCTCTTGTCCCACTAACCCAGACCGCCCCACATTGATTAGTGATTCACCAGGAAAACGAGGATCTTGTCGTCCAAATTAATATCTTGAGAAGATTCCAACGCCTTAAAACCACAAGAATCATTGATGGCTGTTAGGTCTTTCCATCATGGAGAGTAGAATTTTCGGGATCTTTGCCATCGCGCCTGACCGGTTCAGCCCAGTTCAGATCAAAACCAAAATTCTCTAAAATCTTAATCCCTCTTTCAACATTCAGGCCCACCGTATCCACCCCGTGGGCATCATCGCCGGGCACTGCAGGGATGCCCAGCGACAGGGCTATTTTGAGGATGGATTCGGTCACGTAGGGTTCGCTGGCGCCTTTGCTCAAAGGGCGCACATTGAAATCGAGGATGGCGCCCAGTTCGCGGATCAGTTGGAGATTGCGGATGACGCGTTGTTTGACGTCGGCATGTTCGAACCGTTGGCGATAGTCGGGGTCAAAAATCCGAACGATGTCAAAGTGTCCCACCACCTGGGGACGGACATCTTGCAGCATCTGATACTGCTCGTCGAGATAACGGCAGAAAAAGGGGATGATGCCGCCGGAAGATTCCGCGGCACGCGCGTAAGACTTGGGGCTTAAATCAAAGGGGTGGTCGTTGACATGGTGCAGGGAGCCTACAATGTAATCGGGCTTGAACCGCGCTTTTAGATCGGCCACCAGTGCCGCGCTGCCCGTGCAGGTTTCGGTCTCCATGCCGATGAAAAGACGAATCCGGTCGGCGTATTTTTTCTGGAGAGCACGGCCCACGGCGATGTAGTCACCAAAGCGACGGTAGAGGTCGGCGGCATTCAGGCCTGCCGCCCGCTCTTCGGGGTAGACGAACTGGTCGCCGGGCGGCGGCATGTGTTCGGTGATCCCGACCCAGGCAAACCCTTTGGCGATATAGGCAAGCACCACCTCTTCGAGGGTGTCCCGGGCATGCAGGCAAAATTGACCGCTGTGTCCGCCGTGGATGGAGACCAGTTTAATGGGTGGGGTGTGAGACATCAGTTGTTGGTTCCGTGGGTTGCGTATGGTTGGGTTAAAGGGTCCAAGGGTCAAAGGGTATTGTGCCCACCATTTCTAATCTTTCTCTACCATTTTTTTAAACGTTGGAAAACGTCGCCGGAGATCATATTCATCTTGAGAGGCGGATTCACGATCTTTGCATCTTTCAATGGGGACCAAAATAGGGTACAAAGTAACCCGTGCCATTTTTCAAAACACTGCGGGTTTAAAATCCTATGGAATCCTCTGGGGCGGCTGTTATGAACCCGCCTCATTCACCTCTACATGTATGTCATTAATTAAGCCAACATAACACATCAGGCGGCAAGGCGGAGTTGCCACCATCGCAAATAGGGCAAGTCAATGATCGGCAGCTAACCAAAAAAATGCTACGGAGGTGGGTAAGATGAAACAGAGGCATTTCAGGGTGTTCATTGTTTTGTTGGTCTTGTTTTTTGGCGCTTTTCCCAGCGGTCAGGCTTTGGCTGAAGATCCCATTGTGCTGGGGTGCCCTCTGTCGACGGCATTTTTGTATGGTTGGGCCGCCGAAAGGGGCTTCAAATTGGCAGTCGATGAAATCAATACTGCCGGAGGTGTTGATGTCGGGGGGAGCAAACGGATGTTCGAGGTAGAGGTGATTGACACCCGCGACCTGGAGCCTGGGGTGCCGGTGAGCGAGGCGCTTCTGGCGGTGGAGAAGCTGATTCTGGACAAGAAAGCCGACTTCATTCTGGGTGGTCCGGTGCGATCTGAAGCGGCTTTGGCGGCCATGCCGCTGCTGTCGAAGCATAAGAAGGTATCCATTGTTACCACCGGTGTGCTGACGCCGAAATACCATGCCATGGTGGCGGAGAATTACGACAAGTTCAAATACTGTTTCCGGATCCACGGCGAAGCCAAGCAGCTGGTGGGCGAAATTTTCGCCAATTTCGCGGAACTCAAAGAGAAACACGGTTTCAACAATCTCTTCATTATGGCCCAGGACGTGGCCCATGCCCGTGGTGCGGCCAAAATCATCGAGGATATCGCCACCAAAAAGGGGTGGAACGTCACCGGCCTGGAGATCTTTCCAACCGGTGCCACCGACTTTTCCATGGGCCTGCTGAAAGCCAAAAACACCCAGACCGAGATCATCAACATCTGGATGGATATGCCCGAAAGCGCCATCCTGCTCAAGCAGTGGTATGAGATGAAGATTCCGGCCTTGCCGTTCGGCTCCACCCTGGCCGCGGCCGAGCAACCCGGCTTCTGGGAAGCCACCGAGGGTAAAGGCGAGTTCACACTTTGCAATGTCGTCAACGCCGGTAACGCACCCTCCGAGGCCACGCCATGGACCATGAAATTCTACAACGCCTATGCCGAAAAATGGGGTGTGGAGCCGGAGGGGTTAGGCGCCTCGAGCAGTTACATGGCTGTCTACGTGTTGAAGGATGCCATCGAACGTGCCGGCACTCTCGACGCCGACGCGGTGATCGCCGAGCTGGAAAAGACCGACACCATGGGCGTCTACGGCCGGCTGCGGTTCGACCCTAAGAGCCATCAGGTGATTCCGGCCACAGATCCCCAGGAGGGCGCCGTGGGCACCATTTTGCAGTGGCAGGACGGCAAACGCATCGTGGTCTATCCCGAAAGCATCGCCACGGGCAGCATCCAGCTGCCGCCCTGGATGGGGAAGTAGGGACCAGCCAGGCCGTGTACCAGTCAGTCAGTGATTTTTTTGATCAGTCGATGATCATCAGATTGTTAACAAGCAATTCGCGCTCCTCCTATCGCTCCCTCCTCCTTTGATGGGGGAGGGCCTGGATGGGGTTGATTGATACCACGCATGGAAATCCTCATCTACGGCACCATCAACAGTGTCTCGCTGGCGCTCTACGCCCTGGGTTTTGCCATGGTTTACGGCGTCAGCCGGCTACCCAACTTCGCCCACGGGGCGCTGTTTGTTCTGAGCGGCTTTCTGACTTGGGGTTTTTTAAACTCGCTGGGATTGCACTATCTGCTTAGCATCGTGCTCGCCATGTTGACCACCGGCGTAATCGGCGCGTTGATCTACCAGTTCGTCCTGATCCGTGTGCGGGGGATGGAGATATCCGAAATCATGGCCTCCTACGCCATCGGCCTGGCCATTCTGGAGGGGCTGCGGTGGGGCGGTTTCAAGGGCATGACCTACACCCTGCCCGCTTTTATCGGCGGCAGCACCACCATCGCCGGCGTTTCCGTTGATTATCAGCGCCTGATGGTGGTGGTCATCGGGGCCGCGGTCGTGTCGCTGCTATGGCTCTTTACCCGTTATACGCGCATAGGCCTGGCGCTACGGGGTATGGCCCAGGACGAGCGTGCCGCCATGATGCTGGGGATCGACTCGGATGTCATGGCGGTGGTGGCCATGGCGTTCGGCTCCATGCTGGCGGCGCTGGCGGCCGTGTGCCTTCTGCCCTTGGGCAATATCGTGGTGGAAGCCGGCTACAATGTGCTGATCCTGGCCATTGCCGTGTGCATCGTGGGCGGTCTGGGCAGTTGGTTTGGGGCGGTGCTGGCCGCTTTTTTGATCGGATTCGCCCAGATTCTGACCGTCTATTTCTGGGGCGCGCACTTTCAGACCGTTGTGGCGTTGCTGGCCATCATCCTGACGCTGATTATCAAACCATCCGGCCTGTTCGGAAAACAGAAAGAGTTGGAAGAGAGGGTTTAGGCGTGAACACCGTCCAGCGGCGCCGGGAACGCATCGATCGCGGCATCAAGATCCGCACCGAAGGCATCTATTCCTTGATGTCGTGGCGCGAACTATCTTATTTGAGCGTTCCCCGCCTGATTCTGATTGGGGGGATGCTGCTGTTGCCGCTGGTGATGCCCGGCATGTACTGGCAGCGGGTCATCACCATCACCTGCATCTACGCCCTGATCGCCATCGGTTTCGATTTTCTGGCGCACTATGTGGGTCTGGTTTGCCTGGGCGGGGCCTTTTTCGTGGGAACGGGTGGATACCTGGCAGCCATCCTCAATACAACCCTTGGTCTGCCGCCGTTCTTGACGGTGCCCCTGGCCACGGTCATCGGCGCCGGGTTGTGCACCCTACTGCTGTTGCCCTGCCTGCCTCTGCGCGGGGTCTATTTCGCCATCGTCAGCCTCATGTACCCGCTGTTTGCCATGCGGGTGATCGAGGCTTTCGACATCCTGGGCGGCACCGACGGCATCCTCGGCATCGACGGCATCAGCAACCGCTGGCTGGAGCAGTACTTCGTTATCGGCATCACCCTGCTCTTTCTTTTCGGGATCCGGCGGCTGGTCAACATGGACATGGGACTGGTCTTTCGTGGCGTGAAAGACAATGACCAAGCCATCCGGGCTTCGGGCATCAACGTTACCCATGTCAAGGCTATGGCGGTCTTTATCTCCGCCGCCATGGGATGCATGGCCGGGGCCTGCCTGGTGCACATCTACATGTGGTCCGGGATCTCCCAATTCGCCCTCGATTTTTCGATTTTGCCGATAGCCGCCACGGTGATCGGGGGTGGGGGTACCCTGGTGGGGCCGCTGATCGGTTGCTTGATCCTGGTGCCCATCTCCGAGCTGCTGCGTGATTTCGGCACGTTGCGGATCGTTTTTTATTCATTGATCCTGGTAGCTTTTATCGTCTTTAGAAGTGAAGGTGTCATGGTGTACGGCGAACGCAAATATCACCAGTTTGAACGCTGGACCAACGTATGAGCACGGTACCCATTCTGCAGGTAGAGGCCCTGTCCAAATCCTTCGGCGGGATCCGCGCCCTGAATCAGTTGAGTTTCGAGGTTGGCCAAGGAGAGGTGCTCGGCATTATCGGACCCAATGGGTCCGGCAAAACCACCATTGTAAACTGCATCACCGGGTTCATCAAAAAAACAGCGGGCAAGGTCTATTTCAATGGCAGGGATATCAGCACCAAGCCGGCCCACAAGATTGCCGACATGGGCATCACCCGCACGTTTCAGATCATGCGGCCCTATTACAGCCTGCCGGCCTACAAAAATCTAGTGATTCCGCTTTTTTCGCCCCGGGCCAAGCGCACCGGTGGCTGGCGGGGCGGGGGAAAACTGGGAGACCGGCACACCGTGGGGATCGATATTCTGGAAGAGATCGGATTCGAACGCGACTCCTACGTGCCCTATAAAACCGCCGCCACGCTGCCCACCGGGTACCTCAAACGCCTGGAACTGGCTCGCTGTTTGGCGCTCAAGCCCGAAGTGATCATCTGTGACGAGGTCTTTTCGGGCCTTAGCATGAGCGAAATCGCCAGCATGGTGCCCTTGATCGAACGTTTACAGATGGATGGCATCACCCTGATCATGATCGAACATCGCCTGCGAGAACTTTTTCGGGTGGCCGACCGCGTGATGGTACTCAATTTTGGGGAAAAGCTCATCGAGGGAAAGCCCGAAACGGTGATGGCCGACGAACGGGTTAAGGAGGCCTACTTCGGTTCGCAAAAGGTGGAGGAGGTCATGCTCCATGCTTGAAGCCTCCGAGTTGATGGTGTTTTACGAAAACATGCTGGCCTTGAACAACATCAACATTCGTTGCCAAGAGAACCAGATCGTGGGGGTCTTTGGCGCCAACAGCGCCGGCAAGTCCACATTGATGTACACGCTCTCCGGCATTATCCTCGACATTTGCAAAAAAGAGGCCATGGCCGGCGGTGAGCGTATCACGGTGATGGGTCAGGTGAGGTATCGGGGAGAAGATGTTTCCAATCTCAAGCCCAACTTGCGGGCCCGTAAAGGGATTGTGCTTTGCCCGGAACGGCGACGAATTTTCAAGGAGAGCAGCGTGCTTGAAAATTTGCGCATCGGCGCCTACCTGGCTACTCCGGCTCAGGCTCGCACGACTCTCGACTATGTGTTTCATCTCTTCCCGGCCCTGGAGAAGATCCGTAAAAGAACCGGAGGGTTTTTAAGCGGCGGCGAGCAGCAGATGCTTGCCATTGGTCGGGCCCTGATGGCCCAGCCTAAAATTCTGTTGCTCGACGAACCCTTGCTGGGGTTGAGTCCCTTGATGCAGGCCACCCTGATCCGGGCCACCCGGGAGATCCGCAACGAGATGAAAATCTCGATCATCATCACCGAGCAGTACGCAAGGCCCGTGTTTCCCATCGTGGATTACGCCTTTATGCTTGAAAACGGGGCCGCCGTAATGGAAGGCACCCGAGCGGCATTGATGGATAACCCGGATGTGCGGGCCGCATACTTCGGTGTGGAGGAGGACCTGGCGCAATGAGCATAGAGCCCAGCGAACTTGCCCATGAGGCCACCTTCAGCCGTTTCGATCAAATGAGCGAACGTTATCCGGATCGGACGGCGGTCATTTACCTGGGTGAGCGTTTCAGCTACCGACGCCTTAGAGCGCTGAGTGAACAATTCGGCGGCGCATTGACTGACCTGGGTGTTGAAAAGGGTGATCGCGTCATCATCTATATATCCAACTGCGTGCAGTGGGTGATTGCTTTTCTCGGCATCCAGAAGATCGGTGCCGTGATCGTGCCAGTGTCGCCCATCTACACCTCCCACGAATTGGAATACATGGTCAAAGATGCCGGTGCGAAGACGCTCATCTGCCTGGACACCAATTTTTGTTACGTCAAGGAGGTCATGGACCATACCGATTTGGCGCGGGTGATCGTGACCAACCTGGTGGACCTGCTTCCCGCCTGGAAGCGCTACATGGGCGTGTTGTTCGACCGTCTTCCCAGCGGCAAAGTGGATCGTGATCCTAGGGTGCACGCCTTCAAGGCACTTCTTGATCATGAGCCGATAGCGCAAGCGGTTACCATCGATCCCGAAAAAGATCTTTCATACTTGCTTTATACCGGCGGCACCACCGGTTTTCCCAAAGGTGTGCCCGGCAACCACATGGGCATGACCTCCTATGTGAACGACGTCACCGACGATGTCGCCGGCGACCGGCTTTTGGAAGGGCGCGACGTCTACATCGCCGTCAATCCGCTGTTTCACATCATGGCGTTGGGGCTTTTCATGTCCGTGGGCCTCAACAAGGGCAACGCCACCGTGCTGATGCCGACGCCCCAGGTGGACGCTATTCTGGAGAGCATTCAGCGTTACCGGGTGCGTTGGCTGTTGGGTGTTCCCGCCCTCTATCGCATGATCCTCGACAATGACCGCCTGGACCGTTATGATCTCACTTCCCTGGCCTACTGCTTTTGCGGGGGTGATGTGTTGCCGGCCGAGATTTACAAACGCTGGAAGGCGCATTTTAAGATTCCCATTTATCAGGTCTACGGCTCCACCGAAGTGGGCCATGTGTGTTACAGCCGTATCGAGGGGGAGCCCAAGCCCGGCACCATCGGGCTGCCTCTGGGAAGCCGCGAATGCGTGATCGTCGATCCGGCCACCCTGGCGCCGGTGGCCTCCGGCGAAAGCGGAGAACTGCTGGTCTCATCGCCCTACACCCTCAAAGGATACTGGAACAAGCCCGAGGAGACCGAACGGACCTGCGTGGAGATCGACGGTAAGGTCTTTTGTCGCATGGGCGATTACGTACGCCAGGATAAAGACGGTGAACTCTACTACGTGGAGCGCAGTGCCGACCTGATCAAGCACAAAGGTTTCCGGGTGTCGGCTTCTGAGGTGGAAGCCGTGCTGCAGGATCATCCCACCGTGATCGCCGCCTGTGTGGTAGGCGTGCCCGATCGGCGGGTGGGCGAGCGCATCAAGGCTATTGTGGTGCTCAAGGAGGATGCCCGCGGCGTGGGGGGGGGCGAGTTGATCAAATGGTGCAGTGATCGGCTGGCGCGCTACAAAGTGCCCAGCTATATCGAGTTTCGGGACATGCTGCCCAAATCCAAAGTGGGCAAGCTGTTGCGACGCGAGGTGCGAGACGAGGAGCGGCGGCGGCTCTCCAAAGAAAAAAGGGCAACCAAAAGTGCTTGACCTGCCTGTTTTAGATGCCGCCACTCGGTGAAGAAAGGGACGTACATGCAAACTTACCGCATTCATCCCATTGTGATGGGCACAAAAATATTCGACAAAACCATGATGACCTACCAGCACAGTCCGGGTACCACCTACACTATTCCCATCTATTGTTGGTACCTGGAGGGCGGCGACCAACGCATCCTGGTGGATACGGGGGAGTGGAGCCCGATTCAATCCGCCGACCGCGAGGCTGCCATCGGTGGCAAAATCCACACCTTCGAATCCGGTCTGGCTCACTGGGGCCTCACCCCGGAAAAAATCGATATCGTCATTCACACGCACTTGCACAACGATCACTGCGAAAACGACTACCGCTGTGAAAATGCCGTTTTTTACGTGCACGAGAAGGAACTTGAGCACATCCACAATCCGCATCCCCTCGATTACCGCTACCTGGAGGACTACATCATCGACATCGAGGATAACGGACAAATCCAGGCCATAGATGGTGACACCGAGATCTGCGACGGTATCGGGGTGATGCACACACAGGCCCATACCGAAGGAGGGCTTTCGGTGGTTGTGGAGACCGATCAGGGCAAGGCCGTCATCACCGGGTTTTGCACCATTGATGAGAACTTTTATCCTCCCAAGGAGGTCCGTGCCATGGAGATGGATTTCATCCCGCCCGGTACCCATGTCAATGTCTACCAGGCCTACGACATCATGGCGCGGGTGAAATCGGTAGCCGACATCCTGATTCCCCTGCATGAACCCCGTTTTGCGGCCATGGAGACGGTGTAGTCTTCTGTTAACCAGTGTGTCTGAGAGGTGGAAGACCGGTCCCGGCCGAACGTTTGATTAACCTAAAGTGGACACCTTTGTTGAAAGTCGCCTTCATCCGGCAAAAATACGACCCCTTCGGCGGCGCCGAGCGCTATACGCAACGTGTCCTCGCCCACATGGCCTCGCGTGGGGCGCAGATTCACTTGCTGGCGCGGGACTGGAAGCACGAACCGCCGCCCGGGTTGCACTTTCATGCCATTCGATGTCCCAAAACGCCCTCCTGGTTTCGCCAACGCTGTTTTGTGACCCGTGTCCAGCGCCATCTTGCCCAGGCCGACTATGATCTGGTGCAATCCGGCGAACGCATCCCCGGCTGCCACATTTATCGCGCAGGCGATGGCGTGCACGCTCGCTGGCTGGAGATCCGCCGTCTTCAGAACGGGAGGCGACAACGCTATTCGATTGCATTGAATCCCTTTCATCGCTTGGTGTGCCAACTCGAGCGGCGCCTCTATGAAGACCCGCGCTTGATGGCGGTAATCGTCAACTCAGAGATGGTACGTCATGAAATCCGGGCGCGCTTCAGGATCGACGACCGCAAAATTCACACGATTTACAACGGTGTCGATCTTGTGCGTTATCAAATGGGCCTGCGGGACACGTTGGGGAAAGCCTTTCGGCGCTCGCGGCAGATCGATGATCAACAGGTGGTGGTGTTGTTCGTGGGGTCGGGATACGAACGCAAGGGGCTGGCTGCGCTGATCAAGGCTGTGGCGGTCGCGCAGCACCGAGTCTACTTGTGGGTTGTGGGAAAGGGCAAGGCGGTCAGGTACCAGCAGTTGGCGCAGCAGCTCTCCGTTTCCGAACGGGTGACTTTTTTCGGCGCCCGCGACGATGTGGACCGCTTTTACGCGGCGGCCGACATTTTTGCCCTGCCATCTCGCTACGACCCTTTTCCCAGCGTCGCACTGGAAGCCATGGCCGTGGGGCTGCCGATTATCGTCAGCGCCAACTGCGGCGTGGCCGAGATCATCGACAACGGTCAGGAGGGGTTCGTGCTCGCTGCAGTCGACGACATTGCGCAACTGGCCCGCTATATCGACCTGGCCTGCGATCCTGAAAAACGCACCCAGATGTCAGTTAAGGCGCGCAGCCGTGCTGAAGATTTTCCCCTGGAGACCTCGCTGGCGGCATACGAAAGCCTTTACCGGCGCGTGCTTGCCGAGCGCAGACGAGGCATCGACCGCTGAAAACAGGTGAGATGGATTTTCGGGTTATTTACTACCACCGGCTGAGCTTTCCGTCCGGGTCGGGTCAGACTATCGCCGTGATTCGTGACTATTTCGAACTTTCCAAGCATGTGGGGTGGGTCGATCTCTTCTATCGCGCCGAGGCAGCACTTGCCGGCGATGGCTTGGCGCAGGCGCTGGCCACCCATGGCGCCCAACCCACATCAGCGTTCGCGTTGCACTGCATCCCCAACGGCTGGTTCGGCAAGACCCGTTTGCGGCGCCAGGTGACGCAACTGGTTCGCGCTGACAACATACCGGTGGTGATCGTGGTGCGCGCTTTCGCCCAAGCGCAGGCGGCTATCGCTATCCGAACCCTGGTCGATCGCCCCACAGTGCGGGTGGTGATGGAGTTGCATGAGAACCCCTTTCCGTACTTGCGGTGGCAGGAGATGGGCCGAAAGGTCAAGGCCGCCGTCAGCAGGCAAAGGGCCGGGTGGATTTATGGGAATGTCGACGCCGCCGTGTGCACGGCGCAGCCGCAGATTGCGTACTTCCAGGCGCTGAGCAAAGGCAAAACGCCCACCTGGCTGCATCCTAACGGCTACCCGGACCTACTGTTCGAAACCGATACGGGAGACCAACTTCGCCCCAACGATGGCCGCTTTCATCTTGCTTATGCAGGCCGGCTGTCGGCCTGGAAAAACCCTGAGGTGATGATGGCCGCCCTACAATACTTACCAAAGCAATTCGTACTGGAGATCGCTGGGGGGCGTTTGGGGGAAGATGATGCCACGCGGGCCGCCCTGGTGCAAAAGGCCGCGGAATTTGGGGTCGCCGAGCGGGTCACCTATCACGGCTTTCTGGATCCGGTCAAGGTGCCGGCTTTTTTGCGTGCCGCAGATTGTCTGATCCTGCCTCTGGGAAACACCCTGGAGGCGCGTCTGTTTACCTCTCCGATGAAGCTTTTCGAGTACGCTGCCAGCGGCGTGCCCATGGTCGTCACCAGACACCCTTCTACCGAGAGTTTGGTGCAAGACGGAAAGCAGGTGCTGATGGTACCGGCCGAAGATGCCGAAGCCATGGCCCGGGCGGTCCAGCGTATTGCCGATGATTGCACATGGGCCGGGCAATTGGCCAGCGCGGCCAAGACTTGGGTGGCTGACCACAGCCTGGCGCGCCGGGCCGAACGCTATTGCGAGAAATTGGCCACGCTTTTTTAATCGCCGATGACTTTCGAACTATCTCAAAAAACCTTATATCCCTATCTGTTCGAACAGGGGCCGGTTTTGGGCGATAAAAGTATCCAAAGAGATCGGTGTCCGACCGGCAAACCGTTTAAAGTCCGACTTGATGGTCACGCTATGGCGGTTGAACCGGGGTAGGTAGTGCAGCAGCAGCATGACCAGGATGAAAGAGAGCGGTTTGCCCCGCCGCAGACTGTGGCCGACATAGACAGGCAGGGAAGGTGATTGGTAGGTGAGATCTGTCGCGCAGATTGTGTTGATTTTATCGACCACCTCGGCAAATCCATGCGATTCGCTGTTGCAGATAGTGAGGCCCTGACCATTAATGTTCTGGGTCAAGGCGATCGCGGCCGCTTCGGCAACGTCTTTCACGGCGACCCAGTGAAGTTTCAAAGAGCCGGCAGATAAGAAGATGCGATGCCGTGTTGCCATCTCCTCCCACAGTTTCGTGGTCAGGTTTTCCATGAAGTAACCGGGCTGGATGAAGGTATGCCGCAGGCCGAGTTTGATAATGCGCCGTTCTATGCGGGCATGGGGCAGGTAGGGGCGGCTCTCCGCTCCCATCACCGACAGGAAGACGATCTTGGTGGCGGGGTCAAGCTGCCTGAGGAATCGCTCGAACTGATTGGGGTCGGCCAGCCGGGGCGGGCGCATTAAAAAGACGGCCTCAAAACCGGGTTCGGGGTAGATCGCCCGCTCAAAATCGAGCAGGCAATAGCGATGCCCCGTACCCAGGGTTTGCTTGGCACGGTCGATATCGCGCACGCCGGCATAGGACGCGACCCGGGTTGAACCTAACTATTTCAGCACGGCCGTTCCGAAATTTCCAGTGGCGCCAGTGACCAATATTTTTATTTTGGCGATGGCCCTGACCCTTAAAAAGGATACTCGCGCTGGGTCAACTGGGCGCTCACCCAGCGCAGTTTGGTAAACTCCTCCAACGCGGCTCGCCCGCCGAAACGTCCCCAGCCGCTCTCTTTAATGCCGCCGAAGGGTACCTGGGGCTCGTCGTGCACGGTCTGGTCGTTGATGTGAACGATCCCCGATTCGATCTGGCGGGCGATGGCCATGCCTTTGGCGAGATCCGCCGTGAAAACGGCCGCCGAGAGCCCGTAGGGGGTGTCGTTGGCTACGCGCAGCGCCTCTTCGTCACTCTCCACTTCGATCACCGACACCACCGGCCCGAAGGTCTCTTCGCAGGCAAAAACCGATCCCGGTTTCACATTGCCAAGTACGGTAGGCTGGTAGCAGGGTCCTTCGGCCTTGCCGCCGTACAGCAGTTTGGCGCCCTCCTTGAGAGCGTCGTCGACGCTCTTTTTAACCTATTCGAGTTGCGGCTGGTTGATAATCGGACCGATGATGGTATCGTGCGCTTTGGGGGCACCCACTTTAAAAGCAGCGACTTTGGCGACGAGCTTTTCGGTAAATTGAGCGGCCACGGCCTTGTTCACGATCACGCGACGCGTGGACATGCAGATCTGGCCCTGATGGAGAAAGCCGCCGAAGGCGGCGGCATTGACAGCGGCATCGATGTCGGCGTCGGTAAGGATCAGTAACGGGTTCTGCCCGCCCAACTCCAAAGCCACCCTTTTGTGGTAGCGGCCGGCCTTTTCAGCCAACTTGCGGCCAACGGCGCTGGAACCGGTGAGATTGACGCGGCGCGCGGCTGGGTTTTCGATGAACTCATCGCCCACGGCGCCGCTGCCGCCGGGGCCGTTCGTGACCAGGTTGAGAATGCCTTCAGGGAAGCCGGCTTCGTCGAAGACCTCGGCGATCACAGCGCCGCCGGCAGCGGCCGATTCCGTGGAAGGTTTGAGAACTGCTGTGTTGCCGTAAGCGATCGGCATACAGATGGCGCGTAGCGAAAGGAGCAGCGGTGCGTTCCAGGGGGCGATACCTGCCACGACACCGACGGGTTGGCGCAGGGCCATATTGAAAGCGCCCGGTAAATTGGAGGGGATGATCTCACCTGCGGCGGCATGAACCTGGGCGGCCGCTTCCCGCAGCAGACCCATTGTAAACATGGTTTGAAACATGGCAAAGCCGAAGGTGCAGCCTGTCTCTTCGGCCAGAATTTCCACAATGTCCATCTGCTTGGCTTCGAGAAACTCGGCGGCCTTCAAGAAAAGGCCCTGGCGCTGGGCCGGCAGCGATTGCGACCAGGCCGGAAAAGCCGCCTGGGCGGCATCGACGGCGCGTTTGGCATCGGCCCGCTTACCGGCTAGCCACCTTGGCGAACACCTCGCCTGTGTAGGGATTGTAGTCATTGTAAACGTCCCCGTCCAGAGCGTCGCTCCACTGTCCATTGATGTACATCCGAAACTCTCGCGGCATGTTGATTCCTCCTTTGCTGGCGGTTTTCTGCTTGTTTTCTGCCGTAACGGTGGGTTGTGAGCAATAACGATATGTATGAGCGAATTTCAAAACGTTTTAAAGCATGCTCATATTTATACCAATAGACACCCAAGGTCAAAGGCTGGAAACGGCTCGGCAGGTAGACGCGCCAACGATTTGCCCCGGGTTGGGGTGAACAGAGGCGGACCAGCGCAGGTTCAATCGGCGGGTCGGAAGTGCAGCGTCAGATGGGTGTGACCGATGCCGTAGCGGTCCAGCGGGATCCGAAGGCAGTGGCCGCGATCAATGCCTGGGGGAAAAGCGACCAAGATGGGTAACTCGCAGGCAACTGACCTTTCCCCCGAACAGCGCCTACATTCGTAAAAACCTATCGTACCGCGACCTTGGCAGCTGGGGCAAACGGCCCGGACCGGTACGATGATTTTCAGGTTGCCGCCGCGACGGGCTTGGTGGGGCGCGAGGCGCACCTCACAGCGCAGTTTGCATTCTCGGTCGGGTTGCGGCTGGGGTGGAGGCGAAATTTTGCTCCAGTGCCATCCGGACAACTGGTCAGCAACGGGCGACAGGCGGTTCATCGGCCGGAGCGGCGTTGGGGGAGCTGCAGCTTCAGGGCGTTGTTCGGGTATCAGCGGCTCGGGTCCGGGGTGTGCGGTTGTTGGCGATACCGCCGTGGTAACCGTATTGGCCATGGTTTGTTCGTAGCGGCGGCGTGTGTAGGCTGTGCTGAGCACCGCGTAGGCCTCCTGGATTTGGCGGAAACGCTTGCTGTCCCCGTCGTAACGGTCGGGGTGGTACGATTTGGCCAACCTCCGGTAGGCGCTTTTGACTTCGTCAGCCGTGGAATTTGGTGAAACGCCCAAAATTGCGAAATAGCTTTTGGCCATGGCCAACCTCCGGGATGATGGGCCCATGAAGGTCGTTCATTCGGCTATTACGAATTTTTCG
Source organism: uncultured delta proteobacterium (assembly GCA_963783425.1). GTDB lineage: Bacteria > Desulfobacterota > Desulfobacteria > Desulfobacterales > QNYZ01 > CAWANO01. Next base: position 182,328 of record CAWANO010000009.1, read on the forward strand.
CCTATGGTCAGCCCGGACGTTCTGATTGGAAAACGGGCCCGAGGAACTGTTGATCCGGAGAGCGCACTCGGCGCCCTCCGGATCGGGATCGGGTGTTACCCGGCTTTTACGGTAATCTGCCGGGGCGTGGCTTTTTCCACCTTGGGCAGGCTCAACTGCAACACCCCGTCCTCGAGATGGGCATCGATTTTTTCTTGGTCGATGATCTCCGAGAGCGTAAATTGACGGTAGTACTTGCCGGTTTGGTACTCGACGAGCAAATGCTCCTCATTTGCATCGTCAGGTGCTGTGGCCAAACCGGTCAGGGTTAGTACGTTCTCACGCAGGTCGATGGTGAGGTCTTCGGCCCGAACACCAGGCATATCGGCCAAAAGGGTCAGTCCGCTTTCGGTTTCGAAGATATCCACATCAGGTGTGAACACCAGCCCTGGCCGAGTCTGCTCGGCGGGTGAAGTGAGTTCCTGTTTATCTCTTACCTGCAGTTCTTTGCGTTCAGCATTGGTCATCGGTATAACCTCCATGGACGTAAATGGTGTCGAATCAATTCACCTTGATCTGTTTGGGTTTGGCGGCCTCGGATTTGGGAATGGCGATCGTGAGAAGGCCATGGGCCAGATTGGCCTCGACCTTGTCGGGATCAACCTCGCCGGGAAGACCGATAACCCGCGAAAAGGTGCCCGTATCACGTTCACGGCGATGGTATTTAACATCCTCCTGGCTATCGGCGGTTTTGCGTTGGCCCGAAACGGAAACGCTATTGCGTTCGGCCTGAATGTTAATTTCGTCGGCTTTAATGCCGGGCAGTTCAGCGCGTACGTAATAGTTACCGGCATCTTCCGTTAGATTAACCAGCGGAAACACACCCGCCGTTCTGCCCTGGGCCGACTCGCCCGAAAAGGCACCCATCAGTCGGTCCATTTGGTTACGCATGCGTTCAAGCTCTCTGAAGGGGCTGCGAAAACCCATGCTGGGAACACCGAACACTCGTCTGTAAATCATGGCTCAAACCTCCCTTTTTTGGTTTTCAGTTCAAGTTTTCTGCTGAAGGTTGTTTAAAATTGTCCTGCTTGGCCGCTTTTACAAAAGATGTTAAAAACTATTTAAAAATTGTCAACATATAGAATATTATTATTTCAGATAAATGTGCAAAAGTAATAACACAGTGCTTGCGCCTTCAGGCCAATGGAGATGGGTAGATGCCCGACAAAAAGGAGGAACACTTTTCGATCAATATTCAGTGGCCCCTGGCCACAACCAAAGCGCTGATCGGCAGGCAGTCGATCAGGGCCACATTCCGATTGAGCTATGCATGCATCGGCCATTCAGATTGGAGCGGCCGATCTAAATATCAAACAGAAATCGCTGTTCGATCATCTACTGGAAGATGAAACCGCCCTGAGTATGATTGCCGAAATACTGGATGATATCGATTTTGATCACAGAAGCGGCATTCGAAAGACCTATGTGATCAGATGCTGCGCGTTGGACCTGCTGGACCGCATCGCCGAGGCCCATAATGTCACACAATGTCATCATTGAATATTCGGCGCGACGACGCCTGGTGCCTATTATCGCCCGGGAACAGAAGAAGCATCACCAAAGAAAAGAGGTGCTGCAGCGCATCCGGACGCATTATGCCGAAGCGGTGGCACTTTTGGGTAAAATGGAAACAACCCTGGGGTTTGATGGCCTCATGTGCCAGAAAATGGAGGCTGGTTCTAGCCGCCTACAAGCAGGCGGTCGAAGAGATGGGGAATTTGATTGAAAAGGGTCGCCGAATCGAAAAATTCCGGGGAGTGCAGGCGTGAGGTCAGCCGGCCTGACCTTCGGACAGAGCCGTGGTCGGTGCGTCAGTGGCGGATCGCAGATGCAGGTCGCGTTGGGGGAAGGGGATGGTGATATTTCTCTGCTTGAATTGTTTGTCGATTTCAAAGCGTATGGCCGTGCCCACAGAGAGCATGTTGTCGATGTCCGTCCATACCCGCAGGGTGAAGATCAGGGCCGAGTCGGCAAAATCCTGAAAAAGGACATCCGGCTTGGGATATTTGCGCACCTTGGGCGTATAGGCGGCGATCTCCAGCAGTGTCTCTTTTACCAGATCGAGGTTGGAGCCGTAAGCCACCCCTACATCGATTTTAATTCGCAGACTCTTGTCCCGAAAACTCCAGTTGGTGACCGGGTTGCTGATAAAGTCGGAGTTGGGAATAATCAAAGAGGCGTTGTCGTAGGTTTGGACGACTGTAGATCGGAAGTTGATTTTTTTTACCTCACCCCAAATGCCGTTGATCTCGATGGCATCGCCCACCTGGATGGGGCGCTCGAATAGCATTATGATGCCGCTGATGAAGTTGTTGAAAATATTCTGCAGGCCAAACCCCAAGCCGATGCTAAGGGCACCGAAGGCCACCGTCAATGATGTGCCGCTGATTCCAAAGGCGTACAGGGCCGCCAGGATGCCCAGGCTCCACAAAATATAGGTATTGATGCTGATGATGGAGTTTTTCAGCCCGGTTTCCAGACCACTGTCGCTGAGAATTTTTTCCTGCAGCGCGTGTCGCCACATGCGAATGACGATATGGGTGAAAAAGAGGATCAGGAACACATTGAACAAACCCAGCAGGCTGAGCTGAATTTCCCCGATCTTGACCGGGTGCTTGATAATCCAGGCAATTTCATGGATAGCCGTATCTTGTCCCACCCAGGCAACACCCAACAACAGTATGACGATCAGCCCCCACGCCAACCAGGCGAGGCGAAACATCAGCCACCTTATGGGCTGGGCCGGTTTGTTCGTACTATCGTCATTATTGGTATAGAATTTCTGATCCCATTCGCGAAGAACGAAGAAAAGAATGCTCGCCCAAAAGATAACCACACAGCTATAACCCAGGGCGGTCAGCCAATAGGCGGCCAGGGGGCCATAGCCGACGAAATCCAGCACCAGGGGTATGGCCGCGATCGTATAAGCCCCCCATAAAATAACGCGTTCAAGGGTTTTCAGCGTGCCGGCCACTTTTGGGTTCGGTGCACGAAAATCCCGTTGCCAGTATTTTTTAAACGCGATGATCCAGAAAATCAGATAGACTTCAAAGCTAAGCCTGATCAAGGTTAACAGGACGGCGTCGCCGCCAAGCAGCCAATCAAAGCCGATATAGATCAAGGCTGTATAGCGTATGGCAAGCACTAGAACCCGCAGGCGGTGCAAGATGGCGGTCGATATCGCCGACGGTGGCTGCTTCAGCCAGATGTTAATCAGGCTTAAACCCCAGCCGGTGTAGAGAAATATCGCTAAAAAGTGGACCACCAGTTGCACGGCTGTCGAGGTAGTGTAGAAACCGCGCAGCTGTGAGTAAACGACGATAAAGACGATCGTTCCGATCAACATCAATGATTTGTTTAGGATACGGATCGCCAGGCTTCGCCATGGAAATTCAATGCAAAAGGGACTTGCCTTCAGTTTTGCGCACAGCCTCTTGATTCTATACAGGTAGATCATTAAAAAAATGTAGAGCGACCCTGCCGCCAGAAGCAGCAAGCCGCCCTTTTGCCAGATCTGGCTCAGCTTGCCGATCCAGAGGTCTCTTCTGGGAATTTGACGGATTTGAGACCGGACATCCTGCAGTTCGGCCGTGAGCGTCTTCCAGACGGGAAAATCGTGCGCATAAGCCTTACGTTCGAAACGCTCCTGGGTGCGCTTTTCATCGATTTTTTCCGAAAACAGGTCCATCTGCTCAAGCAGCTCCGTCTTGAGCAGATTGAGCTCATCAAGCTGCCCGTTGAGGATCGTCTCCACCTGCGACAAAGCCGCCTCTTTTTCGGCAATCAGATCGACCAGTCGCTGCATGTCGCTGGACACCCTCTCATCACCAGCCTGGTCGGGTGACGATTGAGAAATTTCGTTCAGGCTTTTCCGGTAGAGTTCCAGTTGGCTGGCGGTGAGGTTTTGGGCCTTCTTTACGACTTGAAGCCGCGCCATTGCCTCCTCTGCCAACCGTTCGACGTGATCCAAGGATTGCTTTTGGATCGAGGCCGCGTTTTTCAAATCCTCGAGGGTGGTTTCGGGGATATAGAGCAGGTTGCCCTGGGTGGTGTTCTGAATCCGGTAGGCATCAAGCATCGAAGAGAATGTTTCGGTCTCTAATTTGAGCTGGTCGGCCTTTTTTCTGGCCTCATCAACAGCCTGCACCTCGGTGGCGATGGATTCCTCAAGATTTTTGATCATGGTCTGATAGGAAATCTCGGGCCCACCGTTACCGGAAGGGGTTGACGGTTGCGCCAGCCCGGTCGTTGACATGGCCACGATCATCCAGACGATGAAGAGCACGCCAGTTGCCGATGATAGGCAGCGCGTGATAGTTTTGGTCATTATTAATTACCTATATTTTACTTGCCCAATGCTTGCCCACGGTACTATTCTGGAAGACGCCATCAATCTCGCCGTCATTCATCAGATGGCGTTCGGAAGAATCAGGCAATCAGGGAGGAAAAGAGTACAATATTACCCCCCCGATTTGCAAGCCTTCACTTTGCATCAGCACGACCATTATGCGGAGGTGAAAACATGTCCGACCATACCATCAAGCCGGGCCTCGCTCCGGGAACCCTGATCCATGTAGGAAAACGCAGGACCGGTTCCCCACAACTCTACCTGATCGAATACGACTCGCATCAGCTGGCCGAGGCAAGGATCGGTGACCCCGGCGAAGTTGAAAAACAGGCGAAGGAGGCCGCTGTTGTATGGCTCAATCTGGACGGGCTGCACGACGGCGACCTCATCACCCGCATCGGTGATCGTTTCGGTATTCACCCCCTCACGCTAGAGGATATCATGAATACCGACCAAAGACCCAAGTTCGAAACATACGACGACTACCTCTTTATCGTTCTGAAAATGCTTGAATATGACGAGCAAAATGCGCGGGTGCTCTCCGAACAGGTCAGTCTGGTGCTGGGGAGGGACTTTCTGTTCTCGTTTCAGGAGGGTGAGGGGGATGTGTTCGCGCCGGTACGCGAGCGTATTCGAAAATCCAAGGGCCGCATCAGATCTGGCGGGTGCGACTACCTGGCCTATGCGCTCATCGATGCCGTGGTGGACCACTACTTCAAGATTCTTGAACATTTCGAAGAGCGCATCGAAGCGGTGGAAGAAGAGCTGTTTGACGACCCCACCACGGAGACGCTTGAGGCTATCCACGAGGCCAAGCGCGAGTTGATGTTTCTCAGAAAACAGGTATGGCCCACCCGCGAGCTGGTCGGCTCGCTGATTCGCGAAGAGTCACCCCTTGTTGCCAGAAGTACCAGCATCTTCTTCCGGGATGTCTACGATCATACGATTCAGATTATCGACACGATCGAATCTTACCGGGACATACTCTCCGGGTTCATGGATATCTACCTGTCCAAGGTGAGCTACCGCATGAACGAGGTCATGAAAGTGCTCACCATCATGGCCACCATTTTCATTCCGTTGACCTTTGTGGCCGGCATATACGGGATGAATTTCAGGTATATGCCCGAACTAGGGTGGCGTTGGGGGTATCCCTTGACCTTGGTCGTCATGCTTGTGATGGTGCTGCTGATGCTGCGCTATTTCAGAAAGAACAAATGGCTTTGAAAGGGGCGCGTGGGCAAGCGGCTATGGGCTGCTTCCAGCCGGGCGCAATTTAGATCGGCCGGCCTTGAGCCGATTCAAGGCCACGCCACTAGCAAAAATCAACAGGCCGCCCGTCCAGAAGCGCCACGACACCGGATCTCCCAAAAAGACAATGCCCACGATGGCGGTAAAGATCACCTCGCTGGACATGAAAACACCACCCTCCCATCCCCGGCAGTAGAAAAAGCCCTGATTCATCAACAACTGGGCGGTGACCGAACTCAGGACGATGCCCAGCACCATGGCGCCATCGGCCACCGTCACGGGCCATACAGGGTTGAATGCAAATTTGGGTAGAACGACGATCGTGCCCATTGTGCAAAAATAGAGGTAGATGATCACCGGCCCGTTGATGAGACGCAAGGTGCGGATCAGGGTGACTGTCAGGCCGGCAAATACGGCCCCGACCACGGCGATCACCTGGCCCAAGCGCCCACCGGCCAGCTCGAAATCGAAGAGTACGGCAATGCCCAGGCCCACGAGTACCATGCAGGCCACCTCCAGAACACCGATGCGCTCGCCGTAGAGGAGAAAGGAGAATAGGGCCGAAAAGACCGGAAAAGAGTAAAAGATGACCAGGGCGGTTGAAACCGGTAAAAGGCGTACGGCCGTCACCAGGCAGATAAAGGCCACCGAGCCCACGCAGCCGCGGATGATTAGCAGGCGGGGGTTGTTGCCCTTGAAGGGGTTGCGGTGGCGGCCGAAAACCAGCAGCAACACTGTAGCGCCACCGAAAAAGCGGTAAAAGCCGATATGCCAGACGGTGTATTGTGGTCCCAGGGTTTTGATCAATACATTGAGCAGCGTAAACAGCAGCGCCGCCGAGAGCATGAAGAGTGGACCGGCCAAATTGGCGTCAAGGGTGATCTGGTGCGATTTGATGGCAAGCCTCTCTGACCGTCAGGGCACTATGCCCAACTGCGCATAGAGCTGACGCAGTCGTTGCAGCATGGTGTCGGTGGTGTAGTGGGTCAGCATGGGGCGCCGCCCAGCTGCGCTTGATGGACGGTCAAGTGCCGTATGCTGGTTGGCAACATCCGCGATGGCCTCAGCAGCCGCGATGGTTTGGCGGTAATCAACCCATCTTGCGCCGTCCACCCCATCGAGTACTTCCTTGATTGAGGGGGTGGGGCAGGCCACGACGGGCAGACCGGCGCAGAGCGCCTGCAGCAATGATTGAGGGATGCCCTCCGAGGCGTAAGAGGTGAAGAAGTAGACGTCCATGGCCGAAAAATAATGTTCGGGCATGGGTTGGTAGCCGGTGAAGATGATTCGCTTATCGGCTCTAAGCGCCCTGGCCTTGGCTTTAAGATTTTGGTTCTGGGGGCCGTCGCCCACCACCACAAACCGGTATCGATCCGGCATCCGGGCGGCGGTCTCAACGAAAAAATCGAGCCCTTTCCAGCTTCGCAATATGCACACATTGCCCACCAGCACCTGGTCATCGCTCACGTTCAACGATAGGCGTATTTTCCGGCGTTGCTCGAGTGAAAAGGCGAATCGATCGGGCTCAATGCCTGTCGGAAGGGTGAAGACTTTTTGCGGTGCAAGGCCCCGCGCGATGATGTGGCAGCGGATGGCTTCGGAAGTCGTCAAAACAGCGTCGGCCAAAAAGCGGTAACTGGTTGCCGATCCGATGGGGGTGCTGATATGGCGGGTGCGCAACACCACCGGCACGCGTTTGAGTTTGCAGGCCAGTCCGGCCAGCCAGCTGTCGGTGGAAGAGTGCGTATTGACCACGGTGGGTTTCAGGCGGGCGATCAGGTGCAGCAAGCGGACAAATGAGCCCAGGTCGCCTTTGCTGGAAAAATCGACCGCGTAGGCCGCGATGCCCTCCTGCCGGGCGGCATGATAGATCCGGCTGGCTGCGGGCGCCGCCAGGGCCGTATCAAAACCAAAGCGCGGCATGTGGCGCAACTCTTCAAGGGTGCGTATCTCCTGGCCGCCCCATCCGCGCGAAGCCTCGGTGTGTAAAATCAGCCCGCTACCGGTCATCCTTGCTCGCTTTTGCGCTAACGCCGCCTTGCACCTGAATGTTTCCGCCCACGGCGATCATTGACCCATGGTTACCATAGGAACCCTGTTTTGACCGGGGTCTTAACCGGCTTGGCCGGTGACGGCGATGTTTGGCAGCCACTGTTGTTCGAAGCGGGCAATGTCGGCTTCGTGCCGCAGGGTCAGGTCGATATCGTCCAAACCTTCCAGCAACTGGGTTTTAACGCCCGGGGCGATGTCGAAATTATAGGTCCGCGTTTCCGGGGCATGCAGGATGACTTGCTGCTGCTCGAGATCGACGGTGGCTTTCAGGCCAACATTGGTTGCCACAAGATCGAAGATTGCCAAGATCTGCTCTTCGGACAGTTCAATAGTGAGCAGACCGTTTTTGGCGGCATTGTTGCGGAATATATCGGCAAATCCGGGGATGCTCGCCACCTGCTTTTCCACGCGGGGGGCCAGAACGGCCCGATAACCATCCTGCAACAGGGCCCAGACGGCATGCTCGCGGCTGGAACCGCATCCGAAGTTATTGCCGGCCACGAGAATCGACCGGTCGCGAAAGCGCGGTGCGTTGAGCTCAAAATCGGGATTGAGTGATCCATCGTTCAAGTAACGCCAGTTGAAAAAGGCCTGGGGACCGTACCCGGTGCGATGAATCGATTTAAGAAATTGCTTGGGAATGATGGCGTCGGTGTCGACGTTGGCTCGTTTGAGCGTGGCCAAGATGCCGGTAAGGGTGGTAAAGGGTTCCATGAATGGTTCCTTGAAAATCTGTTTGGCTGAATTAACCCGCCCAGGTGCGGATATCTACGAATCGCCCTTCGACGGCGGCTGCCGCGGCCATGACGGGACTGACCAGATGGGTGCGCCCGTCTTTGCCCTGGCGGCCTTCAAAATTGCGATTGGAGGTGGAGGCGCAGCGTTGTCGGGGTGCCAACTTGTCGGGATTCATGGCCAGGCACATGCTGCAGCCCGCGAAACGCCATTGGGCGCCGGCGTTTTTGAATACCTGATCCAGGCCTTCGGCTTCGGCCTGGCGGCGCACGGCGTTAGACCCGGGCACAACCAGCGTCTCCACCCCGGGAGCGACTTTGCGGCCTTTGAAAATTTCGGCCGCCTGCCGCAGATCCTCGATGCGTGAATTGGTGCAGCTGCCGATAAAAACCAGGTCCACCGCCGTTTCGGTCAATTTCTGCCCCGGTTTAAGGCCCATATAATCCAAGGCCTGCGCCACGTCAGAGCGATCGTAACCGGTCAGACCGTCGGGCTCCGGGATGGGCTGGTCGATATCGATCACCATGCCGGGGTTGGTGCCCCAGGTAACCTGAGGTGCAATCCGGTCAGCGGCAATAGTCAGGATACGGTCGAAATCCGCATCCGGATCACTGGGAAATTTGCGCCAGGCAGCCACGGCCCGGTCAAAATCGGCGCCCTGGGGTGCAAAGGGCCGCTGCCCGGCGGCGATATAATCAAAAGTGGTATCGTCGGGTGCCACCATGCCAGCGCGGGCCCCGGCTTCGATGCTCATATTGCAGATGGTCATGCGGGCTTCCATGGTCAGGGACCGAATCGCCTTACCGGTGTATTCCAGTACATGGCCGGTACCGCCGGCCGTTCCCATGCGGCCGATCATGGACAACACCATGTCCTTGGGGCCGATAAAGGGTCCGGGGCGTCCGCTGAACTCAACCCGATAGGTGGCTGGTTTCTGCTGTCGAAGGGTCTGGGTCACCAGCACATGCTCAACCTCGGAAGTGCCGATCCCGAAGGCCAGCGTGCCGAATGCGCCGTGGGTGGCGGTATGGGAATCACCGCAGACAATGGTCATGCCGGGCAGGGTCAGGCCCAGTTCCGGCCCGATCACGTGCACGATACCCTGACGTGGATCGTCCATGTCGAAGAGAGTAATGTCAAAGGTCCGGCAGTTTTCGGCCAGCGCCTCCACCTGGGCGCGGGAGATGGGATCTTTGATGTTCATGCGGTCGGTAGTGGTGGGGATGTTATGATCCATGGTGGCGAAGGTGAGTTCGGGGCGGCGCACCCGACGCCCTGTCATCCTCAATCCCTCGAAAGCCTGGGGGCTGGTCACTTCATGCACCAGGTGACGGTCGATGTAGAGCAGCACGGAGTCGTCGTCGAAGCGGCGCACCTGGTGGGCGTCCCATATTTTTTCAAAGAGTGTCTTTGCCATGGCCTCCCCTCTTTGGGTTAAACAGGTTGCCGCGTTAAAATGAAGGTGATCGGTGCGGCGGTCTCATGAAATCAGCCGGTAAAATGCCCACACAGACGGGGTCGTGTCAAGCTAAAAGCCCCGCTGCAAAGCATACCGTTTGACTTTTGTCGGTGAATATATTTTTGGCTAAACGCGTTTGAGCAGGTTGATGAAGTTGCTTTTTTCAAATCCCAGGCGTTTGAAGAAGGATAGCAGGTCAGGTGATTCCCAACGTACGGAGGTGTAGATGGTGTGGATACCCTCGCGTTTGCTGTGCTCGAAAATGGTGTTGGCCAGTTGTTCGCCGATCCCCTGGCCCATATACTTGGGGCGCACGCCCAGCATGGCGATCCAGGCGCTCTTTTTCATGCCGAAGCCGCCGGGCAGGATGTAGCCGATCATGTAGCCCACCACCTCGCCGTCCAGCTCGGCCACGAAGCTGGCGTCACGGTTGCGCACGGTGTGTTCCTCGGCGATTTTCTGATACTCGTCCACATTTTGGCTTTGTTCGATCTCGGCATGAATGTGTGCGATGGCATTGGCATCGGCGGGTTTCATTTTTCTGATGGTCAGGTTTTGCAAACTCATGCTGTCGACTTCCATGATGATTGTTAATCGATGCGGATGATTTTTACCTGGTGGCCAACCCAGTTGGGGGGCAGGTAGACCCGCCCGCTGTTGCCGCTGAGCTTGACTTTTTTCTCGATCATCTCCTCGCCGTAGATTTCGAATTTGACCTTGGGTGGCTCGATCTCGGCTGGTTTCGCATTGATTTTAAAAGTGGCCTCTTCGCTTTTGTCAGCCATGTTGATACCTTTTTTACTGCTGCTGGCCCGGTATTTCAAGGCCGTGGCGGATTATTTTCCTAAATTTTTAAGGGTGGACAAAATTGGTATGTTTCATGAAGCCCAAAGGTTGCGGGCCACAGGGCAGGACAAAACCAACTCGACCTTCCTGTCCGGGCAGACACAACGCGCCCGCTCTTTAGTCCAGAGATCCCAAAATATCACCAGGCCTTAAAAAGGGTCAAGCTATTTTTTAGCTACTTAGTAGCTGTTTCGCAGCTAATGATGAGCCGATGGCTCTCCGTCGCCGGCCCTGGTATCACCCCTTGATAACCCGCGGCAGCAGCATCTGGTGCTGGGGGCAGATCGAGTGGGGGTTCTGGTAGGCCGCCCCGGCAAAGGCCATGCAGGTATTTGCGAAGCTGCTTGAACGCGACCACCTCGTCCACGAACCCCTCCTGGGCGCAGTACAGGGGGCGGGAGTTGTCGTGGTAGTCCTGGGCCATCTCGTTCATCTTATCGATGACGGGCTCCAGGTCGCGGCCGGCGTCCTTCTCCTTGACCAGGCGGCGCGAAAAGGTGGCCGCGGCGGCGGTCTCGCCGTGCATGACATAGATTTCGGTGGTGGCCGTACCCAGGGTAAAGGCGTTGTGGCGGTTGGCCGTGGGGCCGCCCATGACGTAATGGGCCGCGGCGGTGCCTTTGCGCAGCACCACCAGCATCTGGGGCACGTCGGTCTGCTGGATGGAATAGATCAGGCTTTGGCCCAGGCCCAGCAGCTCGGCCTTTTCGGCGATATCGCCCACGTCGATGCCGGAGGTGTCCTGGAACCAGATGATCGGTACCCGGTCGCGGCCGCACAGGGTGACAAACTCGTTCATTTTGATCAGGCCCTGGCGGTAGAGCTTGCCGCCGATCCCGGGATAATCGGCGTACTCGGGATAGTCTTCGCCCAGAAATCCCTGGCGGTTGCCGATGACGCCCACCAGAAAACCGTCCATCTTGCACAGGCCGGTGTAGACCTCGGGGCCGTAGTCCGGGCCGGAACTCCATGTGCTCGCTGCCGTCCACCAGCCGCGCCAGCACCTCGTCGAAGTTGTACATCTGCTTCTGGTTGAAGGGAACCAGGCGGTAGAGATCCTCGGCGCCGAAGGCGGGCTCCTTGGGCTCGGCCACCCGGAAAAATTTGGGGTTGTAGGCCGGCATGTCCTTCATGTAGTCCTTGAGGCCGTCCAGCACTTCGGTTTCCTCCTCGTAGACATAGCGGAAAAAACCGGTCTCGTCGTAGTGGATCTCCACCGATCCGGGGGGTTTGACCTTGAACTGCTTGGCTGCCGAGATCAGCGGCTCGGCGCCCTCTTCGTCGAAGTAGCCTTTAGGGGACATGCCGCTCAGGATGCCGCCGCCGCCCACGGCGATGTTGCAGTTCTTGTGGGCGAACAGGATCGTGGGGCTGATGCCCTGGTAGCCGCCGCCGGCCGGGTTGGTGCCGTAGATGCCGGCCAGAATGGGGATGCCCATCTGTTCCAGTTCGGCGTGGCGGAAAGAAGGTGGTGCCGCCGCCGCGCCGGTCGGCGTAAAATTTTTCCTGCTCGGTCAGCTTGACGCCGCTGCAGTTGACCAGCCAGACCAGGGGGATGTTGAGGCGCTTGGACAGGTCGGTCGCACGCAGGATGTTTTCGTACTGGCCCGGCACCCAGGCGCCGGCCAGGAGCTTGTTGTCGAAGCCGATGACCACGGCCCATTTGCCCGAGATTTTGGCCCAGGCCGTCGAACACGTTGGTGGTGCCCTTCTCGTTGTCGGCGGGGTTGTAGAGGGTATGCAGGGGGCACCAGGTGCCCGGGTCCACGCAGGTAGTCGAGCCGCTGCCAGACAGTCAGCTGGCCCGCGGGCATTGATCTTTTCGTTCGGGAAAGCCCGACTTTTTTACTTTTTCCACCGCCGCTTTGATGTCGGCTTCGACCGCCTCGGATCTTTTTGACGTTTTCTTCGGTGCTTTTGATCTGCCCGGCGTTCAAGGCCCGGCCAAAAGCCGGCATCTTTTCAAAATAGGGTCTCATGTGTCACTCTCCCGTAGTGTTGTGGCGGCGGCGATCAAGGGCCGCATCGGTTTCCGCAACATGTCGCGTAGCTATTCGACGGCGCTGCATCGGCTCTTCAGCCAACGGCCAACGGTCCCTCTCCTTGCAGCACCGTTCGCAAGGTTTTCAAGGCGGTATTGGCGGCCGGGATGCCACCGTAGATCAAGGTCTGGAAAATCACTTCGGCAATTTCCCCGGGCTCGCAGCCCACATTCAGCGCGGCCTGGATGTGCAGTTTGAGTTCGTCCGGGCGGCTGAGCACCGTCAGGGCCGCCACGGTGACCAGCTGGCGGGTCTGGTGGGGGATTTTTTCGCGGGCGTACATCTGGCCGGTGATAAAGAGGGACAGGTCTCGGGCCAACTCCTTGTCGAAGGCCCGCCACAGGTCAAAGGGTTTTTCATCGCTGACACCCTTGAAGTAGAGTTCGGCCGTTGCCGGGTGCGTGGCGACGAGCCTCGTTGTCCAAAATCGATCGCGGCGATGTTCGCGCGGTTCGCGCCTATTCATCGCGGTTGGCCTTGCGGATGCCCAGCTGATCCAGGGCGATGATCCACTTGCAGATATTGGCCGATCCCTCCACCATGTAATAGGTGGGGGTGTCGCGGTAGAAGCGGGCCACCGGGTATTCGGTGGAGTATCCGTAGGCCCCCAGGATCCGCATGGCGATAGTTGGCGCATTTGTTGACCACTTCGCCGGCGAAATACTTGGCCTTGGCCACGTCCAGGCCGTTGTTCAGCCTGCCCTGGTCCTTGGCCCAGGCCGCCTTGTAGACCAGCAGGCGCGCGGCTTCGATCTCGGTGGCCATCTGGGCGATCATGTCCTGGTTCATCTGGAACTGCCCGATGGGTTTGCCGAACTGTTTGCGCTCGTTGCAGTATTTGATGACGTCGTCCAGGCAGGCCTGGGCCACGCCCACGGCGCCGGCGGCGGCCGACAGGCGGGTCTGGTTGAGGGAGCTGAAGACGATCTTGGCGCCGTCGCCGGGCTTGCCGAGGATGTTTTCCTTGGGCACCCTTGTATTGGTCCAGAAAAATCTCCCCGGTGGGCGAGGAGTGGGAGCCCATTTTGTCCAGCTAGGAGGTCTTGACGCCGTTGAAATTTTTGGGCTCCACCACGAAGGCGGACAGCCCCTTGGAGCCCTGGTCGCGGTCGGTGTAGGCGTAGTAGATGACCAGATCGGCGACGTTGGCGTTGGAGATCCAGGTCTTGGAGCCGTTGAGCAGCCAGTGGTCGCCCTTGTCCTCGGCCGTGGACTTCATGGCCATGACATCGGAGCCGGCGTCGGGCTCGGTGATGCCGAACCCGCCGATGTATTCGGCGCTCGACCAGCTTGGGGATGTATTTTTTCTTGCAGCGCCTCGCTGCCGTATCGGTAGATGGTGTAGGCGCAGCCCAGGGTCTGCATGTTGATCTGGACCCGCAGGGAGCTGTTGATGCCCGGGCGATCTCCTCGGTGACGATCATGGCCGCCAGCCAGCCCATCTCCTCGCCGTCGTACTCTTCGGGAATCACCGTGCCGAAAAAGCCCAGTTCGCCCATGGGCTTGATGGCCTCTTCGTAGGGGAAATAATGCGCCGCGTCCCACTCGTCCGCATTGGGCGCAATCTTCTTTTTGGCGAAATTTCGCACCGCTTTTCGCAACATCTCAAGCTCTCGGGACAACTTAAAATCCATGCAGATCCCCCTTCGGATAATCGGTTGGTTGGCGTAGGTGACGGCTGGTTGCTGAAGCTACATTATAGCTATCTTGAGTGCCTTTCGTAGTCAAGCAAAAAAGAGGGCATTGCCATCCAACATCAGGTACCAAATTTGAATTTGGATGATTTATGGTTATACATCAGACATAATGCGGCGTACAATTCAAATTATTCCATATTGATTCTGGCTGGGCCGATGGGGGGGTGGCGATGCGGTGGACGCCGGGGGCGGAGACGGCGGTTGGCAAGGTGCCTTTTTTCGTGCGCAAGCGGGTGCGGGCGCGCGTGGAAAAGGAGGCTGCGGCCGAAGGCAAGCAGGTGGTCACCTTAAAAGAGGTCCAAGGGACCCAGGTTCGCTTTCTCACCCAACAGCAGGACGAGATCAAAGGTTACCAGGTGGACAGCTGCTTCGGCCCCTCGGGTTGTCCCAACCGAGCTGTCGTTTCCGATGATCTTGTGGGGCGGGTCAAGGGACGCCTCCAAGAGGCCAACCTGCTGAATTTTCTAAAAGCGCAGGTCGGGGCTGAAAAGCTGAAATTTCACCACGAATTCCGGGTGACCATTGCCGATTGCCCCAATGCCTGCTCGCAACCTCAGATCAAGGATGTGGGTATCATCGGCGCCGCCCAACCCGCCTTGAGCGAGGCGCAATGCGACCTGTGCGAAGCTTGTGTGGATGTCTGCAAGGAGGCGGCCGTGGCGTTGCCAGCGGGCGCTGAGCGGCCCGCTTTGGACCTGCGGCGCTGCGTGGCCTGCGGGCAGTGTGCCGCAGTATGTCCCACCGGAACGCTCCAGACCCATGTCAGTGGCTACCGGGTGTTGATTGGCGGCAAACTGGGGCGGCATCCGCAACTTGCCCGGGAGTTGCCCGGCATCTACAGCGACGATCAGGTACTGCAGGTTTTGACATACTGCCTTGACCTCTACAAAACCCACAACCGCAATGGCAGTCGTTTCGGCCAACTGATGTGCGAGGAGTTGTTCTCTCAGCTGGCTCAAAAGGTGCGCGGCATGGATCAGCCCCGCGACAACGCATAAAGGAGATAGAGAGATGAAAACCCGGACGGTTTACCTAGTGTTGGCGGTGATCGTTGCCGCATGGTCTTTTGGTGTAATGCAACAGCCAGCGCTGGCGGAAGATGTGCAGCGGATGAGCATTGAACAGCTCAAGGGGATGCTTGGGCAAAAGGATGTTAAAGTTTACGATGTTCGTACGCCCCGCGACTGGCAAGATGATGAAAAAAAGATAAAAGGGGCTGTGCGCCTGGATGAAGAACAGGTCGCGGAAACAGCCGCCAAGATCGACAAAGCAAACACTGTAATTTTCTACTGCGCCTGACGCAACGAATACACCAGTGCCAGGATGGCACGTCAATGGATGGATTTAGGATTTGACAACGTCTACGCCTTAAAGGGCGGCTGGAAGGCCTGGAAAGAGGCCGGCTATCCAGTGGAGACCAAGTAGAAAAACCGCAAAGCACGAACTGATGAAAGCTGGCGCAGGTACAGCCCCTTGCCAATATCAGACGGGCGGGGTGGCGCCAGCTTTCATTTTACACCGTTACTTTTTTGCGGTCGATGATGTTTCCGCGGGTGCTCACAACGACCTTCTCCATGGGCACCTGCTTGCCCGCCTTTTGCATCCCTTTCTGAATAATGACCGGCAGCCCGGAGCAGCAGGGCACCTCCATTACCAGGGCGGTGACCGAGCGAATGTCGGCCCGGGCGAAGATCTGGGAAAATTTCTCGATGTAGTCGCCTACCTCATCGAACTTGGGGCAACCCATCAACACCACTTTGCCTGCCATGGCTTCGGCGTGCAAGCTGGGCAGTGCCGCCGCGCCACAATCGGCCAGCACCAACAGGTCGGCCTGCTTTAAAAAGGGCGCATGGGGCGGTACCAGGCGAATTTTAATGGGCCAGTGCGACAGGGCTGAGGCGCTATCGCCGGTCTGCGGCCGCAAGTCGCCCAGCGTGTGTGCGGTACCGGGTTGGGCGAAGGTTTGCAGCCTGCTTGAGGGGCAGCCGCTCGCAGGCGCGCCGCTATCGGGTACCGGGTCGCTGGTCCCGCGGCTGGCCAGGTATTCTTCCACGGCCGCCTCGTCAAACTCATCGGCTTCGCGTTCGATGATCTCAAGTGCACCGGTGGGGCACTCGCCAATACAAGCTCCCAACCCGTCACAGAAACGATCGGCAACCACACGGGCTTTGCCGTCGATCACCTCCAGGGCACCTTCGGCGCAGCCGGTGACGCAGTTGCCGCACCCGTCGCACAACTCCTCGTCGATTTTGATAATTTTGCGTTTCACTTTCATAACGGTCTCTATCCTCAATTTTCCGTCGGGCGTTCGGCCTGACGGCGGGCTTCGCAGATAATATCCAGTTCGGTGGATGGGGGCGGCTGCGGCATGGAGATGTCCCGGATCAATTCGAGCACCTGTTCAACGATGGGTTCGGGCGCCTTCACTTTTTCCAGTAGCTCGCGGGCATCGTCCACCGCCATCTCATGCAGATAGGTGGCCATAAGGATAGGGCCGGGGCTGATGTTTTGCTCCTTGGCCAGTGATTCGGCCACCCGGGCGGCGCGCATGGCGCGGCCGATCTTGTGAAAATCGGTGCGGTAGTGGCGCTTCATTTCAACGGCCACACGATCCTTGAACAGGTCGGCCCGCTCGGCCAGAAGCTCCGGCGGCAGGGTCCCCAGGCATTGATCGGCGAACTTGCAGTAGGCCGCGCAACCAAAGTCCATATTAGGGTTGACGAAGCGGTGGCCGCAGTGACCGCACTTGCGGGTGGGGTCATCCTTAAAAAATTCCACCATGTTGCCACACTCGGGGCATCGCGCCTCGAAGATGGCGCCCGGCTGCCAGTATTGGGTATCTTGACCGGGACATTTCATGCTCACTGCACCTTTTTGTTATGGTTTCTAAACAACAGTTGATCCCGACCGACCGCTGCCGAAAAACCACGGTAGCGGTCGGTCAGGGCAGGGATATCGACTATCCCAATATAGCCTTAAGATCGGTTTCCGGCTCGCCGATGGGCATGATGTTGAAATTCTCCACCAGCACGTCCAGCACGGCCGGGGTGACGAAAGCCGGCAGGCTGGGTCCCAGGCGAATATCCTTGATGCCCAGGTGCAGCAGCGTCAGCAGAATGGCGCACGCTTTCTGCTCGTACCAGGAGAGAATCATCGACAGCGGCAGATCGTTGACGCCGCACTCGAAGGCCTCGGCCAGGGCCACGGCGATCTTGATGGCCGAATAGGCGTCGTTGCACTGGCCCACGTCCAGCAGGCGCGGAATGCCGCCGATGTCGCCCAGGTCCTTGTCGAAAAAGCGGAACTTGCCGCAGGCCAGGGTCAGCACCACGCAGTCTCCGGGCACCTGTTCGACGAAACGGGTGTAGTAGTCGCGCCCGGGTTTGGCGCCGTCGCAGCCGCCCACCAGGAAGAAATGGCGGATGGCCTTGTTTTTTACGGCTTCGATCACTTGGGGCGCCACGCCCAGCACGGCGTTGCGGCCAAAGCCGACCATGACCGTCCTTGCCCGGTTCGTCCTCGGCTGAAGCCGGGCATCGCCAGGGCCTTTTCGATCACGGGCGTGAAATCCTTGTCGGCGATATGGGCGACACCCGGCCAGCCCACCAGGCCGGTGGTGAAGATGTTGTCCTGGTAGGTTTCCTGGGGTTTCTGGATGCAGTTGGTGGTCATCAGGATGGCGCCCGGGAAGGCGGCGAATTCTTTGGCCTGGTTCTGCCAGGCGGTGCCGTAGTGGCCGTAAAAGTGGCTGTATTTTTTCAGCTCCGGATAGCCGTGGCAGGGCAGCATTTCGCCGTGGGTGTAGACGTTGATGCCTTTGCCCTCGGTCTGTTTGAGCAGCTCCTCCAGATCTTTGAGGTCGTGGCCGGAAACCAGGATGGCCTTGCCCTTTTTGGGCCCCAGGGGCACCTTGGTGGGCACCGGATGGCCGTAGGTGCCGGTGTTGCCGGCATCGAGCAGCTCCATGGCGCGCAGGTTGATCTCGCCGCACTTCAGCGCCAGGCCCACGTAGTCGTTGACGCCCAGAGGTCGGATCGAGCGTGGCGGCCATGGCCTCGTGAATAAAGGCGTAGACGCTGTCGTCCTCCTGCCCCAAAATGCCGGCATGATCGGCATAGGCGGCGGTGCCCTTGATGCCGTAGATCAACAGCTCGCGCAGACCCAGTAGATCCTCGCCCAACGCTTCCTTGTCGGCCTGGACGCCTACTTTTTCGCCCTGGGCCGCCAGGGTCTCTTGGTCTGCGGCCGGGGTGAAGGTGACCGCCTCCGGCGCTGCGTCGATGGTACCACCGGCCGCCTCTACCTTGGCTTTGAGCCCTTCGCGAAGCCGTACTGCCTCGTTGATGAGTTCCACAAAACGGGCCGGGTCAAAATCGACATTGGTGAGGGTGGAAAAAATGGCGCCCATGGTAAAGCGGTCCACCTCGGGGTCTTTGACGCCCACCTGACGGCCGGCGTGGGCAACATAGGATAGGCCTTTAACTGAATGAATTAAAAGATCCTGCAGCGCGGCGACCTCGGGTTGTTTGCCGCACACACCGATTTTGGTGCAGCCACTGCCCTTGGCGGTTTGTTCACATTGAAAACAGAACATGGTGTTCTCCTTTGTATGATGTTGGGGTTTAAATATTCGAAATTATAAGTTAATACTTTAAAATAACCCTGCAACGCGCTCATGTTGGCTCCCTTTATAGCCCACAGCGAACGGCTTTGCCTTGACTTAGGTCAAGATTCCGACATAATTTTTGCCATGATCCCTATACATTCGAACCAACCGCTGCAGACGGTGCGCGATATCCCCCTGTTCAGGGGGCTCAGCGACGACCACTGGCATCAACTGAGCGCCATCGCCGAGCCGACCGACGCTGAAAAAGGACGCATCATTTTTCAGGAGGGCGATGCCGCCGAAGGGTTTTACGTGGTTGCCAGCGGCAAGGTGAAGGTGTTTAAACTCTCGTCGGAAGGCAAGGAGCAGATCCTGCACATCTACGGGCCCGGCCACCCCATCGGCGAAGTGCCCGTTTTCAGCGGTAACCGCTTTCCGGCCAACGCCATGGCGCTGGCCAAAAGCCGCCTCTATTACTTCCCGCGCAAGGCCTTCCTGGCGCTGATCACCGAGCACCCCTCGCTGTGCATGAACATGCTGGCCGTGCTCTCCATGCGTCTGCGGGAGTTCACCACCCAAATCGAAAATCTCTCGCTCAAAGAGGTGCCGGGGCGCCTGGCGGCCTACCTGCTCTACCTGGCCAACGAGCAGAAGCGGCCTCAAACGGTGCACCTGCCGCTCTCCAAGGGGCAGTTGGCAAGCTTGCTGGGCACCATTCCCGAGACGCTATCGCGTATTTTCAACAAGATGTCGGCTCACGGATTGATTGTCGTGGAGGGGGCTGAAATCGCTTTGCTCGACTACGAGGGTCTCGCGGACCTGGCCGAATTTGGCAAGTTGGCTGAGGGTTAGGTAAGCTTCGGATAAGATTTACGATTTGGCTGCGGCAAGTTCTTTGCTGAGCAGGCGGATGTGGCCCATCTCTTCTTTCAAGATGGCGTCAATGCGTTCTTTGCCCAATTTTTCGGGCACTATCTCACGCATGCCCAGGTAAAAGACAATCGAATCCTTTTCGGCCTCGATGGCGGCCTTGAAGATCTCTTTGAGGGAGTCCAGATCGATCTTCTTTTTAAAAAAGACGCGGGTATCGACCAGGGCTTTGAGGTAGAGGGCCGATTCATCCTGGGGGTCGAAAACAGTGAACTGACTTTCGGTTGGGGTGAGCGACCGCCGCAGGTCGGCGAAGGTTTCCAGATGGTCATCCTCCATGCCGGCCAAATCCAGTAACAGGGCCTGGATGTCTACCTCGGAAACCTTGGCGGCGGCACGGCGGTAAAAATCGGCTCCATTGCGTTCCATCTGTTCGGCCATTTTGAACACGTCATCGGCGGTAAAATCGTACATCATGGCGGTATTACTCCCTCCGAGGTGCGCCTGATCCCAGGCTATTTATATTCAATGAGTTCCGCCTGCCTATGCCTCGGCCGCCTGACGCAGATCCACCGAAACCAGCTTTGAGATGCCCTTCTTCTCCATGGTAATGCCGAAAAGGGTGTCGGCAAACTCCATGGTGCGTTTGTTGTGGGTCACCATCACCACCTGCGATTTCTGGCCGATGGTCTCCATCAGGTTGTTGAAGCGCACCACGTTGGCTTCGTCCAGCGGTGCGTCGATCTCGTCGAGCAGGCAAAAAGAGGCCGGGCGCATAAGAAAGATCGAAAAAATGAAGGCGATGGCGGCCAGGGCCTTCTCGCCGCCCGAAAGCAGGCTCATACGGGTCAATTTTTTGCCGGGGGGCTGAACGAAATACTCCACGCCCGAGTCCAGAGGCTGTTCCGGGTCGCTGAGTTCTATCCAGGCGCGACCGCCTTCGAAAAGGCGCGGGAAAACCTCCTCCAGACGCGTGTTGATGGCCGTTAGGGCCTCGTTGAATCGTTTCTGGGTGATGCGGTTGATCTTGCGGATCACCTGCTGCAGCCCTTCGATAGCCGCGACCAGATCCTCGCGCTGCTGGGCCAGGAATTGGTGGCGTTCGGCCAGGGCGTCGTACTCCTCGATGGCCGCAAGGTTGACATTGCCGATACGGTCCAGGCTGCGCTGGCACATCTCCAGCTTTTGCGCCAGGGCATCGGCATCCAGCGCCGCACTGCGGTCGTCCTGGATCGCGGCCAGCTCCTCTCGCAAGCCGGGGATGGTTTTTCGGTAATGCTCGAGCAGTCGTTCGGTGATGTTTTTTTGTTGAAGCATCAACTGGGAGAGCGTCAGCTCCACGGCACGCGTTTTTTGGGAGGTCTCTTCGCGCCGGTCGCGCAGTTCGGAAACCCGTTGTTCATTGTGTTGATAGGATTGATCGAGGGCGTGGTAGGCGCGTTCGTCCACGTCGATGGTCGCCTCCATGCGCTTTAGGGCCTCGTAGCGCTCGCTGAGCTGCAGCCCGATCTGCTCTAGCTGCTGGCGAGCGGCTGCCTGGCGGTTGATCTTCTGCTTGATATCGGTGTCGAGCTGGGCCAGGCGCTGCTCATTGTCGCGCTGGTACTCCTGCAGCCGGCGCTGCTCCTTGCGGGCGTTGTCGGCCTTGGCCTGCAGCGCGGTCAGTTCCAGCTGAAGGTCCATCAGGCGCTGATCGGCCGTCGCCACCCGGTCCTCCACCTGTTCCATCCGCACCTCTACTTCGGCCACCTGCCCCTGATTGAGCTTGATTTGCTCTTCAATACGTGCCAGGGCTGCCTGGTAGCGGCTGATATCTTTGCCGGCATCTTCCTTTTCACCGTGTAGTTGCTCTTTTTCGAGCTCGATCAGTTCCAGGCTTTTCTCTGTCTGGCGGCAGCTCTCTTCAGCTTTGAAAAGGGCTTTTTCGGCCGCTAACTGTTCTTGTGTGGTCTGGTTGCGATCCACGGTAAGGCCGTGCAGGCTGTTTTCGAACTCGCGGACCTTTCCTTCGAGTTCGGTTTGCAGCTTGCGCTGTCGCTCGATCTCGGCGGCCAGTTTCTTTAAATCACCCTGCAGCGCGCGCAGCTCTTTTTTCTTGGTCAAGATGTCGCCCAACTGGTCACCGGCACCGCCCATGAGCGTGCCGTGGGGTGAGAGCAGGTCACCCGCGCGGGTCACCACCCATTGATGGATGCCGTTGCGATTGTAAACTTGCAGCGCTTCGGGCAGGTCTTCGGCAAAGGCCACCTGGCCCAGCAAGAGTTGCGCCACCTGTTCGTAGCCCTGGCGAACGTCGACGTGTTGCAGCAAACTGCGTTCCACCGGTACCTTTGGGGCCACATCGTCTGGCAGCTTCAGGGCTTTGACAGGGATAAAACCGCTGCGCCCCTTGCCCTTGTTCTTCAGGTATGCGATGGCATTGAGGCCGCTTTGGGTCGTGTCAACCAGGATGTACTGCAGGCGCTCACCCAGGGCGGCCTCCACGGCCGCTTCATAGGAGGGGGCCGGTGTGAGCACGTCGGCGGTCAGTCCCAGGATGTTGGCTTCAAAGGCGGCGGGCGCCTGGTCATCCCTGCCCTGTTTTTGGTGGGCGTTTAGTACCGAACGCACACCGTCGCGGTACCACTCGAAATTGTCTTCCATCTTTTTAAGAGCACTGTAGCGTGAACTGACCTGAACACGCTGCTGTTCGAGCCCGTTGACGGTTTTGACCTGGGCGCCCAAATTGGCGTTGGCCTCGGTGAGCGATTGGCGCACCGTTTCGAGCTGTTGGTCGATATCGGCCAAACGGGTGGTTAGGCCCCCCATCTGTTCACGCGCTACGGCCAGCTCTTTTTGGTGCCCCTGCAGCTTTTGCCGGGCCTGACGCTCTTCCTGATCCTTTCGTTCCAGGCGGCGGTGCAAGCCCTCCTGATGGGTGTTGGCACTCTGAAAGGTGCTTTTGTAGTGCGCCTCCTGGGCCACCAGCGCCAAGAGATCGGATTTGCCCTGTTTTTGCTGGTCCCGGAGCGCATCCAGTTCACTGCGCACGCCCCGGGCGGTTTCATTTTCGGTGGCCACGGCGGCGCGGACCTGCTCGGTCTGCGCAATCATCCCGGCCAGCGTTTTTTGGGATTGGGCGTGCTCCTGCTCGATTTGCGCGGTTCGGGCGCGAACATCCTCACGCGCCTTTTCCAGGGCGGTGGCCTCCTCGGCCAACCGTTGGATCTCCGATTTCAGGTGCGTGCGATCATTTTCGGCCGTGTCGATGTTGCGCTGCAGGTCGTAACGTTGGGATTTGAGGTCGCTGATCTGCTGGTTTTTGTGCTGGCGTTTCTGCTTGATTTGCTCAAGCGCGGCATCGATTTTCTGCAGCCGCGAGGCATGGGTGATTTCGTCGTTCTTGTGGGCGTCCAGGGCCGCCCGAGTGGTTTCAATCTGATACTGATAGTCATCAAACTTCAATAAGCCCAAACGCACGTCCAGGCGCCGGGACTTGGCCTTTAGTTTTTTATAGCGGTCGGCCTTGCGGGCCTGGCGTTTGAGCCCGGCCATCTGGCTGGCGATGACGCAGATGATGTCGTCCAGGCGCAACAGGTTACGGCGCGTGGATTCAATTTTACGCAGCGCTTCAACCTTGCGCACTTTGTAGCGCGTGGTGCCGGCGGCGTCTTCCACGAAATAGCGGCGCTCGTCGGGTCCGGCTTCAGTGATGGCCCCGATGTTGCCCTGCTGGATAAACGAGTAGGATTTTGTACCCGCCCCGCTGCCGAGAAAAATGGACTGGATGTCCTTGAGGCGACAGGGCTGCTTGTTCAAAAAATAGGCGCTCTCTCCCGACCGGTAAAGCCGGCGGGTCAGCATGATCTCGCTGTAATCTTTGAGTTCTTCGGGGGCGCTGCCGTTGTCGTTGGCCAGGGTGAGGTTGACTTCGGCCAAATTGACGGGCGATTTACCGTTGGCGCCGGAAAAGATGACATCGGCCATGGATTTACCGCGCAACTGTTTGACGCTCTGTTCGCCCATGACCCAGCGCAGGGCGTCCATGACGTTGCTCTTGCCGCAGCCGTTGGGCCCCACAATGGCCGAAATGCCGCCGGGAAAATGGATGGCCGACTTGTCGCAGAAGGATTTGAAACCGTAGAGTTCGAGCTTTTTGAGTTTCATTGTATCCCGATTATGAGAGAGAGAATCACCCGAAGCGTACTTTGGGGGCAAGGTAACAGGGATGGCGCCATTTGTAAAGCAAAAAGCGCAATGGGGAGTATAAAATGAAGGATAAAGCTACAATATGTGGTGGTTAAAAGGGGTGGTTCAGATTAAGCCTGGTTTCGGAGTGAGTCGCTGGCCAGGATAGGCTCCGGCTTGCAGCTACCCATCACGGCAACACCGTCTTGAATAAACTGAAACGTTTTGAAACAGGCTCAGGTGGCTACAAAATCTGACCCAGGAACAGCTTGGTACGGTCATTGATGGGGTTGGTGAAAAAATGCTCGGGGGTGCCCTCCTCGACGACCCGGCCTTCGTCCATGAAGATCACCCGGTCGGCCACCTCGCGTGCAAAGCCCATTTCGTGGGTCACGCAGACCATGGTCATACCCTCCTTGGCAAGTGCCTTCATGACATCCAGCACCTCGCCGATCATCTCCGGGTCGAGGGCCGAGGTGGGTTCATCGAATAGCATCACCTTGGGGTCCATGGCCAGCGCCCTGGCGATGGCCACACGCTGCTGCTGGCCACCGGAAAGGCGGTCGGGATAGACATTGGCCTTGTCCTGGATGCCCACTTTCTTTAGCAACGACAGGGTTTTTTGTTCGGCCGCCGCCTTGGAGCGTTTACGCACTACCTTTTGCGCCAGATTGACGTTCTCCTTGACGGTTTTATGGGGAAAGAGGTTGAAGGACTGAAACACCATGCCTACTTCGGCCCGTATCTTGTTGATGTTGGTTTTGGGGTTGAGGATGTCGACGCCGTCGATGAGGATATGCCCGCTGTCGGCGGTTTCCAGATGGTTCAGGCAGCGCAGGAAAGTGCTTTTACCGGAGCCGGAGGGGCCGATCACCACCACCACTTCGCCGGGGGCGATCTTGACGGTAACATCGACCAGGGCGTGAACCGCTTCGGGCACGAAAAAAGTTTTAAAAATGCTCTGAACGTCGATCACGTCATGACCCCCCTCTTTTCAAGGTACTGGACAAACATCGATAGCGCGAAAGTGATTACCAGGTAAAGCGCGGCGCAGGTAAAAAAGAGCTCAAAGGGTGACAAGGTGGTGGTGATCACCTCGCGGGTGGCCTTGGTAAGCTCGCGCACGGCGATGATCCCCAGCAGGGATGAATCCTTGATCAAGCTAATGAACTGTCCGGCCAGGGGCGGCAGGATGCGGCGCATGGCCTGGGGCATGATGATGTGGCGCATGGACTGTCCGTAACTCATGCCCAGGGAGCGGGCCGCCTCGGTTTGACCGCGGTGAATGGATTGGATACCCGAGCGTACAATTTCGGTCACATAAGCGCCGGTAAAGGTGGCCAGAGAGGCCACGCCGTACCACAGGGGCGGTATTTCGCGGATACCGAATTCGAGCAATATCTGATTAATCATGGTACCCAGCACGAAGTACCATATAAAGATTTGCACCAGCAGCGGTGACCCGCGGATCACCTCTACATAGGTGATGGCCGACCATTTCAAGGCAGGGTTGTCGGATATGCGGCAAATGCCGCCGATCAGACCGATGATAATGCCGAAGATGATGGCAAAGATGCTCACCTCGATGGTGATCCAGAGGCCCTGCAGCATGATGCCCGGGGCCCAACGCTCATGGGCCGCCAGCACATCGCCGGGATAGATAAGATCCCCTTCGGAGATGCGCAAGCCCTCGGACGCCACCGTGTAGGTGGTCTCCTCGCCTTCACCCCTGACCAGTACCGCCGATGTGTCGCCCTTTTTTTCAATAGCTGCCACAGTACCGTTGATATCGGCACGGGTCTCGATCTGCTTTTTGTAGACAAACGCGTTGGGCAGCTTGTACCACTGCCAGACGTAGTCGATTTTCATGGTGGCGAAATAGATCAGACCGACGATGCCCAAAATCATCAGTACAAAGACACCGACCCAACCGTAATAGGCGGCCTTGCTCTTTTGTCGTCTGAGGATGGATCCTGAAGCCATGGGACCTCTTTGCTGGTCAATGGGATGACGCCTGCATCTGCTGCATCAGGCGAGAAGCCGGGCTGGGTGCGGGGTTGCGATTTACCGGCCCGATAGCGTTTGGTTGATGGGTGCCTATGTGGCCATGGTCGTTTGCGGTGTCACACGCAGATTAAGATACAAAAGCTCCACACCTAAATAGTGATGCAGGGTTTTATCTCTGCTGTGTGTTTCAGGCCGCCCTGACGGCAAAGTGTCGCCGGGCGGCCTGCTATTAACAAGGGTGCCGATGAAACGGGTGGTTTGCGGCAACCCTACTCGGTCTCTTTGATCCACTCGGTGCTCTTGATCCACTTGTTGTAGATCTGGTCGTAGCGGCCGTCATTTTTCACCTGGCGCAGAAAGTTATTCAGCCAGTTCAAAAAGTCCGGATCGCCCTTGCGGATGGCCCAAGCCAGGGGCTCAAAAGTGAACGGCTCGTCCAGAAAGATCAGCTTGCCTTCGCCGCGCTGGGCCATAAAGGTGGCGCAGAAGGGCAGGTCATAGACCGTGGCGTCGGCCTTACCGGTGAGCACTTCCAGAGCCGCCTCGGACTCCACCTCGAAGGACTTGTAGGTGGCTTTGGGGATCAGGCGCTTGATGGCCTGTTCGCCGGTGGTGCCCAGTTTGGAGGTGACCACGAACTTGGGATCATTGAGGTCTTTGTAGGAATTGACCACGCCTTCATGCTTTTTGTTGAGCAGGATCGTCTGGCCAACGATGATGTAAGGATCGGCGAAGTTGATCTTGAGGTTGCGCTCCTGGGTAACGGTCATGCCGCTCATGATGATGTCGAACTTTTTGGTGACCAGGGCCGGAATGATGCCGTCCCAGGCGGTGTTGACGGGCACAAACTTGACTCCCATGGCCTTGGCCATCTCTTTGGCCATGTCGATGTCAAAACCGATGAAATCGCCCTTCTTGTTGGCCATCTCGAAGGGCAGGTAACCGGCCTCGAAGCCGACCCGCAGTTCGCCACGCTTTAAAATGTCTTCGGTGGTGGATTTTTTGGCCAATTCGATATCATCGGCCACGGCAAGGCTGGTGAACCCAAAAAACAGCGCCAGCGAGAACACCATTAAAATAGCTAATGTCTTCTTCATTCATCTCCTCCTTGGTTGGTTTGGGTAGACATTTGGTACGGCATGAAACACCTGATAACTTTAGCCTAATTCGGTGCTGCTGTAAAGCGTTTATGCACTTGAAACCTCTCTGAATGCAGGCGGAATAAGCTCACTGCAACACGGTGCTGGCCGTTTCAGGACGATGGCGATCACTTGACATTTTCTGCGTCGGGCGGTTATTTTTCAACCGGTGAGTAGGGCTATTATTTCAAGTTAGGGATGCCAGATGGACCCGACACCACACGAATTTCGCCCAAAATTGCCTCAAACTTCCATATACAGACCGCCACCCCCACAAAGGAGAAAGCCTATGCCCGCCGACGATGGCGATGTTCTATCTCAATTTTTGTCAGACCCGCAAGTTGAGGCGGTGACCCAAAATATCAGCCCGGCGGTGGACGAGCGTCGCCGCAGCATCCCTCAGCGTTGCCCCGTCTTCGACAATAAGCTGGTTTGCACGAAGCCGCTGGATGTTTACAGCTTCGAGATCGACTTGGAGGCCAAGCGTTTGCTACCTGATATCATCGATAACCGTCTGGTCAGTATCGCTCCCTGCACCGGCCCAGACGACGCGTTTAGGTCCGCCTATGGCCGGCCGCGCACCATCGGCATCGTCTTTTCCGGCGGCCCCGCTCCGGGTGGCCATAACGTGATTGCCGGCATCTTCGATGCCGCCAAGGCCGCCAACCCCGGCAGCCGCATCATGGGCTTCTGGATGGGCCCCGACGGTATCATTGAAAACCAGGTGGTGGAGCTGACAAAGGCCCATATCGACAAGTACCGCAACATGGGCGGCTTCGGCATGATCAAGACCGGTCGCACCAAGATCGACACCCCCCAGAAGATGGCGCTGTCGCGCGAGACCTGCCGCCAGTTGGGCCTCGATGCCTTGGTGGTGGTGGGCGGGGATGACTCCAACACCAACGCCGCCTTTCTGGCCCAGGAGATGCTGACCGACAACATCCAGGTGATCGGCGTGCCCAAGACCATCGACGGCGATGTTCAGGTGCGCGATGCCGACGGGCGGGTGCTGTGTGCCATGTCCTTCGGGTTTCACACCGCCGCGCGGGCCTTTGCCCAGGAGATCAGCAACCTGTGCACCGATTGCAGCTCCGACATGAAGTACTGGCACATCTGCAAGGTGATGGGACGCAGCGCCAGCCACCTGGCCCTTGAGGTGGCCCTGCAAACCCACGCCAACATGACCCTGATCGGCGAGGACCTGGCCAACTACATCGACCACGATCGCCTGGCCGCGGCCAAGAAGAAGGACCGTATCGACTACAACGCCTTTGGTATGACCTTGCGCCACCTGTCGCGGGTGATCTGCGACGGCATCGTGCGCCGGGCGGCGGCCGGTAAAAATTGCGGTGTGTTGGTCATTCCCGAGGGGGTGCTGGAGTTTATCAATGAAATTCAGGTTTTTATCGTCAAACTCAGCACCATTATAGCCGAATACAACCGTACCCACGACCGTGAGTTTCACGGCCGATTTCCCACTTTGGCCGACAAACAGGCCTACCTGCGCGACCTGGCCGGACGGCTGCGCGACGAAGGCGGCATCAACATCTGGAACCCGCGCGACGACGAACTGTTCAACGACATCCCCGCCTTTTTCCAGGAGGGACTGCTCACCGAGCGCGACGCCCATGGCAATTTTCAATTCTCGTTGGTGGAGACCGATAAGGTGATCATGGGTATGGTGAGCGACCACCTGGAGGTACTGCGCGAGAAGGGCCTTTACAAGGTGGGCATCCAGCGACCCTATTTCGAGACCCTGCTGGGGCGCGACGGGCTCGATCCCGAGGAATATGGTCCGGCGATATTCGAAAACTACCCTGGCAGCGAGCCGATCTTGCGCATGAAGCCGCCTGTTATTAGCCGCAAAACCCTGCAACAGGCGCTGGTGGAGGCGGGGTTGCTAGACGAGGAAGACGCCGCGCCGCCGGCGCTGCTTCGGATCTTTCAGAAATCGGTACCCAATTTCAAAACCCAGACCCACTTTTACGGCTACGATGGACGCGGCAGCTTCCCCACCGAATTTGATTGCCGTTACACCTACAACTTAGGATTGACGGTCTTTGCCCTGATCGCCAACGGCGCCACGGGGCAGATGGCGGCCATTCGCAATTTGGAAAAGGAGTTTTCACAGTGGGAGCCCATCGGCATCCCCATTGCCCCCTTGATGCATCTGGAAGAGCGCAAGGGTAAGCTAACCCTGGTGCTTGAAAAGAGCCTGGTGGATGTGAACTCGCCCGCCTTTCGGGTGGCCCAGGCCCACCGCGAGCAGTGGCTGGCGGCCAGCCCGGGCGACGACAATTACCGGGTGCCCGGTCCGATCCACTTCAGTGGCCAGACCGAGGAGGGGCGGCCGATTACTTTACTGTTGAATGATTTGGGCGTTGCGTTGCTCGATGAATAGTGAGCCAATGTCAAAACGTCCCATTTTGCCCAATCTCTGCGTCTGGTGCCAATTTTAATCCTCGCAATACGGGGAGTATGCCCGCAGGTAAAATTGTTACCATCCTTGACCTTGGACAAACTGAAACGTTTTAAAACAAGCTCTGTTCGTTGGGATATTTTTGGAGATTGAATCCGTTATTGTACTCAATAGAATTAGGTGTTTATTGCCGCCACCCAGGTTTTAGGCCCCGATTACGACAACGACAATCGTTTCGCTGGGGCTTCACTGACAACGATAACGGATGAGCGGGTTATTTCATATCTAAACTCGGGTGCTTTGAAAAAAACTCTCTTGACCCGATCGTTTCAATTCTTCTCGGCCACCTTTTGCAGGGCCTGGTCGATGAGCTGCTGGAAGCCTTCTATCGAGCGGTCTTTGACCAGCATACCGTTGACGAAGAAGGTGGGCGTGCCGCGCACACCGGCCTGGATGGCGTCGTTGTAATCCTTCTGCACTTGCGCCTTGATACTTGGGTCGTTGCGGTCGGCATTGAACTGGGCCTTGTCCAGACCGGCCTCGATGGCCAGGCTCTCGATCAGTTCGGCATTGAGTTTGCTGTAGTTTTTAAACAGCAGGTCGTGGTAGGGCCAGAACTTGCCCTGGCGCTGGGCGGCGACGGCGGCTTCGGCCGCGGGGCGAGCGAATTTATGCATATTGAGGGGAAAGTGCCTGAAGACCATCTTGACCGTGTCTTTGTTCTTCTCGAACACCTGCTCGAGCAGCGGCGTTACCCGCGAACAGTACGGTCACTGAAAATCACTAAATATCACCAGCGCCACGGGCGCTTTTGGGTCGCCCTTAAAAGCCGCTCCATCGATATTGATCTCCTGAACAAAGGCCAGTTGCACCACATCGACACTTTGTTTTTCGCTGTTGAGCAGAAAAAGCAGGGTGTCGTCGGGGCCAGTGCGGATGCCGCTTACCTCGGGGCCCACGGCAATGGTCTCGATCAAGGCGCCGTTTTCGTAGATCTGAAGATCGCCCTTTTCCGTTAGCATGTATAGATACTTGCCGCTGGGAGACACGCTTGCATCCAGGGGCGGCGCTTCCAACTTGAAGCGTTGCAACACTTTCCACTCTACCTCGGCCGGAACGCTTGCGGCCATTGCCAAAACGACCGCCAAAGCCAGCGCCGCGATCAGGGCGGGTTTGCTCTTAACCATAACATCTTCCTTTTTGAAGTTTGTGGATAGGTGGTTACCGAAGGTTCTTTCCTAACACGCCATGGGCTGATAACTGCACAAGGGCTCTTCGGCCATGTAGTCGCCGGTGGCCTCAAAGGCCCGCGCCCGGCAACCGCCGCACACCTTGCGATATTCGCACGATCCCGCACTTTCCCTTGAGTTGGTCATCATCGCGCAGCCGCAGGAAATGGGGCAGAATTTTTCCAGATCTCGGCAAATGAGGCCTGGGTGACATCGCCGCAGTCGAGCTCTAGAAATCCGCAGGGCTGCACAATGCCCGCGTGGGAGATGAAACAGAAGCCGGTTCCGCCCAGGCAGCCGCGGGTGACGGCATCCAGGCCGTGGGTCTTGAAGGTGACCGTTCGGCCCTCGTCCCGGGCCCGCTGTCTCAGGATGCGGTAGTAGTGGGGGGCGCAGGTGGCTTTGAGCTGCAGAGGGGTTTTGTCACGCTGGTCGTAGAACCAGTTGAGGGTGTCTTCGTACTCGGCGGCGTCGATGGCCTGGTCGATAATGTATTTGCCCCGGCCGGTGGGCACCAGGAAAAAAATGTGATGGGCCACCGCCCCCAGACTTACGGCCAGCTCCTGGATTTTAGGGATTTCTTCCAGGTTGGCCTTGGTGATGGTGGTGTTGATCTGAAATTCGATACGTCGGCTTCGCTGGCCAGCCGGATCCCCCGCAGTGCGCCTTCAAAGGCGCCGTTCACCCCCCGGAAGCGGTCGTGGGTGTCGGCGTGGCGCCGTCGAGGCTGACGCTGATGCGCTGGATGCCGGCTTCGCGCCATTGCCGGGCGTTTTCAGCCGTGATCAGGGTGCCGTTGGGCGCCATGACCATGCGCAGCCCCTGGTCCGTGCCGTATGCGGCGATATCGAAGATATCGGGTCGCAGCAGGGGCTCGCCGCCGGTGAGGATGACGATGGGGCTGCCCACTTCGGCGATCTGGTCGAGCAGGCGGTAAGCGGCCTGGGTATCCAGTTCGCCCTCGTAGGGACCCATGGTGGCCGATGCGCGGCAGTGGACGCAGGCCAGGTTGCAGTTGCGGGTCATTTCCCAGGCCACCAGGCGAAGGGCGGGGGCTTCGCCCTGTCGAGGGCCGAATCCGCCGGAATGGTGACCGCCGTGTGTTTGGAGATGGTTTGGTCATAATGGGGTATCGTTCAATTGGTTCGTTCGCTTCAGCCGTTCAGAGCCTCGGGCCGCCTCCAAGGCAAAATAGGTCAGAATCATGTCGGCCCCGGCGCGTTTGATGGCTGTGAGGGTTTCCATCATACCCGTTGCCCGTCGAGCCAGCCCATTTTATCGGCGGCCTTGATCATGGCGTATTCGCCGCTGACATTGTAGGCCGCCACGGGCAGATCGAATTCCTCGCGCATGCGGCAGATGACGTCCAGATAGGCCAGGGCCGGTTTGACCATGATGATATCGGCGCCTTCCTCGATGTCCAGGGTCGACCTCGCGGATGGCTTCCAGGGCGTTGGCCGGATCCATCTGATAGGTACGGCGATCGCCGAACTGGGGGGCCGAATCGGCGGCTTCGCGAAAGGGCCCGTAATAGGCGGAGCAGTACTTGGCGGCATAGGACATGATCGGCACGTGGCTGAAAGCCGTTTTCGTCCAGCGTGTCGCGGATTTCGGCCACCCGGCCGTCCATCATGTCCGAAGGGGCCACCATGTCGGCTCCGGCCTTGGCGTGGGACAGGGCCGTGCGGGCCAGCAGGTCCAGGGTGGCGTCGTTATCGATGACCTCTTTTTCCACCACGCCGCAGTGGCCGTGATCGGTGTATTGGCACAGGCAGACGTCGGTGATCACGACCAGCTCCGGCAGTTTGCTTCTTAACCTGCTTGACGGCCCGCTGGACGATGCCGTCCGTGGCATAGGCACGGGTGCCCAGGGGATCCTTTCTTGTCGGGGAGGCCGAAAAGCATGACGGCCGGGATGCCCAGCTCGTAGGCCTGCTGCGCGGTCTCGACGATCTGGTCCACGGAGAGATGAAACTGGCCCGGCATGGAGGGAATCGGCTTTTGTACATGCTTTGCCGCCGACGGCGAACAGCGGCAGGATCAAGATCGTCAGGGGCCGAAAGCACGGTTTCGCGGATCATCCGCCGAAATGCCGCTGCTTTGGCCGCAGGCGTCTGGGGCGGTAGTCTGGGGAACATCATGCGGATGATCCTGTTCAGTAGTCAGCCAAGGTGGTGCCGTGGGGGGACGGACTTTGGATTCGATTCATCCTCAACGTTTCTTGTGCTGCTTTCTTCCAACCGATTTCTTCGTCACTGAGGTAGCAGGCCGGGTCCGGTGCCCAGACATCGTCGGTGACCGCTTCGGCCCGGACCCGGAAGTTGCCGCCGCAGATGTCCAGCCAGCGGCAGCCGGCGCAGCGGCCCTTGACATGCTTTTTTTTCTCTTTCAGCTTTCCCATCAGCGGTTCGGAGGTGTCGGTCCAGATTTCGGAAAAGGGGCGCTGGCGGACGTTGCCGAAGCTGTGGTGCCGCCAGAACTGGTCGGCGTGGACTTCGCCGTCCCAGCTGACGCAGCCGATGCCGCGGCCGGAATTGTTGCCTTCGTTCATCTCGAGAAGTTCCAGCACTTCCTTGGCCCGCTCGGGGTTCTTCCTCGAAGCAGCCGCAGGTAGAGATAGGGGCCGTCGGCATGGTTGTCGACGGTGAGGACTTCCTTGGGCTTGCCCTTGTCGTGCAGCGCCCTGGTGCGGTCCATGATCAGGTCCACCGCCTGGCGGGTCTCTTCGTGGGTCAGAGTCTTCTTTGACCAGCTTGGAGCCCCGGCCGGCATAGACCAGGTGGTAGAAACAGACCCGCGGGATTTCCATTTCTTCCAGCAGGTCGAAAATTCTCGGGATTTCGTCGCACGTTGAAACGGTTGATGGTAAAGCGCAGGCCCACCTTGATGCCGGCGGCCTGGCAGTTGCGAATACCCTCCAGGGCCGTCGGCAAAGGCCCCCTTGACCCCCCGGAAGCGGTCGTTGATCTGCTTCCATGCCGTCCAGGCTGATGCCCACGTAGGACAGGCCGATATCCTTCAGGTTCGCGGCCATTTCGGGCGTGATCAGGGTGCCGTTGGTGGAGATGACCGCCCGCATGCCCTTTTGCACGGCATACGCCGCCAGTTCGGGCAGGTCCTTGCGCACCAGGGGTTCTCCGCCTGAAAAAAGCAGGACCGGCACGCCGAACTGCGGCCAGGTCGTCGATGCAGGCGCTTGCCCTCGTCGAGGCTCAGTTCGTTTTCAAAATCCCGGTCCTTGGCATGGGCGTAGCAGTGCACGCAGTGCAGGTTGCAGCGCCGGGTGACGTTCCAGACCACCACCGGCCGTTTGTCTTTGGAAAACTGCAGCAGGTGGGAGGGCAGCTTGGAACATGCGGCCGTAGCGCAGGGCATCGGACGGTTCCACCGTGCCGCAATAAAGTTTGGAGATTCCGATCATATGATGTCCGTTCGGGTAATACTTTCCTTTTAAGGCGGTCATGTACCCGCGGACCTGCAGCGCAAGGGCGTGGACGATACCGGTGGGCCGTCGAGCGCTGTATGACGATAGCGATCAGCCATGTGTCTCAGGTAGTGTCGCATGCCGCGAGCGCGGTCATTGGCGATGACTCGTCTTACTTGATGAGACCGGCGATATAGTCTTCCGGGTTGGTCAGCGCCTTGCGGGTGATGAAAAAACGGTTCCGGCCGGTTTTTTCCTGGACCAGCTTGAGACCGTGCTCGAAGTCCGCGGAGAGCCGCCTGGTAGAGTTTCCGTCGACCGCTGGCTTCGGTATCAGATCAGAGTCGTGCGATGAGATAATCGATGGCATCCTCTTCCAGGACGATGTTGATATCATGGTTTTTAAAAAAGTAAAGTTCGATTTTTTTGATTTCGTCGTAGAACAGGCTTGATCTGTTCGATCACCTGCGCCGATGTCCATGATATGGTGGGCATAGCAATCGGCCACCAGTTCGATCCGCGTGGGGGTCAGGGTCAGCTTGTACTTGCGGGTCAGGTCCTGCTGATTGTCGCTCGAGATAGTCTCTGATCAACTCCTTTCCGTTCCACCAGGCGTTCGAAGTCGCTGCAGATGGCTTCTTCGCCGGTGGGCTGTCGAGCAGGTGCCAATCGACGTCTTCGGGTGGTTTCGATGAGTCCTGCGGTGACCGGGAACACGGTCACCTCGAGCTGGGCAGGCAGCGCTTTTCAAACAGCAGCAGGGCCTTTCGACGGCGCTGACCAGCCCCCGGGCGCCGGTGTTTTCGGCATAGGCCGTCTCTGGCCAGCCCGCAGGGCCGTGTCGTCGAATTTGATGTCGATGCCGTAGGCGGCGAAGTCGAGCTTTTTCCCCAGGATGATCGGGTTGTTGGGGTTTTTCAGAATCTCGAACAGGTCGTCTTCGGTCAGGTGTTCGAACACGGCCCGCACCGGCAGCCGGCCGACGAATTCCGACTCGAAGCCGTAGGCGATCAGGTCTTCGGACTTCACCTGCTGCAAGAAATCGTTCGGATCCGTCGACCGGTATCGATCTGGCCCCGAAGCCGATGCCTGGTTGGCGAGCCGTTTGCTGGATGATTTCCGGCAAGTCGCCGAAGGCGCCGCTCATGATGAACAGGATATTGCGTGGTGTTGACCGAGCGCTTTTCCCGGTCGCCGGTTTTGCGAAAGTGTTCGATTTCCTGGATCATGGAGATCGGGTCGTGGGGCACCTTCAGGTCCACCTCGGTTTCTTCCATGGGTTTGAGCAGGGCCCGCTGCACGCCGGTGCGGGAAACATCCGGCTCCGATCAGGTTCCTGCTGCGAGGCGATTTTGTCGATTTCATCGATGTAGATGATGCCGTACTGGGCCAGCTCGATGTCGTCATCGGCTTCGCGCACCAGGTCCCGCACCAGGTCTTCCACGTCCCCGCCGACATAGCCGGTTTCACTGAATTTGGTGGCATCGCCCTTGACAAAGGGGACCCCGATCTTCTCGGCGATCAGCTTGATCATGTAGGTTTTGCCGACGCCGGTGGGGCCGATCATGAGCACATTGTTTTTGATGCTGCCGACCATTTTCCGGCAGTGGTGCCGCTGGGTCCGACTGGTCGCCTGATCCGGTTGAAATGGGTGCAGATCTTGGTGGCCAGAATCGCCTTGGCCTCGTCCTGTTTGACCATGTACTGGTCCAGATAGGCGATCAGCTCTTCGGGTTTCAGGTCAAAATTGACCTCGGCGGCCTTGGTGGTACGGCCGGTATCGCCGGCTTCGGTTTGAGCCTCAGGCTTTACCATGGGCGAAATCATCTTCACCACACCGCCATATTTTTTGCTGAGAAAATCGCCAATATCCTTTTCAATTTCTTTCGGATCGGGTATTTTTTCCATTTGTCTTTCCATAATGAGGGCAGTATAATCACCGCCAGTGTTTCGTGCAAGGGTGTCGAGCCTATTGAAATAACACCTATTATCGTTCAACCGGACCGGCCGCGGCTGAATCCGCAACGGGCAAGGGGCGTTTGTTTGCAATCCGCCCGACCTTAATTGGGCGATGGTGTCTTGTCTAAAAATAATACCGATCGATGGGACTGTCCAAAGGGCTTGCCCATCGAGCCTAGAACCAAGGAGCCAACCGTGAGTGAGACCGACAACATTACCGAGTGGTTGTACATGATCGTGCAGAATCCGGGCGGCGACGAGGCCCTTGTCGGCCAGTACGACGACCAAGCGCAAGTGTCTTTTATCCCCGCCTTCGAAACCAAAGCGGCCGCCGAACAGGCCCTGCCGCTGATCAAGCGTGATCCCCAACTGAAATACGAGGTTCAGGCTATCGAGCGGGACCACGCCATCGAGCAGGCCCTTCAAAACGGCTTCGAAATATTTGTGCTCGATGCCAGTGGCCTGGTGCTGAATAAAATCGTGGCCGACAATGGTGAAGCGGTTGATCAGTAAACCTTCTTAACTGTTTATTAGACACTTTAACCTGAATTGAGCGACTTTTTGCTCGCTCTGCACCCATCTGTTTAGCGCTAAAGCTTTCCTAAATGCTCGACATGTCCAATGGGTATGCCTGCGCTTTTTGAAAACCACAGCATCTCAATATCTTAGCACATAGCTTCGCGAAAAATTGCTCAGTTCAGGTTTAAATTCGATTTCGATGTTGCCCATAGCGATTTCATCTGGAAGGGTAGGGGGGCATATGGCACAAGTAGTGCCCGTCAGGCCCCGGGTCGCTTTATGCTGGCCGGCAATAAAAAAACAAACGGTACGGCGGTAACACCCACCGCAGCGCTGATGTAGTAGGTGCTTTGCAGGCCAACACCGTCGGCCACCCAGCCCACCAGTACCGAAACCCCAGAGCGAAATAGAAAAGACATCATCATAAATAGCCCGTTGGCCGCGGCCGGGGCCTCACGGACGTTCTCCTGCACCACCGCCAGCATGATGGGAAAGCTGGCCAGCAGGGTGAAGCCGGTCAGCAGTAGCCCGGCGATTCGGATTCCGCCCCCAAAAGCGGCAAAGAGCAGCATGCTGGCAGGGGCGGCCGTGAAAGCAGCGGCCAGGATCCGCCGCCGCCCGAAGCGATCGCTGAAGCTGCCGGCCAGCAACACACCGGCAACCCCGGCCGTTTCGAAGAGCGTCAACCCGGCGCCGGCCAACCAGAGGTTACCTGTCTCCTGGGAGAGAAAGGTGGGCAAAAAGGTGGTCATGCCGGCGTTCATGAAACTGCGGGCCACCAAAATGGCCGCCAGCGGTCCCAGAACCGGCCGCATCTCTTTCCAGGCCGCTTTCCAGGAGGGCGGGCCACTACCTTTGGGTTGATACTCCACAGCCCTTAACTGAACGAAGAGCCAGGCTGCCGCCACCAGTCCGACGATCATGATGGGCCAACTGCGTTCAAGACCGAAAACGGCGACGACGCCCACGGCGATGAGCGGCCCCAGGGCGCGGGCCGACTCCCCACCGGTCATGAAAAAACTCATACCGCGCCCCAGGCGCCGGCCGGAAGCGCGGGCAACCATCACCGGCGCGGGCACATGGAACATGGCCACACAGCAGCCGGCTGCCATCAGCAGCGCGACCAATATCCAGTAGTTCCCGGCCGTGCCCAGAAGGCTCATGGAGGCGGCCGTGCCCATGGCGGCGGCCACGATCAAAAGGCGGGCCGAATAGCGATCGGCCAGGAACCCAAAAATGGGGTTGAGCAGCGAAGGCAGCTGCATGACGGTGTTGAGAAGGCCGGCCTGTGTGAGGGTGAGGCTCAGTTTTTCGATCAGCATCGGCAGCAGCGGCGCCAGAAAACTGGAGTAGACATCGTGGATGAAGTGGATGGCCGAAAGGGCCAGTACCGAACCGGTTTTGAAGTCATCTTGGTCGGCGGTGGGATGTGGCCGCTCTTTTGGTTGGAATGGTTGCATGGGTTTGCGGATCGCTGATGGGTGAAGGTCGGTGTGAAATGCTGATCCTCGAGCCAGTTTCAAAACGTCCCAGCGTGCCCAATTTCCG
Source organism: uncultured delta proteobacterium (assembly GCA_963783425.1). Classification (GTDB taxonomy): domain Bacteria; phylum Desulfobacterota; class Desulfobacteria; order Desulfobacterales; family QNYZ01; genus CAWANO01. The sequence continues at coordinate 220,684 of CAWANO010000009.1, forward strand.
CGCTTGGCGCCAATTTTAATCCTCGAAATGCGAGTCGTATTCCTGTGGTTAAAATTGGCACGATCCTTGACCTCGGGCAAACTGAAACGTTTTGAAACAGGCTCCCTCTCTTGATATTTTCGCTACAAATTAGCCTGTGTACAGGACCGCACCGGGATCGTCAATGGGCTGAACCGAATAACCATTGACTTTATTTGTCGTAATCGTTAACTATCCATTTCTTGCAGGTTAACGAGTTGGGTTATAAAAGATGCGATTGGCCGATCCTCATCAAAACGGACGTGGCGAACACCGTCTACGGGTTTTTTAATCACCCATGAAAGGCAAAATTCTCACCCTGCTGCGCCAGGATAGTCAAGTGATCTCAGGCGAGGCCTTGAGCGCTGAATTGGGCATCTCGCGTGTTTCGGTCTGGAAGCACATCCAGGCCTTGCGGCAGGCGGGTTACAATATCGCAGGAACGGCCAAGGGCTATGGGCTTAAAAGTGAACCGGACACGCCTTTTGGCTGGGAGTTCGGGGCGCGTGAGAATCAGATCTTTTACTGTGACTGCGTTGCCTCCACCATGGATGTGGCCCGCACCCTGGCCCGCAAAGGCTGCCCGTCTATGACGGTGGTGGTGGCCGACCGGCAGACTCGCGGTCGCGGACGGCTAAAGCGCCAGTGGCGATCGCAAGTGGGTGGCCTCTACTTTACCGTGGTGACCCGGCCGGCAGTGGGGCCCATGCTGGCCGGGCGGATCAATTTTTACGCCGCCGCGGTGTTGGCCCAGACCCTTGATGAGCATCTGCAGGTGGCGGCCCGAGTCAAATGGCCCAACGATATTCTGGTGGGTGAGAAAAAGCTGTGCGGATTGCTGGCCGAGATGGCCGCCGAGGGCGACCAGGTCGATTTTGTCAACATCGGTATCGGCATCAACGTCAACAACGCACCCCAGACAAGCGAGCCTCAGGCCACAGACCTGAAGACGCTGGTGGGGCGCGACGTCTCCCGCAAGCACCTGCTGGCCGTTTTTCTCGATCGCTTCGAATCCGAGCTGGCGCAGGCCACCGAGCCGGCGGTGATCGAGCGCTGGAAGCGCTACGCGGCCACCTTGCAGCGTTCGGTCAAGGTGGTGACGACGCGCGGTACTTTTTATGGTAAGGCGGTGGATGTCGACGATCAGGGCGGTTTGATTATCGTCGAGCCCAGCGGTGCCCGCCGCACCGTTGTATACGGAGACTGTTTTCACCAGGCGCCGGCTGGAAGTGAAGCGTGTGCGCCACCGCTCCATCAAACAAGGAAGATTGATCCATGAACGATACTGACACGTTGCGCATGATGACCTTGACGGCCCTATTCGCGGCCCTGATCGCGGCCGGAGCCTACATCGCCGTGCCCATCGGGCCGGTTCCGATTGTGCTGCAGAATTTTTTTGTGCTGCTCACCGGCCTGCTGCTGGATCGGCGCTGGGCGCTGGTGGCTGTAGGCACTTACCTGGCCGCGGGAGCTCTGGGATTGCCGGTCTTTGCCGGTGGCGCGGGTGGTATCGGGCGTTTTTTCGGCCCCACGGGTGGCTACCTGGTGGCCTATCTGCCGGCGGTCTATCTGATCGCCACGCTAACAGATCATCGCCATCAAAGCCTGGTCCGGCAGGCACTGGCACTGATTTTGGCCACGGGCCTGATCTACGCCCTGGGTGTCAGCTGGCTCAAGACGGTCACCGCCATGACTTGGCCCCAGGCGGTGGGGGCGGGCATGCTGCCCTTTTTACCCGGCGACGCCATCAAGATTGCCGCTGCCGTGGGGGTCAGTCGCGCCATTGGCCCCGTGCTGGCAAAGACGCACACGCTTGAAAAGGGGTGGCGCTGAAAATGACATTGGATCCGCCGGCCATTGCGATTGCCGACCTCAGCCACCGTTTCAGCGATGGTACCGAAGCGCTACGGGGGATCAATCTCAGTATCGCCGCCGGAGAGTTCGTTGTGGTGGCCGGCGCCAACGGTTCCGGCAAAACGACCCTTTTGCTGCACCTCAAGGGGCTCCTGAAGCCAACGGCCGGGGCGGTCTTCATCAGCGGAATTTCGGTGGCCGACCATCCGCTTGAAGCCCGACTAAAGGTGGGTCTGGTGTTTCAGGACGCTGACAGCCAGATCGTGGGCGAGACCGTCTACGACGATGTGGCCTTTGGGCCCGAGAACCTGCGCCTTGGGCCGCAACAGGTTCGTCTGCTGGTTGACGCCGCTCTGGAAACGGTGGGGCTGGTCGGCGTCGCCCAGCGCCGGCCGCATTTGCTCAGCGGCGGCCAAAAACGGCGTTTGACCATCGCCGGTGTGTTGGCCATGGCCCCGCACACGATTCTTTTCGATGAACCCTTCACCCATCTCGACTACAACGGTATCCAACAGGTGCTGGCGCAACTGGTGCGCCTGCAGGCAGGCGGTCACACCCTGGTGGTGGCTACCCACGATCTGGAGAAGGTAGTTGCTCATGCCGATCGTCTGGTGGTGCTGGCCGAAGGCCAGGTGGCGCTTGACGGGCCGCCTGATGCCATAATGCCTCGAGTGGAGCAATTCGCCGTGCGAAGGCCGTGCGACAGCCGTTACGGGCAACCGGTGGTGTCGTGGTTGAGCAAGTAGCCTTTGCTTATCGTCCGGGCAGATCGATGCTGCACCGGCTCGATGCACGTGCAAAAACCGTTGCGTTGTTCGCCGTAAGCGTGTCGCTGATGGCGGCCGATTTTTCAGGGCTCGCTTTTTCGGCCCTGTTTTTGGTTCTGGGGTTGCGGCAAGCGGCGCTGCCGCTCAGGCAGACCGTAACCCAGATGCGTTATTTTTTGATACTGCTACTATTTGTGTTTTTCACGCGTGCGCTGGTGACACCCGGTGAGGTGCTCTTCAAGACCCTCTTTCTGACCATCACGCGCCAAGGGCTCATCGACGGGGCGCTGGTTTGCACGCGGCTACTTGCCATCGTAGTCTGTGGCTTGATCTACAGCGCCACCACCAAACCCAAACAAGTGCGTGAGGCCGTGGCGGCCTTGCTCAAACCGCTGCCGGGCCAAACCGCCCAAAAAGCCGCCACACTGATGGCCTTGATGGTGCGTTTCGTACCAGAGGTCCTTTACCAGATGCGCCGCACCCAGACCGCACTGTTCGCACGCGGTATCGACAACCGGAAAAATCCGTTGCGCCGCCTGAAGTGTTTTAGTATTCCCGTGCTGCGCAATACGATCCTGACGGCCGACCGTCTGGCCTTGGCCCTGGCCGCGCGCTGCTTCGACCCGGCCGCCTCGCCGGCGGCGAAGCCGGTTCGCTACGGTGATTGGCTTTTTCTGGCCCTGGCGGCTATGGTGTGTGCGGTGGTACTGGGCATTCGTTATTGAGCGTGCGTTATAGATGAAGGACCTGAATCGTGAAAATCATCATCGTCGGGGCCGGAGAAGTTGGTTATCATTTGGCAGGCCGTCTGGCTCTGGAAAATAAGGACGTGGTGCTGATCGACACCCGCGGCGAGGCCATTCGCCGTGTGGCCGACAGCATCGATGTACAGACCATCCAGGGCTCGGGTAGCAGCCCGGTGATTCTTGAGCAGGCCGGCATCAAAGAGGCCGACATCCTGCTGGCCGTTACCGACAGCGACGAAACCAACCTGGTTTCCTGCCTGGTGGCCGACATCCTCTCGCCCAGCACCCAAAAGCTGGTCCGCCTGCGCAGCGTGGATTTTGAAGCCTATCACCAGATCTTCAAGGAACGCCAGCCCCATATCGAGCGGGTCATCAACCCCGAAATAGAGATGATCGGCACCATCGAAAACATGCTCAGCGCTCCGGGCGCGGCCGATATCGCCGAGTTCGCCCAGGGGCGTGTGCTGGTGGTCGGCGTGCGACTTGAGCGTCAAAGCCCATTCATTGGCATCCGTCTGGCTGAGTTGCCTGCCCATACCCAAACAGCGCCGCCGCTGATTGCGGCAATTGTGCGGCAGGAGCAGCTGATCGTGCCCACCGGCGCTGATCGCCTGGCGGCCAATGACGTGGTTTATTTCATCTGCAAGGCCGACGACACGGCCACCCACCTGGCTTTGTTCGGCAAGGACAGCCGGCCGGCCAAGCGGGTCTTGATCGTGGGTGGTGGGCGCGCCGGTTATCGTCTGGCGCAGCAGTTGGAGGCCAAATCGATTCACGTCAAAATCGTGGACCGGGATCGGGCGCGCTGTGACTCCCTGGCCGAAATTCTCAACAAAACCATTGTATTGTGCGGCGATGGCACCGACCGCGCGCTGCTCGAGGAGGAAAATGTCCAGGAGGTGGACGGGGTGGTGGCGCTGACCAACGATGAAGAGACCAACATCCTCGTCTCGCTGCTGGCCAAGCAAATGGGCGCCCGCAGGGCCATCACCAAGATCAGCAAGTTTAATTATCTGCCGCTGATGGACTCCATCGGCATCGAGCAGGTGGTCAGCCCTCGCCTGTCGGCCATCAACACAATTTTACATCACATCCGCCGCGGCCGGATTTTCGCCGCCATTTCCCTGAAAGGTGAGCAGGCTGAAGTGCTTGAGGCCGAAGCCCTGGAGACGGCCCAGGTGGTGGGCAAGCCACTCAAAGATTTCAAATTTCCCAAAGGAGCGTTGCTGGGATGCATCATCCGCGGTGAGGATGTGATGATCCCCTCAGGCGAGAGCGTCGTGCACCCCGGCGACCGCATCATCATCATCGCCCGCCGGGAAGCGGTGGCACAGGTTGAAAAGCTTCTCACCGTCAAGCTGGAATACTTTTAGGCCATGCGCTGGCGTTTTGTGATCCGCAGTGTGGGGGTGCTGACCCTTTTACTGGGCCTGACCATGCTGCTGCCCGTTTTAACCGGGCTCTACTACCGAGACGCCAGCCTCTCGGCGGGCCTATTGGCAGCGGGCATCACCATGGTGGTCGGGGCGCTGATGTTCTTGGGTTGCCAGGCGAGACCACCGATCACATCAGCCAGCGCGAGGCCATGGCCATAGTTACCCTGGGGTGGAGTTCGGCCGGGCTATTCGCGGCCCTGCCCTTTTATCTGGGTGGCGAAATTCCGTTGTTCAGCGATGCTTTTTTCGAATCGATCTCAGGTTTGACCACCACAGGGGCCTCGATCCTAACCGACATCGAAAAACTTTCCAGGGGTCTTCACCTGTGGCGCTGCTTTATCCAATGGCTGGGCGGCATGGGGATCATCGTGCTTCGGTTTGGCAATTTTGCCCCTGCTGGGGGTGGGCGGCATGCAGCTTTTCAAGGCCGAGGTGCCCAGCCCGATACCCGATAAGCTCAAGCCTCGCATTCGCCAGACCGCCAGCCTGCTGTGGAAGGTATACGCGTTCATCAGCGCTGCCGAGTTGGCGGTTTTGCTGCTGGGCGGCATGACCTTTTTCGATGCCATTTGTCACACATTCACCACCATGCCCACCGGTGGCTTTTCCACCAAAGCCGCTTCTATCGCACACTACGACAGCGTGTTTATCGACGGGGCGATCATATTTTTCATGATGCTGGCAGGCATCAACTTTTCGCTTCACTATCAACTGCTGCGCGGCAAGCCCCTGGCCTTCTGGCGCGACGCCGAGTGCCGCTTTTTCCTGCTGGTGGTGTTGGTACTGGTGATGATCGTGTCGTGGGACATTTACGGCAATCAATACGCCGGCGTGGGAGAGGCGCTGCGTTACGGTGCTTTTCAGGTGGTTTCGATCGTCACCACCACCGGTTTTGCCACGGCCGATTACGAGCAATGGCCGGGACTGAGCCAGATGATTCTGCTGCTGTGCATGTTCATGGGCGCCTCGGCCGGCAGCACCGGCGGCGGTGTCAAGTGCTTGCGGGTGATGCTGGGTTTCAAGTATTGTTACCGCGAGCTTTTTTCCTTGGTTCATCCGCGGGCAGTGGCGCCGATTAAAATCAACGGCCAGACGGTGGCCGAGGAGACGATCCGCAGCGTGATGGGTTTTTTGGCTCTTTACCTGGGCATGTTTGCTGTTTGCGCCGTGCTGCTGGCCGGTACAGGGGTTGACTTTGTGACCGCCTTCGGGGCCGTTGCGGCTTGCATCGGTAATATCGGGCCCGGTTTCGGCATGGTGGGGCCGGCGGAAAATTACGCCCTGATTCCGGTTGCGGGCAAATGGCTTTTGATCTGGTGCATGCTGCTGGGGCGCCTGGAGGTCTTTACGGTGATTATCTTTCTGGTGCCGGAGTTTTACCGGAAATGATGCCTCACAAAACAACTTCCAACGGCACTATTAACCGCGGGTGGGATCATTTTTGGGTTGACAATAAGGCCTTAAATGGATACTAAATCAGTTTCCGTAACGGGCCGTTAACTCAGTCGGTAGAGTATCTGCCTTTTAAGCAGAGAGTCGTTGGTTCGAGTCCAACACGGCCCACCAGTTTTAAAATGGGTTACTTTACGTCCCCATCGTCTAGCCTGGTCCAGGACACCGGCCTTTCACGCCGGCAACAGGGGTTCAAATCCCCTTGGGGACGCCATCCTTATATTTGGGCCAACCGTTTTCGGTTGGCCTTTTTTATACGTTCTTGAAATCCTGGCCCTATGGGTCAGTTCAGGGACAGTTGGTTCTTTCTGAAATATCTTTTTTTTAATGCGGCGTGCCAATAATCACGCGTTTTCTGAATTTTACTCAGCCCAAATTATCTGAAAATAAAACAACCTATGCATCTATTAATTCGAACGGAAAGCCCTGGGCGTTGTCAAGGTGATGTAAAACGTTACCCTGTTCTCATCATAGGAATATATTTCCAAGTTTGATTCCACATTGCGATAGGCGTAAACCAGATCAAAAGAGACCCAGGACCTCAGCTCATAGGTCAGCCCGGCGCCAGCACCGTATAAGTCATCGGTTCTATCTAACTCTTCATCAGGGATTGGGGGTGACTCAGGATCAATTTCCTGTGCGAGAAGGACTCTTTGGTCAATGCCATAGTCGTCTCTTCGGTAACTGACAAATGCATTAAGGGTAATATATTGTGTCAGCGGATAGTTCCCCGACAGCCCCGTCTCTGTAAACAGCGAGGGCCCTAAGTCCGACCGGGTCGTGAACAAGGCTTCTCCATATCCGCGTGCCGCGTATAGCCGGACTGCCCCCTCGCGAAAGGTTTTGGTTACATCAAGCATGCCGGCTAATTCGGTTTTATCGTCCGTAAGGCCCGGATCATAGTAAACAACGCCGCCACTCAACTCTATGGCCAGATTTTCTGATGGTGCATAGATGGTGCCGAGTTGCAGATCGTAGACGTTCCAATCTTCGAGAACTCTGCGGGTTGTCAATACATAATCCTCTAAGCTTCCCTTCTGGTCGACAAGGCGCTGACGGCTCTGCCCGTAAACTTGCATCTGCCGGGACAACCGGCGGATTACTCGAAGGCTGCTATACCAGGCCTCGATATCGGGTGCGGTGTCGTAGTTAGCCCAAACATATGAACCCTCAAGCTCTGTACCCCAGTCACTGTCAAACCAGTAGGTCAGGCCTGCCCCGGGGATATTTATGGTGCTGTTTTCACCCTCAAAGTTGCCATCTTCACGATGTATATTTTCAAACTCAAGAAAATAGGATTTCTCCTGTGCAAACTCATGATCAAGACGCAGACGGGCGGCATTTATCCAGTAGGGCTCGCGGGACCCTATCGTGGTCGGGTCGGTCGGGGTTTCGCTGTCCGGGGGAACGGTTACTATAAAAGCGCGACCTCCTAAAGGGTCTTCGGTGTAAAGATAAGTGTTTTGAAATTCCAGGCGCATGTTGCGGCTTAATTCCGACCAGGCCGAAAAGTCCAAATTATGACGCCAGCTGTCGTTATTCGAAAACTCATCGTATTTGGAGTAACCAAAATCGTAAGACAGCGAAAGCCCGTTTTGTCGACCGAGCATTTCCGTGGTAAAGCCAGGCGTGGTTACAAAAAGGAAATCACTTTCAGGTTCAAGCCCAGGAGTTTCCGTTATCTCGGCAATATTATCAGGGTCCAGAAACACATTGTCCGTATACTCCACGCCGAATGAAATTCTGGGCTGAAAGGTCAATTGATATCCGAAGGTGGGCGAAGCAGCCAGAATAGTAACACAGAATATCACGGTAAAAACAGATTTTGCGCTCATGATTCTCCTCCTGGGTTCAACTCATAAGTTTAAACCGGCTTGGCAATGAAGCGATGAGCTAACTGCGTTGTGGCCAGCGCATCTTTCACGGCCAAGCAAAAGGAGCGTTTATGAGCCTACACAAGCAGTTAACTCACCAGCAACAGTATCAGATTTACGCAATTTTAAAAGCTGGTTTTTTCCAAACAGCCATGGCTCGTGAAAATGGCGCTCATAAATCCACCGTAGGGCGTGAACTCAAACGGAATCGCAGGTGTCGTCCCAAACAGGCGCACGTAACAGCTTTGCAGCGTTGCCGACAAGCACGCGAATTTGTCCACGTAGCCCCGGCGTTGATGGCCCTGGTGGTCATTCTGAACAAACAAAATTTCAGTCCCAAACAGGTGGCTTATTTAACCGACATCATCAGACCCGCGTCAGCCATGAGGCCATCTATCAACTCATTGTAACGAATATAAGGCACGGTGGTCGATTATGTCTGCGATTGTGCAGGGCAGCCAACAATCGTATTATGGCTCTCGTGATCGCCATGGTCAGATTCGGCAAAGTTTTTGAAATAAAAGCGCAATGATACGATTACGGCGACCAGGTTCAATGGGTGACATGTCGATTCAACAACAGGTCTCGCAAGGCGCCTGGTTATCAATCGTCCAATGAAGCACTCTTAGAAAAATAAACACATCTGTGCGGCATAATCTAATGCGTTGCAGTGCTTGGTTGAATCTGGACCTGTTTATCCAAAGTATTTCGAATCGTTTTTAGCATTTCCTCAAGTTGGTAGGGCTTGTCAATAAAGGCCCTCACCCCTTTGGAATCAAGGTTCAGGGAAGATCTGGAAACCGAATACCCGCTCGACATAATAACGTCTATATCGGGGTTTATCTCCTTTAGCTTCTGAAAGCACTTATATCCGTCCATCTCCGGCATGATCATGTCAAGAATCACCAGATCGATCTCCTCCCGCCGGGTTTGGTAAATGGACAGTGCTTCGACGCCGTTGTCGGCAGACAGCACCGTGTAGCCGCAGGGAGAAAGCAGGGAAACGCAAAGGTTAAGTATCCGTTCCTCGTCATCGACCAGCAATATCGTTTCCAAGCCCCTCCATTTCGGGTTGTTTATCACGGAGGTCCGCTTATCCGAAGGTACTCGAAATTTTTTCAGATGGGCATCATCTGTAATCAGCGGCAGCGGCATTTCTTTTGACTGGGTTTCGGGGAAATAAACCCGGATGGTTGTTCCCATGTCGGGCTCACTGTAACAGGTGATAAACCCTCCGGTATCCTGAACGATTCCATATACAATTGCCAATCCAAGGCCGGTGCCTTTACCGGTATCTTTTGTGGTGAAAAAGGGATCAAAGATGTGTTCGATAGTTTCGGCATCCATGCCGTGCCCGGTGTCAGTGACACTTAAACGTACATAATCGCCCGGTATCGCTTTCAGAATTTTTTTGCAGAGATTCTCGTCCAGCGATACATTCATGGTTTCGATAATGAGCCTTCCCCCTTCGGGCATGGCATCGCGTGCATTTACGCCCAAATTCAAAACGACTTGTTGAATCTGGCCCCGGGCAGCGCTGATCATTTTCAGGTCATCGGCAAGCTGGTGCTCTATTTCGACCGTGTTGGGAAAAGTACGTTTGAGAAGCCGGCAGCTTTGTTCAACCTCATCGTTTAAAATTACCGGCAGGGGGGTGCTTTCTGTTTTTCGACCGAAAGTTAGGAGCTGTTCGGTCAGATCCGAGGCGCGTTGGGAGGCATTAATAATTTCCTTTAAATGGTTCAACTCGGGATCGTTTTCATCTTTCATTGTGACAAGGAGTTCCGTATATCCGTGAATCACTTGAAGCAGGTTGTTAAAATCATGGGCCACGCCCCCGGCAAGTGTGCCAATGGCCTCCATCTTCTGTGCATGTAAAAGTTGCGCTTCAAGGTGCTTTTTTTCCTGCTCGGACGCTTTACGGGTACTGATATCCCTGGCAACATTTAAAACGACATTTTGGCCTTGGTAGGGAATGGCCCGGGCTCTAATTTCAACCGGAATGGAATCGCCGTCCCTATCGATATGGAAAGTTTCAATGGTTTTTCTTAGGAGCGACTTGTCAGAATGGGTCGGGTTCTGGTTATTGTCCAAAAGGCTTCGAATGATTCGGGCATCATTTTCTGGAAGAATGGTGTCAATATTCAGGTTCAGCGGAGTATTCCGGTTGTGTCCAACTTGGAGAAGGGTGGCTTCGTTGGCCTGAATGATTTTTCCTTCTGAATCGACCAGATAGACGGCATCATCCACATTTTCCATTAGTTCGGTAAAGCGGGTTTTCTCCTCCATCTCGCTTAATTTATTCAGCATTACATTAAACACTTGGGACAGTCGCTGGAATTCCAGACAGTCTGAACGGTTTATTTGAAAATTAGCGCCCCTTTGCCCACTGGAAATATGTTGAGCTTTGGTGGCCATATCACTCAACGGTCGGATCAGGCTTTTACTCAATGGGATTGTCGACAAGATGGAGACAGCTAATATACATAAGGTGAAAATGACGATTAACTGGGCCACATTTCTTTGTTGTATGACCAGCTCTTTGCGGGAAGTTGAAAAATACAGATTTTGAAAGCCATCCAGGGGGATCACCACCACGTCAGGATCCAGGTGAATAAAACCCGAACCCCTTGATATGGCTTTTAGGGATGTTGTGTCCAGCGGTAAGGTGTTGTCGCCAATAAGAGGCATGAGCGAATCTGGCTTCAATAAAAAGATGGTGTCGCGAATGATCCGCGTAGGTTTATTGACCAGCCCTCGATCTTGAGTCATGTCGTATATGGCAAACGCTTTTCCCATCCGCTCTTCTTGGTGCATAATTGGGGCTTCAAACCACCACAGTAATCGCGTTTGTCCATTTTCCTCGAGGATTTCACCCTTTGCCCCCGCCAACGCCAGAATTTGATCCGACCGATCCGGATGCACCGTCGGATAAATCTGTGGCAGTCCCGCCTTTTTCACGAAATACGACACACCCGGTATGTCCGAGTGGAATTGCTTTGCCTTTGCCGCAAATAGGATGTTATCACCCATCATCATCGCCACTCGGAGCGAATTATCGGTACTCAGCGCGGTAAGGCTCTCTTCAATATCCGACAGGCGGGATTTTAATATCGTCTCAGCCTGGCCCTTTTGGGCCAATATTTTTTTTTCAAATTCGGATTCAAGTCTTTGGCTGAAATAGAGATAGAGAACATTGGATACTAAAATGACGGAACCGGTTACCAGAAGGGCAACCCATATCGACAGGTAGGTTGAGAATAGAAATGGCTTATTACCTATCAAAGATATCTTCCTGCGCTCGACATCAACATTTAATAATGGATGACCAGTTCAATGCGACGGTTTTGGTGGTGGCCAGCTTCAGTATCATTGACCGCAATCGGCCGACTGGCACCATAGGCAGTGGCCGAAAGTCTGGATGCGTCCAGTCCCGCCTTGGTTTCCAGAAATCGGACCACCGCAATTGCTCTGGCCGCCGATAACTCCCAATTGGTCAAATTCGTCTTTTGGGGTGGAGCGTTGTCGGCGTGCCCTTCGACTCTGATATGCAGGTAATCGTATTCCTTTACCGATCCCGCGAATTCTAGCAGTATTTTTTCCCCCTCCTCAGTAATCGTCATGCTGCCAGAGTTGAAAAGGACCGTGTCTGGAAAAACCTTTCTGAATTGTTTTTTTATGGCCTCAATTTCGGACAATTTTTTGGCGACCTGTTCGTTAAGGCTCGTTTCAATGGTTTTTTGGGCGTCATCAAGCAATCGGATGACGTCTTGCTGTAATTGTATTATCGAGTCTCTTTTTTTTAGTTCGACTCGCAGTACTTTTATTTTTCTCGAGAGACTTGTATTGATCTTTTCCAGTTCATTTGATCGGTACTGCTGTTCGAGATCCTCGAGGGTCTCGGCAGTAACTCTGGCGTTGCTCTCTCTTAGTTTGGCGTTGCTCTCTTTTAAACGGTGAATCTCCTGCAAAGCATTTTGAAGTTCCTGGTCTTTAAAAACCAGCTGGGTTCGGGTAGCATTCAGATCTGTTTCCCGTTTCAGACAATCCTTTTCCAGCATGCAGGCCGAAGGCCAAATAAAGATGAAACAGAAAATGAGGTGTATTGGTTTTGGGCACATCGCTTCGTCTAAGAGTCGTTCAGCTCAGGGTTGATGAGGTTTCTTAAAAGAACCACTGATTGCTTTAAAAATGGTTTATTTGCCGAAGTAGAATAGACGCTACGCCGACTGTTGTAAAAACACAATGCAACGCCGTAGATGGTGCTTTATACGACGTGATTTAACAAATGTTCAAGGAGCCGATTTCAAAAGGTCCCACTTACCCGACCTCTGCGTATGTAAACAACATTGACCCTCTAAATACGATAAATATTCCTTGGGTTAAAAGCTGGCACCAGCCTTGACCTTGGATTAACCGATATGTCCCAAACCAGGCGCTAAGATGACCGAATATCCAAATCATTCATTTTATACAATAAGGTTTTGTAACTGACGCCCAGAATTTTAGCCGCCTTGCTTTTATTCCCACCGGTTTTTTCAATGACGGATGAAATGATTTCTTTTTCCACGATATTGAGGGCCTTTTTGCTGACTTCTTTAAGGGGTAGCGAATGGGTTGTACGAAGATAACGTTTTTCAAAGTCCAAAAACTCTTGGATAAATGATGAACTGAAGATGTGGTCGGCCTCGAGGCCCACATCTTCATTTATCCGGTCCGGCTGTTTTAGTCGATTAATCTCGCTATCGCTATCTCCGATCACCAGAATCCGTTTTAGGGCGTTCTGCAACTCCCGCACATTCCCAGGCCAGGTGTGAGTGCTCAACGCTTCGATTGTGGCTGTATCCAGGGATTCATCAATCTTGTATTGGGATACATAGTGTTTCATGTAGTAATCGATCAGCGCGGGTATATCCTCGGGGCGCTCTCTGAGCGGTGGCACGTAGATGCTGACGGTGTTTAACCGATAGTACAGGTCCTCTCGAAAGCGCCGCCGTGAAATCCATTTTTCCAGCGGCTGGTTGGTCGTTGCGATGACCCAAGTATCTATGTTGACCTCTTTTTCCGACCCCAAGGGGGTGATTTCACCGCTCTGAAGAGCCCTGAGCAGTTTGGCCTGTAATGATAAGGGTATCTCCCCTATCTCATCCAATAGCAAGGTCCCATGGTGGGCTAGTTCAAACTTTCCCCGCTTTTTCCTCACTGCCCCGGTGAAGGCACCCTGGTCGTAGCCAAACAGCTCACTCTCCAACAACGTTTCGGGAAGGGCCGCACAATTGATCTTGATAAACGGCTTGCCGGCCCGGGGCGATTGAATGTAAAGCTGATTGGCCACCACTTCCTTGCCCACGCCGCTCTCGCCGGTGATGACCACACTGAGTCCCGTTTTCGCGACCCTGGCAATTAACTCCTTGATCTTTAATATGTCCTTGCTGACTCCAATCAGCGGGACCGGCGGCATCCGTTGCTCCTTAATGAGCCAATGGCACTATTTTGAAAGTAAACTGGTTATCATCTGTTGAAGGTTCCCCAGTCCAAACGGTTTTTGCAGGATCGCGTCGACGCTGGCCTCAAGAGATAGCTTCTCAGGCTCCGCGCCCTTGCCGGTTATGGCAATGATCGGAATTTCTGGATGCTCCTTTTTAAGGATGGATATGAGGCCGATGCCGCTGATATCAGGCATCACCAGGTCGGTTATGATAAGGTCGAAACTTTTTTCACCGGATTCAATCTGTTTTAAACCATCCAGGCTGTTGGTCACACAAACCACATCATAATGATTGTTCTTTAAAAAAATCTCGAGCAAGCCCAGAATGCCCGGGTCATCATCGACAATCAATAACCGATAAGTCGATTCCATGGGTTTTTCTCCGACTTATTAGCAATGCAAGTATATGTTGTACCAGTTCAGAATCAACCTGACAGATACCGTTTTTAAAAAGGTGGCTGTTCGTATATAATCTGGCTTCATTTTCCTTACCAGATTTGTTTGCCATTTTCAAAGGTTTCCATCGGGTCGGCTGCAACAAATCTTACCCTAAATGAGTGCGTTCATGGTTATACTGTTCGATCCGCAAGTCAAGGTCAAATTGAAGCGTTTCGATATCCCGGAAAATTATCTTCTGAATGTAACCTGATAGAATCCCTGCAGCATCATCTTGTGGAACCGCTTGCAGATCCCGCTGGTTTGAGTTGGCTTGGCATTGGTACGGTTTTGTTTTATTTGTTTATGGTAAATACGGCTGACAATTATAGCTGTCGATAAAGGTTTATGGTAACGACCACAAGAAAATTTACTGCAACAGATATATTCAGCCCCTGCCCTTAGGTAATTAGCAAGAGCGGTTATCCAGAAAGCTCAAGTTGGCATCGGTTTTGACCGGACCTGTCAAATCGTCGTGATAATATGGCCTCAAACTATAAAAGGAGGCCCGTATGAAAGATTTCACCATCACTGAGGATTTTCCAAGATCCGAGATTGAGTTCGATTTACGGTTTTTAGATCCAAGCGCCTGTTACGACTACCTGTTTGCGATAAAGTGGCCTAATGGCTTGGTAACGTTCAAAAGTTGTGGCACGACCCGGATGGGAGCCAATTTTCCAATCACGATTAACAGAAAAGAGTTTGCATGGCACTGCTTGAGCAGGGGGGCGTCATGTGCGAGAATGGGCCCCCAAATGGCTTTGTTTGTCAAAAGTGTAAAAACGACGCCTACTGGATCAGCGCCAAGCATCTTTACATCTGTAGCCAATGCAACCGCCAACACTCGCTGACGGCCGGAACGATAATGGACAGTTCAAAAAAGCCTATTACATACTGGTTCAAGGCTATGTGGTGGTTCACTACGCGCAAATCCGGCATCAGCGCTGTCAATCTTAAAGAGCTTCTGGGCCTGGGCAGCTACCAAACAGCCTGGTGCTGGCTGCAAAAATTACGACGCTGCACGATACGCACCGGCAGAGAGAAATTGTCCGGTCGTGTCGAGGTGGACGAATTTGTCATCGGTGGCCAAAAGCCCGGCAAACGCGGCCGCGGCGCTGAAGGTAAAACCATTGTTGCGGCCGCTGTCGAACGGTCTGATATAAAACGAAAAATCGGCCGTATCCGTCTGCATGTTATCCTGGACTATACGGCATTTTCACTGGAGACTTTCATCGATGAAAATATCGAACCTGGCAGCACCGTGGTTACCGATGCCTGGTCAAGCTACCCACCGATTATAAAAGACCAATGCCATGTTGCGGTAAATCAATCCAAATCCAGTGATTACCAAGACCGCCTGTACGGCGTTCACATGGTTGCTTCACTGGTTAAGCGGCTCATTGGCAGTACCTTTCAAGGCCGCTTCGAACCCAAATACCTTCAGAACATTCTGGATGAATATGTGTTTCGGTTCAACCGCAGGCGATCAAAATACATCGGTAAAAAGTTTATGCGCATCGTTGAACAGGTGGCAACTTCGGCCAAATTAAAATGGGACGAAATCAAGTGGGACATCGACCCAATCTCCGGTTTCTTCTCACTTGAGCTTTCTGGATAACCGCTTTAGCAAGTTTTAGGCGGTGAGTTTTAAAAGAAAGGAGACTAAGTGCTCCTATTCACAAATACGATGACATTCGGCCGCCAATCCATCCGGGCTGACGGCGTTGCGAAAAAACGCAATATCCTCGATATTCCTTATTTTTCGCGCCTTGTAATCCCGGCACGCCCTCATTACGTCACCGTTTTTACGAACAGGAGCACTAAGCGAGCTCAGGTTGTGAAAATTTGATGAGGAAATGATCAAAAAAGATTTAAAAAACCAGGTAGTGTGTATAAGAAACTGCATAAGAGTGACTTTAGTCACTATTTCACTATCCATCCCTATCGATAGTTAGGGGATGGTTTATTCAGCACTATTTCATTATATCAGAACTGTAATTCTTAGAAACTATAACCTAAACAAGGTTAATCTCACTATCTCCTTGAAATTCTTAGTACAACCGGGTAGAACCATTTAAACTGAAAAAATAGCAACCAGCTGAATGAAATAGTGGCCAAATTATGATATAGCTTTGTTTGGGGTTATAGTTCCCTAATTCTTACCTTTTCAAGCTCGTTGTCATGCCGTCTTTTATTTTCCGTCCGGTTTTTCTGATCGGATGAATCTCTTTCTCCCTATGGCTGACAAGCCGATTAGGCCAGTTCCAAACAGGAGAATGATAGAGGGTGCCGGGTGGAGTGAGGTCAAATTTAAAGTTTCTTGCGCAGCGGTAGCAATGATATCACTGCCAAGTGTGAACATTAATACGGTTATAAACAAAATCGCCTTTTTTCGGATGTATTTCTTTCGTGCAATGGCTGCCACGCCTAATAAAGCGGTTCCAAACAGGAGAATGATGGAGGGTTCCGGATTGGTCGAAGTCATATTGATAGTCTCTTGCGCAGCGGTAGCGATGGCATCACTGCCAAGTGTGAACATTAATGCGGTAATAAACAAAATTGCTTTTCCCATGATCTTGCTCCAAATTACTCGGTGTTAAAAAAGAATCAACTTCTTGGAGCTTGTTCTCAAGCAAAAAAGATACCAAGTGGCAACATCGTTATGCGATTATTTTTTTATCAATATTTTATCAATTATTAAGACTGGTTATGATATAATAGATGTCTGAATATGATACGGTTTGATGGATTGTGTGAATTTAACGCCTGATAAATTAGGAAACTATGAAATAAATTACCCACTTTTATGTAAAATTATTCCCAATCTATATTTTGTTGGGGGTTGCGATCGGATAGCTGTGCTGAGATTATTTGAATAGCTTCGCCCTCCTGAACAGACCGAGAAGCTGAAGCAACCGATCTTTTTTTGACGTAAAAGGCGATCAACTTTCCTGCGACCTCGCATCATATTCAACCTCCCTTAAAAATGTAACGCCCACTCCGATTTTATGCATACCAGCAAAATATACACGCCGGCTTGTTGCGTAAATCGCATTTCACGCCAAATGGGTTGCCATGATTGCCAATTTGGGAGCTTGGCTCGGGAATGAAGTGAGTTCAAGGCGTGGAGAGCGGCGCGGAGACCAAAGTGGTTCAGGAAACCCTGGCTTCCAGTGTTCCCGAACCGGGGATCATGTTTCTGTTCGTTGCCGGGCTGGTCTGACTTGCCGCAATTAGAGAGAAGGCTGCTCTTTAAGTGCTGATGAGATCAGCGTGTGGAGTTGTGTATTTTTTCCCCCAATTATATGAAAAAAATACCGAAATCGGACCTCTCGTTCAGTGAGCCATCAACTGCTATTGCTATATCCATATGATATAATTAGAAATAAGAATCATTACGTATGGCATAAAAATTGCTGAAAAATGTATGGCATAAAGATTGCTTAATAGGCCAAGACGATTATTTATAGACAGAAAAATATCGGAATTATAACCAATAATAATATTGTAATACAATTTAGGAAATTATTTCAGTCGGTTGGAGTAATTTGTTTCAAATGGATCTACCCGGTGATGCTAAGGTTTTCAAGGAGCTATAGGGATCGTCTTTATTGTTGGGTATAGTTCCGAAGTAAAATTAATAATTGGAAGGTTTCCATAAAGATCAAGCTCGCCTCCGTTTTGACAGGATTCGTCAAATCCTCATGAGGTAGTGTCAATAATCTTTCGCACCTTAATCTGGTGGCAAATCGGTTTCGTAGCGACTTTTACTCTTTTAAATGCCCGAGGGACCCGGCCCAACACGCTTTGTCATCCTTGGCGAGTTCTATGGCGCTAGGCACTCGTCGGTACCCTTCGGCACCAATTTCATTTGGGTGGCCATTACACAGGCATATTGGCAAAAAATTTATTGGCTTGGCCAGGAATGACATTGACCATTTAAGCTCCGGTTAGATAATCTACAGATATGCTTGGAGGTGGGATTTGGCTTGCCGTGAACACGAGCCTGGGTTATTTTGATATCAGGTGTTGCGTGATAAGCGTTGTTTCAGCTATAAAAATAGCCACTATAGTCCTCAAGAGAACTTTATGCATAATTTGCTAACTTTTGAGAGTGGCCATTCTGACCAAACAATGAACTTGGCCTGAGGATGGGATCAATTACGATAGAGAGCCCATTTCAAAATGTCCCATTTTGCCCAATCTCTGCGTCTGGCGCCAATTTTATTCCTCGAAATACGAGCAGTATTCTTGGGGATAAAATTGGCACCATTCTTGACCTTGGACAAACTGAAACGTTTTGAAACAGGCTCTCTATTGATGGTATTTATTTTCATTACCATTGTGAATTCTGGCTATCGTTCAAAATTATTGGAAGAAAGAGATTATTTCCTGAATTTCGGAATTTTTAATACCCCATCCACTTTCACCGGTGAAAATCATTGACTTTTTTTACATCGTGCATGCTGTGAATGTGCCCGGGCAGTTGAATTGTACCATCTAAATCGTTATACTGAATTTTTGGGGCATGTAACCCAGAGAGCGGAGCTATATCCGTGTACCTATCCTTTTACCAATTAGACAAGAAGCCGTTCGAGATTACGACCGATCCGGAGTTTCTCTGGCTAAGCGAAAAACACAAGGAATCGCTGGCCATGCTGAAATACGGTATTTTGGAAAATAAGGGGTGTTTGCTGTTGACCGGTGATGTCGGTACCGGGAAAACGACCTTGATTAATGCCCTTCAACAAACGCTGGGTAACGACGTGATTATGGCCACCGTTCATGATCCCAACCTCGCTAGGACGGATTTTTTTAATCACTTGGCCACGGCGTTCAAAATGAAGAGACGGTTTCATTCGAAAGGTTATTTTATCACGCATTTTAGCGAGTTTCTAAACACAGCCTTTATCAAGAACAAAAAGGTTCTGCTGATTATCGATGAGGCTCAGCGGGCCACCCCCGTGGTTCTGGAGGAGTTGAGACACCTTTCCAACCTCGAAAAACACTTCACCAAGCTGATCAATATTTTTTTCGTAGGGCAAAACGAATTTATCAGCATGATAAAGGGGTCGGAGTTCCGGGCTCTCAGGCAGAGGATAGCCTTAAACTATCACATGGGTCCTTTGACGCGTAAAGAAACCGGTGAATATATCCGCCATCGCCTTAAAGTAGCCGGAACGAAGCAGGTGGTTTTTAACTCGGAGGCCATCGATGAAATTTATAAGTTCGGGCGCGGCTATCCGCGGTTGATAAACATTGTCTGCGATCTGGCGTTGGTGCATGGCTACGTTGATGGGACTAAAGTTATCACGGCGGGCACAATTACGGAAAGTACTGAAAACCTTCAGATTCATAAAGAGGTTGACACCGTTGATGAAACGCCATCGTCTACAGCGAGCATTGCGGCGACACCGCCTCCCGAAGTGAAAGCCGCGGAGAATTTGCCCAGAGAAAAAATGTCGGCAAAATGGGTCTGTGCCGTCAGAGAAAAATCGTCGGATCCATGGGCCTATCTCGTCATCTTAACATTGTCATTTACCTTGGGAACTGTCGGGTTGACGCATTATTATGGTTAATCGTGATTTAATGCATATGCATGCAATAAAATATTGAGGTTCACACCATGCCAAATCAACCAAAGAAATTAACCCCTGCATATTTGATTGAAGTGATCCTTCGGCGCCGTTGGTTTATTACTATTCCTTTCTGCCTGGCCATGTTGGCTGGGATTTATTACGCGGCTCGGACCCCAAAACTTTATGAAGCCTCCACCCTGATTTTAATCGAGCCGCAGCGAGTGCCGGAAAATTATGTGCAATCAATTGTTGACAACGATTCAAGCGCCAGAATCCGAACAATCTCAGAACAGGTAAACAGCCGCACCAATATTGAGCGAATTATTAATGATTTCGACCTATTCTCGGGCCCAAAGTATGAAAACATGTTTATGGAAGACAAATTAGAAAGCATGCGAAGACGGATTGCTGTCGAAGTGACCCATGCCGGGGGCAGAGGAGGAAATGATATCAGCTCCTTTAGCATTTCATATCGGGGGGCAGACCGGGACAAAACGATGAAAATCGCCAACACTCTAGCAACCTTCCTGATCGGTGAAAATTTGAGAACCAGAGAATCACAAGCCCAAAGCACCAGCGCATTTTTAGATGAGGAACTTGGTACCATGCGCGGTCGCTTGATGGAAGTTGAGGGGGAGCTGCAGAATTACCGCAAAAAATATATGGGCGAATTACCAGAACAACTCGAAGCCAACCTATCCATTCTAGAACGGCTTCAGGAGCAGCTTAGTGATCGGCGACAAAGTTTGAGGGATGAGAGAAATCAACTGGCCGTAATCGAACAATTGATCGCTTCTCCACCGGCTCTCACAGAGGGGCAGGCGCCCCCGGTCGTGGGCGAATCATCAGACCTGGAGGTCTTAAAAGGGCAGCTTGCAGTATTGACGAACAAATATACGGAAAGGCATCCTGATGTCATCCGGATTAAAAAGATGATTGCCGATTTAGAGAGTGAGGCCTCCATTGAGTCAAAAGCGATGGACAGCGCTACCGCTTTGGGGGAGCCGGCTGTCTACGCCAGACCTAATATCCGAGATGAAAATGACAGACGGAGGGAAGAGATTCGGTTAGCGATCCGTGGCCTGGAAACTGAAATTTCAGAACTGCAGAGCCAGATCGCGTTTTACCAGAATCGTGTTGAAGCCACGCCCAAACGCGAGCAGGAGCTGGCGTCTTTGCAACGGGATTATGAAAACATTCAGACCGCCTATAACTCTCTTCTAGAAAGAAAACTGGAAGCAGATATTGCCGTCAATATGGAGAAAAAGCAAAGGGGCGAACAATTCCAGATTATTGATCCAGCATCGTTACCCCAGCGGCCGGTGGAACCGGACATGCCCAAAGTTTTTCTTATCTTCTTGGTAGCAGGCTTAAGTATCGGTGGGGCTATTGCCTATCTTTTAGAGTCTTTGGACACATCCTTTAGAAGGTCCGAAGATATTGAGTCTTTAGGAGTGAGTTTGCTTGCGACGATACCCGTTATCTCCAGAACGAAAGATCGTGTGTTGAAATATACCAATCTGGGGTTAAGTGGCGTTTCAGTTTTTGCGTCGTTTGCCCTGTTCGTAATGTTTTACCTGATATCATTTAAAGCTGATAGTGTGGTATCGAGATATATAGATAAGATTTTTCAAGTATAGTAAATATTCACCGCCGGACGCGCGGATAACGCAGAGAAATGTCAATACTGATCAACACGTATTGGTGGCCCACTGTTGACTCAAAGAACCGCGCGGCGTACAAGTAAAGACAGGATCAATCCCGTGGGAAAAATATACGACGCTCTGGAAAAATCAAAGCGGCATCTGACTCTAAAATTATCCCAGCCGGATAGATCAACGTTGACATCCGAGGAAAAGACCGGTGGGCAAGGGACCCGCAAACCCCCGCTCATGTCTTCACAATCTATGCATGGCTATCTCGACGAAAGCCTCATCACATATTTCATGCCAGACTCGGTTGAAGCTGAGCAGTTTCGAAAGCTTGCCGCGAATATTATTTTCCAAAAGACCGAAAGTCATGACCGCTGCTTGATGGTCACCAGTGCTACCCAGGGAGAGGGGAAGTCTTTCTTAACATCCAATCTGGCTGTCAGCCTGGCAAAAAGTCTGGAAGAGCCGGTTCTATTAGTGGATTGCGACCTGAGAAAACCCCAAATGCACAAAACGTTCGGTTGCGGCGAGGTGCCAGGGCTGAGCGACCATTTTAGCAAAGGCATTGAGATATCGGCACTAATTCGAGAAACCTCCATTGACCATTTAAGCATTTTGCCGGCCGGGACCAAATCGTTTCACTCTGCCGAATTATTGTCTTCTGAACGAACGGCACAACTTTTAAATACGCTTAAAAGTTTACATAAAGAAGGGGTTGTCTTGATTGATTCACCACCGCCAATGGGGACAACAGAGCCGATAGCCATTGCGCGGCGGGTAGATAAAGTGATTTTGGTCGTAAAATGTGAGGCCACCCCACGGGCAATGGTAGAGGACTTAATCAAAACAATTGGCAAGGATAAAATAATGGGTACTGTTTTAAATCGCGCTCGCCACCGTGTTAACACCTATTACAGATATGGCTCTTAATATGATAGAAGCCGAGGGGAAAGGAAGATGGTGGCATGAAATTAAATGTAACTCCCTATAATGCTATACCAATAATTTATGGTTCAATTCAGGTTTAATAAAGCGCATAATCGCATTGTTCTACTTAGCCGAAATCCGGGCGGATTTAAGTAGGTCCTCTTACGACACCTTTTTGAGATGATATTTAGAGTATTACAACAGTACTATCCAATACGAAATTTCGTCTTCTTTCTTGGAGAAGGATGTGCCATTTATTTATCTGTGGTAATTTCTACATTAATAGTTGTTGACCCCACGTTTTCGGTCTCTTATTTATATAGTCGCAAAGCCATATTGATCACTATCGTCTGTTTAATCTCTCTGTACTACAATGACCTTTACAATATAAAGGTCACCCGTGATCTGGCGGAGCTAACGATCCGGCTTCTACAGTCGCTAGGAATTTCGTCTATTTTTCTATCCCTGGTCTATTATATCTTCCCGGGTACAGTCATAAATCCGCTGGCTTATATCACAGGCATTATCATCGCCATTCTTTTTGTGTTTGCCTGGCGTATCGGTTATTATTTTATTTTAGAACGTGGTTTCTTTAATCAGAACATCGCACTAATAGGTTCGACCGACCTGGCCCAAGAGATCTATAACCAAGTCTCTGATGAGAAAGACTGTGGATATGAAATCGGCCTTATCATTTCAGAAATTTTACCGAACAAGGAATTGAAAGGAACCGGTGCGATCCCAACGATATCAATTAATGAAACCGATGACCTGTATAATATAGCCACTAAATTAAAAATAAAAAAAATAATTGTCGCTTTAAATGAAAAAAAGGCATGTTTTCCATTTAAAGCATTACTGGATTGCCGAGTGGGCGGTATTGATATCCTTGATGGGAGTAGCTTCTATGAGAAACTGGCCGGTAAGCTTTCTGTTGAGCAGGTCGATCGGGACTGGCTGATCTATTCAGAAGGCTTTCGACACTCAAATTTGAAGCGATTTATAAAACGGTGCTTGGATTTAATCATATCCGCAGTTTTGAGTCTCTTATTATTGCCGTTCATTTTATTACTTGCAATCATAATAAAGGTGGATTCGAGGGGACCGGTGATTTTTTCTCAAGAGCGTGTTGGGGGAAAAAGAAAACCGTTTCAAATTTATAAATTCCGATCGATGATTGACAATGCCGAGAGGCAAAGCGGGCCGAAATGGGCCGAAGATAACGATCCACGAATAACCCGTGTAGGGGGGATGATTCGTAAATGGCGCATAGATGAAATTCCCCAGTTGTGGAATGTGCTCAAAGGGGAGATGAGTTTTGTTGGCCCAAGGCCGGAACGGGCGTTTTTCGTTAAACAACTCGAGGAACAGATTCCCTATTATGGTAAACGTTTCACCCTTAAACCAGGCCTAACCGGATGGGCACAAGTGAGTTATGGTTACGGCGCATCCGTCGAAGATGCCATTGAGAAATTAAACTACGATCTTTTCTATGTCAAGAATATGTCCTTTTTAATGGATCTGGTCATCATTTTGCGTACGATTAAGATTGTGCTGTTCGGAAAAGGCGCACGCTAAGTGGTCCTGTTCGTTAGAACGGTGACGTAATGAGGGCGTCAAGGCGCCGGGCTGACAAGGCGCGGAAAATAAGCAATATCGGGAATATTGCGGTTTTTCGCAACGCCGTTAGCCCGGATGGATTGGCGGCCGAATGTCATCGTATTTTCGAATAGGAGCACTAAGGTATTAAAAGTATTTTATCGATCTTCAGGATGCATGAGTACTCTTCGAATAAATATGCCCTAAATGCCATGTTGTTCGGCTGGCAATAAGACTTTATAAAATTCTATTTTAGTCAAGTTCAGGAAAGCTGAAAAAATACCAGCTTGTAGAGAATTGGAAACGGTTCCCATAATTATATCTTTGGTTGCGGAAAACTAAGTGGTGGAAAGCTATAGGCGTAAAAATCTTATAAACCCTATTAGGTCTGCAAAATCGATGTAATAAGGAGGAAAAAAATGGATAGTAAATACTACTTAATTACTTGGATCATGTCACTGATTCTGCTATTGGCATCCCCGCAACTATCCAATAGCCAAGAAAGCCAAAAGGATTCTTCGTATAAAATCGTACCGGGTGACGTGTTAGATATTACAACCTGGAAAGAGCCGGATTTCTCAGTGGAAGAGGTCTTGGTTCGAAGCGACGGTATGGTTACATTTCCCTTACTCAACGATATTCAAGCTGCGGGTCGTACTACAATTGAACTAAAAGAAGATATTGAAAACAGGCTTAAGGAATATGTTGGCAACCCGGTGGTGACCGTATCGTTGAGAACACCCATAGTTGAAGTTGATAAGTTTTATATCCTGGGAGAGGTTGTCAATACCGGTGAATACGAACTGGCTAAAGACCTCACGGTTCTGCAAGCTTTTGCACTTGCAGGCGGATTTACCGAATGGGCCTCAAAAAAGGAGATCATCGTTTTAAGAAAAGAAAACGGCAAGGAAAAAAAAATTATCGTTAATTACAAGAATATCGTCAAAGGAAAGGATTTGAGCCAGAACATTAAAATTCAGGCCAATGACACGATTGTTGTCCCGTAAAAGGTTCGTTTGTATGGTCTGGGTTCTCATAGACTATCGATTTGAATAAATTGAGAATTGGCAATAAGTGAGAAGGTTGGTTCGGTATGAATATGATGCCTTTTAAAGGCTTCCAACTCAAACAAAGCAAGCAACTCAAGCAACCAAAGTAACCCAAGAAAAACAACTACCCCTATGTGTGGTATCGCCGGTGTTATAAATTTTGACAACCGTGAAGACATGCAGGCAACGCTCGTCCGCATGATCGGATTGATGCATCATCGCGGCCCGGACGCATCCGGAATCTATATGAATGGGCCTGCCGGATTGGCGCACGCCCGATTGAGCATCATCGATTTGAGCGGTGGTGATCAACCGATTCATAACGAAGACCGATCCGTCTGGATCGTTTTCAATGGTGAGATCTTCAACTATCCGGAGTTGCGCAAGGATTTGGTTGCGCGGGGTCACCGGTTTTATACACAAACCGATACGGAAGTCCTGGTGCATCTTTACGAAGAAAAAGGGCTTAAACTCTTTGGGCAGATCAACGGTCAGTTTGCTTTCGCCATTTGGGATAAAAGGAACAAGTCACTATTACTCGGCCGGGACCGAATGGGGATTCGCCCTATTTTTTATTATCAAGACAATCATCGGCTGGTATTCGGGTCGGAAATCAAAGCCCTTTTTGCCGATGAAAGTATCTCACGGAAATTAGACACCCAAACACTTGGAGATATCTTTACCTGCTGGGCGCCGCTTAATCCGAAAACAGCGTTTGAGGATATCCGGCAGATTCCGCCGGGTCATTATGCAAAATTTTCGCAAAAGGTTGGCTTGGAAGTAGCGCCCTATTGGAATTTATCCTTTCAGCCTGCGGATGGCAGCAATGATCCCACGGGGCGAACCTTATCCGAATGGACCGAAGAGATTAGAAACCTTATTTACGATGCCGCTCGAATTCGCCTGAGGGCCGATGTGCCGGTCGGTGCCTACCTCAGTGGTGGGATTGACAGCACGTATACCAGCGCGCTGGTCAAAAGGAATTTTAATAACCGGCTGCGGACATTCTCGGTCAGTTTCACGGATAAGCGCTTTGATGAGACTGTTTATCAGCAAAAAGGAGTAAAGGCATTAAATACAGACCATCGAACAATTCAATGTTCAGAAGAGGATATCGGTAACGCCTTCCCGGAGGTGGTCTGGCACTCGGAAACGCCGCTTTTAAGGACCGCGCCGGCGCCTCTTTACAGGCTCTCGCGGCTTGTCCGTGATAACGATTTCAAGGTGGTACTCACCGGGGAAGGGGCGGACGAGATTTTCGCCGGCTATAATATTTTCAGGGAAGACAAGATTCGCCGATTCTGGTCTAAAGATCCGAACTCGAAGATGCGGCCCCGGCTGCTTGCCAAATTGTACCCCTATGTTTTTTCAGAAGGGAATGAAAAGGCGAGAATTTTTTTGGAAAATTTTTTCAAAAAAGATCTACTGAAGGTGGAGTCGCCGGTTTATTCCCACATGCTCAGATGGCAAAATACAGCTCAGATTAAATCATTCTTCTCGAACGGTTTGTTGGCACGGATCGACAGCTTAGACAGCTTCGTGAGTCGTTACGAATCCATGCTGCCCCAGGATTTTATGTCCTGGGAACCGCTTGCAAGAGCACAGTACACAGAGAGCACCATTTTTCTTTCAAACTATCTTCTCTCCTCCCAGGGAGATCGGATGGCCATGGCCAATTCGATTGAGGGCCGATACCCGTTTTTGGATCATCGTGTTGTTGAATTGGCCGCACAAGTCCCGACACGGTATCGCTTGAATGGGCTCACTGAGAAGTTCATATTAAAAAATGCTGCCCGAAATGTAATCCCGGACGAACTGATCGACCGCCCCAAACAACCTTATCGTGCCCCCATCAGCTCATGTTTTTTTGGAAAGAGAACACCGGACTATGTCAATGAAATGCTTTCAGAAGATATGCTCAAAAATACAGGCTATTTTCATCCTCAGAAGGTATTGAAGTTAGTTTCTAAATGCCAGGGGCAGCAAGGAAAAATATTGAGTGAACGTGAAAATATGGCCCTTGTAGGGATTTTATCGACCCAATTGGTGGATTACCAGTTCATCCAAAACTTTCCGGCTCATCCGGTCCAGGAACCAAAAGATGTTAAACTATATATAGAGGAGCTATAGTCTAGGTAGTTGAGAAGATATGTGCCTTGAAAATATTCATTTTACCACGGACTCAGAGCGATTTTTATCTTTGCATATCAAATATGAAAGATAAGGTTGTTTTTCTCGGCTTGATTAACCGAATAAATCGTCTGTGTCTGTCCGTGTCAATGGCTGATCGATAAGGGGATAGAGATGAAAAACCCGGAATTTTCAAAAGATGTGTTGCATATCGATCCGAAAAAAGAAGTAGACAAGATTTGCAATACGCTGCGCGGTCTGTTGCCAAAACAGCTAAAAAGGCGCGGTTACGTCGTTGGCCTGTCGGGGGGGATTGACAGCAGTGTCACGGCCGCATTGGCAGCAAAAAGTATTGGTTCCAAACGGGTATTGGCCTTGCTGATGCCGGAAAGGCATTCATCTGAAGATACGCTGGACCTTAGCGCATTAGTGGCGGACCACTTTGGAATCCCGAAGGTTCATGAGGATATCAGCGACATATTAAAAGCGATTGGATTCTACCGCCGCTATGATGATGCTGTGCGGGAAGCCATCCCCCAATACGGAGAGGGCTGGAAATCGAAAATTGTTATACCAAACATCCTGGAATCATTCAGGATTTAATTTGTTCTCGATTGTCGCTCAAGGCCCCGATGGGAACACCTTCAACGAGAGGCTTCCATTGAAGGCCTATCTTGCAATTGTTGCCGCAACCAACTTTAAACAGCGGACCCGGAAGATGTTGGAATATTACCACGCGGATCGAATGAATTTTGCCGTTTTGGGTACACCCAACCGGTTGGAATACGATCAGGGATTTTTCGTCAAGCTCGGTGATGGTGCCGCGGATGTGAAACCCATCGCCCACCTATACAAAACCCAAGTTTATCAAATAGCGGAATATCTGGGTGTTCCCGAGAGCGTCCGTAGTCGGCCACCAACCACCGACACCTACTCGTTGGCCCAGGGACAGGATGAATTCTATTTTTCACTGCCTTACGATAAAATGGATCTTTGCCTCTTCGGCAAGAACAACGCAGTACCCGTCGAAACCGTTGCCGTCACACTGGGGCTGACCCCGGAACAAGTGCAAAGAGTATATGATGATATCGATACGAAACGCACAACCACCCGGTATCTCCACCTGTCCCCGTTACTGATAGAAAATGTCCAGGAAATAGACCATTAGCCACCGGCTACACAAGGGCAGGCAATCACGATTCCTTTGGCTGAACCACGCCAGAAAAATGGTTTCGCGAAATGTACATATCGAAGCTAGTCCGGGGCAAAAAATATCCGTTTCCATGTGACTTCGTGGCACAATTAAAAGAGGGATTAAATGGAAAAAATAAAAGCAAAAATCAGGGCATTCATCGTCGAAAATTTTCTTTTCGGCGACGACAACGGTTTAAAGGACGCCACCTCTTTTCTCGACGAGGGAATTATCGATTCCACCGGCGTGCTCGAGTTGGTGACTTACCTCGAAGGTGAATTTGGGGTTGAGGTTGAAGATGAGGAATTAATCCCGGAAAACCTCGACTCGATCGAAAATATCGCCGCCTATTTGGGGAGAAAGACCGCAACCCTGTGATTGACCAAAGCCCCAGACATAAACCAATATGTTATTCGACTCTACTAGACGAAAAAAGCTCACATCCTGATAATGCATAATGCCTATCTAAGGCCGATACTATGATCTCTGCCAAGTTGGCAGAGATCATAGTATGCGTCTGTGTGTGGCTGTGGCTAAGGTCTTATTATGTTTTTAATACCTCGTCCACGCCTTTTGTGTGAAGATGTGCCGGATGTTGATAAACCAATGGCTGAATCGCTGGCGGTCAATAATGGTCATAAGTTGATTGAACAGACATGACTTACCATGAGGCATCCTCCTTGTTTGCGGGCTTTTATTTGTAGTTTGGCGACTCAAACATACCCTACAAGGAGGATTTTTTTCAATAACATTCTGGTATACTTGTCAAATAGCTGTTCTGGACAAGAGTGATTTTTATGAGAAAATTGACCTTAATCCACCATTTTCTGGAAAATAGTGCCAGTCAGTTTCCCGACAAGGTGGCCCTGATCCACGAGGAAGACCGCGCTACTTATGGCCAGATAAACCAACGCGCCAATCATCTGGCGAACTGGTTGATTGAACAGGGTGTTGTGGCAGGTGATCGTGTCGCCATTCTGCTGGAAAACGGGGTGGCCTACGTTATCAGTTATTATGCCATCCTCAAGGCGGGTGCGGTGGCCGTACCTTTGAGCACAGGCTTGGGACCGGATGGTTTAAAATGGATCGTCGAGGAAATAACCCCGAAATGCATGGTGGTTGGTGCGAGATATGAACGGGTATTAAAAGCAGCCGCCATTCCAACAAGCCATTGCCGGTATTTCATTGTTCATTCGTCCAACGCATTGCCGGTTATTAATGGTGCCGATGTCTTCAGGTTTGACGATATCAACACCCCTAAACATGCTGCCAGCCCCGTGTTGCCGATAGACTCGGAACAGCTGGCCAGCATCATCTATACTTCCGGTTCCACGGGAAAACCCAAGGGGGTAATGCTTTCTCACGGCAATATCCGAGCCAATGCCCAATCGATCTGCAGCTATCTATCATTAACGCCAAATGATATTCAGATGGTCGTCCTTCCCTTTTTCTACGTCATGGGAAAATCCCTGCTCAATACCCATTTTGCCGTTGGGGGTACCGTTGTCATCAATAATAAATTCGCCTTTCCCGCTTCGGTGTTAAATCAGATGGTCGACGAACAGGTAACCGGTTTTTCAGGCGTTCCATCGACCTACACTTTTCTCCTGCATCGATCACCATTAAAGGCTTATAGGGACAAACTGACGTCACTGCGCTATTGCTCCCAGGCGGGAGGGCATATGTCACAACGTGTCAAAACAGAGTTAAGAAACGCTTTGCCCCCGCATACCGATATATTTATCATGTATGGCGCCACGGAAAGCTCTGCTCGCTTGACGTACCTGGATCCTAAATATTTCGATTCGAAGAAAGGCTCCATTGGCCGGGCAATCCCGGGTGTTAGATTAAAATTAGCCGGCGTCAATGGGGGTAAAGTAGGCCCGGGCGAGAAAGGCGAATTGGTAGCCAGGGGCGCCAATATTATGCAAGGTTATTGGAAAGACGAAGAGGCAACGGCCAGGGTTTTAAAAAATGATGGGTATCATACCGGAGATATTGGCTACCAGGACAAGGATGGATTTTTTTATTTAACCGGAAGGGATGACAACCTGATTAAATCAGGTGGTCATCGAATCAACCCCCAGGAGATCGAAGATTATATTATGGATACCGGACTGGTGGTTGAAGTGGCAGTCGTGGGGCTTCCCGACCCGCTGCTTGGGTTGAAATTAGCCGCAGTGGTTGAACCAAAAGATAAAAAAAATACCAGCGAAGACATTCTAAAAAAATGCGCGCAGTACTTGCCAAAATATAAACTGCCCGCACAGATCGCTTTCGTTCGGTCACTGCCGAAAACGGCCAGTGGGAAAATCGATCGCGAAAAATGTGTTAATCTTTCAAAAAATTAATTTGCCACGGATATACACGGCAAACCACAGGCGCTTTAGCGTTAAAAAATTACAACTCTTCGTCTACACGGTTCCTGTGTGAATCCTTGGCAAACAAGCTGCTGCTAAACAATCAAATCGTGAGGATGCCTGTGGCTAATTTTCACAAGTATTTTCTGTTAACTATCGACGTAGAAGACTGGTTCCAGGTGGAAAATTTCAAACCCTGGATACTTTCTTCCACTTGGGATCAGCGTGAATTGCGGGTTGAACGAAATGTTCACCGTATTTTAGACTTTTTTGATTCCATTGAACTAAAGCGCCCTGTGCCACAAAATTATGAGAAACCTACAAAATCGAGTCATCCAACCCAAACGCACTCAACAAACCCAGGCAACCGCCAGCCAGTGAAATTTCCGCCAGGAAGAAACGAAGTTAATTTAACCAGGCTAAAAAACCCGAAAGCGACATTTTTCGTCCTGGGCTGGATTGCAGAACGTATTCCCCACCTTGTTCGAGAAATAAAAAGCAGGGGCCATGAGGTCGCCTCCCATGGTTATAATCATGAATTGTGCCATGAGGTGCCGCACAACGATTTGAAGGCGGATTTAATAAAAAGCAAAAAATTACTACGAAGATATTACCGGAGACCACATTTATGGTTACCGTGCCCCAAGCTTTTCCATTAATAACGATATTCTAAAGGTTATACAGGACTGCGGTTATCTATATGACTCCAGCTTCAATTCATTTGGTCTCAATTCTCGCTACGGAAAGGTCGATCTGTCAAGCTACAAAAAGAATGGAATTATAATCAAAATATCGGAAGATTTTTACGAACTTCCCATCAGCAATCTAAAACTATCACTCAACCCCAAAAGCTCAATCAACCCAACAACCCAACAAACCTTCACCCCTTTAAATTCTTCGCAGAATAAGAGCACAGCGAATTTAACTGGGGCAGCAAGTCCAAACAACCACCAGCCAGTGAAATTTCCATCCAGGAAAAACAAATTGAATTTCACAGAACCCCAAAAACCGATCAGCTTCGACCTCCCTTTAGGCGGTGGCGGTTACTTTCGCTTGATCCCTTTTTCTATTTTGAAATTGGGTATTAAATCCATATTAAGAAAAGAAAATTCCTACCTGTTTTATTTTCATCCCTGGGAAATCGACCCGGGTCAACCTGTAGTGCGGGAAGCATCCAGACAATATCAATTTAGACACTATATTAATCTGGACCAAACTCATTCAAAATTGGCCAGACTGGTTGAATCTTTCAAGCAGTGCCGCTTTATCACCTGCAAGGATCATCTATCTAAAGAGATTAAAAAGGTGTCCAATGAACTCTAAAAATTTAAAAATATCAATTGTCGCGATGTTTGTTTCTTTATTCATTTTTTCATGCTCTGGAGGTAAAATGGATAAACAACAATCCAACTTCGACTCTATAAAAGATGTACCGGATACCGTATGGGAAAAATTATCGAAAAGAAAAATATATTTCGGTCATCAATCGGTCGGTTATAACATCATCGATGGTATCTATGATGTCATGAAAGAGAACCCACAGATCAAATTGAATATTGTTGAAACCTACGATAGTTCGGCCTTTGAAGGCGGCCTGCTCGCTCACTCAACAGTCGGGAAAAATACTGATCCTAAATCAAAAATTGATGAATTTGCCAAGAATATAGATAGCGGGATTGGTGATATAGCAAATGCAGCGGCACTTAAATTCTGTTATGTTGACATAACATCGGAAACAGATGCTGAAAAGGTGTTCGAGGCGTATAAAGGGCAGGTTGAAAAACTGCGTGCATCATATCCTAATCTTGCAATTATACATTTCACAGCACCTTTGACAGGTAGACAAACCGGTTGGAAGGCTTCAATTAAAAAAATTATTGGTAGGGAGATTGATGGTGCAACCGATAATATAAAAAGATTTGAATATAACGAGCTTCTTGTAAAAGAGTTTAATGGAAAGGATCCAATTTTCGATATCGCTAGGGTTGAATCGACTTTTACTGATGGAGCGCGTAGTTCATTTGAGAAAGACGGTCAAACCTATTATTCAATGGTGCCAGAATATACCAATGACGGGGGCCATTTAAACGAATTCGGACGTAAAAGAGCGGCAGAGCAGTTCCTGATTTTTTTGGCGAATCTAAGCTAAGGAGAAAACAAGACAGAAAGCTATATGAGTAGGATGCTAAAAAGTTTTGAATACTATGGCGTTCGAGCTTGCGAGTATCCCAACCGTCAGGACTCCAACCTCCAATTCACAAGCTTATCTATACATAGGGATATATTTAATTGCGCATGTTCTGCCCAATCATGCGAAACTATCTCTCTTTATTGTCCCATTCGGGGATTGGGAGAAAAACCCTCGCCTTTAGGCGAAGACTTCAGTTTGATTGTTGATGTCGCCCCAAGGGTTCAAGGGTTCAAGGGTTCGCGCAAAGGCTTGGATGGTCTTTTAACTTGACCCCTCGACCCCTTGATCCGGAGCCTTGGACCCCAAGCCTTCGGCTTTAGCCGAAGGTGGTTGACATGTTTGAGCAGAGTAGCTGAACGAACCATGTGCGCAAATATTTTTGTCGTTTTGTATAACTCAAAAAACTGAAAAAGCCTAAGCAACCCGCACCCCCAAAACCCAAAAAATGAACTATAAACACCTCATTCCCGCAATCCTAAGCACCTTCTTTATCATCTACATGTCAACCCGACCGGATCGGCAGTATTTGCCAGTGGAATCGAGTGTGGAGCAGTTAATTTCAAATCTTGCACATATACCTGTTTATGCTGTTCTCACTTTCCTTTGGTTGAGGTCATTTGTGGGATCTCATAAATATTCATCATATTTGATCATTATCGGTATTCTGCTTGTTTCCATCTCCGCCGAAGTTATTCAATCTTTTATCCCCGGTCGTACGGCATCGATAAAGGACTTTGGTTTGGATATAATCGGAATTATTTTGGGGATATCGGCACTGAATCTGTTGGAAAAATACCGAAATGATAATGATAAAGTGGTCGAATAACTCTTTTCAAAAAAACGGTTGCTCCGAGTAACTCAGCGCGTAGTTGAAAAAATCCTCCTTGTGGGTCGAAATGTCGGCCAGAATCGACAGATATACAACTTGCACGAAGGAGGTGGGCCCCGATGGCACGTCATGCAAGTTTGTACGTTCAACTGACCACCGTGTTTAATCGGAAAAAACCTTTGCATCAAGACCTTTTTTGGCGCCTCACAAAACGCGGTCAAAGTGCCTATTCCGCTGATTCCGGCAGTCAAAGCGCAAATATGGATCGCTTATTCGGTCTATATGTTGCAGTTATAAAAAATCGATTGAAATTGGATGCCAGTCTCTATATAAGTTTAATGGCCGTTACCGTGTTTAACAAAATGCCATAAATCGTATGTTTACAGATAACGATCACCCAAGGCAAATTACTGTCAACGATAAATAACTGAATCTATTCGGTTAACGTTGGGACACTAATGGTGAGCGATGAAATACTTAGAGGAAATTAAAAATGAAATAAAAGAGTCAGGGTGGAATAGTTTATTTTCTCGAGGATTCTATCATATTAAACGAAAAATATTAACATATAGAGACGTTATGTTTGATATCAAATATGGAGTCAATACCTGTGGGCATAAGTCGTTATTAGATATTGATGGCGATCATTTTTCAAAATCATTTTCTATTGGTTATGAACCCACTCCTGTTAAAGTAATTAATAAAATATTTGGAATGCTACCCATAAATTATCCTGAATTTACCTTTATAGATTATGGGTCAGGAAAAGGGCGGGTTCTATTGTGTGCTTCGGAATATGATTTTGCAAAAATTATCGGCGTAGAAATCGACCGGGCACCTTCATCATATAGCAAAAAAAAACCTTAAAAATTGGAAAAGTTTTTCAAGAAAATGCTTTAATATTGAATCCAGGAACATTAATGCAATTGAATTTGAATTGCCTTTAGAGCCTCTTGTTATTTTCTTTTACACGCCATTTTTGGGAGCCTTTTTTGAGAAAATAGTTAAAAAGATCGAAGTATATTTAAAAAATACTACATCGCAAATATACATTATCTACATTGGTGTAAATCAAACCAATCCTGCCATGCTTCGCAAGCTCAATCTTGATTATAGAAGAATTGACATAAAATATATAACAGCCGTAAAGGGAAAACCACAAGGACATATTTTTTATCGGAACGCAGCAGGTTCTACCGGCTAGTGTCCGGTTGTTAATGCGGCAATTCAATATACCAAATTGCCCCTTCGGGGGATGGCTGAACCTGATCACTCACGTCGCTGTAGAAAGGGCCGACGAGCATGACAAACACTCCCTGCTGCCGGCCATGGAAGATGCCGATGACAAAGGGTTGAAGCCCACAACGGTTCTGGCCGACTCTCTTTACGGAAGCGACGATAACGTTACGGACGCCGCCGAGCAGGGGCAGAGATCATCTCTCCGGTCATGATCGGCGGTCAACCCAGATCCACCTGGGCGATTTCAGTTTTGATCAGAGCGGCCGCGTGACCCGATGCCCTGGAACGTCATGGACTTGCCAGGGTCAAGGACAAAAAGAAAGAGGCCGCTACAGCGTCGGGTTTCAGTTGGATCATTGCCGGGGGTTGTGCTCATGTTTCACAGTGTCCGGAACGGGTCAGAGGTATGCTCTTCGCCTTACGTAAATTCATATAAACCTTTTACCCGGTATTAATTCTCAAATGAAATAAGTGGGACAGAAGTGAGCGACTATAAATCCGAAGTAGACAATATGAGCCAAGGGTATTGGGCTTCCATTTTATCGCGATTCGACGATTCTAACATTCATCAAACCTTTGAATATGGAGAAAAAAAGTGGAGAAGAAGAAATCTCAGTCATTTCGTATTCAAATACAAGGGAGAGATAATAGGTGCTGCCCAAGTTGTGGGTTGTTCGCTACCCAATCCTGAATGCTGGTTTGGCGCATATTACTTGGGGACCACTCTGGAGGCTGCATGGCTGCCCGATACAGATTCGTCATTTTGAGGCATTAATCAAGGCGTTATACGAGGAGTATGTTGTCAACAGAGGTTTATTGCTGAGAATTCGCTTCAACGAGATAGATAATGAGCAGAATTTATTGGTAAAGCAGGCGCTTGATGAGATGCAAGTAACCGGCATCATTTGCCGCACAGATGAATACCGATATCGAACGATTATTATCAAACTGAACTTTTCATTGCAGCAACTCAGAGCAAACCTTCGTAAATCATGGCGGCGCCAATTAACAAAGGCCGAAAAAAAGAACCTACAAGTTACTGTGGGTACAAGCAATGAAGAGTTTGCAATATTTTGCCGACTTCACCAGGAAATGGTTGCCCGGAAAAAATTTTCGAAAAACGTAATGAACCCCTATTTGTACGCCGATGTTCAAAAGGCAGTGCCTAATTCGGAAAAAATGAAGATTTTTTTAGCCCGTTTCAATGGCAATTATGTTTCCGGCTCTGTAGTATCAGCTCAAGGCAATACCGGACAAAGCCTGCTTGCCGCGACTAGCACTTTTGATGTTGATAACAAGTTAAGCTCTTCATATTTGATGGACTGGCATGCTATGGTTTGGCTCAGACAAAACGGGTTTAAATATCTTGACCTGCGCGGTTACGAACCTGAAAGTTATCCGGGTCCATCACGTTACAAAGCAGGTTTTGGCGGTGATGATGTCCGTTTTGTCGGTACCTATGAAAACTGTCAAAATCTTTGTAGCACGAAAATAGTTCAGGCTGGCAGAATAATTGATAGTTATCAAACCAAACTTAAAACGACATGTCGAAAAGTGCAAAACACTATTTTGAGATAAAATTTGGGTAATTATAAAAGCCTAAAAAAGCTCTTAGAATTGGAATTTCCGGGAAAAAAGATAGCCGAGCAAACTGTGGTTTTGAAACTAACTCTAATGTTTAATGATTGTGAATGGGTTGTGCAAAGGTCTCGCCGAATAAGGAAAATACCTTGAACGCTTTAGTGGCGAATGCAAAAAGCCCCACGGCATTAGCGGTAATCAGATCGCTTGGCAAACAAGGCATTGAGGTTACCGGTGCTGCTGATTCTAAAAAATACTTTCCGAACTACTCTAAATATTGCAAACACAGAATATATTTACATTCAACTTCTCATGACTCTGAATCTAGTGCGGCCGAGTTGCTTGACATTGTCAAACGACAGCATTTTGATGTTTTTTTACCTGTTTTACCTGAAAGAGTTTTAAGCGAATTGGCAAAGCGGAAAAAAGAATTTGAAAAGTATACGAAACTGCCAATTCCTGATTATGAAATATTTGAAGTGTTTTGATGATAAATCAAAAGAGCCAGACTTTTGATGGCTGAAAATAACATTCCCGATCCCAAGACTTATATCATGAAGATCACGAGCAGAATCTTAACAAGTTCAAAATCAGCATCAATTATCCGGTATTGATTAAACCACACAGAGGTGAAGGTTCGGATGGAATCAAAATTATATCCAGCCCAAATGATCTCAGGATTCGTTACCCAATTGTTATAATAAAAAATATGGACCTTGTCTTGTACAGGAATATTTGCCCGGTGATCAAATACACAGCCGTATTTTTAATGAATGACCCGTGCTGAAGCTAAACGTTTTTTCATTCATAAGCGATTCGCGAATATCCTGATTAGCGGCGGACCGATATGTTGTTTGGAAAGTGTCAAATTGACTCGTATCTTTGAATATGGTTTAAGGATTGCTCAAAGCGGTAAGTTACTTTGGGATTGCCGCAATTGAATTCATTGTTGACGATAACGACAATCTGCCAAAAATTATCGATATTAATCCAAGATTTTATGGCCCTTTGCAGGGCGCTATTTCTGCGGGTGTTGACTTTCCTTTTGCACTATTCCAGATGGCCATTGAAGGAAACATTGAAGCGGACCTAAGTTATAATGTGGGTGTCAGATGCAGGAGTTTGCTTTTTGAGGATACAAAACACTTGCTCAGTGTTTTGAGGGGTGCTCAAAGCCAAAAATACAAAATCGGGAAACTTCAGACTCTAATAAATTATCTCAAATTTCATCAAGACGATTCCTATTTTATTCTTTCCCTGAAAGATCCACTACCCGCGTTGGTTAAAACTATCAATTTGCTCTATTAGTTTTCTGTTTCTTAAAAGATTGGTATCCCAATTGAATCTATTTAACGTTTTTAAATCTGTATATACCGTACTTTCAACATTTTGTAACTTAAAGATCGCACCCTGAAATAAACGGTTTTCGAAATTCTTACCCTGCGCGAAGGTTGGTTCCAGTTTCAAGAGGAGTTTTTATGATATCCACCTTTATATCATGGTATCGAAAGAGACAACTAAAGGATTTGTACAGAAAATGGTATCGAGAGGCCGACTATAGATGAAATGTTCGAATTAGGTTCTGTGGGTGCCAATATCCATAACGAATCAGAAAATCCTGATAATATAATTATAGGTCATCACACTAGAATATCAGGTGAACTGCATTGTAAGGAAAAAGGGAAAATTACAATTGGAAACTATACTGTTCTGCAGAATCATACTGATATTCAATGCTGTAATTCAGTGAGGATAGGTCACTATTCCGTGGTTGCCGATTGGTCGATTGTCACCGATAATAATAACCATCGAATCGATCCTGTTGAACGTGTAAAACACCGAATTAGAGTCGCACCAGGGGGGCCTGGATATCCAGGGCTTGGTGACGGATGGGAACTCTCAAAATCTGCTCCAGTTGTTATTGGGGACGTCGTCTGGATTGGAGCAAATGCTTGTATTTTAAAAGGTGTCACCGTTGGCGAGGGATCAATTGTAGCACGAAATGCGGTCGTTACAAAAGATGTCCCCCCGTATACCGTTGTTGCTGGAAACCCAGCGAGGGTAGTGAAAGAACTAACAAAACCAAATTTTAAATACTATGAGGTATAGTTGTTGGTAAATAATCAGATAAATCCTGTTATTAAAATGAACCAAAAAAACATAACTATATTTATAGCTGAACAAAAGGATGCGCAACACTGGGATGCTTACGTCTTAAACCACCCTGACGCATTACCCTATCATCTGTTTGCATGGAAACTTGCTATTGAGGAGTCTTACGGGCATCCTTGCTATTATCTTTGTGCTGAATTAAATGGTCACTTTGTTGGTATACTGCCGATTGTTTACCTCCATTTCCCGGGTATAGTCAATGAACTGACGGCTCTCCCTTATTGCGACATCGGCAACTGCGTCTGCGATAGTGATGAAGTGCAGGATGCCCTCCTTAGAGAAGCATTAAGCATAAAGAAAAA
>CAWANO010000010.1:0-1091574 GCA_963783425.1 uncultured delta proteobacterium
AATTCGACCGCTATTTAAGTTGATGGCTATCGGACAGGCTCTTAACCGGACACTGTTGACAGTGTGCCCCCCTGGTACTTTCACAAGCATGTACTTGATCTGCACCAAATGAGGTTTATGCATGAGACGCACTCCTTATCTTTTCCCGGTTATTTTTATGGTGCTGTTATGGGCATTCATTTTTTCCGGCCAAACCGTCACCCACGCGCTCCCAGAAGACAATGTCAACCTCACAGCCGTTCAATCCTTGCTTCTTTTAGCCGATAATATTTCAAGCGTATCGATTTTGTTAGGTGACCACAATGTTGAGGAAGGGCTTTTCCTGGACGACGGGGGCGACGTTGACACCGAGGTTGTGTCGATTGGCAGTCCGGACAGGAAGGCCCGCCGTACAGGCAACGGGCAGGTATTACCCGCGATAGATGGAAATCTGGACGCTGACTTTTTCATGCAGTTCCGGGTGGCTGATAATGCCATGTTCGCCAGCGCGCCGACGACACGGGTCCGGATCGAGGTCGAATACTTCGACCAGGGTATGGATACCTTCTCGATCCAGTACGACGCTATCAGCGGGGGGCCTTACGGGAACGGGACCTTCAAAGATACGGGCAGCGTGACCAAGTCGAATTCGCAACAATTTCTAACAGTTGCTTTTAACGTGTGCGATGCCTATTTCGCCAATCGGGATAATGGGGCCGATTTTCGCATTGACGACCACGGCGATGGCGCGGAGATTATACGACAGGTCACCGTTACATTCCTGCCGTCCGGGCCGCGGGTGATTAACGTGGATTCGTGTGGTGCCAACCCTTGGGACACCAATCCCGATAGTGACGCCATCCAGGCCTGTATCGACCTGGCCTGCAACGGGGATACGGTCGTATTCTCCTCGGGCACGAATACGCCCCAGTATCAGGGCTACCGGATCAATAAAACCATCTTCCTGGTGGCCACCACACCAAAAACAGATCTAAGATTTACATCCACCGATGCGGCCAATCATGCCTTGCTGCAAGCCACTGACGACCTAAAAGGATTTGTTGTTCATGGCATTGCCCGTTCACGGGTCCCAGATCGGGGCGAAGTCGACAATCTCACTCTGAGCCATTTGAACATTGACGGGAACCGGGGAGGCCGTGTCTGTAATGGTCCGGACAACGTGGGGAATGGCGTGGGTGACAATTGGGGCTCCTGGCTGCCGGAGTGTACGGTAGCCGATGATCCCTGGTGTTCACCGGGCTCCGTCAACATGTGCGGTGCAACCGATTTACAAGATCCGACCCAGGACTACATCGGCAATCCGTCCGCCTGGAGTGAGGGATTTGTAGTGGATGATGTTACCATCACCTACACGGAGTGCGGAACGGCGCTCGGCTTTTGCGGCGCGGCAGGTTCCATCAAGGATT
Source organism: uncultured delta proteobacterium (assembly GCA_963783425.1). Classification (GTDB taxonomy): domain Bacteria; phylum Desulfobacterota; class Desulfobacteria; order Desulfobacterales; family QNYZ01; genus CAWANO01. The sequence goes on from CAWANO010000010.1 coordinate 1,407, forward strand.
CGACGATCAGCATCGCCGGCGACCACGTTCACGTCCCCGCCTGCACGCAGACCGATGATGATGAAGCGATGGGCGCCTGGTCGGATGGGATCACTTTTGAGGGTCCGGGCCACACTATTTATAACAATATCATCCGGGACGCTTCGGATGTGGGGATCGTTTTTTTCGGGGGTAAGGATACTATTATCGCCAACAACACCGTACAGGCACGCTCGGGTAATTACGGCATGTTCGCCGGTATTGCCGTCCATCCTTGGGGTTTTGGGGATGTATCGGGCGTTCAGGTCATTAACAATCAGTTCACCAGCTCGGCCAGTTACGACTGCGGTGGCATCCACGTCGGAATCAACATCGCGGCACCCACATGTGGGGCGAGGGGTGCGTAGGATATGCCGATCACGCGGCCTATGGAAACCTCAACTTGTGTACGGCAGAGCCGCCCCTACCACTAGGGACAACATGCGCCCCCGGTGAGCCGTGCCAAATTTGGGCGCACGTCGCGGCCAATAAAACCTTTACGCTTCAGAATAATCACGTCACCGGTGCCCAGGTGAACTACCTCATCGAGGGACTTGACCTGGTGGGAACACTTGTGGAGACCGGCAATATGGGTGCCTCGCCGGTGAGAACAGACTGGCAAAATGACGCCGCGTGCGCCATGGGTGGCCAAAACGACACCTGGACCACCATTCACAAGGCGGCCCACCATCCCTCGCTATCAGGTTGGACGGATCAGCGTATTCATTGTGAACGCTAAATTCGACCAATTGCTGGGGTATATCAACTGTTGGATAAATGTGGTATCAGCATCACCCTAAAAAAGTTATCGGACATAAAGTTATAAGAATGTAAACGATGGCAGAGTTGCGTGGGCATACACCTGAAGCGTTGGCTGCGGTGACCTGGGACAATACCCGCCGGCTATTTGGCGGTGCCACCGCGCTGGCTTAATTGCGTGGCGCATTTTTCCAGCACCTGATCAGGGGCCCCCAGAAAATAGAGCATACCGAAAATATTATCGGACGTGATGATACCGTCGCTGTAATCTTTGAGAATGGTTTTGGGATTGAAGCCGATGGCCAGGCCGGCTTTTTCGAGCATGAAGCGGTCGTTGGCGCCATCGCCGACGGCCACGATCTGGTCGACCGTAATCTTCTCCATTTCGGCGATGGTGTTGATGATCTCGGCCTTTTGCTGGGCGCCGATGATCTCCCCCTTGACGGCCCCGGTGGTGACCCCGTTTTCAATCTCAAGCTCGTTGGCGAACACGTAATCCAGATCGAGTTGCTCCTTAAGGTAATTGGTGAAAAAGGTGAATCCGCCTGAAATCACGGCGATCTTGTAGCCCATGGATTTGAGGGTGCTGATGAGCTCCGTGGCGCCGGGGGTGAGGTGGATGGTGCGGGTCAGGCCGCCGAGCTGCTCGACGGTGAGCCCCTTGAGCAGGTGAACGCGCTCTTTGATGGCGGCTTCGAACTCGATCTCGCCGTTCATGGCGCGGGCGGTGATGTCGCACACGCGCTGGGTCACCCCGGCCACCTTGGCCAACTCGTCGATCACCTCGGCCTGGATGATGGTGCTGTCACAGTCAAACACCACCACCCGTTTGGGTTTTTGATAGATGTCGTCTTCGCGCAGGGAGACATCCAGGCCCGACTGCTCGGAGTATTTCAACAGCGCTTTTCGGAAAACGGCCAGGTCGGGCAGATCGGAGGCGTCCACATTGGCCTCCATGGCGATGTACTCGCCGCGAGCGATCATGCGCATGGTTTCAATGTTGAGTCCATTGTCGGCGATCAAGGCCGTCATTGCGGCCACGATGCCGGGCCGGTCGGCCCCCATCACGGTCACCACCATTAGGCGCTTGTTGGTCTTGCGGCGGCCGGGTTCGTAGGGTTTGACCTCCAAACCCAGATCGAAATGGGCGCGTGCCGGTTCGAGTTGGGTCATCAGCTCGTCGTAGCCGAACTTGGATGTGCTCAGGTCCACCACGATGAACATCATGAAGTGGCCGCGCACCGAGCGCGCCTCCATATCGACGATATTCATGTGCAGTTCGCCCAGCACTCCGGCGATGGAGTATACCAGCCCGGGGCGGTCGCGTCCCACGGCGGATATGACATAAAGATCTTGTTTGTCCATTTATGTAAAACCTTTATCGGTTCGTTAAAATCCTGGCAATCCGCTGTCAGGAAAAGAGTTGTTACCTGAAGCTGTGGTTGGTGTCAAACGCTAAGTAGGCTTCATTGAAAGGGCATCCTTATTATATGTTATTGCGGTCGAACGCAACGGGTGTGGTAATGTCTCCGGTAGCCCACGTGAGCGCCAGTTTTTGGCAATAGTTTTCTTGGTATCGAATTCGCCATCGGCATGGGGACCGAATGGTGCGCATCAAAACAACTTGCTGTTTCGATTTCGAAAGCGATTTCGATTTGGATGGTTTCGCCCGATAGTTGTGACAGGGATATTGAGACCATCAGGTTTTAGACATCATATGGGCGACGGCCTGCTCGAGCCCGTCGATGGTCAGCTCGAACATGGGGAAGATTTTGCCGATGGTGACGATGGTGTGGGTGTAACGCCACATGTGTTTTGGAACCGGGTTGAGCCAGACGCTTTTGGGAAAGGTTTCGGCGATCAATTGCAGGCGCTCAAGGCTGGGCTTTCCGGAGCGCTCTTCAAGGTGGATCGAACCGTCGGTGGCCATCAGTTCGTAGGGGGCCATGCTGGCGTCGCCCACTATCACAAAGCGGGTCTGCCGGTCGAAACGGGCCAGTTCGTCGAGTCGCAGCGGCTTGCGGTAGCGCGCCGGATCTTCCCAGATGGCGTCGTAGATGGTGTTGTGGAAGAAATAGGTCTTTAGTTCCTTGAACTGGGCCCGGGCGTAATTGAAAAGCGTTTGTACCACCGCCACGTAAGGGTCCATGGACCAGCCGCCGTTGTCGATGGCGAGCATCACCTTGAGCCGGTCTTTGAGGCCGCGGTCGAAAACGATTTCGATCTCGCCGCCGTTTTTCATGGTCTGGTAGATGGTCTCGTCCACATTGACCTGGTCCTTGGGGCCCACCGGCACCAGGTGTCGCAGCCGTTTGAGGGCTTCGCCTACCTGGGATTGGGTCAAGGGGCCCGTGAGCGAATAATCCCTGTAGCGCCGGTCCATGGCCACTTTGACGGCTGAGCGGTTCCTGGAGACACCGCCCACGCGCATCCCTTCGGGATGGTAACCCGAGTGGCCCACCGGCGAGGTGCCGCCGGTGCCGATCCAGCGGTTGCCCCCGTGGTGCTCGCCCTGCTGGTCTTTGAGGCGCTGCTTGAAGTATTCGATCAACTCCTCGGGCGAGAGCTTGGCCAGGTCCGATGGGTCCACACCCAGGGCATCGGCCATCAACCTGGGATCTTTGAGCCAGGCATCGAGCATGGCGCGCGCCATCTCGTCGAGGACGAAGCCCTCCGGGTCGGGCATTTCAGCGCCGTGAAAGTAGTGGGCAAATACCTGGTCGTAGAGATCGAAGTAGCGCTCGCTTTTTACCAGGATGGTGCGCGAGGCGGTGTAAAACTCGTTGAGCGAGTTGACCAGTCCCTGGCCCAAGGCCTTGTGGAGGGTCAAGAAACCGGTGGGCGTAACCGGTACGCCGGCGGTTTTCAGTTTGTAGAAAAAATCGATGAACATGATTTAGTGGCGGATTATTAGTTTTTTGAGCACTTGACACTATTGGGGTTAATCAAAGGTCGAATTTAAGTTGATAACAAAATGCAAATGACAAGAACCAAATAACAAATAAAATCACAAATACCAATACACCATGTTCCTGGTCTGAACGAGCGCTATCAGAATTGGGGTTTGGGGCTTGGTGTTTGGGTATTGTTTGATATTTGTCGTTTTGCGATTTGTAATTTCTGTTATTATCGATCCGCAAAACCGTAACATCGGCGGGCAAAGTCATCCGATACGTGTCTATATCAACCGCCTTCTGTGCACCGCATCGCTGGCCTGGCTGAAGTCCTGACTCTTTTTAAAGAGCACGCCCAGAAAAGGCACCTCCCCCTTGTCCAGCCGCTTGGGGTTGAAATCCTCATCGCTGACCAGGGCGCGCACCCAATTGATCAACTCGCGGGTGGCAGGTCGTTTTTCGACATTGGGCAGCTCCCGCAGGCGGTAAAAGGTGGCGATGCTGCTCTCCATGAGCGCCTGATCAAACTCGGGAAAGTGAACCTGTAAGATCTGCCGCATCATGGGCACGTCGGGAAAGGCGATGTGGTGAAAATTGCAGCGGCCCAGAAAAGGGTCGGAGAGGTCTTTTTTGGCATTGGAGGTGATGATGATCACCGGCCGGTGCGTGGCTTGCACGGTACGGTCGATTTCGACGATGTCGAAAGTCATCTGATCGAGCACATCGAGCATGTCGTCCTGGAAATCGGTGTCGGCCTTGTCGATCTCATCGATCAGCAGCACCGTGCGGTGCTCGGCCGTGAAGGCCTGGCCGATTTTACCCATGCGGATGTAGTCGGCGATATTGCTGACATCGCGGGTCGAGTCGCCAAAACGGCTGTCGTTGAGCCGGGTGAGGGTGTCGTATTGATAGAGGGCCTCAACGAGCTTCATGCTCGATTTGACGTTGAGCACGATCAGCGGCATGCTGAGCGCCTCGGCGATGGCGTAGGCCAACATGGTCTTGCCGGTGCCGGGCTCGCCCTTGAGCAGCAGGGGCATTTCCAGCGCCATGGAGATGTTGACGATGTCGGCCAGTTCATCGTCCAGCACATATTGTTGGGCGCCTTGAAATGGTGCCCTATCCGGTGGAGGGGTCATTGATTACAGATACCTTTCTATCGGGTTTACGACGGACGGGATACTATTTTAATTTGTCCCCATTCAAACCCTTGCGGGGCCTTGCAAAAAAGACAAATGGCAGGGCAAAGGGGCCGAACAGCACTCCCATGGCAGTCCAGAAAACGGTGTTGGCCTTTCGCTTAGCGGCAATCAGGTAAAACAGTGCACCAAAGCCGAGTGAGACGAGGATAATCCAGCCCATGCCATTCATTTCAGTCCTTATGGTTGTTCAATGGGTAAAGCCGGCCGTCTGTCGCAGGCGATCCGACAAACCGCGGGTCAGCGTCAGGATATGGTTGACGCGTTCTATATCCAAAGCGCCCATACCGCAGCTGGGGGTGACCAGTGACTGCCGCTGCAAGGTTTGCAGATCGACCCCGAACGATGCCAGTTTTTGGGCGTAATTCTGCCAGCGGGCGTTGAGACGGTCAACGGTTTCGCGGTCGATGGCTTCAGGGTCCCCGGTGGGCACAATCCCCCAGGCCACAATACCGCCCGCCTCGATAAAGCGTTTCACATCTTCAGCGTAAAGTGAAAATTTATCAAAATAATTGTAGGCATCGAAATTGACAATATCCACGCCAGCGCCGAGCACCAGGGACCAGTCGGTGTTGGCACAGACGTGAATGCCCGCAAGTCCCCCGGCGGCATGCACCGTGTCGACAATTTCGGTCAGGCAGGCATGGATCTGCTCGGTGGAGATGCTGATCAATTCGGATGAGCCGAAACCGGCCATGGCCGGCTCGTCGATGAATATGATCACCGGCACAGCGGCCCGCGCGAGCTGCTGGAGCTGCCAGCGGGCATTTTGGGCCAACAGTTTCACCGCCGCATCTCTGGCGCGGTCGTCATAGAAAATGGCGCGTCCCTCGCCATCTTTAACCCCGGTGGCAAAGGTGACGGGCCCCGTGATCTGACCTTTGACACCGACCAGATCCGTGCGCGGGTTGTCCAGATAGCGGCACAATGTGAAAAAACCGTCCGCCACATTCGGCGAAAGCGCAAAGCGGGTGTCGGAAAGATCGGGCGCTTCGGCGGCGGCCAGGTAATCTTCATAAAAAGCAAGCAGTTCGGTATCGAAAGCAGGATCGGCTATGTCGATAAATTGCCGTTCCCCCGCGCGGCGCAGTCCGGGCATTCCCGCCAAAAACTGCGGGATCATCTGTTCAATGGTGAAGGCCGGCAGTTGCACCCAGTTGGGAATTTTCGGGCAACACCCCAGCACCAGGTCCAAGGCGGCCGGGTGATCTTTCAGGGGCATGCTGCCGATAAGCATGGGATGTAGCGCGGGTGTGAAATTGGGTGCCACCAATGATCCTTTCCGTTTCAAAAAAAAATAATAATATCACGAGCCTTGGCCCCACGCAAGACGCCTCAAATCCGCGAGGGCGCCGATTCACCATCGGGCGTGGTGGCCGTTTTCACAGTGATTGACACTCCCAAATGGCAGTGTTATAGATGAATCGCCCTTTTAAAGACGCTTTGATTGATTGGGCCGGCGGTTTAACAGCCTCACGCAAACAAAAGCTACGCCAATGCGATGAGGCGGTCATTATCGAGACAAACGGGTGGCAGGAGGCGATAGATGTTTGGTGGACTTGGAATACCCGAGCTGTTGATCATACTGGTGATCATTTTAATTATTTTCGGGGCCGGCAAGCTGCCCGAAATCGGTGGTGGCATGGGCAAGGCCATTCGCAATTTTAAACGCGGCGTCAAAGATCAAAGCGAGACCGCTGGGAAGCCGGAAGAGATTGAAGAAAAGGCGGAAAAAACAGCGGAGAAGTCCAACGACGCCTAAATTCGATTTTCGATGCATTATTCTGGCCGCACACCGCAGATGTGATTTTTTTCTGAACGCGTGCGGCCATTCGTGTATTTAGCCCCTCTTTATTGATGCCCTAATGGCAAAAGCTCCACATCCTTTCAGTATTGCCGTTATACGGCAGTCCCTTTCCCAATTTTCCCTTACAGGTTAAAAGTATGACGTAAATAGCCTTCCAAATCCGTCAACAGTCGACCCTGGTCGGCGCCGAGTTCATTGCGGGCTCTGATCTCATCAATTTCCAGCAGGGCCGCTTTGGGGGTCAGGCGGGGCTGATTACGATAATCCAGCAGAGCCAAGTTTTGGGTGGGTGGGTTGACGCACTCGAGGTAACGATCGAATTCAGCGTTGATACGGCGCGGGAGCTTGTCTGTATGGTTGCGGGCCAGCAGGCGAGTGGCTAACTGGCGGTAGCTCTTATTTTCGAACAAGTCCAGGATTTCGACCTGTTTATCAACGTTGGCGGTGTGGAATTTGCGGCACAGTCCGGCGTCCCGGTTGGATGGAAAACCCAGCTCGTACAAGGCCGCGTCGGCATCCAGATCGGGCACATCGGGATAGCGGAACTCGCGGTGGTAATGGATGATCTCTGTCAGCAGGTCAGGCTGTGCAGCTATCCAGCGCTGGTTCTCTTCCGCAAGCCGGCGGCGCTCGGGTGCCAGGCGCTGCCAGAACCGCTCGAGTGGAGGCAGCAATATGCCCACATCGCCGAAACGTTTGCGGACCACCCAGGTGGTGGCATCAATGGTGTCGCTGGCGGTTTGGGCCAGTTCGGGCAGGTCCAGGCGCAGCCACAGGTTTTGGTTTTTATAGGGCGTTGATCCGCCGATGTGCAGCGCCGGCGCGTGAAACTGGTTTTCAGTGCCAAACTCCGATGCCACCAACAGGGCCATCTGGTGGGAACCGTCGGCACTTTGCATCGACACCGGCAACTGCTGCGCCCGCTCGGTGTCGGTCTGCTTATCAAAAAATCCGCACACATAGTCCCACATTTGCGTTTCGGTCCGCAGCCGGCGCGCCAGGGCCAGGGAAGCGCTCACATCGACCATGGCGTCGTGGGCCTTGCCGGGGGCCAGTTGGTTGAGATCGTTTATCATTTCCAGTTTCAACGAGGGGGTACCGTCGATATCAGGCCATTCGACCACTTCGGGCTTGTAAAGCCAGTAAAGGATCGTCATCGGGAACAGGTCCATGCGGCCACACCCATTGGCGTATTGATGGGTGTAAGGGGGCAGCAGGTTACGGTAGAAACCGAAACGCAACACCTCGTCGTCAAAACCCAGCGAGTTGTAGCCCAAACTGATGGTGCCGGGGCGGTTGAGCATGCGGTGTATTTGGTGCATGGCCTCGTACTCGCTGACGCCATCGCGCATCTCGGCGATGGAGATGCCATGGGTGAGTAGTGATTGCGGCGACGGTACCACATCGTCGCGCAGGCGTACCTGGATATGGTGACGCTCCAGCTCGTTGAGTTCAAGGTCGGTCCGGATCGAGGCGAACTGCAGAATCTGATCGAAGGCGCGGTTCAAGCCGGTGGTTTCGACGTCATAAAACAGGTAGGTGTTCACACGAGCCGCCTTTCAGTGGATGGGCAATTGCTGCGGTTAAGGATACATGAAGGCGGATTGAATTACCAGGCGGGATTATAGGGGTTTCGAGGGGTCAAGGATCCGAGGGTTCGAATGACAATTAAGACCCTTGAGCCCCTCTTTTTCAACTATAGCGGAGAAGAACCATAACGGCTAATTATCATCACCATGACAGTAATCCGGGATCGGTAATATCATTTTCAGGATCGGTTTCCACCAGTTTGCTCTCCGGTGGCAACGTGCCGTTTTCAACCCACTCTTCCAGGTATTGGAAAGTGCGCATGGCATAGGCCTGCATGGGCGTCAGTAAGTTGGGTATATTCGGATCGATATCATACGGATTGGCACCCCACCCACCGTCGGCATGGGTGTCGACGTGGCCGGCATGGGCGATGATGTACATGCGATGCAGATCCGGAGTGCCATAGCGCCGCACCGCATCCGCATAGTCCATGGCCATGGCATTGGTGGCCACCAGGCCGTCGGCCTGGCCGTGCAGACTCAGCAGCGGTACGGAGAATTCACCGCTGTTGGCATTTTTCAGAGCATACCGGACGGCCTCTTTGTTCCAGCCGCCGTTGGGGGCATTGGCCAGCCATTCGTATATGGGCGGAGGAGCGTCGGGGTTGCCAGGATCGTAATAGCAGGAATAGGACGCTGACGTCACCGCGTCGTCTCCGCGCAAGTCGGCCCGATACACGTAGGAGACAAGATTGTAATAGCCGACCCCTCGAAACGTTTCATAGCCGGAAACATACTGATAAGGATCGAAGTTCGAACTGTAATAACCCCAGTAAATGGCCGATTCGGGCGAAAAGCCGGCATCGACCATGGGAAAATAGGCGTCCGGGAAGCGGGGATTTTTATCATATTCTGCCCATGTGGCGAGCGATTCCGTGGAACCGAACCAGCCCATGGCCAGTGTGCCTTTGTCGATGGATCCTATCATGGTATCAGCGGCAGCGTAGGCTTCAACCGAAACAGCGCCTTTGCCCCTACCGGTGATCACGCGGGCATCGGGCCAATAGGCCCCGGACCAATCAACGCCACCGTCAAAGATCGACTTTTTCCCATATTTGGGTTTCGTGTTGTATTGATGATCGATCTCCAAAGCCCGTCGAACCTGATAGCCACCATTGGAAAGTCCCATGGCGTAGGTCTGATCCGGTTTTTGACCCGCCTCCATTTTGAGGTAGCCCTGGGCCCACAACGCCAGGTCGATCATCATTGGGCCCCAATGTTGGGTGGGGTGGTGGCCGGAAAGCATGTCGGCGGCCCCGCCCGGGATGCCCTTGTCGCCGGCAATATAGGCGTAGCCTGCCTCCAATAACCAGGGAACCAGAATTGCCTCGTTGGCGTATTCATTTCGCAATCCCGGGGTTCCGGCTACCACCAGTTTACCGTTCCAATCGTCGGGCAGCCGGAAGGTGATGCTCTGCTCACGCTTACCTCTTTTAAGCAGGCCGGTTACCTCTTTACCGGCGATGTCAGTGTTTAAAGGAGCGAATGCGGCGGCGTGGATCACGTTGGCATTGATTTTGGGGACTTTGGCTTGCTCCTCCGCAGGCAAGGCATCGTAATAATCCGGATCTGCGGCCGGTAGGCCCCAGTAGGTGACGTGCGCCAAGCCACCGTCTTCTCCGCCAACATAATAATGAACATAGATGTTTAATAGCTCCATTTTTCCTTTGGCTTTGTGTTGGTTGCTCGCATAAAGATTGGGGCCACACAGCGTAAACCCAATCAAAAATAGTGCGACAAGAATCCAAACAACCTTTATCGCGCATCGCATACCTAACCTCCTTTCCCTTATTTGTACCGGTTAAAATCACCTTGTTTTTCAACGCAACCGTCTCAGGGTAGTGGTGCAGTTGGTGACGGCCGAGCCGCCCACGTTGAAGACGACGCCGATTTCGGGTTGGCTTTTTTGTGGCGCCATTCCGATGGGATCGCCCACCAGCTGCTTGTAGGCCAGGGCGTGCATGGATGCCCCGGTGGCACCCACGGGGTGGCCTTTGGACTTGAGCCCGCCGGAAAGGTTGATGGGACAGTCATCTTCAGGTGTGTAGCGGCCAGCCATGAAATCAAAGCCGCCTCGGCCGTCCTCGGAGAGCCCCAGGGCTTCGACGCTTAAAATTTGATTGATAGTGAAGCAGTCATGCACTTCGGCAAAGTCGACATCGGCGATGGCGATGCCGGCCTCGTTAAACGATTTTTCGATGGCCAGTTTGCCAGCGATGAGTTCGTGCATATTGGGGCGCACGTTTTCGGCCAGCCGTTCGGTGGTGTGACCTACGCCGGCAATCTCCACCACATTTTTGCTGATGGCGCGGGCATCGGGTGTGGCGGCAATCACCAGGGCGGCGGCGCCGTCGGTGACCAGTGAGCAGTCGTGCAGCCTCAGGGGCGGCGCGATCATGGGGTTACCGCCCTTACCCACCTCGGGCAGGTTGAGAATCGCCTCGGCGCTGGTGAGGCCCATGCGATCGGGCGGGCTGCCTTTGCCAAAGTGAGCCAGGGGATTGTGGATGCCGTTGCGGTAGCACAGGGCTGAAACGGCGGCCAGCATTTCGCGCAACTGTTGATCGCTGTATTTATAATGGGCCTGATAGCCCTTGGCGTACTCGGCAAACAGGGCCGGGAAGGTCATCCCCTGAGCGCCCTCTGTCGGCCAGTGCGATGAGCAGGCCAGCACGTGGGTCATCTCGCGCGTGGAAAGCAGATTCATCTTTTCCACCCCGATCACCAGCGCCTTGGAGAACCGGCCCGATTCGATGCTGTAAACGGCATTGTAAAGGGCCACCGACGAGGAGGCGCAGGCGCCCTCGGTGCGCGTGGTGGGGAGAAAGCGCAGGGCATCGGGGGCTATTTCCAGGCCCAGGGGGCCGACGTGTTCCTGGTTGATGAACATGGATGGCGAACAGGAGCCGAGCCAGATGCCGTCGATATCGCCAGGTTCGAGGCCGGCATCTTCGAGGGCGCCCTGGCCGGCTTCGATGAGCAGTTCGTAGTAGGATTTGGTGTCGCGCACCTCTCCGGTCTCGCGGTTTTTTTCTACAAAGGCACCGAATTTGGTGTTGTAGGCGCCGATGATGCTGACGTTGCTCATGGTCTGGTCCTCATTTTCTTAATGTTTTTTCGAGAGGGAGTCACGCATCTCCCGTTTCAGGATTTTCCCGGCCACGTTTTGGGGAAATTTATCGTAGAAGATCACCGCCTGCAGGCGTTGGAATTTGGCGCCCACATGGGTGTTGGTCCACTCTTTGATCTCTTCGGCCGTGGCGGCGCCTTTTTCGGTCAGGATAACCGCCGCCACCGGGGTTTCGCCCCACTTTTCGTGCGGAAGGCCGAAGACGGCCACTTCGCGCACGGCCGGGTGCTGAATGACGGTCTCTTCGATGTCGCGCGGATAGACATTGACCCCGCCCGAGATGATCATGTCTTTTTTACGGTCGACCAGGTATAAAAAACCATCTTCATCCACATGGCCCAAGTCACCGGAGTGCAACCAGCCATCTTTGATGGCCTCGGTCGTCAGGTCGGGACGCTTGTAGTAGCCGGGTGTCAAAATAGGTCCCTTGCCGCAGATCTCGCCCACTTCCCCCGGCGGCAGTTCGTGGTCGTTCTCGTCGAGAATGCGCATCTCGAAAAAGGGTGGCGGCACGCCCACAGAAGCCGGTTTGGCGGCCACATCGTTTTTGTCCAGGACGGTTACAAATCCTTCCGTAAGGCCGTAGAGTTCGTAGAAGCGGCCAGGCAAGCGGCGGTTGAGTTCGTCTTTGTGAGCCTGGTGCAGCGGGGCCCCTAAAGTGAGCAGCATCTCGATGGACCCAAGCTTTTCCAGGGTAAAATTGGGCGAGGCTAAAAGGGCCACGATTTGGCTGGGCACCAGCATGACATGGGTGACTTTTTCACGAAACACGGTTTCGATGTAAGACTCCGGATCGAACTGGCCCAACAGCACATAGGTGGCGCCTATGTAGACCGTGGGCATCAAATCCACGAAGGCGCCGTTAAAGACGATGGCTCCGGCGTGCATGGTGACGCTTTCGGGGGTCATGCGGTAGGAGGCGGCAAAGGTGGCGCCATACCAGGCGCGCACCGAATGGGTGTGGATAATACCTTTGGGAAGACCCGTCGTGCCGCTGCTGTACATGAGATTTAAAGGATCATCAGGGGCGATGTCGACCGTTTCCGGTTCGGCCGTGCTGGCCGCGGCCGTCAGAGCGTGATAGTCCTGAAATCCGTCCTGGCCGTCATAGTCAATCAGCAGGTAGCGGTCCGGGGCTATGGCGGTCAAGTTGCCACGAATGCGGTTGATCACATCGACAAAGTTGCCGTGCGTGATGACCAGGGCCGTGTCGGAGTCGGTGAGCAGGGTCAAGAGCGCCTTTTCCATCAGCAAGGTGCTCATGGGTACCACCACCGCTCCGATTTTGGCCACGGCCCAATAGACCTCCAACAGTTCGACACAGTTGGGTAAAATCGTGGTCACTTTGTCGCCTTTAGAAATACCCAGGGCACGCAGGCTGTTGGCCAGCCGGTTGATGCGATGGTTAAACTCGAGGTGGGTCAGGCGCTGATCGTTGAAAACGACGGCGAGATGGTCGGGGCGGTACCTGGCGTGTCTGGCAAACAGGCTTCCGATATTCACCGTATCCTCCTTTGTCTATAGGATTATGGCCGTATTGATTGCGGCTCCGGGTACCAGATACAGCGGCCGTATTAATTCGGTAAATCATGGTGGGTGTGACAGTCATATGCTGACTGATCGGTCACTAAGCCGAAATCGGTCGAACCGGGTATCTGGTTATCGATTTTTCCAAAACGATTGTGTGATCTAAGCCAACAATTTTCAAATTAACACCCACCATCATCGGAAAATGACGCTTGGAATATAGGTGATGATTTGAGGAAAGAGGATGCAGATCAGCACGCCGATCGCCTGCAAGGCGATAAACGGCAGCACGCCTTTGTAAATCTCCATCATCTGGTATTTCCCTTCGGGCGCGGCACCGGCAAAGTAGAAAAGCGCATAGCCGAATGGAGGCGTTAAAAAAGAGGTCTGCAGGACGATACAGATCAACATGGAGAACCACAGGGGATTGAAGCCCAGCTCCAGGCAGATCGGCATGAAAACCGGCAGGCAGACCAGCAGGATCGCCACCCAGTCAATGAACATGCCCAGCAAAAAGATGGCCAGCAGCATGATGAACAGGATCATCGCCGGCTGAAGGTCGCCTCCGATGAGCAGGTCGGTAATGACATCGCCCCCGCCGACAAAGAGAAAGGTGGCGCTGAAAAGGTTACCGAACAGAACCAGGATCATGACCATGGAGGTGGTCTTGAGCGTCGCTTTGCAGGACTCGAAGACGACCTTCCAATTGAAGCTGCCTCGGGCGACGGCCAGAATAGCCGCACCCAAGACACCAACGCCCGCGGCTTCGGAGGGGGTTGCGATACCACCCAAAATGGTGCCCATGACCGCGAAGATCAGCACCAGGGGAGGGATCATGGATTTTATCACCATCCACATCTTTTGCCGCGGGGAGTAGCCGGAGGCCTCTTCCTTGCTGATGGGAGGTCCATAGGCGGGTTTTACCTGGCACACGATAAACACATAGGACATATACAGAAACGCCAGAAGCAGTCCCGGCAGAATGGCGGCGGCGAAAAGGGCACCCACCGACGTTTCTTTAAGCCCTGTCAGCCCGCCGTAGACGACCAGCATAATGCTGGGCGGAATCAGGATGCCCAGGGTTCCGCCGGAGCAGATCAGGCCGGCGGCGATCCCTTTATTATATCCCTTTTCGAGGAGTTTGGGGCCGGCAAGCAGGGCCATTCCCACCACCGAGGCGCCAACGATGCCCGTGGTGGCGGCCAGGATCACGCAAACAAAAATGACCGCCAGACCGAGCCCTCCCTTTATGGCGCCCATGACGACGTAAAGGGCTTCGAACAGGGCGTCTGAGATTTTAGCACGATCCAGCAGTTGCGCCATCAAGATGAACAAGGGGACCGCCACCAGCACGAAGTTGTTCATGGTGCCCCAGGCATTGTTGATAAAAAATCCCAATAGGCCGTCAACGTTGAACCCGTTTTCGATCAAACCAAAGATCACCGCGGTCCCGGCAAGCGAATAGGCCAAGGGGAGCCCGAGCACGATGAATGCAATAAGTGTCACGAACATGCCGATGGTCAATAATTCTGGACTCATAGCCTCCCCTTAGTGAACCGTTTCTTTTTGCCCGATGGTAGATATACGTTTGATCAGGTTGGAAAGAACTTGAAGGAAAAGAAAGGTAAACCCCAGGGCCATCAAGAGCTTTACCGGCCAGATGGGCGGGGCCCATGCCGATGACAAGGCCTCAAAAATCTTGGTTGACGTGATGGCGTTGTCCCAGGCCCAGATGCATAGCAGGGCAACGAGGGGAAGCGTTACCCCGATCGTCAGAATGATGTAGAGGATGTCTTGTAATTTTTTGGGGAATTTACTGCTGAAGATATCGACTCGCACGTGACCGTCGAAATGTTCCGTATAGCCATACCCCATGACAAAATGCACGCCGAAGATAAAGGTTGTGAACTCCAGACCCCAGATCGTCGGCGCGTTGAAGAAATAACGTCTGACCACCTCGTAGCACACCATCACAACCAGAATGACCATTAGCAGTGACGATACTTCTGCTTGTTTCACGACAATCTTATCGATTGTTTTCGTGAGCCAATTCATAAATCCCTCCAGTTATTGCCAGGCAACTTACACCACTGGAAAAAACAGCCCCGGCCCACCCGCCTGGCCTGCTCGGCGGATAGAAGAAATGCCTCTTGAGCAACTGAGTACCTTTAAAAACAGGTGTATCGATTGCCGGCTGGGTTGCGCCCGTTTGAGCGAACCCAGCCGGTTTTGGTTGATGAATACGCCTGTCGGGTTTTTTTCTATTCGTGCAGTTTTCCCTGCACCACCTCATCCATCGGCCAGGGTGTAACACCGGCTCGGGCCGAACGCCAGTCGGCAAAATCCTTCTTCAGTGCCTCCTGGGATTCGAGCAGCCGTTTACAGTCCGGGCATCGCTCTTTTACTTTTTCCATATAGGCTTGGGTTGTCTTGGCGAAATCGACGATGGCACTTTCATCCATCATCACGATTTCAGATTTTTCCTTAAAGAGACGGATCGCTTCGGCGTTGAGGTTGTTGAGCCAACTATAGCTCCAGAGCTGGGTCTCCTTGGCGGCGGTGTCCAGGATCCATTTCAGGTCATCGCCCAGTTTGTCGTAGGAGTCCTTGTTGAAAAAGAAGGCAAACTGGCAGGCGGGTTGGTGCACGCCAGGTTGGATGATGTATTGGGTGACTTCGTCAAAGCCCATGGGATAATTAACCGCCGGAGAAGAGAACTCGGCCGCATCCAAGAACGCCGGTCTGCAGAGACAAGTAGACTTCACCGCCCGGGGTGGCCACACCGGAGGCACCAAGTTCGTTGAGGATATCGAGATACCAGCCCCAGGTTCTGACCTTCATCCCTTTGAAATCCTCCATCTTCGCAGCGCGCTTGTTGGAGTTGAGCCCCATTTCCTGGCCCGCCTGGCCGCCGGGCAGAGCAAACAGATTGTACTGGCCATAGAGGGCTTGCATCTCCTCCTGGCCGCCCCGCTCATAGAGCCAGATATTGTAAAGCTCAGCGTCTAGCCCGTAAGGGACGGACCCAAAGGCAATAAATGCCTCGTTCTTGCCTTTCCAATACCCGGGCCAGTCATGGCCGGCATCAAAGGAGCCTTTGCTGACGGCATCAAATATTTCCATGGCGGGTACCAGTTCACCGGCCGAATAGGCCTTAATGTCCAGACGACCGCCGGAAGCCAGGCGGACGGTGTCACAGAAATGGATCGCCATGTCGTAAAACAGCAGGCCTTTGGACCAGGGAAGTACCATTTTCCAGCGATGTTTTTTATCACTGGTATCGACCTTTAGGTTTTTCACTTCTTCAATTCGGTCATCTGCGCCGAACTTCTGCCTGTCGGACTTGGTTTTTTTATCCTGGGCCAACGCCATGTTGATGGTGAACAAAAAAATGACCGAGAAAACTGCTGCTATCTTGAGACATCGTTTCATAATTCCTCCTCCGTTCTGGGCGGCGCGGATAGGCGCCGCACGGTTGCATATCAGGATGACCTTTTCAATCTGAAAAGAACAACGTGAATACCTGTACCACCCCCTTAAAGAATCGTTAAAAGAGTTGTCCAGTTTGGCTGTATATTGACGCTCTCTTTTGGTGCGCTGTCCACGATTTATTTACAGGTAAATGTCCGGGGATACTCAATCCTATCCCTCTCACTGCAGTCGATCAGTGGGTCTGTTGATTTTGATGGTTAACACAAACAAGCACCTTTCTGACTCAATTACAAAAGCAAGTCCTGTGCCAAAGCTGGTATGGTTATTTTTGGATGTGATTGGTGTGAATATCGAAGCGTTTGGGTAATAGAATCCAGATATATATCAAGTTGTTGCATGGCTAAAAAGAAAAAGCGCTTGCCGTCCATGGGTATGAATGATATCCAGAGTTTGTGTCTCAGAATATAGACATGTCGATCTAATGCGACACTACAATACAACTATAGCAGGAAAAATTATGCAAGGCAAATTACTGCTTGATAGAGCCGGTTTTTTCAAAGACCTGATCGATAACATGCAGGTTGGTGTCATCGTAGCTGATCACCAGGGCTACATTCGTTACATTAATCAAACCTACGCCAGGTTTCTGGGAATCGACCCAGAGGATCAAATCGGCCGACATGCGTCGGAAATGGGGGTTAACTCCCGCTTGCACATTGTGGCCAAAACCGGTCGGCCGGAGATCAACTATCCCCACAAGTTAAAGAACCGCGGTTTTTTAACGCATCGCGTGCCCATTTTTGAGAATGGCCGGGTGGTTGCCGTTTTAGGCATGGTGCTTTTCGACAGCGCTACCACAGCCAGTAAGCTGGCTGAAAAGTTATCTTTTATGGAGTCCAAACTCAATCTTTATGAGAACGAGTTGCTCTCACTGCGCTCCACGCGCTACACCGTCGAGAGCATCATGGGCCAAAGCGACGCCATTAGAGCACTCCGGCGGGATGTGATCAAGGCGGCAGCTAACCACCTTCCCGTGATCATCACCGGTGAATCGGGCACGGGCAAGGAGCTTCTGGCCCAGGCCATCCATCACGCCTCATCACGTCGGTCGTTTCCATTTGTACGCGTCAACTGTGCCACCATCCCCAAGGATCTGTTCGAATCCGAACTGTTCGGTTATGAAAAGGGGGCCTTCACGGGTGCGCGCGAGTCAGGCAAGCCGGGCAAATTCGAGCTGGCCCATCTCGGCACCATTTTTCTGGATGAGATCGGCGACCTGCCGCTGGCTATGCAGCCCAAACTGCTGAGGGTGCTGGAAGAGAAGGAGTTCGAACGCATCGGTGGCACCTCGATCATCCAGACCAATTTCCGCCCGATTGCGGCCACCAACCAGAACCTGGCGCGCATGCTGGCTGAAAACAGGTTCCGGAGCGATCTCTTCTATCGATTGAACGTGATTTCGCTGCCCATACCGCCCTTGCGGGAGCGGCGGGAGGACATCCTGCCCATTGCCCAGCACATGCTCGAGCGGATTGCTCAGGACGTCGGTTTGCCGCCGATCAATATCGATCTTAAAGCGGCTGCTCTGCTGGAGCGCTATGACTGGCCGGGTAATGCGCGTGAAATCGGCAATGTGCTGGAAAGGGCCGCCTCCTACCTGACGGGCGAAACGATCTTCATCGATGACCTTCCACCGTATCTCCATACCGGCCGGCAAGATGGTCGCGGCAAGAGGCGCCCATCGCTCAAACACATTCAAGATCAAGCCGAACGTGAAGCGATCCGCAGTGCCCTTGTGGCAACGGGTTACAACAAAAGCCGGGCCGCCAAAAGCCTTGGCATCCATCGCTCCTTGCTGTACAAAAAGATGCGCAAGTACGGCTTGCCATTAAAGGCCGAGGATTAGCGCAGCGGGTATCATGGCTCATCCACAGCTTGTCTCAGCGCTCTGTTTGCCAGCGGTTGACCCGATGGCATGGGTGGTTAATTTTACCGTATTCCGCCGGGTTGATCCGTAGATCCATACTAACGAGCCTGTTTCAAAAAGGTTCAGATTGTCCAAGGTCAAAGATGGTGCCGATTTTAACCGCAGGCATACTCCCCGTATTTCGAGGATTAAAATCGGTACCAGACGCAGAGAATGGGCAAAATGGGATGTTTTGAAATTGGCTCCAACTGCAAGGAGCCTGTATGCATCAGCGCTGTTGTGGTCCGCTAAGGCCCTGGGCCAAGGGTCTTAAGATCGTCATATTCATGGCCCTTATTCTCAACGGGGCTGGTTTGGCTTTGGGGGCGGACGTCTACGAGGGGCCCTATCCATACCGGGTCGGGGCTACGGTCGGCATGGTGGCCGATATCGTCAAGGCCGTGGCCGGAGAGAATGGCGAGGTTGAAAATATCATCGGCTCCGGCCTCGACCCGCACGTCTATACGCCCACCCGAGGGGACGTGGCCGTACTCTTCAAGTCCGACATCATATTCTATGCCGGACTCTTGCTGGAAGGTCAGATGGCGGACGTACTGGTCAAGGTGGGCAAACGGCGGCCGGTCTATGCCGTCACTGAACTGCTCCAGGACGACTACCTCATCCACAATGCCGAAAGCAACCACAGCGATCCGCATGTGTGGATGGATGTGGCAGGATGGATGAAAGCGGTTGAAGTGGTGGCAAAGGCCCTGGCGGAGTTTGATCCCCAGCACGCCGATCTGTATCGCCAAAATGCCCGTGAGTACCTCGAAGAGCTGAAAGCCCTGGATGATTATGCGCGTCGAAGCATCGCATCGATCCCGGTCGGTCAGCGCACGCTGGTCACCGCCCACGACGCCTTTACCTACCTGGGCCGGGCCTACGGCATCGAGGTGGTGGGTATTCAGGGGATCTCGACCGAGTCTGAGGCAGGGCTCAAAGACATCAACCGCATCGTGGACATGCTGGTGGCCAAACAGATTCCGGCCGTTTTCGTGGAAAGCAGTGTCTCCGACAAAAACGTCAAGGCGCTCATCGAAGGGGCCGCCGCCCGGGGACACGCGGTTAGAATCGGTGGCGAACTCTTTTCTGACGCCATGGGACAGCCGGGTAGTTACGAGGGGACCTATATCGGTATGATCGATAACAACATCACCATCATCACCCGGGCCCTGGGCGGTAAAGCGCCCGCGGCGGGCATGCAAGGCAAATTGTTGCCAACCCATTAAGTGGCGCAGGCAAACGGCAGAAAGCAACCCATGCAACCATCTGTGAGCATACTATGGTAACCAATACCCCCACCGCAAGTGCCTTGCCCGAACGACAGTCGGCTGATGCGAACCCTATTCCCATCCAGATCAACGATCTCACCGTGGCCTATCACCGCAAGCCGGTGTTGTGGGACATCAACCTCTCCATTCCCGAAGGGCAACTGGTGGCCGTTGTGGGCCCCAACGGGGCCGGCAAGAGCACCTTGATCAAGGCGACCTTGAACCTGGTGTCGCGTGCCTCCGGAGCGGTCCATATTTACGGCCGGCCCTACGATGAACAACGCCGCATGGTGGGCTATGTGCCCCAGCGGGAAAGCGTGGACTGGGATTTTCCCGTCAACGCGCTTGATGTGGTGGCCATGGGGCTCTATCACAAGATCGGATGGATGAAACCGGTCACGCGCAAGCATCGCCAGGTTGCCCTTAAGGAGCTGGAGAAGGTGGGGATGGCCGCCTATGCCCGGCGCCAGATCAGCCAGCTCTCCGGCGGCCAGCAGCAGCGGGTTTTCCTGGCGCGCGCTCTGGCTCAGGATGCGCGCATCTACCTGATGGATGAGCCATTTGCCGGGGTGGACGTGGCCACGGAGAAGGCCATCATCGCCCTGCTCAAGGAGCTTAAAGCGAGCGGAAAAACCTGCGTCGTGGTTCACCATGACTTGCAGACCGTGCCCAGCTATTTCGACCATGTGGTGCTGCTCAACATGCGCGTGGTGGCCGCCGGGCTGACGGGCGAAGTTTTTACCGAAGAGAACCTGAAAAAAACCTATGGCGGCAAACTCACGCTGCTCACCCAGGCCCTGCATGAAATCTCGCGCGAGCCGCAATTGCGATCCGGCGGCGGGAGAAAAACCGAATGAGTTGGGAAGGTTCCCAGAAACTGCGCATTGCCCAGATAATCGGCGCTATTTGGGTGGTGGTGGTGCGGGATGCCTTCAGCGGTCGCGGCCGAGAGCCTTTTTGCATGGCCCGAATGGCGGGATCTAATGCGGCTGCTCAGCCTGCAGGACTACAATACCCGGGTGGTCATCTTGGGTACGACCCTGCTGGGCCTGGCGGCGGGGCTGGCCGGCACTTTTTTGATCCTGCGCAAACGGGCCCTGTTGAGCGATGCCCTCAGTCACGCCACCTTGCCGGGTATCGCTCTGGCATTTATCCTCATGTCCCTTGTTTTTGGAGAGGGCAAATATCTATTGGGCCTTATTGCCGGCGCGGCCATCTTCTCGGTGCTGGGCACCGTTTCGGTGTTGCTGATCCAGCGCTTTTCACGCCTTAAAGATGATGCCGCCCTGGGGATTGTATTGAGCGTCTATTTCGGTTTGGGTATTGCCCTGATGGGTTTTGCCACGCGTATGCAAAGCGGCGGCGCGGCGGGACTGACATCGTTTATCTACGGTAAAACGGCCTCGATGCTGATGTTCGACGCCGTGTTGATTGGCGTGACAGCGCTCTGCGCTGCTTTGGGCTGCCTGGCCCTTTTCAAGGAGTTTGCCCTGATCTGCTTCGATGCCGACTACGCGGCCACCCAGGGGTGGCCTGTGGCCTGGCTCGATTTTATCATGATGGCGCTGGTGGTGATCGTGACCGTTATCGGGCTGCAGGCCGTTGGGCTGATTTTGGTGGTGGCCTTGTTGATCATCCCTCCATCGGCGGCGCGGTTCTGGACGCACAACCTCCATCACATGTTGTGGTTGTCGGGGTTTATCGGCGCTCTGAGCGGTTTTTTCGGAGCCGCCATCAGTGCGCTCATGGCCAACCTGCCGGCCGGGGCGGTGATTGTGCTGACCGCCTCGACCTTCTTTCTCATCAGCCTGCTTTTCGGCTTTGAGCGGGGGTTGGTCCGCACCACCGCGGCGCGGCGACAGCTGCGCCGCAAAATCATGCACGAGAATCTCCTGCGGGAATTTTACGAATGGTTCGAGACACGCAGCAGCGACATCGGAACGGTTGAAATGGCTGTCGACCAAATCGACGGCCCCGATTTTGAACAACTGCTGGAGAGGCGCTCCTGGCAGCGCCGGCCGCTTCAACACGCTCTGAACCGGCTTGAGAAGGAGGGAGCGATCAGCCAGGAGGGCCGCCGGGGGTACTTGCTCACCGCTTCCGGGGCTGCCATGGCGCAAGGGGTTGTCCGCAAGCATCGCCTCTGGGAAACCTACCTGATCACCCACGCCGACATCGCGCCGGGCAATGTTGATTGGGGAGCGGATCAGATTGAGCACGTGCTGGACGAAGAACTTATCGCCGAACTCGAGCGCCGTTTACCCGAATTGGGCCCCAAAACGCAACTCCAGAGCCCCCACCTATTGCAGGTGGCCCGTGAAGGAGCAACCCCCTGATGATGGCCTGGACCTTTCTCGACACCTGGATCGTGATCACCGGCGTGTTGAGCGCCATGGCCTGCGCGCTGTTGGGTAACTACCTGGTGCTGCGCCGCATGAGCATGATGGGCGACGCCATCAGCCACGCCGTGCTGCCCGGCCTGGCGATCGCGTTTCTGGTCACCGGCAGCCGCGGCAGCGTGGCCATGCTGGTGGGGGCGGTGTTGATCGGGCTGTTGACGGCGCTGCTGGTGCAGGGGCTTTACCGTCTGAGTGGACTGGACCGGGGCGCCGCCATGGGCGTGATTTTCACCACCTTGTTTGCGATCGGCCTGGTTCTGATCCGGCAAGCCGCCGATTATGTGGATCTCGATCCAAGTTGCGTGCTCTACGGCGCCATCGAACTGACGCCCCTTGATACCACTGAACTGCTGGGCTTCGAAATTCCCCGGGCCGCCCTGACCAGCGGCGGCATGCTGCTGATCAACCTGCTGCTGGTGCTCGCGTTTTACAAGGAGCTGAAAATCACATCCTTCGATCCCTCGTTGGCTACTACCATCGGCATCGACGCCAACCGCTGGCACTATGTGCTGATGACCATGGTGGCGGCCACCACCATCGTAGCCTTCGAGAGCGTGGGTAGCATTCTGGTGATCGCCATGCTGATCGTTCCCGGCGCCACGGCCCACCTGCTGACGGACCGCCTTTCGACGATGCTGATCATCAGCCTGATAATTGCAGCCTCTGGCCGCGTTGCTCGGTCACATCGGCGCCATTACCATCCCTCTCTGGTTCGGGTTTCGCGACACCAGCACGGCCGGCATGATGGCCGTGGCCGCCGGCGCCATTTTTCTGGCGGTGTTACTACTGGCGCCGCGCTACGGCATTATCAGCCGCCTGCTCAACCAGGCCTTTGTCGCCATCCGCATCACCCGCGACGATATTCTGGGCTACCTCTACCGGTTTCATGAAGTGGCCCCGGTCGATGCCCAAAAGCCGCGCTTTCCCGATCTGCAGCAGGCCATCCGCGCCGGCCTGTGGTTGCGGCCGGCGCTGACGAAACTCATGCGCCGCGGGATGGTAGAGCAAACAGCTGGCGGCTATGCGCTCACGACGGCCGGCACCGAGGCTGGCCGCAACCTGGTGCGGTCGCATCGCCTCTGGGAGAGCTACCTGTGTGATAAGCTGGGTTTTTGCGCCGCTGACGTGCACAAGGCGGCCCATCAACTGGAGCATTTCACCGACGATGCGCTCCAGGAGCGCCTCAGCACGGCCACCGGTGATCCGCGGCAGGATCCGCACCAGCGGGAGATTCCGTAGACTGATTACCGGGTTGTGCTCATGCAAATAAGGTTGGTTCGGCAATAAGTTGACCTGGAATTGCCACAATCGAAATCGATACAGCGGGGCATTGGGTTTTATCAATTCGATCCCGATAGCAATGTCGATATCGCAGATCCGAAGCATCGATGCCGGATTGACACGGTTTCGACTTCCGCTTAAATCGAGCTACATTATAACGGCTGCTGAATGTGGTGATCCCTGATAAACCGGGCACAAGCCCGATTTTACCCGCCATCCACAGGGGGAAGACCATGAAAAAAATGGGTGAAATGCTGCTCACTCGCGAGCCTTTCGAAGAGATCGTCATCGGAAACACGGCCCTGGTGCGCGCCATGGTCGAGGCAGGCACCCGGGTGGTGACCTCCTATCCCGGTTCGCCAACGCCCGAGATCGCCACGGCCATCGGCTCGATCGAGCGCGCCCGGCGCCCCTTTTATTTCGAGTTTTCCACCAACGAAAAAGTGGCCACGGAGGTGGCCTACGGGGCGGCGCTAAACGGTCACCTCTCGACGGTGTTTTTCAAGAGTGTCGGCCTCAACGTGGCCGCCGACACCTTCGTGCAATTGTCGCTGATGAAAATCATCGGCGGCATGGTGGTGGTGCTGGGCGACGACCCTGGGGCCAACTCGTCTCAAAACGAACAGGACAACCGCCACCTGGCCCGCCTCAGCTACACGCCCGTGCTCGAGCCGGCCAGCCCCGACGAGGTTTACACGTACTATCTGGCTGCCGCCGAGCTATCGTGCCGACGGCAGATGCCGGTCATTTTGCGTCTAACCACCCACGTCTGCCATGCCAAGCAGAAAGTGGCCTTCGGTGCCTGGTCGCCCGCCGAAACCGAAGACACACCCCGCTTCGATGTGGCCAACGGCCCCTACATCCCCTTGACCACCCAGGTCTTTCCCATGAAGCAGCGCGCCCTGGAAAACCTTGCAGCGGCGGAAGAATTCGCCGATGAAAAGGGGCTGAACCGGGTAATCGAGCACGGCAACACCCGGCGCGGCATCATCACGGTGGGGCTGCCCTTTTTATCGTTGATGGACGTATTGCAGGGCGCGGCCGAAAAGCCTGATGTGCTCAAGTTGGGCGTGGCCCACCCGCTGCCGCGCAAAGCGGTGGCGGACTTTTTGGGCGCCCATGACGAAGTAAAGGTACTTGAAGAGTTGGATGACTTTCTTGAACAGCAGCTAAAGGCCCTGGCCTATGACTTAGGGCTAAAAACGCGCATCATCGGTAAGCACGATAACGAGGATTGGATCGGTGAATATACACCCGAAAAAGTGGCCCTGGTCCTTGCCAAGGTGTGGCCTGATCTGGTGTCATCGCAGGAAGCGCCGTCCCTCGGTGGGGTTGAAGTTCCCGAACGCCCAGCCCAATTGTGCCCCGGGTGTGGCCACCGCAGTGCCTTTTACGCCATCAAGCAAGCCCTGGCCGAGACCGACATCACCGTGGCCGACATTGGCTGTCACACCCTCGGTTACCTGCCGCCCTACAATGTGGGGCAGTTGCTTATGTGCATGGGCGCTTCCACCGCTATGGCTTCGGGCCTGTCACTGTTCAACAATTCGCGGCGGGTGGTAGCCTTTCTGGGAGACTCCACCTTCTTCCATGCCGGCCTGCCCGGCGTTATAAACGCTGTCTTCAACCGCCACCCCATCACCCTTATTGTCATGGAAAACGGCACCACGGCCATGACCGGCCATCAGGACCACGCCGCCTCGGGCCGCAACTTCAATGACGTGACCGACAAGATTCCCATCCGGCAGGTGCTGGAGGGGTTGGGCATCGAACGCATCTACGAGGTGGATACCTACCAGCAGGCCCAGCTCAAGAAGTTGGTCGAGCAGGCCCTTGACGACGAAGGGTTTTCGGTGGTGATCGCCCGGCACCCCTGCATGTTAAAATTCACGCGCGAACAGCGCCGCCGCGACAACTATCAGCTGCGCCAGGTTGCCGTCGATGAAGAGATCTGCGAGCAGATCCACGCCTGTGTGGAGAGTTTCGGGTGCCCCAGCTTCGTTCGCCACGCTGACGGCCGGGTAACGGTCAATCCCGATCTTTGCATCGGTGACGGCTCGTGCCTGCAGGCCTGTCCGGCAGGGGCCATCGAGAAACCCCAAAAAGTGGGTAAATGATACTTTAAAGCCGCGTGTGGGAATAGAAGGAGAGTAGAAATGAAGGGCCAAAACATCTACCTGACGGGTGTGGGCGGACAGGGAATCGGGATGTTGAGCGAAGTGCTGATCCGCGCCGCAGACTACGCCGGTTTAAATGCCAAGGGGGTCGATACCCACGGGCTGGCCCAGCGCGGCGGTATCGTGGTGTCGCACCTGCGCATCGGCCCCGGGATCTACTCGCCCCTGATCGCTCCCGGCACGGCTGATATGGTGGTGGCCCTGGAGCGTTGCGAGGCGTTACGGGCCATGACCGAGATGCTAAAGCCGGGAGGGACGCTGGTGGTCTACGACACCCTTTGGCAACCGTTGCCCGTGCGTCTGAGCGAGGCCGATGCCGTCACCCTGGATACGGTCCAGGTTGCGGCCAGTGCCCACGATGTGGCCGTAGAGGTGGTTCACTGCCCGGAATTGAGCGAGGCGCGCATGCAAAATACGGCCGTGTTGGCGCGACTGAGCCAAAAAGGGTTGATTGCCGGCATCGATGCACAGCACTACCGTCAAGCCATGGTCGATTTGATGCGGGGCGAAGTCCTGGCGGCCAACCTCTCATTATTCGACCGAGGCTGCTGAACGCAACAGCTTTAGAAAAGTGTAGAGTCCGTTAACCGATTCGCAAATGTAAAGAAACAGGCTTCTTTTTTTGGAATCCACCCGGTCTATAAGATCAGCGGCGATGGCATTGGTGGTATAAAAATGAGTAAACTGGGCCGCACAGCGCCACGACAAATTTTATACATGATTGCTTTGTCGGCCATTCAACACAACCCTGTGATCCGAAAGGTGTAGGAAAAGCACCGGGGTCAGGGCAAACACAAGATGGCCGCGTTGGGTATCTGCATGCATAAAATCCTGAGAATTGTCTACGGCATGCTCAAGCATAACAAACCGTTCGACCCGCAAATCGATGTTGCCAATCAACAGCAGTGCGACCGGATTGATAATGTATCACGTGAAAATGAGACTCAACGCCGCTTTCAGACGTATGACGCCAATGCGCCTGTAAGCAGACGCCAACGCAAAAGGAAGTTGGAACGGGAGAGGTCCAATAGTTTCAGTGACACTAAGTTCGGGATCACTGCCCCCGTTCCGTCTACGACATAGCATAACGTTTGCTACAATTATAGGCTTTATCGAATTGTCAAAGAACAAAGAAACGTCATGACCTGTGTTGCTCAAACTGTGGATCACACAAGTTGATCCTGCGAGGCAAGGTCGAGCGCAAGTTTCGTTCATTACCGATCGGTAAAAAACCGACGTTCATTATCGCTGCCATTCAACGGGTGCTTTGCTTAACATGCCATCTGGTTCGTCAAATTGACATCGGTTTTACCGACCCTAAACGCAGCTATACCAAGAGTTTCGAGCGTTATGCCCTGGATCTTTGCCGGCATATGACTATCCGCGATGTTGCCCGTCATCTGAACGTCAGCTGGGATGTGATCAAGGGCATTGAAAAGAGGTGTCTGAAAAAGCGTTTTGGTAAACCCAGACTTAAAAATCTGAAGAAAATTGCCATCGATGAGATCACTATCGGCAAGGGCCATCGTTATCTGACGGTCGTGCTGGACCTGGCCTCCGGTGCTGTGGTTTTTGTAGGCGATGGCAAAGGTGCTGATGCCCTGTGGCCTTTTTTTGAAAGACTTAAATGGAGCCGCGCGAAGATCGAGGCGGTTGCCATTGACATGTCGCCGGCCTATATCGCTGCGGTGCTGGAAAACCTGCCCGAGGCGGCTATCGTTTACGATCGTTTTCACGTGATGAAAATGTACAATGATAAGCCAAGTGACTTTCTCAGAAACCTTCAGCGCGAAGCTGAAGATCCGTTGCAGTTGCAGGTACTCAAAGGCACCCGCTGGTTGTTACTGAAAAACTCTGAAAACCTCGATCCTGATCCCGAAAAAAGATAAAAAGAGCGCCTGCAACAGGCTCTGGAACTTGACGCCCCGCTTGCCAAGGCCTACTACCTTAAGGATGAATTGCGCCAGTTCTGGAAACTTTCCACGAAACACGAGGCCGCTAAGTGGCTTGATCAATGGATCAAAACGGCTCGCGAGACCAAAATACCGATGTTGATGAAGATGGCCAACTCCCTTTCGGCCCATCGCAATGGCCTTTTAAACTGGTACGACTATTCAATATCAACCGGCCCATTGGAAGGTACTAACAACAAAATCAAAACGCTACAATGACAAGCTTACGGGTTCAGGGATCATGATTTTTTCAAACTTAAAATAATGGCCCTTCATGAATCCCAGTACGCATTAATCGGATGAAACACAATTTTAGGATGCCGAATTTTTAGTTGACTTTCCCCTGATTAGCCTGAATTGAGCAATTAAGGTACCATGCAGAGGGGAAATATAACAAGCAAAGATGCAAAAAACCGTTTTCAGAATTTCCGGCATGGATTGTCCTTCCGAAGAGAATTTGATCCGAATGAAGCTGGAAGGTCTTTCGGCCATCCAAAACCTCGATTTCGATATCCCCAACCGAACGGTGACGGTCTATCATGACGGAGAGATCGACCGGATCGAAACTTCAATCAGCGACCTGAATTTGGGCGGCGAAAGAGTGTCTTCATCGCAAGCGGGTCGGATAGAGTTCGTTCAGGACCAAGAGCAGAAAAAACTGCTCTGGACGGTCTTGATCATAAACTTCCTGTTTTCCCTGGTTGAGATCGTCGCCGGCCTGATGGCCGACTCGATGGGGCTGGTGGCAGACAGTCTCGACATGCTTGCCGATTCTTTTGTATATGCCATCAGCCTGTTTGCGGTCGGAGGCCCTTTAATCCGCAAAAAGAGGACCGCACGAGTGGCGGGCTATTTCCAGATCACCCTCTCTGTGATCGGGATGATAGAGGTCCTGAGACGGTTTTTTGGATTGGAACAGATGCCGGACTTTACGACGATGATCATAGTTTCGGCGCTCGCATTAACAGCCAACGCTTTTTGTCTCTACCTGCTTCAGAAATCAAAAAGCAAAGAGGCTCACATGCGGGCCAGCATGATCTTCACCTCAAATGATGTGGTCATCAATCTGGGCGTCATCGCCGCGGGTATTCTCGTCAAAGTGTCAAATTCGAACCTCCCTGACTTGATCATCGGCAGTATTGTATTTGTGCTGGTAATTCAGGGTGCCTTCAGAATACTAAGGATTGGCAAATAGAACTGGGACTATGGGTCCGTAAAATATTGAAATACTTCAATATGTCATCTGAGATTTCCCGGCCAAGTTCTGCATGCCCCCTTGTGACCGCCTTGCTCAGAGTTGATGGGCTAACGTGAATGTTTCGAGCGACCTCGGCACAACTGAAGCCAAACTCTCTGAGGCACAAATAACAACGTGCAGTTCCTGCTATGGTTATCGCAGGAGCCTTGTTGTCGGTTGTGAGTGCAGTACCTGGTATGTCGAAAATACTCAGCGACTTTTTCGATTATCTGGCTAAGTGTGATTCCCTTGGACTGATTTTGGTGACGCCTAACCCTTGGATATGGTCAATATGATATAGCGTTCCAACTTCAAACCGGGCTCACATTGAATAAGCGGCAGGTGTTGGCCCAGGTCACCGCCGCCAGTTCCTCAGGAGACTGCCTACGCAAATCCGCCACCTTGACCAGCACACTTTTTATAAATGCCGGCTCGTTGCGGCGGGTGCGGTTCTTGTGCGGCGCCGGCGTAAGATAGGGCGCATCGGTTTCTACCAGCAAACGACCTG
Source organism: uncultured delta proteobacterium (assembly GCA_963783425.1). Classification (GTDB taxonomy): domain Bacteria; phylum Desulfobacterota; class Desulfobacteria; order Desulfobacterales; family QNYZ01; genus CAWANO01. The sequence continues at coordinate 30,553 of CAWANO010000010.1, forward strand.
CTGGGATCTTTACAACCATTTCCTGCAACTTTTTCCCTCGCTGCTGCATGGTTACAATGCCGGTAATGCCGATATGAAGGTCCATATCCAGGTAATGTTCCAGTTCGTCACCCGTGCCGCTGAAACAGTGCACCACCCCTTTCCGGCCCGCGAGCCAGTGGGAACGCAGCAGTTCGAGAAACCGCCCGCCAGTGTCGCGCTCGTGGAAAATCACCGGCAAGCCGAGCTGACCAGACAGACCCAATTGCCTCAAAAAGCAACGCTCCTGATCTTCCCTGGGCGACCAGTTGCGGTTATAGTCAAGCCCGATCTCTCCCCAGGCGCGCACCTTGGGGTGGGCCGACAATTGCTGCAGGACCTCCAGTTGCCCCGGACCGCAGTGCCGGCTGTCGTGGGGGTGAATCCCCACGGCCGCATAGATACTGGGATACCTCTCCGCCAGCGCAACCGCGCGCCGGGCCCGTTCAGAATCGATGCCGGCGATCATCATGGCCGCCACCCCTGCCGCCCGGGCGCGGGTCAGCATATCATCGAAGTCCTTCTGAAAAGAGCGGTCATCCACATGGCAGTGGCTGTCAAAGATTTTCATGTTTCACTGCACCTCTCTTTTGCGGATGTATCATAAGTTTTTCATTTCCTCTGTTCATTGCGAGGGCGAATGCGACGTGGCAATCTCCGAGGCTACCAACCCCTTAACTCCGTTGGCCAAGCCCGTGCGAGCAGCCCCCATGAAGACTGCCGCGCCCGCCAGGCGCGCTGGCAATGATGACGCAACGCTAATCGAACCGCTCCTGCCAACTCTCAAACCGCCGCACCTTGTCTTGGCCGTAGCTTGATAATTTGCGGATAATCTCATTCACCGATTTTATGCGCCGCCCCTTCTTCTTTGAGAAAAAGAGATCCGCATAGCATATGATCTCCTCCTCCAGCGACACTGGCCGCATGTCGCGCAATGGCAGCGGCAACCGTTGGCTGCGGATGTCCGCTTTGCTGATCCCGACGCCCACATGACGCTCGCACACCAGGCCGTGCCTGGGCAAACCAAACTTCTCCAGCAGTGCCCTGCCCAGATAGCCGTGGCAAATATAGGGATAAGGCCCCGTACAACCAATGGTCTTGGAGTGGGTCAGCCAGATGCCGATATCGTGCAGAATGGTCGCCTGCTCGATAAATACGGTATCCGGGTCTAAATGATCCACCCGCCCGGCAACGGCCAGGGCCTTTTCCGTCACCGCCTCGGCATGACGCATGTAAATATCGTAGAGCGTGGTACCGGGCTGAAAGAAAATTACTATGATGGCATGGGTATCAACAGACATTGTTGTGGAGTCGTCTAATTTCAAAAAATGATAAAGGTGGTTTTCAAGGGTTGTTACCTTACGCGCGCTTTTTATCCCATGGGATGCGCCTAAATGCAACGTTAAGAATCTCAACCTATAATCAGTAGGACAAAAGCTCGCTGAGGGGGGCCGTCTGACGACACCCATTGGGATTCTTTAAATAAGTCGATCACAATGACCACTTCTTTTGGATGCTTCAAAATAACTTTTAGTGGGACCTCAAAACGGTGAAGAAACACCCCTGCTGCTGATTCAATTGATATTTTCCTTCGGCCACCGCATTGGCCAAAATCAATATCGGTCTTATTAGATGGCGCAAATTATCTTTTTTCTTGACAACTGAAATTATGGCCTTGCCGGATTACTAATTTTGGAGTAAAGCTTGCCTATATCATTGGTACTAGACCAGTTGGACCTATTAATATCTGCGCCAGCGGTATGATCGCCCAGGCGGATTGTTGAACCTAACCGCTTACCAGGCTTGGTTTTTAAAATCTTTATACAAGAGGTTTCTTTAGAAAATGGTTAAGAAGGCGCTAAAAAGAACGTTACTGTGTACATTGTTGGTATTTTTAGTGTTGGTGTTGAACACTTGCGGGGATGGTACGGATATTGAGAGTGACACCGGCGGCGGACAAACCGAGCCGGATGAGCCGAGACCCCAGGTAGTGGGGCCCGACCTCAATGGCGACGACTGGAGAGGGTACTACAAAAGTGTCCAGGGCCACTATGAGGCGTTAACGGCCTCCATCGACCACGTGGGCAATGAGGTCACCATTCAGACCAGCAAACAGTCTGGCGTGGCCTCCACTCTCGTAGGCAAGATCAATTCGGTTGGCCAAATGACGATGTATGACCTCTATGACAACCAGGACTGGACCACCTTGTACGGCCCGGCCTCCACAAATTCGATCAATCTAGCGGATTTCGTATTCGTAGAATTCTCAAAGATTGACACAAACATCCTCATCCTGAAACGTTAGAGGCTTCGTAAAACCCGCCGCACCGTTATGCAGATTGAGTTGCAGCGGACTTTATGGCGGAGGCGCCGGAAAATCCGCTACCACCAGTCGATGACACAGACTTAATCAGGGTAATGAAGATGTTCAGTTTATTCCAAGTTGCGATCAAGTTGGCAATAATATATACTTCTGAGCCTGTCCGACAACCTCGAAATGGCTGAGAACGCATACAACATATAGGCATCTTTGCCATTTCTAACACAATATGGTGTTGTGGTGAGATGTAAAATTTGGGTTGCCGGACAGTCTCTTCTGTTTGTACCGATCCAAACTCACGCCGAGCAAAGGAGGTGCAAACAGAAAATGGCCAGGCCAGCAAATATAACTGATCAAATGGTAGAGGCCGCCCAACGACTTGTAAAAAGGGCAGATACTGTCAGGAAACTCAGAGCGGGATTGAGCGTTATTATCTCAACTTTCGGGGTTCATAACCAATTTGTTCTTTGACAAGCCTACGCACTGCAAAGCGGTGTCCATAATCGCATCAAAGAAAGCCGATGCTGTCTTTTCGCAGATGGTGCCCATGTCTTTCAATCGATCGGCTGCAAGGGTCAATATGCGCTGTAGGGCCTCAATGAACGAGATGTCGCCGACCTGATCGCAACACAGGTAAAAAAGCTCTCCGAATGTTCGATCATCGGTCTCGATCCTGCACTGGTAGGCCAGGAACATGTAGCGCATAAATACGATGGACGTATGGGCAACGAGCGCATCAAAGTCACGGCACTGGATCTCTTTTGCCAGTTTCAGGTGTTGTTTGGCCATTTTGAAGAACACTTCGATATCCCAGCGCTTGCCGTAAATGCGAACAATGTCTTCACTGGCCAGGGTGGTATCGGTTGACAGCAGCGCCAGCCAGTCTTTCTTGCGCCTATCCCTGACAAAAACCAGCTTGGCCCAGCGGCCGTCTTTTAACTGCACCCGGGTGGAGGCCAATATCTTGGCCCGCCCCGGCCGCTTTTTCAATTTGCCGTAGATCGCCATCAGGTCCATGCTTTTGCTGTTGTAGCAATAGTGAATCCTGGAGGATTTTTTCACCATACCGATAACATCGATATGTTCGGCCAAAGCGCAAACGGTAGCGGGCATCATAAACCAACTGTCCATCAGCAGATATTGGGCATCGATGCCGGCAGAAAGTATCCGTTTAACCATGGCTTCTAAATGCCCCGTAGCCTTAACGACAGCTTCTTTTCTGCGTTGATGCGCGCAGCATCGTTTGTCGATAACTTTCTGGCTGCCGCATAAACGCTTTTTCGCATCGGCCGAAGAGAGCAACGAAAAATCCAGCGGCAAGCAGCTGACACCGTCGGACCAACACACCGTAAGCATCCTAAAGCCCTTCAAATAGCGTCTGGTGCTATGGTCATAGACCCGACACAGCAGCTCTACCAGCTTAGATCGTGAGCGGTCATAGGGGCTATCATCGATAATGAGCACTGTCTCACGTTCTTCATCGGTGAGCCGGTTGAAAAAACGATGCAATCGCTGGCCAAGATGAAGAAGGAATCGACGCCAGTTGTAATGGGTTGCCTTGAGAAGCTCATAGGCAGCGTCTTTACCAAAGGCAAGGTCCTTATTAATGACAATGCCGCGAAAGAAGTTCTTGCCCACAAAAGGCAGCGTGAAGATGGCTTGTGTCAAAGAGCGAACGCTATGGCCGTGCCGTTTACGCACGCCACAGCGGTGTAAAAGAGAGCCGATCTTAAATCGGTCGAAAAAATCATCAATTTTACCTTGAACCTGAATATGCTCTTGTGATTGGGAGGCATAGTTGATATGGTCCATTTGAGCCCTTTCTATTTGATATTATTGTGAATTTTTGTCAAATCCACTATAATTCAAAAGACGGGGCTCTTCAATCTTTTTCTATGTTATTCCAGCTGATTAGGGATATTTTCCGCCTCCCATGTTCAATCCCGAAAGTTGAGTTATCATTCCTAAAGTTTGTGGTGTCAACAATGCAATAACCGGTCAAGTGCTCAATGTCGGGGTTGCAACTGTTGTTCGTATGCAAAAAGAAATTCGCGAACAAGTTGCGGGCAAACCTGTTCAAAAATGCTCTTGGGGCGGTCGTCGACGCCAATACTTGTCCGTTGAACAAGAGATCCAGTTTCTTGAACCTTGGATTGAAAAAGCCCAAACCGGTGGCGTTCTGGTCGTGCCTCCGATCCACAGGGCTTTGGAACAGCGCCTGGGGTACCCGGTGGCCGCATCAACCGTCTATCGATTGTTGGCACGACACGGATGGCGAAAGGTGGCTCCGGATACGTGCCATCCAAAACAAGATGCACAGGCACAAGAGGAATTTAAAAAAAATCCCCGAAACAATGGCACAAGCTGTCGAGCAAAACCGGCTGAATCTGCCGTTGCGGGTTGTAATTCAAGACGAGGCCCGCTTTGGTCGCTTGAGCGACCCAAGACGTTGTTGGGCGCCTGTCCCGCTTCGGCCTTTGGTACGGGTGGCCCTGGTTCGTGAATATACATATGCCTATGCAGCGGTATCACCCCAAGACGGCTCACTGGCTTGGATGCTCTCGGCAAAGATGGACACGTTGAACATGAACTTTTTTTAAAGCACGTTACCGAGTGCTATCCAGACGAGTTTGTTTTGATGGTATTGGACGGTGCGCGATCTCATCGATCCAAGGATTTACAGGTGCCCGATAATATGATCCTGCTGCGTTTACCGGCATATTCGCCAGAGTTGAATCCCGCCGAAAGGCTCTGGGAAGAACTGCGTGAAAAAGAATTTGCCAACCGAGAGTGTTCGACTCTCTCGGTGCTGCTATTGCCCAAGCCGCCAGAGGGATGAGACGCTTTGAATGTATGCCTGATTTTCTTCAGTCCTTAACTGGATGGAACTGGATATTAAGCTCACTTTGATTGCCAAGTGGAATTAATTGAGGCAACTCACTTCCCCTATTGCAATGATCGAATGAAATCCCCCGCCGCGGCAACGCCCTGATCTTCGATAATGCGGATGGTCTGGGTACCGATCACGGCGATGTCCACCCGGCCCTTTAAAAAGTCGATATCACCTTTGTCTTTGACCCCGAATCCCAGCGCCAGCGGCAGGTCCGTGGCCAGGCGGCAGCGGGCCAGGTACGCGCCCAGCGTATCCGAAAAGTCGGTCTTTTTTCCGGTCACGCCCTTGCGAGCCACGCAGTAGATAAAGCCCCGCCCGCACTCGGCCAGGCGACGCATACGCTCGGCCGGCGTGGTGGGCGCGAAGATAAAAATGGGTGCCAGATCGCGAGCCTGCATGGCCGCCAGATAATCATCGGCCTCTTCGGGCGGCAGGTCCGGCACGATGGCACCGCGCATATCGCGTTCGTCCATCTCCCGGGCAAAGCGCTCGACCCCGCGCTTGTACAAAACATTGTAGTAGCTCATGAACAAAAAGGGGATATCAAATCGCCGCGTGGCCTCACCCGCCACCGCCATGCATTGATCCGTGGTGCTGCCCTGGGCCAGAACCTGCTGGTTGGCTCGCAAAATCACAGGCCCGTCGGCAATCGGCTCTGAAAACGGAATCTGCAGCTCCATGAGATCGACCCCCGCCGCCACCATGGTTTCGATGATCTCGAGCGACGTTTCAAAAGTGGGATAACCGATGACAATATGGGTCATCAGTAGAATCTCTTTTTCCCTCAAGCGACTTTGAATGTACGCTTCAAGCATCGTAAGATCTCGCTTTTTCGATGATAAATTGTTGCCAACCGGGATCGTTGAAGGCGTCGGCCACCGTAAAAATATCCTTATCACCGCGTCCGGACTGGTTGATGATTATGACCTCATCGAGCGCCATGGTGGGCGCCTCTTTGAAAGCCTGCACGAACGCGTGGGCCGATTCCAGGGCGGGAATTACCCCTTCTTTTCGCATGGTCAGGTCCATGGCCGCGATCACCTCCTCATCGGTGGCCGCTTCGAAGCGGGTGCGCCCCTTCTGGCAAAGATGTGACAGAATCGGCGAAACCCCCACATAGTCGAGCCCGGCGGCGATGCTGTGGGTTTCGCGCATCTGACCGTCTTCGTTTTGCAGAAAATAGGTTTTGTAGCCCTGAGCCACGCCGACGCTGGCATCTGCGGCGCACAACCGCGAGGCGTGTTCGCCGCTATCGATTCCCCGCCCTCCGGCCTCAACACCCACCAGCGCTACCGATGAGTCTTCGAGAAAAGCACTGAATATACCCAGGGCGTTAGAACCGCCCCCCACACAGGCGAAAATTCGGTCTGGCAGGCGCCCTTCCACCGCCAGAATCTGTTCGCGCGCCTCTTTGCCGATGATCGATTGAAAATAGCTCACCATCTCCGGAAAAGGGTGCGGCCCGCAAGCAGTCCCCAGCACGTAGTGGGTATGATCCATGTTCGTCACCCAGTCACGGAAGGCCTCGTTGATAGCATCTTTTAGAATTTGTGTGCCGTCGGTTACCGGCACCACTTCGGCGCCCAGGCGTTGCATCCAGAATACATTGGGGCGCTGACGCTCCACATCCACCGCTCCCATGTAAACGGTGCACTCGAATCCCAATCGAGCGGCCATGGTAGCCGTGGCCACGCCGTGCTGGCCGGCCCCGGTTTCGGCGATCACACGGGTTTTACCCATACGGCGGGTCAAAAGCCCCTGTCCCATGACGTTGTTGGCCTTGTGGGCGCCGGTGTGGTTGAGGTCTTCACGCTTAATGTAGATGCGAGCGCCGCCAAAATGGCGCGTCAGGTTTTCGGCAAAAGTGAGCGGCGTCGGCCGGCAGGAGTAGGTTTGCATTAAATGTTCGAACGAAGACCAGAACAAGGCGTCCGCCCGAGCGGTTTGAAAGGCCTCCTCCAGGGCCGCAAAGGTGCTGACCAGTATTTCCGGTAGAAATGCGCCGCCGAAGCGGCCGTAATACCCCTTCTTAGTCATGACGTTGCATCTCCGAAGGTCTGTGAGAATTCAAACTGATCGGTGCGGCAATAGAGCAGGGAATAGACCGCGCTCTTAACGTCGCCAAAGTCCAGATAACGGCGGACGGTAAGCACCGGCGTGGTAGCCGTCACCTTCAAATGGCTTGACAGGGCCGCGTGTGGGTATTGGACCTGAAATGATTGACGGCCGCCGGTGGGCCGCATGAAATAGTGCCGTTCCACCAGCCGGGCCAACGATGCGCCCGCCAGGTTCAATTCGCAAATGCCGCGAAAAAAATCGCTGTCCAGGAAAATCTCTTCCAGCAGAAGCGGCTCCTCGCCCACCATGCTGATGCGCTTCAGATAACAGCAGTTTCGGCCAGCCAATGGATTGTCCGCGTCCGGGTCGACGGGTTGCACACGTGGGTCTCCCAGAAGCCGCGTGGTGACTTCGATACCGCTTTGGGTAAAAGCCGCCGAAGTTCCCGCCATGGAAAAGAGATTCACGGTCGGTCGCCGTTGACGGACAAAAGTCCCCGCTCCCCGGCGGCGGGTCACCAACCCCTGCCGCACCAACACTTCAACGGCCTGGCGCACGGTGGGCCGTCCGATGCTGAAGCGCTTCGATAGTTCCGGCTCAGATGGAATACAGCTCTGCGGCCGGTAGGTGCCGTCTTCGATGCGCTCCTGAAGAATCCTCGCCAACTGGCGGTATAACGGTATGGGGGCCTGGGGGTTTAACATCGACGCAATGCAACCTCTCGGTAAAAGTTTGATGATTACGTTACGATAAATTTGTAAAGTTGTCAATACATATATTGTTTACGCCATCTCCCCTCGCTATTTTAACGAAGATTGTCTAAATTTCAGCGCTTTTCGCATGGTTGGTTATTGACTCGGATTTGCGAAGGGCGATTCGGGCAGATGGGTTCCACAGAAAGATCGCCATTTCTGCGAGCATAAGAAATACATCAGTGTAAACGGTGATCAGGTGGTTAAATCATTCAATCTATTTGAAAGGAGAACCTGTAACATGAAAAAAGCGTTGTTGACCATTGCGGCAATGGTGATGGTGGGACTGTTTTTTGTTGGCCCGGTTGCGGCGGCGGATGTCACCTTAGGGACGGACATCATGTCGGCTTACGTGTGGCGGGGTATAACCATCAACGATGGCATGGTGATCCAGCCGAGCCTGGATGTCAGCTATAAAGGCTTCGGCGTCAATGTATGGAGCAACCTTGATGTCGATGATTACGACGGCGAATTCGAAAGCGGTGAATTTTCAGAGGTCGACTTCACCCTCTCATACGGGTATGACATCGATCGTTTTTCATTGGGTGTTGCCTATGCCGAGTTTCTATTTCCCGGCACAAGCACCGAGAGCACCCGCGAAATCTCCGCCACGGTAGATATCGACATTTTCAACGGGCTCTATGCCGGGCTCGGATTCTTTTATGATATTGACGAGATCGATGATTTTTACGCCAGCGCCAAGCTCGGATACGCCGCCCAGATCAGCGACAAATTCGGGCTCGATTTCAGCGCCCTTTGCGGATACGCCAACGAGGACTGGGCCGTGGCCAACACCGGCACCGACAACGGGTTTCATGATTATCTGCTTTCCGCCACGGCGACCTATACCGTGATCGAAAACCTCGATCTTTCCGTTTATCTCAATTACGCCGACAGCATCGACGACGATGTGCTGGCCGAACAGGAGGTTGACCTTTACGGGGGAGTCGGCCTCTATTACAGCTTTTAGTCCATCAATGCTCGTTTAAACATTTCACCCCGACGGGCGGCGCGAGTATTAAACACACCGCCCGGTCATTCATTCAAAGCAATCTATGCTAACCAGGAGCAAGCGGCACCGCTCCTCATCTGACCTAACCCAAATTTGATTTGGCCGGCTTGGAAAGCGCGTCAGAACATTGCTATACGCCAGACGGCTTTGATGCCTGCCTATCAAGAATATTGGTGCACAGATTACGTATGGCTAAGCGCGATAAATTTTCGACATCCTGTTAAAAGGTCAGCCCCATGCGCACCCCCCCGGCAAAGCGCACCTTGCTGTCGTTGGTGTCACTTTCGCCAAAAATCATCTGCAGATCGGGAGTAACCATCAGCTCCTTGGCCAATTGGATTCGACAGTACATCTCAAATACGCTCTGCCACTCCTTTGAGTCCGCCGAACGGCCGGTCCCGACCCCTACACCGAGCTGATTGTACGTTTTGATCTTTTTACCGAACGCCATAAAAAAAAGTCTGTCGGTGGTGGTGGAGTCGCCATCGGCCTGGGCGTACCTGAAGACGAGCTGGTCGTCCTTGCCCATGCCGGCGTGCTCCAGAGTGAGACTGAAACCCTCGCCCGACTCGAGCTCATCTTCACTACTGGCGCTGTTGTGCCACCCCATGAGCTGCACTTTTGCAATTTTATCGGCGATTCCCTGAAATGTATACGAAGTCTGAAGGGACCCAAAGAGGGCGGAAGAGCCGAAGTCCAGATCAACGGCCTTTTCCTGTTTGGTCTCCTGTATGTTGGAGCCGCCACCCGTTAAGCTCCACCCGTTGTTACCCCGCCAGTGGGCGATAAACCCAGCACCGTAGCTTGGGAAGGCCGCAGTTGGATTGTCGGAATAGATCTGGTTGAGAAAAAAGCGCATGGCCCCCCGCAGGGCGTGACTATCGATGAAACTGTCGATGGAATACTGGCCGTATCGCAGGATTAGCTTGTGATCGGCCAGTTCCTGACTGAAATACAGATTGGGAATTTGAAGGCCTGCATCGTTGAACCCATCGACGGTGCCCCAGAGAAGGCCGGTCTCGGGAGGAAAGGCACCAGGCGTGCGGCCGCTAAAAGAGTGCCTTTCCCTGATACGGAAAGATAGCGAAAAAGGCCTGTCGTATTTGCTGCCGAACAACTGCCAGCGCCCGCTCAACGCGAGTTCGCCGGCCGTGCCGCCGATTTCCAAGTTGCTGTCAGCATACCCCTGGGCAAGGGCATCATACGAAAGTGTTACGGCAAGGCCGATTTTCTGCTCCAATTTCAACAACCAATTGCGGTATTTATAAAAGGTGCCTGGAAATAGGCTTTTGGTGGTCGGGTCGTAGAGGATGGTATCGCGCTCTTCGATGACCTGATCGATGCTCTCGGAATCTCCCTGCACCTCCTGAACATCGATGTAGCCCGACATCGGATTGATGGCGATCACCTGTTCGGGGGTTTCCTCATTTTCTTCTTCAGCGGCCGTTTCGGCATAAATTGCCTCAACCCAAAGGGTCGCTGACGATGCGGTGAGAAGGCAAATGAGCAGGAAAGTGGTGAAGATGCGCAAGACAGCACCGTCTGTCCTTTTTGACGGGCAGAGTGGTGCTGTCTTGGTAATCGCTGTCATGCGGTCTTGTCGTAAGCGGTGCTGGGTGGCTGAAAACCCCTGGTGCCGAACGAATCTAATCGTATCGCCGAATGGGTAATTTTGGCTTTGCTGGAAGTTTCATCTCATTGTGCAATAGCCTCACGGAAAAATCAACACTGCTTTCAATACGACGAATCAGTAACTTTCAAAGAGTGATGACCGCTTTTTCACAACCGGCCTTGCATGGCGACTACGCTAAGCCCGATATGAGAACTGGTTCTAATAGCCGCATGTGTGATACTGAATGAATTAATCGCCATTTCTCAAGGCCAATGGTAAATATGCAAGGAGGTCTGGCATGAAGGTTAAACAGCTCTTTTTCATTGCCGCTGCGTTATCGATCTACAGCCAGTTAGCCGCCAGTGAGTTGCCGGTGTCGCGGGTGGCGCTTTTTAACAGCGGCGTCGGCTATTTCGAACACACCGGGATCGTGGTGGACGATAGCCAGATTCAACTGAGGTTTCACCGCGATCAAATCAACGATCTTTTGAAATCTCTGGTGGTCAATGATTTCGACGGCGGCCGGGTGGCGGAGATCATTTTCGGGGCCAAAACCAATGTCGATCACGCCCTCAAGAGTTTCAGCGTCGACTTGACCCGGAGCGACACCCTGCGCCAATTGTTGGGTCAATTGCGCGGGCAGCCGGTTAAAATCATGACACCCGAACCCATTGAAGGCAAGATCGTACAGGTGGAAACCCGCCCGGAACAACTCCTCAGGGATGGCCAGCCGGTCACGCTGCAACGCGACTACATCACCCTGATGACCGTCAACGGCCTGCAGACCTGGCCCTTGGATACGCTGACGGCTGTGACACCGACGGCACCGATCATTCAGCGGGATCTTGACGCGGCATTGGCAGTGTTGGCCGATGCCACCGAGCGTGACCAGCGCCCGGTGACGTTTCTTTTCGAGGGGCGCGGCGAGCGTCGGGTGCGAATCGGTTATGTGGTGGAGGCGCCCGTCTGGCAGGTAAGTTACCGCCTGGATTTGGGTGCCGACCCGCCCCGTTTGCAGGGCTGGGCCATCGTTGAAAACAGTTCGGATAACGATTGGCAGCAGGCGCGCCTGGATTTGGTCAGCGGACGCCCCATCTCCTTTGTCCAGGACCTGTATACAGCCCGTTTTTTACAACGGCCCGTCGTGGAACCGGAAGGATTTAAAGGCCTCAGTCCCCAATTACACGAAGAAGGGGTTTTGACCCCAACCTTTGAGGCGAAGCTCGATAGGGCAGCAGCGCCTGGACAATCGACAGCCGCTGCACCTGAGGCACAATCCATGGATCGTAGCGATCGCGCCCATGATCTATCACCCAATATCTTGCCCGGCGTCACCGCGGCGGCCGATACCGCCATGGCCGGCGAGCAGTTCGTCTTTTCGATCCAAAATCCCGTAAACCTTCCCAGGCGCCAAAACGCCATGTTCCCCATCGTCAGCAGCGCCATCGCGGTAGAATCGATCTCCCTGTATAACGCTGAAACACTCAGGGAGCACCCGCTCAGCGGTGCCTGGATAACCAACGACACCGGCCTGCACCTGCCTGCCGGACCGGTCACGGTCTATACCGCCGGGGTCTACGATGGTGATGCAAGCCTGCCCCATATGGTGCCTGACGATCGCCGCTTCATCAGTTATGCCATCGATTTGGCCACAACCGTCGACGCAACCGATGAATCCGAAAACCAGCTGGTGTCGGCCCGCCTGGTTGAGGGGGTCTTTGAAGAGGTCAACAAAACAATTTTTACAAGAACCTACACCTTTAAGAACAAGAGCGATCAACCTAAAACCATCATCGCCGAGCACCCCTTCAATGATAGGCGGCAGCTTGTCGAGCCGGAAAAATTTTTAGAAAAGACGGACCGCTGGTATCGTTTTTCGGTCCCTCTGGCCGCCAAAGAGACCACATCGCTGAACGTGCGCGAGGAGCAGCACCACCAGCAGCGGATCTTTATCGGCGATATGCCGCTGACCAAGCTCGAATTTTACGCCAGCCAGGAAGAGATGCCAGAACCGGTTCGCGCGGCATTGGTGGAGATCATCGCTCAGCGCCGCAATCTAACGCAGCTTGAAACGACCGATGCTCAACTGCAACGGCAAATGCAGGCCATTGCCAGCGATCAGCAGCGGCTGCGTGACAACCTGCAGAGCGCCGGCAGTCAATCCGCACTAGGCAAACGCTACTTGCAAAAGTTGGCCCAACAGGAAGATCGTATCGAAGCGCTGGCCGCCCAAGCCGATGAGGTGGAGGGCCAGATTCTTCAGGCCAGAGACGCGCTGGCGAAAAAAATGACCCAACTCAACATCGAATGAACGCTCACGGGGTTGTTGATTTCAAGTCGAGCGCTGCCGACAAGACCATAGAAAATCGCTCATGAACGCCGTTTTTATCGCCATCATAATCGGCGCCGTGGGGTTTGCAGCCTGGCAGGAGCTCTTTGGCCCTCCGGCGCTTGACCCTTCACCCATGGCCGCCCTTTCCCAGGCGGTGGTGGAGTCGGCCGGTGGTGCCGTGGAACTGGCCATCGGCTTGGTGGGCGTGATGGCCCTTTTTCTGGGGTTGATGAAGGTGGCTGAGGCCGGCGGCATGCTGACCATAATCGCGAGACTGATCCGGCCGCTGCTGGTGCGTCTGTTTCCCGAAGTGCCGCCCGACCATCCCGCCATGGGCGCCATGGTACTCAACATCGCCGCCAACATCCTGGGCCTCGGCAACGCCGCCACCCCCTTCGGCATCCGCGCCATGCAAGCCCTGGACACCCTCAATCGCCAACGCGGCACCGCCACCAACGCCATGGCTCTCTTTCTGGCCATCAACACCTCCAGCGTGACCCTCCTGCCCACCGGCGTCATCGCCTTGCGCGCGGCCGCCGGGTCGGCTGATCCAGCCGCAATTCTGCCCACCACGCTGCTGGCCACCATTGGGTCAACGACGGTAGCCATCGTGGCGGCCAAGGTGTACCAACGCTTTGCACCTGTAAAAAAAGCCCCCGCAGCACTGAAACCATCAGCCATCGCAACACCGGACGATGACAACAGCGCTGAAATCGATAGGGACAATTCTGCAACGGCCTATCCCACTTGGGTGAGCATCATTGCCCTGGTGATGATGGCGGGAATGATCCCCTTGGCGGTACTTTACGGTCGCGTGCTCTCCGCCTGGATCCTGCCGGCCTTGATTATCTTTTTTCTACTCTTTGGGCTATTACGGGGAGTGCGCGTTTACGAAGTCTTCGTGGAAGGCGCCAAGGAGGGTTTCAAGGTGGCCCTGCGGATTATTCCCTACTTGGTAGCCATCCTGGTGGCGGTGGGCATGCTGCGGGCCAGTGGCGGGTTGGAGGTGGTCACCGCCGTCCTGGGATCAGTGACCGGCCGCATTGGATTGCCGGCGGACGCCCTGCCCATGGCCCTGCTGCGGCCGCTGTCCGGCTCCGGCGCCTACGGCGTTCTAGCCGCCACCATCAATGATCCCGCCATCGGGCCGGACAGCTACACAGGCTATCTGGTCTCCACCCTGCAGGGTTCCACGGAAACCACTTTTTACGTGCTGGCCGTCTATTTCGGGTCGGTGCAGGTGCGCCGCATCCGCCACACCCTGGCAGCCGCGTTGACCGCCGACCTGGCCGGCGTGATCTTTGCCATATTGGCATGCACATGGCTGCTGCGCTGAGATATTGTTGACCGATGGAAAAGCAGCGACCGCGACCACCGACAATGATCCTGAACGGTGCACCACTTGGATTTGGAGTGACGGTTTAGTCGGCGTTGAGGAAGTGGTCGATCCCGTCCTCGCACCACACCTGCCTTTGGGCGATGCACACTTTTAAACGCTGGGTGTTCTCCTCCAGCACCGCCCGGCTGGCCTCTTTGTGGTAGAGATGATAAGTGATCGCTTGGAACCGTAAATTGAGACGCTGAACACCGATGTTGATCAGCCGGCAGGCAAACTCGCTGTCTTCCCGCCCCCACCCCACAAAGGCGTTATTAAAACCGTTGACCTTTAAGGCATCGGCTTTATAGAAGGCGAAATTGCAGGTGCGCAGCCCTTTGAGAGATCGGGAACGAAGGGAAAAAAGCCGCGACAGCAGCCTCGAGCGAATCAGATTCTTGCGGTTGCCGACACCGCCCAGAAAAAAGAGCGCGCCCACTTCTTTGCCCGCCAGCAGCTGCGTCGATTTTCGCGCCGGTAGCAAAACTCGCCCCCCCTGTAGAAAATACCCCGGGCGGGCGGCCTGCTTATGATCGTGAATAAAATGGCGGTGAAGGATCATGTCACCGTCGGTAAGGACGATGTAATCGCCCGTGGCACGGGCGATGGCCTTGTTGCGGATACGCGCCGCCCGGAAGCCTTGATCTTCCTGGTGCACATAGATAATGGGCGTGGCGGCACCCGCCTGCATGGATTGCACACATTGCTGGGTGGAGGGCCCCGACCCATCATCGGCGATGATGATTTCACGGGGCCCCTCGGACTGGCTCAAAGCGCTCTCAATGGTAAGCTTGAGGTAATCCGGCTTGTTGAAGGTCGTGATGATCAGGGTTGTCGAGGGTGGTTGTTGGGTCATATCGTATCCCAGCTACCTCTAATAGCTTTCGGGCCTTTGGCAACGAATCCACCGAGCATATGAAACGGCACATCGTGTCCGGTGCCGCAACGTCATCGGTTTATCTGTGTATAAACCAGTTTTCGGCGAATTGAAAGACTTGCGGTGGCCGAGACTATCCTGCCCGGCCATAATCCGTTGCATATCCCCCCGGCACGAACAGCGGCACAACCATGCGATAGCAACCCGCGCGCATTTTAGTGGGTTATATTGCGGGGCAGGCCGCCGGCCTGTTCGATCCACCCTTGAACCTGTTTGAGGCTCGGCACTTTACGAACCAGCTTTTTCTCGCCGTTGACGGCGGTCATTCTGGCCTCGAGGTTTTCAGCATTGCGTCTGGCCAGGTCCGGAATGGTATTGACACCCGAATACTCGAGCAGGTCGGCGTATTGCGTGCTAATGCCTTTGATGCGGTCAAGGTCGGCCCGATTGACCCACTTGAGCACCAGTTTTTCACTAACGCCGGTCTCGTCGGCTAAACGTTTTCGTCCGATCCGGGTGGCGCCTTCATCGAGCAGTTTGGCCACGGTTTTCACTCCCGCTTTGCCCAGCTTGTCCGCATACACTTTTCCGACGCCTTCAATTTCCGACAGCTTTGCCATTTTTCACTCCTTCGGGTTTGGGGTGCGGTGGCCCTATACAGGCCGTGCTTCGATCGGCTCGAGCCGATAGGTCAGGCCCGGCCATGGACGTCATGGGGTGGTGCATCTTAGAAAAGGTACGCCACGCATTGGCCTAAACGGTGATGGTGAACGACGCCTCCAGCCATACATCAACCGAGGCATCGCCCTCAAGACCCACATTTACACCTCCCCCGCATCGACCAATCGGGCAAACCGTTTAAAAGAGCGATCAAAAGACCGTTCAACATCATCAGGAAAACAACACGCGGGAAGCTGCCGGCTGCGTAAATGGTAGGCGATACACTGGCAGCAGATTCCCTTTTTAGCACATGGCTCATAGCTGCAGTTGCATCGCTCCAGATTTTTCTCTTTTTGGCATTCCATCGTTTCTGTCACTGTTCTGAAAACCTGTTTAACGGTGATGGCTGTGTTGGTGTTATGACGTTTTTCCGAAAGCCCGCCGTCGCGATTGAACGGCTGGCAATGATGTAAGATGCGGTGCGGCACGCCGCAGGAATATAAGATCTGTCAACCGCTCTATAACGATAGCGTTCAACATCTGTCAAGAGCCCCGACACCTGTGGCCTGTAAAAAAAAGCCCACCGCCAAAGCGGTGGGCTTTTATCCAACCAGTATGGACAGCTAAAATTAGGCCCGCACCTCCTCTTTGACGCTCACAGCCATTTTGAAGAGCAGGGTGATGATCAGAGCGCCTACGGCGTAAACGCCGAGCGTTAAAATAATCTCCATGGGCGTGGGGGCGTATTCGTTGATCTCGTGTAGCGGATTGGGGACAAACCCGCCCGAGATCATGCCCAGCCCTTTGTCGATCCAGGTGCCGATGAAGATTGCGATACAGGCCACCATCAGCGTGGTTTCATTCCGGCGCGTAGCCGGCGTCACCGTCAGGATGATACCGATCACCATCAGAATCATCGAGGCCCACATCCACGGTACCAGCACCCCATAGCCATGCAGCCCGGCAAAGAGGTAGATCAGATGGTCCTTGTGCTCGGGAATGTTGCTGTAAAAGGCCACGAAGACCTCGCACAGCAAGAAAAAGACGTTGACACAAATGGCATAGGCCACAATCTTGGCCAGTGACTGAATCTGCTCGCGGCCAGGGTCGAAGTTGGTGGTTTTGCGAATAAAAAGGCACAGCAGGATCAACAGGGCCGGACCGGCGGCGAAAGCCGACGAAAGAAAACGCGGTGCCAAAATGGCCGTCATCCAGAATCCTCTGCCCGGAAGCCCGCAGTACAGGTAAGCCGTAACCGTATGGATACTGACGGCAAAGGGGATCGAAAGGTAAATCAGCGGCTTCAGCCAGAACGGGTAGTGGGTGCCGTTGCGCTCGGCTTCCAGCACATTCCAGCCGATAATCAGGTTGAGCAGCAAGTAGCCGTTGAGCACGAGGGTGTCCCAGAAGAGAACCGAACCGGGGGTCGGATAGAGCCAGACATTGAGCACGCGCATGGGTTGCCCGAGATCGATGATGATAAACAGCAGGCACATGATCAGCGAGGCGATCGCCAGAAACTCCCCCAGGATGGTGATGCGGCCAAAGGCCTTGTAGTCATGCAGGTAATAGGGCAGCACCACCATAACTCCTCCCGCGGCCACACCGACCAGAAAGGTGAAGTTGGCGATGTAAAAGCCCCAGGAGACGTCACGGCTCATACCGGTAATGCCCAGACCAAAGTCGAGCTGCTTCAGGTAAATCAGAAAGGCGACGCCCGCTAAACCAAGCAGCAGCACCAGCCAGCCGTAATACTTTTTAGATCCTTTTAAGGCTAACTCAAGCATATTTACCTCACACGATGTAGTAGACGCAAGGTTCGGTGCCCAAAGACTGCTTACGTCGAATGGTGTAGTTTTCCCTCAGGAGCTTGCGCACCTCGGACCCGGGGTCATAAAGGTCGCCAAATGCGATTGTGCCATTGGAAGCTTCCACGCAGTAGGGCATTTTCCCCACCGCCAAGCGTTCGGCGCAGAAATTGCATTTTTCCACCACCCCTTTCATGCGGGTGGGAAACAGCTTGTTGACCTCAGCGATGCCCGGGCGCGGGTCGCGAAAATTGAAGCTGCGCGCACCGAACGGACAGGCCGCCATGCAAAAACGGCAACCGATACAGCGGTGAAAATCCATCAACACGATGCCGTCCGACGGCCGCTTGAAGGTGGCCTGGGTGGGGCAGGCCCTGACGCAGGGTGGATTTTCACAATGGTTGCACAGCACCAGAAAGGGCCGCTCCTCGACGCTTTCGTTGAGGAAACTGTTGTGCTTTTGCGGAAAGGCGTGCTTGTACTCCGTCTCCCAGATCCACTTGATCTCGTGGTTGCGGTTGTCGAAGATCGGGACATTATGCCCTTTGTGGCAAGCCTCGATCAATGGTTCCAGATCATGCACTGTCTCTAAATGACGGGTGTCGATCACCATGGCCCACTGTCTGGCCTTGAGGACCTCTTCACCCCTGCGCACTTCAGGACCGGCGCCGTGCCCCTCGGCGGCATAAGCGTTAAACACCGGCCGGACGCTCACTCCCAATGCAGAAAGCCCTAAAAGCTTCAAGACCTCTCTTCTGGAGTTTTCCATTATTCGGCCTCCTTCGGATTATCGATGTGGCAGTCCCAGCAATAGGGTGTCACGGAAGCGTAATCGTGGCAGCGGTCACAAAAATTGGCCTTGTTCGAATGACAGTCCAGGCAAGTGTTGGAGAGGCTCATGTCGAACTTCTGGCCTTCGGGGTTAACGAAGACGCGCTCGGCGTTACGGACCACCGAATGACGCCACAAATCGAGCAACTGCATATGCTCGGTCTGCATAACATCGGTGGGCATAACGCACTTTTTGGCCGCTTTGGCAGTTGGCGTCAGCTCGAGTTCCGGCGCCGGAGCTGCTTTGCCCATGTTGTACCAGAGCGGGAAGGCAAAGATGGCGAAAAAGACGACCAGTCCCGCAATGATCCACTTTTTATCCTTCATCGGATTCATCCTCCATTCCCGGAAGTTCTTCCAGTCTCAGATCCATTTCACGTTTCTGCTCGCCGGGTAAAATCAAGGCGTTGCCCACCAGTTCGTGAACGCCGGTGACGTCCACCTCCGGCACCCAGTACTCCATCAGGGGCGGCAGGGCCGCCCGGTCGATGGCGCAGATGCAGGAGCATATTCACGCCATATTTTTCGTGCACGTGGCTGCACGGCATTGGCCCGGGGCATGCCGCCGGCCATCCGCAGCTCCATGTCCTCTCCGGCGTTCAGTCCCGAACCACTACCGCAGCAGAAGGTCTGCTCGCGAATGGTGTTGGCCGGCATTTCATAGAAATTGTTGCAGACGTTTTTGATCACATAGCGCGGTTCGTCAAGAAGGCCCATACCCCGCGAGGGGTTGCACGAATCGTGGTAGGTGACCTTGAGGTGATCGTTGCGGCTTATATCCAGATCGAGCTTGTTGTGCTTGATCAGATCGGCCGTAAACTCGGTGATGTGGACCATCTTGGTGGAGCGGGCGTTTTCGAAAACGGTACCGGTAATGGGGTTGACCGGGATCTTCCAGGAAGTCGGCCGGGCCGTTCATGGTATCCATGTACTGGTGGATCACCCGCCACATGTGGCCGCACTCGCCGCCTATGATCCATTTCACCCCCAGCCGCTTGGCCTCGGCGTACATCTTGGCGTTGAGCCGCTTCATCATCTCGTGGGAGGTGAAAAAACCGAAGTTACCGCCCTCGGAGGCATAGGTGCTCCATGTGACGTCAAAATCGTATTTTTCCTTGAGAAAATGAAAGAGCATCAGATACCCCATGCACGAGTAGGTGCCCGGGTCGGCGAACACGTCGCCCGAAGGGGTGATGAAGAGAAAGTCCGCCCCTTTTTTGTTGAACTGGGGATCGACCCGGATACCGGTGATCTCTTCGATGTCGTCGACGAAAAAATCGATCATCTCCCGGAAGGCGTGGGGCTGAATGCCCAGGTGGTTGCCAGTGCGGTAACAGTTGGCCACCGGTGTGGCGATCCAGTCGATGTTGAGCCCCAACAGGTTGAGCAGTTCGCGCCCCATGATGGTGATTTCGGCCGTGTCGATGCCGTAGGGGCAAAAGACCGAACAGCGCCGGCACTCTGTACACTGAAACAGGTAGTACCACCACTCTTTGAGCACATCGATGCCCATCGGTCGCGCGCCGGCCAGCTTGCCGAGAATTTTTCCCAGACGCGTGAAATCGTTGCGGTAGACGGATCTCAGCAACTCGGCCCGCAGCACGGGCATGTTTTTGGGATCACCGGTGCCGATAAAAAAGTGGCACTTGTCGGCGCAGGCCCCGCAGCGCACGCAGATATCCATGAACACCTTGAACGACCGAAATTTCTCCAAACGCTCCTTGAAGCCCTGGTGAAGGATCTCCTGCCAGTTTTCGGGCAGTTGCCAATCTTCGTCGAAGCAGCTCCAGGTGCGAGGGTTGGGCAGACCGACATACTCCAAACTTTTGGGGTTGCCGGCGTAACAGGCAATGCCCTTGCGAATCTCAACGGGCGTCGTCTCCATCCAGTTGTCGGAGGGGGTATTACGATCGGTATTTAGCATCTCATCAGGATTGGGAAGATCTGACATGCGCTACTCCTTTTCAACGGGCAGTCCCGCCTCAACCATTTTTTCCCTGAACTCCTCTTCGTACTCGTCATAGGTGTGCACGGGCACGGGATAGTTCCAGGGGTTGACGTGGCGGACTTCGCGGGTATTGGACGTCATATTACGGGTGGGGCTCAGGAAGATACCCCCCAGGTGCATCAACTTGCTGAACGGGAAATATATCAGCAAAACGCAGACAAAAAAGAGGTGCACATAGAAAATGCCGCCGATACCCGCCGGAACGGTGGGCTGCAGGGTCACCAGACCCATGGCCAACTGCTTGGCCGCGGTGACATCGATTCTGATGAAATGGCGCATCAAAATCCCGGTAAAGGCGATACCGAAAATTAAAAAAAGAGGAAAGTAGTCCGCCATCAGGGAGATGTACTTTACTTTGGGGCTTAAAATTCTGCGCAAAAGAAGAAAGGTAACCGCCGCCAGCAGCACCAGGCCCGAAACGAAAACCCCCGGCAACCCCACTTGAATGGTGTCATAAAGCACTTCGACGCGGAAAAAACTGTCCACCATCTCCACCAGGCGTATCAAGAACGGCACCGGTTCGGTGAAAAAGCGCATGTGCCGGATAATGGTGACCAAAAAGGCGTAATGGAAAGCCAGGGCGAACAGCCACAGCCAGATTTCCAATTTATAGGAGATCGTGGTTCCCTCTTCGACCTGCATCCTGGTGTTGCGAAAGAGCGACCGGAAAAGAAAAATCTCTCCCAGCATTCGTACAAAAACAGCACCTTTGGAACTGGGGCAATCGATCTTGTTCTGTTTGATCCAGGGCATCGATTTTTGTTGCCCGCAGGTGGTGGTGATCCGGAAAGGCACCGCCGAACGCGCCCAGCTCATGATCTTCGAGACGAACCCCACCACGAAAATGATCACGGCCAGATAGGGGAGCACCACTCCAAACAGCCAGGCCATTCCCAGCGCCTTGACACCGACGTAGGCGCACAGAAACAGCACAAGGACCGCCAGGAGGGCGAAGATGTAGTGTCTGTTCATCGACCATTACCTCTCTTGCCTCAGGTTTCGGCATGCCGGCCTGGGGGCCTGCAGCCAATTGCTATTCACTCGTCTACCTTACCGGACGCAGCACTGGAGTGGTGGCCGCGGGGAGACTCACAACACCCGCAGAGGCGGACGATCTTCCGGTTCTTCTTTCACCAGGCCGGCCCGGCGAAACGCGCTGTAGATGGTGTCGCGTTCCACGTTGGCCTTCAGGCTGTATATCTTCTCCCGACACGCCAAGAAGATGTCCATGGCCACCAGTGCGACCTGGTCGATCCGCGATTCCAGCTCGAGCAGCTCAGCCAAAGCCTGCGATCCGCCAACGCCGCCCTTGGAACCCACACCGGCCATCTCGCGAATCACGCGCTTTAAGGCGAAAACGAAACCAACGGCTTGGGCCGGTGAAAAATTCTGCACGGCCCGGATGCGAATCGCCGGATCCAGTTGAGCTACAAGGGCATCCCGGTCCATGTCGCCAAGCAATTGTTCCAGAGTGCCCTGTAGGGCTTTTAGGGTATTGCTGCGGACAGGATTGGAGAAAGGGTCTTTGTTGCTCTTTAAAAAACTTTGGGTGTCGGCTTGGTAGGACTCGGTTACCAGGTCAAACCAGCGATCGACAACGACCGCTCTCTTTTTTTCAATCCGTTCTTTCAGGCTCATCAGGTTGAAAATGCTCCCTATCATCCTCGGATGGAACAGCTGGTGACCCCGGTGACCAAGAGACTGGCTCCCCACGCAAACCGGCGCGGGGTGCGGTCGGGCACGGTTTGGGTACACATGCCTATAAACGAGTTGCCATGAGCTGTCAAGACTAAACGCGGTTCATTAAATTCTAATGCATTCATATAGTTAAGGATAATCGATATCCACTGCCCCAGGTTTGTTGATCCTGCCGGGGTCAATGGCAAAGGTGAGATTGAAGGCGCATCGAGGCCGTGGCCGCGGCATCCTGTCGGCCGACATGGCTTGCAAAGCGTCGCCGTCAAAGGTACTAGAATGCGTTCATGCAAAGGGCGACAGCGCAGGGCGCATTTGATCCTGATCGGCGCTCTTTGCCAAATGACTTCGCCCTGGTTGAAGTAAAATGAATTGCCCGCGAGGGCCCGACAAAAGCGCTTTCGGGCATCAGCGCAAAGGCGGTATATTCAGACATGGACTATTTTCTATGTGTTATCGGCATGGTCATGATCATTGAGGGAACCCCCTATTTCGCCTTCCCGCAGAAGATGAAATCGTGGATCCAGACGGTGATACAGATCCCCGACGGCGCCCTGCGCCGCATGGGTCTGATCATGATGGGTGTGGGATTGTTGCTGGTCTATTTGGGAAGGTCGTAACAGGTCGCCGCCGTCCTTGATTCTAGCCGCTTGCGAGAGGATGCTTTGCAAAAACTTTCCGATTATAACTACCACCTGCCGCCGCAGCAGATCGCCCAGCATTCGGTCGATCCCCGGGATCACTCCCGGTTGATGGTGGTTGCGCGCGCCGGCGGTGCTGTTTTGCATCACCGTTTTAAAGACCTGCCATCGTTGCTGCACGCCAGCGACCTGCTGGTGACCAATAACACCCGCGTGGTGCCGGCCCGCATGCTGGGTCGCAAAGCCAGCGGAGGCAAAATTGAGGCGCTGGCCCTCAACATGAATGAGTCGCGCCGGAGCGACGGCCCCCACACCCTCTTGCTGAAGTGCCTGATCAAGGCCTCCAAGGCACCCCGGCCGGGCACGGTCGTGATCTTCGATAAAGGCATCGAGGCCCGTATAGTGAAGGGCGGCGAAGGTCGTTACACTCTGGCATTTAACCATCAGGGCGACAGCCTCAGCCTGCTCGAACGAATTGGACAGGTGCCGTTGCCACCTTACATCCGACGCGAAAACGGACCGGACGACAACACCGATCGTGACACCTACCAGACCATCTACGCCACTGAACACGGTGCGATCGCGGCCCCCACGGCCGGGTTACATTTCACCCCGCAGCTGCTCACCCGCCTGGCGCAAACCGGCGTTGAAACCGTCTCCTTGACCTTGCACGTCGGCTATGGCACCTTCGAGCCGGTCCGCGTGGACACCATTGAGAAGCATCGCATGCATGCCGAAAGCGTCACCATCACACCGGCCGCCGCCGATCGCATCAATGCGGCCAAGGCGCAGGGTCGACGCATTGTTGCCGTGGGCACCACCAGCGTACGGGCGCTGGAGTGGGCCGCCCACCGCCAGGGCCGCTTGCAGGCCCGGCAAGACAGGTGCGATCTTTTCATCTACCCGGGTTATGCCTTTAAGATGGTGGATGCCATGATCACCAATTTCCACCTGCCGCAATCGACCCTGCTGATGCTGGTCTCGGCCTTTTGCGGGCGCCAGCATATCCTGGCCGCCTACCGCGAAGCCGTGGCACAACACTACCGTTTTTACAGCTATGGCGACGCCATGCTGATCCAATGAGGCCTTCGCATGCCCCGCTTTGAAAAAATCGCTGCCAGCACGACCACCAGCGCCCGAGCCGGTTTGCTCCGAACCGCTCACGGTACCATCAACACCCCCATCTTCATGCCGGTGGGCACCCTGGCCACGGTCAAGGCCCTCTCGCCCGAAGAGCTCGAATATTGCGGCGCTCAGATCATTCTGGGCAACACCTACCATCTCTATCTGCGGCCCGGGTGTGAGGTGATCAGGCGCTTCGGCGGCCTGCACGCTTTTATGAACTGGCCGGGCCCCATTTTGACCGACAGCGGCGGGTTCCAGGTCTTTTCTCTGGCCAAGCTGGCCAAGATCAGTGACCAGGGCTACGCCTTTCAATCGCACCTCGATGGTTCGGCGCACCTTTTTACGCCGGAAAGGGCCATCGAAATCCAGGATACGCTCGACTCCGACGTCCACATGTGCCTCGACCAGTGCCTGCCCTACCCCGCCGACCGCACCGCCGCGGTTGCGGCCCTGGAGCTGACCGCCCACTGGGCGCGGCGCTGCAAGGCAGTCTGGCGGCAGATCGAGCCCCGCCGCAGCCTGCTGTTTGGCATCGTGCAGGGCGGTATGTTTGTCGATCTGCGTCACCGCGCGCTGGAGTCGTTGCTGGAGATCGAATTTCCCGGCTATGCCATCGGCGGACTCAGCGTGGGTGAACCCAAGGCATTGATGCTGGAGATTGCCGCGCAGACCCTGGCGCTGATGCCCGCCAACCGGCCGCGGTATGTGATGGGTGTGGGCACGCCCGAAGACCTGGTGGAGCTCACCGCCATGGGCGTCGATATGTTCGATTGCGTCATGCCGACCCGCAATGCCCGCAACGGCCAGCTCTTTACCCGACATGGCAGCCTCAACATCTGCAACGCACGACATCGCGACGCCACCGGACCGATAGACCCCGATTGCACCTGTTACACCTGCCGCCACTACAGCCGGGCCTACCTGCGCCACCTCTACCAAGCCCGCGAACTTTTGGCCTATCGGCTCAACACCATTCACAACATCCATTATTATCTTGATTTAATGCGCCAAATGCGCCATGCCATCGTGGATGACCGTTTTGACGATTTTGTAAAAAAATTCCATGCCGAACGCGAGGCGGCAGCTGAGCTTTGAATAGGGTGCGGGCTGGCTTGCGATTTGAAATCTGGCCATTCGGCGTTATGATGATAATAGAGCCTGTTTCAAAACGTTTCAGTTTGTCCAAGGTCAAGGATGGTGCCAATTTTAACCGCAGGAATACTCCCCGTATTTCGAGGATTAAATTTGGCGCCGGGCGCAGAGATTGGGCAAAATGGGACGTTTTGACATTCGAGCAATAATAACGCGTTGGCCGTCGCCGCACGGCGCGTCTTGGCGCAAAACAGAAGCTTCAGAAAGGACAACCCATGAAAGAGCAAGTTCAAAAGGCCCTGGACAAGGTCCGCCCCATGCTGCAGGCCGACGGTGGCGATGTAGAACTGGTGGATGTGCAGGACGGTATCGTCAAAGTGCGCCTCAAGGGTGCCTGTGGTGGATGCCCCATGTCTCAGATGACCCTGAAAAACGGCATTGAGCGTGTATTGAAAGCCGAAATTCCGGAAGTGAAGGCGGTGGAGTCCGCCTAACCTCCAGCGACCGCAATGATGAGGCATGTTCGGCAAAGGCATAATTTACAGCGACGGGAAGCATTAGGAGACCAGCATGACGATTTCCAAAAAGATCGAGGGTTTTATCGACAGGGCCTCATGGATTCGGCAAATGTTCGAGGCAGGGGCGCGGCTAAAAAGCGAACACGGTGCGGAAAACGTGTTCGATTTCAGTCTGGGTAATCCCAACCTGCCGCCGCCGGACCGCTTCAACGAGGCCCTGCTCGATGCGGTCTCCTCCTGCAAAGAGGGCGATCACTGTTACATGCCCAACACCGGTTTTCCCGCCGTCCGGGGCCTGATCGCGAACTACCTCACCAAAGAACAGGGTGTCGACCTCACTGAGAATGAGATCACCATGACCTGCGGCGCGGCCGGGGCGCTCAACGTCACCTTGAAAACACTGCTCGATCCCGGCGACGAGGTGCTCACCCCGGCCCCCTATTTCGTCGAATACGGGTTTTACTGCGACAACCACGGCGGTGTGCTCAAAACGGTGCCCACCCGCCCCGATTTCACCCTGGATCTCGAGGCCATGGCCATCGCCTTCAGCCCGCGAACCAAGGTGGTGTTGATCAATTCACCCAACAACCCCACCGGGCAGATCTACGACCGCGAAAGCCTGCGGGGGTTGGGCCGCATCCTGACCGAAAAAAGCCTCCAGTACGGGCGTACCATCTACTTGATCTCCGACGAGCCCTATCGAAAAATCATTTTCGATGATGCCGTGGTGCCCAGTGTTTTTGGAGTCTACCCGGAGTCCATCGTCTGCTCCTCCTACTCCAAGGACCTCTCCATTCCCGGCGAGCGCATCGGCTTTGCCGCGGTGCATCCGGCGGCCCAACACAAGCACATGCTGGTGACCGGTATCAATTTGGCCAATCGCATTTTGGGCTTTGTCAACGCCCCGGCGCTGATGCAACGCGTGGTGTCTGAGCTGCAAGGCCAAAGCGTCGACATCGGCGCCTATAAACACAAGCGCGACCTTTTTTGCAAAGGCCTGGCCGAGGCCGGTTACGATTTTATCACCCCACCGGGCACCTTTTACCTCTTCCCGCGCACACCCATCGAAGATGATGTCCAGTTCGTGCAAACGCTGCTGGAGGAGTTGATTCTAGTGGTGCTGGCAGCGGCTTCGGCGGGCCCGGGCATTTTCGGATCGCTTTTTGCGTGGACGATGGCACCATCGTCAAGTCCCTGCCCGGATTCAAGCGCGCCCTGGATAAATACCGATAAGCATTACAGGTCACCCGGCTCAGGATTGCCAGAAACGGCGCGCCATCCGCGCCGTCTCTTCCGGCGCCGTGAATGTGGCCATGTCGCCCAGCATAAGTTCGTAGCCGGTCATATCGCTGCGCACCCAGGAGGCGTAATTGGAGCGCGCCACTACAACCGCCCACACTTCGAGGGCGCTGGCGGAATGGTCGACCACTGCCACGCCCAGGTTATAGCCATTGCGGTTGAGGTGGCGGTAAAAGCGCTGGGCATTGACGATGCCCCGGGCTAAATCCATCCAATGGCGCTCTGAAATCCGATTCAGCCCGGTCACACCGGGCAAAATCCCCCAGATCTCATAAAATCCCTCTGGTGCAAAGGCCGCCAGCCAGTGCCAATCACCGCAACGCCCGATGATGCGCGCGCCCTCTTTTTGTTCGGCCGCGAGATAATCGCAAAAGAGCCGCCGGCCGGTTCGCTTGAAATGGTGGCGGGTGCGTTGCCCTAATACCCGCAGGTGATTGGGCGCCACACCATCGGCATGCACCTGCAGATGCGGATGCACCAGTGAGCCGCCGGCCGACGGCAGGTGGTTCTGGGTGATGGCCAGATAGCGGCAGCGCACATCGTGTTGGCGGACCCGCCGCAGAAAATCGCGGCAGTTGAGCAGACAGTCACCGTAGGCGGCAGCCGAAGCGGTGCCGATTTCGACAAAGTGCTGATCATCGATCAGGCTCACCGCCGAATAAGTACCGTAGGGAAAGAGGTTGGGAAAGAGGATCGACGGCTCGCGGATCAATCGCCCGGCAGCCACGAAGTCGGACGCAAACCGCGGTGTCTGCGCGAACACCTGCGGCCGGCAAAAGGGGCAGGCCGCTCTGAGATGGGCGCTGGGCGGCGGGGGCGGCAGCGTCTCGGTGGCGGCCTCGCGTTCACCGCTACGGGCAAAGGCGATGCGGCAGGTGCGGCCACTGACGGGGTTGATCCTGATCTCCACCAGCTGCTCGAGCAACTCGCCCGAGGGCGCTATGGCGCGGGCCACGACTGCTGATTTCTCGAACTTCAACACCATGTTGATCGCCTAGGCATCGCACTTGCCTCAATCGTCCACTTTGAACTACGATAGGTTCAAGGCGCCATCATCACACAGGCTCTTGTTTACAAAGCATTGGCGGCGCTTGCAACCATAACGGGCCGACGGCGCCCGCAAGGCAGAGGCCGTGGAGACATTTTGCCCACCAAAAAGTTTCGTGGATGACCCCAATTACCGGCAACGGCGGCGGCAGGCCTTGAACGCATTGGAGGTTGGCCGCATCGATAGCCCCCTGCGACCGCTGGTACGGGCCTTCGGGGACCTCTCCGTCTGCTATACACTGCAGTGCTGTTTCGGCCATTTTGTGCACGCCGGCCAACCCGATCCGCAAAACCTCGTCCCCTTGCCGGACGAGCCACTGACCGGGCCCATCGATTACCGCCTCGCCTATGTAGCCCTTTGCATCCAGCGTTGCCACCAAGGCCGGCGCCTACGCGACGCCCTATCCCATATCGCCACCATCGACTGCCAATACATCCAGTTCGGCTGCGCCGAGTGGTTTTGGCGGCGCCATCCCAACAGCTTTGTGCTCCAGGTTGAACCCAAGCGATACCGGCACCTGGACCAAGTCTCCATTGAAGACCGCGAAGCCCGACATATCGCCCGGGTTAGGGATCGGTTCTTCCGATACCTCTCCCGGATAATATCAGAATATCAACGCGCGCCCGCTGCATCAGCGCCTGTTTCAAACCATGAGGGATAAAAATATGATCATCGAATTCAAAGCGATCGGCGTCATTCACACGCCCTTTGACGCCATCGAAGGCATGCCCATTCAGCCCACCGGCGCTGTCGGCGTCAGAGGCACCGTCGACATATTCACCGAATATGCACAAGGACTCCAAGATCTCAATGGCTTTTCACACATCATCCTGCTCTACCATTTTAACCAAAGCGGCCGGCCCAAACTGATCGTTGAACCTTTCCTCGACAAAACCCCCCATGGGGTCTTTGCCACGCGTGCCCCCAGCCGCCCCAACGCCATCGGTCTGTCGACGGTCAAATTGATTGGCATAAAGGGCTGCCGGCTTATGGTTGAGAACATAGACGTCCTCGATGCCACCCCCCTTTTGGACATTAAGCCTTACGTGCCTGAGTTCGATCAACACCCGGCCGACCGCATCGGCTGGCTGGACCGAGCCAAAGGAGCCGTCCGAAATTACAAATCCGACAAACGCTTTGGATAGTCTCGGCAGAATTATCGAAAGTTACATTGTTGAAATAAGAACAGGCAATCATGGGTCTGACGGTAATGATACCACCTAAGGAAAAATAGAGGGCAAGACGCAGGTTGACCAAAACGGCGCCTGTTTCAGTGCGATGTGAGCATATTGAGAAAGCCTGCTATGCCGTCTTCGAAACTCAGACGGGGTTTTGAGACTGCTTCTAAACTTTTCGTAACAGCAAAAGGGTGTTGCCGATAACAGTGAGGCTGGATAGCAGCATGGCAGTTGCCGCCACGAGGGGGGTGAGCAGGCCACTCATTGCCACTGGGATACCGATCAGGTTGTAGATCCAGGCACACCACAAATTCTGTATTACTTTGCGGTTGACCTTCCTTGAGAGATCGAAAAAGTCCAGCAGCTGAGCCGGGCCGCCACGCATGAGGGTAATGTGCGCTGCTTCCTTGGCCAACCCGGAACCAGAGTGAATGGCCACCGCCAGATGGGTACGGGTCATCGCCGCTGCATCGTTGATACCGTCACCTACCATGGCCACGTGATGACCTCGGGCGGACAATACATCTACGTAATCAGCCTTATCGGCGGGCAACAGTCCACCCCTTGCTTCAGTTAGGCCGCAGCTTAAGGCTATTTGACGGGTAACGGCATCCGCGTCACCGGAGATCAAATGGAGCGCCAAGCCGCGACTTTTTAGGGTCTCCACCAAAGCGGGTACCGAGTCTCGGATCGTGTCGCCGAAAATCAGCACCGCCGAAGGATTGCCGTTGTTGCTCAGATAGACACGGGATGTTGGCATTTCTTCCGCACCTGGCTGGATTTCACCGTTCAGGCCGCCCCCTATCGCCCCAGGCAAAGCGCCGGTTACCAATACTCAGGGCGTTCTCGTTGATGCGTCCTCTAATTCCGCCGGGCGTCACAACAATATCCGTTGCTGGGATTGGTTCAACAGCCTGTTCTCTGGCATGGGCGCAAATGGCGCGGGCGATCTCGTGCTGAGATGTTTGTTCCAGGCCGGCCGCCCAAGCCAAAATAGACCTCGGGTCGTGCCCGCTTAAACTTTCGACCCGGATGAGCCGCCAGCGACCGTGGGTCAGGGTGCCGGTTTTATCGAACACGATGGTGTCGATGGCCCTGACACGATCAAACGCCTCGATTTCGCGCACCAATATACCCCTTTGACCGGCCAGCCAGATACCGGCTAAACGTGCCATGGGAATGGCCACACCCAGCGCGCAGGGACACGAGATTACCATCACGGTAACGGCGCGTACGACGGACTGGTTTGCCGGCAAGCCGGACAAGTGACAGAAAATACCCGTCCCCCCTGCAAGAACCAAGATTGTGGGTACAAACCACCTAAGGATACGATCCGTACGGCCTTCAAAAGCATTTTTCTGCTCCAGGCTGCGGATCATGATAGCGATCATTTGACCCAGGATGGTCTCGTCACCCACTTTGGTCGCCTGTACGGTCACGCCGCCTTCTATCAGCCGGGTGCCGCTTTTAACGGGATCACCGGCCTTGACAACAACCGGTCGCGGCTCGCCGGTCAGTGAGGATTCGTCGAGAGTCGCCGCCCCAGTGACCACTGAGCCGTCAGCAGCAACGATCTCGCCGGCCTCTACCGCAAATCGGTCCCCTGATTTCAGGTGACCGATGGCGACATAACGACCCTTGGGCAAATTGTCGGTAACAACCCGCACCTTAGCCGGCTGCAGGGCGAAGAAGCTGTCCAGTTCTTGGCGAACACGGTTTTTGGCCTGTTGCTCGAGAACCTTGCCCAAAAGCACCAGCGTAATGAGCATGCAGGCCGTATCAAAATAGAGGTGGATGCTGCCGGCGAGCCAATTGTATAGGCTGTATGCATACGCGCACCCAGCGGCCATGCCCACCAGTGTCTCCATACCCGGTGAACGATGAACAAGGCCAAACCAGCCTTTGCGAAGCATGGGGCCACCACCGTAGATGATGACCACCGTTGCCATTACCGCAATGGGAAAAGAGATTTTCGATATGGCATCATTGGAGAGTGTGGTAAAAAAACCGGCGTAAAGCGCCCAAGAGAGCATCATCACATTTGCGGACATTAGCGCGGTGACAACCAAGCGAATCAACTCTTTAGCCTGGCGTTTTCCTCCAGTGTGGTTGGCACCGACTTCGCCAATACCATACCCCATGCGCGTTACCATCTTCCGAATTTGATCGGGTGCGATTCGGTCCGGACGATAGCGGCATCGCAGACGATCGGTCGAAAAGTGGCAGCTGACCGTCAGCACCCCGCTCAGTTTCGAGACAGCGCCTTCGATTACCCAAGCACAAGCGGGGCACCACATGCCCTCGACCATCAAGTTCAGCGCCAAGGTGCCCGATGGTTTGGTCTCCGACATCATACCAAGCGATGCGGTCGGTTCGACATGTGTCGAAGGAGCTTCCTTTGTACGGATTCGTCGTAAATCCTCTTCACTAGAAGGAATCACTCCGGCCTCGACGCATCGTCTGTAAAGCGCTGACTCTTTGAAGCGGGAGGGATCATCCACGTCGGCCGCCTCCAGCAACATGGTGTAGACGGCGCGACAACCCTGACAGCAGAAATGCAGCGTTTGGCCGTCAATCGTATCGACAACCACACCGTAGCGCAACGGCAAACCACAAAGGTGGCAGGTGGATTTATCCATAACCGAGGGGATTATCAAGGTGAGTAGCGAACGCCAACCTTAGTGCACCTATTCGCAAATACGATGACATTCGGCCGCCAATCCATCCAAGCTAACGGCGTTGCGAAAAAACGCAATATTCCAGATATTGCTTATTTTCCGCGCCTTGTCAGCCCGGCGCCTTGACGCCCTCATTACGTCACCGTTTTTTACGAACAGGAGCACATAGGCGATCAGATCAATCAAGAGTACCCAGGCTTTTGACATAGGCGATGGCGTGCCATCGATCCGCGACCGCCATGGTTGTGGCCAAGGCCGGTTGCCGGCCACCGGGAATACCGTAGCTTATCTCTTTGAATATCTGTCCTGGGGGCAAGGCTTGAATCTTTTGACTGCGAAGGTTGGTCGGGGGTGGCGCAATGCTTTGACCCACGGTACCGTAGCCATCGAAATTTTTGCCATGGCAGTGAACACAGAAATTCCGATAAGCCATCTTCCCGGCCTCAATGGCAGCCGCATCGGTCAATTGGAACGGTGGTATGAGTTCCGCTACGGTGGCAGCACGATAAAACGCCTCGCCACCGTCAACGGGCATACTGCCGGCCGCCATGACCGGAATGGGTTTTTCATGGGGCTTGATGGCAGGGGTTTGCCACATGCGCCCCACAGAAAGAAATTCGTCATAAGCGGTAATAACACCCCAGACCACCAGCGCAATTATCGAAGCGATCAGACCGACTGACAGTATCCGAACCATCTATTCTCCCTGCACCCCTCGAACGTGCTGCGGATGGGGCAGCAATTGATATTCGGCATAGGGCGATGACGCCGGCACATCTTCGACCGGGCGATAGGCCCAGGTCGGTTGGCCCATGTCCGAGACCACGAAAAACGCCAGAAAACCTTTGAACAGGATGATGCCCAGCATGACGCCCAGCCAGGCCCAGGTTCTGGTCAAGGACCCATGATGGTGTTGATTGTCCATATCAGATTTTCACTCCTAAAACGCCATGCATGACAATGTAGAAGAAGCCCCATATAAATGCCCCGGCGATAATCAGCATCATGATCAGGGGATAGGGCGCGTCGCGCTCCTCGAGGCCATCGGCAAAGCGGCCCGTGATGGTTTTCTTGCGGGCCTCGCTGTCTTTGCCGTGCAAATGGGCAAAGGCCAGGCCCACTCCGAAGACCACCATGAACAGCAGGGCGGGGAACAGCCAGGCCATGGTGTGCTGGAAATTCAACAGTTCGAAAAATCTCATTAGCGATACCTTTTATTTGCTGAAATACAGGGCATACGCCAACACCGCCACCGTGGCGCTCAATCCGGCGATTGCCAGCAGAAAGAGCCCGTAAATTTCTATCCGGTTGATACGTGTGGCCTTTTTGGGCGGCTGATCCTCATCGTCTTGCAGGGGCAGAAAGCGCGCCCGCTGCTGGTCGCCGAACTGGCCGGTTTTAAAAGCCCAGTAAAAGACCGCCAGGCTGATGATCAGGCCGATAGCGATGTAGGCGATGAAGTAAGGATAGTACATTATTAGGTTTTTAGGCTGAAGGTGCAGGGTCGTATTCCTTCATACCATCTTTTGCTTCAGCCTCATCTCCTTATACACTTATTTAGATTTTAATAGATCTGATAAAGCCTTTCAAGACCTTCGCTGTTTCGATAACCAAAAGCCAATCTTCAATATTTCCTTCTCCGTAGTGAATCTCTATCGTTTTGCCAATCCCAATTAACAGTGTAGCTCCCTCACAATGACCCGAAGGCGATACTGAGAAAAAGAAGATATTCCGCCTGACTTTCTCTGGGGCATCCTTCAACAATATTGGCTGTCACTGAAACCGCCGCCCGTCGCAATTGCGCGGATAGACCATACAACTCGGATTTTGGAACTGCGTTGTTACACAATATACGCTGACAGCGACCTCATCTGCCAGTCCAAGTGCCCGAAGTTTTGTATGGTCGCGCATGGAGTTAAATTTTTTAGACTGAAGCCTGAAGGAAAACCAAATTGACTATTTTAGCAAATTGGCTAATTCATTGCCTTCAGTCTAATCACCTGCCGTCTATCCAACTCCTACGAACCTACGGCTCGTAAGCGGCATCAATCCCCTTCGGTTCGCTGTCCGCATCGCTGTCGTTGATAAAATTGACCGCCACGTAATTGCCCACCTCCCAGATTTTCTCCGACTCCAGCTCACGCTTGAAGTAGGGCATGGCCGTGCCGGTGATGCCATTCATGATCTGGTAGTAGAGGATACCGCCGCTAATTTCGCGGTTTTTCAAAATAGTGAAATTAAGCGGTGGCGGGTTGAGAAATGGCTGGGCCGGGCCCATGCCGTCACCCACCGGGCCGTGGCAGCCTAAACAAAAATCCTGGTAGATTTTGTGGCCGCGCGCCAAGCCGGCCTCGCTGGTCGGGTAAGGGTTGGGCACGTCGCGCCAGCCCTGCGGTATCTGTGCATTTAGCCAGGCGACGTTGGCATCCGGTCCAGCCTCATAGGCCGCGATGGCTTTCGCTTTCCACTCAACCTGGCGTGCCATGCGCCGGTCGGCGGCTTTCATGCCCAGGCCCTGCACGTGGCGGATGAGGTATCCCATCTTTTTATCGCCCAGAAACCTGAAGGCCGGCATGAGGGAGAGCGGGCGGGTGTAGCGCGGGTTGGTAAAGTGGGCCACATGCCAGTCGTCGGGGTGCTCTCCGCCGGCCTGGGACAGATCCGGGCCGGTGCGCTGGGACCCCAGCAGGATGGGGTGGTCGGCCAGATAGTCGCCAGCTTGGGCGATGCGTTCGGCCCCCAAGCCCCAGTCGATGGTGCGAATGGACTGGCTGTGGCAGTACACGCAGCCGTTGGCGATGTAGAGTTTCCGACCGAGGGCCTCTTCAGCCGACCGATTGCGGAAGATTTCCGAGGGCGTGGTCTGGTTGGTGTGCACATAGGGCAACAGAACCACCACGAAGACGATGGTGGCCAGAATCAACAACGAGCCGATGACCACGGCGAGGGGGCTCATTCTCATGACGAAGCTCCCGCTTTTCCGAACAATGAGCGCACAATATTATAAAAGCCCAAGACAGCACTGGAGAAGATCAACAAGCCCAGGCCGGCGCGCACCACATAGTAGATGTGGATCTCCGGCAGCACGCGGTAGACCGTTTCGCCGTTGAGCCAGGCGTGTCCCTGGATCAGCCCGGCGATAGTCAGCACGATGGTGAACCCCACCATGCCGATCAGGATCATCCAATATTGAAAATCGGCCAGGAACCGGCTGAAAAGGGGTTTTCCGCTCAGCTTTGGTATGGTGTAGTAGAGCCCGCCTAATGAGATCATCCCGGCAAAACCCAGGACACCCAGGTGGGCGTGGGCCACAACCCAGTTGTTGAAGTGGGTGACGCGCTGGACATCGGGCAGGGCCATCAGCGAGCCCTGGATGCTGACGAAAAAGTACATGATCGTGCCGGTGAAAACGAACTTGGCGCCGATGTCGGCGTGAATCTCGCCCAGTTTCCCCTTGGCCGTGTACCAGATGTTGATCAAAAAGGCCATGACCGGAATCACCATGGCCACGCTGTCCACGATGGCGACCACTTTGAGCCAGGTGGGCACCGGCACCTGCAACAGGTGATGGGTGCCGATGTGGGTGTAGACCACGATCAGCGCCCAGAACCCGAGCAGGGAGAGAGTGTGGCTGTAAAGCGGCGCCCGGCAGGCCCGCGGAATCACGTAGTAGGCCACGGCCGCGCTCAGCGGGGTCAGCAGCAGACCAAAGACGTTGTGCCCGTAAAACCACAGCAAGATGGCATCGGGAATGCCCACCAGGGCACCACTATTGGGTTTCCAGATCACGTTGCCCAGGGCAAAGGTGCAGGCGGTCAGGATGCAACCGGCCAGGATGTACCACACCGACACATACAGAATCGGCTCGCGGCGGTTTTTGACCGTCATGATGAAGTTGAAAAAGACCAGGGCGAAGGCCGCCACCACCATCATGTCGATGGGCCAGATCAACTCGGCGTATTCACGGCCCTGGGTAAAGCCGGCGGCCAGGCTGGCCACGGCGCCCACCAGGGCGATGTTCCATGCCACCACCGTAAAGACCCCCAGCCGTTCACTGAACAGCCGCGTGCGCAGCAGGCGGGGAATAAAATAGAAGGCTGCCGAAAGAAGGCCGGGGGTGACGAAGCCGAACAGCACCAGGTTGATGTGGGTGGGCCGCACGCGTCCGAAGACGATTCCCGCCATGTTTTCGGTCAGGTCCGGGGCCACCAATTCAGTGGCGCCCAGCAACCCGTAAAAGGTGGCGATCATCATCCAGAAACCGGATGTCAGAGCGAACGCCTTGGACGTGGCGTTGGTGGCTTC
The DNA here is from genome assembly GCA_963783425.1 of uncultured delta proteobacterium. Taxonomy (GTDB): domain Bacteria; phylum Desulfobacterota; class Desulfobacteria; order Desulfobacterales; family QNYZ01; genus CAWANO01. Next base: position 66,688 of record CAWANO010000010.1, read on the forward strand.
CATGGCGTGGGGTTCAGCAGCCAATGGCGACTCCTTGATATGTTGCTGCTTGCATAGCGTTGTATGCCCAATCAACCCATCAACTGTGGCAAGCTAGCCAGCAGTCCAGATTGGCTTGTTTATCCCGATGACACTCAATGCAAAATCCCATCTTGAACCGTTTGCCTTTGAGACGGTCCATGCGTTGCACCTCATCGTGACACGATTGGCAGGCAATATCTTTTTTGATATGGCGCTCGTGGTTAAACAGCACATGTTCGGACAGTTCGTACACCTTTACCCACGGCGTAGGCGTGTTGGTGTTAAAGAAGTTGTGCTCTTTCTGAATCTGGGGATGGTTGGCGATGATGTAGTTGTGGCAGAATAGACATTTTTCCACCGCCGGTAACCCCGGATGAATGGATCGGTCCACGAATGAATGGCAGAAGCGGCACTCAATGGCCTTGTGGCCGGCATGGAGCCGGTGGCTAAAAGGGATGGGCTGTGCGGCACCGACGCGCGCTGCGGGCGGCGTGTAAAAAAAGAAAAGAAACCCTAGCACCAGAAACACGCTTATCATCACCCAAAAAAGGGGGGCACGGTTTTGCCAGATCTGCCGCAACGACTCACCGAAAGCGGTGAAAAAGCGCATAGGTCGTCCATGGGTGCCGATGAGAATAACCACCACCGTAAGGGTGAGCAGAGAAAGAGAAGTTATTAGGATTTCCACGGTTCGCCTCTAAGCATCATCACGCCCAAATCTTTTCTGCTTCTCTAATATCCAGCAGTTCTGGAAAATGTTTGAAATAGATGCCAAGCGCAACGGCCAGTAAGCCGAAAAACCCGATGGCAACGGCCGCTTCGACCCAGCCCAAAGGCAATTGTTTGGCATCATGATGAAAAGCAGGCCCAAGAAGCAGGTAATGCTCCAGCCAAATACCGATCATGACCGCCACACAGATCACCGTCATGGCCTTGGGGTTGGTTTTGATTCTGCGGTTGAGCAAAATGAGAAACGGGGCCAAAAAGCAGCTGATAAATATCGTCCAGGCCAGCACGTTCCAGGGCGTGGCCATGGTTCGCTCGATGATGTAAGTAGTCTCTTCGGAAATGTTGCCATACCAGATAACCACGAACTGGGCATAGAAAAAATCAGCCCAAACCAGGCAAAAAGCGAAAAAGAGCTTGCCGATGTCGTGGAACTGGTTTTCCGCGAGTTGATAGTGGTTTTTGTCACTCAAATGAAGCAAGGCTCCTAAGATGATCAAGGCACCAAACCCGATATAGACGGCCTTTATGAAACAGTATGCGCCAAAAAGGGTAGAATACCAGTGCGGGTCTGTGGCCATTACCAGGTCGTAACCCACCAAAGAAAGTACCAGTGCAAAGGCCAAAAGGTAGAGGATGCCAAAAACGGTCATGCGGTTAGCCATGCGCGCTTCATTCGGGGGGGTGATTTCCCATCGGGCCAGCAACCGGCGGCCGAAGGAGCCGGAGGCGCCCCGAGCTTTTAGGTTGAAGTAGAGCCGGTGGTAGAGAAAGGCCAGGCCGAAACCGTAAAGCAGGCAGAGCCCCACTAGATTGCGGCCGAATAAAAAGGGTACATTGAGCCACACTTCTTTACCGTGGAGGTCCTCGTGGAGCCAGGGGAATACGTACTTCTGGCCAAAAAACAGAATAACGAACAGTAGCAAGGAAACCGGGAAAAAAGCGGCGAATGACTCGGCGATATCCGATAGGCGACCACTCCATTTGGCTTTCACTATGTGCATGAGGGCTGAGAAGAGCACCGCCCCCTGTGCAATGGCAGAGAAGAACAGGAAATTGAGCAGGTAAGCCTGCCAAGCCCGGGCCGGATCACCGGCAGCGGCGACCGCGATGAATATCAGTGCCCCCGCGGCTGCCAGGCTATAGAAGATTTTCATCAGCGGCAGTAAGGGCTTTTGGCTATTCGACGGTTGTGTTGTCATGGTTTCCTTTTTCATTATCAACGTCAACCGGCGCTTTTGATCTCAGCACCGTTCTCCATGAAAAACCGGGTCAGCTCTTCCTGTTCGTCACGCTTGCAACGGGCCAGGACACCGAAATGGCCACCGCTAAAGCGTGGGTCATAAAGAGGTTGTGTTTCAATACGTGGCAGTCGGGCCTGAGAGATTAGTCCCAAAACATTACCAAACACGGCGAACAAAATGGTAAACTCGAACCCTACAATAAAAAATGGCACCAGTGCGACAACGGGTTTACCACCGACGATCAAAGACCAGCGCGAAGAAGTGAAAGCCGCCAGTAGAAAGCCGGCAAAGAACCCGGTGATGCCGCCGGCCAGTGTAAACCAGCCCACCTTGCTCTTGGGTGGCTTCAAAGCGTCCAAAATGGCATGGCTGGGGATCGGGCTGTGCACCCTTTCGATGGTCCAAGAAGACGCGCGCAACCGATCGATGGCGGCTGCGGCACGACGCTCACTGGTGAATATCCCCATAATGGAAACCGGGTCAGCCGACATGCGCGCCCCCTTCCGACAGAGTCTCCTTCATCTCGGTCATGGAAACCGAGGGCAGATGTTTTACAAACAGCACGAACAGGAAAAAAAAGAGGCAAAAGCTGCCGATCATGATACCGAACTCGACCAGGCTCGGGGTATAGAGGCCCCAGGCGTGGGGTAGAAAATCATGGGCCACCGATCCGATGATGATCACAAAGCGCTCATACCACATACCCACATTGACCAGCAGTGAAATGACAAAGAGCGCGCGGATATTGGTGCGCACCTTTTTAAAGAGCAGTAACAGTGGGATAAAGACGTTGCAGCTCACCATGATCCAATATTCCAGGGCATAGTCGCCCACCGCCCGCCAGCGGAACGATTCTATCTCCACGGGGTTTTGGCTGTACCAGGCGATGAAAATTTCGGTGGCATAGGCAAACCCCACGATTAGGCCGGTGAAGACGATGGTTTTGGCCACACTCTCCAGGACCCGGTCGGTGATGATTGCCTGATACTTGAAGATGAGGCGCAAGGGAATCATCAGGGTGAGCACCATGGCCAGACCAGAATGGATGGCGCCGGCCACGAAGTAGGGTGCGAAGATGGTGGTGTGCCATCCGGGAACGACGCTCAAGGCAAAATCCCACGAAACCACGCTGTGCACCGAGATAACCAGCGGGGTGGCCAGCGCGGCGAAAAAAAGGTAGCCGCGGGTGTAGTGTCGCCAAATCTCATATTCCCCCGTCCAGCCCAGGGCGAGCACGGCGAAAATTTTGCGTCGCACGCCGTGGGCGCGATCGCGGACGGTCGCCAGATCCGGTAGCATGCCCGTATACCAGAACAGGGAACTGACCGTCAGATAGGTACTGATGGCCACCACGTCGAACATCAATGGCGATTGAAAATTAGGCCACAAGGTGCGCTGGTTGGGAACCGGCAGCATGTAGTAGACCATCCAGACCCTTCCCAAATGAATAAACGGGAAAAGACCCGCGGTGCACACAGCGAACACAGTCATAGTCTCGGCGGCCCGGGCGATAGGGTTGCGCCAGCCGGCCCTGAACAGATGCAAGATAGCAGATATCAGAGTGCCGGAATGGGCAATCCCCACCCAAAAGACAAAATTGATCAGGTAGGTGCCCCAATGCACTGGATTGTTCTGCCCGCCGACGCCGATACCGACGACAATCTGGTAGACCCAGCAGGCGGCTCCCACCAGCACGCCGATAAAAAGCAAAGCCACGACGACCCAATACCTGCGCCGGGGCGGCGATAGGGTATTGAGAACCGTATCGTCAATGTTGCTGTAAGTTAGGGTCTGCTCCATAACATCCTTCATCAATCAAATGGTCTGTACCACTTTCTTTAAATAGATCACCGCCGGCTTGGTGTTGAGGTATCCCATCACTTGATAAGCCCGCGGATCGCTGATCAGTTGACTTACGCGACTCTCCTTATCCATGAGGCTGCCGAAAGTCAGGGCATTGGTGGGACAGGTCTGGGCGCAGGCTGGTATTACTTCGCCGTCACGGATGGCGCGCTTTTGGTTTTTGGCGCCATTATGGGCCACCTTGATACGCTGGACACAGAAAGAGCATTTTTCCATCACACCTTTGGTGCGTACGGTGACGTTGGGGTTGAGCTGTTTGTCAAGCGGCTCGGGCCACTGCCATTCAAACCAGTTGAACCGCCGCACCTTGTAGGGGCAGTTCTGGGCACAGAAGCGGGTGCCGATGCAGCGGTTGTAGATTTGATTGTTTAGTCCCTCTTTGGAGTGATGGGGCGCATAGACCGGACATACGGCCTCACAGGGTGCATTGTCGCAATGCTGGCACATCATCGGCAAAAAGGTGAGTCGGACCATGTCCGCGGGGTCATGGTAGCGCTGGATCTGCAGCCAGGCCATCTCTCGGCCTTCACGAATGCGCTCTTCGCCCACAATGCCGATATTGTTCTCGGCATAGCAGGCCACCACGCAGGCGCTGCAGCCGATACAGCGGTCCATGTCCACAACCATGGCCCAGCGGTAACCATCGTGGTCGTGCGGCGGATAAAGATCTCTTTTGGGGTCGTAACCATCAGGCGTCGGCGGTGTCAGTGGGAAGTCGTTCATGGTCAACCCTGCCTTATGGTGTCCAACTTCGTGACCAACCTCGTCCATGGCAACCGTGGGGGCAATCTTACGGCCCAGAGCTACGCGGTTGCCCGAAGTGCTGGCCAAGACCCCACTATGGGCGCCTTTTTTCAAGCTCAGCGGCGCAGCGACCAGCGAAAACCCACCGGTATGGTCATCCACCGCCGGTTCCAGAATGGCCAACGGGCTGGCGCCCTGGTTGCTGGCCCAGCGACCGTAAGTGCTATGGCCCTGCCCTAAGGGCACCACAATGGTACCTGGAAATACACCTTCAAATGCGTATAGGGGCACCTCAATTTCTCCGGTGTCGCTCTTTAGCAAAGCCGTGCCGCCGGTATCGATGCCAGCGGCAGCCAAGGTGTCCGGATGGACCATCGCCACGTTTTGCCAGGAAACCTGGGAAAGTGTATCCGGGGTTTCTTGCAGCCAGGGCTTGTTGGCCCCGCGTCCATCGAAAAACCGGATGGAGGGCACTACCATGAGCATTGCACCATCATCAGGTTTGGGCTGCGTCTCCAATATGCGCTTTAACGTTACCGCAGCCTGGGGATTGATGGCGGGCCTGCCGCCCGCTTGGTTGTTGGAAAAGTGTCCGCCTTTTTGGATCGTGCGCAACCAGTTGGTAGTGGCAGAACCGCTTTGGCCATCCAACACGGTTCGAGTGACCAGCGATTTATAGTCATCCGCTGGACGTGTCCCAGGTTGTAGCAGGCGCAGCAACAGGTCCCCCAGGGCCGGCGCTTGGGTGATTTTCCCCACTGAAGGCTGCATGGTGCTGATTACCGTGCCGTTACTCTCATAGGTATCCCAACTCTCCAGCGCCATTTGGACGGGAACGATTAAATCAGCCGTGGAGGAGGTCTCATCTACAAAATTGGAGAAAGCAACCGTGAAGCGTGCCTCGCTCTGAAGTTTTTCGGCAACGCGGCTGCCGTTTGGAAGGGCAAAAACGGGGTTGACATTGTTAAGCAAGACCAGGGAAACGCCTTTTTCGTCTAAACCTTCCAAGGCTGTTGAAATGGTGTGGCCCGAGTCGGCGATCTCCACGCGATGGTGATTGCCAAAATCGAAGAGTGAGAGTTCGGGATCCACGGCCAGATTGAGATAGAGTGCGGCCATTTCCGCGGCAGCAGCCTGTCCGCGACCACCGCTGCTCAAACCCGCTCCAAGAATGAGCGGGCGCTTGGCCGCCAACAGTAATCGCGCGAGCGTGGCTTGATCTTCCTGCGCAACGCCAGACAGACGTGTTACCACTTCGGGAGTGTACGCATTGGCCATTTCCACCAGCGTGGCGGGAAGTTCACCCATCGACCGGTGGTTGCTCCGGGCGTGGCTCAATGAGCGGATCAACCCCATCATGACCACCACTTGCGCACCTGGCCGACAGCCGATCCAGCGGTCGGCGTTGGCGCCGGTAAGAGACATAAAAGGGCTAACTTGTATAAAGGCCCCCTTATGCCCGTTTTCAAACCGATGCATCGTCTTGAATTTACGCGCATACTCCACCGGTGACAGCCAGGTCTCGAGAAAGTCGGCCCCGAAACCAACAATTAAGTCCGCTTGGTCCATGTGAAGTACGGGCAGGGAGGCCGATCGGAAAAGTTGCCGGTGGGCAAATTTAAGGGCCTCGTAGGCGATGGGTTCGAATACCATCGGAGGTGCGCCACCAAACTGTTCCATTACTCTAGTAAAAAGGTTAAGCTGGGTCTCCCCCACCGTTTCAGTGAACATGGCGATGCGCCCTGGTCCCTGCTTGGCCGCCGCTTCGACCTTCCGCCTTATCAAGGCTTCTGCCTCGTCGAAGGCAATTGTCCGCCAACCCTCTTCAGTTTTTAGTTGAGGGGTCCATAATCTGTCAGGGTTGTAGAACCCCTGAAGGGCCGCTTGGCCCCGCATGCATAGGGCGCCCTGGTTGACCGGGTGAAGGGGGTTTCCTTCAAGTTTAATCACTCTTCCGTCCCGGTTTTTGGCCAGCACACCGCAACCAGCGGGACATTCGCGGCAGGTGGAGGCGTACCAGGTGGCCTTGCCGGTGACCATGTCCTCAGTGGCTTTTACCATGGAGTATAGATGCGATTCCGGTTCACCAGAGCAACCTGCCACAAAAGAAATACTGCCCAAAGAGGTAAGTTTTAGAAACGTTCTGCGATCCATACCGGTTACCTGCTTGCTCGGAATGCCCACTTCAATTGAAAGCATTGCTCCGGCTTTGGCTTAAGTCAGCCCCGCAAGAGTGACCATTGTTAGAAAGTTTTTGGACGCCAATAAATGGCCCGGTTTTGCTGTGCGTAGGTGCTGGTATTAAAGGGGTTGGGACAAAGTCTGGCTACCATAGCAAATGGCCCTGAACGTGTCAATTAGGCAACGACCATCGCCCACGGATCAAAAGGCGCCGTTGAGCCACACTCCGTTATGGAGCCGCCACCAAAGCGCCGGCCCCACAGTCAGAACGGTGAATCCGATCAGCGATAGGATAATTCTTCGGGCCGCTGCCTGAATACGGCCTTCGGCCGCCATGGCGAGCAGCGGTCGCTGACGACGGACGCGGCCGACAAACCACAAGACGATGCTTTCGACGAACACCACTGCGATCAGCCCGAAAATGACAAAGCCCACGCCCCCATAATCCGTCCCAAAAAGACACCAGGGGCATGGATGCGACAAGACCTGATAGTAATAGGCGCTCCACACTTGCGTGACGGCAACCGGCGCCCCGACGCCCCATAAGATTCCGATCATGGCAGGCATAACCACCGCTCGGCCTTCAGGAAAACGCAACTGCCAAATCGACAGCACCAGCAGCACGGTGGCGCCCAGCAGACTGCCCCCGCCAACAACGGCCTGAACTGGGTCAGTGCCGCTGATACTGCATCATCATTCAACACCTTGTCATAGAGCACGGCACAGCAGCTGACCGGGGGAGCCGTGTCGACCCGCATCAAGGCTCGAAAGCTGTAAAATAACGCCATCGCGAGAAAGGGAGCGGCACAGATCATCACCCTCGCGTTGACCTGGCTCAATACCCCTTGGGGTTGATTGGCGTCGAGGCGGTCCAACACCCGCCAAACGTATAATATGATCAAGACCGCTCCCCAGAAAAGCATAGCCCGGCTACCATTGCTTCCCATGGCCTGAAGCACACCGGTGCCACACATGGCGCCGGAAATTTCGATATGCCAAACAATGGCGACCCCCACGACCCCCGCCAAGGCGGCAATTGAAAGACAGCCCAACGACCACTGTCCCAATAGCGATGCCATTTCAGCACGTCGCTCTCGCCGCAGTTGATCGAACGCAAATGAAGACGGCGTCCAATTTAACGCCACATCAAAGGCACCAATGGCACCTGCTGCATAAAGCAGCGTACCCGTTGTTGCCGCTAACCAGAACGTCCAGGTGAAGGGGTGCCAGATCACTGGGCAGCCTCGCCGGTGACAAGCTCTTTCAATTTAGCCGCCTCCAGGTGCCACAACCGTATTTTGGCAACCGACGTTTTGAGGCGTGGGTCGTGAGAACAGATCACCACCACTGCCCCTTCGTGGGCGACTGTGCTCAGCTGTGCGACCACTTGTGCAGCGTGGTGGTCATCTTGATAAGCGGTGGGTTCGTCAGCAAAAACATACCGAGGGCGTCCGGCAAGGGCCCGGGCGATGGCCAAACGCTGGCGTTGTCCACCGGAGAGTTTGTGGGCAGGCTCGTCGGCCAGTTGGTTCAATCCCGCTTCAATCAGGCGCCGCTGGATCTCCAGTTGCATTTGCGACCAGGCCCAGTTTCGCGATATCAGCGGTGGCAGCAGGTTTTCCGCCACACTCAGATCCGTCATTAATCCCAGGTGTTGGAAGACGATGCCCACCTGCCGGCGCCATGGATCGCGGTGGCGTGCAGGCCAGCGCGATACGGGTTGGCCGTCGGCCCAGATCTCCCCGGCCGTCGGGCGCAGCAAACCGGCCAGCAGGTGCAACAAGGTGCTCTTACCCGCACCGGTCTCTCCGGTAATCAAACATACCGCACCCGGGCTAAACACCGCTTCCACCGCGTCGAGCAGAGGCGATGCAGGGGCCCGCTTTTCCGGCCAGCGGAAATCAAGTCGTCGACAGACCATGCCGGGCGTCAGCTCCACGGATACCCCTGCAAGGCAGTCGGCAGTTCTCCAGTAGCCCCCTTTAGCGTGGTTAAAAAAACAGCCGCTAAATAGGGCACACCCACCAGGGTGACGATCTCCAGCACAATCAATAAGACCCCGCTCCCGTCCAGCGTCAATACCGGCAGGTGTTGACCGCCGGCAACCCATCTGGCCGTTATGCCAGCTGCTGCCGGCCAAAAGACCGCCCCACATGCCGCCGCCAAGCCCAAAATCACCGCCGGCATTCCGACAATGACCGCTTTGGCCACCTGGAGCCTGACGATGTCCGCACTGGTCCAGCCCATCACCCTGAGCAAGCCCCAGCGCTTTCTCTGATCCCGGTCACCGGCTGTAATATCGACGATAATCATCAGCAGGGCCAGCAGGGCGGGAATACCGGCCACAACGGCTATACCGCCGGTTCGCACTGTTCGGGCATGAAGACGTAGCGCGCTGCTGCCGCGAGCGGTAATCTGCACCGGCCACGGAAATGCGGCGGCGAGGTCGCTCTGGATGGCTTGCTCCTCCTCGCGCCGGAAAAGATAAATGGCCAGATCGCTGGATTGACCGGGCGCCAGACCGAGCAGCTGACGGGCATCCTCAGCCGCAACCCACACCACATCATGGGTAACCAGGCCTGTCTCGGCTGGAAAGGTGCCGACGATCTCAACGGAGAGAGGTCGAGCATTGCCCAAAATTAGCTGTTGCCCGTCAGCACTTGCCATTACTCCCTGGCCCACCACAGCCTCGCCGGCCGATGGTGGTGTCATTCCACCAACAATTCTTGGAGACCCCAGCATGGTCACCAATGTCACGGGGCCATCGGAACTCGCGGTGACCCCCCATAGGCGAGGTGTCGCCCTGATGACACCGGCGATACGCTTGGCACAATGTACACCCTCGGCGATCGGCATCGGCGCCCAACCGCCTGTACCGACTCGTCGCACCACCAGATCCGGCGCATGCTCCAAGAGGCGCTTCCAGGTGATGTCCAAAGCGTTGCAGAACAGTAGTGGCGTGGCAATTACAAAAACGAAGGTGCAAAGGCAGGCAAACAAGAGTATTGAATGGCCTGGACGCCGCTGGGTTTCGCGCGCGGCCCATACCACCTGGGCTGCCCAGCGATTAGTCGCCATCACTCGGCACTCTCCAAGCCGACGCAATAGCGCAAATCGATTGACGGGTGCATCGTCTCCGGATGCCGAATAGGATCACCGGCGGGTCGCAAAGCCGGGGCCGACAGCGTCAACGCCTCCATCCATGCCCCGGAAACGGCAAGAGGGTGCACTCGCAACAACATAGCCGCTGCAACGACCAGGACCGTTACCAAACTGATACTGACGGTAATCGCGAGCAGACCTCTGGCACCTCTGCAGATCGCCGGCCGCTGTCGTTGTCTCTCAGTCATGCGCCAATTCAAAGGAGGGTCAAAAGATCACTTTTCTGTTGCCTGTGGCAATTTGCGGCGGCTAATGCGTCCCCATAGCTCGTCATCCAGCTGATCTATCGTAAAGACGGTTTTTCCACCGTGACGGCTTTTAAAAACGGTCAGTTCTTGCGCATTTTCCAAAGCGACAATGGCCGGTCCCATGGGGCCGGTCACATCGGATCCAGCCACCCAAGAGGCTGTGTGTCCGTCGATGGCTTTCCCGGAGAAGTAATCACGGACCACCAGACGGTCGATATCCGACGGTGGCCTGCCAAGATAAACCTTCGGCCTCAGCCAGGTTCTGAGCAGGCATCCATTCCCACAAAAATAATAGGTTTCACCGCTGATCAGCGTCAGGGCGGCGGCGGCATGGGGATGACGTGCGGGAAACATGGCACATACCGGGCAGCGGTCAGATGGGCTGATGAGCATCTCGCCCGCGGCCGACAAGGCCTGTTGGGCTGGGGCCGGCCCACCGGCCAGCGCCTGACCAACTCCGGTCAACAGAATCAGCCCCAACGCCGACAAAACAGTCACGGTCCAAAAGTTGCCCATTGAAGTGTTGTCCACTCTTGCACCTCCCATCTAAGCCGAAAGCGGTTAAAAGAGCTTGTAAGATAGACGATGGTACCCGTGAGAGAGTATCAATTTAAAGAATATTGTGCGAAACTGCAAGTCAATGGCATGACCCTTTGAACTTGAGTGCAGGAATATACACTTGGGTAAATCGCCGCAATGATCCCAACACCGATCGACACCACAGCGCTTTTCATGCTGGGCCTCCTGGGCACCGGTCATTGCATCGGCATGTGTGGTCCTCTGGTGGTTGCCCTACCTGGACAGACCGCACGCTTTTCCGCGCATCTGGCCTACCACACGGGACGGTTGATCACGTATACCCTCTTTGGGGCTATCATGGGAGCAATCGGAAGCGGCCTGATTCAACTGGCAGCGCTCAGCGGCGCCGACCCCCTTTTGTGGGTGACCCGCGCTCAGGCCGCGATAAGCGTACTGGCTGGACTGTTTCTGCTGATTTTCGGACTGTGCCACATGGGATTTCTCGCCGAGCCGAGCTGGTTGTACGTAGCCCTGCCGGATCGTATGCCCGGTTGGCGGCGGCTTATGTACCAGTCGCCCAACCAGCGCAGCAACCTCAACCTTTTGCTGCTCGGGCTGCTTTTGGGGGGCCTGCCCTGCGGACTCTCTTACGCGGCTTTCGCCAAAGCGCTTGCCGGGGCCCAAGTCATAACCGGTGCAGCCAGAGGGCTTATTTTCGGACTAGGCACTCTGCCGGGGATGCTTGCGGTGGGCATGGGCGCGGCCATGCTTTTAAATCGCTTCAGACGACAGGCCACCCTGTTGGCGGGGCTAATCATGCTGGGCATGGCCGCCAACTTGTTGGTAAAGGCCTTTGAAGCCTTGGTGCCATAAAGAGAACGTTCTTCCTTGTAACATTCGCCTCACCAACGCGTTGGTCGGCCATGCTCTCTTTATGAAAGCTAATTTCAACACACCTCAGCGAAGGCCACGAAGATCCCCGGCACACTGACCCCATCACCGAAACCGACCACCGTGCGCCTACTCTTGAGACACGTGGGCCATAAACATCTTTGGCTGCACACACCCACCCGGAAATCTCACGTCCCTGAGTTAATCATTGACAAGGCATCGAGGGCGTCCCGCCATGGCTGGACCAGTGAGCACTTCAGGATACGCCCGTTAGGGGTAGGGTCCCTGTGCTGTTATCTACCGGGGAGAGTTTGACAGCGGTGTCATTTAAAACGGGGATATTTCCACGTCATCCGTCCTGGCGTTAGTTGCCCATAGTTAGAAATGACGCATTTTATCGTTGACATCAGTCCGGCATTTGGATACTAGTCGAAACATTGTTCCAAATATGGGTAGTTAATTAGATGGTAGCGGATTATATAATAACATATTGTTTTAATAACATTTTTTAATTTATTGAGGTGGCCCCGAACCGCCTCTCCGCCGAAACAAGACGCTTTCAAGGCCAGATTGGGTAACAATGGTTCAGGAACTAAAACCCGAAGTGATGCGGCGCCTGGAACAATCGGTCATGGATATCTTTTCCAGCGCCGACTTTCACAAAGCCACCATGCGTGCCGTGGCCAAGCAGGCCGGGATTAGTTTCAGTACGATCTACGCCCACTTTGGCAGCAAAGAACGCCTGCTCTTTACCTTTGTGGATCTATCCCTGGGCAAACTGACCGAGCGCATCATCGACCACCTCCAGGGCATTGAAGACCTTAAAGAGAAACTCCGCAAGGTGGTTTGGTTGCAGCTCGATTACTACCAGACCCACGAAGACCTGGGGCGCATCCTCTTTATGACCGTTCCAATGCAGACCTGGATGGCCGACGACACCTTCCGGCAGCGCCGCATGATCGGCATGTTCATGGATGTATTGCGCCAGGGGCAGGCCAGCGGGATGCTCAACAATCAGGTTCGAGCCGGGGTGTTGCTGGACTTTATGATGGGGTTCGTGCAGCGCTCTTTCGTCATGTGGATCTCCAGGGGCAAAAGCGGCGATCTGGCCGCCGATGCCGGGCGCATGTCGGAGATGATCTGGCGCGCCATCGCCAACCCGGAGGTGGAGCACAATCGCAGCAATCGCCATCAGCAGGTGGCCTCCAAGGCTGTGGGGGCGATGCGCTGATGGCGCCGGGAGAGCCAAACCCGATTCGGCCTAAGGCCGATCAATGATTTCATTAATAAATAACCAATTAAAGGGGGAACCATGAAAATTTTGAAGATCGATCATTTGGGAATCGCCGTCAACAGCATCGACGATGGCAAAGCGTTCTGGTCCGATGTTTTGGGTCTGGTTTTTGAAGGGGCCGAAACCGTGGCCGAACAGAAAGTGACCACGGCCTTTTTCCCCGTGGGCGAAAGCGAAGTGGAGCTGCTGGAATCGACGGCCCCCGACGGGCCGGTGGCCAAATATATCGAAAAACGCGGCCAGGGCATCCAGCACGTGGCCTTTCGGGTGGAAAACATTGAGGAGGCGCTGGCCGAGCTGAAGGAAAAAGGCGTGAAGCTGATCGACCAAGAGCCCCGCATCGGCGCCGGCGGCGCAAAGATAGCCTTCCTTCACCCCAAGGCCACCAACGGGGTGCTGGTGGAGTTGTGCCAGCGCTAATTTCTGGCGATCGTATCAAGCCATAAACCTGACCAAACCATTGGATCACAGGAGGTCATATGTCCAGCACAAAGGATTTGGAACCCATTAAAAATGCGCAGCAGGGCTGGGAAGAGGGTACACTCGGCAAGGCCCTCGACCGATTCGGTGAGCGCAAGGAGACATTTACCAGCATCTCCGGGATGCCCACCGAACGCCTCTACACCCCCGTCCACACCGCCGATCTTAACTACGTTGACGCCCTCGGTTTTCCCGGCCAATACCCCTATACCCGCGGTGTGCAACCCACCATGTACCGGGGCCGCTTCTGGACCATGCGCCAATACGCGGGATTCGGCAGCGCCGAAGAGACCAACAAGCGCTATCGCTACCTGCTCGACTCAGGCCAGACCGGACTCAGCGTGGCCTTCGACCTGCCCACCCAGGCCGGCTACGACAGCGACCACCCATTATCCATGGGCGAGGTGGGCAAAGTAGGCGTCGCCATCGACTCGATCGACGACATGCGCCTGCTGTTTGACCAGATCCCCCTGGACAAAGTTACCACCAGCATGACCATCAACGCCCCGGCCACGGTACTGCTGGGTATGTACCTGGCCCTGGCCGAGGAGCAGGGCGTCGCCTGGGACAAGGTGGGCGGCACCGTCCAGAACGACGTGCTCAAGGAGATCATCTGCCGCGGGCAGTACATCTATCCCCCCCAGCCCACCATGCGCCTGACCGTTGACCTGATCCAGTTCTGCCAGCAGAAAGTGCCGCGCTGGAACACCATCAGCATCAGCGGCTACCATATTCGTGAGGCCGGCTCCACCGCCGCCCAGGAGATGGCGTTCACCCTGGCCGACGGTATCGCCTACGCCCAGGCCTGCGTGGACCGCGGCATGGATGTCGACAAGTTTGCCGGACGGCTCTCATTTTTCTTCAACGCCTTTACCAACGTGCTCGAGGAGGTGGCCAAATTCCGGGCCGGGCGGCGCTATTGGGCGCGGGTGATGAAGGAGCGTTTCGGTGCCAAAAGTCCGCGTTCGATGATGCTGCGCTACCACGTCCAGACCGGTGGCGTCACCCTCACCGCCCAGCAGCCGCTCAACAACATCGTGCGTGTTGGCGCTCCAGGCCTACGCTGCCGCCCTGGGCGGATGCCAGTCGCTGCACACCAACTCCTACGACGAAGCGCTCTGCCTGCCCACACAGCAGGCCGTTACCGTGGCCCTGCGCACCCAGCAGGTCGTGGCCGAAGAGAGCGGCGCCACCGATACCATCGACCCCCTGGCCGGTTCCTATTACGTGGAGGCGCTCACCGATCAGATCGAGGCTGAGATCGACGAGTACATCCAGAAAATCGATGCCATGGGCGGTGCCACACGCGCCATCGAAGAAGGCTACATTCAAAAAGAGATCCAGAACAGCGCCTACCGCTTCCAGAAGGAGATCGAATCCAACGAGCGCGCCTATGTCGGCATCAACCGCTACACCATGGAAGAGCCGCCGCCCGAGAACCTGCTGCGCATCGACATGAGCGTGGGTGAAAAGGAGTCGGCCAAGTTGAAAACGCTGCGCGCCGAGCGCGACGCGGCGACCTGGCAGAAGGCCCTCGACCATCTGCGCACCACCACCGAGGCCGGTAAGAACGTGATGCCGGCGGTGATTGAGGCCGTGAAGGCCAAAGCCACCGTGGGCGAGATTTGTGATGTCTGGCGTGACATTTTCGGGCAGTACCGTCCCAAAGAGTTCGTTTAGAAAAGGAGATTTCCCATGACGGATAAAAAGATTAAAATCGTTGTCGCCAAGCCCGGCCTGGACGGCCATGACCGCGGCGCCAAACTGCTGTGCCGGGTCTTTTCCGAAGCCGGTATGGAGGTCGTGTACACCGGTCTGCGGCAAACCCCGGAAATGATCGTCGAAGCGGCCCTGCAAGAAGATGCCGACGTGATCGGCCTCTCCAGCCTGTCGGGCGTTCACGGCTACTTTTTCCCTCGCGTGGCGGCCCTTCTCAAAGATAAGGGGCTCGACGACGTGCTGCTGGTGGGCGGCGGGATTATCCCTAACGAAGACATTCCCGAGCTCAAGGCGGCCGGTGTGGACGAGATCTTCGGCCCCGGCACCGCCACCGGCAAGATCGTCGAATACATTACCGGTCACGTGCGCCAATGACACCAACGATCTCTCCAGAGGCAACAGCGGATTTCGCCCGGCAGGTGCGCGAGGGCTCCCCAAGGGCCCTGGCGCGCCTGATCACATGGCTTGAAAATGATGATGACCGTGCCACCGCCTGCATGGAGATCCTCTATCCACACGCCGGCGGCGCTTACGTGCTGGGCATCACCGGTTCGCCCGGCGCGGGCAAAAGTTCGCTGACCGACAAGCTGATCGACCATTTCCGGCGCCAAAACCTCAAGGTGGGCATCATCGCCGTAGATCCCACTAGCCCTTTCACGGGCGGAGCGCTTCTGGGAGACCGCGTGCGCATGAGTCAACACGCCCTGGACGAGGGCGTTTTCATTCGCAGCATGGCCACGCGTGGCTTCCTGGGCGGCCTGGCGCAGGCCACCGAGGGTGTCATCAAGGCCATGGATGCCGCCGGCCTGCAGATCATACTCATCGAGACGGTGGGCGTGGGTCAGGACGAGGTGGACGTGGTGCGCATCGCCGACACGGTGTGCCTGGTGCTGGTGCCGGGTTTCGGCGACGTGATCCAGAGCATGAAAGCCGGTGTCATGGAGATCGCCGATATTTACGCCGTCAACAAAGCCGACCTTGCCGGGGCCGACCAGCTCTTTACCGAGGTCAAGGCGCGGGTCGCCCAGGACGGCCAGCTGGCCGCGCAACCCTGGACACCGCCCGTGGTCAAAACCGTGGGTACCGACAAAAAGAGTATCGCTGAACTCACCGATGCTATTGAGGCCCACCGGCGGTTTATAGGCGAGAGCGGCGAGTTGACCGAGCGGCGGCGCCAGCGCGTGCGCCAGGAGACCTTGCAGATGATCCACCAGGAGCTTTTCCGCCTGCTGCGCCAGCACCTGGCGCAATCGCGACGCATCGATGCCATCGTGGATCAGATCATGGAGAAAAAACAGAACCCCTACCGGGTGATGCGGCAGGTGGTTGCCGAGTTTCTCGGCCAGGCCTAAAGGCCACTGGCGGCATCATGCCGCCCGGTTGGATCTCATCCGCAAGCAAAATGGTTTTTACTTGACAAACAAGGGGCTGCATAGGAAAAGTTTATGTTTTGCACCGTTCGGCGACCGACGGCTTGTCGCCGGCCTTTGGATATCGACCGCGGCGCCTCCAATTGCGGCCGTATAAAGCATGAAGATCAGGGTCAAACAGGCCATGGCGAAGGTCTCAATGTGATCCGTAAAGCCAAATCCTTGCCAGTGAAAGGAACCGATATATGGGAGCTGCAAGCGACAAACTCAAGCAACTGAAAGAAAAAGAACGGCGCATCCGCGAGATGGGCGGCGAAAAAGCGGTAGCCAAACAGCATGAGAAAAACAAGCTGACGGCCCGTGAGCGCATGGCCCTGCTTTTTGACAAGGGCACCTTCCGCGAAATTGACATGTTCGTCACCCACCGCTGTGTCAACTTCGGCATGCAGGAGGTGGAGATCCCCAGCGACGGCGTGGTGACCGGCCATGGTCTGGTCAACGGCCGGCCGATCTTCGCCTTCGCCCAGGACTTTACCGCCCGTGCCGGAAGCCTCGGGGAGATGCACGCCAAAAAGATCTGCAAAGTGATGGACATGGCCATGAAGGCCGGCGTTCCCTTTGTGGGCCTCAACGATTCGGGCGGCGCCCGCATCCAAGAGGGCGTGGATGCCCTCTCCGGTTACGGTCAGATCTTTTACCGCAACTCGCTCGCTTCGGGGGTGATTCCCCAGATCTCGGCCATCATGGGCCCCACCGCCGGAGGCGCGGTCTACTCGCCGGCCATGACCGACTATATTTTCATGGTCAAAAATTCCAGTTATATGTTCATCACCGGCCCCAACGTGATCAAGGCCGTCACCGGCGAGGAGATCACCTTCGAGGACCTGGGCGGCGCCATGACCCACAACCAAAAGAGCGGCGTGGCCCATTTTGCCTGCGAAAGCGACGAAGACGCCATCGAACAGATCAAGGCGCTGCTCTCGTACCTGCCCTCCAACAATATGGAAGAACCGCCCATCGTCGAAACCGGTGACCCACGCGGCCGCACGGAAAGCGCCCTGAACACTATCATCCCCGAAAACCCAAACCAGTCCTACGAAATGTACGATGTCATTCGCGCCATCGTCGACAACGGCGAGTTTTTCGAGCCCCATCGTCATTTCGCCAAAAATATGGTCACCTGTTTTGCGCGCTTGAACGGCCGCAGCATCGGCATCATCGCCAACCAGCCCATGCAGTTGGCCGGATGCCTCGATATCGACGCCTCGGACAAAGCCACCCGCTTTATCCGGTTCTGCGACGCCTTCAACGTGCCCCTGCTCACCATCGCCGACGTGCCCGGCTACCTGCCCGGCAGCAACCAGGAGTGGAACGGCATTATCCGCCACGGCGCCAAACTGCTCTGGTGCTACAGTGAAGCCACGGTACCCAAAATGCTGCTGGTGACCCGCAAGGATTACGGCGGCTCCTACCTGGCCATGTGCTCCCAGGATCTGGGCGCGGACTACACCCTGGCATGGCCCACGGCCGAGATCGCCGTGATGGGCGCCGCCGGTGCGGCCAACATCATTCACGCCCGCGAAATCAAAGGCGCCGATGACCCCAAGGCCAAGCGCGAGCAGAAGATCAAAGAGTACGAAGAGCTCTTTTCCAACCCCTACCGCGCAGCCAATCGTGGCTTTGTGGATGCCATCATCGAGCCGGCCACCACGCGCGCGCGCCTGATCGACGCTCTGGAGGTGATGTGTGCCAAACGCGAGATCCGTCCGCCCAAAAAACATGGCAACATCCCCATGTAGCGCGGCTTGAAATGAACCCTGTTTTCGGTGAACGGAGAGTGACAGCATGAAAGAACGCAAGAAACTGGCGGCTGCCATCGCGGCGGTTTCGGCCTACATCAAGACCGAAGAAGAGGCCCTGATGATGGCTTCGGCCGCCCAGCAACACAAACCGCGGCCAGTGGCAATGCCCAATTTGTGGGGCCTTAGCGGCCGGCAGGCCATCATGCAAAACCGCAACTTGATGCAAATGAAGGGTTTGCACGGTTTTAAGACCCACTAGCCATGGCGAACCGAATCGACACATAAATCATTCAGATAGATGGTAGCGCCAAACGCCCGGCTTTCGACCTGAAATTGGGATGATCAGGGTGCCACCATCACAAGGGAGAACCGAACCATGAGTGACCACGATCAAGTCAAAATGACCTCCATGAATTACGACAAGGATCGGCCCAAGGCTGAAAACCCGGTGAAGATCATGGATCTGAGCCTGCGCGACGGCCACCAGAGCCTCTTTGCCACCCGCGGCCGTACCGAGGACATGATCCCGGTGGCCGAGCTGATGGACCAAGTGGGTTTCTGGGCCGTCGAAACCTGGGGCGGCGCCACCTTTGACACCATGCACCGCTTTCTCAACGAGGATCCCTGGGAGCGCATCCGCACCTTGAAGCGCTACTTCAAAAAAACCCCCTTTTCCATGCTGCTGCGGGCCCAGAATCTGGTGGGCTACCGCAACTACGCCGACGACGTGGCCAACGCCTTCATGGACCGCGCCTGCGAAAACGGCATGGACATCTTCCGCACCTTCGACGCCCTCAACGATTACCGCAACTTCCAGACCGTGGTGCCCAAGATCAAGGAGTACGGCAAGCATTTCCAGGGCTGTATTTGCTACACCATGACCGAACCGCGTCTGGGCGGCGCGGTCTACAACCTGGATTACTACGTCACCAAAGGCAAGGATCTCGAGGCCATGGGCGCCGACTCCATCTGCGTAAAGGACATGGCCGGCCTGATCGCCCCCTACGACGCCTACGCCATCATCAAGGCGCTGAAGGAAAACTGCAAGGTGCCCATTCACCTGCACAGCCACTTTACCTCGGGCATGTCGCCCATGAGCCACCTCAAAGCCATCGAGGCCGGGGTCGACATCATCGACACCTGTATGTCGCCCTATGCCTACCGCACCTCCCACGCGGCCGTCGAGCCGTTGGTGATGACCCTGCTGGGCACCTCGCGCGACACCGGTTTCGACATCAAACTGCTGGCCCGGATCAACGAGATCTTCGAAAAAGAGGTGATGCCCAAATATAAACACCTGCTTGACGACTCCAAGATGTCCATCATCGACATCAACGTGCTGCTGCACCAGACCCCGGGCGGCATGCTCTCCAACCTGGTCAACCAGCTGCGCGACATGGACGCCCTGGACAAGATCGGCGAAGTCTACAAGGAACTGCCCCGCGTCCGCAAAGACCTGGGCCAGATTCCGCTGGTGACCCCCACCAGCCAGATCGTGGGCATCCAGACCGTCAACAATGTGCTCTTCGACACCCCCGAGGAGCGTTACAAGATGATCACCGGTCAGGTAAAAGACCTGTGCTACGGCCTCTACGGCAAGACCGCCGTACCCATCAATCCCGAAGTCCAGAAAAAGGCCCTCAAGGACTACGAACGCGGTCAAGAGCCCATCACCTGCCGGCCGGCCGAAGTGCTGGAGCCGGAGTTGGAAAAAGCCAAGGCCGAGATCGGCGACCTGGCCGTGGACCTGGACGACCTGGTACTCTACGCCATCTACCCGGTCACCGGCAAAAAGTTCCTCAAGTGGAAATACGGCAAGGAGACGCCGCCAGCGGAGGTGATGCCGCGCACCATGGACGACGTCAAAAAGGAAGAGGCGCTGATCAAAAAGGCCAAAGCCGGTTTGCTTGTTGAAAAGAAGGTCGCTGAAAAGCCCGAAAAGAGCGAGAACTTGCGTACCTTCAATGTGTTTCTCGAAGAGGACTACTTTGAAGTGGGCGTCGACGAAGTGGGCGGCTCGCCCGTGATCGCCTACGCACAGCAGTTGCCCATGGGGGCGCCCATGCCGGCACCCGCCGCCAAACCAGCCGCACCGGCGGCAGCCCCCAAGGCCGAAGCTAAAACGGAAGCCAAGGCTGAAAAAGCGGCCCCGGCCGCGTCGCCCGCCGACGGCACCCCGCTCACCGCGCCCATGCCGGGCATGATCGTAGCCTACAAAAAGAACGTCGGCGACGAGGTCACCGAAGGTGAGACCGTGCTGATATTAGAGGCCATGAAGATGGAAAACGCCCTGGCGGCACCCTGCAGCGGCACCATTAAAACCCTTAATTTCGACAGTGGCGATTCCGTGGCCAAGGGCGACGTCTTGTGCGTCATCGGATAGAACCTTGCAAAAAGCGGCCCTGAGCGACCGCGCCCTGGGCTAAAGGGCTAAAGTAAGCCGGGCCGGTCGCTTGCCCACACGAAAAGGAACGACCATGAAAATACACGAATTCCAGGCCAAGCAGTTGTTTGCAAAGTTCGATGTGCCCATCCCCCAGGGCCAGGCAGCTTACAGCGTGGACGAGGCCGTCGCCGCTGCCGAACAGTTGGGCGGCTACCCCGTGGTGGTCAAGGCCCAGATCCACGCCGGCGGCCGCGGCAAGGGCGGCGGGGTTAAGTTGGCCCACTCGGCCGATGAGGCCCGCCAGATGGCCGACGAGATCCTCGGCATGACCCTGGTGACCCACCAGACCGGTCCCGAAGGCCGCCTGGTGAAAAAGCTGCTGGTCGAGCAGGGGTTGGACATCGCCAAGGAACTCTACTTAAGCCTCATCCCCGACCGCGCCACGGCCAAAATCGTGGTCATGGCCAGCGAGGCCGGCGGCATGGACATCGAGCAAGTGGCGGCCGAAACGCCCGAAAAGATCATCAAGGTCTTCATTGACCCCAACGTCGGCATCCAATCCTATCACGCCCGGCAGGTGGCTTTCGGCCTCAATTTCTCGCCGGCCGCCATAAAGCGTTTTGTGCCGCTCTTAAACAACCTCTACCGCCTCTTTGTAACCTACGACTGCAGCCTGCTGGAGATCAACCCCCTGGTGGTCACCGCCCAGGAGGAAGTGATCGCCCTGGACGCCAAGGTCAATTTCGACGACAACGCCCTCTTTCGTCATAAAGAGATTGTCGAATACCGCGACCTGGACGAAGAGGACCCGCTGGAGATCGAAGCCTCCAAACACAATCTCAACTATATCAACCTGGACGGCAACGTGGGTAACATGGTCAATGGCGCGGGCTTGGCCATGGCCACCATGGATATCATCAAATTGGCGGGCGCCGAGCCGGCCAACTTTCTCGACGTCGGGGGCGGAGCCAGTGCCGAGATGGTGGAGAACGGATTTAAGATCATCCTCTCCGATCCCAACGTCAAGGGTATCTTGATCAACATCTTCGGCGGTATTCTGCGTTGCGACGTTCTGGCCGAAGGCGTGGTCGAAGCCGCCAAGAAAACCGCCCTCAAAGTGCCGGTGGTGGTGCGCATGGAAGGCACCAACGTCGAGCGGGGGCGCCAAATCCTCGAAGAGTCCGGCTTGAATCTGATCACCGCGGCCGACCTCAAGGAAGCCGCCCAGAAGGTAGCGGAACTGGTGGCCTGACACGGGTCATCTGTCGTCTATCAAACAGCGATGAGGTATCGTCATGAGCATATTTGTTGATCGCAACACCCGCGTTCTGGTTCAAGGGATCACCGGCCGTGAAGGTAAGTTTCACACCCGTCAATGTATCGCCTACGGCACTCAGGTCGTGGCCGGCGTCACTCCCGGCAAGGGGGGGCAGGCCATGGACGAGGTGCCGGTGTTCAATACCGTGGCCGGCGCCGTTGAAAAAACCGCTGCCAACTGCAGCTTGATTTTCGTACCCCCGCCCTTTGCGGCCGACGCCATCATGGAGGCGGCCGACGCCGGCGTGGATCTGATCGTCGCCATCACCGAGGGAATCCCCGTCATGGACATGATGCGCGTCAAGAACTACCTGGCCACCAAACCAGTGCGCCTGATCGGTCCCAACTGCCCCGGCATCATCACCCCGGGCCAGTGCAAGGTGGGCATCATGCCCGGACCGACCCACAAGCCGGGCGGCCCCATCGGCGTGGTGTCGCGCTCGGGCACCCTCACCTATGAGGTAGTGCATCAATTGACCCAGCAGGGTATCGGCCAGACCACCTGCATCGGCATCGGCGGCGACCCCGTCAACGGCACCAATTTCATCGATTGCCTCGAAGCTTTCCAGGCCGACGCCGACACCACCGGCATCGTCATGGTGGGCGAAATCGGCGGGTCGGCCGAAGAGGAAGCGGCCGAATTTATCGTTGAAAAGGTCACTAAGCCGGTGGTGGGCTTCATCGCCGGATTGACCGCGCCTCCGGGACGGCGCATGGGCCATGCCGGCGCCATCGTCAGCGGCGGCAGCGGCACCGCCCAGGGCAAAATCGACGCCATGCGCAGCGCCGGCATTCACGTTTGCGACGACCTGGGACGCCTGGGCGAGCTGTGCGCCGAAGTTTTTTAACGATTGCCAACTCTCTACCATCTGAACGACTGATGGATAATGTCCATATAGAAAGAGCCTGTTTCAGAATGTTTCAGTTTGTCCAATGTCAAGGATGGTGCCAATTTTAACCGCAGGCATACGGCCCGTATTTCGAGGATTAAAATTGGCGCCAGACGCAGAGATTGGGCAAAATGGGACCTTTTGAGATTGGGTCAGAAATGATAGATTTTGGTTCAGATCAAGGCCGCAATATTTTTGAAAACGGAGACGTATTGTAGATACGTCGAGTATTTCAAAAATGCGAGAACGTAGATATGAATCGTAAGATGCCATTTATGGATGGAAACCGTGCATGAGATGGGCATCGCCCTGGAAGTCATCGATATCGCCGCGGCCTCGATCCCCAAAGAGCTACCCGATGCGCGGGTGACCAAGGTCTTTCTGACGGTCGGCCGGCTGGCGGCGGTGGTGCCCGAGAGCCTGCGGTTTTGTTTCCAGGTGGCATCGGAACGAACCCGCCTGGCCGGGGCTGAGCTGGTCATCGAGCAGGTTGCCGTCAACGCCCGCTGCCGGCAATGTGACCACGCCTGGTCCATCGACACCCCCGCCTTTCGTTGTCCGGCCTGCGACAGTGGCGACATCGACATCGTCTCCGGCCGCGAGCTGGATATCCGTTCCATCGAAATCGAGGAAAATAGCCCCCCATGATACGCGCTCAACTTCCAGGGATCATCAGCCTGTGTTGCCGCCATCGCGGCCATCACCAGCACCCCCATCCTCACGCCGATGGCACCACCGCCCACACCCATGAAGTGACGGTGGCGCGACGCATTCTCGACGCCAACGACCAGATGGCGGCCCGCAATCGCCAAAAATTCGCCCAAAACAAGGTGTTTGTGCTCAATGTGATGAGTTCACCCGGATCCGGTAAAACCACCACCCTGGTCAACACCATCCAGCAGCTCAAAAAGGGCGGTTTGCGCTGCGCGGTCATCGTGGGCGACATCTGCACCCGCAACGACGCCGACCGCCTGGCGGCCACCGGTGTGCCCAGCGTTCAGATCAACACCGATCAGTTCGGTGGCGATTGCCACTTGACGGCCGAGGGCATCGACCAGGCCCTGGCCACCATCGACCTATCCGAGATCGACCTGCTTATCGTCGAAAATGTAGGCAATCTGGTCTGCCCGGCCGAGTTCGACATCGGCGAAGATGCCCGCGTCGTGATCCTGAGTGTCACCGAGGGCGAGGACAAACCCCTGAAGTACCCCCTCATGTTCCGCCAGTGTGACGTTGCCCTGCTCAACAAAACGGACCTGCTGCCCCATCTCACCTTTGATGCCCAACTGGCCACCGATAACATTCAGCAGATTCACCCCGACATACCGGTTTGGCCCCTATCGGCAACCACTGGTGAGGGGTTCGCGCCCTGGATAGCGTGGCTCACCGAACAGATTGCGCATAAACAGGGCTGAGCAGTACGGCCAGGCCCTGTCCGCCACCGGCATCGAAGGCTCAGCGAAAACAGGCCTGAAGCCGGCGATAAAAGGGGTTTAGGTCGAGGCGCGTCGGGGCTTGCGCTTGAAATTAAAGCGACCATTGGTTATGGTAAGCAAACTAATTTGCCCGACTCGAGGTTCTGATGATTCCGGGATTTGAAAAACTGGTCGAAGAGCGCATCAAACACGCCCAAAAAAGAGGCGATTTCGAGGACCTGCCGAGCCAGGGCAGCCCCTTGCAATTTCGCGACGAACCCTTTGTGGCCGAAGACCTGCGCCTCGCCTACAAAATTCTCAAAAACGCCGACTGCCTGCCGCCCGAACTGGAGGCCAAGCGCGAGATCCGCCAGACTGAGGAGCTGCTTAGCAAATCCACGGACCTTCACACCCGTTACATGGCGTTGAAAAAGATCAATTTTTTGATCATGAAGATCAACGCCAGCGCCAGACGGTCGTGCGGCATCGAACTGCCGCAACACTATTTCGATACACTGGTCGAACGGGTCAGCGTCAA
This sequence comes from uncultured delta proteobacterium, assembly GCA_963783425.1. Taxonomy (GTDB): domain Bacteria; phylum Desulfobacterota; class Desulfobacteria; order Desulfobacterales; family QNYZ01; genus CAWANO01. The sequence goes on from CAWANO010000010.1 coordinate 91,498, forward strand.
ACCCGATCCCCAATAGGCGCTCGAGGCGAATACCGCGCCATGTCCAATCGCCAACCCAAAGAAAACGGTCTTTTCAGTGGCATTGCAACGGCCTACACGATCCTGATCCTGCATGTGGCACTGATTGCCATCATCGGGGTGCTGGTGCTCTTTTTTCGGGGCGTGGTCTCCTATATGTTCTGGATCTTTGTGGCTGTGGTGGCCATGATGGCACTGGGGGCCTATCTCTTCTATCGACGTTTGAAAAAGCAGCGCCTGCAAATGATGGAGACCCTGGACACACCCACATTTCGCAATCGCCCGGTTGAAATCAGCTTTTTGGGCGGACTGGCCTCTTTGCGGGTCGGTGGGATTGACTCCCAGATCTCGGGCGAAAAGCCGGTCTTGCAGCTCGAAGATGCGGACAGCATGAAACTGCGCAAGCTCAATGAGCTGGCGCAGCTTTTCGAAAACGACCTGATCTCGCGCGACGAGTACCAAACCTTGAAAAAGCAGCTGCTGGCAACGCAACCCATATTTCTACACGACGACGAGACGCCTTGAACAGCCGGCGGCATCGCGCCGGCCCTATCTCCGAAGGCACCTGAGGGGAGTTGACAAATGGCCAAAAAGACAATTGCGCTGATTTCCGGTGGGATCTCTTCTGAACGCGAGGTGTCGCTCAACAGCGGCCGGCAGGTCCATGAAGCCCTGGACAAGGAGAAATACCACATTCGGCACTACGACCCCAAGACCGACCTGCCCAAAATCGTGGCCGATGCCGCTGCCATCGACGCCGCCCTGATCATTCTGCATGGCCCTTTTGGCGAGGACGGCACCATCCAGGGCATGCTCGATCTGCTCGACATCCCCTACCAGGGCAGTGGTGTGCTCGGCAGCGCCGTGGCCATGGATAAGGTGGTCTCTAAAAAGCTCTACGAAAAAGCAGGTATCCCCGTACCGCCTTACGTGGTGCTGAACCGGCAAGACGCTTTGGAACCAGCCCAACTGCTCGATCGTCTGGCGCTGCCAATGGTCATCAAGCCCGCCAGCGGCGGCTCGAGTATCGGCATGAGCATCATCACCGATGAGCACTCGCTGCCGGCGGCCCTCAAGATGGCTTTTGATGAGGACGAGGTGGTCATCGCCGAAGCATACCTCAAAGGCATCGAGCTAACCGGCGGGGTGCTGGGCAATGAGGACCTGCAGGCGCTGCCGCTGATCGAGATCATTCCCGACAAGGCCTTCACCTTTTTCGACTACAAAGCCAAGTACACCCCCGGCGCCACCGAGGAGATCTGTCCGGCCCGCGTCGACCCCGGCTTGACCGAAAAGGCCCAGAGTTACGCTCTGGCCGCGCACCAGGCGCTGTGTTGCCGTGGATACAGCCGTACCGACATGATAGCGGTCGAGCGCGACATCTTTGTTTTGGAGACCAACACCATTCCCGGAATGACCGCTACCAGTCTTTACCCCCAAGCAGCCGCCGCCGCCGGCATCCCCTTTGGCCCACTGCTCGATCGATTGATCGAGTTGGCCTTGGCCGACCATCAGCGCCGCAAACACACCTGACACCGACCTCATCGAAAGGAGCCCTAATTGACCGTGGCTGACAAGACCGCAACCCCGACGCCCCTGGTGGGCATCGTCATGGGCAGCGATTCGGACCTCGAAGTGATGCGAGGCGCCGCCGAAGCCCTTCGTAAGTTTGAGATCCCCTACGAAATGACCGTGGCCTCAGCCCACCGCAGCCCGCAACGGGCCATGACCTATGCTAGCGAGGCCGAAAGCCGGGGGATGAAGGTGATCATCGCCGGGGCCGGACACGCCGCCCATCTGGCCGGCGTGCTGGCGGCCCACACGGTGCTGCCGGTGATCGGCGTTCCCATCGACTCCTCTTGTCTGCAGGGGCTCGACGCGCTACTCTCAACGGTACAAATGCCGCCGGGCATCCCCGTGGCCACCGTCTCAATCGGCAAGCCCGGTGCCCGTAATGCCGGCATCCTGGCGGCCCAGATGATTGCCCTGGGCGACAGTGCCGTCACTCAGAAACTCAAAGGGTTCAAGAGCGAAATGGCGGCCCAGGTAGAGGAGAAGGCCCACAAGATCGAACATGGCGGGTAAGATCGTTCAAGTCGACGCCCGGCACCCCGACCCCGCGGTTCTCGAGCGCGCCGCTGCCATTCTTCAAAAGGGGGGCCTGGTGGTCGTGCCCACCAGCGGCCTTTACGGCCTGGCCGCCATGGCCTGCGATCCCGCCGCCGTGGCGCGGGTGGTGCGAATCAAAGGGCGCCAAGACGATAAACCCATCCTGGTTCTGATCAGCCAGCGCGCACAACTGGCCCAGGTCGCCCTTGAAATTCCGCCCGCCGGGGAGCGCCTCATCAAGGCCTTCTGGCCTGGCGCGGTAACCCTGGTTGTCAAGGTGCGCGCTGGCCTGCCGCGCCCTTTGACTACTGGCAGCGGCAAGATCGGCGTGCGCCAGGTGGCCCATCCACTGACCTCAGCCCTCATCGACCGTTTGGAAAGCCCCGTCACCGGCACCAGTGCCAACTGCTCCGGCCATCCCGCCGCCGCTGATGTGACCGAACTTGCGGCTGACATCATCGCCGGCGTCGACCTGGTGCTCGACGCCGGACCCCTGCGCGGCGGCCGCGGTTCCCTGGTGGTGGATGTTACCGGAACCACTGCGCGGGTGCTGCGTGAAGGTGCCGTTTCCCGCAAACAGATCTTAAAGGCCTTAGGCCAGTGAAGCCCCAACAATTTCCGCTGAAGAATTAATGGCGTAGTTTTCAGGCCCTGCAGCTAATTTGAATCTTTTTTTCGCGAAATTGATCGGTGAAAAACATATAACTTACTGAAATAACTATATTAAATAAATATCTATACATTCGCTAGTTTTTGTTGTATCTTTTCGGCAGGTTATAGAAAGGCCTGCCGGTGCATTCCAAAAAACATCTTAACTTTGCCGTGCTGCGATCTTGCATGGCACAGCGCCTCAGGCAAATTGATGACACCCGCCAAGCGGGCAAGGTCGATTACAGTGTGCATGACTGCCTGATGAGCGCATTTCCGATGATGCTTTTCCAGGACCCTTCCCTGCTAGCCTTTCAGCGCAGGCTTGAACAATCGGCCCAGCAAAATAACTTAAAAGCGCTTTTCAAGGTAAACTCCAATGCCATAAACTTAAGCCATTCGCTTATAATTCGAATAGAATTTACGCCTCATTGTTTTGTAATTGCGGAGATATTTTCGACCAGGCCGAATCGGTTCCGTTGTTAGTATGATGATTTCCAATAAATCAGACATCATGGCGGTGATCATTTCCTTGGAGCGTTGAAACAATAGCGGTAACACCTGCTTGCTCTTTGAAAGCGCTTGGACAAAATTTTTGTTATGACCGGACGTACGGTCTGATCACAAATGATACCGGTGGATTTATCCACTGGTGCCGAGTACAAACGGCGCAGTTGCGTATTCTTCTTGGTTCTCAAAATGAAAAAGGCTAAACCACTGTGCAGGCTATAGAGCCTTTCAAAATCGAGATAGGCGCGATCCATAACATAAATTGAACCGGGCTCTGGTAACAGCTCATCAACGATGTTGACATCATGAACCTTGGCGTCGGTTATAGAAACAAACGAAGGGATGCTACCCCTCAGGTCAAGCAGCGTATGGAGCTTTATCCCGCTTTTTGTTGATCGGAACCGCGCCCATGGAAAAACAGACCGACACAGATCAATAGGCCGTGGATGCATCCAATGCGTACACCGTTTCATCGAGCTGGAGGCCAAAGTCATCATCAGCATAAAGTTCTCGGGCCCAGCCAATCAGAACTTGTGCAAAGTCACAGTAAATGCGCCAATCTCGCTTTTCGTTTGCATCAGCAAGCGTACTTTTGGCAATTTCGGTCTGAATGCCAACGTGGTGAAGCTTGCCTTGCATGGCGCGCAAACATAGCACCGTATCGCGGAGGCTTTCACGATAGGTCAACTGGGCGAACGCCATGCAAAGAAACTGTTCATAGCATGTAAAAGAACGAATCCGGTAGTTGCCTTTATATCGTTTAACGCATGTGCGAAAGCTCTTTTTGGGTAGAAAATCTAACAGTTGTGAAAAACCGATCCGCCCCTCATACATCGCCGCCTCCCTTCGCTATTGTGTCCTACGAAGGGTTGTAAGGGGCAATTTTTACGATTCCAAGAGGTTGCCCATGTGAAAATCGCAATATATCCAGTATTAACAACAAGATACAACAAAATATGGCAATCTTAACCGGACACTAGTGAGGTTACATATGAAATTTATCCCCTCCCAGATTATCTATTTCACACGAAGGCGAACAACCCAGAGAAATCTTAAACTCCTGTTGAACTTCATGCTTGCCTTGACCCTGATGGTCGTAACATTCAGCGTGTTGTTTCACTACATCATGCAAATGGAAGGTAAAGAGTACAGCTGGATAACAGGATTTTATTGGACGCTCACGGTGATGTCTACCCTCGGGTTCGGTGATATTACCTTTGCAAGTGATTTAGGCAAGGCCTTTTCAATGGTTGTTCTTTTATCTGGTATTCTATTTCTCCTTGTCATGCTGCCTTTTACTTTTATTCAGTTTTTTTACGGTCCGTGGCTTGAAGCCCAATCAAGGGCTAAAACACCCAGGGAACTGCCGGAAAAAACCCAAGGTCACGTAATCCTGACCAATTTTGATGCCCTGACCATTAATCTTATTGAAAAATTCAATATCTACAATATTAACTATGCGATTATCGCCCCTGACCTGCAGCGAGCCCTTGAACTCTATGATATGAACTATAATGTGGTCCGGGGGGATTTGGGTGATCCGGAAACCTATAAACGGTTGCGCATCCAAAGTGCAGCCATGCTGGTGGCCACCAATGATGATATGACCAACACGAACATCTCCTTCACGGTAAGGGAGGCGGCTAAAACAATACCCGTCATAACCAATGCTGATACGGATAATTCTATCGATATCCTGCAGCTTGCCGGCAGCACCCATGTTTTCCAGTTCATGAAGATGCTGGGCGAATCCCTGGCACGCAGAACAATGGGAATTAGCATGGGGGCGAATGTTATTGGCCGATTTGATCAGCTTCTCATTGCCGAGGCTCCTGCAATGCGAACACCCCTTGAGGGGAAAACGATTCTTCAGAGCAAACTGAGAGAAAAAACCGGGGTTACAATTGTGGGGCTCTGGGAAAGAGGACAATTTCAATTGCCGCAACCGGAGACCCGAATCATTTCCACCACGGTACTCGTGCTTGCCGGTACAGCTGAACAATTGAATCAGTATGATGAGTCCTTCTCCACTTATCGTGCATATCGAGACGCCAATATCCCGGTTATTATTCTCGGCGGCGGCCGTGTCGGACTTGCAGCAGCCAGAGTACTGGAAGAGAGACAGATTAATTATAAGATAGTTGAAAAGAGTTCAAAAAAAATTAAAAATGACAACTATATCCTTGGAAATGCCGCAGACCTGGACACCCTGAACCAGGCGGGAATCCAAAAGGCTCCATCTGTAATCATTACCACCCATGACGATTCCATGAATATCTATCTTACAATCTATTGCCGAAAGCTCAGATCCGATATGCAAATTGTCAGCAGGGCGAATTTGGACGGAAACATATCAAAGCTACACAGTGCCGGAGCTGATTTGGTCATGTCACATGCTTCCATGGGAGCTAGTACCATCATCAACCTTTTAAAACCCAATAAAATCGTAATGATTGCAGAAGGGCTGAACATTTTTCGTATGCCCGTCCATGCGTCCTTTGTCGGTAAATCTCTTGCTGAAAGCCAAATCCGCAGGCTAACCGGATGCAGCGTCATCGCTATTAGTAAAGACAATGCACTGAATATCAATCCAGATCCGTCGGTTCTTCTTGAGAAACATTTTGAATTGGTCTTAATCGGAACCAGCGACTCTGAAAAAAAGATCATGGACCTTTACTAACCCAGATCATGCACAATTGTTTTAGTTCCGCTGTTACAATTCAAATACTGTAACGGTACATCCCGTGTAGGGTTTAAAATGCTGTGACGGTTCAAGATGATTAAATAACCCGGCAATCCAGGGGAAGCCCCCAATTTCAGCGCGGCTGATTAGCAACGTTCGACAGAGATAGGTGCAAATACTGGCAGCAAATTTTTTGCAAAGTTGTGGAATATGGAATGCGAAGCGTACTTTTACATTCTATTGACAAGAGGGTTGAACAGTTTATTAAAAATCCGCATAGATATTCATGGGAGATTAAACAGGAAAAGTGGATTGATAATATCTTAATGGCCGAAACCATTCACCTGACCAGCTACCGCCTGCGCCTTCCGCTGGCAGGTGATGGTAGCGTTGGCCAGTCAGGATCAGTTGGCTGAAACCAGCGATTAACTCATGCGGCATTTAAAGGTTGGATTTGAGACAATTCTTTACTGTGACGCTGCTCCGAATCCCAAAGGTCCCATGAATGCTGCACATTCAGCCAAAATTCGGGTGAATTGCTAAAAAGCAACATCGTCCTCTCAGGACTTCGGTGGTGGTGTTTATCTCACCCGGTGGTTAAAACCACCGGCTCTACGACGATATCCCTGTCGGGATTTTAGATGGCAGGCAACATCATTATCACCACCACGATAACCTTAAACCTTTGAACCGTCATTAAAATGAGGCCTTCATGATATATTAGGACAAACCCGCACGTCAAAAGAAGCACGCCTGAATCGGATGAATGCAAATCCCCCGCCAATAATATCTGTGTTTCCAACTCGCAAACAGAACCATACGACGTAAAGCATCCGGATATATTCCAGGGTTGTCTTTCGCCCATTGAACACTTCCGTGGTGTGAGATTTCCATGTAAGCCCCTTGCCCTCTTTAAGATTACCAAACCGTAATATTGGCGTCACCTTCCGGTTAAGTTCAAGGCGTATATATATTCGTAAAAGTGAAATGTTTTCGGCGATAAATCGGAAAGGAGGGCAAAATGAATTCAGTGAAAGGTTATGCAGCCGGGGTCGCCATCGGCTGCGGCGCTCGCCTGGTCAATCACCCGCCGTCTCCGCACAACGGTGGTGGCACTCCGGAGAACAACCCTTTTGCAAACGGACAACCGTCGAATCCGTCACTTATCCTTGGGCATCCGTTCAGAAGAGCCATTGACCGGAATCGTTCAAACGGCGCTTTTACCATGGATCTGTTTGCAGAGGCGCGCAGGCGCGCCGCCCAAGCGCCGGTGGATATGAAGTGGAACCCTGTGACATCGGCCTATGACATCTAATTCGGGGAGAAATTTCACCATGGGGAAAGCGCAACAAGATAACCGCTTCCAGGCACACAAGCGCTCTTCTCGTCGAGCAGGAGATGGAAGCGCGACGGGTTTGGACGACACGACCCAACCAAAACAAGCATAAAGTAAAGGAGAAAGAGATGAATGCCAAACGCAGTGAAAAACTCAACCACCGTGGTTATGGACTCAAGGGTATCATCGCCATCGGAATCCCATTTCTCGTGGCCGGGCTTCTGATGTCCGCGGGCTTTGACCGCACCAGCCTTTCGGTGGCCGAGAATCGGCCCGAAATCGCACAGGTCTCCTCTAACGCGACGCCGGCCATGCCGAGTTCTTTCGCCGAACTGGCGGAAAAGATGAGCCCGACGGTTGTCAATGTCAAAGTCACCAAGATCGAAAAGGCCGGTTTCCAGAGGCCTCAGTTACCGCAGGGGCATCCGGGTAATTTCTTTGGCCGCTTTTTCGAAGGAATGCCTTCAATGCCCGAGAACCCCAAAACCAAGGGAGCGGGGTCCGGGGTTATCATCAGTGAAACGGGCACCGTAATTACCAACAACCATGTGATCGAAGACGCCACTGAGGTCACCGTCACCCTGGCCGACGAGAAGGAATACAAGGCGCAGATCGTCGGCCGCGATCCCAAAACGGATCTCGCCGTTCTGAAGATCGAAGACGACGGGCCCTTTCCGACCGCCGTCATGGGCAACTCCGAGCAGCTCAAGATCGGTGATTGGGTGGTCGCCATCGGCAATCCTTTCGGGCTCAACCACACGGTAACCTCCGGTATTGTCAGTGCCAAAGGACGGGTGATCGGTGCCGGACCCTATGATGACTTCATTCAGACCGATGCTTCCATCAATCCCGGAAATTCGGGAGGCCCCCTGTTCAACGTGAAGGGTGAGGTGGTAGGAATCAATACCGCCATCATTCCCCAGGGCCAGGGCATTGGCTTTGCCATTCCGGTCAATATCGCCAAACAGCTGATCCCTCAGTTGGTGGCCGACGGCACGGTGACCCGCGGTTATTTAGGCGTCAGCATCCAGACCGTCACACCGGAACTGGCCAAGGCCCTTGGTGTCGAAAAGGGTGAGGGCGCCCTGGTAGCGGATGTCACCGCGGATGGCCCGGCCGAGAAAAGCGACATCCAGCGCGGTGACATCATCACCGCTTTCGACGGCCAGGCCGTTAAGGACAGCCACGATCTGCCGGCTATCGTGGCCGCAACTCCCGTTGACAAGAAAGTCATGATTACGGTGTTGCGGGATGGAGAAGAACGTCAGATTCCCGTCACAGTGGGCAAGCTGGCGTCCGAACCGGCCCAACTCGACCAGAGCGCCAAGGCCGCAACGGGCCAATGGGGGCTGCAGCTCAACGATCTGAGCCCCGAGACCGCGCAGCAGTTCGGCCTCGAGACTGACAAGGGCGTCGTGGTGGTCAATGTCGAGCCGGGAAGCCCGGCCCAAGAGGCCGGTATGCGGCAGGGTGACGTGATTGTCGAGGTGAACCGGAAATCGGTCAATTCGATCGGCGAGGTCAAAGAAACCATCCGCCAATCCAAGGATAAAGATCATCTGCTGCTGCTGGTACAACGGCAGAATGGAAAATTCTACGTCCCCCTAGCGCAGCAGGGTTAATCTCATTCCGGAAAGGCGGCGGCCCGGCCGGCTACCGCCTTTCCGGTTGGAGACCCACCGTGATCCATCACACGCCCTCCCCAAATTTACCGCGTTACATGGCAGCCCCGGTCTGGTTGTGGATCAGTACGCATATCATCGATCCAGTACGCCAGATACGTCTTTCGTACTTGCCGCCCCTGGCGGTCTACATGGCTGCCGGCATTTCCGGTTTGACCGGCATCGTCGGGACTTTTTTCGTAAAGGACTATCTCGGACTGTCGGCCGAGTTTCTGGCCACGCTCGGATTCTGGATCGGCCTGCCCTGGGCGCTGAAGATGCCACTAGGCCACCTGGTGGACCTGATCTGGCGTTGGAAGTCCGCACTGGTCGTTCTCGGGGCCGTGCTCATTGGCGCCGGTCTTGCGATCATGCTCGGTTTGATCGGGTTTACCGCGTGGATGACCCAATTTATGAGGGTAGAGTCCTGGTTTGTACTGGGGGCTTTGCTGACGCCGGTGGGCTACGTGATTCAGGATGTGGTCGCCGATGCCATGACCGTCGAGGCTGTGCCGTTGGTCGACGATAAAGGTACGGCCTTCGACGGTGGCACCATCCGGCTGATGCACACCACGATGCAGACGCTGGGCCGGATGGCGATTGTGGGCGGGGGGATCGCCGTATCGGTCGTTAACATCGTTATGTTCAGCGGCGTCGGTGCCATGTCGGAAGATCTGAAACGCAGTGTCTACACCGATATCTATCAAATGGCCTTGCTCATCCCGGTAATTTCGGTGGCCGGAGTGGTGATGGCCGGGCTGTTGAAGCGAATCCGCTCTCGTAAATATCGGGAACTCGGTTTGTCGGACGAGCGGTTCATTGCGGGCAAAGATCGCAACGGGCCGGCGGTTCAGCCCAATTGGTGGATTCTGGGCGGCAGCCTGGTTTTTGTCTTGTTTACGCTGGTATTGGGATTGAGCCAGGTTCCCTATAACCAGGAAATCGTTTTGGCAGGATCCTTGGCTATCGTCCTCTTCCTGATGGCCAAGCTGCTCAAGGAATTGTCCCCTTGCGCCCGTCGCAGCCTGGTTGGCACGGCGATCGTAATCTTCGTGTTTCGGGCCCTCCCCGGGCCCGGTGCCGGGGCCACCTGGTGGCAGATCGACACCCTGGGCTTCGACCAGCAATTCATGTCGATGCTTTCCTTGATCGGCGGGGGGCTCGCCCTGCTGGGGATGTTCGTCTTCCGGCGCTTCATGGCTGAAAAATCAATCGCGTATGTGGTGGCATTCCTGACCCTGGTCGGATCTGTATTGAGCCTGCCCATCATCGGCATGTACTACGGGCTGCACGATTGGACCGCGGCTCTGACCAATGGCGTCGTGGATGCGCGTTTCATCGCCGTGGTGGATACCGCCCTGGAGTCGCCGTTGGGTCAGGTGGCGATGATCCCCATGCTGGCCTGGATCGCCAACAGTGCACCGCCGCACCTGAAGGCCACCTTTTTTGCGGTCATGGCCTCGTTTACGAACCTGGCCCTCTCATTGAGTAACCTCGGCACGAAATACCTGAATCAGATCTTCACCGTCAGCCGCGAGATTCTGGATCTGCAATCCGGTGCCGTCACCACCCCTGCCGATTACTCCGCGCTCGGCGTTTTATTAATTTCGGTCACCTGCATCGGGCTGCTGCTTCCGATGCTGACGATCTGGTTTGTCCAGAGATCGCCGTTGCGAAGCGCATAGCCGAGCTTCTCACCTGGCACGGCGAAGAAGACGGCCGGCAACGCGATTGGCCGCGTATCCGGTTCCATATATATACAGTTAACAGTATTCCATTGGCCTTCGGTGCTCTCTTCCGGCCGATCAGGGCACTTTATCCGACAAGCACTGACATCCGGGTTGGAATATTTGACCTTCCCACAGGCATCCTCAGGGCCGGATTTGTTGAATACAGCGGATCATCCGATTCGTGCGTATATTTCAACGATCTCTTGACAATAAAATTATCATCAATAGTGTATACTCGTTGAAATATAACGAATGAGGCATACCTGAAAACGATTTGGCCCAGCACTACAAAAGCATGTTCTGATGCGCGAAGTGAGCATAGACGGTGCCAACCTACCTCGTTCGGGTGCAGATGCCCTCTATTTGCGCGGCGAATGCCGAAAGGCATCTGACACCACCTTACCTTAATTTCTGCAAACCAATGATCTTCAATCTTAGGAGGACACAACCATGAAATGTAACGGCAATTACCTAACCCGACTGGGGATCGCTTGTCTGGCGGCCGCGTTTGGCATTACCGCCGCGGTAACCGGCGTTGCCGCTTCCGACAAAGAGGCCGCTCCCAAAACCGAAACTGCCGCTCTAGAGCACTTCGATCCACTGGGCAAGGCGCCTTCCAAATTCACCATCGAGTTGCGCGAGGGCCTCAAGGCCACGCTACCCTTCGAGGATCAACGCGACTTTGAAGAGGCCAAGAAGGGCTTCATCGCCGAACCGCCTTTCAGGAAGATCATGGCGGATGCCGGTCACGTGGCCTGGGATATGGAGAGTTATGACTGGCTGCTGTCGGGTAAGGATTTTGAGAGCATCAATCCCTCGCTGCAGCGGCAGGCGATACTCAACATGGCCTACGGACTCTATGAGGTCCTGCCCGATCGTATCTACCAGGTACGCGGCTTCGACCTGGCCAATATCACCTTCATCAAAGGCGACACCGGCTGGATCATCTTCGACCCACTGACAGCGAAAGAGACCGCCCGGGCGGCCCTGGAATTCATCAACGAAAAACTCGGTGAACGACCCGTGCTCGGCGTGGTCTACTCGCACTCCCATGCTGACCACTGGGGTGGCGTACGCGGGGTGGTAGATGAGGCTGACGTGGCCAGCGGCAAGGTGATGATTATCGCTCCGGAGGACTTTCTCACCCATGCGATCGCCGAAAACGTCTTCGCCGGCAACGCCATGTCGCGGCGCTCGCAGTGGCAGTACTCGGTGCTTTTAGACCGTCATCCCAACGGCCATGTCGACCAGGCGATCGGCAAGAACATCGCCAATGGCAACACCGGGCTGATCCAGCCGAACCGGCTGATTAGCAAGGACTTCGAGGAGATCACCCTCGACGGCGTGCAGATGGTGTTCCAGAACACGCCCGACACCGAGGCCCCAGTGGAAATGCACACCTATTTCCCGCAGTTCAAGGCGTTGTGGCTGGCGGAGAACTGCACCGGCACGATCCACAACATCTACACCATTCGCGGCGCCGCCGTGCGCAACGCCCTCAACTGGTCCAAAAAGTTGAACGTCGCGCTCTACGAGTTCGGCCAGGAGGCCGAAGTGTTGTTCAACTCACACAGCTGGCCCCGTTGGGGTAATGATCGTATCCAGGAGGTCATACGCACCCAGCGGGACGCCTATGCCAACCTGAACAACCAGTCGCTGCACTACGCCAACCAAGGAGTTACCATCAACGAGATCCACAACGTCTACGAGGTCCCCAAGAGCCTGCAGAATCAGTGGGCGACGCGCAGCTACCACGGCGACGTGCGCAACAACGTCCGCGGCGTGCTCAACCGTTTCCTGGGCCACTACGACGGCAACCCGACCAATCTGGTGCCGCTGTCGCCGTCTGACTCGGCACCGCTTTATGTTGAAATGATGGGTGGATCAGATAAGATCATCGCCAAAGGTGAGGAGCTGATCGCCCAGGGCAAGTACCTGCACGCCACAGAAATCCTCAACCGGCTGGTATTCGCCGAGCCGGGCAACCAAGCGGCCCGCCGCCTGCTCGCCGATGCCTTCGAGCAGCTCGGCTACCAGAGCGAAAGCTCCAGTACCCGCAACAGCTTCCTGCAGGGCGCCTTCGAGCTGCGCCACGGACTGCCAGGCGGCGTGCCGGCACGGTCGACGGGGCCGGACGTGGTGCGCGGGATGTCGACCGAGCAGTGGCTCGATTTCATCGGCATCTCCCTCGACCCGAAGCGGGCCGATGGGTTGCAATTCACGATCAACCTGGTGACGCCCGACAACGGTGAACAGTATGCGGTCGAGATGAGTAACGCCACGCTCACAAGCATCAAGGACTTCCAGGCCAAGAATCCGGACCTGACGGTAACGGTAAACCGCGCCGATCTCAATCAGGTGATGATGGGCCTCGCGACCTTCGATGATTTGATCGCGGCCGGCAAGGCCACGTTCGAGGGCGATCGGTCGGGATTCGACCAGTTGCGCGCCATTCTCGTTCCGTTCACGCCGGACTTCGAGATCATGCCGGGAACGGCCGCGAAGGTGCCCGCAGACGCACCGAAACCGTTTGAGATTGGCGACCTCGACAACCCCATACTCATCGGCGACTGATGCCGGGCGCCGCCACTGTTGGCGGCGATGCTGGCGTAAAAAGAGGCGCCGCTCGCGATTCAGGATCAAGCGCGAGCGGCGCGGCGGTTTTTCTACTCGATGCCGCAGGCGGATCTGCCGACCGTGCAGGCGACGCCTGAGGTGGCCAGCTGGTTGTCGGTTATCCTGAGTCGATGGGGCGGGATCTTGACCGTGCTTACCAAGACCGTCTGTACGGCCTTCACATGGTTGCTTCATGGGTAAGCGGCTCATTGGCAGTACCTTTCAAGGCCGCTTCGAACCCAAATACCTTCAGAACATTCTCGATGAACATGTGTTTCGGTTCAACCACAGGCGATCAAAATACATCGGTAAAAAGTTTATGCGCATCGTTGAGCAGGTGGTAATTTCGGCCAAAATAAAAAGGGATGAGATCAAGTGGGACATCGTCCCAATCTCCGGTTTCTTCTCATCTTATCTTTCTGGATAACCGCTTAACCCAATTTGAACGTAGTCTCTGTAAAGATCAGCAAAAAACTCAGATGTGTGAATGGAAAGAACAAGAACCGTACTGTCATGGTGATTCGATCACCCTGCTGATCAAGCGGCTTACCAACGCCGAGACGCCACGCAACCGCCTGATTTAACCGGTGATAACGCCCAACGGCACGATATACTGGATCCTGACCCGGGGCAAGTAACTTAAGGATGAACCATGGGTCCCGTTGCCCACCACCGTCAACATACCTTGCGGCTTCGCCGTCGGGGCCTTTACGGGTTTCTGGCGGTCGTCGTTGTGCTTTTGCTCCAGGGTTGCGAGGATCAGGCGCTTAAACCCTGGCACACCGCGGCGCTCACAGCGGAGTTCACCGCTGCCAAGGCCGATGCGATCCGCACCTTCGAGGATTACCTGCGCCTGGAGGAGCGGTTGTTCGCCCAGCTGGAAGAAAAAGTCATCGCGCCCACCGAAACCGGACCGGCATATGCGCTTCTGCGCTACAGTAAGGGCAGCGCGGCCGATCCGCAGCAACGCCGACAAAACTGGAATCGCAGCTTCGAGCTGCCGGCCGACAGTGCGGCCGGCGGTGTGCTGCTCCTGCACGGGATGTCTGATTCGCCCTACAGCCTGCGGGCTCTCGGCCTGCACCTGAACCAGCGGGGCTACTCGGTGATCGGCCTGCGCCTACCCGGTCACGGCACGGCTCCCTCGGGGCTGCTCGACGTCCAAATGGAGGACATGGCCGCCGCCGTGCGGCTCGGCGCTGCAAACCTCGCCGCCAAGGTGGGACCGAAGCCGATCCACCTCATCGGTTATTCGACCGGAGCGCCTCTGGCCATAGACTTCGCCCTCGACGCACTGGAAGGAGGGGTCGGCCCGGTGCCGGCAAGCCTGGTGCTGATCTCGCCGGCCATCGGCCTTCACCCGGCCGCCGCCCTGGCGGTCTGGAAGCGCCGGCTCGCGATGCTGCCGGGGCTGGGTCAGCTTCGCCTGGCTGCAGATCGAGCCGGAGTTCGACCCCTTCAAATACAACTCCTTCACGACCAATGCCGGCGAACAGGTGCACCGCTTGACGCGATCGGTGGCCGGGCGCGTGGCAAGCCGGGCCCGATCCCAACCGGCCGCAATTCTGCCGCCGATCCTGGTCCTCAAATCCAACGTGGACGCGACCGTTTCGACCGATGCCGTGGTGGATCAGCTGCTCGGCCTGCTGGAACCCCGCCGCCATGAATTCGTGCTGTTCGACATTAATCGCTATGCCGCCAAGTCCAGTCTACTTATTTCCGACCCAGGTGCGCTGACGAACCGGCTGATCGGCGACCCCAGCCTGCCGTTTGGCGTCACCTTGGTCACCAATGAGCACCCGGAGAGCCCCGCGGTCGTCGCCCGTTACCAGGCCCCCTTATCGGACGTTATTTCAAGCGCCGAACCGCTTGGGTTCGCCTGGCCGGCGGGGATAATCTCCTTGTCCCATGTGGCGCTGCCCTTCCCGCCCGACGATCCGCTCTATGGCCAACGTCCGCCCGACAACGCCAAGATTCTCTTTCTCGGGCAGATGGCCATCCAGGGCGAACGGGATCTGCTGGCACTTCCCCTGGACTGGCTGCTGCGCTTACGGCACAACCCGTTTTACGCTTACCTCGAAACGCGGGTGCTGGACTGGATAGAAAGCGCCGGTTAATAGGTATGGGCCGATCCGGGAGGAAGTTTGCCCGCACCGATCACACCTCGGCCTAAAACTGTCTAGAATTCAAATTTTGATTCTTTTTCGCACAAACAGAGGAGAAGCACTATGGAATCGGAACAGAAGTTTTCTCGAACAACCCTGACTGCCATGGTGGTCGGATCCATGGTCGGAGCTGGAATCTTCTCGCTGCCGGCTCGTTTCGGTGCCGCCACCGGCCCTTTCGGGGCCATCGTGGCCTGGATCATCGCCGGCGGCGGCATGCTGATGCTGGCGTTCGTCTTCCAGTCCCTGGCGGTGCGCAAGCCCGATCTCGATGCCGGTATCTTCGCCTATGCCCAGGCGGGGTTCGGCAACTTCCTGGGCTTCGCCGCGGCCTTCGGCTTCTGGGCCGGTACCTGTCTGGGCAACGTGACCTATTTCATCCTGATCAAGTCCACTCTCGGGGCCTTCTTTCCCATCTTCGGGGACGGCAACACACCCGCGGCCGTCATCATCTCCTCCATCATTCTGTGGGCCGTCCATTTCATGATCCTGCGCGGCATCCAGGGCGCGGCCTACATCAACAAGGTGGTGACCGTCGCCAAGATCGTCCCGATTTTAGTCTTCATCGGCATCATGGCCTTCGCATTCAAGTATGACCTCTTTGCGGCCAGCTTCTGGGGCGGGGACGACTACAGCGCGGCAGACATCTTCACCCAGATACGCAGCACCATGCTGGTGACGGTCTTCGTCTTCATCGGTATCGAGGGGGCCAGCGTCTATTCCCGCTACGCCAAGCGCCGGGAGGATGTCGGCTGGGCAACGGTCATGGGATTCATCGGCGTTCTCTGCCTATTGGTGCTGGTGACCCTGCTGCCCTACGCAGTGATGCAGCGCGCCGAGCTGGCCGGGCTGCGGCAACCCTCCATGGCGGGTGCCCTGGAGTTCGTGGTGGGGCCCTGGGGGTTGAAGTTCGTCAGCGTCGGGCTCATCATCTCGGTGCTCGGCGCCTACCTGGCCTGGTCGCTGCTGGCGGCCGAGGCACTCTATGCCGCCTCGAAATACAAGCTGGTGCCGAAGAGACTGGGTCACGAGAACCAGCACCAGGTGCCTTCAGCGGCTCTCTGGATCACCAACATCCTGGTCCAGATCTTCCTGGTCCTGACCATGTTCGCCCGTGACGCCTTCGACCTGGCGCTCGAGATGACCAGCGCCATGACCCTGATTCCCTACGTGCTGGTGGCGGGCTACGCCCTCAAACTGGCCCTGACCCGCGAGACCTACGAGCCGGGAACCAGGGATCTCCCCCGGGACCTGACTTGGGCGGCGATCGCCACCGTTTACACGCTTTTCATGCTCTGGGCCGGCGGGTTGAAGTTCCTGCTGCTTGCCTGCATCATCTTCGCCCCCGGGGCGCTGCTATTCATTATCGCCCGCCGGGAGCAAGCCGCTCCGGTCTTCACCACGGCCGAAAAAGGGCTCTACGCCGTTGTCGTGGCGGGGGCCGTCGCCGGCATCTATGCCTTGGTCTCCGGGCTGATAGCAATATAGACACCCGTTAAACAAATAAGGAGAATTCGAGAAATGACAGCCAAAAGTGAAGAAACCAAGACGGAAAACAAACCAGTCTATGGCGTTCACTCCGAGGTCGGCACCCTGCGAAAGGTGTTGGTATGCGCCCCCGGGCTGGGGCACACCCGGCTCACCCCGAGCAATAACGATTACCTGCTCTTCGACGATGTCCTCTGGGTCCAGGCCGCCAAACGCGACCACTTCGACTTCATGACCAAGATGCGCGAACGCGGGGTCGAGGTTGTTGAGATGCACAATTTACTGGCCGAGACCGTGGCCATCCCCGAAGCGAAGACCTGGATCCTGGACCGCAAGGTCAAGCCCACCAACGTGGGGCTGGGGCTGATCGAGGACACCCGAGCCTACCTGGAGAGCCTGAAACCCCGCGCCCTGGCCGAGTTTCTCATCGGCGGGCTTTCGATCGTCGACATCCCCAAGGAGTTCACCACCTCCGACTACCTGGATCTGGCGCGCGAGGCCCACGGCCTGACGGAGTACCTGCTTCCACCCCTGCCCAACACCCTCTACACCCGCGACACCACCTGCTGGATTTACGGCGGCGTCACCCTCAACCCCCTCTACTGGCCGGTGCGCCGGGAGGAGACCCTGTTGACCACCGCGATATACCGCTACCACCCCTCCTTCGCCGATGCGGGCGTCAATGTCTGGTGGGGCGACCCGGACCAGAACTTCGGCCTGGCGACCCTGGAAGGCGGGGACGTGATGCCGGTGGGCAACGGAGTGGTCCTGATCGGGATGAGCGAGCGGACCTCCCGCCAGGGCATCTCCCTGGCCGCGGCGGCGCTCTTCGCCAAGGGGGCTGCGGAAAAGGTGATCGTGGCGGCCATGCCCAAGCTGCGCGCCGCCATGCACTTGGACACGGTTCTCACATTCGCCGACCGCGACCTGGTGACCATTTACCGGCCCATTATGGACCAGGTCCACGCCATCACCCTGCGCCCCAGCTCGAAACCCATCGGGATCGAGGCCACGATCGAAAAGAAGCCCTTCGTGGACGTGGTCGCCGAGGCGCTGAACCTAAAGGAACTCCGGGTTATCGAGACCGGCGGCGACCACTATGCCAACGAACGTGCGCAGTGGGACAGCGGCAACAATCTGGTCGCACTCTCCCCGGGGGTGGTGGTCGCCTACGACCGCAACACCTGGACCAACACGGAGTTGCGCAAGGCCGGCGTCGAGGTCATCACCATCTCCGGAGCCGAGCTGGGCCGCGGCCGGGGCGGAGGCCACTGCATGACCTGCCCGCTGGTGCGTGATCCCATCGACTTCTGATAGTCAGTTTTTACCGCCATTCAACCAGCACCGTCCAAGCGCTAGGCCCCGTGAGGGCAGCGCCCGCTGTGGTGGGACGGTGCGTTGGATGAGCGACAAGCGGAATCACCTTAGATTCCACAATCGTTGAAAGGAACTGACGATGTCTAAAAAATCCCGCAGCAAATCCCCCCGGCCGCTCAGCCTGGCGGAGGCCGGCCTCCCCATCGTTGCACTCATCATTTTGGTCGGACTTTCCTATTACCTTTTCGGTGACGAAGGCGCCATGGGGCCCAACCAGGTGGCTCTGGTGATGGCGGCCCTGGTGGCATTGTTCGTCGGCCGCCGGGCCGGCCACTCCCTCGGCGACCTGCGCGAGGCGGCGATTGCAAGTGTCGGCTCAGGGCTCAGCGCTATATTCATTCTCTTTGCGGTCGGAGCCCTGATCGGCACCTGGGCGATGTGCGGCACGCTCATGAACATGGTCTATTACGGCCTGAAGATTCTCAGCCCGAACTACTTCTACATGACCTCAGCAGTGCTCTGCGCGGTGGTGGCACTGAGCATCGGCAGCTCGTGGACGGTGGTCGGCACGATCGGGATCGGACTGGTCGGGATCGCGATGAACATGGGACTCAGCCCGGCGATCACGGCCGGTGCTATCATATCGGGCAGCTACTTCGGCGACAAATCCTCACCGCTCTCCGATACCGCCAATCTGGCCGCGGCGGTTGCCGGAGCAGACCTATACCGGCACATTCGCGAAGCCCTGTTTACCTCCATACCCACCATGGCGGTAACCCTGGCCATCTTCTGGTGGCTGGGCGAGCCGGGGGATTTCGACGCCTCGGCCAAGATGGAGATGATCCGCCGTTCGTTTGGGGTTTCACCGGTCTTCTTTCTGCCGCTATTTGTGGTTCTGGGCCTCGCCGTGATGAAGTGCCCGCCCTTCATTACGATTATGGTCGGTTCGCTGGCCGGGGCCCTGCTGGCCGTCGTTATGGCACCCGAGCGTGTGATCGCCTTAGCCGCCGCACCGGACCTGGCGATGCCACTGGCGCTATTAAAAGGGGCCTGGCTGGCCATCGCCAGCGGCTACACCTCACTGACCGGCGATGCGGTGATCGATCAGCTTGCTTCCCGGGGCGGCATGGAGAGCATGCTCAACACGGTCTGGCTGATCATCGCCGCCCTCGCCTTTGGCGGGGTCGTCGAAAAGGCGGGCGTCATAGAGCGCCTGATGGCGCCGGTCCTGTCCAGGGTCCGGTCGAACGGGGGCCTGGTGGCGACACTGATCGGCTCGACGGTGGCGACCAACATCGTTACGGCGGACCAATACATCGCGATCATGCTTCCGGGACGAATGTTCAAGAAAGGTTTCGACCAACGCGGCCTCGCGCCGGTGATCCTGTCCCGCTCGCTGGGGGATTCAGCCACCGTCAGTTCGGCCCTGATCCCGTGGAACAGCTGCGGCGCTTTCATGGCCGCAACGCTCGGGGTGGCCACTTTCAGCTATGCCCCGTTCACCTTTTTCAACCTGATAATCCCATTTGTCTCGATTCTGTATGCCGTCTTCGGCATCCGCATGCTGAAACAGGAGACGCAGCCGCCTGAGCTCCCGCCATCCGAAGATCACTCCGGAAAAGGAGGGATTGCATGAACAAAAAACTTTTGGCGGCGGCTTTGGCAGCCTCTATGACGCTCGCCTCAGGCTGTATCCAGCCGGACCGGCGCGGACTGGAAAAGAGCGCACAACGGGTGGTCCAGAGCGAAAGCTTCTATCGGTGCGGCCCTACCCCGGTCGCCCTCAGTGTGCCGGAGGGGCGTGAGCGGATGAACGTTGCCGGTGAATCCTTTGACCTGAAACCCGCCATATCGGCCTCCGGCGCCCGCTATACGGCCGTCGACGATACCACCACCGGCTTCTGGAGCAAGGCAGAGCGGGCCCTGGTGACCGTGCGCGGCCGGGAGCTTGCGGAGTGTCGAATCCTGCAAGAGCCCGAGCTCCCCTTCACCGCCCGCGGCCAGGAGCCCGGTTGGATGATCACGATCGATGCCGACACGATTTTCCTCAATGCCGACTTCGGAGCCCTCCAGGTCCGTATGCCGAAAACCGAACCTGAGATCACCGCCGAGGGATTCCTCTACCGGAGCGAGTCGGAGGGCCGCCGATTAGCGGTCGCCATCCGACCGGAAATCTGCGCTGATGTCGCCACCGGAATGCCGCATCCCTATCGGGTGCGCTACGAGCTTGACGGCAAGGCGCACACGGGTTGCGGCGGGAGCCCCCACAGTCTTCTCACCGGGCTGGAGTGGATTGTGGAGACCATCGGCGGGGTGCCGGTGGTGGAAAAATCCGAGGCGACGATCCTCTTTCTGGAGGAAGGCCGCGTGGCCGGGAACGGCTCATGCAACCGGTTCACGGGCAGCTTCCAGCTGACCGGAGAGGGGCTCTCGTTCGGGCAGATGGCCGGCACGATGATGGCCTGTGAGGAGGCGTTGAGCCGCCAGGAGGCGCGTTTCCTGGAGCTGCTCCAAAAAACCCATCGCTTCGAGATCGATCCGAATGGGCGCCTCTTGCTGCACACCCCGAACGGGCAAAGCATTAAAGCCCGGCGGTGATCCATCATTGTCCCGCTGGGCCCTTCAGGACCGGCGGCAGTTTTTTTCCAGAAAGGCGAAGTCGGAATGCGGCGAATTGGATAGATATGGCTTGCCGCGGTTATGACCTACGGGCTCGGCGTGGAGGCCTTGGCCGTTGAGCGGGGCTGGCCCTGAAGGATGGAAATCATGTACGTCGATCGTCGCGGTGGCTGCCGTAAAGCTGCGCGTAAACATAGGAAAACTCACACCCCAAAAACACGATCAGACAGGCCATGAAGATCCACAGCAACAGAATCATGACACTGCCGATCGCCCCATAGGAGAGAAATTTACTGAAAACGGAAACGACGCCACCCGTGGCCAACTGTTGCAGCCCAATGAGCATGACGGCCGTGAGGATAGCCCCCAGCCATACATCTCGCCACTGGGGGCGAACCGTGGGCAGAAGTTTGAACAGAAGGCACAAGGTTGCACTCAGGATGACGACCGAAGCGCTGACCTGAAGCCCGCGGGTTAGCAGCAGTTCGTCCACCTGCTGGATGAAGGCGAAATTCTCCTGGAAGTGGCTGACCAGCTCGATGACAGCCCGGATGAAAATGTTCGCCACGAAAGACACCAACAAGAGCAAGGCGGTCGCTAGCACCAGCAGGTAGGCCACCAACTTGTTGAGGATGAACAAGAGCACCATTCGGGGGATCGAGCCCGCCTCGGAGATGCGGGCCGGGGATTTCCAGATCTTGTTCACCGACTGGCGCAGAATCTTAAATAGTTTGCTGGCCGCAAAAAAAAGCAGGCTAAACCCCACAATACCGGCACCCACGCTGTCTTCGTTAAGCGCAATGATGGTCCCGACCACCACCTCTTGCACGGCCGGCGGCAGATCCCGTACGATCATCTTTTGAATGTAGTCAAACACCTCCGTCTCCGGACCGATCAGGGTACCGACAATGCTCAAAATGACCAGAAGCAGCGGGAAGAGTGAGAATAAAGCATAATAGGAAAGAGCAGCGGCCATACCAGGGCAGTTGTCACGGTCCCATTTCAAGCCGGTCTGGATCACCAACTGAACTGGACGCGAGGGTAGCACCCGGGAACTTAAAAATGACCACGCGGTGGCTCCTATCTGAACGCGTTGCCTCATAGAATCGCTTGGGGTGCCTCTGGGAGCTTGGATTACCGACCGGATGGATGAACGGATATGAAACGCCGGCCTTCGGGTCGGCCCGAAAGCCGGAAATACCGTAAAAATATATCGCAATACAACGAATATGTAAATTCCGACTTACGTGCCACGATAACTGCAAATCGACCAGCGAGTGAAAAAGGCTTCGTAGTGGCGCCAATGGGGCTTACTTTACGGATCGGGATCAGGGGGATTCCAGGATTGCGAAAAAAATAGATGACAAGATAAAAATCCTGGTGCTAACGTAATGTTGGCGTGTAATAAATCAAAACCAGTCTCTGAAAAGAGATATCAAGTTCTCAATTTATTGAAACTGTAATAAGGCTGTTTTAATACGTTTCAGTTTGCCCAAGGTCAAGGATGGTGAACCGAAACGTTACGCGGCAAATTAAAACCCATTGAATCAATCGAGGCGGTGACAATGAAAGTGTTCGGGTATTCCCAAAAAACGGGCCTTAATGAATATGGCCTGGTAGAACTCGGAGAAGTTACCTTATCCATGAGCTCCGAAGAGTTACGTCATCTAATCGTTGCACTGCATGAGATCGAATCCATGTTCGACAAAAGCGATCAGGGTGAGATAAAAAAAGATGAGTATTATCATGTCAATGAAATGGTCAGAAGCTGGCATAAAAATTATCCCGAAATTATTGTTCATAAAAATATCCAACCGCCAAGTACAAAATGAATGTGAAAGGCGCAAGGAACCTATATTCAACTCAAAGGCCGGAATTCAAGAAACAATCAGATATGCCGCATCACCGGCAGCCAATAAGGGCGTAAACATGGGCCCTAAAAAGCGGTGCTCCTTGGCCGCAGGTTACCGCCGGGGCTGACGCCCATTGAACCCATCTTAACCTTTATATTTGATGAAGGTTCCTTGCTGATACTCCTCGAAGGCGATCCGCAATTCCTCCTGGGTATTCATGACGATGGGACCCCGCCAGGCCACGGGCTCGCCGATCGGCTTGCCCGAGATTAACAGAAACCGCAGTGCCGCTGCACTGCTGTAAGCCGTAACCGCCTCGCCATCTTCGAAAAGGAGCAAAGTCCCGTTTTCGAAGGTACGATCTTCTGAGCCGCCGAAAGCCCCTCTGCCGCCGATGATGTAGGCCATCACCGTTTGACCCGGTTGGGTGGAATGGGTGAAGGTTGAATGCGGCGCCATGCTCACGTCGAGATACTCCGGTTCGATGACCAAATCGCGCACCGGTCCCCGGGTTCCCGACACCTGACCTGAAATGACTTTGATGGCGACCCCCTCGGTGAGCGTAACCGTAGGGATATCTTTTTGGGCCACCTCCCTGTAGCGGGGATCCATCATTTTTTGATGGGCGGGCAGATTGGCCCAAAGCTGGAACCCGTGCATCTTTCCGTCGCTATCGCCGGTGGGCATCTCCTGGTGGACGATGCCGCTGCCGGCGGTCATCCACTGCACATCCCCGGGACCGATCACCCCCTTGTTGCCTAAACTGTCTCCGTGGGCCACATCCCCCGCCAGCACATAGGTGATGGTTTCGATGCCCCGGTGGGGGTGCCACGGAAACCCCTTGAGATAATGCTCGGGGATGTCCGAACGAAAATCGTCCAGCAGCAAAAAAGGGTCGAACAAAGCCGTTTCGCCAAAGCCGAAAACCCGCTTCAGGTGAACACCGGCACCCTCGATTACCGGTTTGCCTTCGATCACTTTTTTTATGGGTCGTGTCTGCATCATATTGCTCTTTCTCCTTTGAACCGATTTAATTCCCAGTCTGGCCGTATGGTTTACGAAACCATCAGCACCCAGCGGACAGCGCCCAGTAGCGCCGCACGGTCATTTAAGATCACCCGCACCGGAAACCGGGCCATGAACTTGTCGAAGCGGCCTTTGGCGCAAAAAGCGGCCATGAAATCGCCCTGCCGCAAGGCCGGCAGAATTTTTGGGGCGATGCCGCCAGCCAGGTAGACCCCGCCCCAGGGCAACGTTTCCAAAGCCCGGTCTCCAGCCACGGCCCCGAGGATCGTCACAAAAGTGGCCAGCGTCTGATGACAGATGGCACTTTGCCGGGCCAGACCGTTTTCGGTGATGATCTGAGCTGGGTCGAGCTGAGGATCGTTGAGCGCCTGTTCTACCGATGCGGCGACCGGAAGCTTTTCGGCGTCGCGCAGCCAGTTGTAGATATTGATCAGGCCGTCACCACTTAATAACCGCTCCTGGCTTACATGTCCAAAGCGCTGGTGCAAGTGCCGCCACAAACGCATCTGGGCCGGATCGCCCGGTGCAAAATCGGCATGACCGCCCTCGGAAGCCACTGGAACCATCTCATGACGGCCGACGGCCACCAACGCCTTACCCAAGCCCGTGCCTGCCGCGATCACCGCCACATGGCCGCGTTCGGCGGGTTCAGCCTGATTTAAAGGCGCCAACTCCTCGGAAGCCAGCACGGGGATGGCCAAGGCCGTGGCCACCAAGTCATTGACGAGATGAACCTGAGTCCACGCGAACCGTTTTCGCAAGCCTGCCTCGGAAACTTCCCAGGGCAGGTTGGTGACCTTTGCGTTTCCCGCCATTACCGGCCCGGCCAGCCCGAAACAGGCGCACAGGTTCTCGGACGCGATCTGATGTTGATCTAAGAAGTGTTCGATATGAGATTCGAAGTCAGGCGCTGACCGGCTCGGGTAGCTTTCGGGTGACACCACTTCAACAGGCCTGCCCTTTGTGGCCTCAAAAACCCCCAGGCGGACCTTTGTGCCACCAATGTCTCCGGCCAAGACGAGCTGGGTGTGCGGGTGGGCCATGCTACCTCATGATGGGCATGTGCAAGCAAAATTGATGGCGTCGCAAAAAGTCCACCTACTGCGTTGTAGTGATTTTTCAGATCCTCGGCATATAATGTATAGCCTCGGCCCTGAAAAATCACTACGCCTTGTATATGAAACTTTTTACTTAGCCATCGCGCTACTTTTTACGAGTTCATCAAAATTGACCGTTAAAAAGTGCCGAGAAGGTTTTTTAGCAGGCAACAAGCTCACTCACCTTTGATGCGCTTGATAATTTTTGGGATAAAAAAAGAGAAGATAAACAGCCCCACCGAGAAAAACACTTTGAACGATATCAGGCCGGCCCAGTCGCCCGAGGCCCAAATCTCCTTGATCGTGCCCACGAAAAAGACAAAGATGAAGGTGCCGACGATAATGCCTAACCCGGTGCCGGACATGAAGTCGGAAAAACGGACCCTGGTGAGTCCCATGCCGAAATTCATGGGGGTGAAGGGAAAATAGACCAGCCGCAGGTAGAGCACCGTGGCGAATCCGTTGCGTTCGATGGCGTCGTCGTATTTCTTCAGCCGGTCGCCGATCAACGAGGCGGCGAAATCACGCCCCAGGGTGCGTCCGATCACAAAGCCGCCAGCCGCGCCGAGCATGGCCCCCAGCCACACATAAACAAAACCCCAATAGGGACCGAAGATCGCCCCGCCCATTACGGTGAACAGCGTGGCGGGTATGAAAAAGCACACCCCCACGGCGTAGATAACGATAAAGACGATCGGCGCCCAGATGCCGGCCCGGCCTAACAATTGCCCCAGCACATCCGAAGTCAGGTAGGCTTTGAGGGAGGTGAACTGATACAACAAAACGGTGCTGACAATAAAAAGCACCAAGGCCGTCATCTTAATCCAGGCTTTTTGGCGCCCGGCGGCCGCTTTTTCAGATGCAGTTGCCACTGCTTGATCCTGACCGGGGTGTACACACCAACCTCATTTAATAACTGAACAGCCGTTTCCCGCTTTGAAGGTGCCGGCCCGTTTTAAGACAATTGTTCTCAAGCACTTTCCAGACAGGTGTCATCATCGGTTTCGCATCCACAGGCGCGCCCTTTGAGGTTGAAGAAGAATTTAAGCCCCTTTTTAACACGTTCCGAAAAGATTTTGGTGGCAAAGAGATTGCCGACCACCTTTTTGTTGATCTCCCCGATGGTCGGATAGGGGTGGATGGCGCCGGCGATGGTGGACAACTTGACCCCGCCGTTCATTACCGCCACCCACTCGTTGATCAATTCACCGGCATGGGGCCCTGCGATCTGAACCCCCAGAGGCTTCTCCTTGGCATCCAGCACCAGCTTGATAACGCCTTCACGCGCACCTTCGGCTCGGCTGCGATCGTTGTCCGCGAAAGCCTCGGTCCACACCGCCGTTTCCAAGCCCGCTTCGCCTGCGCGCTTTTCGTTCAGACCGATACTGGCCAGTTCGGGATCACTGTAGGTACACCAGGGCAGGTGGGTGTAATCGACCTTGCGCGGCAGCCGGAAAATGGCGTTGCTGACCACGATGCCCCCCTCATAACCTGCCGCGTGAGTGAATTGAAAACCACCGCTGACATCGCCGGCGGCATAGATGTGATTCTGGCTGGTTCGCAGGCGCTGATCGACCTCGATACCCGCGCGCCCTACCGCCACGCCGGCCGCCTCCAAGCCCAGCCCGCCGGTGTTGGCCTTGCGCCCCATGGCCACCACGATCGCCTCGGCCTCTAAAATTTCCCGTGCACCACCGGCGCTGGTGATCACCACTTCACGCGCCTGACCCTGGCTGCGGACCGCTTCGATTGCGGCGCCAAGATGAAACTCAACCCCTTCAGCCGCCATTTTGGCCATGACGATATCTGCCATATCCTGGTCTTCTTTGCCGAGAATCTGCTGGTCACGATCAACCACGGCCACCCGGCTACCCAGGCGATTGAAGGCTTGCGCCATTTCGATGCCGATGGGCCCGCCCCCGAGAAAAATCATCGAAGCGGGCAGACGCTCAAGGGAGAAAATCTCCTTGTTGGTGATGATTGGGGTCTCGTCTAGCCCGGCTATGGGTGGCGCCGCAGGCGCCGATCCAGTGGCCACAACCCAGTTCTTGGCCGAGAAACGGCGGCCGTCAAGGTCGATCACGTGCTCGTCGGCAAAACGCGCAGCGCCGAATTCAACCCGCACCCCCAGTTTGCAAAAACGCTCCTCGGAATCGTGCTTCTGGATCTGGGCGATAACCTGGGCGATGCGCGCAGCCACTTGCCTGAAATCCACCGGCGGTGGATCGACGGGCGGCAATCCATAGGTGGGGCCGTTTTTCATCAAATGGTATACACGGGCGCTGTAGATGAGCGTTTTGCTAGGTACGCAGCCAAAATGCAGACAGTCTCCGCCCAGTTGTGGTTCCTTTTCCACCAGCAAGGTACGGGCGCCCAGCTGGGCGGCGCCCGAAGCGACGGTCAGCCCGGCGGCCCCGCCGCCGATCACGCCGATATCGAAGTCATACTGGGTCATGAAATCCCCCTTGAGGTGGTCTCGCAGGCACCCAATACCAGGTTGCGCCGTTGAGCATTTTAAACGGCTAACCGGGCTGCCCACACTGTTTAGATTGTCGGGCGGGCGGGCAAGGCCTTACATATGGGCAGTGAATCAAGGGCGCGCGGAGAGCGTTTGGCGGGGCCTCTGGAACGCCATAAGGTGCGTCGGGGCGCTTCAGGACCGATCGAGCGCCAGCTCTTTGAGGGCACTGAAAACCGTATTGCCCTCGGCGGCAACCGCAGCGCTGCCATCGAGCTGCGACTGTAGCTCGCTCATGTGCACCTTGTTTCCGGCCTCCAGTTTGAGGTCACTCAATATCAGGCGATTGTTCACACGATCGTAGACCACCGAGGGGCCGAAAACCCTTTGGCCGCCGCTCCCTGTTTCAAGGCGGCCGTAACTGAGGCAGTGTGGCAGTTGAAACGCTTTGGGTGCGGTTTTGAAATCGAGCAGCTCGGCAAACAGCTCCAATGCCTCCAAAACCCCTTCTGGATATTTGCTATCCAGTGAAGCCTGCCCCTGCTTTTCGATCTCGTAGAGGTCCTCTTCGGTATAGGCAAGGTCGAGCTGGGCGATGACGGTTTCGAGTACCTGGTTCAGCGACACTTCACGCTTGCTCTGGACCACGTCTTTGTCCTTGAGTATCTTCATGGCGTTGCGAATGCTGATCATCTCCTTAACGGTAGGGCTTTTTCGCATCACCACATCGTTGATTGTGGTGTCGTAAATGGCGAGGCCATTGTCAAGCACCAGAATCTTTTTCTTCTGAGCCCCGTTTTCCAGTACGAAAAGCTCCAGATCGCGCTGGTTGATCCGCTCAAAGCCGCCGGCTTCAAGAAGCTTGCGCATGGTCTCTTTGTCAAATTTGGCGGCGCTGTCATAGCTGCCCAGGGATCGTTCCACCTGGCGGGCCCATCGCTTGTAGGCGATTTTTTTTAGCAGGTTCTCCTTGAAACTCATGGCAAATTCCCTTTCGGTACAAAGGTCACTGCGGGGCGGCATTTTGCTCTCGATCAGAACGCCTTTTGGCCTGACTGGCGGCGCAGCTCTTCACGTTGTTGAATGCGCGCCTTTTCGGTTTCGATCAAGGTCTCGATATTACCGACAAAATAGATCATGATGTGGAATTCCGGTTCGCCGAAACGATCCAGCATCTGTGAGACCAGCAACACCTCGTCGTCTTTTTCCCAAAAATGAGTGGTGCCCACGCCCTCCCTCCAGGTAATGGTTTGAGCGGGGCCATGCTTGGTTTGCATGGTCTTGAGAATCTCGCCGCCCTCTTTGCCGGCATGAATCTTAAAGTAGAGTGGACGTCCGTCGATACCGGAAAACATCAGTTCCACATATTTGAAGGGGCGCTCTTTTTTTTGAATATAGCGGTACATCAACTTCACGGTGTCGTGCTCCACGCGCGCGCCCTTGGCGTCGTTGAGCTGCTGGTTGAGCCGATGGAGCTCTTCGAAGTGTTGCGCTAAAAATGTCGGGTAGTTGACATCCAGATCCACCACGGTGCGGGTGGCGATGGAATCGGCTCCCAGTTCAGCCGACAACAGCTGGCGCACGGCGTCGCTGTACAGGGTGTCTTTGCCCAGGTCAAGAAACGTAAAATACCCGGAACTCGGGGCGATCTTTTCAGGTGTCTTTTCGCCGCAGGCAAACAGCGGCAACACCAGCAACATCACCACCAATCCGCCCGACCAACGCCAAGGCGGTCGCAATCCTATGGGCTTATGAGGGGTTTTTTTTATCATTGCAGATGTTGGGCAAAAGAGCTGTTATAAAAATTATCTCTCATTTGTCACCAAATGACAAGGGGCGTGAAGCTATTTTTCAAGGTAGCCCTGGGCGATGGCATCGTCGATGAGACCTCGGATGTATCGCCATAGCTTTGTCGAACCTTGCTCGATGTGCTGGTTGCGTTCGCACACCTGTTGCGATGCCACGC
The DNA here is from genome assembly GCA_963783425.1 of uncultured delta proteobacterium. Lineage (GTDB taxonomy): Bacteria > Desulfobacterota > Desulfobacteria > Desulfobacterales > QNYZ01 > CAWANO01. The sequence goes on from CAWANO010000010.1 coordinate 120,798, forward strand.
CGTGCGCTTGCCAGGCCGCGCCATGGGTCAGGTAGTTGTGCACCACGGGCTGAACCCGGTCCAGAGCGCGGGCAAAGCGTGCCTCGATGGTCTCACCAGTTTCGAACTCACGCCAGAGCCCATCAAAAGCCTCGGCCTGATCTTTGGGCAGCAACCCGAAAATTCGGCGAGCAGCCCTTTTTTCCCGCAGCAACTTATCCTGGTGACCCTCTTTATCGTAACAGAAGGTGTCGCCGGCGTCTATCTCCACCAGGTCGTGTATCAAAACCATGCGCACCACCTTGCAGATGTCAATGGGTTGCTCAGCGGCGTACTCCTCGAGCAGCAAGGCCATCAGTGCCAGGTGCCAAGAGTGCTCGGCGCTGTTCTCCCGGCGTGAGCCATCGCTCAGAAAGGTCTGGCGATAAATCTGCTTGAGTTTGTCGACTTCAATGATAAAGTGAAGTTGTTGTGAAAAACGCTGCGATGGTATCATGGATTCTTCTTACTCCAGCGGTTTAAGAGCCGCACCGGGCCGTGAATTTTTATGCGATTCAGATCTCCTAAAATAGGGGTCATCCAAAAACAGGCGCTTGGGTTGCGATCGAGCTGGCGACTTTGTCGCACGCACACCCGATGCCCCCTGCCTGGATGCACGCAAGATAATCACAAAACCGACCGGCGGACAAGCGTTGTCAGCGGCGTTTGTGCGGGCGGGACATGACGGGCTCTTTGGACATATCAGCGCTGACGCCGCGGCAACTGGCCGGCCAGCAGTTGATGGTGGGCTTTGAAGGCATCGAGCTGGACGATGATCTGCGCTATCTTATTGACACCCTCTGCGTGGGTGGGGTGGTGCTCTTCAGCCGTAACATCGAAAGCCCTTTTCAATTGAAAAAGCTTTGCCGCGACATGACCCGTCATGCCCAAAAGAGCGGCCAGCCTCCACTGATAATCGCCGTCGACCAGGAAGGCGGACCTGTGGCGCGACTGAGGCACCCCTTTACCGAGTTTGCCGGAAATGCCCATATGACAGGCAAGAAGGACGCCGACGAGTTCGCTTCGGTGACGGCCCTGGAGCTGCGGCAGGTCGGTTTTAACATGAATCTGGCGCCGGTGATGGATGTGGCCTTTCGCCCCAACCACAGCATCATGCGCGACCGGGCTTTCGGCGCCCGTCCTTCGATCTGTGCCGAGCTGGGCTGCACGGTCATCAAGCGCACGCAACAAAACGGGGTCATGGCTGTTGCCAAGCATTTCCCCGGCATCGGCCGCACGCGCCTCGATTCACATGTGGCCCAACCGGTCTCCAACGTCACTTCAAACACATTGGAACGCGCGGATCTGGTGCCCTTCAAGGCCGCCATGAGCCATGGCGTGGCCGGCATTATGCTGGGCCATGTCATCTATACCAATATCGATCCCGATTGGCCCGCCAGTCTCTCTCCCGCCATCGCATCAGGGTTGCTGCGCCGGCAACTGGGCTACAACGGCGTGACCTTGACCGATGATCTCGACATGACCGCAGCCAAAGACCACGCTCCGCTAAAAGCCGCTATGCGTCAGATCGTGGCCGCCGAAGTCGATTTTATTCTAATCTGCCACCGCAGCCGGGATCAGGAGTCGGCCCTCGAGGAGCTGATCCGGATCGCCGAGCGGCGGGTTTCCGACAGGGACCGCTGTCGGGCCTCTGTGTCCAGAATTTTGAGGCTGAAAAATCAATATCTGTCCAAAGGATGAGCCTGCCATAGCAGCGGACCAGCTACTGGAACATCCGGAAAAAGGGTTTGCTCAGGGTATTGAAAATTATCATCTCAGACCATGTAAGGTAAAATTCAGCCAAATAGCGCCGTTTATGAGATACAAATGAGCATCTTGAGCCGAGTCTTAATGTGCCGTGTGGTCATTGGCACTCGTTTTTTTTAATGCCTGAGCCAATTTATCTCGGCAAACCAGCCTGACTGCGGGAATAGACATCATCGATCAAGGTTCCCCTCTGGCCATCTACCACCTGATGATATCCCGCCGCCGCGATCATGGCCGCGTTGTCACCGCACAGCGACAGCTCCGGTAAAAAAACGTTCAGGCCGTGTTCAGCGGCCGTCTTCAACAAATGTGCCCGCAGACCCTGATTGGCGGCAACCCCACCCACTAGCGCTACCGCGTTTACTTTTGTAGCCGAAGCCGCCGAAATCAATTTGGCCACCAGCACCTCGCTCACCGCGGCCTGGAACTCGGCCGCCAGATCGACCAGCTGCTCGCCACGGGGAAGGCCGCGCTCCTGAACCAGGCGCACAACGGCGCTTTTTAGGCCACTGAAACTGAAATCAAAACTGGCGTCTTCGCGCATCGGGCGGGGTAGTTGCATCTTGCCTGGCTCGCCCTCCCGGGCCAATCGGTCGATCAGCGCGCCCCCGGGATAGCCCAGCCCCAACAACTTGGCCACCTTGTCATAAGCTTCGCCGGCGGCATCGTCCCGCGTTTGGCCCAGTAGCCTCACCCCAAGGTGCGAATCAACCTTGTAAATCGCCGTGTGCCCACCGGAAACCAGCAGGGCCATAAAGGGGAAATCCGGATTAGGACCCTCGCAGAGTAGGATCGACTGTAGGTGACCGATGAGGTGATCGACACCGACCCACGGTTTTTGAAGACCATAGGCGTAACTCTTGGCATAACTGAAGCCCACCAGCAGGGCACCCACCAGACCGGGCCCTTGAGTGACAGCCACGGCATCAATCTGATCCAGTCTTAGTTGCGCTTCGCTCAAGGCCTGGGCCACCACACCATCGATGGCCTCGATGTGGTGTCGTGCGGCCAGTTCGGGAACCACGCCGCCGTAGGGGTGGTGAACCTCGGCCTGCGAGGCGACCACCGATGATAAAATGGTCCGCCCGTCGGCCACCACCGCCGCCGCCGTTTCATCACAGGACGACTCGATTCCCAACACACGCATAAAGGGTACCTTTGAAATTAGGTGGCATGACCCAGCGGCCATCATCTCTGATAATGGCCGAAATTTTCGATCTTGATTTTGAACTGCATCAGCGCAAGATTGTGGGTTCGGCAAGCGTACTCGATGCGTGAGGAGAGTTGGGCCCCATTGGGGCTGAAAGAGACCAGCAGAACCTCGGCGGGATATTTGTGCAAGATCGCATCGATTTCGCTGGATGATCCCAGCACCGGGTAGCCCTGAAACTTTTTGCCGATCTTAACGGGATCATCATCGATAAATCCTACCGGTTTAAGCTGCAACGATTCATTGTTCAAGATCTCACGCAACAGGATCTCGCCCCCGCGGCCAGCACCGTAAATGATAGCCGCGCGCCCGCTCAGACTTCGGCGACGCATAAAATCGCCGGTCAGACGAAAAAACCCCCGAGTGCCCAGCAGGGCTGCCGAGGTCAACAGCCAGTCAATCAGAAAGATCCCTTGGGAAAAGTCCTCAAAGCGGTAGAAAAAGGTCACAACGGTCACGCTGAGTATGGTGCCGTAGGTGGTCGCCTTGAGGCAGGCGTAAACCTCGTCGGTGCTCATACGGCCGAGAATACTACCGTAAACACCGGCGTAATAAAAAGCGATGAATTTACAGGTGATCACCGCTGGCAGCGACTTCAGAAACACACTGAAATAGTACTCGAACAGGGCCGAATCAAAACGCAGCCGGTAGGAGAGGTAGTAGGCAAAGGCGATCAGCCCGAAAATCTAGCACCACCAGCAACAATTGGCGCTTGTATGTCAGATCCAGCAACACCGGGGTAAACGCTCGGCCTCGCAGGACCGAAAACTCCTTTTCCGGATATACCCGCAGCTGTGAGAGATAGACGCCCATCAATATCACCGAGAGCATCACCGGAATGATTACCGAGGGCGCCGTCAGGGTGTCGCTGTTGTGCACCACCATCGCCGCTAGGCCTGAGACGGCGCCGATGACGTAGAGCGAGAGCACGGCACTCTTTTCGGTAAAGCCCATCAGGATGAGGCGGTGAGAGGTGTGGTCCCTGCCGCCCGTGGAAGCGTGGCGACCACTCAAGATGCGGATAAAGGTCACCAGAGTGGTGTCCAAAATGGGCACCATCACCACCATAACGGGCACCGCCATCACCGCCATGGCGTTGGGGCCCGGATCGTGACAGTAGTGAAGCCCTAGAACGGCGATGCTGAAACCCACCACCAGGCTACCGCTGTCGCCCATAAAGATCGAGGCCGGATTGAAGTTATAGATTAAAAATGCGGCCAATGCGGCGGCAACGATCAACGCCGCCTGCACCGCCTGAGGGTGCGCACCCCAAAACACCACGGCGAGGCTGGCAGCCGAAATCATGCCCACCCCCGCGCAAAGCCCGTCCATGTTGTCGAGCAGGTTAAAGGCGTTGGTCACCCCGACGATCCAGATCATCGTGAACATGGTGTCAACGGTCAGGGAGGTGAACCACTCCAGCCGGAAACCAACAAAGGTGACCAGCGAGGCGGTCAGGATCTGCCCAAGCAGTTTGGAGTGGGGCTTGATGGCCATAAAATCATCCACCAAACCCAGAATGAAAAGTAGGGTCACCCCAATGATCATCATATTGACGGGCGCCTGGGGCACCAGCGTCTGATCAAATGGCCCAAAAAGGCCTGAAGCGAAAGCGCTGAAGTCAACTAGAAAAAGAAGCGGGATAACGATGGCGACGTAGATGGCGATCCCGCCCACCTGCGCCGTGGGTTTGGTGTGCCAGCGGTCCGCCACTGGCTGGACCACCCAGCCTCTTTTTCGGGCCAGGTGACGCACTGCGGGGGTTAGCGCAGCGCACAGTGCGAAGGCAATAATAATATACCAGTAGGACATGAAGCAGGAAATATTACTTTTTTCTGGCAGCCCGCCGGAAGTTGGCGTGTCCCTTCGATCAGGTCGGGCACGCCGGCGCGTTTTTGTGTCCCCGGGCGATCCAGTTCAGCAGGTTGGTCAGGGCGCGCCACAGGGCTGATAGGCCGATATTGAATCGAATATTTGACATGGTCCGTCACTTGCTGGTGTAAAGACTGGAAGCGCTTTGCCTCATCGGGCTCAACGACAAACCGCGGACCAGCAACCGCTCCTAATCCAGCCAGACAACCTGCTGGGAGCCCTCTGTCCGTTCGATTACCTGGCCGATGTTGAAAACCTCCATATCCATGGCGCGGACACGTTCAACCACCTCCTCACCGGCGGATTCCGGCAACACGAGCACAAGGCCGATGCCGTTGTTGAAGGTCCGCCGCATCTCCATGGTGTCAATGTTTCCGGCAGCCTGAATGAATTGGAAAATGGGGCCAGGCGTCCAGGTGGCTGGGTCGATCGCCACGTTGCACGATTTGGGAATAATGCGGAGGATATTATCGACTAAGCCGCCGCCGGTGATGTGCGCCATACCATGGATGGGAAAGTCTCTGTGCAGCATACGTATGAGATCGGCGTAAATGGTGGTAGGTACCAGTAACTCTTCCGACAGAGTTTTTCCCAGATCCTCGACATAGTCGTCCAATTTCAATTTAAGGACATCGAAGCACACCTTGCGAACCAGTGAAAAGCCGTTGCTGTGTAAACCGCTCGAGCCGACGCCCAGCAATCGATGGCCCACGCTGATCTCGGAACCGTCCACAATCTTGTGGTTGTCCACAACCCCCACGGCGAATCCGGCCAGGTCGTACTCCCCGGGGCCGTAAAACCCGGGCATCTCGGCTGTCTCTCCGCCGATCAGCGCGCACTGGGCCTCTACACACCCCTTGCCTACCCCTTGCACCACCGCTTCGGCGATGGCGGCATCAAATTTCCCCATAGAGAGGTAGTCAAGGAAAAAGAGCGGTTTTGCTCCCTGAACCGCTATGTCATTGACCGACATCGCCACAAGATCGATGCCGATGGTGTCGTGCTTGCCGGCCATGCAAGCCACACGAAGTTTGGTGCCCACACCATCGGTTGAACTCACCAGGACCGGTTTGTCATAGCTGTCAACGTTAAGGGAAAAAAGACCTCCGAACCCGCCGATGGCGCTCATCACCCCGGGCCGGTTGGTCTGGCGGGCGATCTCTTTAAGCTTCTCCACAAAGTGATCGGTCTTTTCAATATCCACACCCGCGTCTGCATAAGTCAACGATTTTGACATTCATGCCCTCTCTTCACGACCTGCCAGCTACGGTACTTCACCGAAGCAATTCCGGATCTCAACCAGTCAGTCAATAAGTTATAAAAAATAGTCTGCCCCCCCTAAAATGTCAAAACAAATTTTGACAACCCGCTGTCACTATTGTATCTATTTTCAACTTTATACGGTTTAATCTCCGTGCGGGCCTAAGGCGCGCATCGCGGTGAATGATGGGAGTAAAGATTGGCGTTGGCCACATGAATTCTCTAGGAATTCTATATTCGCGCTGCAACCCTATGCATGGCCAGGACGATGACCAGCATTCGTGAGCTGCCGCAGCCCGCCGGTGCATTATGTGCCCGAAACTGATTAATTACTTGAGAGGCCGACCAGCCTGAAAAAAGGTGACCGCAAATGAAAGAATTCGCCAGACTTGATCGACTCCCCCCTTACGTGTTTGCAACCGTCAATGAGCTGAAGATGAAAGCGCGGCGGGCAGGCCACGATATCATCGACCTGGGCATGGGCAACCCCGATATCGGCACGCCTCAGCACATTGTGGACAAGCTGGTTGAGGCCGCTGAAAAACCCCATAATCATCGCTACTCCGCCTCCAAGGGCATCACCAAACTGCGCACGGCCATAGCCGACTGGTACCGCCGGCGCTTCGCGGTTGATATCGATCCCGAATCCGAAGCCATCGTGACCATCGGTGTAAAAGAGGGCCTCTCGCACCTGATTTTGGTAACCATACGGCCGGGGGATGTGATCTTCACTCCCAACCCCACTTACCCGATTCACCCCTACTCCGCTATCATTTCCGGAGGGGATGTGCGCGGCATTCCGCTGGGACCCGAACAGGATTTTTTCGATAACCTGATCCATGCCACCAGACAGACCTGGCCGCGGCCCAAGATCCTGATCTTGTCGTTTCCCCATAATCCCACCACAGAAGTGGTCGATTTGGCTTTCTTCCAGAAAATCGTGGACTACGCCCGCGAGCACAATGTGCTGGTCATCCACGATTTTGCCTATGCCGACCTTGTTTTCGACGGCTACCAGGCACCCAGCATCCTGCAGGTGCCTGGTGCCAAGGATGTAGCGGTCGAGTTTTTTCTCTCTCCAAAAGCTACAGCATGCCGGGCTGGCGGGTGGGTTTTTGCGTGGGCAACCGCGAGACGGTTTTCGCCCTCTCGCGCATTAAAAGCTATCTTGATTATGGCATTTTTCAGCCCATTCAGATCGCAGCCATCATTGCCCTTAACGGCCCTTATGACTGCGTTGAAAGTATTCGCGACACATACAAACAGCGCCGCGACACCCTCATCACCGGCCTGTCGCGGGTGGGTTGGGAAATTCCCCCACCCAAGGGAACCATGTTCGTGTGGGGCAAAATCCCCGACCAGTTTGTCTCCATGGGATCGCTGGAATTTAGCAAATTTCTGATCAATGAAGCCCAGGTGGCTGTCTCGCCCGGCCTCGGTTTCGGCGAGTACGGAGACGAGTACGTGCGCTTTGCACTGATCGAGAACGAGATGCGCATCAACCAGGCCATCCGAGGCATCCGCAAAATCCTTTGAATTCAACAACCCCGTTTATGGAAGATTGCCGGTCCACGGTCGTCAGCTGGCGCCTGCCAACCGAACCACCCGCAGCCAAGGGTGAGACCGGCAAACCAAAACGGGCAAACCATCATTAGGAGCAATAATATCCATGCGCGAGATTAGGATAGGGCTGCTGGGTTTTGGCACCGTCGGCACCGGCATGGCCAAAATTCTGCTCGGCAACGCCGATCTCATTCAAAAACGCCTGGGTGCCCGGCTGGTACTGGCCCGGGTGGCCGATATCGACACCACGACCGATCGTGGCATCACCCTACCCGAGGGCGTTTTGACCAACAATGCCCAGGCCGTGGTCACTGACCCGGCCATTGACATCATCGTCGAGATGATCGGCGGCGTGGGCATTGCCAAAGAACTAATTTTCGAAGCGATTTCATTCGGAAAACATGTGGTTACCGCCAACAAGGCCCTGCTGGCAACTTATGGTAACGAGATTTTCCGGGCCGCTGATAAAAAAAACGTCGATCTGGCTTTCGAAGCTAGTACCGGTGGATGCATGCCGGTCATCAAAACCATTCGCGAGTCGTTGGCCGGCAACCAGGTACATGCGATGGTCGGCATTTTAAACGGCACCTGCAACTACATTCTATCGAAAATCAGTGACGACGGCAGCACCTTCAACGACGCTCTGGCCGCCGCCCAGCGCAACGGTTATGCCGAATCGGACCCCTCCCTGGACGTGAACGGTCATGACACCGCGCACAAGTTGGCGATACTCTCCTCTTTGGCCTACGGCATGACCCTCAACCTGGCCGACATTTATGTGGAAGGCATCTCCAACATCACCCCCCAGGATATCGAGTTTGCCGCCACTTTCGGATACCGCATCAAACTGCTGGCCATCAGCAAATTCCAGGGAGATCGTGTGGAAGCGCGCGTACACCCCACCATGATCCCTTTCGACAACCTGCTCTCCAACGTCAATGGCCGTGTCAACGCACTGATGATATCGGCCGACGCCGTAGATGAAGTCATGCTCTATGGCTACGGGGCGGGAATGATGCCCACGGGCAGTGCCGTGGTCAGTGACTGTATCGACATTGCCCGCAATTTGCTGTGCGGAGCGACCTGTCGCGTGCCCCATCTCAGTTATCGTATGCCCGAGGTTCAACCGGTGCCGATCCGGCCCATGGATGACATCGAGACCCTCTACTATTTTCGTTTTCTGGCCTTGGACCAGCCGGGGGTGTTGTCCAAGATCGCCGGCGTGCTGGGCGAATACGCCATCAGCATACGTTCGGTTCAGCAGCAGGGGCGTAAAACAAACGGCGCCGTACCGGTGGTGATGCTCACCCACCGCGCACGCGAGGCCGATGTCCGCCGCGCATTGGAGACCATTGAAACCCTGGAGGTGATGGCGCAACGCCCCGTGGTGATCCGCATTGAAGACAGTGCGATCGAGTAGCCGACAATCACCGTCCATGCAATGCCGTGTGTCGGCGCCAGTTGATGCAGGCGTGAAATCGTTTAGATCTTAAAGGATGTTGATATGTTTATTGTGTGTTGCGATCTGGAGGGGGTGTTTGTCCCTGAAATCTGGATAACTGTGGCCGATAAAACAGGCATTGAAGAACTTCGGCTGACCACGCGCGATATCGCCGATTATAACCAGCTCATGCAGTTCCGACTCAAGATCCTCGCAAAACACAACCTCAAACTGGCCGATATCCAAGCCGCCATCGCGGCCATGGTGCCCCTACCCGGAGCAGCCGCATTTTTACAGTGGCTCCGCTCGGTTACCCAGGTGATCATCCTTTCAGACACTTTCCAGGAGTTCGCCGGCCCGCTGATGCAAAAGCTCGGTTGGCCAACCTTGATGTGCCACGAATTGGTGATCGACGTCGATGACGCCATCACCGGTTACCGGCTGCGTCTATCCGACGCCAAAAAAAGAGCGCTGCTCGCCCTGCGGGATCTCAATTACCACACTATCAGCGTAGGCGATTCCTACAACGACATTGAAATGCTCAAAGCGGCCGACACGGGCATTCTGTTTTCACCGCCCGATAACGTGTTGGCAGAGTTTCCCGAACTGCCCGTCGCACAAACCTACGATCAGCTCCAGCGACGCATCGCCGCCACCCTGGGGATTTCTGTAGCAACGCCGACCAAAACGTCAAGGATACAAGATCCGCATGATCACCCATAGCACACAGTGCCGCGTCATTTACGGCGATACCGACAACATGGGCATGGCCTATCACGCCAACTATTTCAGGTGGTTCGAAATCGGCCGGGCTGAAATGTTTCGTCACCTGGGCCTCACTTATCGAGAGATCGAGGCCAAGGGAATCTTCCTGCCGCTTTCCGAGTGTCACTGCAAATTTGTGGCCCCAGTGCGTTATGACGACCTGATCAACATCGAAACCACCCTGGACCCGGTGATGCGCGCCGGGATTAAATTTGACTACCAAATATTCAGGCCTAACACGGAGCGCTCTCTGGCCCACGGTTATACCAAACACGCCTGCGTCGACACCCAGGGACGCGTGATGCGACCGCCGGCCCTGTTGACCAACCTGATCCGAGCCGCGAAACCGTAATGCTGGCCATCAAGGTGTCCGATCGCAGGGTAACCTTTTCGGCCAAAGTCATACCGCGCTCGGCCCGAAACGCGGTTGCGGGGCTTTACGGCAACAGCCTTAAGATCAAACTGACGGCACCGCCCGCCGACGGAGCGGCCAACCGCATGTGCGTGGCCTTTCTGGCCGAGGTGCTCGAGGTGGCCAAATCCGAAATCGATATCGTCATCGGGAAAACCGTCCGCCACAAAACCATACGCATCTTCTGCCCGTCACCCAGTGCCGCTATGAAAACTGCAAGGCGCCTCAGATCTCTTGCGGGCGTGTCCGATTAGTGCGGACATCCCATTTTAAGCCCTTGACTTTTTCGGCCATGTGATATACTATGCCTAGGTTAAGAATAATGATGCGGGGTGGAGCAGTCTGGTAGCTCGTCGGGCTCATAACCCGAAGGTCAGAGGTTCAAATCCTCTCCCCGCTACCAAAATAATAACAGGGGCTTAGATGAAAATCTGGTCCCTTTTTTTATCATTGTGAAATCGAATCCCAACCCTACTTCCAACCCCCAATCATCTTTTGAGCACGTAATAAGGGTGGCTTTTGTCGCGAGAACTATCGGCTGGTTTATGACACCAGAATCTATGCGATGGATGTCATAGAATATATTTAAAACACCGTCGGCACCAACAATGATTTCACACCGTCCCTCTTTCTGTTGCCGCCGCTGGTCAGGTGCCATCTTAATGATTTGAGCTGGTGCTTTCTCTCCTCCAGTTCGGCCGCAAGTTCCTTAACGGAGGCCTTTGCCCGAATCAATTTTCGTTCGATTTCAAATATCACCCCCGCCTGCTCCAGAATCGCGGCTTCAAGCTGTCGCGTTTTATCGTTGTCTACTTTAGGCGGCATGATTTCGTTCCGTTTCTTTTTGTTAAAATGCCTCATGGCATGCGTCAATCGTTTGTGACGACTGGACCCCGGGGGGCTTTCCAACCGCCAATTCCGTCAAACCCGTCTGCCATGGAACAGCATTGCGTTTTTTTCGATGGAATTTTTGTCTTCCCTGCCGCAAGAACCGCGGGCATCCACACTCTTTTTTTTGGTGGTTGCGGAATAAAACAAGGCGGCAATCAGAAACATCAATCCAAGCCAGTAGTGAAACAGGGCCGTTGTGGTGAGCAGCCACAAAACAGCTAAAATAGTCATGTGGACGGCGCGGTTTTTTGAAGATTTTTTAACATACTTACAGTCACTACAGTACAGTGATTCCATTCTTTGGCCTTCAATTGATGGTGATAAATCAACTTCTACAATGACCTGTCCTATGATAAAGATATTTACCGCCTTGTAAATGACATTCGACGCCAAAATTATTGACTTTTTAGCCAACATTCCATAGTTTGCGCCATTGGCCTGTGCTTCAAACCAAAATGGAGGAGAGGTTTGGAGTATTAAGAAAAATTAATCACATGCGGCTATTGAGAAACCCTTACCTTGAACAGTTTGAAATGGGGTATGATCGGATGACAGAAAGGCTTAGATAGATGCACTCTACGTTTCTTACGGCTAACCTGGGCAGTACACGAAGATTACTTGAGGATTATGGGTACAATACTGATACTTTTTTTGAAGCGGCGGGCATCGATCCCGAAGCGCTGAACAAACCTGATGGAAGAATCCCTTTCTACCGTGTGATTGACCTGGCGCAACAGGTAAACAATATCTTCCATGATCCCTGCCTGGGCCTCAGAGCAGCCGAATACTGGCACCCGTCTGACCTGCATGCACTGGGCTATGCCTGGGCCTCCAGCAAAACCCTTCGTGGGGCGCTGGAACGTCTAGTTCGTTATACCAAAATCGTCAACGAGTCACTGATTCACAAGCTGTTTGAGGATAAAGGCAATGTAACCGTCAGCGTGGGGTTTTCGTTCGACATGCCACCTGAAATCGCTATCATTTTTACAACCACCAGCATTTCCCGTCTCATCGCCATGTGCCGCATGAATTACGGCAAAAAACTCAATCCCCTGGCCGTTACCTTCAAGCACGCCAAACCACCCTGTTCCGATCAATATTATACTCTTTTCAAAACCGATATTCACTTCGAGGCCGAGGAAGACAGCATTACTTTCGCAAAGGATGTTCTGGACAAAGCCCTGATCGGGCACAATCCGTTAATAGCCGAATGCGCCGACCAGGAGGCGCTGCGCTACCTGGCCAGTCTTGATGAAAACGACATTGCCCAGCGGGTGAAGGTGAAGATCGTCGAGATGATGCCTTCGGGCGATGTCACGGCCGACACCATTGCTAAAAAGCTTTACATGAGCAATCGCAGTTTCAGCCGCCGCCTCAGTGAAGCCGACACCTCCTTTCGCGATCTTCTGGAGGAGACGCGGCGCGAAATGGTCTCACACTATCTCAAAGATGAAAATGTGGATCTTCAAGAAATTCCCTATCTGCTCGGCTATCGCAGTTACTCTTCCTTTTTCAAGGCCTACAAGCGTTGGACAGGTAAAACCCCCACCGGCATGACACACTGAAAAAGCGGGTGTTTATGAGGCTTTTTTTCAGAAAATCCGATAAAATAAGCCCCGGCTTTACGGCTATCTGTTTCTTGTTGCTTGGTGGGATGGGCGCACCGGCGATGGCCTTTGAATTTAATTTTCCCGATGTATCGTTTCCAACGAGGCGCACCGAAGATGCCCAGCAGGTGCGCTGGCAGGCGGGCGGACAGCCGTTTGATGCCTACATATGGTGGCAAAAGGGTTACCTGTGGATCGAAGTGGCGGCGCTGACCGGATTAGGGCCGCACATATGTAAAGGCTCTTTCTGGGCGCTGCAAAATGGCCACCAATGCGGACGTATTTTCCCCCTGCTCAACCGCCCCAAAAAAGTGTCGTATTGCGGCGCGGTGCGCACACCGACCATTTTCATGCTCTTTATCCAGATAGAATTCCCTACCTGTAAAATCGACCCGGCCCGAAACTTCACCTTGGCGTTTGAAAGACCCGAAAGCCAGGAGCGGATATCGATTTTCGGCAGTACCAACCACAAATACGATGAACTCGAGCAAGATAACCGCGATGGGGGCGGCTGCTGGATTCAAGCGCTATGAGAAACCAGGGGTGCTTTTAGGAGATACGATTGTGCTGTTTCGGGCGGGCCGGATTAAAATCAAACCCCAGCAGACAGGGGTGCATAACGGCTTCGAGCCGACGCAAGTATTGTTCCAACTCGGCTTTGCTATCAAAGCGGCGGGGGCAGTCTATTTTGTCGCCGAAACGAATGCTCAGGCGTGAAAAGGGTTTGGGGATCAGGTGTTTATCCCAACTGGTAGCGGTCCAATACTTTTCAGCCTTGAAATGGACCGGGTAGACCGTAGCGCCAACGCTTTGGGCAATGTGCACAAGGCCGGGTTTGATAGTACCGGCCGGCCCCCGTGGGCCATCCATGGCGTGACCCACCACCGCGGAGGTCCGCAATTGCCGCACCATGTTCAACACGGCCGTGTGGCCGCCCTTGGAGGACGACCCCCGCACCACCCGCCACCCCAACTGGCGCACCACGCCATCGGTAAAATCTCCATCGCTGCTGGCGCTGATCATGATCAGCGGATCGTAGGCTGAAATGATATTGCTGTAACCTAACAGCCCCAGAATATGCTGGTGCCAGAACCCCAGCACAACCTTTCCGCCCTCTTGCACACACGCCATCCAGGCAGTTTCATTGTGGCGTTCAATGGTGAGGGTGCGGCAATACATCCTTAAAAATACGGCCACAAGGCGATGGGCCGCTTTGGAACGCGCCAGTTTTTTGAGGAGGTTTTTTTTCATCATGAAAAAAAGGATTGGCCCCGCGAGCGGCGCCAATCCTTTTTGGGTTGCTTATAAGTGTCGCGAATGGACCCGATTACAGAAGGAACGGTACCATCAGCAGCGCGACAACGTTGAGGATCTTGATCATCGGGTTAACCGCGGGACCGGCCGTATCTTTGTAGGGATCGCCGACGGTGTCACCGGTGACGGCGGCTTTATGGGCATCGCTGCCCTTGCCGCCCAGGTGACCATCTTCAATGTACTTTTTGGCATTGTCCCAGGCCGCGCCACCCGTGGTCATGGAGATGGCCACGAAGACGCCGGTGACGATGGAACCGATCAGCATGCCTCCTAAGGCGATTTTGCCCAGCAAGAAACCCACCAGCAGCGGGGCCACCACCGGCAGAAGGGCCGGAACCAGCATCTCTTTGAGGGCGAACTTGGTGACGATATCCACGCAGGCACCATAATCGGGTTTGGCGGTGCCTTCCATGATGCCGGGGATTTCGCGGAACTGACGACGCACTTCGTCGACCACCGCGCCGCCGGCCTTACCGACCGCCTGCATGGCGATGGAGGCGAACAGGTAAGGCAGCAGGCCACCGATGAAGAGGCCCAGAATAACGTTCACATCGGAGAGCCTGAAGGACAATTCAGCATCGCCACCATGGATCTGGAACTCCATGACGTAAGCGGCGAAAAGCACCAGTGCGGCCAACCCGGCCGAGCCGATGGCGTAGCCCTTGGTGACGGCCTTCGTGGTGTTGCCCACAGCATCCAACGGGTCGGTGACGGCGCGTACGGACTCATCCATTTCGGCCATTTCGGCAATACCGCCGGCGTTGTCGGTGATGGGGCCGTAGGCGTCGATGGCAATCACCATACCGGTCATTGAGAGCATCGACATAGCCGCCATGGCGATGCCGTAGAGCCCGGCAAAATTATAGGCCAGAAAAATGGCCAGACAGATGGCCAGAACCGGAGCAGCCGTGGCCTGCATGGAGACGGCAAGACCGGCGATGATGTTGGTGCCGTGACCGGTGGTTGAGGCCTCGGCAATCGCTTTAACCGGACCGTAGATACCGGTGTAGTACTCGGTAATGATAACAATCACCACCGTGAGAATCAGTCCGATCAACGTGCAGTAATAGATGTTCATGACCGGAATATCGCCCAGACCGGTCATGAATTTAGTGGTGGCATAGAAAAAGGCGATTCCGGCCAGGATAGCTGAGCCGAACATGCCTTTGTAAAGTGCGCCCATGATGTACTCGCTTTTTCCCAGGCGCACGAAAAACACGGCAATGATAGAGGCGATAATGGAGATTGCGCCTAGAACCAGCGGAAACTCGACGGCCATCTGGTTTTCGGGGAAGAGCAGGTGGCCGATCAGCATGGCCGCAACAGCGGTGACGGCGTAGGTCTCGAAAAGGTCGGCCGCCATGCCGGCGCAGTCGCCCACGTTGTCGCCCACGTTGTCGGCGATGGTGGCCGGGTTGCGCGGGTCATCTTCGGGAATACCGGCTTCCACCTTGCCCACCAGGTCGGCGCCCACGTCGGCGCCTTTGGTGAAGATACCGCCGCCCAGGCGTGCGAAAATCGAAATAAGGCTACCACCAAAACCCAATGCCACCAGCGCGATGACATCGTGGGTGAGGGTGTAATAACCGGCCACCGCGGTCAAGGCCAGCCCGGCCACGATCATGCCGGTAACCGATCCGCCTTTGAAGGCCATCGAGAGACCCGCCGCCATGCCCTTCTTGGCGGCCTCGGCCGTACGCACATTGGCCAACACGGAAACGCGCATGCCGATGTAACCGGCCAAGAATGAGGCCACCGCGCCGATCAGAAAACCCATGGCTGTTTTCACGCCCATGGTGGCGAAGATAACGCCAAAGATAATGATCCCGGCGATGCCCATGCTTTTCATCTGGCGATTCAGATAGGCAATAGCGCCCTCTTTGATCGCGTTGGCGATCTTCTGCATTTTCTCATCACCAGCGGGGGCGCTTTTGACGATACCCGCTAAAATGATGGCAAACAGTACTCCGACCACACCCACCAACGTGCAAGTCAGTGGCAGATTGCTTAGTACAGCTTCCATTGATTACCTCCATCAACAAGATTTAGAGTTAGAAAATTCTCCCATTAAACGCATTCATCGCTTTAGAAACACCTTCGCGAATGGCCATGCGAACCGCATCTATGGCCACGACAATGACATTACCGATCCGATCTTTTTGGCTGGGATCGAAGCGACCCAGTACATAATCGGTAACTTCAATGCCGGGCTCGGGGCGCCCGATGCCGATCCGTAAACGGGAAAACTGGTTTCCCCCGAAAGCCTCCATCAGCGACTTCAAACCGTTGTGTCCGGCACTCCCTCCTTTCTCTTTTAATTTTATACTTCCGAATTCAATATCGATATCGTCATGAACGACCAATAGTTCTTCGGCTCGAATTCCCAGCTTTCGGGCCAATGCCTGGGTTGGCGGACCGCTGCGGTTCATAAACGCCTGGGGCTTCGCCAACCAGATCCAGCGCCCTTCCAGCCAGCAGCGACCGCTTGAGATCTGCAGACGTGATCGGCTCAAAGCAACATCGTGGCCTTTGGCAAAGGCGTCCATCACCATGAACCCGACGTTGTGGCGTGTTTTACGGTAGGCCATCCCGGAATTGCCCAACCCCACCACCATACGCACCTCATTGGCGGAGCCTTCCCGGTTTCGACGGGTGGTCATTGCCTAGTCGTCTTCGGATTCCGCCTCGGCGTCACCCTCTTCGCCCTCGGCTTCACCCTCCTCGCCTTCGATCTCTTCAAGCTCCTCTTCCGGCTCCTCTTCCATTGAGGCCGGGCTGACCACCGTTATCACCGTATAATCGTTTTCAGCGTCGATGGTGACACCCTCGGGCAGCTTGATCTCTTTTATATGCAGGGAGTCGCCGATATTGAGCTCGCTGACGTCCACTTCAATAGCTTCGGGAATCTGTAAGGGCAGACAATAAGCCTCTATCGCCCGACGAACAATCTGCATCATTCCACCATTTTCCACGCCAATCGCTTTACCCACCGGGATGATGGGGATTTGGACTTCGATCTCACGGTCCATGGCGATCTCGTAAAAGTCGGCGTGCAATATTTGCTGATTGAGCGGATGGGTCTGCAGCTCCTTGATCATGGCCGTCTTGGTTTGGGGCGCGTCACCTTCGATCGTCAAGGTGATTAGATGGGTGCCGGCGCCGGCCTCTTTGATCAGTTTCTCAAAATCCCGACTGTCGACGGCGAGCTGAATGGTTTCAACACCGCGCCCGTAAAGTACGGCGGGCACTTTGCCCTCACGACGCAGGGTCCTGGCAGGCCCTTTACCGTGGGATTCCCTGATAATGGCATTTAACTGTGGAATTTCCAAAAATCGTTCCTCCTGATAACTATTGATTCTGCGGCCACCTTAGGGGCGCAGTTTTTATATCAACGCGTTGTGAAACAGCGAAACCCGCACATTAGCGGGTTGTCAAAACGGCAAATCGGTCTGCTAAACGAACAGAGAGGTCACCGAGTCTCCTCGATGGCTGCGCAAGATCGCCTCGCCGAGCAGCTCGGCAATGGTCAACACGCTGATTTTGCCGCAGGCCTTGGCTTCATCGCTCAATGGGATCGTATCGGTAACGATGACACTCTCGATCTCGGAGGCCTTGAGACGATCAATGGCCGGTCCCGAAAGCACCGGATGGGAGCAGCAGGCATGCACCCGCTTGGCGCCCTTTTTCTTCAGGGCCGTTGCCGCTTCGGTCAGGGTACCGGCCGTGTCAACCATGTCGTCTAAAATGACCACCAGCTTGTCTTTCACATCACCGATAACGGCCATGGCCTTGGCCTCATTGGGTTTTTCACGACGCTTGTCCACGATGGCCAGGCCCGCATCCAGCCGTTTGGCAAAGGCCCTCGCTCGCTCCACGCCGCCGGCGTCGGGCGATACCACGACCATGTCCTCGTCGCCAAAGGTGTCGCGTAAATGTTGGATCAGCACCGGCGCGGCAAAGAGGTTGTCAACGGGAATATCGAAAAATCCCTGAATCTGCCCCGCGTGCAGGTCCAGAGTGATCACCCGGTTGGCGCCGGCCTTGGCGATCAGGTCGGCCATCAGCTTGGCGCTGATGGGCACCCTGGGCGCCACCTTCTTGTCCTGGCGGGAGTAGCCGTAATAGGGAATCACCGCGGTAATGCGACGTGCCGAGGCCCGCTTCAGGGCATCTAACATCAGCAGCAGTTCCACCAAATTGTCGTTGACCGGACGACAGGTGGATTGAACGATGAAGAGATCGCGCAGGCGAACATTGGTCTCGATCTCGATCTGCACCTCGCCGTCACTGAAGGTGTTGATCTTGGTCGCCCCCGGCTGGACATCCAGGTAGTGGCAGATTTTGTTGACCAGCCCGGGATTGGAGTTGCCCGAGAATATGATGTAATCGTTCATTGGCGCTATGCCCAAACGCTTGCCTCCTGACGCCGCATGTTCATCAAACGACCATAACCAAATTTGGCTGGGGCGGGAGGATTCGAACCTCCGAATGCAGGAACCAAAATCCTGTGTCTTACCGCTTGACGACGCCCCAGTAAATCGTGCCCGCCCATTTCCGCTCAACAGGTATGGGTCAGGTAAAACTGCCCATCGATGTGCGGACGAAGTTGCCCCAAGGCTTTTTCGGCTCGCGCGGTGCTTTCAAACAAACCGAACACCGTGGGGCCGCTGCCGGACATCAGGGCGCCTTCGGCCCCGTGATCCAGCAACCCCGCTTTGATCGCACCGATTTGTGGGTACCAGGCAGCGGTAACCGGCTCAAGATCGTTGCATAAATACCCATCTGGAGCAACGATTTTTCCCCCAAAAGGAAGATTTTTAAGCTTTTGGCAACAGTTTGTCAATGTTAAATTAAAGTTCTTAAAAACCTTGCGGGTCGACACCTTAATACCTGGATTCACTAAAAGTACCGCTCGTCTCTCCATCAACGGCGCCACACGCAATCGTTCGCCAATCCCGCTGGCCAGGGCCGGGCCGCCGAACAAAAAAAAGGGCACGTCGGCACCAATGCCGACGGCCAGTTTCATCAGGCATGAATGAGACAAAGGGCAGCCAAACAAATCGTTCAGGCCGGTCAACACAGCCGCGGCATTGCTGCTGCCTCCACCCAGTCCGGCTGCCACGGGAATCCGCTTTTCAATAAGGATTTCAACGCCCGCCGGCGCCTTATCCGCCAGACGGGCCAACTGTGCCAGAAAAACCCGCGCCGCCCGAAAAGCGGTGTTGGTGGCATCTTCGGGCACATCAGGATGGTCACACCGGATCCGGATGCTGTCACCGCCCATTCTGATCGAAACCCGATCCGACAGGGCCAGCGGCACCATCCAGCTCCACAGTTCGTGGTACCCGTCCGCCCGACGGCCGGTGATCGCCAGAAAGAGGTTGATCTTGGCCGGTGACGGCAGGTCCACGGCGGCCATTTCTATTTTCGTTCACGCACGTAAATCATCCGCAGGTCATAGAGGATACTTTTAACCATTTGGGACTCATCGTCGGTGAGATTGCCCTGGGTCTTCTCCTCCAGCATGGCCAGGATATCGATCGTCTGTTTAGCCAAATCGAGGTTCTTGGCCGTTTCGCCAACCGTGGGGTCCTTAACGAGGCCCAGATGCATCAAGGCGGTGTGGTTCAGCGAAAAAACGAAGGTCGAAAAATTCATCGGCGGCAGAGGCGTGCTGCCGGCACCGGAGGTGCCTTGGGCTGCTCTTCCGGTTTCGGTATCGGGCTGTTTTTTGTCCTCGTTCATGGGCGTATCCCTCTTATGACGTTGGGTAAAAACCAGCTGCTAAATTGATCGGGCAACAGCGCGCCGTTAAAGCTCCAGCGGTGTCACGTTTTTAACCAGGGAAAGATCGCGCAGCTGCTGGGCCACGTGATCGGGGATCGGCGTGTCGGTGCATAAAAAGATGATGTTGCGGTCGCCCTCCTCCTCCTGGCCCACCTGCATACGGCCGATGTTGATGTTGTGTTCGCCCAGGGTGCTTCCGATCTGGCCGATGGAACCGGGTCTGTCAATGTTGTGGATCAGGGCCAGGTGCCCCTTGGGAACCATCTCGAGACGGAAGGAGTTGATGCGTACGATACGCGTGTCCTGCTTGCCGAAAATCGTTCCAGCCACCAAATTGGTCATCTCCGAAGTGACCGCCCGCACCGAGATGAGGCTGACGTACTCGGCCGATTCCGAGCTGATGCTCTCGGTTACCTTGATTTGGCGTTCTTTGGCGATGGCGTGGGCATTGACGAAGTTGACCACATCTCTGACCTGCGGGGTCAGCAGGCCTTTGATCACCGCCGTGGTGACCGGCGTCATATCCAGCCCTTTGAAATCCCCGGCGTACTCGATGATCACCTCGGTCAGAGGGCCGCTGATCAGCTGCGCCTGCAGGGCGCCGATCTGCTCGCCCAGCGACAGAAAGGGCCCCAGCTGCTCGAGCAGCTCACCTGTCACCGAGGGCGCGTTGACAGCATTGATCACGTTGCCGTGTTTTAAGAAATTGATGATCTGGTCGGCCACTGCCATGGCCACATTGGTCTGCGCTTCCTTGGTGGAGGCACCCAGATGGGGCGTGCAGATCACATTGTCGAGCTCGAGCAGGGGAATTTTTCCCGGCGGTTCGGTCTCGAAGACATCCAGTGCTGCCCCGGCCACCTTGCCCGACATCAGTGCCTCGTACAGGGCCGCCTCGTCCACGATGCCGCCCCGGGCGCAGTTGAGTACCATCACGCCATCTTTCATTTTGGCCAGGCTCTCCTGGTTGATCAGGGCCTGGGTTTCTTTCATCTTGGGCACATGCACGGTAACGTAATCGGCCCGCGACAACAGCTCGTCGAAGGTGACCGCTTCGAAACCATCTTTTTCAATACGCTGGGGCGTTACGAAAGGGTCGTGAATAACGACCCGCATCTTGAGCCCCCGAGCGCGATTGGCCACGATCGAACCGATTTTCCCATACCCCACAACGCCCAGGGTCTTGTTGAGAATCTCGCGTCCCTGTAATTTTTTCTTTTCCCAGCGACCACCTTTCAACGTGGCCGTACCCTGGGGAATGTTGCGGGACAGGGACAGCAGCATGGCGATGGCATGCTCGGCTGTGGTCACGACGTTGCCACCGGGGGTGTTCATCACCACCACGCCCCGTTTGGTGGCGGCCGGAATGTCCACATTGTCCAGGCCGATTCCGGCCCGCCCCACAACCTTAAGTGCGGTGGCCGCCTCGAGCAGATCCTCGGTCACCTTGGTGGCACTGCGAATCACCAGGGCGTTGTAAGCGCCGATGATCTCTTTCAATGCTTCGGGGGTCAGACCGGTTTTGACATCCACATCGAAGCCTTCTTCCTGAAACATGCGGATACCGATTTCGCCCAGATTATCACTGACCAGTACTTTCATTTCGATCCTTTCCGGTAACTTGAATCATGAAACCAACGCGCTCAGCGCTCATCTGATGGGTGCAATTGGAGGTTAGATTAATATAGCTGTTTTTTTTGTCAAGTTGATTGACGTTCAGGGACCGAAACCGTGCTGGCTACCGCCATTGACGCATCGGGTCGCATCGGGCATGATGCCGGATTCAACCCGTAAATCATAAGGAACGCTCATGGCCCCAACTGACAACGGTCACCCGGCAGCGCCTACCGTCTCCTGGCCACCGCTTGTGGCCGGTACGCTCCAGCGCCGTTACAAACGCTTTTTGGCCGACGTCCACCTGACCGACGGCCAGAAGGTCACTGCCCACTGCCCCAACTCGGGCAGCATGCGCACCTGCAGCCAGGCGGAACGCCCCGTTCACCTCTCCAGAAGCGACAATCCCCGTCGCAAGCTCGCATACACCTGGGAGCTGATTGAGATGCCCACATCGCTGGTGGGCGTCAACACCCAGGTGCCCAATCGCCTGGTTCAGCGCTCGCTGGAGACCGCCCTGATCCCTGAACTTCAGCTTTACGACAGCGTCCGGCGCGAAGTGCAAACCGCCCCCGGCACGCGCCTTGACCTCTGCTTGACCGACCCCGGCCGTCGGGATTGCTATGTGGAGGTTAAAAACTGCACCCTGGTCGAGAATGGCCGCGCCTGTTTCCCCGACGCCCTCACCGTGCGCGGTCTCAAACACCTGCACGAGTTGATGCGCCTGGTCAAAAGCGGTGCACGGGGGGTCATTTTCTATCTCATTCAGCGCATGGACGCGGCCCGGTTTCACCCCGCCGACCATATCGATCCCGCCTATGGGCAGGGGCTGCGCGACGCCTTGGCAGCCGGGGTCGAAGCCCTGGCCTATGACGTTCATATCGACCTGACCGGAATCCGCCTGCGCCAACGGATTGACATTGTTGTGTAACCATTAAAAAAGGGGCTCCATTTCGGAGCCCCTTTCGGGTTATCGTCGTATTAGACTACTGCCTGATGCAATGTTAGGCGGCGTCGAGTTTCTGACGGTCGGCCATGGTCATCAAGACGCGGTCGCGGGCCTTGTCGATGCCCAGCGCTTTACGTTTTTTGTCGATGTGGGCGATCATCATCTTGGCCATCTCATACGGATCGGCACTGAAGCCCCACTTGCCCATGCCCATGCCTTCGAGCCCGTCGAAGAGCAGCTTGTGGAACTTGGTATCCTGCACGATGGGATAGGTGACGCCAAAGACCGTGAAGACACCCGAGGCCACAAAGTACTGGCCGATGCTGATCGCTTTTTCGCTCATCCACTCAGGGGCGGCGCCGGCTGCCGGTAGGTCGGCAATGCTGTCACCCAGTCCGCCGGTACGCACCATCTCCGAGGCGGCCACCAGGATGCGGCTGTTGTCCACGCATGAGCCGATACCCAGGCAGGGCGGCATGCCCACCGTCTCACACACTTCCTGAAGGCCGGGGCCGGCCATGTGCGACGCTTCGGGGGTATAGAAGCCGTACTTGGCCAGTGCCACCTGGGAGCAACCGGTCTGCAGTACCAGCACGTCGTTTTTGATCAGCTCTTTAACCAATTCCACGTGCACGAAGTCCTGCTTGACTCTCGGATTGGTGCAGCCCACCACCCCGGCCACGCCGCGGATGCGGCCGTTGATGATGTTGTCGTTGAGCGGGGTGTAGGAGCCGCGGAACGATCCACCCAGCATGTAGTTGATGTACTCATGCGAAAAACCATGGATGCCCGGGTTGCGGATCTGGGGAATCTCGATCGGCTTGTTGCGGTTCTTAAAGCGCGTGATCGCCTTGATCACCACCGCGTCGGTGCAGTCCAGGGGTTTGTTTTCATGAAACTCCATGTGCGTGGCACCTTCGATGCGGCAGCGCGGATTGGTAGTAACCAGCTCGGTACCGTAGCACTGGGCCACCGGTGCCAGACCCTGCTTGATGCACTGCACGTCCACGCACATCGCGTCAACGGCGCCGGTGCAAATCACCGCCTCGGTGGACATGAAGTTACCGGCGTGGGGGATGCCGTGACGCGACATCATCTCGGCGCCCGAGCAGCACATGCCGGCCAGATTGATGCCCTTGGCCCCGGCTTTTTTGGCTTCTTCGATCAGCGAGGGCTCATTGACCGACATCAGCATGGACTCGAACAGGTTGGGTTCGTGGCCGTGGACGATGATGTTGACCATGTCCTCTTTGAGAACGCCCATATTCACCTCAACCTGCACCGGTGATGGCGTACCAAACAGAATGTCGGATATCTCGGTGGCCACCATGGAGCCGCCCCAGCCGTCAGCCAGTGCCGTACGGCTGCACTGCTGGGTGATGTTCTCGTAATGCTGGTCCACACCCATATGGGTGCGATGCATCAACTCCATGATCTCGCGCATGGCACCGCGCGGTACAAGCTTATGCTTGCGCCATGTTTCCAAAGTCTTGGGCGGCACCCGGCGGGCAAAGGGAATCTCGCCTTCCACCTGGGTGTAGGTGCGCTCCAGCTCTTTATAGAGGTCCATGGCGATTTCGGTGTCGGTGCGGCCTTCGGTTTCGATGCCGATGGAGTTGGCCACCGCGTGCAGTTTGATGCTGTCTTTGATTTCGTAATCCTGATTCTCCCCGCTGACCACTTCGCGGAACAGGTCCAGCATGGCCATGCCGTGGTCGGTATGGGCCGCCGCGCCGCTGGCCACCATACGGGCAAAGTTGCGTGCCTGAATCGTATCAATGGTGGCACCGCAAACACCCACCTTGCCGTAGGGATCTTTGGAATTAAGGCGGCAGGGACCCATGGCGCAATGTTTACAACAGGCTGAATCGGCGCCGATGGGGCAGGCTTTCATCGAAGCGGCACGATCAAAGGCGGTTTCCACGCCGTCACGCTTGGCTTTTTCAAGCATCTGCGCCGTGGCATCACAGATGGTCACGTCGCGAACGTTGATCTCTTTGGGGGCTTTAATGGGTTTTTCTACCATAGGTCTTACCTCCGTGGTAATGGTTTAGATTATCAGTAACGGTTCCTATTTGGGTTGATTTGTATCTGTTAAAGGCCGTATTGTCAAGCCAAAATTTGCATCTTGGTCGATTTTGTGAGACGCTTTCTGAGCGTTGAAAAAGGGCGGATTGTGTATTATTTCTTGAATGTCTGACGCAGCCTTCTCGGTGCCTCTCTAAATTGTGCGATAATTTTCATTACCTGAAAGGAGCTCTGATGCCCGACAGTGAAGATCCCAAAATCAAACTCTATTCACTGACCACCTGCAGCCACTGCAAATCCACCAAGCGCATGCTGGCCGATTGCACCATAAAATATGAATTTATCGATGTAGACACCCTGGAAGGTGATGAGCGCAAAGCCATCCTGGCCGATGTGAGAAAATTCAATCCCAAATGCTCATTTCCCACCATTATCATCGGCGAAAAGGTGATCGTGGGCTTCAAGGAGAAAGAGATTAAGGAGGCGCTGGGACTGTGATGGACGTTGATAAGCTATACGAACAGTTGAAAAAGGTGCAGGAGCCCAAAGGCTACTATTTCAGTAACGACACCCAGCGGGTGCGGGAATTGTTAGAAGCGCTGATCGTCAACAAGGAGCGCTACGGCTACATGGTGTGCCCCTGCCGTCTGGCCGCGGGCGACCGCGAGGCCGATCGCGACATCATCTGCCCCTGTGTCTACCGTGCCCCCGATGTGGAGGAATTCGGCAGCTGCTACTGCAACCTCTATGTTTCCAAAGCTTGGAACGCCGGTGAGATTCCCCACGAATATGTTCCCGAAAGGCGTCCACCTGAAAAGATGGGTTTTTGAACAATTTCCGGGGAGAGGATGGCCAAATTCAGAATCTATCCGGTCTTTATTTGGATTGACAGGTCATCGGTAAGCCTCCCAGCCACCTAACCCGATAATCTCACGCTCTTGAGCTGATCAGGGAACAGCTCCTTGTTACCAAAAGTAAAAAAGGGCATAGTTTGATTCAATCAACCTATGCCCTTTATATAATCCTGGCGGGAGCGACGAGACTCGAACTCGCGACCTCCGGCGTGACAGGCCGGCGCTCTAACCAAACTGAGCTACGCCCCCGTAGTGAAACGATGTAAGGTGGTAGGCGGAACAGGGCTTGAACCTGTGACCTTCGGCTTGTAAGGCCGACGCTCTCCCAACTGAGCTATCCGCCCCCAGATTGTTCGCCGTCACATCAGGCCCTTAGCCAGAGAGCCCGTATATCTACCCGCCTTGCCCCGATTTGTCAAGAATATTTTCAGAACACCGAAGTCTGCAGCGGTGACTCGGCTCCTTTGAAAGGGTGCTTGGATATCTGTTTCACCGGTATCGCTATCGGGATCGAACTGTTAGTGTCCAAACGCCACCGTGTTTCGATACCAATATAGCGATCCCGGCTTCGATTTGTATCGTTCGACCCAACTTGGCCATCCCTTTTTAATTGAGCGACAGGTCCCCCCGCATAACCGATTTCGATTTTAATTTCAAATCGGAATCGTCAGTGGCGAATATACGCTCGCCGGATCGAGGCACCAGGGCGTGCGACAACACCTCATCCATATGCGTTACCGGTATGATCTCCAGCTGCTTTTTAATGTGAGCGGGGATATCCCGGATATCTTTGGTGTTCTCCTTGGGGATCAGCACCTTTTCGATGCCGCCCCGGTGGGCCGCCAGAATCTTCTCTTTAAGCCCACCGATCGGCAGCACCCGCCCGCGCAAAGTGATCTCTCCGGTCATGGCCACGTGGCGGTTGACCGGGGTCTGGGTCAGCACCGACACGATGGAGGTGCACATGGCGATACCGGCCGAAGGGCCGTCTTTGGGGATGGCCCCTTCTGGGATATGAATGTGCAGGTCGTTTTTGCGATAGAAGTTCAGATCAAGGTCCAACTGGTTGGCCCGGGAGCGAACGTAGCTGACAGCCGCCTTGGCAGACTCGGTCATCACGTCGCCCAGTTTGCCGGTGACCGTCAGATTGCCCTTACCCGGCATCAAGAGGGTCTCGATAAAAAGCAACTCTCCGCCCACCTGGGTCCAGGCCAACCCAATCACGATCCCCGTCTGATCCTCTTCCTCCACCAGACCGTGCCGAAAGGGCGGCGGGCCCAAAAAAGATTTGATCATGGTGGTGGAGACCGCCAGTTTGTCGTTGGTCACACCTCTGTTTTTCCCCCGGGTCACCTTGCGGGCCAGTTTGCGGCAGATGGAGGCAATTTCGCGCTCCAGGCTGCGAACGCCCGCCTCGCGCGTGTAGCGTTCGATCAGCAGCATGAGCGCATTCTTGGAAAACTGGACATCAATGCTGCCCAGTCCGTTGGTGCGGATCTGTTTGGGCAATAGGAACCCTTTGGCAATCTGGTACTTTTCCAGCTCGGTATAGCCCGGAAGACGGATGATCTCCATGCGGTCCTGCAACGGCAGGGGTATATCGGGCAAGGTGTTGGCCGTGGTGATGAAGAGAATGTCGGAAAGATCGTAATCGACGTCCAGGTAGTGGTCGTTGAAGGCGTTATTCTGTTCGGGGTCAAGCACCTCAAGTAAGGCCGCCGAGGGGTCACCGCGAAAATCCATGCTCATTTTGTCGACTTCATCGAGGCAGAACACCGGGTTGTTGACGCCCGTTTTTTTAAGCGACTGGATGATTTTACCCGGCAGGGCGCCGATATAGGTGCGGCGGTGGCCGCGGATCTCGGCCTCGTCGCGCACGCCGCCCAACGAAAGACGCACATACTTGCGCCCCGTGGCGCGGGCCACCGATTTGGCCAGAGACGTCTTGCCCACCCCGGGCGGCCCCACCAGGCAAAGAATCGGACCGCGAATTTTCTGAACCAGGGCTTGCACGGCCAGATATTCCAGAATGCGCTCTTTGGGTTTTTCCAGTCCGTAGTGGTCCTCATCGAGGATCTTTTCGGCCTCGTCCAGGTCGTTGTTGATTTCGGACTTTTTATACCACGGAAGGCTGATGAGCCAGTCGATGTAGCCTCGAACCACGGTGGCCTCAGCCGACATGGGGGCCATCATTTTGAGCTTTTTAAACTCGTGCTGAACCTTTTCGGTGGCCTCGGCCGACATTTTTTTGGCCTTAATCTGCTCCTCAAGCTCCTTGAGATCGTCGGTAACGTCTTCTTCGGCGCCCATCTCCTTTTTGATGGCCCGCATCTGTTCGTTGAGGTAATAGCTCTTCTGGGTCTTTTCCATCTGCTCTTTGACCCGTTTTTTGATACGCTGATCCATCTTGAAAATGTCAATTTCAAGCCGTATCAGCTCGAGTAGCTTGGCGAGCCGTTCATCGAGGGTGGGGGCGGCCAGAAGGGTTTGTTTGTCTTCGATCTTGAACGAGAAGTGTGCCGCGATCGTGTCGCAGAGCTTGGCGGCATCGGTGATGGTAGCGACGTTTTTTACCCAGTCCTTGGAAAAATTCTTGTTCATCTCGGCATACTCGGCAAAGCCAGTCTGAATGCCGCGAATCAGCGCCTCCTGTTCCGAAGGATCGCCACGACCACATCAACCACTTTTTCCAGCACCACACGGAAAAACTCGTTGTGGGGAACGTAGCGCACCACCTCAGCCCGGTAGAGCCCTTCCACCAGGGCTTTAACCGTGCCATCGGGGAGCTTGAGCAGCTGCAACACCTTGCCCACCGTCCCCACAGTGTGAATATCGTCCTCGCTGGGATTATCGATGCCAGATCGAGACTGGGTGGCCAGGAAAATACGCTTTTCCTGATTCATGGCCGCCGAAAGTGCTTTGATGGATTTGTCCCGCCCCACGAAAAGCGGGGCCACCATATGGGGAAATACCACCATGTCGCGCAACGGCAACAAGGGCATTTCAATGGGGCCGTCAGGGCTATCCGGAGGTGTGTTTGGGGTAACGCTGATCATATTCAATTTTACCTTTGACCCAGCGGTTGGGGCGGGTCGTTTGGTTACAGATGGAATAGAGTTTCAGAGGCAAACCGATTTCCGCGCCTCATGAGCATGAACCATCATATCGGGCCTTTCGTGTGATCTGGGGTCAGGCCTGCTTCTTACTTTGCTCGTAGAGCAGGATGGGGGCCTCGCCGTTGAGAATCACCTCTTCGCCCACTACGCACTCTTTGACATTCTGCAGCGATGGAATCTCGTACATGATGTCCAATAGGCACTTTTCCATGATCGAGCGCAGCCCCCGCGCGCCCGATTTGCGCTTGACCGCCTCGTTGGCGATGGCGGTCAGGGCTTGGTCGCTGAAACGCAGGTTGACATCCTCCATACTGAAAAGCATTTTAAATTGCTTGACCAGGGCGTTCTTGGGCTCGGTCAAAATCCGGATCAGCGAATCAACGGCCAGCTCGTCCAGGGTGGCCATCACCGGCAGACGACCGAGAAACTCGGGAATCAGACCGAATTTGATCAGGTCTTCGGGCTGCACCTGTCGCAGCAGCTCACCCAAACGCTGCTTTTTTTGATCAACCACTTTGGCCCCAAACCCCATTGCTTTAGACCCCGTGCGCCGCTGGATGATCTTGTCCAGCCCGTTGAAGGTGCCACCGCAAATAAAGAGGATGTTCGATGTGTCCATTTTGACGAAAATCCTGCTGGGGATGCTTGCGCCCGCCCTTGGGCGGCACACTGGCCAGAGTGCCTTCGATGATCTTGAGCAGCGCCTGTTGAACCCCCTCGCCCGACACATCCCGGGTGATGGAGGGGTTGTCGGACGGCCGGCGATCTTATCGATCTCGTCGATGTAGACGATGCCGCGCTTGGCCTTTTCCACATCATAATCGGCGTTTTGAAGCAGCGACAGGATGATGTTTTCCACGTCCTCGCCCACATAACCGGCCTCGGTCAGGCTGGTGGCGTCGGCGATGGTGAAAGGCACGTTGAGAAAGCGCGCCAGCGTTTGGGCCAGCAGGGTTTTTCCGCTGCCGGTGGGACCGATGAGCAAGATGTTGCTCTTCTGGATCTCCACCGCCGGTCGCTGGCGCGCGTCCAGCCGCTTGTAATGGTTGTAGACAGCCACCGAGAGGATTTTTTTGGCGTCGTCCTGTTCGATGACGTAATCGTCAAGTTTTTCCTTGATCTCCTTGGGCAGCAGGATACCGGCACAATCGGCCTTCGCCGATTTTTCGCTCTCTTCTTCGATGATTTCACTGCACAGCTGGATGCATTCATCGCAAATGTAAACTGCAGGGCCGGCGATCAGCTTGGTGACCTCCTGCTGACTCTTTCCGCAAAACGAACAAAACAGGTTGTCGTTTTTGTCGTCCTTTTTAGCCATCGTCTGCCTCCGTCGACGGGTTTTCGCTCTAGTCGTCCAGATCATCCCGGTTGGTGATCACATGATCGACAATGCCGTACTTCTTGGCAGCCTCGCCGGACATGAAAAAGTCGCGGTCCGTGTCTGTTTGGATCTGTTTCCAGGCTGCTTGCCGGTGTGGTGGGCCAGGATCTCGTTGAGGCGTTCTCGCATGCGCAGGATTTCCTCGGCCTGAATGGCGATGTCGGAGGCCTGCCCCTGGACGCCGCCCATGGGCTGATGGATCAGGATCCGGGAATTGGGCAGGGAATAGCGTTTGCCGCTGGTGCCGGCCGCCAGCAGAACGGCCCCCATGCTGGCGGCCTGGCCGATGCAGACGGTGGTCGATATCGGGCTTGATATACTGCATGGTGTCGTAAACCGCCAGTCCGGCGGTCACCGAACCGCCCGGGGAATTGATGTAAAAATTGATATCCTTGTCCGGATCTTCGGACTCCAGAAACAGCAACTGGGCGATCAGCAGGTTGGCGATCTCGTCGTTGATGGCCGTTCCCAAGAAATATGATGCGATCTTTGAGCAGTCTCGAATAAATGTCATAGGCCCGCTCGCCGCGGCTGCTCTGCTCGATGACCATTGGGATAAGAGGCACGGTAAAACTCCTTGGATGTTAAATGCGTCAGTGTGAATCGACCCGGCCGGGCAATGAACCGGTACGGCCGCTACTCGCTTTCAGCCTCATCGTTTCCAGGCTTCGGGTCAACATCGGTTACGTTACCAGCTTCAATAATAAGCCGAATCGCCTTTTTTTCAAGCAGCGTGTTTTTCAGAAACTCCAGGTTCTGTGGTTTTTCGCGGTAAAAGGCTCGAATGGCTTCCACGGGCTGGTTGTAGTTTTCGCTCAGCTCGACCAGCCCGGCATCGACCTCCTCGTCACTGAGCTCCATTTTTTCCTGTTCGATCAGCTTTTTAAGCAGCAGATGCCGCTGCACCTGCTTAACCGCCGTATCACGGTATCTCTCTTTGATGCTCTCGGGGCTGAGACCGGTCTCTTCCATGGTCATGCTTTGCAAATCCAGGCGCTGCTGGGTGTCTTGAACAATGCCCTCCAGCTCCATAGCCACCATGCTGTCGGGCACCTCAAAGCTAACGCGCTCGAGCAGGACGCTGAAGATCTGCTCGTTGAGCTCCTGCTCGCTGCGTTTCTGGTAGCCCTCCTCAAGATTGTCGACAATTTTTTGCTTAAGATCGTCAATGCTGCCGTAGCTGCCAAGCTGCCGGGCGAAATCGTCGTCAAGCTCAGGCAGCACCTCCTCGCGAATTTCGCCCAAATTCACTTTAAAATCGATGGTTTGCCCGGCGAAAGCCTGGTTGGGGTGATCGGCGTCGAAGGCAACCGTGATGGTTTTCTCATCACCGGCTTGCATGCCCACCAGTTGTTTGTCAAAGTCGTCATGAATGCGTCCGCTGCCGACTTTGAGGGAGAAATTCTCGGTCTTCTGGGCCTCGTCAAAAGGCTGGCCGTTTTTGAAGCCTTCATAATCGATCAACACATAGTCATCCTCGACCACCGCCCGCGCCTGACTGATGGGTTTGTAGCTGGCCAGATTGCGCTGCAACATCTTCAACTGCAGCCCCACCTCTTCATCGGACACCGCGTAGCGGGTTTTTTCAAGAGCGAGCCCCTTGTATTGGATGTCATCGATCTGGGGGTTGACCTCGATATCGGCTTGATAAACGTAGGGCGTGCTGGCCGTGAGATCCGGCGGGTCGATCTGGGGTTGGCCCACCAGATCCAGCTCGTTTTCACGCACGGCTTCGCTGAATGAGGATTGAATCAGGCGCGAAGCCACATCTGCGTTGACCTCTTTTTTGTATAATCTTTCCAGCACGCTACGGGGCGCCTTTCCAGGCCGAAAGCCCTTGACCTTGGCGTTGCGTTTTAGTTCACGATAGGCGCCTTCAAGCTCCTTGTCGACCGTTTCAACCGGCACCTCGATATGCAACACCTTTTTGACCGAACTGACATCTTCTACACTGATTTTCATATGATCCCTTTCCTAAAAAATGAGTGCCTGAAACGTGATCCATTCCAGGCACTGCCAAGCACGTTCACCACTATTTTTTGGTGCGAGAGGGGAGACTTGAACTCCCATTCTGTTTCCAGAGCTGGATCCTAAGTCCAGTGCGTCTGCCAATTCCGCCACTCTCGCAGTTTTCAAGTCAACCAGCCGTCTGGATGGCAACGGCGACGACCAGTCCGCGATGGTCCGAAGCGGTGGATTCAGCCCCTGAGCGCTTGCCGGCCAAGGCCCGCATAACCTCGTTGGGCTTTGACGGCCCCTTGGGCCCAATTGCGGCTGCCGCTTGACATGTGTCACCAAACCGCTAAAATCCCTATAATCATGGCAGAAATTAATATGAAGACCCAAAGGTGTCAAGTCTAATCCCGTGCCACGCGCCTCCTCCTTAGCCGCGATTATCGCCTGGCTGTTGCCGCTGCTCCTGGCCCCGGCCGTAAAAGCCCCGGCCGAGCCTCGGGTGATGATCGACCCGGGTCACGGTGGCCGTGACATCGGGGTGGTCGCGCCCGGCGGTAAGGCTGAAAATGAACTTATGTTGGATTTGGCCCGACGGCTGGCGGCCGCGCTCAGCCCCCATTGCCGGACGGCATTGACCCGCACCCAGGATAGATTCATGCCGCCCGAGGCGCGCACCGCCGCCGCCAACCGCGCCCAGGCAGCTCTTTTTATAAGCTTGCACGCCGGTGCCGACATCGACAGCGGCATCGCCTTTCAAACCGTCTTTTTCCACCAATGGCCCCGGCCGGCGCCAACGCAAACCGCCAACGCAAACGAAGCGATTCCCTGGGATCACATTCAGGAACGGCACGGCACCCAAAGTCGCCGCCTGGCCGAGACGCTGGCACGCGCGTTGACGCAAACAAGCGAGCTACCGCTCGCTCCCCGCTTTCAGGCCGCCCCGTTAACCGTTATAAAAAGCGTGGACATGCCGGCCGTGGTTGTGGAGGTAGGGCACATGACCCACCCCCTGCTGGCCAACTTGCTGAGCGATCCCGTTCATCAGGACCTTTTGGCCAAAACACTGGCCAAAGCGGTGCTAAACTTTTTGGAATTGAGTTCGGACTAGAACCATGCCTGCTATCACCGCAACGCACCTCAAAGGGCGGCGCGGGCCCCTTGCATACCCCTGCCCAGGCGTGATAATGGTCGCGGTTACATTTCCGGCCAACTCAGGGCCGAGCCACAAATTCGGGGTGTTGACACCCGCCGCCATCGTATCTTCGTCGGGGCGTAGCGCAGTCTGGTAGCGCACCTGCTTTGGGAGCAGGGGGCCGGAGGTTCAAATCCTCTCGCCCCGACCATCACACATCTCTGCCACTTTACGGGCCGATCCATGATTACCCTCTACGTGCTCAAAGGAAAAAACGGCAAACGATATGTGGGCATCACCAACGACCTCAGGAGTCGACTAAAAAAGCATCGCTCCTTCAGGTCTAAAGGCAGTCAGGTGCTTGGCGAATTTAGCGTTCTCCATACGGAAACATTCGAAAATGTTATAAATTTGAAAACGCATTAACACGGCTCGGTTTTAGCAATTTTTGGAGTGGGTTATGCACTGTGCATAGGCGTATTGATAACCATCTTGGCGCCGAAGGATAAGCTGGGATCGGCGGCAGAAAAAGGCTTTAGGCGGTACTCTTAAATTCTTGCCGTCAAGGGTAAGGTGGGCATTTATAAGGGCACACCGGCCCGAACTAAATCGCAATTGAAATGAAAAGCCACCGGTCATTTGAGAAAGCTTCAAAATAGTCCCAAAAGGGTGGTCTCGTATCTCAAAGACCCGAATATCGCCTATAAGGCATAGCTGGTAATTTTAATTGCCGGCGTAAAATATGCGTTAGATCTACCTCACAGCCATCCGATAAAGAACAGATTTAACGGAAACAGGCCTCTTATCGGGATCAGAGAAGGTTCTAACCTTCTTGAAACCTCTTTTCGTCAAAAACCTTTTTATGAATTGGTTCCCCGCCCATGAATCGATCTCGATATAAGAAGCTTTGGAAATTTCCTTTGCAAGTTTCAAGCTTTTCTCCCACACGCCCGCGCCGGCAAGCTTACAACCTACATTGTTTTTACAGGCAAACGTTGAAAATGACACCCCCCTGCCTTCCGGTATAATTGCAACGCATGATACAATTTGTTGATTTATTTCAGCAAAAACCCAAATACCTTCTTTGAATTTTGAGTATACCCGTTCCGGGATTGACACCTTTCTCTCGGACAATGGTTTGCAAAACCCCTTATCAATATCAGGTTGAGACAAAAATGTTATAATTCGTTCCAGATCATCATTTTGCGCTATGTTGATCGCAAATGCGTTTCTCATAACTTGGTTGCCTTTTTCTATCTATTGGCTCTGCGGCAGGTGGCTCCTCAGAGACGGTTCTTTTGCCGATTCGCGCCTTGCCCTGAAACCGAACTTTATGATGAGATACGTTCAAGCCGTTTGCCATGATTGTTCAATCTACCACTTGAAATCATTTCGAAATTATTTACTCGTCTAGTAAAAGCGGGGATATCATTGGTACGATATTCACAACCCCGGGGCGCGGTGGTCGTGGTGAAAAAGATTTTGGAAATACATTGTCGGCGAAATTGCCGATGACATTGCCGGCAGGATTGTACTGGCATACCCAGACATTAGGCCAGGAGCCGCCGCACCCGGTGCGGTATCCACAGCCGATTTCCTTGGTGCTTTTCCAAACAACTTGGGTGAAATGGCCCGTGTCTGAACTGAAACCGGGATTATTGTAATCGTAAAGGGGCTCTTCATCGTACCAGGCTTTTACCACATTCGGGATGGTCACTATGATGCCGCGTGCAAAAAGCATATTTTCTCCATAGCCCGAACTAGAATGGTTTGAGGGGCATGTGTTCGCCCAGGCCTGGGCACTTTCAGCAACAGTTGCTGACCATGTCACAGAAGGAACACCATGCAGACTGCGATATTGGTTGTGGGCTTGCAGCCACTGTTGAATCTCGGCCGATGTGGCACCATATGCTTTTTGCCCGCCGCAAAACCCGGTTCCCGCAATAAGCACCATAAGCGTCGTCATTGCTAATCGTCTACTGTGCTGTTTAATACTTCACTCCTCAGTAAAACCTTGAATTGAGCGTTTTTTTGCTCGCACTGCACCAGTCTGTTGAGCGCAAAAGCTTTCAAGAATGCTCGACATATCCAATGGGTATGCCTGCGCTTTTTAAAAAACTATAGCATCTCAATATCTTAGCACATAGCTTGGCGAAAAATCGCTCAATTCAGGTAAAAGTTTCCGGTTGGTACACAACTTCATATCGGGTCATTTTAACGGCATGGATACGGTCCCAACCGCCAATGTTCATGATTGGGATCAACCTGTGACGCTTTGCGACAAGGCCCATTTGGTTTCAATGGCTGATACCATAATTTTCAGCTTTCAGCAAAATCGTTAATTTTGGGAGCAGGCGGACAAAGGAGACCTTGAGGCGGGTACTCTCCAAGGTCGGGGGAAAACCCCCAAGGAGGCTTAAGCACACACGGCAGGTTTAAATCCTCTCGCCCCGGCCAAAATCAACATCCCACCACATTTATCGTTGCTGCCAACATCCACTTGAAAATTAACCGGCAATTTTTTTGATACATCATTCCCACAAAAGAGGCCCTGCCGCAACGGGCGAAACCCAGGAATCGATTGCACCGTCATTCCAGGCCTATCCCTCAATCGATCTATTTCGCCATTTTCTGAATGCCGAATCACCATCAACCTGTCGGTATCGGCTCCGTTTAGACCGCCATCAACATTATCAAATCGTAATTTGTGGCAGCCCCTCCAGCGTGCTATTCTGTTTTAAACTTGAATTGATGACCCGTTCATTCAAACGCTTAACGGCCATGGAGCCGGACACATGGGACGCCTTCGAGCAGATGGGCACTGGCGCACTTTGACCGTCGACACCGAAGTTTGGCGATAAACGCCATCTTTGGATAACCATCGCACAAACCGGGGTACAACATGCGTGTCCTGTTTGTAGAGGATGATCAAAAGATTGCTTTATTCGTAAAAACCGGCCTTGAAGAGGCCGGGTTTGCCGTAGACCATATCAGCGACGGCGAGACGGGCTTGCACAAAGCCCTCACGGAAACATACGACGCCGCCATCATCGATCTGATGCTTCCGAGGCTGGACGGTTTCAGTTTGATCAAGCGCCTCAGGGCCGAAAAAAACAATACCCCCGTATTAATTTTGAGCGCCCGGCGCTCGCTAAACGATCGCGTTGAGGGGCTAAGAACGGGCAGTGACGATTATCTGGTAAAACCTTTCGCCTTTTCCGAGTTGCTGGCGCGCCTGCATGCCTTGGTACGCCGCGCCAGCCAGATGGTCAATCTCACCACCTATACGGTGGCCAATCTGACCCTCGACATTCATACACGGAAGATCTTCCGGGGCGCCGTGCAGGTTGAATTACAACCCCTCGAGTTTCAGGTTCTCGAGTACCTGATGCGCCATGTCGGGCAGGTGGTCTCCAAAACCATGATCATGGAAAATGTTTGGGATTACAATTTCAACCCTCAAACCAATGTGGTCGAAGCCCGCATTTGCTATTTGCGGGAAAAAATCGACCGCGATTTCGAACCCAAACTGATCCACACTGTTCGAGGGGTAGGATATGTTTTTGAAGATCGATCCTGAGCATACCCACAGCCTGGCGTTTCGCCTGACCGTCACTTATGCCGCAGTGGCCTCGCTCTTTTCCGTCATCGCTTTTGGTGTTTTCTACTATAAATTGACGGGCGTCACCATGGATGCGTTCGACGAAGAGCTGTTTGAGGAAGTGAGAGAACTGACTGACCTGTTCGTGGAGCACGGGGTAGAGGGCGTCAAGCTTGAAATTGCCGAGGAGAACCAATCCGAGGACAACAACCAGTTGTTTTTTCGCCTCTATGACGGCCGCGGCCGTATCATCACCTCTACCGACATGTCAGGCTGGCCGGCGGCACCACTGGTATTGGGTGCTACGGAATCAAGCCACATCAAGATCGTACAACTTCCCGGAAGGGCATTTAAAGACCGCATCATCACCACCAAAATCGCGCCCGACTTGATCCTTCAGCACGGGCGGACGATCAAGATGGCGCAAGAGTATTTGGGTATATTTCGGCAACTTTTCATGGTGGTACTTTTGATCTCCGTCCTGATGGCCGGGATTGTCGGCGGCCTGATGGCCCGCAAGGCATTGAAGGGAGTCAACCAAGTCACCGAGACCGCCCTTCTGGTCGCCCGGGGGCACTATCGCGAACGGGTGCGCATCGACAACCAGTACGAAGAGATCAATCGTTTGGCCAATGCTTTCAATATCATGGTTGAACGGGTCCAGGACCTGGTGGAGCGAATGCGCGACGTGATTGGTAACATCGCCCATGAACTGCGAAATCCGTTGGCGCGTATCCGGGGTATCGCCGAGATGAGCCTGATCAGCAAGAGCGCGGTCATGACACCAGCCGAGGCGGCCCAAAGTGCCATCGAAGAGTGTGACACACTGATCGAAATGGTAAACACCATGCTCGACCTGACCGAAATCGAGGCCGGGGTCGACACGTTGGAGATCGAGCCAATCGAACTGAAGCGTCTGCTTGAGGATGCCTGCGAACTCTTTCGCCCGCTGGCCCTGGCGCAGGGCGTTAAAATCAAACTGCACATGGAGGAGACGATCATTTTTCACAGCGACGCATCGCGCCTGCAGCGCCTAGTCTACAACCTGCTTGACAACGCCATCAAATACACCCCGTCTCATGGCCGGATCTGCCTGAGGGCCTTAAAGCGCGACGGCCAGGTGGTCATCGAGGTTGAAGATACCGGCCAGGGCATCGAACAGGAGGACCTGCCGCATATATTTGACCGCTTCTACCGTGCCGACCACAGCCGCGCGACCCCGGGTTCTGGGCTGGGCCTCAGCCTGGTCAAAGCCATCGCCACAGCCCTGGGCGGCACCATCAGGGTCAGCAGCCAACCGCACAAAGGCAGCCGGTTCTCGATAAACCTTCCCCAGCTTCAGGCGGGCGCCATGCAATCGTCCGCTTAGCTCGAATTTTCATCACCAATGGGTTCGGCGACAAGCCTTATTCGAACCGCGCCTTGGCCGCAGACGGAAACATTTAAAACCGAAAAGGAGGTCAAGGCGGGAACATGGAATCAATATTTCAAAAATACAGAAAACCCTTCTCCGTTGTCGCGGTGGCCGCGGGCGTGTTCTTTTTGGGTACCACCCAGAGCCGTTGGGAAACGGGAACCGAAGCGATCTCATTTACGCTGTTCCTTATCGGCATGGTGCTGGTTGGAATCGCTTCATTGGGAAGGATGTGGTGTTCACTCTACATTGCCGGCTACAAAGACAACCGACTGGTCACCAAGGGACCTTACTCCATCAGTCGCAACCCCTTGTATTTTTTAGCTTGCTCGGCGTGATCGGCATAGGCTGCTGCACCGAAACGTTTACATTTCCAATAGTGTTCGCCATCCTCTTCGGGCTCTATTACCCGTTAATCATCAAAGGCGAAACGCAACGCCTCAAGCAGCTTTTTGGCGGTGAATTTGAAGACTACGTCCAAAAGGTGCCGGCGTTTTTCCCAAAAATTTCGCTGCTGGACGAGCCGCAAAATTATCACGTGATACCCGCCATCTACAGGAAACACATCTTCAGCGCCCTGTGGTTTATCTGGATCACCGGCATACTCGAAGTCATTGAAGGTGTAAGGGAAATGGGATGGCTGACGCCATTGTGGTCACTTTATTGACCTCACGGCACGTCATTGCGCCGCACTGGGCGGTACAGCAGCCGCCACGCTTGGCGCAATCAGCGTTTCTTGTGATGGTTTAAAGATTCTACTTGTAGATAGGCTTAAGGAAAAAATTTTGGCACTAAGAGAACAATTTGAAAGTATTGGCAATTGGTTATTTCGATGGCGAAGCTACCTGCCCATAGCGTTAGGCGGCATTTTTTTGCTGGCATTGCGAGAGTACGAGTATCCAGGACAAAACGAAAAACTGGACCATCTTTGGGAAGTGTTGTGTCTTCATGTCAGCTTTTTGGGCTTAGGCATTCGAATATTTACCGTAGGGCATACGCCGGCGGGAACATCAGGTAGAAATACAAAAAATCAAATTGCAGAGACCTTAAACACCACAGGCATCTATTCCATTGTGAGGAATCCCTTGTATTTGGGGAATTTTTTTATGGGGTTGGGTATCGCATTATTTGCCCATTTGTGGTGGCTGACGCTTATCGATGTTTTGGTCTTTTGGCTTTACTACGAACGGATAATTTTCGCTGAAGAGGCATACCTGAGTAATAAATTTGGAAACCAATATCTTGAATGGGCGAACTGGACTCCTGTTTTTATTCCGAAGTTCAGCCAATACAGAAATGCAAACTTGCCCTTCTCTGCAAACTTACCCTTCTCATTGAGAAATGTCCTAAAGCGCGAATACAACGGTCTTTTTACCGTCATTGTTACATTGTTTATATTGGAAACGGCTGCCGAAATATTTTCTGAAGGCAGGTTAGAATTTGATTTGGGGTGGGTATTGTTGATGGGTATTGGCTTCATCATTTGGATGACTTTAAGGACATTAAAAAAACATACAACGGTTCTTGATGTAGAAGGAAGATGAGAAAAAGCCTAACTTTATCGACGGGCACTATTTAACGGCGCTGGAATGCTGGTCAGAGAACCAGCCAAAACGAGTCCGGACAAAAAACGAAAGGGAGCAAAATGAACAAAATGGCATGTGCAATTGTGATGTTTTTGACGCTTGGGCTATCCTTGAACGCATCGGCCGCCGAAGAAGCCCAGGATGTGTTTCATCTTGGCGTGCGGCCGGGCGCAACCCTGGCTGATGGAGAACCGGCCAACGATATCCTTTCGTTTGGCCTGTTTGGCCGTTACCGGCTAGCCGAAAGTTGGCTGGTTGGTGTTGCCCTCGACTATGCCGAGTTCGATTTCGAGGAGCCGGCAAAAATGCTGCGCCTGAATGCTGCAGAGATTGTTGATGCATCAACAACCCAATATCTCATCAGCGCCTGGGTCGAGCACGAGTTCAACGTTAAAAGGGACTGGTTAACCCCGTTTGTCGGGGCCGGACTTGGGATCGGCTTCCTTGACACCGACGAGGTGACCGGCCCTATCAACGGAGGTGGGACGTTTGACATTTCGACGGATCCGGGCGTGGAATTCATACCATCTGTATTGGCGGGGCTGAGGTTTTCTCTGGGAGAGAGGATCTTCACCGAAATAGCCGCCCATACCGACTACTGTTTGCGAGCTGGATTTACAGATCCGCAACCTCCGGCATCACAGCGACATTAGACGACTATTTCACCTATGGCGCCTATCTCGGCCTCTGGCGTCACGCCACGATCATCAATGCGGTGAACACAGGCCACGGGATAGCTGCCTTGGGAACAGGCCCATATCCAGCGGCTTTCACCGTGATACATAACACAGCGCAACCCGCACAGGCGCTGAACCCCTATTTTGCCCTGCCGCCAGCAGCC
This sequence comes from uncultured delta proteobacterium, assembly GCA_963783425.1. Taxonomy (GTDB): domain Bacteria; phylum Desulfobacterota; class Desulfobacteria; order Desulfobacterales; family QNYZ01; genus CAWANO01. Next base: position 161,177 of record CAWANO010000010.1, read on the forward strand.
TAAAAAATGCCTGGACCCCTATTTCCCCACCGGCGCCATCCGGTTTTCAGTAAAATCGAGGGTGGCAAAATGGTCGTCCAGAGTTTCGGCCCGGCGAATCAACTCCACCGAACCGTCCCCGCGCAGTAGCAGCTCCTGGGGCCGCAGGCGGCCGTTGTAATTGAATCCCATGGAGTGGCCGTGGGCGCCGGTGTCGTGGATGCACACCAGGTCGTCATCGTAAATTCGTGGTAGATTGGCGCTGGATGGCAAATTTGTCGTTGTTTTCGCACAGGGCTCCCACCACGTCCACGGTCTCACGCTCGTTGGCAGCGTGCCGCCCCGGCACGGTGATGTGGTGATAGGCGCCGTACATACCCGGCCGCATCAGGGCGGACATATTGGCATCCAGGCCCACGTAGGTACGGTAGATCTCTTTGCGGTTGATGGCGCGCGCCACCAGCGCTCCGTGGGGGCCGGTCATGTAACGCCCGCTCTCCATGTATAGCTTGGGGACCCAACCCAGGCGCGTCCCGAAGGTTTTGAAAAGCACGGTCACCTCCCCGCCCAATGGCCTCCAGATCCAGCGGCGCCTCTTCGGGATGGTAATTGATCCCCAATCCGCCGCCGATATTGATGAACTCGAAACCGATACCCAGGGCGACGTGGATCTGTTCAGCCAACTCGAGCAGCATGCGCGTGGTTTCGACCATGTACTGGTAGTCGCGCTCGTTGGAGACCACCATGGTGTGCAGGCCGAACCGCTCGGCGCCCCGCGCGCGGGCCAGCTTGAAGGCGTCGAAGATCTGGTCGTGGGCCACGCCGTACTTCGATTCCAGCGGGTTACCAATGATGGCGTTGCCCTGGCGGCGCGGACCGGGATTGTAGCGGAAACAGATCAGGGCCGGCATGCGGGGCACCTTGGCGACCAGCGAAATGTCGTCCAGGTTGAGGATGCTGCCGCCGTCGTCGGCGGCGGCCTCGAATTCGGCCCGGGTGGTGTTGTTGGAGGTGAACATGATCTCATCGGGCACGGCCCCCACCTGCCGGCTCAGGGCAAGTTCGGCCGTGGAGGAGCAGTCGAACCCAAAGCCCATCTCGCGCATGATGCCCATGATGCGAGGGTTGGGCAGGGCCTTGACGGCAAAATATTCCCTGAAATCTTCCAGCGATTTAAAAGCGGCCTTCAGACGCTGGCCGGTGGCACGAATGCCGACCTCATCGTAAATGTGAAAGGGGGTTCCGAAATGGTCGGCCACCGCATCGATGATGGGATAAAGCCGGCTTTCGAAATCGACTGACATGGGCATGGGAAATTCTCCGTCTTGTTAGGACGCGTCTCAATGACAACAAATCAGATTTCCGTTGAAATTTGGCTATTAGCTCCAAGAGCAAAAAGCCAAAATCTAATCACCAGGAGCCAACACCTTTCGAATACGTGCCATGGCCTTTTCCACATTTTCATAATCGTTGAAGGCGCTCAAACGCACGTAGCCCTGGCCGCACTTGCCGAACCCCACCCCCGGGGTACAGACCACGCCCGCTTTTTGCAGCAGCAGATCGAAAAAGCGCCACGAGTCGTCGCCGGTCTCCATCCAGATGTAGGGTGAATTTTCACCGCCGATGCAGTCGTACCCCAGGGCGGTCATTTCGCGCCGGATCAATGCCGCGCAATGCAGGTAGCCGTCAATCAGCGCCCGCGACTGGTTTTTCCCCTGCTCGCTGTAGATGGCCGCGGCGGCCCGCTGCACCGGATAGGAGACGCCGTTGAACTTGGTGCTGTGGCGACGGCTCCACAGGTCGTATACCGAGACTGCCTCCCCGCTGCTATCCCAGGCGCGGCACACCTTGGGTACCACTGTATAGGCGCAGCGCGTGCCGGTAAAACCAGCCGTTTTCGAGAAACTGCGAAACTCGATGGCCACCTCGCGGGCGCCCGGGAGTTCGTAGATGGAACGCGGCAGATGATCATCGCGGATAAAAGCCTCGTAGGCGGCGTCGAACAGGATCAGCGCCCGCTGCTCCTGGGCGTAATCCACCCACCGTTGCAACTGGGCCTTGTCGATGGTGGCGCCGGTGGGATTGTTGGGAAAACAGAGATAGATCAGGTCCACCGGCTGATCCGGCAGGTCGGGGATGAAGCCGTTCTGCGGTTTCCCTCCAGATAGACCAGCACCCTCGATAGCGCCCGTCCTGGAAGTGGCCCGGTACGGCCGGCCATGACGTTGGTGTCCAGGTAGACGGGATAGACCGGGTCGGGCATGGCCACGGTGATATCCTGGGCGAAGATCTCCTGGATATTGCCGGTGTCGCACTTGGCCCCGTCGCTAATGAAGATCTCGCCGGCGTCGATCGGCGGCGCCCCGCGCCTGAAAGTCGTTGGCGGCAATGGCCTCTCGCAGAAAGGGATAACCCTGCTCGGGACCGTAGCCCTTAAACGACGCTTTGCGCCCCATCTCGGCCACCGCTTCGTGAAAGGCATCCACGCAGACCGGCGGCAACGCCTGGGTGACGTCGCCGATGCCCAGCCGGATGATCTCCATCTGGGGGTTTTTCTCCTGAAAGGCCTTCACCTTGCGGGCAATATCGGCAAACAAATAGGAGGATTTCAACTTAAGAAAGTGATCGTTGATTCGAATCATGGCAACCTCGCTATGTATTATATAGATATCAATAGAGTCTGTTTCAAAACGTTTCGGCCAACCGGTCGGCTTCGATAAACACCTGGATCTAAAAGCGCGCCCCCTTGATTGATGGCGCAGCCATATCGATCTGTGCGCCAAAAGGCAACGCGGATGAAAAACCGGCCCTTTAAGCGGAATCAATCGAAAATTGGGCCGTTTCCTTGGCGGTCTGCATCACCACCATCGACTTCGTGGCGCGAACCCCGGCAATCGGCGCGATGGTGGCCTTGAGCAGTTGGCCCAGTTGATCCGTATCGGCCACGCGCAGTTTGACCAGCAGGGCGTCGGCCCCGCTCACCAGGTGCACCTCCTGAACCTGGTCGATGGCCGCCAGCGCCGTGGCGATCGTCTCGGCCCCTGTCAGTACAATCCGAATCATCACGAACACCACCTGGGCGCGGTTGAACCGCCGGGGGTTGAGCCGGACCTCATATCCGTTGATATAGCCCTGTTTTTCAAGCTTGCGGATGCGCTCCAGCACCGCCGAAGGCGCCATGCCCACCTGGCGGGCCACCTCCACATTGGGAATGCGGGCCTTCCTCTGCAAAATGTTCACGATTTTCAAGTCAATCTCGTCTAACATTCGAAATTTTCCTGTTCAAAAACTTTATTATTCAGCTAAATATTGTATGTCAAGAATTATTTACGGTTAATTGGTGATAGGGCTCGTGTTATTCGGAACAAGCCACCCATTTTGTACGCTGGGGTTTAATTATTAACTCATGAAAAGAGAGGCCCGACTACGGGAAATTTGATCGCGAGGATGCGTCGCAGCATCAATCGTCGAGCTTGAACAACTTGCGCGTGGCATCCAGATAGAGCGTGCGGTCGCTCCGGCACCCGCTGCTTTTGAGATAGAGTGTGGGATCGTGGAGCATTTTTTTCACCAGCGCGGCCTTCATGCGATCTAAGGCGTCACGCTGGACGTCGGAAATCGGTTCGAGAGACGGCCGGGAGCGATCGAGCTCCTGATCGACGATGGTTTCGATCTTGCGCCGCAGGGCCACAATGGTCGGCACCACTTCCAGATCCTCATACCACTGCCGGAACCGCACCACCGCTTCCTCCACGATCCGTTCGGCCTGGATGGCCTCGCGCCGGCGATCTTCGATATTTTCCTCGACCACGGCCTTGAGGTCGTCGATATCGTAAAGATAGACGTTGGGCAGACGGTTGATGGCGGGGTCGATATCCCGCGGAACGGCGATATCGATAAAAAACAGCGGCCGGTTGCGCCGTCCCCGCAAGGTGCTCTTGACCTGTTTGGCGGTCAATACATATTCAGTGGCGCCCGTGGAGCTGATGATCACATCCACCCGCCTGAGAATGTCGGCGATTTCGGCGAAGTCAATGGCCTTGCCCTTGTACTTTTGTGCCAGATCGAGGCCCCGCTCGAAGGTGCGATTGGCCACGTAGACCTCGCCGGCGCGGTGCTGCTGGAGATGCTCGACGGCCAGCTCGGCCATCTCCCCGGCGCCGATCAGCAGCACCTGACGGCCTTCGAGGTCGCCGAATATTTTACGCCCCAGCTCGATGGCGGCGTAACTGATGGAGACGGCGTGATCGCCGATGCCCGTCTCGCTGCGCACCCGCTTGGCCACGAAAAAGGCGCGGTGAAGCAAGCGGTTGAGCAGCACGCCGGAGGTTTTTTGCTCGGTGGCCGCCAAATAGGCCTCCTTGACCTGGCCCAGAATCTGCGGTTCGCCCACCATCATCGAGTCCAGGCTGGCGGCCACGCGAAAGACATGCCGTACCGCCTGGTCGTCCTGATAGCTGTAGAGAGCCGGCTCGAACTGTTCCAGGGGCAATTTTTTACTTTGCGACAGGTAGCTTTTGGCCGCGGTTTTGGCACCGTCGAGGTCATCGGTGGCCATCAGGATCTCCACCCGGTTGCAGGTGGAAAGCAGCACCACCTCCCGCACCTGGGGATGGGCCCGAAAGTGGGCCAGGGCATCCGCCGTCTCATCGTCACTGAAGGCGATGCATTCGCGTAGCGACACCGGGGCCGTCTTGTGGTTCATGCCCACCAGGAAGATGCGCCCCCTTGAGGGTGCGGTCTCGCTGCTTTCGGCGCAGTCGTTAAAATCGGGTAAACTGGCCATGATGCCCTGTAAAGAAAAGGTTGACACCCAAAAAGGTAAATAAAATCACCACGAAACCGATGATGGCCATGATGGCGGACCGCCGTCCCCGCCATCCCACCACCAACCGCTCGTGCAGCAGGACGGCATAGAGCAACCAGGTCACGCCCGACCACACCTCCTTGGGATCCCAGCTCCAGAAACGCCCCCACACCGATTTGGCGAAGATCATCCCTGTCACCAGACCAATGGTCATCAAGGTGAAACCGGTGACGATACAGAGGTAGCCGGTGTTGTCCAGAAACTCCAGTGCCGGCAGGCGCCGGTAGAAAAACTTGCGCCGCTTAGACTTGATGGCCCTCTCTTGGATCAGGTAGAGGATCCCGACCCCGCAGGCCATGGCCAGGGCCGCCTCGCCCAGAAAGATTGCCCCCACATGCAGCACCAGCCAGAAACTGCCGAAAAACCGCTGGCTGTCGGGCAAGTGAGTTTCAACAGGCATCAGCGTGGCCACCAGCATGATGAAGGTAACCAGTGGGGCAGCAAACACGCCCAGCACCTTCAAGGGCATTCTCAGGTTTAGACTCAGAAAAAAACCGGCCGTGGCCCAGGCGGCAAAAAGAAGGGTTTCGTGCATGTTGCGGATAGGGAAATGACCGGCCTGGCTCCATCCCCAGATCAAATGTGCGCTCTGGCACAAGAACCCGGCCAGCATCAGTCCGAGACTTACTCGACGCACCATTTCATTCTGGCGAACCAAATAGACCACGTAGCCGGCCGTGCTCATCAAGTAAAAAACGCTGGCCGCCAGCAGCAACAGTTTCATGGGCATTTTCCTAAGCGGTACTTAGCGTTCACGATCCAAAACCTCTCCACGACCGCTGATGGGCCCTTTCAACTGCACCATGCTGAAGCCTTCACCGAGCACACCCCGCAGCAGGGCATCGATCTCGCTATGGCGGCGGCCGCGCAACATCTCCAGCAGCCCGCCATCCAATAGCGCCTCAAACAAGGGTTTATGGGCTTCCGGGGCGTGATCCTCGGCCAGCAGCTTGGCACGAATACGCCCCATCAGGTCGAGCAGATCGGCATATTCGGGGCCGAACCGCGCCTGCATCTCAATTCGCAGCCGGCGCGCGAAAGCGGGGCTTTTGCCGGAGGTGGAAAAGGCCACCACCAGGGCGCCCCGGCGCAGCACCGCCGGTAGAATGAAATTGCACACTTTGGGCCGGTCGGCGATATTACACAACATGCCGCGGGCGTTAGCATCGCTGTAGATCCGATGGTTGAGGGTCTGGTCATCGGTGGCGCCCACCACCAGAAACATCCCCGCCAGGTCCGTCGGCCTGTAAGGGCGGGCATGGTAAACAACAGCCCCCGCTTTTGCCAGCGCCAGCACCTGTTGGCTGGCCTCGGGGCTGACCACGACCACATCGGCGTCGCACTCGAGCAACCCCGTCACCTTACGAGTGCCCACGCCGCCAGCGCCTACCACCAGGCAGCGGCGTCCTTCGAGTTTAAGCAGGACTGGATAATATTTCATCTCAGGAAAGGTTCAGGTTTTGGGGCGCCGCTTGTAGCCCGAAGTGGCGCTGATACGTCGAATCAACCAGCGCTGTACCTGGGCATCGTCATTGAGGTCCAACGCCTCTTCAATCAAGTCGGGAGTGATTTCGGCGCGCGCCATGGATTTGTGGCCCCCGGCGGAGCCGTAGGCGCCGAAACTGCGCTCGGCCATCGTACCGGCGCTTTTACGAATACCGTCGTTTCGAAAAATAACCACCAGCCGCTTGTTGACTATCCCCGACACCACGCTCCAGTTGATCGAAGTTACGCGCAGAAAAAAATCAGCCACCATCACGCACACATCAGCGCTCACCACCCGTCCCAGATGGCAGAAGGCACAATCCTTGCGCCGAGTCATACGCTCGATGGCCAAGCGATAGTAGCGCAGAAAGCTAATGTCGATTTCGGCCTGCTCGATCTTGGCTACCAGATTTTTGCTGGCCAAGGGATAGAGAAACTGAAAGGCCCGCACGTCTTCCAGGGCGCTGGGACGGGCGAAGTCGTCGGTGTCGGTTTTGATGCCGTACAAAAGGCCCGTGGCCAGTTTGGCCGACGGGGTGATTTTTGCCGCCCTAAGGTACTCGGTCATTATGGTGGCCGTAGCACCGTATTCGGGCCGGATATCGATAAAGGGCGCTTCGGTGCAGGTCACGGGGTGGTGGTCGATCACCACATGGGGCTGTATCTTCTTAAAGGCCTCACTGTGGCCGGGCTGAGAGTCAACCATCACCACCCGTCCGTATTTGCCGACGGCAATCTCTTCCAGGGGGATGATTTTCAAACCCAGGCTCTTGATAAGGGTCAAGTTGTCGGCACGCTTGACAATGTTGATGCTGGCGATGTCGGTGGCCGCCACCTTGCGCCACAGCAACCGCTTGACGGCCATGGCGCTGGAAAGGGCGTCCGGGTCAGCCATGATGGCGATGAGCACTTTGGTCTCACCGGAAAAGACATCGTAAAAGCGCCGCAAATTTTCAGCCGCGGAACGTTTCATGGGCGAGCGAGCCTCTGGCACAGGTGGTTGTTGTTTTGACCGTCTAAAATTCCTTCAAGAGCCTGTTTCAAAACATTTCAGTTTGTCCAGGGTCAAGGATGGTACCAATTTTAACCACAGGAATACTGCTCGTATTTCGAGGATTAAATTGGCGCCAGACGTAGAGATTTGGCAAATTAAGACATTTTGAAATTGGCTCTCAAATTTCGCAATAATAGGCTGTCACCCGTGTGATGTCAAACCTGAACATCCCCGACCCGGCACAAATCCGCGCCTTGCCAGCGGTATAAGCCATGTGTTAGGGTTAATATCCGTTGCACCAATTCCTCAAGAACAGCGTCCCCCAATATGCCAAATACAGCGCACCTGCTCAGCGTCGAGAATTTAAAGACCTATTTTCACACCTTTCACGGGGTGGCCCGTGCCGTTGACGATGTAAGCTTCACTCTCGACAAGGGCGAAGTGCTGGGCGTGGTAGGCGAGTCGGGTTGCGGCAAAAGCGTCACCGCGCAGACGATCATGCGTTTGATTCCCATGCCTCCCGGCAGGATCGAGGGCGGACGCATCCTCTTCGACGGCACCGATCTGGTCGCCTTGAACATGGAGCAGATGCGCACCGTTCGTGGCAAGCGCATCGCCATGATCTTTCAGGAACCGATGAGCTCCCTCAACCCGGTCTTTACCGTCGGCGACCAGATCGCCGAGATGTTCATGTTGCACCAGCGGCTCTCCAGGGCCAAGGCGCTGAAAAAAGCGGTGGAGATGCTTGGCAAGGTGCAGATTCCCGCCCCGCAAAAGCGCATCCACGAGTACCCCCACCAACTTTCCGGGGGTATGCGTCAGCGGGCCATGATCGCCATGGCGCTGGCCTGCGACCCGGAGATCTTGATCGCCGACGAACCTACCACGGCCCTGGATGTGACCGTGCAGGCCCAAATATTGGACCTGATGCTTCAGTTGCGTCAGGACTTCGATACCGCCATCATAATGATCACCCACGACCTGGGTGTTATCGCCGAAATCGCCCAGCGCGTCGTGGTAATGTATGCCGGCAAGGTGGTGGAGACGGCCGAAACGGTAACCTTGTTTGAGCGCCCGCGGCACCCCTACACGCGCGGGTTGCTCAAATCGATTCCCAAGCTGGGTGGCCGCGACGCTGGTGTCCGCCATCGCCTCTCTGAAATCAAGGGAATGGTGCCGGGTCTGCTGGACCTGCCGCGAGGGTGCAAGTTTCATCCCCGCTGCCCGGAGGCGATGGCCATCTGCAGGCGACAAGAACCCGACCTGCTGCCGGCCAACGACGCCCCCCGGGTGCGCTGCTGGCTCTATGCCAAACAGAGCGAACCCGATCAAAGGAACCCACTGCATTGACCGCCCTGCTGGAAGTCGACAACCTCAAGATCCACTTTCCCATAAAGAAGGGATTGCTGTCGAAAACCGTGGGCTATGTCTACGCGGTGGATGACGTCTCGCTGCGGCTGGCGCCGGGCGAAACCTTGGGGATCGTGGGCGAGAGCGGCTGCGGAAAAACCACCACCGGTTTAGGGGTGCTGCGCCTGATTCCCACCACCGAAGGCATGGTGCGCTACAAGGGCGAGGAGATCACCCGGGCCGACGGCGAACGCCTGCGCTGGCTGCGTCGCGAAATCCAGATCATCTTCCAGGACCCCTATTCTTCACTGAACCCTCGCATGACGGTCGGCAAAATCCTCACCGACCCCATGCAGATTCACGGCAAGTACACCGGCGCCGAACGCGCCGAGCGGGTCGCCTATCTCCTCGAGCGGGTGGGCTTGTCGCCAGACTACGCCCGCCGCTACCCCCATGAGTTTTCCGGCGGCCAACGCCAACGGGTGGGCATCGCCCGGGCCCTCGTGCTGAACCCCGACCTGATCATCGGCGATGAACCGGTATCGGCCCTGGATGTCTCCATTCAGGCCCAGATCATCAACCTGCTGATCGATCTGCAAGCTGAGTTCGGCCTCTCTTACATCATTATCGCCCATGACCTGGCCGTAGTCGAACACCTCTGCGATCGCATCATGGTGATGTATCTCGGCAAGGTGGTCGAGAGCGCCACCCAAGACCGCCTTTACAACGATCCCAAACACCCCTACACCCAGGCGTTGCTGTCGGCCGTACCGGTACCCGACCCGCGCCATAAAAAAGAGCGCATCATATTGCAGGGGGATGTGCCAAGTCCTATCGAGCCGCCCGCCGGTTGTCGGTTTCACCCGCGCTGTGCGCACCGCATGGATATTTGCGACCGCCAAGCACCGGCTTTAACGGATTTAGGCCAAGCGCAGTGGGTAAGTTGTTTTTTATACACCTGACCCAAAACGTCAATTTTGTGACCTGTTCACACCAATCCTAATGACAAGGAGGTTAACCGATGAAATGGACCAAAATGCTTATCCTGATCGTACTTCTGGTGACAGCACCGCTCGCGACGGCCATGGCCGCCGACCTGGTGACGGCCGTGGACACACCGCCGCGCATGATGAACCCCCACGGTGACGACTCCGATGCCGGCCTGTCGTACATGGCCAACTTCTTCGACGGCCTGCTGCAGCGCAAAGGCGCCGATGGCGAGCTGATGCCCGCCCTGGCTGAACGATGGGAGCGCCCCGATGAGTTGACCTGGAAGTTCTACCTGCGCAAAGGGGTCACCTTTCACAATGGCAACCCCTTTAACGCTGAAGACGTGAAGTTTTCCTTCGAACGGTTGAGCAATCCCGAGGTGTCGGAGTTTTTGAACACCGGCAAACAGATCGAAACGGTGGAGGTGGTCGACGAATACACCGTCTCCATCAAGACCAAGACCCCCATTCCCTGGTTCGCCAACAACATGCATCAGGTCTTTATCATGGACAAGGAGTCCACCGAATCGCGCGATCCCGGCGATGTGATGGTCAAACCGATCGGCACCGGGGCCTATAAACTCGATGAGTGGGTCAAGGGCTCCTATGTGCGCTTGACGGCCAACGAGGATTACTGGGAAGGCGCTCCCAAGCTGAAACAGGTCGAAGTGCGCCCCATCACCGAATCATCCACCCGTTTCGCCGCCCTGGTATCGGGTCAGGCCGACATCGTCACCGGCGTGCCGGTGGAACTCTTCGACAAGATCGTCACCAACCCCAAGCTGGAAGTGGTCAGCCGGCCGGCGCGCCGCTCCATCTTTCTGGCCCTGGGCAACAAGGAGGGCGATCCCTGGGCAGACATTCGCGTGCGCCAGGCAATGTACATGGCCATCAACGAGGATGAGATCATCGAAAAGGTGATGCGCGGCCACGCCACCCCGGCCGCCCAGGTGCCCGATCCGCCTACCATCGGCTACAACGCCGACCTCGAGCGCCTGCCCTTCGACCCGGAAAAAGCCAAGGCGCTGCTCAAGGAGGCCGGGTTTGAAAACGGGTTCGAGATCACCCTCACCGGCCCCAACGACCGCTACGTGCAGGACGCCAAGATCGCCGAGGCCGTGGCCAAATATCTGGCCAAGGTGGGCATCACGGTGACCCTGGATGTCAAGCCCAAGTCGATCTTTTTTCCCGAGGTGAGCGAGGGCGTGCTCGACTTCTACCTGATCGGCTGGTTCGACGGCACCTTTGACATGGGCCGCACTTATTTCAAGATCGCCCACACCCGCGACGAGGAGAAGGGTTATGGCGGCCTCAACGGCGCCAGCTACAGCAACGCCGAGATGGACAAACTGCTCCAGTCCACGGCCGACATCATCGACGTGGAAAAACGCGGCAAAGACGCTCAGGATCTCAACAAGATGGCCATGGTGGACCAGATCGTCTGGATTCCACTCCATTACCAGGTGGATCTTTACGCCATCCAGAAGGACAAGGGCATCAGCTTCAACCCCCGTCCCGATCGCTGGATGGTTTATAAAGAGATCAGCAAGTAGTCTCGTTTCGGTCATGGCGGTCCGGTATCGGCACCGGGTCGCCAGGCCGACGGGGGGTTGGCCCCTGGTACGAGCTAATTGCCCCATAATGATATGCACTGACCTCTTCGCATGCTGACTTACATTGCCAGAAGAATCATTCAGGGGGTGGTCGTCATCGTGGCGGTGTCGATCCTCTGTTTCACTATCTTTCGTTTCATGGGCGATCCGGTGGTCTCCATGGCCGGCCAGTTTGCCACCCAGAACGAAATCGAGATGGTGCGCAAGTCGCTGGGGCTGGACAAACCCATGGTGGCCCAGTACGGCCACTTTGTCTGGAACGCCGCTGCACGGCAATTTCGGCAAATCCTATGTCAGCCGTGTAGATGCCCTGGGCCTGATCATCGAACGCTTTCCAGCCTCTTTCGAGCTGGCGGCAACCGCCATGATCATCGCTTTTTCACTGGGACTGAGCCTGGGTGTTCTGGTGTCGCTCAAGCCTTACATTTTCCGAAACCGTCTCATCATGGCCGGCTCCCTGGGCGGCATTTCCATCCCCACCTTTCTCACCGGCATTTTGCTGATCATGGTGTTTGCCGTCTATCTGGGTATTTTACCGCCTTTCGGACGTGGCGAAACCGTGCGGGTGGGGTTCTGGCGCACCGGCTATTTAACCTTCGACGGCCTCAAGCACCTGATGCTGCCGGCCATGACCCTGGCCATGTATCAACTGGCGGTACTGCTGCGGCTCACCCGCGCCGGTATGCGCGAGGTGCTGGCCGAGGAGTACATCAAAACCGCCTGGGCCAAGGGGTTGGCGCCCGCCAAGGTGATATTCAAGCATGCCTTGCGAAACGTGCTGATCCCGGTGGTGACCATCGCCGGCCTCCAGTTCGGCGAACTGATAGCGGGCTCCATCGTCACCGAGACCATTTTTCAGTGGCCCGGCATGGGCAACCTGCTGCTCACCTCCATCTACGAAGGCGACCGGCCGGTGATCGTCACCTACATCATGCTGGCGGCCTTTATCATCATCACCATCAACATTCTGGTGGACATCCTCTACGCCTTTTTAAACCCGAAGATTCGCTATGACTGATCGACGCGCCCGCTCAAAAATGCTCCACAGCTATCTGCACGATCCGCCGGCCATCGTCGGCAGTGTCATCATCGTGCTCTTTGTTTTGGCGGCGCTGCTGGCCCCCTTTATCACCCCCCAGAACCCCTACGACCTCACCGAGGTCTCGCTGGACAACTTTCTGCTGCCGCCCATCTGGAAAGAGGGCGGTGAGGCGCCCTTTCTGCTGGGCACCGACGATCAGGGTCGCGGAATCCTGAGCACCATCATCTACGGCTGCCGCACCTCGCTTGTGGTGGGATTTACCGTGGTGCTGATCTCATCCATCGCTGGTGTGATTCTGGGAATGCTGGCCGGATACTACGGCCGCTGGATCGACGCCCTAACCATGCGGGCGGCCGACACGGTTTTTTCGTTTTCCACGACCCTGCTGGCCATATTGATGTTGGGGGTGTTTAAGCGCTCGGGGATGACCACGGTCATATTGGCCATCTGCGTGGCCAACTGGGTGCGCTATGCGCGCACCATGCGCGGCAGTGTGCTGGAGGTAAAACAAGAGGCCTACATCATGGCAGCCAAAGCCACCGGCGCCGGTGATTTTCGGCTGCTTTTCAAACATTTGCTGCCCAACGCCATTCCGCCCATCATGGTGGTGCTGGCGGTGGATCTGGCGGTGGTGATCATGCTCGAGGCCACCTTAAGCTTTCTGGGCGTGGGCGTACCGCTGACTGAACCCTCCCTGGGCATGATGATCGCCATCGGCAAAAACTACATCTACGCCGGCATGTGGTGGATGATCGTTTTCCCGGGGTTGGCCCTGGTGCTGCTGGTGGTGGGCATCAACCTTTTTGCCGACTGGCTGCGCGAAGAACTCAACCCCAAAATCGAACGGGCTTAGCGACTACGGTAAGGCATCGTCCGCTCCTAAAAAAACCACATTCAAGCTTGTTTTCTTTATAAATAAGTACTAAAAAAAAATTTAACATCATCGAGATTTTCAATTTTGCAAACCTTACCATTCTACATTCACAATCCTTTGAAATTACCATCGCCGAGCTTGCAACCCGGTCGGAAATATGTCATGCGGCCAAATCACAGCAATCCAACACTTCGCCAACAATCATTGAGCTATGATTATTTCAAGCAAATCATGGGTCTCTTGCTGACAAAACCACTGTCAATAGCACCGGAATTTTCCGCCGTACCATCAGTTCGCAACACGGGGGCGATTTTTATGAACCGCTGCAGCGCAAATAGTGAGAATATCGTCCTAAGCGTTGTTCATTTTTGCATATTTACACCTGAATTGAGCGATTTTTTGCTCGCTCTGCACCAACCTGTTAAGCGCCAAAGCTTTCAAAATTGCTCGACATATCCAATGGGTATGCCTGCGCTTTTTGAAAACCTTAGCATCTCAATATCTTAGCGCATAGCTTCGCGAAAAATCGCTCAATTCAGTTTACAGATAATGGTTCGGAGCCAGCGAAATGAAGAATAACCATTGAAAGGAGGATGACGTATGGCAACAAAACGGTACCTGAAATGGATTGGCTTTATGACGCTTATTTTGCTGGTGTCCGCGTCGCTGGTTTTCGCCGGAACCGGTCAAAGGTCCCTGACCGCCAAAGGTGGTGAACCGCAAGCGGACATCGACAACAGTGAACCCGTCCCTCCAGAGGGGTTTGAGGCGGTTCCGTCCCTCGGGGAGGCGGAGGAGACAAAGCCCAGCGCCGGGCAGCCGCTGGATTTACCCCAAGTTTATCAGGAAAAGCTGGAAGCCGGCACAAAGCTGGTCAACAGCTTGAGTGCCGCCCAGCGTGCCGAGATGGCCGCCGCATTCGGGAAACATCAAGGCGGCCTGCAGGATCTCCAACGCCGGACCCTGGCACTGGAAAAGGCTTTTGGGGCCGATCAACAGGCCGAGCCGCCCCTGGGCGAAATGCAGGACCTCGCCAACAGCGTCAATGCTTGGAAAGCGGATCTCGACGATGAGGTGTCGGCGATTCTGGACGCGGACCAGAGAGCGCTCTACGAGGCTTCGCAGGTGCCGCTCATGGATCCGGCGGATGTCAACACGGTGGACGACGAGACGGGCCTTGGGGATGGCCTGCTGGGCGGGCCAAGCGCGCAAACGGGAGAATTTGGACTCAGCAGGACTGATTGCTACTACGGGTACTACTATCATTACTACCAGTATCTTAACGACTACTATGCTTATTTAAATGCCTATTACGGGTATGCCGCAACCGGCAATACCAATGCCTATTACGCATACGTCTATTGTTATAATGCTTATGTAAAAGCCTATTATGCCTATAGATACTGTTACTGGGCCTATTACTATTCCAGCACGACCTATGCTTACTATGGGTACGCTTACAGCAGCAATGCGCGTTACTACGCCTATTATGGATACTATTACAGCTATTACGCCTACTCCCAAACCGGCAATGGCTACCTTTACTACGCGAAATCGTACGCTTACAAAGGCTACTATTACGCCTATTATGGCTATGACAATGCCTATGACTGCTACTATGCCAGCACCGCCAGGATTCTGAGCGTTCCCCTCTACAAGCAGGAAAAGAACCAATGGTGCTGGGCCGGTACCGCCCAGATGATCATGAAGTACAAAACCGGTACCACATACAGCCAGTGCGGCATGGCCAACTATGTGCGTAATTACAGCACCTGCTGCTCTAGCTCAGCACCGAGTTATTGCAATTACCCCACCTATCTCAACGAAAACGGGAAATTGTACACCGGGTATGGATTCAACCGCACCGTTTACAGCAGTTATCTCTCTTTCTCCGCGGTCCAGGCCCAGATCAATGCCAACAGGCCTTTCTTTTGGGGATGGTACTGGACCGGCGGTGGCGGGCACGCCATGGCCGTCAAAGGCTATAGCGGCAGCTACGTCTATTTTAACGACCCCTGGGAACCCCAAGCCAAGGTCTGCGTTTACAGCGCCTGCGTATCGGCCAGCGACCATACATGGGGGTCAACCATTTATAATATCTACAAATAGTCATAATCACGTTCTCGTGTATTATGGAATTTGTTGGAAAATGAAATCAAGGAGGTGCGGAATATGGCTGTTTTATTTAAAATTGCAATTTTGTGTGGCCTCGTCCTTATGACAAGCCCCCTTCAGGGTTTTGCCTCGGCGCCGGCGGATGTGCAGGCAGTCGCCGAAGAGGGGCTGGCGCAATTTCTTGCCAACATCGTGCCCGAGGAGCTGGCCAACATGGGGTTGACCAGCGCGGCGGATATCAAGGCGGCCACTCTGGGAGAGCCCTATGAACAGTTTACGATCTATCCCGACACACTGAAAAGCTACACGCCCGATCAGAGCATATCCTCGCTGCTGGTCACCACAGACAATTGGGTCTACCCGGTCATGGTCAACGGCCGGGCCCGTACCCAGATGAATGTGGTCAAATCCGAGGGCCAGTGGGTGGCCGGGTTCTTCGGCGGCACCCTTCCGGCCAGAATACACGATGGCGTGTCATCCATGAACGCCACCCTGGGAACCGATAGCAGCCGGGGCATCACCGGTGCCGGCATCGAGGCCGCGAAACTGGTGCGCATTCCGCAGATCAATGCCGACTTTTTGTTTGTCGGGGCCGGAGCGGATGAATACCTGTTTCCCATCAGCAGCGATAGAGCCTTGACGCAGGTGACGGGCGGCAGGGTGTACAGCGGGCTGGAGATCATCCCGCTCCTGAATCTCGAAGTTGACCAGGCAATCAGGGCCTGGAACAAGAGTCAGGGCGAGTAAGAAAACCCATCCCGTAAAAGCTCCCTGTTCACAGATGGACAGGGAGCTTTTGGCAAGCCGCTGGTGACGGCGGCACGGCGCGCCGGCGGTCGTTGACGCACCATGGGATGGAGGACTTGGTCAAAAGGGGACGCTTTTAAATTGGCTCTGAGGAATGAAAGAAATGGGTTGGCGCAACGGCTTGAAAACAGCCAATTTCCTTAAACATATGCTCTTTGGCCTCGTCCTGGGATGCTGCTGCCTCGCCGCAAACCCTTCGCGTGCGGAGCGTTTGATCGACGACGGCGGCTTTGAGAAGGGCCCCGATGCCAGTGTCTGGACGGAAGTGGTCGAAAGTCCGGATGAGGCATTCAATGAGACATCGATTGTGATGCCCGACGAGATCTCCGGATGGAATATTGCGGCCTACCAGTGTAAATATGCCTTCTGGGCCGGGGGCAGCTATTCCATCAGTGACGATGAGACAGCCCCGCTATCAAATTATGTCGAGCAGGAGATCGACATTCCGGAGCAGACTTTGGGTTTGGGTTTTTCGACCTGTTTTAGACGGGAGGACGAAGACGATGCCAGCCCGGACGACTTCTTATATGTTGAGATCATCGGTGAAGACAACACTGAAGCCAATATATTCAGCAGGGAGATGACTCAAGCGAATAACACCTTTCCGCATTGGAAACGACATTTTTTAATGGGCATCAGCGATTTTAGGGGTGAAACCGTAAAGCTCCGCATCGGGGCTGAAAGCGGCGCCGGAACCCCATATACGGGCAATGTCCTTGTCGATGCCATCGATCTTTATCAAGGTAGACACCAATCCGTCAGTGAAGTAAATAACGACGTTTATCCCGCGCAGGCTTATACGGATGATGATACGGCGGAGCTGGATACGTTCCTGGCCGACGATTTTGACGTGGGCGAGGAGGATGGCGGGGATGTTGAAATTTATGGCATGGAGATACGCGGCAGTGCGCTATCTGATGACCCTGATGTCAAGAAGGAAATAACCTTGCATTTTGAAATCTACGCCGAGCACTTTGAAATCTATGACGACGACATTGGACGCCCCGACGGCCATCCCAAAGATCCCAACAACAAACCGGTGTGGAGCCTCTCGCTTGCGGCGGATGATCCTCAAATAGACATCAGCGCTGAGGGCGACGACGGCAAGATCACCGTTTCCCCAAAAATCCCCGTCAGACTCGCAAAGGGACGATATTGGCTGGTTTTTTATCCGCAAATGTCCAGGGCCGATTTTGGTCAATTCGGCTGGCATGTGTCCGACACCACAAACGGTCATGAAGCCATGGCCATCACTCCGGATGGCGACAACGGGGAGCAGCTGTGGACCCCCATAACAGCCGTCAGCGATTGGAACGTGGCCCAGCAAGACCTGGCATTCACGCTCTTTTTCCAGAAAGCGGGCGAGCCCGAAATAAAAGTGTCCACGAGCCGGCTGAGCGAGACTGTTGCCAAAGATAAAACCGCGACCGCTGAATTCATTATTGCCAATATCGGCGATGCCTTCCTTGAGATAACATCCATCAAAGGTCCCGCCGCATGGATCCGGCTGAATCCCGAAAAGGGCGACATCGAAAAAAGTTGCGGGGAAATGGCGGTCACGGTCACCTTCGATGCGAGCGCTAAAGATGTAGGAACCTATCGTGACATCATCGAAATTACAAGCACCGATCCAGATCAAAATCCCGTTAAAATAACGGTGGAGATGATGGTCACGGAAGATGACGGCAATAATCTTTCAATGGGAACACTTCAGTTCAACGCCTCTACCATTACGTCTGAAGAAAACAGCGGGGCAATAACGGCACTGGTGACCCGCACCGGTGGAAGTGACGGTGCCGTTGGTGTCACTTTTGAAACTGTGGACGCCACGGCTGTCAGCGGGGCGGATTATCAATCCACCAGCGGAGAACTCACCTGGACGGATGGCGAATCAGGTGACCGGGAGATCACGATTTCCATCAAAAATGACCGTAATAGTGAAAATGACGAATATTTTCGTTTAACTTTAAGCGATCCCACGGGGGGAGCAACCCTGGGGCGCCAGGATACGGCTGTTCTCACCATCACTGATGACGATAAATCTAACAATGACAACGCCAATAACAACGGTTCCGGTCTGAACTATGACTTTGATACCAACACAACCGGCTGTTTTATCGAATCGTTGGCAATTCAGTAAAAGGCCTCAACGTGATAACTGCGTCATTTGAGCAACCTTGGCATGGCTCCCGAAGCAAATTCCTCAAGGACCATCCTGCATCACATAGTACCTGTCCATGGACCTTTTATAGGCCGCGTGTTCTTCCGGGGTAAGATTCTTGTAATGTAATGGGCACATCCCATCAAAAACAGCGCTATTGCCAATATAATAACGATAAAGCTTCTCATCTTACTACCCCTTTCCGAGATATTTTTTAGCATCAAATCCGTAGGTTCATTTTTATTTTTATCCACCGGACATTTTATAAACTGGTGGCCAATCGTCAAGGGGTGTACAATAGTAGGTATTGGGGTAATATTGGCGCTTAGCGGGTGTCCGATAGACATCGGTAGGCCCGTTAAAACCACGGCAATAGACGCCCCTTATCGGGGCAGAGATTCCTGGGGATTGCTCGTCACGCCCGCGCTGGGCAAACCGTGGTTACCCCATATGGACAGAAAACGAACATCCAACATCGAACTTTGAGCCCGAGCCTGATTGATGTGTTTTTCATTCGATGTTGGACGCTCATTGGAAATTTTTTATCTGTGAAACACCAACGCATCCCCCTCGGCGGATGCCCGCACCCGGTCGCCGGCCTTGATGCGGCCGCTTAAGATCTCCATGGCCAAAGGATTTTCCAGGTTGCGCTGGATGGCCCGCTTCAAGGGCCGCGCTCCGTAGGCCGGATCGTAGCCCTTTTCAGCCAGCAGGTCGCGGCCGCTGGGTTCAAGCACGAGATCGATCTGCAGGGCCTTCAGACGCGCCTTGAGATGCGCCATCTGGATGTCGACGATGGCCCCGATCTGATCCGGAGAGAGGTTGTGAAAAAGAATCGTCTCATCGATACGGTTTAAAAATTCGGGGTTGAACTGCGCCCGCAGCGCCTCCATGACCTTGGCGCGCACCTCGCCCGACCGTCGCTGGCCCAACTCCTGGATGTAGCGGCTGCCCACGTTGGAGGTCATGATCACCAGGGTGTTTTTGAAATCCACCGTGCGGCCGTGGCCGTCGGTGAGGCGCCCGTCGTCCAGGATCTGCAACAGGGCGTTGAACACCTCGGGGTGGGCCTTTTCGATCTCGTCGAACAGGACCACGGCGTAGGGCCGCCGGCGCACCGCTTCGGTGAGGTAGCCGCCCTCTTCGTAGCCCACGTAACCCGGGGGGGCGCCGATCAGGCGCGACACGGAGTGCTTTTCCATAAATTCGGACATGTCCACCCGCACGATGGCCTGCTCGTCGTCGAATAGAAACTCGGCCAGTGCTTTGGCCAGCTCGGTCTTGCCCACGCCGGTGGGTCCCATGAAGATGAACGAACCGATGGGCCGATTGGGGTCTTGCAGGCCGCTACGAGCGCGGCGCACGGCGTTGGAGACCGCCACCAGCGCCTCCTGCTGGCCCACCACCCGCCGGGCCAGGCGCTCCTCCATCTGAACCAGCTTTTCGCGTTCGCCCTCGAGCATCTTGTTAACGGGAATACCAGTCCAGCGCGACACCACTTCGGCGATATCCTCGTCGTCCACCTCCTCCTTGAGCATCTTGCGGTCGACCTGCAACTCGGCCAGTTTTGCGTTGGCATCGGCCAGCTCCTTTTCAGCCGTAATCATCTGGCCGTAGCGAATCTCGGCCACCCGCGCCAAATCCCCCTTGCGCTCGGCCAGTTGAGCCTCAACGCCCAGGTGTTCAAGCCTCTCCTTGATTTTACGGATACGCTGGATGGTTTCTTTTTCGTTCTGCCAGTGGCCCTTCATGGCGTGCAGCTTTTCGTTGTGCTCGGCCAGCGAGGCGTCCAATTTGCGCAGGCGATCTTTGGACGCCTCGTCGCGCTCTTTTTTGAGCGCCTGGCGTTCAATCTCGATCTGGGTGATTTTGCGTTGAATCTCGTCGATATCGGCCGGCATACTATCGATCTCGATACGCAGCTTGGAAGCGCACTCATCCATCAAGTCGATGGCCTTGTCAGGCAGAAAGCGGTCGGTGATGTAGCGGTCGGACAACATGGCCGCCGCCACGATGGCCGAATCCTTGATGCGTACGCCGTGGTGCACCTCATACTTCTCTTTGAGCCCCCGCAGGATCGAAATGGTGTCTTCCACCGTGGGTTCGGCCACCATCACCGGCTGGAAGCGACGCTCCAGGGCGGCATCTTTTTCGATGTGCTTGCGGTACTCGTTGATGGTAGTGGCACCCACGCAGCGCAGCGTGCCCCGCGCCAGGGCCGGCTTGAGCATGTTGGAGGCGTCCATGGCGCCCTCGGCCGCCCCGGCCCCCACCAGGGTGTGCAGTTCGTCGATGAACAAAATCACCTCGCCCTCGGCCTTTTCCACCTCTTTTAGGACCGCCTTGAGCCGATCCTCAAACTCACCACGATATTTGGCGCCCGCGATCAGGGCGCCCATGTCCAGGGCCACCAGACGCCGGTTGCGCAAACTGTCCGACACATCACCGGCTACGATGCGCTGGGCCAGCCCTTCCACGATGGCGGTTTTGCCCACGCCCGGTTCCCCGATCAATACCGGGTTGTTTTTGGTGCGGCGCGACAATACCTGCACAATGCGGCGAATCTCCTCGTCGCGGCCAATCACCGGGTCGAGCTTGCCCGAACGGGCCAGTTCGGTCAGGTCGCGGCTGAATTTATCCAGCGCCTGGTATTTCTCTTCCGGGTTGGGATCGGTGATGCGCTGACTGCCGCGGATTTCCTGCAGCACAGCGAGCAACTCATCGCGCGAAACGCCGGACTCGGCCAGAATACGGGCCGCCCGCCCGCCTTGCTTTCCGGTCAGAGCCAAAAAGATGTGCTCAATGCTGACGTATTCGTCCTTCATGCGCGTCGCTTCCTCGAAGGCACGCTCGAGCAAGGCCTGGCTGGCGGGCGCCATGTAGGTCTCGGCCGCACCGCTCACCGTGGGCAACTGCGTCATGGCGGCCTGTGTCGCCTGGATCACGGCGCTGGGTGAAACCCCCAACTTGCGCAGCATGGCCACCGCCACACCCTCGGCATCTCCCAACATGGCGGCCAGCAGGTGCTCGGGCTCTATTTGGGGATTACGCCGCTGGCTGGTCAGTGACTGGGCATCCTTGAGCAGTTCCTGGCTTTTGATGGTGAATTTGTCAAAACGCATATCAACCTCCAACAATTGGATTTCACTATAGTTTATTGAGTTTCAGATAAAATATATAACAGCGCCATGCGGAGTCAACCCATTACTTATAATAATATTGGTTTTTTAATAATGAAAATATGCTGGCATCGTTTCAGCCCCAAAAGCTACCCCCGCTTCGGGTGCTAACATTGACCGCCGCGCCGTGCATTTGATATCAAACCCTGATATAAAAGCAGTGATGGAGCTTGGTCCAAAGGCTTCCTGGCGGATTAAAACATGCCCGCGGCCCCGAATATCCGCTGCCAAACAGACCCGAGAGGAAACTCTATGAAAAAAATCGCTTTTGCCGGAACGGACGGACGCACCCTACTATGGGCCCTGGTCACCGCCACCGCCACCGGCGAGACCCAGCAGGAGCACTATGAAGGGGTTGTTATCCGGGGCACCCCCGCCATGCCCGCCTTTACCCGCCTGATGAAGTGGCCGGTGACCTTCGTTTCCACTGCCAGCAACTCGGTCGACGATTACACCACGGCCATCATCGCGGCTCTCGATCAGGGGCAGATCGACTATGTCGTACCCATGCCCGAAGCTTTGCTCTTCGAGGGAGTGGTGGATCGCCTGGCCGAGGCAGGTTTCGGCGACCGCGTGCTGGGCCTTGCCGCCGACGGCGCTTTTGTAGAGGGCGACAAGATCAAATGCAAACAGCTCTGCCAGACGGCCGGCATCCCCGTGGCCGACCGCTGGTGCGAGGTGGACGCCAAATCCTACAAGCAAGTGCTCACCAGCTGCCTGGACTATCTCGACAGCCACGGCGGCGCGGTATTGAAGTACCCCTACAGCGCCGGCGGCAAGGGCGCCCGCATCATCTTAAACGCCTGGCAGATCCGCGAGGTCTACGACACGCTCATCGGCGACTATCGCGACAACTACCGCCGGCAGTTCGGCAAACGCGGCCCCTGGCCACTGCTGATCGAATCGTTCATGTCGGGGGTGGAGATCAGCTTTACTCTGCTGGCCGACGCCCGTGGCGGCTACCAGATTCTGCCCACGGCCATGGATTATCCCGAGCGCTTCGAAGGCCCGCCCGGCAAGGACAACCCCATCACCGGCGGCACCGGGGCGGTATCCCCCCACCCCCTTGAAACCCCGCGTTTGATCGCCATGGCCGCCGAAACCATCGCCGAACCACTGATCAGTGCCTTGCGCGAACGTGACATCTTGCGCCCCTGTGTACTCTATCCGGGCTGCTTCGTCTCCCTGAACCCGCAGGGCCGGCCCACCAAAATCCGGGTCAGCGAAATCAACATCCGCCCCGGCGAACCCGAAGCACAGCCGGTTGCCCGCCGTCTGCGCAATCTGGGCGATCTGATTGCGGCCACACTGGAAGGGCGTTTGGACACGGTGTCGCCCGAGGTGCGCGACGACCAGGTCTCGATCTGCATGGCGTTGATGACCGGCCCGGGCGGTCCCGACGGCCAGAAAGGCTACCCTTGGTCGTGCACCAAGGGCGAACCGGTGGAGATGGACCTGAAATACCTCAAACGCAAGGGGCTGCAGGTCATCCCCTCGGCCATGGATATTGACGAGGCAAAAAACAGCTTCGTCTCCGACGGCACCCGCGTGGCCTTTCTCAATGCCAACGCCGCCCTCAAACCCAACCAGCGCCAGAGCGAGGTGGCCTCGCGCTTGCGCAACAAACTGCTGGCCGCCTACGACAACGGCAAGATCCGGGTGATCCCGCGCGAAGATGCCGACGGCAACCGCCTGGCCCTGCGCGGCGACATCGGCGCCCACTACCAGTTGGCCGAGACCCTCTTCAATCATCGCAACAAAGGGGCCTGACGATCCGGCATCCATGGTGAAAAATACCGTTCACACAGCGCAGGCGATCAGCGCCATCGCTAATTTTATCGATTCGGACGACATAACGCCCCACCTGGATCGCCTGCGGCGGGCACTGCCCAAAGACGCCAAGATTTACATCGCTGGCGGTGCCCTTCGCAACGTCATCATGACCCTGGTTCACGGCCAGGCACCGCCCACCCGCGATGTCGATCTTTTTATCGGTGCCATCGCCAAAGACTTTCCCCTGGCGGAACGTTTAAGCGCCGCGGCGCTTGAGCATACCGAACTGGGCGGCCTGCGCTGGCGACCCCAAAGCTCAGCCTATGTTTTTGACATCTGCCTGCTACCTCATTTTCATATCATCGCCAAATTTCGCCTGGCGCCCACCCTCCAAAATTTCATGACCGCCATCGATTTTACGGTCAATGCCATAGTCTTCGATATCGATACCCGCAACCTTTTCGAACGCGGGTGCCGCCATGCCATCCTCCAACGCATGATTGACTTCAACACAACTTACATGATCAGTAAAACGATGCTGGCCTATCGCATCGTACTCATTCGCCACAAGACCGGATTTCGCCTCGCCCGGCCCACCTTCATTTTTCTCAAACACCAGATCGATTTCGAGGGGCTCAACGCCCTGCGGACCTTGTTTGGTGCCAAACAAGGCAAGACCATGGCCGCCACCTTGATGGCGGACTACGACCGGATCTGCGCCTTCAACTACTACAGCGATTACATCGCCCAACACCATTGAGCAAATGAGGTTGAATGATTATGATGCTATTTTGATTAGACAAAACCGTTTAGAAAGTGTATCGTAAATTTGGAACTACTTACATGGGGCAATGTTATTAGGTTACTCTCAAGCCCACCCCACACTACCAAAAACGGGGCCCCTACCTTTTGGGATCGATGACCCGTTTCCTGCCGTTCCGGACGGGAGGGCACATATGGCCACCAATGACCGTTTCCCGACACACAAACCGCCCAAGCACCAACGAAGCTGCCGTCGCATTCTCGAAACTATTGACGGTTACTTCGAGGTCGACCTCAAGGGCAACCTCACCTTCTTTAACGATGCCATCGCGGCCCTTTCCGGATACACCCGCCAGGAGCTGCTGGGCTTAAACAATCGCGCCTACACCTCCAAAACCACAGCCGCCCACATGTACCGCACTTTCAACAAGATCTACCGCACCGGTGAACCGGCTAAAATCAGCGGCCACCCCATCATCACCAAAACAGGCCGTAAAAAGCATATCGAGCTTTCGGTCGCCTTGATACGCGACGCAGCCGGCCGGCCGGCGGGCTTCAGAGGCTTCGCCCGCGATGTCACCGAGCAGAAAAAAATCACCCAGGCCCTACACCGCAGCGAAGAACGCTTTCGTTTGCTGATCGAAGGCTCCATTCAGGGCGTCATTATTCACAGCAAGCTGAAGCCGCTCTTTGTCAACCAGGCCTATGCCGATATTTTCGACACCACCATCGACGCCATCCTGGCCATGCCCTCCGTTCTGCCCCTTTACGCACCCGTCGAGCAGGAGCGGCTGCTGGGCTACATGCACGCCCGCTTGCAAGACAAATCCGCGCCTAGCCAGTATACTTGCCGGGGTAAGACCCAAAATGGAACCATCGTCTGGCTCGACCACCGTGTGCGCAAAGTTGACTGGTGGGGAAAACACGCCATTCAAATGACCGTTTACGACATCACCAAGCGCAAACGGGCCGAAGAGACCCTCAAACGCCGCTCGATGGAGCTGCGCGAACGCGTCAAGGAGCTGGATTGTCTGTACGGCATCTCAGAGATCATCGAAAATCTGGCGGCAACCGATCCCGAAATATTTCAGCGCGCAGTCCGCCTTATCCCCCCGGCATTGCAATACCCGCGCATCGCCTGTGCCCGCATTTTCATCGATCTGGAGTGCTACCAAACCCCGAACTTCCAGCCCACCCAATGGGCCCTCAGCAGCCCCATCAAGGCCAGCGACCAGCAGGTTGGCCGATTGGAAGTGTGCTACCTTAAAAAACGGCCCCAGTGCGACGAAGGGCCCTTTATCCTCGAGGAACGACGGCTTGTCGATGGCATCGCCCGGCGCCTGGGCAAGGTGGTTGAGCGGGCCAATGCCGAACGCACGCTCAAAGAGTCCAAGGAGAAGCTTCACCACCTGTCGGCAAACCTTCTCAAGGCCCACGAAAATGAGCGGCGGCGTATCGCCTACGGTCTGCACGACGAATTGGGTCAGGATCTGGCCCTTATCAAGATGCAACTGGGCGCCATCCAAAAATGGATCCCCCCGGATCTATCTCAAGCAACCCATTTGTGCGACCAGGCCGGCGAAATCCTCAACCGGGTGGTCGAGAAGGCGCGCCGCATCTCGCGTGGCTTGACCCCGACCATTCTCAAAGACCTGGGGCTTACGGCGGCGCTGGGCTGGCTGATCGGGGATTTCGCCCAGCAGGCCGATGTTCGCGTCAACAAAGAGTTGGCCGACATCAACGATCTATTTGACGATGAGGCCCAAATCATCATCTACCGCATCTTCCAGGAAGCGCTCCACAACATCGCCAAGCACGCCCGGGCCGATCAGGTATGGGTATCGGTCAAACGTAACCGTCAGGCCGTGGCCATTTCCATCCGTGACAACGGGATCGGCTTCGATAGGCAGGAAGTGGCGCGGCGTAGCTGGCCCGAAAAGGGGTTGGGATTGACCACCATTGAAGAGCGGGCGCGGATTCTGGGGGGACCTTTCAATCGCTTCAGCCAGAAGGGTAAGGGCACCCGGGTTAAGCTGCGTATCCCCATCAAAAGGCAGCCGTCATGACCCCCTATCGCATCATCATCGCCGACGATCACGCCATGCTCCGGCAGGCCTTGCGCCGCATCTTGGAGGACTCGCCCCAGATCGCCGTGGTAGGCGAAGCCGGCGACGGTCTGGAGGTGCTGAAACTGCTGCAAAACATCCAGGCGGACCTGGTGGTGCTTGACATTTCCATGCCCAACATGCGGGGTATCGAGGCCATCAACGAAATCAAAAAGTGGGATCCGCGCATCAAAACCCTCATGTTGACCATGCACAAACGCAAGGAGTACCTTTACGAGGCCCTCACCGCCGGGGCCGACGGCTACCTCCTGAAGGAGGACACCAATTGCGAATTGATGGTGGCCATCGAAAAGATCCGCGCCGGCGGCACTTACGTTTCACCCACCCTGTCCAACTATCTGGCCGATTACCTGGTGGCCATCTGCCGCCAGCGCGACCTTCCCGCGGGCGACCCCCTAAGCCCCCGCGAGAGACAGGTGCTCAAACTACTGGCCGAGGGCAAATCCAACAAGGCCACAGCCGAGCTGCTGTTTATCAGCGTTAAAACCGTGGAACACCACCGCGCCAGCATCATGAAGAAGCTGAGTTTGCATAATATCGCCGAGCTGGTTCGCTATGCCCTTAGCAGCGGTTACGTCACCAACGATTTTTAAGCATGGCGACACTTCAGGACCGGGAATAGGTAATCTTACCCATAGTAGAATAGTCCCTTTTGCCAATTGCACCGTTCCAGCAATGATCATAGATTTACAGTAACCAATACCCACCCAAGATATTCACACAAAGACGCCCGCTCGCTTAGGGGAGGCACAACCGCGGCCGGCGTCGCCAGAAAGCGAGAGGAGGCTGATATGACGCCTCACGCCCACAATACCGATGCCCCGCTGCATCACCATCGTTGTCCCATCGAATGCACCGTTTTCAACACGGACTACTCCTATGCGGCTCAAAAGATCGGCCACAATGCACAGGGGCTTTGTTTCGAATCGACTTCGGCCTTCCACAAAGGCACCATGCTGAAGATACGGCTGGAGAATTACTCGACTCGCGACCTGGACGAAGAGGCCTGGGATGGTTTGCGCACCCTTTCAGTGGGCGAGGTCACCTGGTGTCGTCCAACCCAGGAGGATGACGCTTTGGGCACCATCTACAACGTCGGGGTTAAGTACTACGATCCAGCCTGGTAAACAGCCAATACCGAGCGCGCAGCTTGCGCTGGAAAAGCCGGCCGGGATGCTCGCCTGAACGGCGGCGAGGCAGCCGTCGCCATTTATTAAGGGCGCCCTTAGTATCGCCGGGCTCGTGGGGGATCCAGAGTGCGTTCGATTTGCGGTGCGGGTTCGGCCTGACCAGGCCAGCCCGTACCATAGTTTTTACGCGAAGGTTAAAGGCTCATTCACCCGATAATGCTCATCGAATCCCGAGTGGCAGAACATGACCACACGACCGCGCATTTTGCTGGTCACGCCCGAAGTGACCTATTTGCCCCGTAGCGTTCGCGAGACCTACCATTGCCTCAACGACCGCGACGGCGGCCTGGCCGACATGACGGCGGCGTTGATTCAGGCACTCTATCACCTGGGCGCCGACATCCATGTGGCCCTGCCCCATTATCGCACCATCTTTAACCGCCACGCCTCCAGAATCGCCAGCCGATGGGGTTGTGCCATCGACGGCGGCCGCGTGCCCCTGGAACGCATCCACCTGGCTCAAGACCGCGCCTTTTACTATGTCGACCATCTCAATGAAACCGGTGCCGTCCAGCGTTTTCAAATGGCCGTTGCCTTTCAGCGCGATGTGATCAACAATATCATCCCCCGGGTGCGGCCGGACCTGATCCACTGCAACGATTGGATGACCGCGCTCATCCCGGCCATGGCCCGCTCCTGGGGCATCCCTTGCCTCTTCAGCCTGCATTCGCTCCACAGTGAGCATTGCCCCCTGCAAGCGGTTGAGGAGCGCGGGCTCGACACGACGCCCTTTCGTCAAAACCTCTACTACGAGCACTACCCCTCGCCCGGCGACCCTGGCGGCAACCGGATCGACCTGCTGACCAGCGCCGTCTTCGCCGCCCACTACCTTAACACATCCAGCCCCACTTTTTTGAACGAGATCGTCGAAGGTCGCCACCGGTTCATCCCGGCGGCCTTGCAGAGCGAAATCGCCGCCAAGGTCGAAGCCGACTGCGCCCAGGGCATTCTATACGCCCCCGACCGCACTTACGATCCCGCCCAGGACACGGCCCTGGCGCGCCCCTACAACGCTGCCACCCACGTCAAGGGCAAGCGGGCCAACAAAAAGGCACTGCAGCGCCTGCTCGGCCTGCCTGCCAACCCCCAGGCGCCGCTATTTTTCTGGCCTTCGCGCATGGATCCCGCCCACTGCGGCTGCCAGCTGCTGGCCGACACGCTCTATGCACTGGTCGACCGCTACTGGTCGCACCGGCTGCAGGTGGTTTTCGTGGGCGACGGGCCTTTTCAAGGCCACTTTAAAGCGATTGTCGATTTTCACCAACTGGATGAACAAGTGGCCGTGGTCGACTTCGACGAAGAGATCGCCCGGCTGGCCTACGGCGCAGCCGATTTCGTGCTGGCGCCCTCATGCTTCGAGCCCTGCGGCCTGGCGCAGATGATCGGCGCCCTCTACGGGGCCCTGCCCGTGGCCTACGATACCGGCGGCATTCACGACACGCTCGTGCCCATGGATGTCGACCGGAATTGCGGCAACGGCTTTGTGTTCGAGGTTTTCGACGCCTCCGGACTGATCTGGGCCGTTGACCAAGCCATGGACTTTTACCAACGCCCCGACTACCTGCGCGCACGGCAGGTGGGCCGCGTCATGACCGAAAGCACCCGGCAGTTCAATCACCGCCTGGCTGCGGGGCACTATATCGCGCTCTATGAAAGGATGCTGCAGCGCCCGCTGTTGCCCCAGTTCGAAGGGCAACCCCACGAGCGCATGCCGCAAGCTTCCCCTGCCGAAACCTCGCCAAACGCCCGCTCAGCAGCCTGATCCCCCTGTCTTTTCATTCACCACGATGATACAATGTCACCCAGCAAGCCCACCAAATACACGCGGAGCCACAACCATGAAAACCATCTGGCTTGTGCCGGCACTGCTGCTCGCCCTGGCTGCCACCCCCATACCGGCCGCGGAACCAGATCCCCCCCGCTACCAGCAGGCGCGCTTTGACCTTGTGCGCGACACCATCGAAGCGCGCGGCATCAGCGACGCGTGTGTGCTAAAGGCCATGCGCGCCGTACCCCGCCACGCCTTCGTACCAGCTAAAAACCGTTCCCGAGCCTACAGCGACCATCCCTTGCCCATCGGTGAGGGCCAGACCATCTCACAACCCTATATTGTGGCCCTGATGACCGAAGCGCTGCAGCTTGCCGCTGATGCGCGCGTGCTGGAGATCGGCACCGGCTCCGGTTATCAGGCCGCCGTGCTGGACGAAGTGGCCGGCAAGGTCTACAGTATTGAGATCCGCCCGGCACTGCACGAACGGGCCACCAAAACCCTGCGTGACCTGGGTTACGGTGGTGTCGAAACCCGTCAGGACGACGGTTATTTCGGCTGGGCGCAGGCGGCGCCCTTTGACGCCATCATGATCACCGCCGCCGTCGACCACATACCGCCGCCGCTGATCGCCCAGCTCAAGGAGGGCGGGCATCTGATTCTGCCCCTGGGAAACCCTTTCAGCTACCAAAATCTGGTGCTGGTCACCAAACAGGGTCAGGATGTCACCGTGCGCCAGATCACCGGCGTGCTATTTGTTCCCATGACCGGTCAGGCGCTCGGGGACAGGCCGCCCGGACCTGTGGACCACCTCAAGCCGGCACCATGATCTGGGGCGCGGTTTTTCTGGTATCGCTCTCCGCCCTCGCTTTTGAGGTGCTGTTAACACGCCTTTTTTCCATCACCCAGTGGAACCACCTCTCCTTCATGGTGATCTCCCTCGCTCTTTTCGGATTTGCCGCCAGCGGCACTTTCCTCAACCTGATCACCGCGCGCGACCACGACCGTGCCCGCCGGCTTTGCGCCGACGCTGCCCTGAAACACTGCCTCGCCCTCTTCAGCCTGACGACCCTGTCGGCTTTCGTTGTCCTGCAGCGGCTGCCGTTGGATTACTTCCGCCTGCCCTTGGAACCGGTTCAGGCCCTCTATCTGTTGATGGCTTTCCTCGCGCTGGCCTTGCCCTTCTTCATGGCCGGATTGATCGTGGCCGTGGCCTATGCGGCCCTCTCCGACCAATCGGGGCGGGTTTACTTTGCCACCATGCTCGGTTCGGCCTGCGGCGCACTGGCCGTGATGCCGGGCCTGCCGCTTTTAGGCGAAACCCGCCTGGTGGTGTTGGTGGCGCTGCTGCCGCTGGTGTTGCTGCCCTTTCGGCCTTCGGACCGCCGGCCCACCGGCGTCGATCCCTCCGCAAGGCTGATGTCGTCCCCTCCCAAAGACTGGATCGGCCCTGCCGGCACGAC
This sequence comes from uncultured delta proteobacterium, assembly GCA_963783425.1. Taxonomy (GTDB): domain Bacteria; phylum Desulfobacterota; class Desulfobacteria; order Desulfobacterales; family QNYZ01; genus CAWANO01. The sequence continues at coordinate 191,714 of CAWANO010000010.1, forward strand.
GATCGGCCTTTTGGCGGCTACGGCCATAACCGCCTTTTGGGCCTGGCACTCCCCCTTGGCGCCTTCGCCCTACAAGGCACTTAGCCAGCAACTGCGCTTCCCCGGCACCCGAATCATCGAAACCCGCCATGATATTCGCGGTCGTGTCGATCTGCTCGACAGCCCCTATATCCGGTTCGCACCAGGCTTGAGCCTCAGGTACACCACGCCTCTGCCGTCACAGATGGCCCTTTACAGCGATGGTGACGATCCCATGGTGCTCTACCGTTTCGAGAACCGACAAAGCCTCGATTTTGCCGCCCACAGCCTGCCCTACCTGGGCTACCATCTTCACGGCAATCCCCGTAAGGTGCTGATCCTGGCCCAAGGCGGCGGCTCGGCCATGGCCTGCGCCCTGGCCTCCGGGGCCTCGCAGATCACCGTGGTGACGCCCCATCCGCAAATGGCAAAGATTTTATCGGGCCACTACCGCAACCCGGTGACTGCCGCCGGCCCGCGGGCTTACCTGGCCGGCACAGGCCAACGGTTCGATGTGATCCATCTCGATGACTGGGGCCTCTCCTTGCCCGGCTCGGCCGCCTTGCGCCAAAGTTACAGCTTTACCATCGAGGCCCTGCAAGCTTACTGGGATCATCTGCGCCCCGGCGGTGTCGTGATCCTGGCGCGCAAATTGCTCCTGCCACCCTCGGACGCCATCCGCCTCTGGGCGACGGCCTACGAGGCCCTGCGGGGCCGGGGGGTCAGCGCCCCCGGGCACCACCTGCTGATGATGCGCAACTGGGATCTCTACAGCCTCGTCATCTCGGCCGCGCCTTTGACGGGAAATGCGGCTGTGGCAGCTTTCGCCCGCGAGCACAATTTCGATCTCCTCTTTCATGAGGGCGGCGAGGCGGCGCTGGTCAACCACTTCAACCGCTATGATCAGCCCTTTCACGCCCGGGAGATCACCCGGCTGGCCGAAGCTTACGACAACGGGCGTGCTGGGGGCTATTTCGATGCCTACCCGCTGGATGTGCGCCCCCAGTCCGACCAGCGTCCCTTTCCTTACCGCATCTTAAAATGGAGCCGGATCCAGAGCCTTTATCAAGCCATGGGCAACCGGCTCTATGCTTTGGTGCTATCCGGTGAGGTGGTGGTGCTGGTGGTGCTGATCGAAGCGCTGGTGGTGGCGTCACTACTGCTGGCGCTTCCTCTGGGAGTGACGCGTCGCGCTGGCACCCGGCTCCGGGCGGCAGCCGCAGTCTATTTTTTGGGCGTGGGCGCCGGCTTCATGCTGCTTGAGATTTACTACATCAAGCAGTTGATGGTGCTGTTCGAGGCTCCCGTGGTGACTTTCACGGTGGTTGTGGCGGGAATTTTAATCTTTTCCGGTCTGGGGGGGCTCTATGCGCAACGCTGTTCGGTCACGGCCCACCGCGTCTGCCTGGCGCTGCTGTGCGGGGCGATCGGAGCCACCGCCCTGATGCCGGGACGCTTCTGGCTCTTCCTGGCCGCCCTTTCAGGCCCCTGGCGCTACGGCGGTGCCCTGCTGACGCTGCTGGCCGTCGGTTGGCTGATGGGCATTCCCTTTGCCGTGGGGATGCGCCGTTACGTCACACATCCGGCCCAAAGCGCTTCGGCCTGGGCGCTCAACGGCTGCACCTCGGTGGTGGCGGCCATTGCCGCAGCCCAGATAGCGCTGACCCTGGGCACGCCTTACCTGCTGGTGGGCGCCGCCCTGGCCTACCTGCTGGCCTTAGCCGCGGCCGCACGCTCACCGGCCCGTTTGCGATCCGGAACGAGGCCGTGATGCGTAACGCACCTCGATGCGTTGACGCTCCTCGTCGGGCAGCGAATTGATATAACCCTTCCAGCCCGGACACCAGCCGGTGTGCCATCGCCAGATCCGGCCTAAAACGGAGCGGGGATTGCGGTCATACTTTTCCCGCCACTTACAGTGCGCGCAATTGCTGCTCATGTTGAGTCTCCCAGACGTTAATATAGATGGTGTTTGAAAATGACCGCCACCTTTTCCCAACCGGTCACAGATAACCCTTGGCCTGCATGTAACGGCGCCGGTCCTCTCGGGAAAAATTGATCTTGCGCGCCACCCGTTCGGCGTGGGAAACCCGCGAAATGCCGGGCGCCACCCGGTAGGTGGGGTCATCACCGTCGAACTCGACCATCAGGCACTGTCCCTTTTGGGCCGCTCGCAAGTCGTCCACCAGCGAATGGTTATGGGTCACCAACACCGTGTTGTTGCCGATGGCGTAAAAGTCGCTGAGGATCTCGAAGGAGTGGTGCAACTGCTCCTCATAGGTGGTGCCCTCGGCCAGCTCGTCGAGGATCACCAGGCTTTTGGGGCCGGTGGCGTAGAAAATGTCCCGGGTGCGGCTCAGCTCGGTGCCGAAACGGCCTTCGCTGTCTTGCAACCCGTCGAACTTGGGCGCCTGGTAGCTGATCATGTCGGCAATGTTGACGGCCGCTTTCTCCGCCAGCATATAGCCGCCCGTCTGGGCCATCAGCTGGTTGTGAATGATGCTCTTGCAGATGGTGGTCTTGCCCCCGCTGTTGGGTCCGGTGATGAAAGTCAGCCGGGCACCGTTGAGGCAGACATGGTTGGAGATAAAATCGCGATCGGCCTCGGCCAACACCGGGTTTTTGAGTCCGGTGGCCTCGAAAAAATGGTGCGCGCCGTCACTGACGTTGGGCAGGGTCGTGGGGTGGCGACAATTTTCGGCGTAAGCATGGCACGACAACAGTTCATCGATCATGCCGATGGTGTCCACGGCCCGCCCGAAGCACTGATCGTGGACCGATCTTGCCCGCAGCGGCTCGATGAAATTACCGGTATCGCGCACCGGTTTGACGGCCATTGCGTAAAAAGCGCAAGCCCCGGTCAAAACCATCCCCACGGTCGGCAGCAGTGGCGACAGGGCGGGCCCCCAACCGATCATGTCGCGCAGGTAGGGCGCCGCCATTACGGCCGGTCCCACGATCAGCCACCGGGTAAGGCGTCGAGGGGTAAACTTCAGTTTGGGAGTGAAAACGCCTACCTCCTGGTCCGATTTCAAGCCGCCCAGGCTCTTGTAGACCGCCCCGCCCATCATCTGGTCAACCGGTGAACCCCGGTAACGCTTGAGCCCCGAGATCAGCGAATTTAGGTAGAGGGACTCCGCCTCCGGAATGGTTGGAAGCATCCGAGTGATATTGGCGGCTGCCCGCCGCGCCTTTTTCAGATCGGGGTAAGGAAAGAGGGCATAGAGGCCCTTGTTGAAAAATTTGTAAAGGGCACTTTCACCGTTACTGAATTCGTGAAGGTAGTCCGCCAGGGCTTGGCGCAGGCGGTCATTGGCGTCAATCTCCCGTAGAGAGGCCTGTTTGGCCTGAATATGGGCCAGATCCGTGCTGGGTTGAATCAGCGACCTGAACACCACGGCCGATCCGGTGGCACTCTGGGTATGGTCGATGGCCTGGTGCAGCAACAACACCTGAATCAGTTCGAGCGAGGCCGCGTCGATAACGGTCAGGGGTGCCTGGGACAGATAGGCCTTGGAATCAAACCGCGCCGGCCCCGGCTGAGCGCCTGGGGTGATGAAATCGGTCTGATCGTTGCCGATGATAAGCGGCTCAACGCGATCGCTTCGGGTTTGGGCGGGACTTGTCTCAAGGGCGCTGGTCATGTTGCGGCCTCCCATTCGCAGCCAATCAAGGCAACGACACCGTGAAAACCGGCTTGGCTCGGGCGGGCGTCAGTCACCGGCCGCAATATTTTCCGTCCGGCAATTTGGATGTAAAAAAGGGCTTGAACGCTTTGGTCACAGCATGCCCTTTTTTCGGTATCGCATCAAGCCCCTTGAACGCTCGCTTTTATCATTTCAAATAGATCCATGGGGCCGATGCCGTTTTTCTCGGCGATGACCCTGAGGGTCAATTCCGCAGCGGCCTCAATATTCTGATCGCTAAGGGACCGCAGCACCTGTTTCAGGTTCAGGTTGTACTGGGCTGTAAAATCAGCCAAGGTCAGATTGCCCGTTCCGGGCACCGGCGCCTCGGGAAGGGCGGGCGCTCCGCCATCGGCCTGCGGTAACCGGCGCGGCCGGCTTCATCGCTTCGTAGAGTTGTTGGGGCGCAACGCCATGCAGTTTGGCCAGCGCCTCAAGGGTGACCTGATCGCTCTCGGCGACATACCCCGCCGCCGCAAGCAGCGCCATACTCTTTTCAAGGTCGAGATTGGTTTTCTGGGCAAAGGTTTTAACCGAAGAAAGCTCAGCGTGACCGTAGGGCGGCTCACCATACGTCACCGCGGCCTTATCCTTGATACGGCCACCCAGATCGATCACCCAACTGAAAGGCGGTAACAGAAAATAGGTCCCCAGGGTAAAGGCCAGTGTGACCAGCAGCGCCACGTTGAATTCCGGCGTAAAGACCTTCATCCGGCGCGCCTTGTTCTTCAGGTAGGCGGTGATCGCTTTCCAGTTGTAATAGATGTGCAATGCGAGGGCGACCAGAAACAGAAAACCCAGATTGATATGGATGTTGCCCCAATCCGTCTTGGACAGCCCCCACAGCCGCCAGTCGGCCCAATAGGCTACCCGGCCCTGGGGCACGATGTACAAAATGATGCTGGTCAACACCATCAGAATAAAAGCCAGTGCCGCCGTGAGCGACGTGATTTTCCGCATCTTCATTGACTTTCTCCTTATAACCGCCGTTTTGTCTCGAAGCTGACCCATCGATTACGCCTATAGAGAGCCCGCGAAGGGATATTGGGTTACAGGCAGGCCAACAATTTTAAGGGAATTTCGTTTTAAAATGAAAGTCAACTCTGACACGGCGCGGCTTGAGCGACGCGTTGCGGATGGCCCTATGACGTTCTTCTTTAGAATGGCGCACTGCCAAATATAGAACTTCAGCGCCTCCAGGCGATGGGTCGCCATGTCGCTGAGGGTAACGCACTTTGTGGGCAACCGTCGCGGTTCGTGCCAACCCATCGGCTTGATCATCGTTGCCGGCTCGACTGAGAATGAGGCTGCCGACATGCTTGCCGTGAAAGTGGTACATGAGGACATATACCCTGCACACGCGCAGACCATGATCAGCAAGGCATCCATACCCCCTCTTTCTCCTGTCCGAATTACAGGATCGGGGACATTATCTTTTCCTCCCGGCAAGATACCTGGTTATGCGGAAAACAAATCTTGTGCCAGACGATGCCCGCCAACCGCTCACGGCGTCACAGCGTTAACGGTGAGGGCCACGATTTTATCCACCATGGCGTCGAAGGCTTGAGTGATGGGCCGCCGATGGTCATCCAAAATGCCAACATCGCCATCATCACCACGCAGCACCACCTCGAGATCGAACGGCAAGGTGGCCAACAAGCGCAGATTCTCCTTCGAGGCCGTCATGGCACCGCCCCGGTTTTTAAATAGATGGATCGTTTCACCGCAGTGCGGGCAGATAAGGCCGCTCATGTTTTCCACCAGCCCCAGAATGGTCATATCCACCTGGCGGCAGAAATCGATCGATTTGCGCACATCCGCCAGGGAGATCTCCTGGGGGGTAGTTACGATCAGGGCCAAAGCGTCCGGAATGGTCTGGGCTACGGTCAAGGGTTCATCACCGGTTCCCGGCGGCGCGTCGATGATCATGAAGTCCAGCGCCGCCCAGTTGATGTCGGCGATGAATTGACGAATTGCGGCACCTTTCATGGGCCCGCGCCAGATGGTGGCTGCGTCTTTGTTGGTGGCCAGAGCCTCGATGGACATCACCTCCAGGTTGGGCCGGTAGCCGATCGGTTGAAGCTTGCCGTGACGGTCTGATTCGCGTAGCGTGCCCCGCCAGCCCAGCAGGCGCAATATGCTGGGGCCATGCAGGTCCACATCCAGCAATCCCGTGCTGTAGTTCCTTTTGGACAAAGCAACGGCAAGATAGCTGGAAACGCTGCTTTTACCGACACCGCCCTTGCCGCTCATGACCATGATCTTGTGTTGGATATGACTCAAGCGCTGTTTGATTTCGACTGCCTGGCGCTCCAACCGCTCTTTTCGCTTTTCACGCCGGGCGCCATCGTTTGCCGGCTGCATTGGATCCCCTTTCTGTTTTAATGACCAGCCCGGGGGCCCCGCCGGGCTGGCTTGGGTCACCATAACCTGAATCGCCCGCCCAAATTATGCCACTTTGATCTCAATCTCTTTGGCTTTGGCCTCCTTGGCCTTGGGCAACGTGATTTCCAGCACGCCTTTGTCAAAGCGCGCCTCGATCTTGTCGGCCTTTACGCTACTGGGCAGTTGAAACGAGCGCTGGAATGTACCCGAATAACGTTCCACGCAATGGAGGTGTTCGTCTTTCTGCTCCCGCTCTGTTTTCTTCTCACCCTTGATGGTCAAGATGTCGCCCGAGATGTTGACATTGACGTCCCTGGCGTCCAAGCCGGGCAGCTCCGCCTTGACCACAAATCCCTCTTTGGTTTCTGAAATGTCCACCGAAGGCACCCAAGCTTCGCGCAGTAAGCCGGTCGAGAGCGCGCCACCGAAAAACCGATCCCACAGGCTATCCATCTCTTTTCGGAGCGATCCGAGTTCACGAAAGGGTTTCCAGGGTATCAGTTCCATGATTCATACCTCCTTGTTTGGCGTAGGTCGTTGACGCAAAGCCATGTGATGCCTGTATGGCTTTACACGGTAAACAGAACACCAAGTGTTCCATTCGTATGACGATCTGTAGACCTTCAAATCTCATCGAGGTTCGACGCCGACGCACTGCTGGGCAACGGCACAATGGTGATGGGCTTATGGGCGCGACGCAGCACACGCTTGGCGACGCTGCCCAAAAAGGTCTGCTGCAAAAATCCCTTGCCGTGGGTGCCCATTACGATCATGTCACACTCAAGTTTATCGGCCTGCTCCAATATCTGCTCGGCCGGGTAGCCTTCGCTGATCACCACATCGACTTGGGAGGCATCAAGGCGCGGCGACTCCCGGGGCACCTTCTCCAAATAGGCCTGCAGCCGCTGGCCAATACGCTCTTTTATATGTCCCCGTCGCTCCTCCACATTTTCCAGCAGGTGTTCGGGCCCCAGATAGGCGCTCAAGACGGTGACACCGGTAGCGCTCAAGGCCTCCAGCACATACAAAATGGTGATTTTGGCCCCATACTTATCGGCCAGATCCACGGCATACCGAAAGGCAAAGATCGAGTTTTTAGAAAGATCAGTGGCGTAGAGAATCTTATTTATTTCCAGCGACATGGCGATATCCTTTCTGCGGGTTTTCTCGTTCACACAATCCACACCGCCTGGTTATAGGCCATATGAAGAATTTTACGGGTAACGCGCCCCATGCTGAACAGCTCGATGCTCGTCGATCCGCGCCGGCCGCTGATGATCGTGCCGGCCCGGCTCATCTCGGCTTGCTTGCAAATCCCACTGGCCCGACTGACGTGCTCTTTGGAAATAATGGTCCGAAAAATACTCTGATCGAACCCTGCCTTGGCGAGGCGCTGCTTGGTTTCGACCATGGCGGGTATGGTTTTACGCGAACCCTCATCCAGCCAGTAGGCCTCTTTGGCGCTGGTGAACTTGTAGTAGCTGGCCGGATGAATTTCAGAGAGTTGTCGCACCACATGGCATAGTAGAATTTCGTCGAGATCTCGGTTGAAAAGGGTGCTGACGCGCTCAACGCCTTCACGAAGGCCCTTGGACCGGTCGAAGGCGATCACCACCTTACGGGCCTCCGGCTGGCCGCCCACAACGCAAAGCGGTATGTGTGTGATGGTGTCGCTCAATTTGGCGACAATGCTGCCCAGCATATACTCGGGCAGGATGCCGCCCCCACGCCGCCCCACCACCAGGGCAGCGTAGCCGACCCGTAATTTATTGATGATATCCCTGGCAATGCCCACCTTGCTCGGCACCACTGAAACGGAAATGTGTTGGGACGGAAATCCCGCCGCCAAAAACCGCTTTTTGGCCTCCTCGATGAATCTGTGGATCTCAACGTGATGGCTCTTCTTCCACTCGCCGATCTCTTTGTTGTACAGATCGGCTTCCTGCTCTTCCGCCTGGTCTAGAAAGGATTCGGGCAGTCTGGCGAGCACATGGTGAAGTTCGATCCTGACATGCTCGGGCGAGAGCAAACGGCTGAGATAGGTGACGCAGTACATGGATTGTTCGGATCCATCAACGGCGGCAAGAATCACGGGCAGGGCTGCCATGGCGTACCTCCTTGATTGACTGTGATGACGCTACGCCATCAATACAATGCAAACGACATGCCATCTGTAAAAGACGCAAAATGGCCGTTCTAAGGGCAAAATGACACCGCCAGACAGCGGCGCGGTGTCACCTTTTTTTACACAGTGGCAAAACCTTGCAGTGAGTCGACGCCAACGGCACACCTTCGGCGGAGCTTGGTATGGTAAAAGAGCCCCAATTAGAGCGGGTTGACCGGCCGCCAGACGGGCGGTCTGGGCTTAGACGGTGGCATGTTTCTTGCTTTAAGATAAATTGCATCGGCAAATCAAGGATGGGTAACCGTGGCAACCTCCGTCAAAATAGAAACGGACGCTATGCAAGGCCTCGTGGAAGCCTTGAAAGGTCTCGGATTTATCATCATAGGGCCGCGCCAAAAGGCCGCGGCCGTAGTGCTGGGGCCGATTGCATCGATCCAGGAACTGCCATGGGGTTGGCGGGATCAGCAGGCGCTGGGTGTCTACAGCGCCGCAAAGTCCGCCCCGTCGGGATTTTTCCAATACGCCTGCGGCCATGACTCCTGGAAACGCTTTCTTTACCCGCCCCGTAGCCGCCTCTTTCGCGCGACCCTCGCAGAAGGCGCCGTAACCTTGGCGCACGACAGATCAACCGCCGCTTGGAGGGTGCCAACGACACCCCCGCTGAGAAAGACGCTAAATCATGATTCTCAAAGCCACAATGATTATGGGGGCGATCGGTCTATCTCTCTCTGCTGCTGGCCGTGGCATCGCGGATACTCTATGTGCCCGAAGACCTACGCCTTAAGGCCATAAAATCGGTGTTGCCCGGTCTCAACTGCGGCGCCTGCGGCTATGCCGGCTGCGAAGGGGCGGCCAAAGCCTTGCTCAGCGGTAAAGCCCCGCTCAGCATCTGCGCCATGGGCGGCGCGGCGGTGATCGAACAGCTCATTCAGATCACCGGCACGGCCAATGGGCCGGTGGAAATTCCCGTGGCAATCCCCACTGTTTCGGCCCGCACCGTATAGAACCCCTTTTTGAGTACAATGGGGCGTCGGACTGCCGCGCCGCCGCCATGCTGTTTGGCGGCTTCAACCCCTGCGACAATGGCTGTTTAGGCGGCGGCACCTGTGCGGCGGTTTGCCCCTTTGCGGCAATTGAACTTGATATCGACCGGCGCCCCTGCATCGATTCTTCCAGATGCCGCGGCTGCGGGCGTTGCGTCGAAGTCTGTCCAAGAACAGTTATCCGCCTGGAAACATTAAGCGATCAACTGCTCTACTTGGAAGAGACTACAGACTGCCTGGCGCCTTGCGGCCAGAAATGTCCTTCCCAGGTCGATGTCCCGCGCTTTATCGGCCACCTGACCAGGGGCGAAATGGAGCGGCCCTGTTGACCATCAAAATGCGCAATCCCCTCCCGATGACGGTGGGGGCACCTGCCCCCACCCCTGTGAGAACATCTGTCGCAGAAACATCGCCGACGAAGGGGTCGCCATCGGACATCTCGAACGCTACCTGGGCCAGTGGGGGAGGTTCGAGGCAGGTAAGCGGGTGCATCTGACCACTTTGCCCGACACCGGTCGGCAGGTGGCCGTGGTCGGCGGCGGCCCGGCCGGTCTCTCCTGTGCCTATTTTCTACGACGGTTCGGACATCAGCCCACCATTTTCGATGCCAAAACCCATCTGGGGGTATGTGCGCTACGGCATTCCTGAATACCGATTAACCAGGGATGTGGTGGATTGGGAGATCAAGGGGATCCTGGAACTGGGGGTGGTAGTTAGAACGCAAACGATGCTGGGCCGTGATTTCACCCTGAGCGAACTCCAGCAGACGGGTTTTGAAGCCATTTTTCTTGGCCTCGGCGCCTGGAACATCCCCCACCTATGCGTCCCCGGTGGAGCCGTCGAGGGCGTCTGGCCGAGCCTGGATTTTCTGTCCCAGGTGGAACGTCGCCTTGGGGATCTAGGCGAAAGCGTGGTGGTGATCGGTGAATCCAATACGGCTATGAAAGCGCCCGCTGCAGCATCCGACTGGGTGCCGAAACGGTGACCGTCATCGCCCCCCGCGACCGCCAAGAGATGTCGGCCCGCAAGCGCGATGTTACCCGCGCCGAGGAAGAGGGGGTCGATATCCGCTTCATGACGCGCCCCCGGCGAATCGTACCCGAGAGTACCGGCCGTGTGCATGTTCTTTGCCAATCAATTAAAACCGATTCGGAAAAAGACGTTCAAAAGCGGTACCCACCATTACCGAATCAAACCCTGCCACCCGCCTCGATGCAGACCTGGTCGTTGTGGCCTATCAGCGCAAACCTGATCTGGCTTGCCTTACCGAGGAGGGTGCGGATACTCGCCATCGGCTTTAAATTCACCCCGTCGGCAACCCTGGCCGTGCACAGCCTGACGCTCCTGGCGGCCCGACCCAACATTTTTGCGGCCGGCGACATGCTACGGGCCGGGCCTCGGTAATCGCCGCCGTGGCCGAGGTCTGTGGCGGCACATCCATACACTACTTGATCACCGGAGGCGTTCGGGTGCCCGGCAACCTTCACTGCAAGGTTAACCCTAAAAGCATCCTCAAAGGCATCACCCTTGCCCCCGGGCCACCGCGCGTCAGGCTCAAAGAGCTGCTGGTGGCGTCGCCGCCTCTCGTTTACGAAGAGGTGGCGGCGACCATCACCAAGCATGAGGCGCGCGCGGAGACGCAGCGCTGCCTGCAGTGCGGCAGCTATTGCTATTCCCACACCCATATAAATACCCGGATGACCCGCCGATCGAGTTTCATTTCACTGGGGCCCGGCAACGCTTCGATGGGGTGGTCGAAGCGGCCTGGCGGGCGGGAAGATTCCCGGACATCAGGCCCATAACGATCACCAGTATTTCTGCAAGCAACACATATGACAAAGGCGTGTGCGTGGTCAGTTTCGGCACCGCAATTTCTAACAGCCATGCACCACCAGCACCCAAAACGACACCCCCCGCGCAGACCGCCAAAAAGCCCAAAATTGACGGTACGTAAATTTCGGAGGTTACGTATACCGTTATTGATACCGTATAAAATGACGGTATTTCAATCGACCCTATCGGAACATTTAAGAAACAAAAACCCCGAAACCTTTTCTGGTCTCGGGGTTTTAAAGCTTATCGAAAAGCTTGGGGTTCTTAATTGGTGGCGATGCAGGGATTTGAACCCCGGACACTGCGGATATGAGCCGCATGCTCTAACCGACTGAGCTACATCGCCATCATTTCAGGCCCGCTTTTATCAGCTTGGACCAGTGGCGTCAAGTCGAAAGCGGTTCAAGCCGGGGTGGTCAGGCGCGTATAGGTAAATCACTTATCGGGAATTGTTTCAATGAGTTCCAATGAAAACTCGTCCAGTTCCGCGCCCGTGGACGCGAACACGGCCATAAAGGGAAGTTCCCTTTCAGATCCGTTCGGCATCGGCGCTGACGTGGCGGTCAATCGCGCCATCAAATCTGCCACGGGGAGTGTCGCCAGTTGGGCATCGGTCAGTTGGTGTCCAACCGTAAAAACCTGTTCATCAATTTTCTGCCCATTTTTTTCAAACAAGGCCACTCGGACGGCCTGCGCTGTCGAGACTTGATCGGAAAGTTGCGACACATCACCGCTGATCACCAATAGCCATCCAACATTGACGTTTTCCACATAACGGTGCTGCACATCAACCATCGAAGCGGCCGAAGCGTCAATCTCTTGTGGGGGGTTGGATGCAGCCGCAATCTGCGCCGGTTCAGCGGTTTTTGAAAATAGCGTGGCCTGAGGCGGGTGATCGCTCTCCATTTGCGTGGTGACGGTCTCGGCGTGCTTTTCAGCGGCCGGAAAAGAGGGGATGCGTTCCGGATGATAAATCAAACCGTATACCACCGCACTCCCTGCCGCCGCCAATAAGAGCAATATCAAAAGATGAAGGCCCCAGCCCCGTTTCTCGGTTGCCACTTTTTTCCCGGCTGCGGCCGCTTGCGCTGGAGCGGCAGGCGAGATGTCACCCGGCGGCGGTGCCACCATAAAAGTCTCCCCGCATTTTGAACAGCGCACCTTGGATCCCCCGGGCTTTAACCGATCTTCATCCAGGCGATAGCGGGTGGCGCAGCTTTGACAGGTGACGATCATTTCGACTCCTTGATATCGTTCCTAAATCAGTGGTGGGTGGGACAATCTGGATCTCAACCGCGGGGTGCCGTTTATGTAGAACGGTTCGCTACAACTCGTTTTTAAGGCAAAAGAGCGCGGGCAGATTGCGGTAATACTCGTTGCAATCCAATCCGTAGCCGACCAGAAAATCGTCACCGACGGTGTGGCAGCAGTAATCGATGGTCACATCGACCCGGCGGCGCGGGGTCGGTTTGTCCAGCAGGGCGCAAAGCTTGACCGAGGCGGGCTTGAATGCATGCAGATAATCGAACAGGTACTCAAGCGTCAGCCCGGTTTCGACGATATCTTCCACCAGCAGGACGTGCTTGCCCTTCAGATCGATGCTGATCGGCTTGGTAAGCACGATTTTACCGCTTGAGGTGGTTCCGGCATGGTAACTGGCTACGCCCACGAAATCAATCTCCACGGGCAGGTCGATCTTTCGCACCAGATCGGCCATGAAGACGAAGGAGCCCTTGAGCACACCGATCAGCACCAGCGGCTTGTTTTGGTATTGGTCGCTGATTTCGGCCGCAACGCGCTTGATCTGGGCGGCGATTGTCTCCTGGGCCAAAATGGGAACGAGCTTGTCGGTCATCAATCCGCTTTCAAAGGGATCCAGGCGTTATCAAGGGCTGCTGGCAACCGCGCGCTTTACAGTCCGGCCTGGGCCAACTGTTCTATCAGTTTGCGCTGCTCGGCCGTCAATTTTTTGGGTATGTGCACCAGAATCTGCACATAGAGGTTGCCCTTTCGGGTGCTATTCATAACCGGCAGCCCGTAGCCGGTCAACCGCATTTGCGTTTTATGGCGCGTACCAGTTGGAATTTTCAGCGTTTTGGTTTCGCCCCTGGGGGTGGGCACTTCGATGCTTGTGCCCAGTAGAGCCTCAGTGAGCCGGATTTCACGGGTGAGGTAAACATCGTGATCCTTGATGGTAAAATCCGGGTGATCAACAATGTAGGTTTTGATGTACAGGTCGCCGGCCGGTCCTCCGTAGGGGCTGGCTTCGCCCTTACCCGCCAGACGCAAGCGCTTGCCGGTAACCATTCCCTTGGGGATCTTGACGGTTAGGTTTTCGCTTTGGGCGCCCTTTTGGAAGCTGACGTTCTTCTGAGCCCCATGAATCACCTCCGCAATGGTCAGCGGCATTTCATAGATCAAATCATTGCCGCGCACCGCTCCCTGTTGGCCGCGGAACCCCTCGAAAGGGCCTTGGCCACCACCGAAGGTAAAGCGTACCCCGCCGCCTCGGCCTTGGCCGAATTGACCCCCAAAGCCGAACTCCTTGAAAATATCGCTGAAATCAAAGTTGCGAAAGATATCTTCCTGGCTGTAGCGCTGCTGGAAGCCTTCCGATCCGAAGGTGTCGTACTGTTTTCGCTTCTCCGGATCACTGAGAACGGCATAGGCCTCGCTGATCTTCTTAAACTTCTCTTCGCTGGCCTTGTCGCCTTCGGCATGATCGGGATGATACTTCATCGCCATTTTGCGGTAGGCTTTTTTAATCTCCTCCTGGGTGGCCTCTTTTTTCACGCCCAGGATCTTATAGTACTCTTTATCGGCCATTTCAGGTAACAACCTCCTTGCTTATAGACCCGCTTTGCAACCGTTTGGCGAGAATTTTAAAACGGCTGAAATCCATTACTAATTTAAATACTTATATTAACTCATAGCGCGTTCATGTCAACTGATTTGGCAGGCAGACCAGGGCCTGCCGATGCGGATCGGGCTGCGTCATGGCGCCGCACCGTTGGATAAGAGCAGAGCGGATGGATCGCTTCAGAACAGGGCTTCGACAAATTTCTGTGGATCGAAGGGTTGCAGATCGTCGATCTGTTCGCCCACGCCGATAAAGCGCAAGTGTACGTTCAACTCCTTGCAAATGGCCACCACAATGCCACCCTTGGCCGTACCGTCCAGCTTGGTGAGCGTCAGGCCGGTCAGCCCCAGGGCCTCGTTGAACAATTTAGCTTGCTGCAGGGCATTCTGCCCGGTGGTGGCATCGAGCACCAGCATCACTTCGTGGGGCGCCCCGGGCATCTTTTTGGCCACCGCGCGCTGGATCTTTTTCAGCTCCTCCATCAGGTTGACCTTGGTGTGCAGGCGGCCCGCCGTGTCGACGATCACCACATCGGCGCCGCGCGCCATGGCTGCTTCCACGGCGTCGAAGGCCACTGCCGCCGGGTCGGAGCCATGACGGTGCTTGACCATGTCGGCGCCGGCGCGCTCGGCCCACACCTGAAGCTGCTCGATGGCGGCCGCGCGAAAGGTATCGGCCGCGGCAAAAAGCACGCTTTTGCCCTCGGACCGCAAGCGGGCCGCCAGTTTGCCGATCGTGGTTGTCTTGCCGACACCGTTCACCCCCACCACCATGATCACATAGGGGGTTTCGCCGCCATCGGGTACGACCGCCACCGCCGGGCGGCTGCCATCGAATTCGGCCAGGATGTGGGACTTAAGGACCTGTTTGAGTCCGTCGGCGCTCTCGATGGTGGCGGCCTTGCGCGAGATCTGCTCGATCACCTCCATGGCGGTCTGCACCCCGATATCCGACGTGATCAGCAGCTCTTCCAACTCCTCCAGGATGGCGTCGTCGACCTTACCGCCGCCGGGCAGCATGGCGCTGATCTCATCGCTGATGTGGCGCCGAGTCTTGGAAAGTCCCTGCTTGAGCCGCGCGAAAAGGCTTATCGATTTTTCAATCTCGGGGATGGGTGCCGGTGCCGCCTCGGGTTCGGGTTCCGGTTCAGGCGTGGTGACAACCGGCGCCGGGGGGGTTGTTTCGGGCGGTGGTAGAACCGTAGGCGGTGCCTTCGTCACTAACGCTATTTCCACTTCGGGGCCGGTTTCGGGCGCCTCATCCAGCGCATCAACCTCGGGCAACCCCGTCTGCGTCACCTCGGCTTCTGCCACTGCCGCTTCTACCGTGTCCCCTGCCTCATCCGTTGCCGATTCGAGCGCCGGGGCAACTTCGGCCGTCGCTGTTTCGGGACGCTTGTCTTCCCAGCCGGTGACAACCAGAATGATAATGAGCAGCAGGGCCGACCCGCCGGTGATGTAGGGCAGAACCGGGTCGGCCAGAAACAGCTCTATCCAGAACAAAATTTTATCAATTGTCAGGGTCATGCGTCTCTTCGCTTTCGCCGCGGCGGCCGACGGTTGTCAACAAGCGGGGCTCGGGGGTTAAATTATTCTTGAGTTTCGTTGTCGGGCGCTGTGATGAGCAGATCATCGGGCGCCGTGATGATGTCCTGAGCCACCCAGTCGGGCAGCTCGAACGCGCTGGCCGATTGCGAGGAGGTTGCCGGCCATAGCGTTTGCTCGTCGATCTCCAATTTGGGGTAAATGGTGAGCGTGTGGGTTTCGTCCTCACCGTGCAAGATAATCTCGAATTCGGGCGCTGCGGTGGGTTTTTCGGCCAGGTGGCGCTGGCAATCAAGGCTGGCAAGCAGCGATAGCAGCGCGGCAACCTTGGTGTCGGCAGCGTGCGCACCGGCTTCGCTCCGCCACGTGCCTGCGACGGCGTTTTCCGATGAATCCTCATCGGCCTTGGCGGAGGCCTGCTCCTGCTCCAGTTCGGCTGTCCCGGCACTGCGAACGAAGGCGGCACTCTGGCCCTTATGGGTCAGAACGATACGGTCGATCTTGGCCTGATCGAAGCTGAGCACACGCTTGTCCCGCAGATCCTCGGTCGACACCTTGAACCACTCCTGAAAGTTCTTTTCGGCATGGTAGACCCGCGGATCGCCCTCGAGCTTGACGAAGGTGTGGCGGAAGGTGTCGGCCGCCTTGCCGACATCGAAGGTGCGCTTTAGATCCTCTCCAACCCAGGCCTTGACGCGCAGTCTTTGTTCCGGATCCAGCGCGAAACGGTGATAGTCTTCGGACTCTGCCACCAGCGTGCTCAGACGAAGCGCCGAGATCACCTCGACGATGCGCTCGGCCTTGTGGGCGTCGGCCTTGAACTTGGCCTCGCCGACCTGCCAGGTATCATCGGCGGCGCGCTCCAGCACCACGGCCTCCTCACCATCGCTGATCTCGATGCGCGTGATGGTATCGGGCGCGATTACCGCCAGCTCGGGAAGTTGATACTGCACCTGATCACTGCGCTGCAAAACGATGTAAGCGCCCACGGCTGCAATGATCGCCACCAACACTACAATCTCTTTTTTCATCGTCCGCGCCCCCTTATCCTCTCTGGCCGTAGGCGGCTTGAATATCGCGCTGGCGGGCATGACGACGCCACCACACGATCAGACCGAAAGCGATCACCAAAAGGGCCGGTCCGATGATGTTGATCATCTTGATGACGGTTTTGGTGCCGCCGCTCAGCTCGGTCAGTGGATTGAACTGCTGCTGTTTGCTGCGCATGCGGGCAATCTCCTCGCGTCCGTTGAGGGCGTCGATCACGTTCATCACGAACATGTCGTTGGGGCTACGCCCCTGGGCGTCCAAAATGCCGTCACTGATCATTTCGGCGCTGCTCATGATGAAGATTTTTGCCGGACGGCCCTTGGCGATCAAAGTGCCGCTGCCGGTGATGTCGGCCGGCGCCGGAGAGGCCTTCTGTTCGGGCGCGTCGGCCGACTCTCCCTCGTCTGGCTCGGTTTCAACCACTCTTAACGGAACTTCTTTGTCGGCGAAATAGCTATCAAATTGCCCTTCCAGCAGGTATGCCAGATCGAAGGATTGCCGCGCTTGGCCCTCGGGCGGCGGCAACATCAGCATGGGGTTGAGGTTGATCGGTTGTTCCATGAGCCAGGAGGCAGCGGAAGAAGCGATCAGCCAATTGGCTTTGGCGCCGACCGTTTTAAGCTGACCTTTATCGACATGGATGGGCGACACCTTCAAGGTCACCAACCCTTTGATCTCTTCCAGAAAGTCAAATTGATCGTTGATATTTTCACTTTTAATCAAAGGCGCGAAGTAGATGGCCTGCTCGCCGCCGCCCATCTCGGGCGGTACGCGCTGCTTGAACGAGGCCTCGTCGAGAACCAAGCCGTCGCCGATCGTGATACCCCAGTGGGCCAGCAATTTTTCAAGGCCGCTGTCGATGGGTACGAAAGCGCTCTGAGCCCCCATCATGCCCTGCTGCGGAGCGGCCGAGACCTCTTCGAAGCGGTCAAGAAAGAGAATCAGGTTGTTGCCGCGCATCAGGTGCTGGTCGATCTGGAAAAGCGCGTAATCGCTGAATGTCTCAGTGGGTCGGGCAATCACTAGCGCCTCGAGGCCGTCGGGAATGGCCTGCTCTCTCAGGCGGATATCGTTGATGCTGTAGGTGGCCGAAACCAATTCACGAAAGGC
Organism: uncultured delta proteobacterium; assembly: GCA_963783425.1. Classification (GTDB taxonomy): domain Bacteria; phylum Desulfobacterota; class Desulfobacteria; order Desulfobacterales; family QNYZ01; genus CAWANO01. The sequence continues at coordinate 209,368 of CAWANO010000010.1, forward strand.
GTTGATGGTGCTCTGGTTGGGCGGCGCCATGGGCCCGGGCGGCGTGGCCGACAAGGTGCCGTGATCGGCCAGATAGCCCAACGAGGCGTTGATCTCGATCACCTCTTCCAGGGCCTGCTCGATGAAGCCCTTAAGCTGCTCCGAATCGATCATTTCGTAATGGGTGCCGATGAGCGGTAGCTCCAGCACCTGAATCACCGGGATGGTGACGGTCCTGTCGGCGTAGTGCACCAGCATGCCCGCCACGCCCGAGCCGGCCTCGATGTTGTTTTGTGCCGAGGCCCGCCACTGCAGATTCAACAGATGATGGGCCGTGGCCAGCTCTACCAGTTCGGGTTTGGCCGTGGGGTCCAGATGCGCGAAATCGAGCTTCTGGAAGTAGCGCTGGTTGAGGTCGTCGACCACCTGGCGCGCCTGCTCGGGCAGCGTATCCAGCTGGTCGAGTTGCATCAAGGGCGCCACCGGCTTAAGCGACGATGAGAGCAGTAGCTCGACCCGAATCTTCTCCTCAAGGGCGACAAAGGCACTGATCTTGTTGTTTAGCCTTTGGATCGCCGTGGTAATGCGATACTCCAGTCCGTCGGTGTCGGTGATGGCGGCGATGCGCTCAATCATGTCGCCCTGGATGATCACGAGCCCCATGTAGGCCCGTAGAAACTTGACCTCATCGGCCTCAATGGCCTGGATCTGCACCGGATCTATTCCGTAGGCCTCGGCCTGCTGCCGGGCGCCGATGACGGCCTGGGGGCCGTTTAGAGCCTCATCGGCCAGGTCGAAAAACTGGTAGTTGAAATATTGGTTGCCGTGGGTGGCATAGGCCTGCATCAGATCGCGCAGGTACTGCTCGGTACCGTTGTGGGGCGCCGGCAGGTTTTCAGTGAAAAAGACCTTGATGGTCAGCGGCTCGGCCAGGGCCGAGACAGCTTTCTGGCTGGGCGGTGAGAGTGAGAACATCTTGTTGCGGGTCAGATCCCAGCGCAAAAAGAGGGTAGTGCCGGCGATGTTGATCAACACGATGGCCACCAGATAGAGCAGCAGCTTAGTCAAACGTCCACTTCTCGATGCCTTATTCATCTGCACTCCCGATTATCACAGTATGAGGCTGCAAGTTCATTTTCAAATTATCCAAGATCGACAACCCATGGTTGGCGCGCCGCCAAGGCTATCGTTTTTCCGCCATTACCATGTGGGTGGTATAGAGTCCCAGAAAGATGAGACTGAAAAAATAGAGCAGATCGCGCGTATCGACCACCCCTTTGGTGATATTTTCGAAATGGGTACCCGCTCCCAGATAATCAAACAAGCCTAGCCAGGCCGCAGGCAGAAAAAAGAGCATCTTGTCGATCAGCGTCAGGCAGAAACAGATGCTCATAGCGATGATAAAGGCGATGATCTGGTTACGGCTCAAGATCGATGCGAAAAGGCCGATGGCGCTGAAACTGGCCCCCAGCAGCAATGCGCCCAGGTAGCCGCCCATCACCGGCCCCCAATCCATCCGGCCCAGCAGGGCAATGGTGACCGTATAGATCAGGGTGGGCAGCAGCATGGCCGCCACGAAGGCTACGGCGGCCAGAAATTTGCCCACGATCACGTCGGTAAAGGTCACCGGCATGGTCAACAGGGTTTCGTAGGAACCGATGTTGAGCTCCTCGGCAAAGAGCCGCATAGTGACCGCCGGCACGATAAACGAGAAGACAAAGGGCAGCAGGTTGAAAAAATTGCGCAGGTTGGCCTGGTTGATCAAAAAGAAGGTGCTGAAAAAAAACCAGCCCGTTACCAGCAAAAACACCGTGATCACAATATAGGCGATGGGGGAGATGAAATAGCTCTTGAACTCTTTGCGAAAAATATGTCCTGCCAAACGCATATCAGCCCTCCTTGGTTAGCTGCCGGAATATGGTTTCCAGCGATTGTGTCTGTCGCGACAGTTCGTAGAGCACACAATCGGTCGATTTAATGCGACCATAGAGGGCCTCCTCGAACCCCGCTACGGGGGCGTAATGCAGGTCGAGGCTGATGATATCGTCGCTCTCCTCCAAGCGCGCGATGCGCTGCAAACCGCTCAGGTCGGCCAAAAAGGCTTCGGCTTCATCGGCCGTGGGCCCCTTTAAGCCCACCCGGATGCAGCGCTTGCGGTCGGCCGCCTGTTTCAGATCGGCCGTATTGCTGTCGGCCACGATGCGGCCCTGGTGAATGATGACGATGCGATCGCAGGTGGCCTCGGCCTCGCTGAGGATGTGGGTAGAGAGAATGACCGTTTTTTCCTTGCCGATACGGCGGATGATTTCGCGGATTTCGACAATCTGGTTGGGGTCTAGCCCGGAGGTGGGCTCGTCGAGCACCAGAATCTCCGGATCACCCATCATGGCGTGGGCCAGCCCCACGCGCTGTTTGTATCCCTTGGAGAGCACGCCGATGGGTTTGCCCATGACACTGTGCAGGCCGCACAGCTCAACCAGTTCGTCGATGCGCGCCCGCCGGTCGGCCGGGACGATACCGCGGATACCGGCCACATAGGCCAGGTAGTCATAGACGATCATGTCGTGGTAGAGCGGGGCCGACTCCGGCAGGTAGCCCATAACCTGTTTCACCTGCAGCGGCGCGCTCTCGATATCGAGATCCTTGACCCGAATCTTTCCCGCCGACGGGCTCAGGTATCCGGTCAGCAGGCGCAAGGTTGTGGTCTTTCCAGCCCCGTTGGGGCCCAGCAGCCCCACCACCTCACCCTGGTCGACTGTAAAGCTGATGTGGTCGACGGCCCGCACCTGATCGTATCGCTTGCTGATCTCTTCGAGCTCAATCATCGGTTTTTCCTGATCGTTGTCATCATTAGTTCAAACCGTTCGCGCCGGCGGGTCAGGTTGGCCCTGACAGCCGCGGCGATAGCCCCGGTCACACGTTTAACATTAAGGTATCAGGCCGCATTTTCAAGGGGCCTGGGCAAGCTGTCTATATGAAAATGGCTTTGGGCTGTCAAGATCTCACCATCGCCCCGCTTGGCACACGGCAGCACCTTTTTCGGCCCCCCGATTTCTGATATGCTGCGGTCATGAGTCCCACGCCGACATCCACCACCCAATTGTTGACGCCCCGCCGGCCGTCGCCCACGGGCTGTCTGTCGTGCGGCACCCAAAAGCGGCTCAACGGACGCAAATACTGCTCCATCGCCTGCCGGCAGCAGTTGCGCCACCAGCTCAATCTGCGCACGGGACTGCTCAGGGCACTCAATACCCGCTACGCCACCTTCTATTTCACCCCCCAACTGGTGGTGCTGGACGTGTGGCCCTACGATTCACAGCACATTTTCAGCTTCATCTATCAACGCAGCCCCTCGCAGAAACCGGTCGAATCCTTTCGGCGCCTCTCCAACCAGCTGGGAAAAGCGTGGTGGCAGGAGCAGCGTCGCACCCGGCGCCGCTACCGGGCCACACAGTTGGTCCTCGACCATGCCCAAACCAACCCGGTTTCATCAAAGGCGGCGATGCCCCAGGAGATCGTACAGGCCCGCTTCAACGGCAGGGCACTGGTAATGCTCAACCTCAAACGCGCCGACCTGCAATCGGCCGGCTTGGTCGATACCATCAAAAAGGCCTTTCGGCAGCAGGCCAAACGGCTGCATCCCGATCAGGGCGGCGATGCCAATACTTTCATTCAACTGCGTCAAGCGTATCTGGATCTCTCCGCCTGGGCCGAAAACCCCGTCTATCAGCGACGCCGCGGTTTTCCCGACAAGTGGTTTTATAGGGGTGACACCAACCGCTGGGTGCAACCCATTCCCCGCCACAACTGAGTCGCGCCCGTGCACGCAGCGGCCACCGCCACCGTATTGACAGGCCTGTCAACAGGACGCATTATTACCCTGCCCGATAGAGGTCAGCCCATCCGGCATTGAAAAGCATACCCGAGGAGATCCCATGTCAGACAGCGCCAAAGCCATGCTGACGGCATCTTTTGCCGCCGACGCCCACGCTCTGGGAGCGCATTGGGTTTACAACACCAATGTGATCGACAAAAAGTATGGGCGTCTGGAAAATTTGATCGCGCCAACAATGGCCGCCTACCATCGCGGCAAGCCCGCCGGCGCTTTTACCCACTATGGGGATCAGATGCTACTGCTATTGCGCTTGGTCGCCATCCACGGCTTTTCCCCACAGCAGTTTTGCGCGGACTGGCGGGCCTATTTCAGCCATTACGAGGGTTACTTCGACGGCGCCACCAAGACCACTCTGGCCAACCTGGACGACGGGGTTGCCTACGACCAGGCCGGCTCCAATTCAGACGACCTGGGCGGTGCGGCCCGCATCGCTCCCCTGGTTTACGCCTACCGCAACGATCCCGACCGGCTCGTCGCGGCCGTTAGGGACCAGACCGCTATCACCCACCGCGACCAGGCGGTCATCGACACAGCCGAGCTCATGGCCCGCACTGCTCTACGTGTGCTGGCCGGTGCCAACCCGATCGAGGCCCTGCAGCAGGAAACCCGGGCCCGGTTCACTGACACGCCCCTGGCCACTTGGGTCGCGGACGGCATCGACTCAGCGGAAATCGAGACCCGCCAGGCCATCAAGGATTTTGGCCAGATGTGTGAAACGCCGGCCGCCCTTCCCGCCACCGTGCACCTGCTGGCGCGCTACCCGAACGATCTGAAAACCGCCCTGGTGGAAAACGTCATGGCCGGTGGTGACGGCGCCGCCCGGGGCTTATTGGTGGGCCTGCTGCTCGGTGCATATAACGGCAGCGATGCCATCCAACCCTGGATCGACGCCATGCAGGCCCGCCAGGAGATCGAAACGCTCCTGGCCAGCATCGATGCCCATTTGGCCTAATCCCAGAAAATTTTTACGCTGCACATGACGTCCCCCCGTGGATAGACAGGCGCCGCCATGGTCGACATCCTGCTCGTTCAGCCGCCCATCCGCGACTTCTATCTCACCGCCAAGCGCACCATACCCTATGGCTTGGCCAGCATTGCGGCCGCGCTGCGCCAGGCCGACTACGAGGTCTCCATTCTGGACGCGCTGGCCACACGGCGCATGAAAACCATCGCCACGCCACCGGAGATGGCCTATCTGGCGCCCTACTACGGCCGCCCGGACCGGTCGCCCTTTTCACTGTTTCACCGGTTCCGGCACTACGGTTTCGGCTTTGAGCGCATTGCCCGTGAAGCGGCCGCCGCACGCCCCCGTCTGGCGGGCATTTCGGCGCTCTTTACACCCTATGCCGACTCAGCCCTGGCCACGGCCAAGGCCATCAAAAAAGCCCTGCCTGACTGCCCGGTGGTGGTGGGCGGACATCACGCCACGGCCTTTCCCCAAGCGATCATGGACTGCAAAGCCGTCGATTTTGTGGTGCGCGGCGAGGGTGAGCATAGCATGGTGCAACTGGCCGACGCCCTATTCAAACAACAACCCCTCGAAAAGGTAGCAGGACTGGTTTGGCGATCGGACGGAAGCGGCCTGACCGTCAGCGCGCCTGCTGTCATCGACGATGCTGCCGATTTTCCCACCCCGGCCTTCGATCTGATCGACCATGGCTTTTACCGTCGGGGGAGAAAGTCTCCAGCCAGATCGTCGCCACCCGCGGCTGTCCCTTTAGCTGTTCCTACTGCGTCTGTGGGGCGCAGGGCTGGGCGCCTTATCGCCGTCGGCCGCTGGCAAAGATCATTGAGGAACTGGACAGGGCCGTTTTCGATACCCAGGCCCGCTTTATCGATTTCGAGGACGAAAACCTGAGCCTGGAACGGGAATGGTTTCTACGCTTGCTGCGCGCCATCGAGGCCCGTTACGGCCATTTGAATCTGGAACTGCGAGCCATGAACGGCCTCTATCCGCCCAGTCTGGACGAGGCGGTGATCGTGGCCATGCGCCGGGCCGGCTTCAAAACCATCAACCTGGCCCTGGGTAGCCGGGATCCTGAACAGTGTCGCCGCTTCGGCCGACCCGACGTGAGCGAGGCTTTCCAGCACGCCGCACTGCTGGCCCACAAACACCACCTTTCGGTAGTGGGCTACATCATCGTCGGCGCCCCGCATCAGCCGCCCGAAAGCGCCCTTGCGGACCTGCTCTACCTGGCCCGCCTGCCGCTGATCGCGGGCGTGTCGGTTTACTACCCGGCGCGGCCCAGCCGCGACTACGAGACTTGCGCGCAACTGGAGCTGCTGCCCCCATCATTAAGCCAGATGCGTTCTGCGGCCTTGCCCATCGCTCACATCACGAGCCGCGATCAGGCGGCCACATTGCTGCGCCTGGCACGCCTGCTGAACTTCATCAAAGGCCGCTACGGTCGGCGTCCCCTGCCACAACCTGGGCCATGCAACCAGCGCAGGCTTCAGCGCTTGAACCTTGACCGCGCCGCTTTGGGCGACCTTTTACTGGGCTGGTTTTTATACGACTTTGAAATCCGCGGCGTGACCCCCAGCGGCGAAATTTACAATCATCGAACATCCGTCGAACTCTCGCACCGCTTTGCCTCAGCCGTCAAGACGGGCCAAGTTGTTCCCGTAGCGCCATCCGTTTAGGTGAACCGGTGCTGATATAACTTTGCATTAAACCTTGAATTTTGATAGATCAAGGGCCGAACCCGAATCACTTCGGCGGCTAAAATTCATCAGCCTTTAGGCCCCTAAACCTATCATACGTTGCATGACATCCAAGACAGATCATTTTTTTCGGCGTTTTCCGAAACTGCACCACGCCTACGAGCGCTTCTTGAAGATTCGCGGCAATCCCCGCCAGATAGGGTTGGGTTTCGCGCTGGGGCTTTTTCTCGGAACAACTCCTTTCATCGGCTTGCACTCCATAGTTGCCATTGTGTTGGCGGCTCTGTTTAAATGGAACAAAATCGCCGCCCTGAGCGGGGCTTGGATCAGCAATCCTTTGACCTTCCCCTTCCTTTACGGGCTCACCTGGTGGGTCGGTTCAGGCGTTACGCGGGCCAGTGTGGCCACCGGGTTGCCGCTGTCATGGGATGTGGAGTACCTGATCGCGCTGATCAAAAAATCACCCCAGATCCTGCATATCCTGATTGTCGGGGGTGTAGTGGTGGGTCTCCCGCTATCCGTGGCAGGCTACTTTGGGGCCGTCTGGGGGGTCAAAAAGTACCGTCGCAATGTGAAGGGTAAGTTTCACCTTCGCAAGGCCAGGCCCCACACACCGTCGGAGTCAGATCAATTGGACAACTGATAACGCCGCACAGCGCGGTTGTGCTCAGCATAGGTTTTGGAAAAATAGTGGCTGCCGTCATTTTTAGAGACGAAAAAAAGATAGGCCGAATCTTCGGGAAAGAGCACTGCCTTTAGCGCCGTTTCGCCCGGTGAGGCGATGGGGCCCGGTGGCAGGCCGGCCATGGTGTAGGTGTTGTAGGGGTTGGGCGTAACGAGGTGCTGGCGGGTGAGGTTGCCGTCAAACGCATCGCCGAGGCCGAAGATTACCGTGGGATCGCTCTCTAAGCGCATTCCGCGCCCCAGACGGTTGTGAAACACCGAGGCAATACGGGGCTGCTCGCTGACATTGCCGCTCTCTTTTTCAACAATCGAAGCCAGTGTCACCACCTCGTGGCGGGTCAGTCCCAATTCATCGGCCCGCGAATGAAATTCGGCCGTGTAAACCGCCTCAAAACGCGATACCATGGCCGCAACGACCTCATCCGCCGAGGTATTGCACGCAAAAAGATAGGTGTCAGGAAAAAGATAGCCCTCAGCATTCGCGGAAGCCACCCCCAGCCGTTGGAGCAACGCCGCCTGGCGGGCCGCAGCCATAATGTCATCCGCTGAAGATAGGCCGGCCGCCTCAACCGCCTGGGCGATCTGCGTCAGGGTGAACCCCTCCGGAATCGTCACCCGGATAAGCAGCACCTTGCCCGTGACCATGGCGTCGAGCATCTCCAGGGGCGACATGGCTGCCGATAGCTGGTATTCGCCGGCCTGCACCTGACGATCCCAGCTTTTAAGACGCGCCAGCAGCTGTAATTTGCGGGCCGAAGCCGTCAAAGACTTTGCTTGGAGGCTTTCGGCCACGGCCTTAAAGTGCTGCCCAGGGGCTATGGTGAAAACCTGATCAGCGGCTTTTTCATCCAAGGGACTGTGGGCAAAGCGCTGAAAATCGTGCCATAGGTAGAAGACCGCCGCACTGACGACAACCATGCAAACCACGACACCCCAGACGATTTTTTTTATCAGCACACGCGCCCCCTCCTATCACTAACCCTTGCCGCCGTCGAAAATCGGATCAAAATTGACATATAACATAAAGTTGTGACAATCTGGAACCGCTGTGGTACCCCGCGTATCAGCCGGGCGGTATTGCCACGCTCCCCATCACCGCAACCGAAGCTTGCCAAATCTTGCAGGCGGCCTATAGGTTGATTGAATATCGCTCCGGCACAACCCAGAACCGATCAACAACTTTCAAACTAGGAGCAAACGCAATGAGCGATACGGGCGAAAAAATAACGGTTGCCGATGACGGCTCCCTGCGGGTACCGGTTCAGCCGGTCATACCGTTTATCGAGGGCGACGGCACCGGCCCCGACATCTGGCGGGCGACCCGCATGGTGCTTGATGCCGCCGTGTCCAAAGCCTACGGCGACCAGCGCCGCATCATCTGGCACGAGGCCCTGGCCGGTGAAAAAGCCTTTGATCAAAGCGGCCAGTGGCTGCCCGACGAGACCGTTGAGACCATTAAAACCTACACGGTGGCCATCAAGGGGCCGTTGACCACGCCGGTGGGCAAGGGCATCCGCAGTATCAATGTCGCCCTACGCCAGATTCTCGACCTTTACGCCTGCGTGCGGCCAGTCAAGTATATCCCCGGCATTCCCAGCCCCATGCGTCAACCCGAAGCCGTCGACATGATCGTCTATCGCGAGAACACTGAAGATGTCTACACCGGTCTGGAGTGGGAAGCCGGATCACCCGGCGCCCGCAAATTCATCGATCTTGTCAAAGGCGAAACCGGCCGCGACATTCGTCCCGACTCGGGCATCGGCATCAAGCCCATCAGCCGCACCGGCACCCGGCGCCTGGTCAAGATGGCCATAGAGTATGCCCTGGCGCACCAAAAAAAGAGCGTTACCCTTGTCCACAAAGGCAACATCATGAAATTCACCGAAGGCGCCTTTCGCACTTGGGGTTATGAGGTGGCCCAGGAGATCTTCAAGGATCAAACGATTACCGAGGCGGAGCTATGGGATAAACATGATGGCACGCTACCCGAGGGCCGGCTGTTGATCAAGGACCGTATCGCCGACGCCATGTTCCAGCAGATCCTGCTGCGCCCGGCCGAGTACGATGTACTGGCCATGCCCAACTTGAACGGCGACTACATGTCCGACGCCCTGGCAGCCATGGTGGGCGGACTGGGGATGGCCCCGGGCGCCAACATCGGCGCCGGCTACGCCCTTTTCGAAGCCACCCATGGCACGGCCCCCAAGTATGCCGGACAGGACAAGGTCAACCCGGGCTCGCTGATTTTGTCGGGCACCATGATGCTCGAACATCTGGGCTGGCATGAGGCGGCAACCCTGGTGCGCAGCAGCCTGGCCGACACCATCACGGCCAAGACGGTCACTTATGACCTGGCGCGGCAGATGGATGGCGCCACCGAGGTAAAATGCTCGGCCTTTGCAGAGGCCATGATCACCCACATGTAGCGGGACGAACGAGGACAGATGCCATGAACAAAAGTGATTTCACCCAGCAGTTGAGTGTTTCGGGTCAATCCCTGGCCTATTACGATATCCAGGCCCTGGTTACGGCTGGAATGGGCGCGGTCGAGCGTCTGCCCTTTTCCATCCGCATTCTGGTGGAGAACCTGCTGCGCAAGCTCGACGGCAAAATCGTCGGCGATGCCGACATCGTCAACATCGCCCGGTGGCAGAAACATTACGACGCCCCGGTGGAGATCCCCTATCATCCCGGCCCGGGTGCTGATGCAGGATTTTACCGGCGTTCCGGCCGTGGTGGATCTGGCGGCCATGCGCGATGCCGTCAAAACCATGGGCGGCGACCCCAGCCGTATCAATCCCCTGGTGCCCGTCGATCTGGTGGTGGACCACTCCGTGCAGGTGGACTACTTCGGCACCGCCCAATGCCAGACGCCAAAATGTGGCCAAGGAGTACGAACGCAACGGCGAACGCTACGCACTGCTGAAATGGGCCCAGAAGAGTTTTGACAATTTCAAGGTGGTGCCGCCCCGTTCGGGTATCTGCCACCAGGTCAACCTGGAATACCTGGGCCAGACCGTCATCACTCGCTGAAGAGCAGGGCCGCCTGATGGCCTATCCCCGACACCTTGGTGGGGCTCGATTCCCACACCACCATGATCAACGCCATCGGCGTCATGGGCTGGGGCGTGGGCGGCATCGAAGCCGAGGCGGTCATGCTGGGCCAGCCCTATTACATGTCCATTCCCGAGGTGATCGGTGTGCGGATTGACCGGTGCCCTGCAGCCGGGCGTGACGGCCACGGACCTGGTGCTGCACAGTTACCCAGCATGCTGCGCGAATACCGGGTGGTGGAAAAATTTGTGGAGTTTTTCGGGCCCGGGCATGAAGAAACTGAGCGTTCCCGACCGGGCCACCATTGCCAACATGGCCCCCGAATACGGCGCCACCATGGGCTTTTTTCCGGTGGATGAAAAAACCATCGACTATCTGCAAGACTGACCAATCGGCACGATCAGCGCCGCCGTGGTGGAGGCCTACACCCGCGCCACTGGGATTGTTTTACAGCGGCGATGAGAAGATCCGACTACACCGATGTACTCGAGCTGGACTTGAGTACGCGTGGAGCCGGCCCTGGCCGGACCCGCCCGGCCCCAGGACCGCATCGCACTGCGGTGCCATCAAGGAGCAGCTTTGCCCAGATCATCGGCTGCGAGTACAACGGGACACGGATCGAGACCCGTCTTTTTCCGACCTTCCTCGACGAATCCGGCGCTGAAACCGCACGGGCACAGCGCTGCGTGCCGGTGAGCCAGCGCTTTTACGACATCGAACTCAACGGTCGGCCGGCAGCGCATCGGTGACGGCAGCTATCGTCGTCGCCGCCATCACCTCCTGCACCAACACCTCCAACCCTTCGGTGCTCATCGGTGCCGGGCTGCTGGCCCAAAAGGCCGTCAAGCGGGCCTGCGGGTGCCGCCCTATGTCAAAACCTCCTTGGCCCCCGGCTCCAAGGTGGTCACGCGACTATCTCGATGACGCCGGCGTGACACCGTACCTCGAAGCCCTGGGGTTTCACACGGCCGCCTTCGGCTGCACCACCTGCATCGGCAACAGCGGCCCCTTGGCGCCGGCCATCGAGGATGCCATTGTTGAAAACAGACCTCAACGTGGCCGCCGTGCTGTCGGGCAACCGCAATTTCGAGGCACGCATCCATCAGCGCATCAAGTCCAATTTTCTGGCCTCGCCCATGCTGGTGGTGGCCTTTGCCCTGGCCGGGCGCATCGACGTGGATTTCTTTATCCGAACCGGTGGGCATCGATCCCAACGGCGAACCGGTCTACCTGAACGAAATCTGGCCCACAGACGAGAGATCGCCGCCCTGGTTCAGGCGCATGTCAAGCCGCAATTTTTCGCCGCCGAGTATGGCCGGATCTTCGAGGGCGATGAGTTCTGGCATGCCCTGGACGTGACAGAAAGCACCACCTTTCGCCTGGGACGAGCGACTCCACCTACATCAAGAACCCGCCTTACTTCGATAATTTCAAACGGGAGGCGACCGACCGACCGACATCACCGACGCGCGGGTGCTGCTGCTGCTGGGCGACAGCGTCACCACCGACCACATTTCACCGGCCGGCGCCATCGCCGCCGAATACCCGGCCGGCCGATACCTGATCGGCAAGGAGGTGGACCGAGACGGCCTTCAACTCCTATGGCTCCCGCCGGGGCAACCACGAGGTGATGATGCGCGGCACCTTCGGCAACATCCGCATCAAAAACCTGCTGGTCGGCGCCAAAGAGGGCAGCTATACTCTCAAGTTTCCGCGAAAACGAGGAGATGTTCGTCTACGATGCCGCCATGGCCTACAGGCAGCCGAGCGACCCCGCTGGTGGTGCTGGGCGGCAGCGAATACGGCACCGGCTCCTCCCGGGACTGGGCCGCCAAGGGAACCATCCTGCTGGGCGTACGGGCCGTGATCGCCGAATCCTTCGAGCGCATTCATCGCAGCAACCTGGTGGGCATGGGCGTGCTGCCACTGGTCTTTAAGGAGGGGGAGAACGCCGACAGCCTGGGTCTTGAAGGTTCCGAAATCTTCACCATCGGTGGGATCGAGGGCATCACTCCACGCAAGACCATTTCGACGGTGTCGGCCGCAACGATCAGACGGCGACCGCATCGATTTTGAGGTACTGGTCCGGCTCGACACCGACATTGAGGTGGCCTATTTCCAGCATGGGGGCATCTTGCCCTATGTGCTGCGCAAGTTGATGAAAGAGGCGTAGGCGTGCTACTGCTTGACATCCGGCCATCGGGCAGTTACATCAGGCAGCCTATGCTTCGGGCACGGCCAAAACGACCGCCGGGGCGACAAAATTGTCATTTTAGGGGTGCCCCGCGCACGACAATTAACAACACGATCGCTCAGATCGTTCAGCATTGACAAGGTGTAACCACAACCCTCAGGTCGATGAGGGGATTGCACAACGGTTTTGGATCTTTCCGAGGCCATCGAGGATGCGATATGACCGACACCAAGGCAACCAAAAAAAAACCTAAGCTCAAACGACACTTGATCTATCGCGAGTGGTGCAAGGGGTGCGGCATCTGCGTGGAGTTCTGCCCCAAGGATGTCCTGGACCTGGACAAGGATGAAAAGGCCGTGGCCGTGCGCCCCGAAGATTGCATCTGCTGCCAGCATGTGCGAGTACCGATGCCCGGATCTGGCCATCGAGATCGAGACCGAATAGGAGGGTGCCATGCAAACGAACATCAAATTTGTTCAGGGCAACGAAGCCTGCGTGGAAGGGGCCCTCTATGCGGGCATGAACTTTTTTGCCGGTTACCCCATCACCCCCTCCACCGAGATCGCCGAACACCTCTCCGTGCGCCTGCCCCGCATGGGCGGTAAATTCATCCAGATGGAAGATGAGATCGCCTCTATCTGCGCCATGGTGGGGGCCTCGCTGACCGGCTGCAAGGTGATGACCGCCACCAGTGGACCCGGTTTTTCGCTCATGCAAGAGGGCCTTGGATATCGCGATCATGGCCGAGATTCCCTGCGTGATCGTCAATGTGCAACGCGGCGGTCCTTCCACGGGCAACCCCACCCATGTCAGCCAGGGTGATGTGATGCAGTGCCGGTGGGGCACCCACGGAGACCACGCCATCGTGGCCCTCACGGCCTCCAACCATCAGGATGTCTTTGCCATGACCGTGGAGGCCTTTAACATCTCCGAGACCTACCGCACGCCGGTGATCCTGCTGCTCGACGAAGTGGTGGGCCACATGCGCGAAAAACTGATCATCCCCGAGCCGGGCGAATTGCCCCTGGTGCAACGGCTGCGCACCAGCGTGCGCGGCGGCATCGATTACCATCCCTACCTGCCCCGCGAGGATGGCCGGCTGCCCATGTCGGACTTCGGCGGTGTGCACCGCTACAACGTCACCGGTCTTTTTCACGACATGTGGGGTTTCCCCTCCACCAATCCCGATGTGGTCCATGGACTCATGCGGCACCTGGTCGACAAGATTGAAAACAATGTCAAATCGATGACCCACCACAAAACCCTTTACCTAGAGGATGCCGAGCATATCTTCATCTCCTACGGTTCTTCGGCGCGTTCGGCCCGGCACCTGGTGGAGAGCCGCCGCAGCCGCGGCGAACTGCTCGGCCTGCTTGAGCTGCAGACCCTGTGGCCCTTTCCCGCCAAACTGGTCCGCGAGATCTGCGCCCGCGCCCAGACGGTGATCGTGGTGGAGATGAACATGGGCCAGATCCACCAGCAGGTGAAGATGGCCGTGGACAACCCCGCCAGGGTCTTTCTGGCCAATCGCGTAGACGGCCAGCTCATCAACGATCGCGACATCCGGAACATTTTCCGGGTCGTTCAGGGAAGGGGGCTTTAAGCCATGGCGGTTAAAGATTACATCCGAGAGCGGTTTTTTCCCCACATGTGGTGTCCGGGCTGCGGCCACGGCACCGTGCTAAACGGCCTGTTGCGGACCATGGATCAGCTGGGCATAAGCAAAAATGAAGTGGTCATGGTGTCGGGCATCGGCTGTTCGTCGCGCATATCGGGCTACGTCGATTTCCATACCCTGCATACCATCCACGGGCGCGCACTGGCCTTTGCAACCGGTGTCAAACTGAGCCGTCCCGAGCTCAATGTGATTGTACCCATGGGCGACGGCGACGCCCTCTCCATCGGCGGCAACCACTTCCTGCATGCCGCCCGCCGCAACATCGACATCACCGCCATCGTCATGAACAACCGAATCTACGGTATGACCGGCGGCCAATACTCACCGCTCACCGGCTACGGTCGCATGGCTACCACGGCGCCCTACACCAATATCGACCAGTCCTTCGATGTGGTCGAACTTGCCAGGGCCGCCGGGGCCACCTTCGTGGCCCGCACCACCACCTACCACGTACAACAGATCACCACCCTGATCAGACAGGCCATCCTGCACGATGGCTTTTCGGTGGTCGAGATTATGTCACAATGCCCCACCTACTTTGGCCGCAAAAACCGCCTGGGCAGCGCCTCCGACATGATGCGCCTTTTAAAGGAGAACACTACCCCCGTCGGCTCTAAGGCCAAGCAGGAAAATCCGGAGTTGATTGAACGCGGGATTTTCGTTCAAAAAGAGCTGCCCGAATATTGCCATGAGTATGGCAAGATCATCGAGCGCGCACAGAAAGGTCGCTAACCATGGAACGCTTGCGAATGGTCTTTACAGGTTCCGGGGGCCAGGGCGTGATCACCGCCGCTATTATCCTGGCCGAAGCCGCCGTCTTGCACGAGGCGCTACACGCCGTTCAATCTCAGGTTTACGGCCCTGAAGCGCGCGGCGGAGCGACCCGCTCGGATGTCATCATCTGGGACAACCCCATCAATTTCCCCAAGGTGATCCAACCCAACGTGCTGGTCTGTCTCACCCAGCAGGCCTACAACAAGTTTGCCGGCATTATCCGGCCCGGGGGCCTGCTGCTGACTGACCGGCGCTTCGTTGAAACCCAGCGCAAGGTTGACGCCCGCCAGTTTGAATTACCCATGTACACCGAAGTGATGGAAAAGATCGGCCGCCCTATCGTTTTCAACATCTGCATGCTGGGCGCTTTTGTGGAGCTTACCGGCGTGGTGCAACACGAGTCGGTCCGCAGTTTGCTCAAACACCGCATCCCCTCTGGTTTTCTGGAAATAAACTACCAGGCGCTCGATATCGGCCGCCAACTGGCGCGCGACCTCGCCACTTAAGTGCCTCGGCCGGCGCCGACTTTGGAAAACAGGCAGCCCGCGTTCGGCGGGCTTTATCTACACATCCCTTTCTGCATCAGAAAGTGCCTTTACTGCGGTTTCTACTCGGTCACGGACCAGTCGTTGCTGCCGGCCTATCTGCGGGCGCTTGAAAGGGAGTTGGTCTCACTTGCCGACACCAACCTGGTTTTCGACACCCTCTACATCGGCGGTGGCACCCCCTCCTTGCTTTCGGCCCGGCAGGTCGAACGCCTGATCAGTGTGGCGCGGCGACAGGCTAAGATCGCCGCCGATTGTGAAATTACCCTCGAAGTCAACCCCGCCACCGGCCCCGCCGGACGATTGCGGGCATACCGTCGCGCCGGGGTCAATCGTCTTAGCGTTGGGGTGCAATCGTTTCACGATCGGCATTTGGAGGTTCTCGGTCGCGTGCACCGCACCGCCGAGGCCATAAACACAGTGACCGAAGCACTAGCCGCCGGGTTCAGCAGCCTCAGCCTCGATCTGATCTATGGCATCTTCGACCAAACCCCACGCCAGCTCCAGGAGGACCTCGAGAGGGCCATCGCCCTGAGCCCGAACCACGTTTCGGCTTATACCCTGACCATCGAACCCGACACACCCCTGGGCCGCGCCTGCCACCAGGGGCAACTGCGGCCGTTAGACGACGACCAGGTAGCGGAGATGATGCAGCAAGTGGTCACCACTCTGGCCGCTGGTGGCTTCCGACAATACGAGATCTCCAACTTTGCTCGCCCCGGCCATTGCAGCCGGCATAACCAAAAATATTGGACCGGCACACCCTACATCGGCCTGGGCGCCGCCAGCCACAGTTTCCTGCCGCCGCTAAGATACTGGAACCAGGCCAGCGTCAAGGACTATCTGGGGGCCATCGCGGCCGGTCGCTCTCCACGTGCGGGCAGCGAAACCTTGAGCGCCGGGCAGCAACTGACCGAGACGGTGCTGTTGCGGCTGCGCACCACCGCTGGCCTCGATCTGACGGCTGTCGCACGGCGCTTCCGCATCAACCTGCAGCGTTTGTGGCGCGATGCACTGGAAACATTGGGCGAGCAGGGATACCTACGTGAAGGCGACGGCCGCGTGGCCTTGACCCCACGCGGCATGTTGGTGGCCGATGCTGTCACGCGCATGCTGCTGGATAAGCTTCCGGCGGTTTTGCCGGAGCCCGACTGATATGGCCCGCTTAGGTCGACAGGGTCTTGATCATCACCCCGATGTAAAAACGAACGTGGCTGACGGGCGCCGCCAGGTTGGCGCGATGGTTGGCCAAAATGCCGCTGGGGTGGCTGTTAAAGATAAGGATGGGATTGATCTCCAGGGCGTGGTGGCTAGAACTCAGGGCGTGGTGCAGATCCGCCTCAGCCCGCCTGGAGGCGATGATATCCTTGAAATCCACCGCCACGGCTTCGAGTAGACCCTGCAGGGCGCTGATCACCCCCTGGGTGTAGAAAAAGTAGTCGTCCGACTTGAAGAAACCTACGGGCTCTCCGTCGTCCTCCTGCATCTTGACAAGATTTTCCTCGCAGCTGCCCAGCAGATCTTCGTAGGCCATCAGCAGCGGGATCAGGTTGTCGGCGCGGGTATGAAATTTTGCCTCGTCCTTGATCAGCCGCGCGCGATAGTTGCGAAAGCCCTCCAGTGCCTCCTTGTACTTTCCCTCGGCTGATGGGAACCAGAAGCGGTTGGCCTTGATCATGAACCAATTCATGGCATTTTCAAGATCGGAATCGAAGGCGGCCGTTGTGCCCGTGCGGCTGATGCGTTCGGCCAGCACCATGGCCGTGCGGCGGGTGATCTCCAGCACCCCCTAGCTGGAAGTGTTCGACGTTGTCCCAGATGCGAATCAGATCGTTGGGGCGCCAACCCCAAAAGCGCGACGCCAACTCGAAATCCATCGGGGCAATGACGGCATCCATGAAAGCCGCGCCAGTGGGAAGCGAGGGGTCGATGGTGGGATACGTGTCGCCATGGCCGCCGGTCGCGGCTTCGCCCTTGGCATGGGCACCGCTTGACTCTGGCGCGGCATGGGAATCCGTTTTCTGACTGCCGCCGCCATGGCTTGCCGTTGCGCTGGCGGCCGTGTGTGCGGGTGCGGCTTGATCGTCTTGGTGAGAGGTCGCCGCTGCTGGTGCCGCCGTTTTGGGGTCGTTCGTACTTTCAGACGTTTCAGGCGCCGGGTGGCCATCCCCGTTGGTGTTATGCTGGGACTGATCAGCAACGATCTCATGCCCAGTGCCATGATCGACGGTGCTTTCCGGGGTGCTTTTGGCCGTAACCGCATGGCTTTCGTTCCTATCATGTTGCCCTTTACCAGAACCATCTTGCGTCTGGGCGGCCCCATGATCACCATCGTCGCCGCTATGGCGCACCACCGCTCCAGTGCGCAATGGCTCCATATCGGCCTTGGTGGCGATGATACCCAAAAGTTCATTGTGATCACCCACCACCTTGGCCACTGGCGCGGTGGCATTCTGGAAAAAGGCGATGGCCGCTTCAGGTTCGGCCGTGATGGTCACCCCGGGGTGCGCCGATGCGAGCAGCACCTTTAGTTTGGTCTGATCAGGAGCCACCAGCAGCCTGCCTGGAAAACTCAAGGTTACCGTCAGGTTGTCCCTCTCCCCGGCGCCGTGAAGGTAGAAGAGGTGATCGCTCTCTCCGAAATGCCGCTCAAGGGCGGCGATGGCCTCCTTGGAGCTTTTTTGGGCTTTGACGGTCAGGATTGCATCGGAACGATCTGCGGCAGCGGCCAGGCTAATATCTACGTTCAACAGAAGCACCGCCACCGCGATTAGAAGGCAACAGCCTGCGGAAATTGCATGGGGGGGTCTCATCGTCTCTCCTTAGAAATAACAGCCTGCCCCTGAGCTTCACCGCTTACGACACGGGGTTCGGACGAGCCGCTGAAGCAGCGGCATAGGGCTCAGCCACCTCTTAGCTTGCGCGTGTCACCGATACGGATGGTGACATGTTGGGCATCAAAATACTCTATTAAGGGTATCACATACTTGCGGGACGCACCAGTCATATCCTTGAATTGAGGGGTGGAGATCTCCTGGTTGGCTTTCAAAAATGCGACCAGCCGCTCTTCCAGCCGGCCTACGGTCTGGGCCTCAAAATAGAGATCCTCCTTCACTTTGACCACCCGTCCCTCTTCGACCAGCAGCGTCAGCACATCCCGCGCCACAGCGGGATCGGCATCGAGGCGTTGGACCACATCCCGGAAATAGGGGGGCATCAGGCCGCCCTCTTTGTAAATGGCCGCGATCTCTTCTCGCAGTTTAGACTGGTCGACACCCAGGCTTACCTGGTGATCGCTTAGCCGCACAATCTTCTCATCTTGCAGCAGGCGACCGTCGTTGATTAGCTGGTTAAGCA
This sequence comes from uncultured delta proteobacterium, assembly GCA_963783425.1. Taxonomy (GTDB): domain Bacteria; phylum Desulfobacterota; class Desulfobacteria; order Desulfobacterales; family QNYZ01; genus CAWANO01. Next base: position 228,192 of record CAWANO010000010.1, read on the forward strand.
ATAAGGTAAAAAGCTTGGCATTGGGCCTGGCGGGCATTTTCGAGCGCAACTCCTCCTTGGGCATACCCGCCTTTAACGGTGCGGCACGATGAAAAATGCTCAGCTGCTGTTCGACCTGCTCACGCAAGGCCGTGATAATATCGACGTGCAGGTAGCGCCGCTCCTCTCGGTCCAGCAGCACGATACGTTTTTGGGCCAGCGCTTTTTGCAGCAACGCCTCCAGCCGTTTGGCCGAAAGGTTGGCCATGATGCGCAGTTCGGCAAAGCTGCGGCCATGGGGACCGGCCGCCAGAATGTGCTCGACCAAGCCGGCCTCGGGATCACCGCCCATCAGCACTTTAAGCCCCTCAACCACCCCTTTGTCACGCTGCCTGTGCTTGGTCGGCAGCGGGTTAAGCACCACGCCACCCCCTATCGTACGCACCGGAGAGTAGCTGCGCACCACAAAACGGTCCCCCGCCACCAGAACCAGCGGGCTTTCCAGACGGATCTGGGCAAAGAGCGACTGGCCCGGTTCGCAGCGCTCCTGATCGAGCAGCACCAGCACACCCATCACTTCACTGGTGCCTGTATGAAAACGCACGCGGGTGCGGTTTTTAAGTGGCTTTGGGTTGCTGACCAGATAGTTCAGGCGCAGATCGACCATAAAACTGGGAATCAGCGTGTCTGGCGCGGCCAGCACATCGCCTCGCGAGACCATCGCAAGCTCCAGCCCCTGAAAGTTGATGGCCGTGCGCTGCCCGGCGCCGGCCTGTGGCACACTTTGGTTGTGCACCTGGATGCCACGCACCTTGGTTGCGATGCCTTGGGAGTAGAGCGTCACCTGATCCCCAACCGCCACCGCTCCCGAAATGAGGGTGCCCGTGATCACTGTCCCGAAGCCGCGCATGGTAAAGACACGATCGATGGGCAGCCGCAGCAGACCGCTGTCGATGCGTTCGGGAAGCTCGGCCGCAATGGTGTCCAGAGCGGCCATGAATTCGGGCAATCCCTGGCCGGTCTGCGCGGAAACCCCCACCACGGGCGCCGCCTCGAGAAAGGTGCCTTGCACAAAAGTGTTGATATCGTCGCGCACCAGCTCCAGCCACTCCTCGTCTACCAGATCGATTTTGCTTAGCACCACCAATCCGTGCTTGATGCCGAGCAGGCCGCAGATCTCCATGTGTTCGCGGGTCTGGGGCATCACCCCCTCGTCAGCTGCCACCACCATGGCCACGATATCGATGCCCGTGGCCCCGGCCACCATATTCTTGACAAACTTCTCGTGCCCGGGCACGTCCACCACCCCCACATGCAGTTCGCTGGGCAGATCCAGGGCGGCAAAGCCCAGCTCGATGGTGATACCGCGCAGTTTCTCCTCCTTGAGGCGGTCCGTATCCGTGCCGGTCAAGGCTTTAATCAGCGAGGTCTTGCCGTGATCGATGTGTCCGGCCGTGCCGAGAATGATCTGTTTCAAATTCGATGTCCTTTACAAGTCGTGTGCACAGGGTCTATCGCCCAATCAAGTAGAGTCCGTATGTCGCCCGCCAGTTGGGTAGAAAGCGCACGATCTTACCAAAATAGTCCTGGCTGTGGGTTCGAATGGCCGCCTCATTGTATATCTTGAATCCGACCTGTTTGGCAAAACGCCTGAAATCGTTGAGGGTGATGACCCGGATATTGGGGGTATCATACCACTCGTAGGGCAATTGGACCGACTTGGGGGCATGTCCGGTCAACAGCAACTGAAAGCGGATGTTCCAGTGGCTGAAATTGGGAAAACTGACCACCGCCCGTCGTCCGATACCTAAAATGGTTTTGATCAGGCCCAGGGGATCGTAGATCTGTTGCAGTGTCTGGCTCAGGATAACCACATCAAAGACGTTTTCACCGTAGTCCAGCACCTCTTCATTGATATCACCCTTGATGACTGTCAGCCCGCGCTCGATGCAACGGGCCACTTTGGCCTCGTCCATCTCGATGCCCGTGCAGCGGCCCTGTTTGTGAGTCTTGAGGTAGTGCAACAGATCGCCTTCGCCGCACCCCAGACCGAGCACTCTGGCACCTTCCCCGACCCAAGAGGCCACAATCTGAAGATCGTAGCGCAATGCATGCGCAGAGGTGTCAGTGCTGCCCATGGTTCAAAAATCCTTTGATCATGGCCGAAAACCGCTCATTGGGCAGCAAAAAGGCATCGTGCCCCCATTGGGCTTCCAGTTCGCAAAAACTGACGTCCAGCCCATTTTTTTTCATGGCTTTCACCATCCGTTTGGATTGATAGGTGGGATAGAGCCAGTCCGACGTAAAGGACACCACCAGGAAGCGGGCTTTGCTCTTTGAAAAGGCCGCCACCAGTGAGCCTGAGCCATAGCGTCGCTCGAGGTCGTAATAGTCGGCCGCCTTGGTGATATAGAGAAAGGCATTGGCGTCGAAACGCTCGACAAACTTGTTGCCCTGATAGCGCAGGTAGCTTTCGACCTGGAAATCGGCCTCGAAATTGAACGAAAAGTCCGCCCTGTCCTGAAGCCGTCGTCCAAACTTGTGCCACATGGACTCATCGGAGAGGTAGGTGATGTGGCCGATCATGCGGGCCACGGCCAACCCCATGTCAGGTCGTTTGCCCTGGTAGTAGTCGCCCTGGTTCCAGTTGGGATCGGCCATGATCGCCTGACGCGCCACTTCGTTAAAGGCGATGGCCAGGGCTGAGTGGCGTGTGGTGGTGGCAAGCAAAACAGCCGAACGCACCGTCTCGGGGTAGCGAACGCACCACTCCAAAGCCTGCATGCCACCGATTGACCCCCCCACCACCGCATGCAGTCGTTCGAGGCCAAGGTGGTCAATGAGACGTTTTTGAGCCGCCACCATGTCACCGATGGTGACCACGGGAAATTCGAGTCCGTAGGGCTTGCCGCTTGCCGGATTGATGCTTCCGGGTCCGGTGGAGCCCATGCAGCTGCCCAGGATGTTGCTACAGATCACAAAATAGCGGTCTGTGTCGATCCCTTTTCCCGGCCCCACCATGAATTCCCACCAGCCCGGTTTGGTATCGTCGGGATTGTGGTATCCGGCCACGTGGGCATCACCGGTCAGTGCATGCAGGATCAGCACGGCGTTGTCTTTGGCGCGGTTAAGTCGGCCAAAGGTTTCGTAAACGATGGTCACCGGGCCGAGCTGCTGTCCGTTCTCCAGCACCATTACGTTCGGTGGCGGGCAGCAGGCGAAAGTGTGCTGCGCCACCACCCCCACCGAAACGCCGCTATGATCGTGATTAATATATTCACTCATGCCATAACTTCGTCGGTCTAAACAGCGCCCCCACGTTCCACCTTAATAGAGCGCTAAAAAACGTCATAAGTGCAGCTCAGACAGAGTAAATTTGGCCAACAAGCGCCGTTTATGCAGTGGCATGCCAACAGCCCGCCAAATCTAGACTAGGGCCTGGTCCAGGTCGGCCAAAATGTCATCGATGTGTTCGATACCGATGGAGAGCCGAATCAGGTCGGGCGAAAGCCCCCCCGCCATCTGCTGTTCAGCGGTGAGCTGGCTGTGAGTGGTGCTGGCCGGATGGATGGCCAGGCTTTTGGCATCACCCACATTGGCCAGGTGCGAAAAGAGTTTCAGCTTTTCGATAAAAGCGGCACCGGCCGGAGCCCCACCCTTGATGCCAAAAACCACCATGCCGCCAAACCCTTTTTTAAGGTAGCGCCGGGCAACGGCGTGACCGGGATCATCGGCCAGGCCGGGGTAACGCACCCAGGCCACTTTGGGGTGACCGCTTAGATGCTCGGCTACCTGCTGGGCGTTTTCACAGTGGCGCGCCATACGCAAGTGCAGGGTCTCCAACCCCTGCAGAAACATCCAGGCATTGTCCGGCGACATACAAGCCCCCAGATTGCGCAGCGGCACCAGGCGCAGGCGCATAATAAAGGCCAGGGGGTTCAACTCACCCAGGTCATGGGCATAGCGCAGATCATGGTAACTCGCATCTGGTTCGTTGTAGAGCCGAAATTTGGGGTCCGTCCAATCGAAGCGGCCGGCGTCCACCACCACGCCGCCGATCCCGACCCCGTGGCCGCCCATCCATTTGGTGACGGAATTGACCACCACATCGGCGCCGAAATCGATGGCGCGCAGCAGGTAGGGCGTTGTAAAGGTGCCGTCCACGATCAGCGGTACATGATGCGCCTGGGCAATGGCGGCGATATCCTCTAAGTCGGTAACGTCCAAAACGGGGTTGCCGATGGTTTCCACAAAGATGGCCCGCGTTTTTTCGGTCAATGCCGCCTTGAAGGTGTCGGGCGAGGTGGGGTCGACAAAATGGGTCTTGATGCCAAATTGCGGCAATATGGCATCGAACATGGTGTAGGTGCCGCCGTACAAGTTCTGGGCGGACACCACTTCATCTCCGGCCGAGCAGATATTGATGATGGCGTAATAAATGGCCGCGGTCCCCGAGGCCAGTGCCAGCGCGCCGGCACCATTCTCTAAGGCAGCCACGCGTTGCTCGAGCACATCCTGGGTCGGGTTCATGATACGGGTGTAGATGTTACCGGGCGCTTTGAGGGCGAAAAGATCGGCGGCATGGGCAGTGCTGTCAAACAGGTAGGCCGCCGTACGGTGCAGGGCCACGCCCCTCGCTTTGGTGACCGGATCAGGCGCCTGACCGGCGTGGACGCACTGCGTCTCTGGTTTCATATGGGTCTTCATGGGATTCCTCGTGTTTGAGCTGCATTACGCGGGCCGGGGCCGCATTTTTGACCGCCAAAAATGGGTCTTGGAAACCCGTAAGTATACAATAAGAGGCGATTCCTCGACCGCAAGCAACGTTTGCCGGCTCGATTGCGCTAAGTGTGGCTGCCGGCAGATTTGTCGTAGCAGTGCAAACTCAGCGCTTGCGGTAGTAATCGAGCACATAGGCCGTGGCGATCATCAGCACGGCCAGTCCGGCTGTAAAAAGCGGGCCGGCGCCGGGCCTGAAAACCCGCGTGATCACCACTGCCAAAACGCCCCCCATAATCGCCCTTAGAATGAAAATCGCCGCTGTATTCACCGTCGTTCGATCCTTTCTATCGAGGAAATAGCAAAAACCGCCATGGATGATTGGCTCAGTCACTGAAAACCGCCTCCACCGGTCGCTGCAATAGGGGTAATCTATCCAATTCGCCCGCCGGTTTCAAGCCGCTTGCCGAAGCTGCCGGAGGCATCGACAGTAGCCACCGCAATACGTACGGTTTGCACAATGGCCACATGGACCTATATTAGAGCATCTAATCTGCCGCTGGAGTGAAAGGAGTCAACATCGTGATAAAGCTGCGTTCGTTCGATCAACTCAAGAAGTTACACGGCCTTTTGGCCTTGCCCCTGATTGAGAGCGACCCCGCCCCTTACCTCGAAGCACTGCCCTGGCCGTTGCGGGATTTGCAGCGCCGTTATTGTTTTACGGGCAAAAAAAGCCAGCTACGCATGGCTTATATCGACCAATTGCCGGCGCCGGGCGCCCTCTTTTTAGCCGGCCTCGGACCGGCGGCGGAGTTGACCGGTGAGATCTTGCGCACGGCGGCCGGCAAGGCCGTTCGTAAAGCCATCGAGCTCGACTTCAAGGCGGTGCACATCGTCATTCCGGCCCTCGACCCGCAAGCGGTCGGGATGGATGCCGCCGTGACCGCGCTGGCCGAGGGCGCCCTGCTGGCCAACCATCAGTTTACCCGCTACAAGGCCGCCGAACATGCCTCGCTCGATCGGATCGAGCTGGTCGGATCGGCGAACCTGGTCAAAGCGCACCGGCCGCGCCTCGACGCTGTCGCCACCGCATGTGATGCCGCCATTCAGGCCCGGGAGTGGGTCAGCACCCCCGCCAATCACAAAACCCCGGCTGAATTTGCCCGGCAGGTGGCCGCAGCCGCCGAAAAAGCAGGCCTTGTCGTGGAGGTGAAAAACAAGCGCTGGCTCGAAAAAACAGGCCTTAACGCTCTGCTGGCCGTCAATCAGGGCAGCACTCGATCCCCGCGCCTGGTGGTGCTGCACCACCGCACCCATCAAACCACGACTCCCTCTGTGGTGCTGGTGGGCAAGGGCGTTACTTTCGATGCCGGTGGCTTGAACCTCAAGCCCACCGGTTACATCGAAACCATGAAAATCGATATGGCGGGCGCGGCCGCGGCCGCCGCAACGGCTATCGCGGCTGCACGCTTAAAGCTTGATCTCAAAGTTATCGCGGTACTGCCCATTGTGGAGAACATGGTTTCGGGCAATGCCTTTCGACCCGGGGACGTGATCAAAACCTATGCCGGTAAAACCGTGGAGGTCGGCAATACCGACGCCGAGGGACGCCTAATCCTGGCCGACGCCATAGCCTGGGCCCAAGACGAATTTGAACCCGACCTGATGATCGATCTGGCCACTTTGACCGGCGCCTGCAAAGTGGCCCTGGGTGACGACCTGGCTGGCCTTTTTTCGAGCGATGACGACTTGGTCGATCAACTGTTGCGTGCCGGCCGCCAGACCCACGAGCGCTGTTGGCGACTGCCTCTGGTGGAAGAATACAAGGAGCTGCTCAAAAGCGACCTGGCCGACACCAACAACATCAGCAGCGGCCGTTCGGGCGGGGCCATCGTGGCGGCGCTGTTTCTATCAGCCTTTGTGGAAAAAACCCGTTGGGCGCACCTGGATATCGCCGGGCCGGCCTACGTGAAAAAGGCCACGCCCTACTGCCAGGCGGGTGGCAGTGGATTCGGGGTGCGGCTGCTGTGCCGCTTTTTGGCGGATTTGAGCCGCGATCAGTCAGCTATTGGGGGCGACGCGACGGCTGGCGGGGTAGCTGAAAAAAGAGATTGATGCCCCCAGCCCTGTTGGCCGACGTCGGTTTCAATCTGGTGCCAGCGCCCTTGTGTTGCTTTCAGCAGCACCTTTTGGCCCTGTTTGACCACGAAGGCAACATCGGCATTCTGGCGGGGTGACTGGCGCACGTTGCCCATGAAAACAGCAACATAGAGCCGTGTGGGCTCGACCGCATGAGCCGAAACAGGCCCGGCATCCGATCCCAGGCCAGCCTCGGCTTCACCCTCAGTCAGCGGTGGCGGTTCGGTCGATACGCCGTCCGAGGCACCTTCACTGGGGTGGACACGCAAAACGTAGGTGAAGTCCGTCTGGGAGAAGCGCTCATCGACCCGGTAACGTTGCCCGGGCACCAGATCCACCACCAAGCGCGTTTTGGGGGCATCGCCATCGTGTAAGCCCATTCGGACCCTGGCCACGACCCCGTCGTTGACCGCCAGGTGTGCCGGCAGATCCGCAGCCGGCAGGTACCCGTAAAAATCGCACACGACCCGTGGATGGTCGTCCTCAATGATGGTCGTACGCGGTGCGTAGCGCCGATTAAGGTCAACAATCACCGTGCCGGGACTGATGGCGCCATCGGCTGCGGTTTGAATGGCCTTGATGACACTAGACTTGGTGGCAACTTCGCTCATATCCGGCTTCGATTTTGAAAAAAGAGACTTATGCCCCCATCCGACCTTTTTCGCCTCGGTTTCGATGAGATACCACCCGTCATTGATCTCCTTGACAACGACACGCTGCCCTTTTTTCACCAAAAATAGAGATGATTGTTCCTCTTGGCCGGGCGCCTGGCGGATATGGCCCATTTCGACCCTAACATAAAGCCGCGCCAGGGGGGCTGCGGCTTCGCTGCCTGCCGGCAGCACCGTTTCCTGGCCCTCTTGCGGCACTGCAGCAGGCCCTTCTTTCGACTGGGCTGAATCTGGTTTGGACGGCGCTGGTGCCGGTCCCGTCAAAGTCAAAGGCAAGGCCGGATCTTCAGTCGGTTGCGGTGTTTCGGGCGATCCGGTTTGCGGCTCGCCGTTTGCATCACTATCTTCAATGTCGGTAGATGCGACCGCTTGTGGTGGCGGGGTGATTTTGTATCGAAACACTTCTCCGGCCAGTGCCGGTCCGGCCAACAGCCCTATCCAAACGGCCAGGCCAACCCAGAGGCCGGCCGCGCGACATTTCATCCCAGGTTTCATCGTATCAGGAAACTTTGGCTTTACTGTAGAGCGGCGACATATTGCGTAGCGAGCTGACAATGCCAGCCAACGCGGTCAGGAAACGCTCAACGTCAGCCTCGGTGTTTTCGATGCCGACGGCCAGCACCAGTGTCCCTTGGGCATCGGCGTGGCTCAGCCCCAGGGAGATAAGCACATGCGAAGCCCTTAAAGATCCGGTGGCACAGGCCGAGCGGGTCGAGACCGCTATGCCCTCCTCGTCGAGCATCAGCATCACACTTTCCCCTTCGATGTAGCGCACCGACACTGATAACATGTTGGGCAGTGCGTGTTCCAGGTTGGTGTTGATGATGTACTCGTCGATGTGATCGGGCAGTTTGGCGACCAGCAGATCCCGCAGCTGGCGGGTGTGGGTCACGCGCTCGGCCATGTTGCGCTTCGCCAGTTCAGCGGCCACGCCCATGCCCACGATACCAATCAAATTCTCGCTCCCGGCCCGTTTGTTGTTCTCCTGAACACCACCATCAAGCAGCGGAAAAATCTTGATGCCCCGGCGCACGTAAAGCCCACCCACGCCGGCCGGTCCGTAGAAGGGATTTGAGGCGAAACTGATCACATCCGCGCCCAGGGTCTGAACGTCCATGGGCACCACACCAACCGAGTCGACGGCGTCGGTATGAAAAATGAGCTGCTGTTTCTTGGCGTGCACCCGCTTGGCGATCTCCTCGATGGGCTGGATGGTACCGGTTTCGTTGTTGCTGTGCATGATCGAAACCAGGATGGTGTCGTCGGTAACGGCATCGGCCACCGCCTGCGGGTCGACCCGGCCGGTGTCATCAACTGAAATGGAAGTGACATTGAAACCATCGGCCGTCAGCCGTCGCAAGCTGCGAATGACAGCATTGTGTTCGATATTGGAGGTGATGATGTGGTGGCCCTTGTCTTTATTGGCCAGGGCGATGCCCTTTACGGCGTGATTGACCGATTCGGTGCCGCCCGGAGGTAAACACCACCTCCCGGGCCACCTTGGCGTTGATCAGCGCCGCCACCGCTTCGCGGGCCTTGTCGATCTGAGCCGTGGCCACGTCGCCCAGGCTGTGCTGGCTGGAGGGATTGCCGTAATCGGCCTCGATGGCCGCGATCATGGCCTTTTTCACTTCGGGTAAGAGGGGGTTTCCGGAGATGTGGTCCAGATTGATGCGTAGGGTTGAGTCCATATCGATACATCCTTCCGCACGGCCCTTTAGAACCGTGAAAAAAAGCTACCGGTCACAACAGTTGAAAAAGCTGCCGCAAAAAGTGCTTGAGAGAAATATCTTCGGTGCGCTTCGGCTTAGTGTTCCTCCTCCAGGTTGGAGTGACACGCCTCGCAGAAAGTGGTGCCCTCATCGAACTTCAACATCGCAGTAGGGGCAATAGCAGCTTCCGCCGTCGCCGTGGTCGTGCTTCTCCTCGCGCACCGGCCGTTCGGACGCACGATGCCCGCCTGACGGTCCTCATAGTCCTTGATCGCCATGTGCAGCGCGTCGGCACCCAGGTTGGAGCAGTGCAGTTTGTTTTTGGGCAGTCCCTCAAGGGCTTCAGCCACATCTTTGTTGGTGATCTTTTTGGCTTCGTCCAGGCTTTTTCCCTTGGCGATTTCGGTGATCATGCTGGAGACGGCGATGGCCGAACCGCACCCGAAGGTCTGGAACTTGATGTCATCGATTTTATCGTCGCTGATTTTGAGATAGATGGTCATCATGTCACCGCAAAGTGGATTGCCAACTTCGCCGACCCGTCGGCGTCCATCGATCACTCCCACATTGCGCGGGTTACGAAAGTGGTTCATCACTTTTTCAGAGTACAACATATCGATCTCCTGTTACAGTTATTACCAAACAAATAATTTAATCATTATATTCGATCCGTAAAGCGTGCCGACCTGGCGAAGAAGGGACATTCAGGTGACGGTCCTGATACATAAAAAGGCCGCCTGGCAGCCGTTCATCCATCGGTTTGAAAAGGCGCGGTTATTTGCTAAAACTTCTGTAAACCTTGAGCGCCAAAAGGATCGACGGGATCAAGTGATAGACGAGATCAAATATATCCAGCGGTTTGGTCAGCGCGCCGTTTTTGAGCATGATCAATTTTTCGAGCACATGCGGCATGGGCCGAAAGGGGGCCAGCAGCATCAAAACGGCGAGCACAATGAGCACGGGGTAGGGAATTTTATCGATCAGAGCCCACATTGTGATGATCCTTTTGCATGATATAGGCGGTTGTCGTCGTAAGCAATTTTTCAACTAGCGATAAATATGTCAACGAAATTTATGTTCAGGCGTGACGCCCCCAGAAGAACGAACCCAACCAAAAGCCTTCACCCACACTTTAATTTTAAGCGCATTTGAATTGGCGCGATAGTGTGTTACATTAAGTTCGATCTTGTTCAAGCAGCCGCTGTTATCCTGCCAAATGCCATACCCTGAACGGAGAAAACCAATGAACATGACTCGAGCGGTCGGGCTTTTGATTCTTTTTGCAGCCATCCCAGCAACCGCGGCAGACAAGATTTCCAATGAGACGCTGAGTGACGTCAACACCCAACTGGACCGGTTTGGTGCTAACAGCGTTATCGTGGAGTTGGAATCTACCGGGCTGCGTAGCGCATTGGGTGTTTCTGGGCTGTCGGATTCGGCGCGGGCAGCGGTCGTTCGGTCGGTAATTTCGGCCTTCAGGAACTCGCTCGCGGCGGAACACCACCATCGCATTGCCCATGAGTATCGCTTTCTGCCGGCAGTGGTCGTCAGCGTGGATGAAGAGACGGTCGAAACACTGCGAGGGAATCCATATGTAAAGGGCATTTACAAAAACGAGTTTAGGAAGCCGTCCTTGCTGGAAAGCGTCAACCTGGTGTTCCCAAATCATGCCGGTTCTCCCTACAACGGCAACGGTCAATGGGCAGTCGCCGTGCTGGACAGCGGGGTGGACAAGAACCATGGCTTTTTGAAAACCAACGAGGTCCAGAAAGTCATTTCAGAGGCTTGTTTTTCAGGCGCCGACATTGTTAGCCCGGTTATCGATCCGTTGTGCCCGGGTGACGCCAGGAGCAGCACCGCCGCCGGGTCCGGTGTGAACTGCAGCGGGTATGAGGGTTGCGAACACGGGACGCACGTCGCCGGCATCGCAGCGGGTGATCGTGACGAGAGTTATGAGGACGGAGTTGCCCACAAAGGCAAGATCATATCGATTCAGGTTTTTACCGGAATCGAGGACTTTATAACCTGCGGCGGGTCGCCGACATGTATCGGGGCTGCCGACAGTGATATTCTCAAAGGGCTCGAACGCGTCTACGCGTTGCGCAGCACATATCAGATCGGTGCCGTGAATTTGAGTTTGGGGGGAGGGCGCTTCACCGGCGCTTGCGACAGCGAAAACTCTCTGGTTACACAGGCTATCAATAACCTCCGCAATGTGGATATTGCCACCGTCGTCGCTTCAGGAAACGAATATTATACAGACGCCGTCAGTTTTCCGGGGTGCATTTCAAGCGCGGTTACCGTGGGCGCCACTTACGACGCGGGGGCCAACGAAGACCAGGAGGCGAGTTACAGCAACGCCGGCATTCAACTGGATTTATTTGCACCCGGCAGTTATATCACCTCGTCGGTGCCCGAAGGGAGGTTCGAGACGTATAGAGGCACCTCGATGGCCGCACCCCACGTTGCTGGTGCTTTCGCGGTCCTCAGGCACGCCAAACCGACTGCGACCGTCAATGAAATAGAGGGGGTCTTCAAATCCGTCGGCCCGGTGGTGACCTCCGCGTCAGGCTATGCGCGCCGGCGCCTGGACATTTCAACAGCGATCGATCAAATCGTACGGCAACGCTCATCGACACCTTTAATGATACCGATCCTCGAGCAGTTGCTACTTGATGAGTAGCGTAAGAGCGCGGACCGATAACGAATTGGCTCGGCAGGCGTACGAAGCCTTTTGAAAAATTTCACATATGCCTGCGGATAGCCGTATTTCCTGGGATCTTTTGTGGTGTATTGTTTTAGCATGAAACGTGTGGATACAGGCTGTGGCGGAAAGATAAAAAATTCAGCCCTTCGATGGGTGTCAAATGAGGCGATCAATGACTCCGGAGCGGCTGAATTTTGATTATTGCAGCCTGTTTCAAAACGTTTCAGTTTGTCCAAGGTCAAGGATGGTGTCAATTTTAACCGCAGGCATACTCCCTGTATTCCGAGGATTAAAATTTGCGCCAAACACAGAGATTGAGCAATTGGAACGTTTTGAAATTGGCTCTATTTTTATAGTTTAAATTTACTAACTTGCCAGCTGAATTAGTAACGATCTAAACCCTCTACCTCTGGTGGAGGGTTTAGATCGTTACTAATTGATCAATGATAAATAACCTTACGATCGGAATAATTTTAGGACTATCAGCCGGTTTTTCCCCGGGCCCGCTGCTGGCGCTGGTGATCTCGGAAACGCTGCAGCACGGCGTTGGCGCCGGCATTCGGGTGGCCTTGGCGCCGTTGGCAACCGATGTGCCCATTGTTGTCTTAAGCTGCCTGGTGCTGGCCCGGATAGCGCAGGCCGACCCGGTCCTGGGTGCCGTCTCTTTGTGCGGCAGCGCAGTGGTCTTTTGCATGGGTGTGAGCAGTTGGCGCACCCGGGGTGTTGCGGTCGATCTCAGTGCCAAAAAATCAAGATCGCTCACCAAAGGCATCCTGGTCAACTTTCTCAGCCCCAACCCCTACCTGTTCTGGCTCAGCGTGGGCGCGCCCCTGGTGACCCGGGCCCTGCGTGAAAACGGCATTGCGGCCGCGACGGCGTTCATCGCGAATTTTTACGTATGCCTGGTGGGCTCGAAAATCACCCTCGCCCTGATTACGGCCAGATCGCGCGAGTTTTTACAGGGCAAGGGCTATCTCTACACCATGCGCCTTTTAGGCTTGGTGCTGTGTGCCCTGGCACTGCTGTTGTTGCGCGATGGGCTTCAGTTGCTGGGACTGTGGTGATGAGGTCGATTTCGCCGTGGCCAGGGGTATGATAATATTTGGTCTTCTGGGCCATTTACTGAAATCGACCGACAAGCGAGCGAGGTGACCATGAGAGCCCGAGTCTTGTGCCTGCTGCTAACGCTACTGGTGGCCGGTCCCCCGGCCCAGGTTGTGGCCAAAGGTTGCCACCCGCGCCCCTTCACCGGTGCGGGCGTATTGCCCTATGCCAAGCTGGACGGTCGCACCCTGCTGCTGCTCGGTTACGAATCGGGCCGCGGCTGGCTCGGTTTCGGCGGCAAGCCCAAGATGGTCAACACCCTGGACGAGGCTACCCTCCGCTGTGAAACCCCGGTGGAAACCGCCGCTCGGGAAGGGTTCGAGGAAATGCGGCGCGTGGTGGGTTACCGCGAGATCATGGCCGCCATCGATGTTCGGCGCTATTTCCCCCCATCGGCCGGCCCGGGTGATTTTCGCGCTTACACTATAAAAATCGACTACACGCCGACCACCGCCTTTCGCCAAATCCCGACCCCCAGCGGCTCCGATTATGATGAAATTCACGACTATTACTGGATCGATCTGGAAGTGTTGACCCAAATCGTCACCGCCGGTGAGGCGCTTTTGCCCCAATCCCCCAACGGTGGCCGGCTGTGGAAACCCGCTTTTTCAGACTTTGAAGAGACGCTGCACGACGAAGCCCTTCGCCTGCGGCTTTTTCCCTGAGTCCTGCAACTCCCTCGATCAGGACCTCATCACGTAAAAATAGTAACCGTAATAGTCGCCATAGCGGCGGTGCATGTCGATCTCCCGCTCAAAGGCCGCCAAAATGGTTTGGACCGCCTCATTTTCGGCATACTGGCCGCGCATGGCCGCAATCACCGCCGCCATTGGGCGGTAATAGTGTGGCCACCAGGCTTCAGGGGCCAGCACAAAGTGATTTACCAGCGTGTAACCCGCCCCGGCAATGGCGGCCTGGTTACCGGCATCGGTGTCGATCTCCGGAAACTCCTCTTCCCAAAATGCACGCAGCGCCGGTGGTGGGTCCACTTTGAACCAGGCCACATGACTGATCACCACAAACCCACCCGGCCGCAGCAGACCCCGCCACTGCGCCAGCGCATTTTCAAGCCCCAAGAAATAGGCCGCCCCTTCCGACCAAATCAGATCGAAACTGCCCGCTGCAAAAGGCATCTCTGTCATATCACCCTGTACGGAGTTAATGCCAGCACCGATGCCGGCTTGCCGCGCATGTTGCCGCAAAGTGGCCAGAAAGGGCCGGTGGTTGTCCAGCGCGAAGATACGCCCGTTGCTCAATCTGGCCAGATCGATGGTTTGCATGCCAGCGCCGCAACCCACATCGAGGATGCAAGCCCGGGCCGGCAAGTGACCGATCGACTGAAAAGCGCGCCGCGTGGCGGCGCTGTCACCAGGCCCCTGACGCGGCAAAGCTTCAAAAATCTGATAATAAATGGCTTCCATGAACCTCTCCCTACGCTTGACCCACTGGATTTGAGGACTGCGTAAAAGTCCGATATCGGCGTTACGCTTCATCCCTCGTCATTGCAGTGTACCCTAAATACGCTGCCTTCGGAACCCGCGACAGCGGTATTGCTCGGGATTCGCAAGCCTTGAAGCCTGTTTCAAAACGTTTCAGTTTGTCCAATGTCAAAGATGGTGCCCATTCTAACCGCAGGCATACGCCCCGTATTCCGAGGATTAAAATTTGCACCAGACGTAGAGATTGGGGAAAATGGGACGTTTTGAATTTGGCTCTGTTGTAAATACCAATGGTCAAGGCAGAAGGCCACTTTGCCGAAATAGCCTGGCAGCACCTCTTGCCAGCGGTTTTACAACTTGCAAAGCGACGCGATCTGGCCTAAGGCGGGGGGCATGGAAACCCTTTTCCTTTCGATCGAACAGACGGCCCGACTGGTGATGCGCATGGGGGCGGTGATGTTCATCAGCCTTTTCGGCGTGGAGCTTTTAATGCAGATGGGGCTGATGAGATACCTGCGGCCCTTGGGCAAACCGGTGGCCCGGCTGGCCAATCTGCCGTCGGAAAGCGCCCTGAGTTTTTTTGCCGCCATCGGTTCGATGATTGCCGCGCACACCATGAGCGCCCAGTTTCGCCAGGACGGCCGGCTGACCGATCGGGAGTTGATCGGCACCGGGGTTTTAAACACCGTCCCTTTTCACTTCAAAGAGACCTTCACCTTCCAGCTACCCATCGTGCTGCCGCTTTTAGGCCTGAAGCTTTGCCTGATTTACATCACCGCTTTTTGGTTGACGGGCTTTCTCAAAATTGGCTTTGTGGTCGTTTACGGCCGCCTGCGCATCGTGCGGCGTCCGCATCAAAGCGATGCCTTCGACGCCCTGGAGTGCCATCCCGACGATGAAACGTGCCTGCCCCGCACCTGGCGGCAGCTACTCTGCGATACCTGGCAAACCCGCCGCAAACTCTTCACGCGCATGATCGTCACCCTGGCGGTGGTGATGCTGCTGGTGCAATTGCTTGTCAACTCCGGCGCCATGGCCGCCTTCGAAGGGTTGATCTTGCCGCTGACATCACTGCTCAACCTGCCGCCGGCCGTGGTCGGACCGATCAGCGCCTACATTTTCAGCCCCACGGTGGGCATCACCACCATGTCCAACCTGCTGCAAAATCACCTGGTCAGCGCCTATCAGGCCATCGTGGCCTTGCTGGCGGCCGGCCTGATCATGATTCCCATCACCCGTTTGCGCCGCACCCTGCCGCGCTACACCGCCATTTACGGATTAAAACAGGGCACCATCATATGCGCCCTCACCGCGGCATTGAGCATGCTATCGCGCTTGCTGGTACTGGCGGCGGTGTTGCTTTTTCTTTAAACCTTGTCCCACGCCTGAAGATACTCCACTATCGAATAGGGCCGCAAAACCATCATCAGATGCTAACCACCACTGCGGAGATTATATCATTGACATCTCACGACCGTTATAGTTTGTTAGTATGCTGACATACGACCATGAGGCTGCTGCGGCAGCCTTCTCGTTCCGCATCGTTAGCGGCAATGCCCCATTCAACGGAACAATCAACCCATGTCGATCCCATCCACACCCCTCTTCGCTCAGGTGGCGGAAACGATCAGGGCCAGAATAGCCGGTCACCAATACTATCCAGGTGGCTCGATTCCGTCCGCAAGGGAGCTGGAGCAACAGTTTCAGGTCAGCAATATCACCATCCGCCGGGCGCTGGGGCAGCTGGCACGAGAGGGCCTTATCGTTTCAAAGCGAGGCCTGCGGGCCAAGGTGGCCGAACAACGCAGCGATGTGGTCGAGATCGAGACCAGTGGCGACTTCCGGGTCTGGATGAACGGGGCCACGGGGCGCCAATTGGGCATGACCGCCGAAATTACCGACCGGCGGGTCGTCGTCACGCCCGAGCCCATCGGCCGCATTCTGGGGCTTGATCGGGCGGAGACCGTAGAGTGCATTAAGCGGGTTCGAAAACTTAAAGGCGATCCCGTTTCATACTACATAAACTATGGGCCCAGCCACCTGCTGACCAAAATTCCCAGTCGGGAGATTGAAAAGCGCACCTTCATTGAGGCCTACCAGGCGATCTGCGGCATCAAACTGACCGAAATGGCGCAGCGCCTGCGGGCGATCATTGCCGATATGGACCTGGCCGATATCCTCAAGGTTGAGTTCGGGGCACCGCTCTTTTCAGCTCAAAACATCTACTATTCAGACCGGGGGCAGGCCATGGCGGTCACCCAGATGTACTATCGCTCGGACCACTATGTGTATACGATCAAACGGCGCATATGATCGTCGCGCCCGGGATACAAACAACGGCAAAAGATTGCTCGGCTTTTAACACTACCAGAACTGGAGAAGAACCATGACCAACAGCTATCGAATCGCTGTGATCGGCGGTGATGGCACCGGGCCCGAGGTGGTCCGCGAGGGATGCAAGGTACTACAGGCCGCCGCCGCGACCTACGGGTTTACGCTGGAGATGACCGATTTTGATTTCGGCGGCGAGCGCTACCTGCGAACCGGTGAGGTGCTGCCCGGCAGCGCCGCCGACGAACTGCGCCAATTCGACGCCATCTACCTGGGCGCCATCGGCCATCCGGAGGTCAAACCGGGCATCCTCGAAAAAGGGATCTTACTGCGCCTGCGCTTCGAGCTGGATCAATACATCAACCTGCGTCCGGTACGGCTCTATCCGGGCGTGGAGACCCCGCTTAAAAACAAGACGCCCGAGCATATTGACTATGTGGTCATCCGCGAAAACTCCGGCGGCATCTACACCGGTACAGGCGGAGTTTCCATGAAAGGCACCGCCCACGAAGTGGCCATTCAGGGCATGGTCTACAACCGCTTCCAGGTGGAGCGCTGTCTGCGTTATGCTTTCGAATATACCCGCAAGTTCGGCAAAAAGGCGCGCGGCAAGGGTGACGCCAACACCCTTGGCCTGGTGGGTAAAACCAATGTGCTCACCTATGTCTTCGACCTGTGGGAACGGGCCTTTCACGAAATCGGCCAGCAAGATTATCCCCGACGTAAAGCGCGAATACTATCACGTGGACGCCACCTGCATGTGGATGGTCAAAAGCCCCGAGTGGTTCGACGTTTTGGTCACCGCCAACATGTTCGGCGACATCATCACCGATCTGGGGGCCGAAACCCAGGGCGGCATGGGCATTGCGGCCGGCGGCAACATCAACCCTCAGGGCGTCAGCATGTTCGAGCCCATCGGTGGATCGGCTCCCAAGTACACCGGCAAAAATGTCATTAATCCCCTGGCCGCCATCTGCGCCGGTGCCATGATGCTGGAAACCCTGGGAGAGGTCGAGGCCGCCCGGACCGTCGAAGAGGCCGTAAAGACGGTGACCGGTACAAGAATCAAAAGCCTGTCGGCCGCAAAGATGGGCTTCACCACCAGCGAAGTGGGAGACATGGTGGCCGGGTTGGTCTAACCCTTTCCACAGCGACGGGCAAAACCACCGCTACAAAACGTTCTTGGGGCGAATAATTTACTGTCATGATCCTCTACGACAATAGCCAAAATTTCAGCCTGTCTGACTACGGCATAGAGATACCCGTTTACGATACCAGGGCCAGCAAAACCTTTGAGGCCCTGGCATCGCACACCAGGCTGACCAGACGGATGGGAACGCTGCATATCGACGCTATTGATGAGGCACTCCTACGTGAAGATCTCCTTCGGGCCCATTGCCGGCACTATATCGAGCGGTTGTTTTCCGAAGACCTTGAACAGGAGATTATCAAGACCTACGATCTGATCGACAACTCCGGACGCTACAATCGCTACAACCCGACCAAAGCCACCAAAAAACTGCTCAGGCTTTTTGAAGTTATTCAGCAAAAAACCGCCGGCACCATTCAATGCTGCCGGATCGCTATGGACCATGGATTCTGTTTTCATTTCTCAGGTGGTTTTCATCACGCTCAGCTTGATACTGGTAGCGGTTTTTGCCTGTTGAACGACATCGTCATTGCCGCCCGCAAACTCCTCAGTGAAAAGCAGGTGAAAAACGTGTGGGTGATCGATGTGGACGCTCACAAGGGCGATGGCACGGCGGCACTTACCCAAAACGATGAGACCATCACGACACTTAGCATCCACATGGCCTGCGGATGGCCCCTTGACGGTACGCCTTACGATGACAAAGGCCGCTTGAACCCGTCTTTTTTACCCAGTGACATCGACATCCCCATCGCGAGAGGTGAGGATGCTCTCTATGTGGAGCGGCTCCGTCAAGGATTAGAAACCCTGGATATAACCGCCAGGTCCGATCTGGCCATCGTTGTTTGCGGCGCGGACCCTTATGAAAAAGATGAATTGCCCTCAACCGCCGACTTGCGATTGACGCTGGCGCAATTACTTCAGCGCGATAGATTAGTATATACTTTTTTGAAAGATCGAAATATCCCCATGGCCTTTCTCATGGCCGGCGGTTACGGCAAACATTCCTGGCGGGTATACACACAGTTCCTCAAATGGGCGCTAACGGACCGGTTGGCCATATAACTATCCCATACCAGATGCCGATCAAAGAAAGTAGGTGCTACCCGGGGAGTAGGGTCATAAAAGCGAAAATGGGCTACAGCACTAATGCTGTAACCCATTGATTCTATTGGTACGCCCGGCAGGATTCGAACCTGCGGCCTACGGATTCGAAGTCCGGCGCTCTATCCAGCTGAGCTACGGGCGCAAGTGACAAAGGCCATTGCGCGATGAATGCAATGGCCTTTTATGGCTGATGGGGTGAGTGATGGGACTTGAACCCACGACCACTTGGGCCACAACCAAGCGCTCTACCAACTGAGCTACACCCACCATATGGAACCTTCTTAATTTACCAGCTAAAGATCCATTTTTCAAGTAAAATTCATGGAATAGGGGCCTGATACACGAATTCGTCCGCCAAAATCTCTAGCATTCCAAATTGGCATCAGTGTCGCCCTGGCTTTCAAAAACAAAGGCAGCGATGCGAAACTCGATTTGGTTTCAGACAGCCATTTTGGCTTCGACAACAATCGCCGTTACTGATCTTACCGGTATAGGTCGCTACGACGATGCGCCAAGCTGGGCAGATTCGTCCGCACATCGCGTAACCGCTGTACTTCAAAACGACCTGTAATCAGCGTCTCGACCTCACCGGCGGCCGCCACAACCACACCGAACGGGTCGAACATGGCGCTCTGGCCGCAAAAGGCCCCCTGCACCAGGTTACAACCAACCATGTAGCAGGTGTTTTCGATGGCCCGCGCCCGCAGCAACGTCTGCCAGTGAACGGCCTTCATGGGACCCTCGTACCAGGCCGAAGGAATCACCACCATCTCCGCACCGCGCCGGGCCAGATCGCGAAACAGTTCCGGAAACCGCAGGTCGTAGCAAATCGCAAAACCGACCTTTATCCCATTGATCGCCAACAGCAACGGCCGCGCTGACCCTGGAACCAATGTGTCGGACTCGCGCACTTTGAGGGCATCGAACAGGTGTAGCTTCCGATAGGCAGCCAGGAGCTCCCCTTCGGGCGAAACTGTATAGGCCGTATTGTAAGCCTTACCGGCGGTTTCCGATACCTCCCAGGCACCAAAAGTGATGTGGAGGCCATGCGTTTGAGCCAATGCATGCATCTTGGCCACAAAGCGGCCCTCATCGTCGGCCACGATCGCAGCCGGAGGTCGTTCGGGTGTCGGCAAGGCCATGAACATCTCCGGCAGCACCAGCCAATCGGCCCCCGCTTGCGTCGCCCGGCGCGCAAAAAGATCAGCCTTGGCCAGGTTTTTGTCAGAGTCCGAGCTTGCGGTCACCTGCGCCAAAGCCATGGTGAAATACGAGGTCATGCAATTTTCCCTCTTGGCCGTTTTAAATGAGGCGCCAATTTCAAGAAGTCCCATCTTGCTCAACCTCTGCGTCTGACGACGATTTTAATCCTCGAAATACGGGCTGTATGCCTGTGGTTAAAATTGTCACCACCCTTGACCTTGGACAAACTAAAACGTCTTGAAACAGGCTCTGGGGATTATTACGACGCCATCAGCTTGAGCAAAATCGCGTTTTGCATGTGCATGCGGTTCTCGGCCTGGTCGAAAACCACCGACTCGGGCGCTTCCATGACACCATCGGCCACTTCGCGCCCGCGCTCGGCCGGCAGGCAGTGCATAAAGAGGGTCTTTTTACCGGTTCGGGCCATCAAATCGGAGTTGACCTGAAAACCGGCAAAGCGTTTTTCACGCTCGGCCTGCTCGTGCTTCTGGCCCATGGAGGCCCATACGTCGGTGTAGATCACATCGGCACCGCACACGGCTGATTGGGGATCGTGGGAAATTTCGATGGTTGACAAGCCTCTCTTTTCGGCCGCGGCCACGGTTCCCGGATCAGGCGTATAGCCTTGCGGGCAGGCACACACAAAGTGCACCGGTATCCGTTGGGCCAGCCGCAGCCAGGAGTGCACGATGTTATTGCCGTCGCCCACATAGACCAGCTTGAGATCATTGAGCGTGGGTAAATGTTCACTGATCGTGAACAGATCGGACATCACCTGGCAGGGGTGATTGTAGTCGGTAAGACCGTTTATCACCGGTACTGGGGCATGTTGGGCCAGCTCCAGCATATGGGCGTGATCAAAAAGGCGGGCCATGATAATGTCGTTGTAGCGGCTGATCACACGCGCCAGATCCTTGACCGCCTCGCGCTTGCCCACCTCGATGTCTCCGGGGCTGAGGTAAACAGCATGGCCGCCCATCCAGCTGAAGCCGGTTTCAAACGAGAGCCGCGTGCGCGCCGAGGGCTTGGCAAACACCATGGCCATGCTCAACCCATCAAATGGCCGATAGCGATCACGACGCAAAAAGCGGGCCTTGAGATCGGCGCTGGATTCGAGCAACGCCTCGATTTCGGCGGCGGTAAAATCGGTTATGTGGATAAAATCACGTTTCATGGCAGTTATCCTTCACGATTATTCAGTGCCCGCTTTGCCCATGCGTTCTTTGGAACCGGCCAAAAATCGGAGTAAAAGACGTCATCCCGTGCAAGGCGCAGCCGACCATCAAGGCCACGCGCCAGGGTGCTGTAGATGACTTCAGCTTGATAGATTTCAAAAAATTAATTATGAATTGGCATGTGAGCTCTGTCAAGGTAAGTGCACCCAGACCCATCGACCCCACAAGGCCGCAATGAAAAAACTGCCCGAAAAGATGGAAAGCCCCACCATTTCAGGCCGCCATATTCTGAACGGACCATTCAGCGATGCCTTGAAAGACCATTTATCCGCCTTGCGGGCCGATTTTCAAACTTTTGACAACGCCGGCACCTCCGTGATGCCCTACATCGCCGCCTGGCAGGCGCATGACAACACCATCTGGTACGAATATGTCAGTCGCGGCCTGTTGGCGTTGCTGGACTGCACCCCGGACCAGGCCGCGGGGTTTTTTTGCGACAGCGTGCTCGAACGCCATGTCTACAAAGAGATCAATCCTGAGGCCCAGGTCGACGAGGACGTACTTCACAAGGAGGCCTTGCTCGATGCCCGCCCACAACTGCGCCATGAGGTAACATCACGCGGTGCCGTGGAAGCGGTTTATAAAGTGCAAGGTGCCGACGGCAAGGTGATCTGGCTAAAGGACCAGGCCACGATTCAGCGTTTCGACAAAGACGGCATTTATCTCTCCCCCGGCGTGATGACGGTGGTCACCAAGGAGATGGAGGCCGAAGCCGCACGTAAGCGCATGGAAAAAATCCTGCTCAAAAGCAAGGAAAAGTTCTGGTACCAGGCCACCCATGACGACCTGACCGGACTCTACAACACCCGTTATCTCTACCGCATGCTCGAGCAACTGATAGAGGCGGCCAAAAACCTGCAGCGACCGCTTTCGCTGCTCTTTTTCGATATCGACAACTTCAAGCGCGTGGTCGACACCCATGGCCATCTCAACGCCAGCCGCGTGATTCGCGAACTCGGCGCCACCATTCAGGAGACCATCGACGAGCCTGCTTTTGGCGTAGCCTACGGCGGCGACGAGTTCGTGGTGGTCATGCCCGGCAGCGACCGCGAGGAAGCGACCGCACTGGCGGAGCGCATCCGTCAAAAAATGCGCCGCACAAACTATCTGGCCAACCGCGGGCTTGCGCTGAAGATCAAGGCCAGCTTCGGCGTCTCTTCCTTTCCCGATGACGCCCTGGATGTCAACGGACTACTGGGGCTGGCCGATCGGGCCATGTTTTTCATCAAGGCCAGCGGCAAGGACGGCATCGCCGAAATGGCACCGGATATTAGCGACGCGGAGTTCGGTTTCGATTCCAAGTAACCTTTCCGATTACCACCGGCAGCCTTCAACCAGAATTAAGCGATTTTTCGCGAAGCTATGTGCTAAGATATTGAGATACTAAGGTTTTCAAAAAGCGCGGGCATACCCATGGGATATGTCGAGCATTTTTGAAAGCTTTAGCGCTCAACAGATTGGTGCAGAGCGAGCAAAAAATCGCTCAATTCAGGTTCAACAATCAGCCCCATTACAAGCGCCAGTAGCCCAGACCCGACGCACGCGCCTGTTCGGTGCTAAAAATCCCTTTGACATCGATGAGCAGAGGGTGTTCTGGGCTACACAAGCGGGCAATTCCCGTCAGCCCCATCTCGAGATATTGCTGGTGCCCCACGGCCAACACCACCGCATCCACCGGTTCCATGGCCGACAGCGGCGTCGGTGCTTTCCCATACTGCCGTTCGACGCCGGCCGCATCGGCCACTGGATCGTTTACGATCACCTCGATGCCGTAATCGCTCAGTTCACGCACCATCTCCACCACACGCGAGTTACGCAGATCTGGCACATTCTCCTTAAAGGTCAACCCCAGCACGGCCACACGGGCCCCCAGCGGCTTTTTGTCGGCCGCTATGAGCATCTTGACCGTCCGCTCGGCCACGTATTTACCCATATGATCGTTGGTACGCCGCCCGGCCAGAATGATTTCGGGATGGTATCCTAGAGATTTGGCCTTGAAGGTCAAATAGTAAGGGTCCACACAAATGCAGTGCCCACCAACCAGCCCGGGCTCAAAGCGCAGAAAATTCCATTTGGTCGCGGCCGCCGCCAGGACCTCGCGGGTGTCAATACCGAGCAGGTGAAAGATCTTGGCCAGTTCGTTCATGAGAGCGATGTTGAGGTCGCGTTGGGTATTTTCGATCACCTTGGCCGCCTCGGCCACCTTGATGGTGCTGGCGTGATGGATGCCGGCCGTCACCACCTGACCGTACACGGCCACCAAAAGCTTGGCAGCCTGCTCATTGGAACCCGAAACCACCTTGATAATATCGGCCAAACCGTGCTGGCGGTCGCCCGGATTGATGCGTTCAGGAGAGTAGCCCACGCTGAAATCAACGCCCAATCGTCCCCCGCTGGCCTCTTCCAGCAGAGGCACACACACCTCTTCGGTGGCGCCGGGATAAACCGTGGACTCATACACCACACAACAGCCGGATGGCATGTGACGACCCACCGTGGTGGAGGCTGCCCGCAAGGGGGTCAGGTCGGGGTTGCGGTGGCGGTCGATGGGCGTTGGTACGGCCACAATGATGACGCTGCAATCGCCCAGTTGCTCGGGCAGGTCGGTAAAGATAGCCGTTGTCTGTTCAAGTTGCGAGGCGGGCACTTCCAGGGTGTGATCGATACCTCGCCGCAGCTCGTCGACACGTACGGCGTTGACGTCCATGCCCACTACGCTGTAGTGCTCAGCCAAGGCAACAGCCAGTGGCAATCCCACATAACCGAGGCCGACCACGGCAACGCGCTCCTTGTGGGCCAACAAGCGTTCAAACGAAGGGTATTTCATAACGTCATTCCTCTGTTGGATTATGAAACCAAGTCGGTAAGGGTTGCGCGCTACGCACCACAACCATTAGAGCCAATTTCAAACCGTTCCATTTTGCCCAATCTCTGTGTCTGGTGCCAATGATAATCCTCGAAATACGGGAAGTATTCAGTAGTTAAAATTGGCACCACCCTTGACCTTGCAGAAACTGAGGCGCTTTGAACCAGGCTCATCATCGCTAAAATCTGACAACGAGAGCTCTATTGCTTGTGTTCTTGGTCGATCTCAAAATCGCCATGATCCACCGCTCAGGTCGCCTTTTTCGCCAAACCACCCTCACCCTTAACCATCTGCAAGAATTGTTTGCGCTCCGCCGGGGTGAGGTGGCGCCAGGCGCCCGGCGCCAGTTGCCCCAGACGCAGATGTGCCAAACGAATACGCTTGAGCCGAACCACGCGGTGACCCAAATGGCCGACCATTCGCCGTATCTGACGGTTGCGGCCCTCTTTTAAAGTAATGCGAAACTTGGTGCGCGACACGGCCCGCACAACCGCCGAACGTGTCCGACGCCCGTCCAGGTCG
Source organism: uncultured delta proteobacterium (assembly GCA_963783425.1). Lineage (GTDB taxonomy): Bacteria > Desulfobacterota > Desulfobacteria > Desulfobacterales > QNYZ01 > CAWANO01. The sequence goes on from CAWANO010000010.1 coordinate 253,076, forward strand.
ACACCCCGTGCCAATCGGCGCAAGGTGTGGGGCGCAATGGGATCGGCCACGGTGACCATATACTCTTTTTCGTGGTCAAACGAAGGGTGCAGCAGCCGGTGATGCAGCGCGCCGTCGTTGGTCAGCAGCAGCAACCCTTCCGAATCCTTGTCCAGGCGCCCCACCGGAAAGAGCCGTTGGGGCAGCTCGATCAGATCGAGCACCACTTTTTCATGCGGCTGTTTGCAACTGGTGACATAGCCGGGCGGTTTGTTGAGCATCAGGTAGACCCGCTGCGTACTGGGCGCGACCCGCCTGCCCTTGAATACGACCTGGGCTTTCTCAGGGTCGATCTTGGTGCCCAACTCACGAACCACATCTGCCGTTTACCTGCACATCACCTTGCAGAATGTGGGTTTCACCGGCCCGACGTGAACAAACCCCCGCCTGGGACAAAAATTTTTGCAATCTTATCTCAGCGGCCATGGGCTGAACCTATACTGACATTGGCAACGCGGTTAAACACGAGATCAGGATCGATTGAGCGTACGTTCATCAGGTGCGATAATCGGCGTTGATGCGAATATAATCAACGCTCAGGTCGCAGGTAAATATGCGGTCACTGGCCTCACCCTGGCCCAGGTCGATAGTGATGGTGTAAGCCGGCTGTTTGAGTACCGCCGTCGCCTGCGCCTCGACGGCTTTGCCCCGCCCCGTACCGTTCGCATACATCGTTACCTGATCGAAGCGAATCTCCACCAGCTCGGGATCGAAAGCTACGCCCGCGCGCCCCGCGGCCGCCAGGATCCGGCCCCAGTTGGCATCTTCACCAAAGAGCGCCGTTTTGACCAGTGGCGAAGTGGCCACCGTGTTGGCCACCTGGTGCGCCTCGGCCGTCGTGGCTGCCCGGCACACCACGATCTCCACCAGCTTGGTGGCGCCCTCGCCGTCGCGCACCAGCGCTTTGGCCAGTTCGCCCAGCACCTTGTCCAACGCCGTTTGAAAAAGAACTTGCCGCTCGGCGTCCCCAATCTTGACCCCGGACATGCCGTTGGCCATCACGATCGCCATATCGTTGGTACTGGTGTCACCGTCGATGGTGATGCGGTTGAAGGTCCGCGACACGCCATCGGCGAGCATCTGCTGCAGCAGCGGGGCCTCGATCCCGGCATCACTGCAGACAAAGGCCAGCATGGTTGCCATATCGGGGTGGATCATCCCGGCGCCCTTGGCCACACCCAAGATGGAAAAAGCGCCTTGGTCGCTTGCAACGCGCTCAAGCACCAGTTTGGGGACGGTGTCGGTGGTCATGATGGCCTCGGCCAGATCGTTAAAGCCCCGTGGCGAAAGGGCCTGGGCCAGGATCGGCAGGGCCGCGGCGATCCGCTCCAGGGGCAAGGGTTCGCCAATCACGCCCGTAGAGGCCACCAGCACGTCATCGGCCGCCACGCCCAACGCTTCAGCGGTCAGCTGCGCCATTTGGCGCGCGTCGGCCACTCCGCGCTGCCCCGTGCAACAGTTGGCGTTGCCACTGTTTACGATCAGGGCACGGCAGACACCCCGCGCCACACACGCGCGACTGACCACCACCGGCGCGGCTTGCACACGGTTTCGGGTAAAAACTCCGGCCACCGCGGCCGGGCGCTCGGAAACGATCAAACCGAGCTCCTTTTTGCTTTTCTTCTTTATACCGGCCACGACACCGGCCGCCGAAAACCCGGTCACCAATGCCTGATCCATCACATCCCCCTCCACCAATCCCAACATTCCTGAAAAGCACATGGCTTAGATTCAATGGTATACATCTGAAAAGCCCATTCTGGCAACCAGCGGCTAAGGGTTTTCTTCGCCCCCTAAGTCAGTGCGCTTCCAAAGGATCAACTCAACATACCTTACTTGGCGATCAGGTTGGCCATCCACATCGTCAGGGGTGGATAAAAACAGATGATCAACAAGTCGACCAACAAAATCAGCAAAAAGGGCACGATGCGCCGGCTGATGGCCATCAAACTGTCGCCCGAGATCGAGCTGGAAACGATCAGACAGATACCCATGGGGGGCGTCAACATGCCGATGGCCAGGTTGGTCACCACGATCACGCCCAATTGAATCAGATCGATCCCCAGCGCCGGTTGCATGGCTGTTATCATGGGTACCAGCAAGATCAGCGAGGCGGTCGTCTCCACGAAAGTTCCCGCGATCAGTAAAATCAGGTTGATGAGCAGCAGCAGGTAGACCGGCTCGCTGGTCAAGGAGAGCAAGAGGCCGGCCAATCGGGCCGGGATATCCTCGATGGCGGCGATCCAGCTGAACACCGAGGCCGTGGATATGATGAACATCACGATGGCCGACATCACGGCCCCTTCCCGAAAAAGGCGCGGCAGGTCGTCCAGGCCGATTTGCCGGTAAACGCCCATGCCCACGGCCAGGGCGTAGACCACGGCTACGGCGGCTGATTCGGTGGCCGTGAAGATCCCGAACAAAATGCCGCCCAGAATGATGGCCGGCGCGCCCAAGGCCAGGATCGCCCGCTGAAAGGTGCGGCCCACTTCGCCGATGGAAAAGGCCTTTGTGGCCACGTAACCGTGACGGCGGCTGATGAGGGTGGCCACGGCGATTAGAGAGAGGCCGATCAAAATCCCCGGCAGGATCCCGGCCGCGAACAGCCGGCCGATGGAGGCACCGGTGAGAAAACCGAAAATGATCATGGGGATCGAAGGCGGTATGATAACACCGATGGAGCCCCCGGCGGCCTGTACCGCCGCCGCGAAATCGGATTCATAGCCCGACTGTTTCATGGCGGGGATCAAAATGGCACCCACCGCCGCCGCGTCGGCGGCGGCCGACCCGGAGATGCCGGCAAAAAACATGGCCGACATCACGGTAACCGCCGCCAGGCCACCGGGCAGCCAGCCCACCAGAGCATTGGCGAAATCGATGATGCGGCGGCTGATGCCTCCCGCCTCCATGATCACTCCGGTAAACATGAAAAGCGGCACGGCCATCAGGTGGAAGGAGTCCATCCCGGCGAACATGCGCTGCACCACCATCATCAGCGGGAAGGTGCCCTGGGCCACAATGCCCACGATGGCGGCCACGCCGATGGCGATACCGATAGGCGTGTTGACCACGAAAAGCACCAGCAAGGTTACCAGCAAGATCTCAGTGGTCACGGGCCGCCCCCCGCACCGCATCGACCAGGAAGGTGATGGCGTAAAAGGCCATAACGGCGCCACTGGCCGGGATGGCGACAAAGACGGTCCACTTGGGAAGGTTGAGGGCGGGGGTGATCTGGGCACGCACAAAATAGCCAAACTGGCAGCCGTAGACCACCATCACCGCAAACAGCACCAGGGCCGCAAGATGCGTCGTCACTTCGGCGGCCCGCTGCAACGGGGGCGCCAGGCGCTTAAACACGATGTCTATCCCGACATGCATGCGGCGGTAATAGGCCACCGAGGCACCCAGCAGTGACAACCACACCAACAAGAAACGCGCCAACTCCTCGGACCAAAAGAGCGACTGGTTGAGCCCGTAACGGAAAAAGACCTGTAGCGCCACCACGGTGGTCATCAGGGCCCCCAACCCGAACAGCAGGTACTCGATGATCCGGTTGACGGCACGGCTCAGGCGTTTCAAATCGCTTTGTTGGTCAGGGTTGTTCATGAATATAAGCCGTCAAGGTCGCCGGCCTGATGCGACGACCCTATCGCGTGGCCGATATCATGCGTTGCAACAGGTCCCGTACTTTGGGGTCGCTGTAAACTTCCGTGTCCTTGAGACCAGCCACCTTGGCGCGAAAGGCGTCGATGTCGGGCGCCTCTTCCACCAGCATGCCCTTCTCTTTGAGCAGGGCCAGGCGGGTTTCGTTTTGATCACGGTTGTCCTGACGCTGAAAGCGCGCCGCCTCGCACATCGCTGCCTGAATCATCTGCTGGCTCTTGGCGTCAAGCGTATTCCACCATTTCAGCGAGGCCACGTCGATATGGTAGGAGTAGACGTGGCGGGTCAGGGTGAGATACTTCTGGATCTCGTAAAACTTGTACACCTCCAGCACCCACAGCGGATTTTCCTGGCCATCGATCACGCCCTGCTCAAGTTCGGTGTAAATCGGCCAGGGCATGGGCGTGGGGTTGGCGCCCAGCGCCTTCCAGATCTCCTTGTGGATGGTCGAGGCCATCACGCGCACCTTGAGCCCGGCGATATCATCGGGGCTTTTGACGGGGCGCCTGTTGTTGGTGAGATTGCGAAAGCCGTTTTCCGAAAAACAGAGCCCCTTGAAACCGGAACCCTCCAGGCTCTTGAGTACCTCAGCCCCCAGTGGCCCATCCAAAACCTGATCCACCTGGTCGTAGCCCTTGAACAGGAAGGGGTAGTTAATCACGCGCGCCACGGGATCGAAGGTGTCGAAGGGGCCCCCGGTCACCACAGCCATCTGGATGGTGTTCATCTGCACCTGTTGCAGAATTTCTGTTTCATTGCCCAGAGAGGCCGAGTGGAAAATCTGCACGCTGATTTCGCCCTGGGAGCGCGCTTCGATCAGCCCCTTGAATTTCTCGGCCGCAATGTTCTGGGCCGATCCGGGTTTGGTGACCACGCCCAGCTTGATGGACATGGCCGCATCAGCGCTGGCCGCGTGCAAGCCGACGGATCAACCCCAACAGCACCGTGACGATGGTTCGCATGGCATTATCCTCCTTGGGTCCGGTTGTGGTAAAGCGATCAAGACAAATCGGTATTGTTGTTCATTTAGGTGACAATTTCAACCGTTGAATATCGTACCATCGACCACCGTCGGCGATGGCATTTGACATTTTCGGGCGATTTACGTAAATAGCTCCCCCATGATGGTTGCCCACACATGCCCGCGCTGCGACGGCGCTCTGCACCTGCAACGAACCTGACGCCAAGTGCGTTTGCGCTGCAGGTCCTGCGGTGCCGATTACGCCCTAGCCCAATTGTCACGGATCATCGACGAGGGGATGGAAGAGGTGCTGGCCAACGTCCCCTGCGACCGGCTGTAGCCGTCGGCTGCCTCATCCGCCCCGAGGGGTTGCATGGTTTTAAACCATCTCTTTCCGGTATTCGCCCTGATTGTGGCCGGCACGCTTTTACGCCGCAGCGGGATGACCACCGAATCCTTTCTTAAGACCGCCGACCGCCTGGTCTATTTTATCTTCTTCCCGGTTCTGCTTTTCTGGAAAATCGGCGCGGCCGACCTGTCGGCCCTGTGGCGGCAGGGAGAGGCACCCTTTTTCCTGGCCGTCCTGGCGGCCCTAGCCGTTCAGTATGTGGCCAGCACGCTCTTTATCTGGATAGCAAAGGTGGGCCGCTACCAGGCCGGAAGTTTCTCCCAGAGCTGCTACCGCTTCAACACCTACATCGGCATGGCGGTGGTGATTACGGCCATGGGCGATCGTGGTGTGCAGCTGTTCGGTGTGCTTATCGGCATCGTCATTCCCATTATCAACGTCCTGGCGGTGACCACCCTGATCTGGTTTTCGGGCACCAGCCAGTCACCGGCCGAGGCGCACCCGTTTCGTGCTCAAGTCGCTGCTGACCAACCCCTTGATTCTGGCCTGCCTGGCCGGACTGCTCTACGCGGCGCTGGTCGGCAGCTTTGCCCCCTTTGTCGACAACGCCCTGCGCCTGGCCGCCGCCATCACCCTGCCCCTGGCGCTACTTTCCATCGGCGGTGCACTCACCTTCAAGGGATTGCGCGGCCATCTCGAGCTCTCCCTCTGGGCGGCCGGGTTCAAACTCGTGCTCTTTCCGATCCTGGGGTGGTGGTTTTTGCGCCTTTTCGATGTGTCGGGCCTGGCCTTCCGGGTGGCAATGATCTTTTTCGCCCTGCCTACGGCAACATCGCTCTACGTGCTGTCATCCCAACTCAACAGCGACACAAAGCTGGCCTCGGCGGCCATTGTGGCCTCGACCCTGCTCTCTTTTTCTCCCTCAGCGCCGTGCTGACCCTGGCGATTTGAAAAAGGTCTTTACCAAGCGCTATGGAGCGACCCGTGAGTGAAGCCGACCAGCGGCAATGGCGGCAACATCCTGCGCAAGGCTTTTTCGGACCGCGCCAAAATGGTAAGTAAAGGCCATGCCCCATAGATTCAAATTGACGATCTCCTACGATGGCAGCGCCTACCAGGGCTGGCAGGTACAACCCCGCGGCGCCACCATCCAGGGCGCCATCGAAGCGGCCCTGCGGGTGATGACCCGCAAAAAGTCGCGCCTGATCGCATCGGGCCGCACCGACGCCGGTGTACACGCCCTGGGCCAGGTGGCGCATTTCGACTGCCCCACCGATCTTGACGCGCAAGCGCTTCAAAGGGGCCTAAACAGCCTACTGCCGCCGGACATCGTCATCATGACTTGCGACGCTGTGCCCGACACGTTCCACGCTCGCTTCGATGCCCAGCGCAAGCACTACCGTTACCGCATTCTCAATCGCCCTCTGCCCATGGCCATCGGTCGCCAGTATGTGTGGCAGGTGCCCCCCCGGCTCGATCTTGGCGCCATGGGCGCCGCAACCGCCCTCCTGATCGGCCGCCACGATTTCAGCTCTTTCCAATCTACGGGCAGCCCTCGCGCCCACGCCGTCCGCCAAGTGACGCGGGCTGAGTTTGTGACTCAGCCGGAAGAGATTGTGCACTTTGAGATCGAAGCCGGCGGGTTTTTAAAGCAGATGGTGCGCAATATCGTGGGTACCCTGGTTCAGGTGGGTTTGGGCCGCATGGCCGCTGAGGATATGCCGCGCATCCTGGCCGCTAAAGATCGCCGCCAGGCCGGCCCCACGGCCCCGGCCAGCGGTCTTTTCTTGGTGCGGGTCTTTTATAATGCCGAGACCGAAGCAAGCCCGCCCGTTCAATCCAATCTTGCTACTCGATAAATGGATAGAAACGGTCCCCCACCCTTTTTGCGGCGGGTACACTCCACGGCCGCCCTTGAACACCCACCCGGTTCCTAATCCTACCGTGCCAGGGCCGCTTTACGCTGGGCCACCTGGGCGTTGTAAAAGGCGATCACGGCCCGTCGGTCGAGCATGCCCAGCAGTTGGGTAGCATCCGCCTCGGCCACCACCGGTAGGCTGTCGATGTTGCGGTCGGTAAATTTCTGCAGAACGGTGTTGAGATCCTCAGCCGGAGTGGTGGTGATGATATCGGTGCGGGCGATGTCGTTCATCACCACCAGATGTTCGATCTCCATGGAAAAGAGCACCGCCCGGATATCGGTGCTGGAGAAAATGCCCACCAGCTGCCCCGCCCTGTTCTTCACGGGGAAGTAGTGCTGCTTGGTCTGCGAGAACATCTTTTTGAATTCGGCAAAAGGCATCTCCTGAGCGATCAGTTGGACCGGATAGACATGCTCCATAAGGTCCCCGACCCGGAAGGTTTGCAGAATGTCGACGAAAAAGTCGCCGGCGTGGGCGGGTGAGTTGATTTTGCTGTGCACCTGGTTGTGGAAAATGGTCCAGCGCGTCGATCCCAGATAGGCCAGAGAACACACCAGCAGGCTGGGCAGCAGCAGATGATAGGAGGCCGTCATCTCGCTGACGAATATAATCGTGGAGATGGGCGTATTGGAGACACCGGCGAAAAATCCGGCCATACCCACGATGATAAAGGCCCCCGGCTGGGTCACCACGGTGGGCATGAGCTTGTTGAAAATTTTGCCCACCAAGCCCCCCATGGCGCCGCCGATGACCACCGAGGGTCCGAACACGCCGCCGCTGCCGCCGGATCCAATGGAAAACGAGGTGGTCAGGATCTTGCCGATTCCCAGGGTTAGCAGAAACAGGATCGACACCCCGGCCAAATCATCCAGGGCGCGCTGCACATAGCCGTAGCCGAAACTGAGGGTGTGAGGAAAGAAAAAACCGATGGACCCCGTCAGCAGCCCTCCCAGGGCCGGCTTGAGGTGATTGGGCATCTTGAAGCGTTGAAACATGTGGGTGACACCGTAAAACGACTTGACGTAGAGGTACCCGGTGCCCACCAGCACGCCGGCTAATACGATGTAAGGTCCCAGTTCAAGGGGGTTCCGGAACACAAAGCCCGGCGCGGTAAAGAGCGAGCCCCAGCCGAATACCAGGCAGAACTCACAGTAAGCCACCACCGAGGAGATGCCGGCCGGGATAATCACTTCGGGTTCGAACTCCGGGTCGCGGTAGAGCACCTCCGAGGCAAACAGCGCCCCGGCCAGCGGTGCCCGGAAGATACTGCCCACACCGGCGCCGATGCCCGCCGCCATCATGATGCGCCGCTCGCGTTCGGTCAGTTTCAGGCGCGAGGCCAAGAATGAACCGAACCCCGCACCAATCTGGGCAATGGGGCCTTCCCGCCCACCGGAACCGCCCGTGGTCAGGGTGACGGCCGAGGCGATGGTTTTGATAAACGGCACCCGGCTGCGAATGAATCCGCCTTTGTTGTGATAGGCGTCAATGGCGGCATCGGTGCCGTGCCCCTCGGCTTCGGGTGCGAAAGTGTAGACCAGCCATCCGCTGAATATGCCGCCCAGTGCGGGCAGGATCAACAACATGTAGCGCCTGAACGGCGTTACCGTGGGGGTTAGGAGGTGGTGTTCGCCGGCCGGTGAGGGCGGACGGTATCCGGCCAGCATATCCATGAAAAAGTGCATGCCCAGCATGCACAGGTAGTGAAAAACGATCGACCCCAGACCGGCAATGATCCCGATCAGCACAAAGTTAAAGGTCCACTTGCCGGCCAACACCAGATTGAAGGAAAAAAGCCTTTCGGGCTCTTCAGGCGAATTTTTTTTTGAAAATAGGGGCATAGAAATGGGTCATTGGTTAGCTGCTGCGGGCCGGCTGAAGCGACTCCCAAACCATCAAGACTGTAGATCCTCGATGCCTTGTAAAATGGTGTCGAACAGTTCAGCCACCTGTTCGTTTTCCAGGCATGAGAAAGCCACCCGCAGATCGGTCTCTCCCAGCGAAATCAACCCCACCCCATATTTGTCGAGCAGGTGCACCCGCAACGGCTCGGCGGCCACAGTTTTGAGGCGCAGGCACATGAAATAGCCCGAATTGAAAGGATAGGGCTGCCAGGCCGCCTCATATTTGGGATCTTTCAGCACCGCCTTTACACGCTCGGCGCGGCGCCGCATGATCTCGAACTTGGCCGCCTTCTGGGTCTGATATTGCGGGTCGTGCATGGACCTGAGCACGATCGACTGCCCGATGTGCGAGGCATTGGAAATGGTGCCGCGGATGCAGCCGGCGGTCTTTTTCTCCAGCGCCTCGTAAAATGGGGCTGCCTCGCCGACCAGCTTGGCGCCGTAGGTGACAAACCCCACCCGCAAGCCCCAAACATAGTTCTCCTTGGTGGCGCCGTCGAGCTTGACGGCCAGCAGTCGTGCATGCCGGTCGCTTAGCTGGGCGAAAAGCGACTCTTTCAAGGTTTGCGGCTCGTAAAAGAGCCCGAAGTAGGCATCGTCGCACACCGCGATCACGTTGACACCCGCGGCGGCCTTGTCGGCCAGGATGCGGACAATCTCGCGCCCTTCGTGCCCGGAGACACTGTAACCGCTGGGGTTGTGGGGAAAGTTGAGGATCACCATGATCTTGGCCTGCCCCTGGGCGGCCTCGTCGATGGCCGCGCCAAACCCCGCCAGGTCGAACCCGCCCTGATCGTCGAACATGGGGTAAGTGACAAAACGGCCCCCATGCTTGACCCGAAAAATCATGTTGTAGTTGCCCCACATCATTTCAGGCACCACCACCACGTCACCCGGGTCAACCCAAAGGTCGGCCGTGGTGCTGATCCCATGGGTAATACCGTTGGTCACCACCGGCAGGCTGATCGTCTTCCCCGCCAGCGAGGCGTTTTTTTGGTAAAGCTCCTTTTTCCAGTGTTCGCGTAGCGGCATAATACCAAACGAAGGCGCATAGTTGAGGGCCTCGGCCATAGGCATGTGGTGTACATAGGCCGCCACCGTCTCCAGGCGCATGATCTCACCCTTTTCAGTGGCGATCCCCGCCGTTGCGTTGGTGCGGTGGGCCTTTTGCTTGGCTTCGGCACTTTGGGTCAGGATGCCTTTGGGAAAAAATAGCTGCTCGCCGATCGATGACAGCATTTCGAAAACATGGCGATTGGCCTGCGTAAGGGTCTCATTGAGTGTGGCCGCAATGGGGTTCATGACCTTGAGTCTCCCGGGTTGAAAGGGGTGTGCCACCGATGGACGGCGGCCTCATATTTTGCCGGCTCTGGGCAAACTCCTGCACAGAGAGCCTGTTTCAAAACGTTTCAGTTTGTCCAAGGTCAAGGATAGTGCCAATTTTAACACAGGAATACTGCGCGTATTTCGAGGATTATAATTGGCACCAGACGAGAGATTGGGCAAAATGGGGCGTTTTGAAACTGGCTCCAAAGACCGCAAATAGAATTCTTACTGAGCAGGCGGAAAGATTGTCAAGGGAAATTAACGCCGTAGCGCGTTGCGGCGGGGGAAACCATCGGCGTTGAGCGACAGTCACGCTGGAGGAGTTAAGGATACAACAGACTCGACCGCGCCACTGGCTGCAGCGCGGTCAAGCCATGGTAGTGATGTAGGCTATCGCTTGGAGCGCTTGGATGCCTTGAGCGGGTTGATTTTGGCTGTTTCGGCCTGGCCGGCGGTGGCATCGGCATGAGTGGCGAAGTTGCAAGGTCCGTTCTTCCATTTTTTGGCGGGTTCGGGAAAGGCGTTACAGTACCAGGCCGATTCCACCTGAATCGTCCGATCACAGCCGTTGCACTGCTCCACGGCCTGATGGCAGGCGCCGCCGTTAAAGCCGCATCCTTTGGCGGTCATGAAGCCGCACTCACTTCCATTGCGTACGGTGGTGCAAATCATAGCGTTCACCTCCTCTCTAATCCTCTAATCTGATAGTTTCAAATATTTGTAAACCGCAGCGTAAGCCACGGTTATCGTGCCATGGTATTAACAGGCCGCCAGGGCCACAAAAAAAACCGGGCCAAACGGCTCCCGGTAAAGGTACACTTTCGATGCTGGGCAATATAAAGATTCAGGCAAGCGCTGTCAACAGAAAATCTGGATCATCCGATTCATGCGTACTTTTCTAATCGATCTGGGCGTAAGTATTCCCGGTTATGACCCGTCCACAAGAGTTCGATGTCAGTGAATCGACAGCGAAACGGCTATCGCAATCGTAATCGAAATATCGGGCTATCGGGTTTATGCAAAGGTAACGGTTTGTTGCCGGCAACGCCTGGTGGGTCAGTGGCGGGTTAGGCAACCATGGTGAATTCGATTTCGATTTCAATTTCGATTGCGACTAAAACAAAGTAAATGGATTATACGACAGGCCAAGTCCTGATGAGACGACGCCTTCAACATTGTCCTTTCAGGACTTCGGTGGTGGTGTTTATCTCAACCAGTAGTTCAAACCACCGGCTATACGACGATATCCCTGTCGGGATTTTAGATGACAGGCGAGTCTGTTTCAAAACGTTTCAGTTTGTCCAATGGGTCGAGGCTTACCTGCCTCCGGCAGGGGTCCAGTGAAAAGATTACCCAAGCCTTTGCGCGAACCCTTGACCCCTGAACCCTTTCGGCGGCATCAACCATTAAACTGAAGTCTTCGCCTAAAGGCGAGGGTTTTTCTCCATTCCCCGAGTGGGACAATAAACCTTAATGGCGTTGACCACGGTTGATTTAAAGCGTTAAAACTGGCATGATTCGGAAGTCGTTAAACGTATTAACGACGGGTGCCATATCCCGTCCCGAACAAGGTGGCCATGTCCAATCGACTTAAACCAACCCAAAGGCCCCCCGAGTCCGTTTCCGGGCTGATCAGCGAGGCACAGGAAGTGCTGCGCATCGAAGCTGAGGGGATTCTTAGGCCTTGTCGACCGTCTGGGACCGGCTTTTGAAAGCGCGGTCGAGCTGATTTACCACAGCGAGGGGCGCCTAATCATCAGCGGCATCGGTAAGTCGGGCATCGTGGCCCGTAAGATCGTCGCCACCCTCAACAGCACGGGTACGCGCTCGCTGTTTTTACACCCGGTCGAAGCCATGCACGGCGATTTGGGCCAGGTGGGCCCCGATGACGTTCTCATGGCGCTATCGTACAGCGGCGAAACCGACGAGTTGAACCTGCTGATCCCGCGCATTCGTGAAGAAGGCTGTAAAGTCATCGCCTTTACCGGCAATCCCGATTCCACCCTGGCACGCTTGAGTGACATCGTCATCGATGTAGGCATTGAGCGCGAAGCCTGCTCGCTGGGCCTGGCCCCTACGGCCAGCACAACGGCCGCCATGGCCATGGGCGACGCTCTGGCGGTGGTGCTCATCAACAAACACCAGTTTAAAAGCAGCGATTTTCAGCGCTTTCATCCCGGCGGCAATCTGGGCCAGCGGTTGTCGCGCCGCGTGGCCGACATTATGCTCGCCGGTGAGCACGTGCCCGTAGTGTCGCAGGAGAGCACCGCAAAAAACGCCGTCGCCGTCATCAACCATTACAAACTGGGCGCCACCCTGGTCGCCGATGGGCAACAGCTCCTGGTGGGCATTATCACCGACGGTGATATCCGGCGCATGCTGATTCGGGAGATTCCTATAGCCGAAACCCGAGTAGCGACGGTGATGACCGCCAAACCGCACAGCATGCAGCCCGAGGCCCCGGCCTATGACGCCCTGCACCTCATGGAGCTTAAACAGATCACCGTGCTGCCCATTGTTGACGGCGATCAGCGGATCCAGGGCATCCTGCACCTGCACGATATATTAGGCAAAGGCAAATTCCGATTCAACGACGTTTAACAACATGTCGTCACCTTGCCAAGGCTAACTCATGATATCTGATACCGACACGCGCATCGCCCAATTGGGCCCGCCCCAGATCGACTCACCCTTTCTCGAACATCAGCACAACACCGAGGTCATGTTCGCCACCGACGACCAGCGCGTCTGCATCGATCTGGATCCCCGGCAACAGGCCTCGACCGCTGAACCCGCCACCCTGGAGCGGGCCGGTCCGCGGCGCAAAATTTATTTTGATCCCAGCAAGATGCGCGCCGCGCTGGTGACCTGCGGCGGGCTGTGCCCGGGGGTAAATGCCGTGATCCGGGCCATTGTGCTGGAACTGCATTACGGTTACGGCGCCGAACAGATCTACGGCATCCGCTTCGGCCTGCAGGGGTTTATCCCCAAGTACAAACACGACATGCGCGCGCTGACGCCCGCGGTGGTGGGCGACATCATGACCAAGGGAGGGTCGATACTGGGCTCATCGCGCGGCCCCCAGAAGATCGGCGAAATCGTGGATTGCCTCGAGCGTGCAAACATCAGCGTGTTGTTCGTGATCGGCGGGGACGGCACCTTGAAGGCCGCTCTACGCATCGCCGAAACCGTTCACCGCCGCAACCTTAAAATCAGCGTGGTCGGCGTTCCCAAAACCATCGACAACGACATCTACATGGTATCGCGCTCGTTCGGCTTCGATACCGCCGTGGACATCGCCACCCAGGCCGTGGCAGCCGCCCACAACGAGGCCACCGGTTTTCCCAACGGTATTGGCTTGATAAAGTTGATGGGCCGCCACTCGGGATTCATCGCCGCCACCACGGCGCTGGCCATGCCCGATGTCAATATGGTGTTGATCCCCGAGGTCGATTTCGACCTGGACGGTCCTGGCGGGTTACTGGCGGCGTTGGATAAACGCATCGAGGAGCGCGGCCATGCCGTGATCTTGGCCGCTGAGGGAGCCGGGCAGAAATTTTTCGATGGCGATGGTGCCAGGTCCGATACCGATGCCTCTGGCAATGTCCGCCTGGGTGATATCGGGCCCTATCTCAAGGAGCGTATCGAGGCGCATTTCAAGTCGCGCCAGTTCGACATCACCCTCAAGTACATCGATCCCAGCTACATCATCCGCAGCCTGCCGGCCAATGCCAGCGATCAGGTCTTTTGTAACTTTTTAGGCCGCAACGCCGTGCACGCCGCCCTGGCCGGCAAAACCGAGGTGCTCGTCAGCCACTGGAACGACGCCTTCGTGCACGTACCCATGCAGTTGGCTGCCGGCCGGCGCAAACAGATCAACCCCGGGGGTCGGCTGTGGCGCAACGTGCTCTCGGTGACCGGCCAGGGACCCCTAATAAGCGTCAACCCGGCCTGACGCCGGCTTAATTGACACTCAGCTCAACAAACCCCCCGTATTCGATGGTCAGTAGCGATAGCCGTTTGCTTACCTCGCCCTGATCATCGAACCAGGTCAGGCCGGTGGTCCCCTCAAACTCCCCTTGCCACTGCAGGCTGTCGCGCACCCTTTCGGCGGTGACCTCGGGCAAGCCGCTGATGGCCCGGATGATCATTTGGGCCGAATCGTAGGCGATGGCCTCCATCAACCCCGGCGTGCGGCCAAACTCCCGTTCGAATCCGCTGATAAAAGCCTGCACCATGGGCGATGAAGACCCGCTGAAAAAGGCACTGGGAAAAAGGCTATTTCGACCATAACGTCCGGCCATTTCAATCAATTTGGGGGAGTGCCACAAATGGGTGCCCAGGGTGTAGAGGTCCTTGACGTCATAGTAGGCCAGCTGCGGCAGGATCAAGGCGGCCGTTTCCGCCGCTTCGGGAATGAAAAGGGCCTCGAAGTCGACCGTTAAAGCCTCTTCGGTCTCCTCTTTTGGCTGCCGTGAAATCGCCCGGCGAATATGCTCGTCACCCACCAGCCGCGTAATAGCCGCTCTGAAATCGGTGGTGCCTGTAGCATAACCCACCGCCCCCACAACGGCGCCGCCACGTTGTTTCACCGCCTCCCAAAACAGTTCCGCGTAGAGATCGCCGTAGGCTTCCTCAGGGTATAAAATGGCAAATCGCGTCAGCCCCAGCCCCGTCATGGTGTATTCCACCAGTGCGTCGATCTGGTGATGGGGGATAATGAAGTTGCGAAAGATATAATCCCCCACCTGAGGGATCCCTTCCTGCTGGGTCAAGGCGATCACTGGTATCTGCGCGGCCTGCATTTCCCGGGAGGCCTCTTCAGCCGTCACCATGGCCCCCACCGCCGCCACCACCCCCGCGTGCACCAGTGCCTGTACCGCGGCCACGGTGTGAGCGCTATCGCCGGCCGTGTCCTGAACCACCAGTTTAATGTCAAGCCACCGCCCCAGCTGGCTGCGCTCCAGCGCCAGCAACGCGTACTCGATGCCGGCCAGAGCCTGCTGGCCAAAGGCTTGATAAGGGCCGCTTAGCGGTAGCAGGCATCCTAGTGATACCTCTCTGGCGGCCGCTCGTCCTTCGAGCTGCGCCATCTGCGCGCGCACGGCTTCGGCTTCAGGGCTGTCGGGCGCACCGTCAATCAGTGCTGAAAATGCCTCCAGCGCCAAAGCATCCTCCCCCACCTTCAAATAGCGCAACCCCAACTGATATTGCAGCAGGTTGCGGGGTGCACCGGGCTCGAGGCTGTCGACAAGGCCGCGATGGGTGACCACATCGGCCTGGCGAATCAACACGGCCATCTTCTCGGCCATGGCGGCCTGCTGGAATGGGGTGCCCAGGGCGTAGGCTTCCATGGCGGTCTTTAAACCCTTAAGGGAATCGCCCGCATCGAAATAGGCTTGCGCCAGCCAGAGCTGCAGATAAATGCGCTGAGTCTGCGTCAAGATGGGTTGCCCAAGCAGCCGCGTGGCGTCCTCGATGACCGCATCGCTTTGGCCGCTGATTTGATTGAGCACCACCAGTTGCATGGCAGCCGTCGCGTACCAGGGGCTTTGGGGATACCCCTTGACCACCTGCTCCAGGTATTGGCGGGCGGCCTCGTGCGCTTCGGCGCGGACGGCAAGCAACCCCAGCTGGGTCAAGGATTCAGCCGCGTAGACGCCTTCCGGAAAAAACTGTAGGTATTGTGTGTAAAACCGTTCGGCAGTTTCGCTGTCTCCCTGGCGGGAGGCCTGACGCGCATTGGACACCATTTCATTTTCCCGCTGGGCCGCTTGTGGATCTTTGGTCAGCGCCACCTCGGCCGGCGCTTGGACCTGGGGGGCTGATTTCGGTTCGACAGGCGGCGAAACCAGCTGCCTGGAACCACAAGCCCCCAACAATAGCGTCAACACCGCTACGGCAAGCAGCAAGCACCGGTTGAGATATGAACACACCAGAGGTATTGAATGGATCTGAGCTGTGGATTGTGAGCGCGGCTTGCCGCCTTGTGCGGGCCGGTATGCCATCACATTTTTCAGACGGCCCATCGGTAACATGGGTTTGCAATCCTTATTTTAGGAGATGAAAATGAAACGTACTCGCAATAACGTCACCGGGACCATCCCCCGGTGGCAGGGCGCTGATGCTTTCATATCAATTAAGCCCCGATTTTTAAAGCCCTGCCCCATCCAACCTTTTAAACTAAAGGTTGCCATGCAAAAGGGAACAGCACTGGGATCACGGCTATAGGCATCACCGAGTGTTACCAAGATGGCGGTTACGCTGGTACCAGTGCGCCAGGCGCTGGGGTGAGGCGCCCATGAAAAAGGCCGCCATGATAAGGGCATTGCGCCCCGTCGTTCGCCCATAGCCCAAATTTTGCCAGCGCCGGGCCGAGGTCGTCACCATCGATCGCGCCAGCACAATGCGGCCGCGGCGCAGCAGCTGCCTGACCAAAACAACATCTTCCATAAGGGGAAGATCGGCATAGCCCCCCACCGCCCGGAAGGTGGCCGCGGAAAGAAAAATGGCCTGGTCACCATAGGGCAACTGCAGCAGCCGCGTGCGCCAATTGGCTCCCCAGGCCACCAGACGCGCTGCGGCTGATCGGGCGTCGATGACCAGGCCGAAGGCGCCGGCCACGGCCCGCGGGCGCGCTAGGGCGGCATGAATGGCGTGGTCGAAATCGGGCGGCAGGCGCGTGTCGGCGTGCACGAAACAAAGAATCCGGCCGCGCGCCGCGCCGGCGCCCACATTCATCTGGCCTGCTCTCCGGGGCCTGGCATGCAGCACCAGTGCCCCGGCCGCGCGCGCTTCGGCCACCGTATCGTCCTGGCTGCCACCGTCGACCACAATGGTCTCAATCCGAGGCCCTCGAGCCGCCGCCCGGCAGGCCGCGCCAACATGACCCGCCTCGTTGAGCGCCGGAATCACCACTGAAATATCCCGTGCCATCAGCGCCCGCCCCGCGCCTGCTGAATGTTTTCCCAAACCGACAGATCCGCTGGCCGGTCGATATCCGGCAACCGCGCCAGGCGGCCCACCGAAAGTCCCAGCGCCCCGGCCGCGGCCAAGGTTTGCTCGTAGACCGCACGGCGGCCCCAGTCAATGTCATCGAAGAGCTTTTCGCTGCGGGGCGGCAGGTGGCCGGTCTCTAGACCAATCAGATAATAGCCCCCGTCAAATGCCGGCCCCAGCGCCATATCATACTTCTGCAATAGATCGAAAGCATCCGACAATAGAGGTGGGGTGATCCCGGGGATGTCGGCGCCGATCAGAATCGTGTGGCGGCAGCCCTCCGCTGCGGCGGCTTCGAAGGCCTTGAGCATCCTTCGGCCGATGTCCCCCTGCGCCTGAGGCCGGTAACTGGCATCGCTCCCCAACCAGCGCCGCATGCGCCCGGCGTCGTCATCGGTATGCCACACCTGAAGCTCGGCCGGTTGCGCCCGTTGAAAGGCACGGATCTGTACGACGATGTGCTCGGTCAGCGCACGCTGCAGGTCGGCCGCGCCCCGCGCGCCCAATACGGGGATCAAGCGGGTTTTTGTTTGACCCGCCTGTGGATATCGGGTAAAGAGACAAAGCCGCCGTTTCATCTTCATCAAAGAGTGTAACCTATATAATTTCTTGACAGAATGAAATTTGGTCAGTAATGTATCTGCATTTTTAAAAGCCTTGCCGAGCGGGAAATTCTCCCAGTTGACACACCGTCATCCGAGCTTTGAACATTGTAACTTTGGTTTATATAGGAGTTAAGCGTTTATGACACTGACCAAGGCGCGGGTCGTCAATACCATTCATGAAAAAATCGGATTGCCCAAAAAGGAAGCTGCGGAAACCGTCGAAATGCTGCTCGAGATTATCAAGCGCACCCTGTCCAACGGTGAGGATATCTTGATCAGCGGCTTCGGCAAGTTTTGCGTCAAGGAGAAAAAAGCTCGCAAAGGCAGAAATCCGGCCACCGGTAGTGACATGCTGCTTAAAAAACGCCGCGTCGTCACCTTCAGGTGCTCGGCCGCCCTGCGGGACAAGATCAACGGCAGCTGAGCACACCCCCAACCCTGCACGCCTGCGCGCTTCATCGCCTTCGGAATCACTCGGTGTCGGCCAGAGCGGCGATCGCCAAACCCCTATCGATTCCGGAAAACAGCACATCATGTCTGACAACACACCCGATGGCAAGGCCCACCAGTTTCTCGTTAGCCTGAATCAACACATCGAGGGCGACCTGCAGAGAGCCTTTTCCATGTATGAACTGGGAGCGGCAATGGGGCTCGCTCGCGACGAAGCCGGCGACCTGGCCCAGCAGTTGATGGCCTCCGGCCACGTAGAGGTGCGTACCCTGGCGGGCGACATCGGCCTCACCGAATCCGGACTTGACTTGGTCAGCGCCGATCAAAACGGAGGCGATTTGCCCGGGCAGGCGGTGAGCCTCGGCAACGGCGAGCTGCTCTCCCCCCAGGCCGTCGAGGCGGTCGATCGCTTGACGACCGAGATCAAGGCCAATATCTCCACCCTCTGCACCGACTTCGAGGCCATGAGCCAATGGACGGCCGACCTGCGATGCCTTCAAATCCAGCTCAGCTCGCCTTTGCCCAAAACCGCCGTGACCAGGGCCCTGCTGCACTCACTGACCACGATGGCTGAAACACTGGCGCCAGCCGAGGCCACTACCGCGATCCAGTCTAAATTGAGTCAATTGCTGGCCGCCTGAAGCGGCGCCTCAACCGAAGCCGCTGGTCCGCCTGGGGCGGAAAAAGGCGCCCTCCTTACAGCGTCCGTACCACCGAATAGAGCATCCAGATCCCCACTGCCACGAAAAACACCCCGGCCATAAGCTTGATCCAGAACTCCGGCATCAGGCGCCCCAGCACCCCGCCCAGCATCACCGCCAGCGCCGAGCTAAGCACCAGCGCCGCCGCCGACCCGATGAAGACCGACCAGCGCGTGTCTGAACAGTCGGCCGAAATGCAAAAGGTGGCCAGCTGGGTCTTGTCGCCCAGTTCGGCCAGAAAGACCATCCAGAAGGTCATTGTCAACAGTTTAAAATCCATGGGGTGCCTCGATCGTTAAGGATGAGGAGCGGTCTGGCGTGAAAGGGGTCTCTCAGCCGGGGTTGCTCGGGTGATAGCATCGCTAAAGCGCCCGTAAAAACTCAGGCTTCAAGGAGACGCCGCCGGCCAGCGCTTCGTCGATCAAGGCCAGTGTAGCCGTCTTGTCTCGCGGAAGCCGGGCTTTGATGGGCAGGTAGTTGGAGGCATGATTGGCATGGAAAAGCCCCCGTGTCAAATCCGTGGCCGCGATCATCTCACGCAACTCACGCAGCATTGTCTTGGGTCCAATCAGTTCGAAATCCCCCCGGCGGTGATCCCTTTCCAGCGCCGTGCCCGGGATCAGCATCAGGCTGAGCGCGCCCACGTACTCCGGATCGATGGCCGACAACACCCGCCCGGTTTCGCGGGCATGCACGGCTGAGCGCTCGGGTCCGGCGATACCCAGCAGCACCGTCACCGAAAGCTTGATGCCGGCGGCCCGCAGCTTGCGGCCCATGGCGATCATCGTTTTGGCAGTGGCACCCTTATTGATGGCCTTGAGGGTAACGTCATCCCCGCTTTCCAATCCCATGTAAGCAATGCCGAGCTTTAACTTGCGCAAGGCTTCAAGCTCCTGCGCGGATTTCATGGCGATGCTCTTGGCGTTGGCATAGGTGCCCACCCGCGTCACCCATGGCAGCTTTTGGTTGATGGCTTCCAGAATGGCGACCAGGCGCCGCTGGGGGATCACCAGCACATCGCCGTCACACAGAAACACGCGCCGCTGCCGCCGGCAATGGTGGGCCGCGAAATCGATGTCGGCCATGATCGTGGCGTCGCTTTTGATGCGGAAGCGCTCGCCCTGGTAGGTGCCGCAAAAGGTGCATTTATTGCGCGAACAGCCCACGCTGACCTGCAGCAGGATGCTGTTGGCCTCACTGGGCGGTCGAATAATGTTGCCTTCGTAGTGCATAATAACCCCGAATCTCAAATCTCAGATCTCAAACGTCCAAATATCATCACAACGACAACCCTGACAAGATGGTGGCGCTCTCGGCCTGAACCTGGCCGTGCCGAAAACAGGTCACCAGGTGGTCGTTGACCAGACCCACCGCCTGCATCAGCGCATAGCAGATGGTGGGGCCCACGAATTTGAAGCCGTGCTGTTTGAGATCACGGCTCAACGACTGCGACCGTGGGGTCTGGGCCGGCACCTCTTCCAGCGAGCGCCATCGATTGACCAGCGGGCGCCCATCGACAAAACGCCACAGGTAACGGCCAAAACCGTCATGGGCCTGCTGCAACGCGACAAAGGCGCGCGCGTTGGTGATGGCGGCTTCGATCTTGAGCCGGTTGCGGATTATACCGGGGTCGGCCATCAGCGCCTGGCGTTTTTGATGGTCGTAACGGGCCACGCGCGCCGCATCGAAGTTGTCGAAGGCGCGGCGATAGGCAGGGCGGCGTTTTAAAATGGTCAACCAGCTCAAACCGGCCTGGGCGCCCTCCAGGATCAAAAACTCGAACAGGCGCCGGTCGTCGACCACGGCCACGCCCCACTCCCGGTCGTGGTAGGCCACGGTGTCGGCGTCATCGCCGGTCCAGGCGCATCGATATCGAAGCCTTTCGGCTTGGTTCATTGCGGGATCACCATGGTTGGGGTCGATGCCGGTCACCCATCGGTCAACGGGCCTACCCGGTCGCTTTACATTACTATCATAAGGCTTATCTTTGCCGTGACAAGCCGATCTGGTGACTCGGCCGCGGCGCTCTTGTCGCCCACCGCGCGCATCGCCACTTTGCAATCACCGCAAAGCCAGCTATACTGCGGTGACGGAATCTGGTTTAAGGCCCCGTCAAATTAGAACGATCGCCGCTGGTTTCAACAAGGAGAAAAGATGATCGCCAAGCGCAAGGAAAAAGAGATGCTGGAAATGACCATGCGAAGATTGCTGCATCGGGTACCCAAACGCATGCGAAACGACGCAGTCGTCCAGGAGCGGATCAAGCTTTACACCAAGTTGGGCAAGGAGCGCCTGGCCAGAGCGTACATCAAGAGCCTTACGCTGAAATTTCCGGAAACCACCACCCTGGTGACCAATCCCATCGATCCGCCCCTGGACGAGCAGGACGAGGTGACCCAGGCAGCGGCCCCGCAAACGGACGACCAAACGGATCGCCAAGCGGTTCAGAACGGCACCGAGCAAAAAGCCGAGACCGAGGACGAGGACCAGAACGATGCGGACGCCTCCCCGCTGGACCCCGAAGATGACGATGACGATACTCCGCTGGACTCCGACGGTGACGATGACGACACGCCGCCTGCCCCTGGGGCGTCATCGGCCTAACACAATTCTCACCACCACCACGCCCAGCAGCGCCAGGGGGTAGTAGCTGGCCCGATTGAAAAGCCGCATGGCGCTTTGCGCTGTTTCGGTGGCATAAAGCCGTATGGCCGGAACAATCAGCAGGTAAATCCCCGCCGCCACCACCATTACAAGATAGCTATCCCCAAATCGGCCCAGAGAGAGCCCCAACGCCACCCGGCTGAAAAAAATTGCCGCAAAGAGCGTGCCCAGGATGATGATTTTGGCCACCCCCTTACCCCACGCCACCGGGATGGTCTGGGCCTTCCAGCGGCGGTCATCTTCCAGATCGCTCCAATCGTTGGGAATGTTCTGCCCACCGACTTCCCAGGCAAACAGCATCGTAAAAAGCGCCAGCAGAAACCAGGGCGAGGGCGACGGGTCGACGGCAAACACCGCCGCCATGGCACCGGCGGTTTTGACCACCCCGCTGACCAGCGTGCGGTAGGGACTCACGTTCCACAGCAGACAGTAAAGCACCTCCAGCAAAGCACCGCCTAAAAATATGAAAACACAAACCGGGTTGAGCCACCAGGCGCCCGCCAGCGCCACCAGCGCCCACCCGGCGGTCCAAAGCAGGGCTTCGCCATAGCGCAGATAGCCCTGGGCCAGGGGGTGTCGCACCAACACGGCATCCAGGTCACAATCGTTGTGTGTAAAAGCACCGGCCCGGGCCTTGCGACGGTCATGGCGATAATCGACCAGGTCGTTAAGAGCATACACTGCTGTGTACCCGGCAATAGCGGTAATCACCCCCACAACCATGATTGCCGGGGGCGGAAATGCTCCCAGCCACAGCAGCGCTCCCAGAACCGGTGTGGTCATATCAATCAGCCCGTGGGGAGTTCTCGACAGGGCCAAAAAAAGCTTCAGACGTCGAGATCCCACCGGCGCAGGGCATGTGGCCGTTGTATTCAAATGATCACTCTCATTTCAGGTTTATCTAGCGAAGTGGTGGGAGCCGCGAGATTCTGATACCATCCCCAGCAGATTGTAATTGGTACCGCAATCACTATCCTTGCCATTGCCGTGATCGTTGTCGTGCTCGTGCTCGTGCTCGTAATCGTAATCGAGATCGTAGCCATAACCACGCGGCATCACCCATCAAGCTTCCGCCGGCAGCAAAAGGCATACCCTCGCAACGGGACACGAAAGCCCGTAATTTCCGATTTCGATATCGATTTCGTCAACCGCTTCGCTGGCTATTTCCGATTCCGATTACGATTTGGATTGCGACAACGACACGCCGCTTTTCAGCCCCTTATTCAGGAGCCGACCCGCTGAGCATCACCCGCGCATCGGCCACGATACACCCCTCGCTGTTGCACATCACGGGGTTAAGATCGATGGACTCGAAGTCATCGGCCAGATCCATGGCCAGTTGTGAAAAGGCGCGCATGAGCTTGGTGAGGCTGGCCGTATCGACCCCCGGACGCCCGCGAAACCCTTCGATCACCTGGCGCCCTTTGAGCCGTTTGACCATGGCGGGAATATCTTTATCGCTCAGTGGCGCCATGCGAATGGCCGTATCGCCGTACAGCTCCACCCCCGTGCCGCCGATGCCCAGCAGAATCACCGGGCCGAACTGCTCGTCGTTCTTGGCGCCGATGATCAGCTCAACGCCGCTGACCATGGGCTCGATCAACATGCCCTCAAACGCTGGCAGCGTCTCGAAGCGCGCAAAGACGGCTTTGACGGCAGCTTCATCGGACAGCCCTAAGGCCACGCCTTGCACCTCGGTCTTATGAACGATCTGGGGCGAAACCACCTTGGCTGCCAGTGGATACCCCAGCTCAATGGCCGCGGTGGCGGCTTCAGCCGGGCTTCGGACCACGCGAAAATCGGGTACCGGTATCTCATAACAGCCCAGCAGGCGCTTGGCCTCAGGTTCGGTCAGCCAGCCACGAGCGCGGCCATTGGCGATGATCGCTTCTGCTTGCGAGTTCAGCATGGTTGGCACCTCCGTAGCGCCTCGACCATCAATACAGCGCCTTCCAGCGTGTCTGAGACAGGCATTTTGTTGAGTTCGAACCCCTCGATGAGCATGCGGTACTTCTCCTGGTGGGGGACATAAGCCACCAGCGGCTTGCCCTCCTGCTGGTAAACCTGACTGAGGCGCGCCCCCAGATCGCTGCTGATGCCGGGCGAATAGGGCAGCAACAGCAGCAGGATGCACTCGATTTCCGGTGACCGGCTCAGAGCGATGGCGGCCCCCAGAAAATCGTCGTCAGTGGCGCTGCCGGTCAGATCAACGGGATTGCCCACACTGGCGATGGGCCGCACGCTGGGTGAAAGGCGCTCGTGAATCTTGCGCTGGGTCGCCTCGGAAAAGGTGGGCGTCTGCAACCCGTGGCCGGCACAGGCGTCTACGGTAAGCACCCCGTGGCCGCCGCTGGCGGTGATGATGCCCACCCGGCCGCTGATGCGGTGGCGGTAGCGGCTGAGCGATTCACAAAAGGAGATCAGCTCGTACTCGTCGCGGGCCTCGGCGATACAGTGTTGATCCATCACCTGGGAAAAGACCCGGTAATCGCCGGCCAGCGAGGCCGTATGGCTCGATGCGGCCTGCCCGCCGGCGGCGCTCTTGCCGGCCTTTAGAACGATGACCGGTTTGCCGCAGCCGTTGGCCGCCTCGACGAAGCGGCGCCCCTCGCCCTTGCCGAACCCTTCCACATAGAAGGTGATCACATCGGTGGAAAGGTCCTGGGCGAGGTATTCGAGCAGGTCCAGTTCGCGGATCACGGCCTTGTTGCCGATGCTCACCCCCAAGGAAAGGCCGATGCTCTGGCCGCTAAATTTCACCATCTGATCGACCAGCACGCCCCCGCTCTGGCTCACCACGGCCACGTTGCCCGCCACCGGACGGATCAGGCGCTGGCCGGGAAGAAAGAAGGTGTCGAAACGCCCGGGGGCGTATATACCCAGGCAGTTGGGGCCAATGAAGGGGAAATCGGCCGCCCGCGCCTGTTCAGCCAGTTTCTGTTGCAAATCGCCACGCCCCACTTCTGCAAACCCGCCCGAGATGATGGTGGCTCCGCCCACGCCTCTGGCAATGCAGCCTTTGATGATGCCCGGCACATGCTCGGCTCGCGCCGCCACCACGGCCATATCCACCGGCTCGGGTATGTCGGCCACGTCCCGGTAGACCGGTGCGCGCATGAGGGTACCGCCTTTGGGATTGACGGCATAGGCTTTGACCGGGTAACGCAGATTGAGTTTGCTGTAGATCACATTGGCCGGATGGCGGTCGTTTTTGAGCGACACGCCGATCACGGCAATCGAGCGGGGCTGAAAAATCCGGTTCAGATTCATGCGGGCTTCCCTGACCTGGGTTTGACTTATGCACCAATAAAAATAATCTTTACATAATAACCGCACCATTTTCAAACTAAGTTCATGCCGGCACTCAATTAGATACCAACTTATGGATCCAAACAGATATTTTGGGCTGATAGAAAAACACCGCACTCAGCTCAGTGCCGAGGAGATGTGCGGTGTGTTTTCGGTTCCTCGCAGTAGCTATTTCCGAGTCCTGAAAGCCATCGGACAATTGAAAACAGAAGCCTTGGTGCGCACTTCAGAGCGACCTTCAAGAAACGCTGGGTAAAAATCAAGCGGCTTACAGGATGGAAGCGTTCAGGCTTCGCTCAATCGTCGAACGCAACTACCAGCCGACAAATGA
The DNA here is from genome assembly GCA_963783425.1 of uncultured delta proteobacterium. Taxonomy (GTDB): domain Bacteria; phylum Desulfobacterota; class Desulfobacteria; order Desulfobacterales; family QNYZ01; genus CAWANO01. The sequence goes on from CAWANO010000010.1 coordinate 278,299, forward strand.
ATCGAAACATCGCCGCCCGGCGGCTGATAATCTTTTGCAACACGACTTTACCGTCAGCTGCCAGAACAGTGTGTGGGTATCGGATGGGCGCGGTATCGGCCATCGTCATCCGGCAGATAGGTTGACCATTGACTCGAATCGCGTCGTTCAATATGCGTGCAAAGATTTTCGAAAATTGCCGAACGATCATAGCCTTATTCAAAGCATGAGCCGTAAAGGTAACCGCACAGATAATGCCGCGATTGAGTTGTTTTTTGAATCCTTAATCTGAATTTATACACCATGAATGCTTCAACGGCATTCAGGTGTTCTGATGGCTTTATTTGAATACATCGAAGTCTATTAACTCAAAACGAAAACAATTCCACTTGGGACCATCAAACCCCAAAATCAGTTGAACAGGCCATGAAATCATTGGTATCGTTTACCTCCCCCTTCTCCCCCGCCTTTTGCCTCAATCAGACCGCTGCCGGCCGGACGGAGAGCGGGAATCGGTTGCCGGCTTTTCTTGGATTGATTTGCCACCGCCAAGTGTATTAAGTTCAATCATGGTCTTAAAATCCTTGGCAAATTTAATGAAAGCCCTCAACGGTGCGCTATGGAACTCCTGCCGGGATATCGCGCCCATCGTCATCGTCATCGTTCTGTTTCAAATTTTTATTTTACGCCAGCCCTTCCCGCAACTGCTGTCAACCTTAGCCGGGCTGGGGCTGGTGATCGTGGGCCTGGCGCTCTTTGTGGTGGGCCTGGACATTGGGTTGTTCCCCCTGGGCGAGGCTCTGGCCGAGGAATTTGCCCGCAAAGGCAGCCTCCTGTGGCTGATGGTGTTTGCCTTTGCCTTGGGATTCGGCACCACCGTGGCCGAACCGGCACTGATTGCCGTTACCCGGGAAGGCGCCCAGGCCGCGGCTGAGGCCGGCCTCATCGAAAATTCCCTGCCCGCCATCCAGCGCTATGCCTTTCAGGTACGGCTCACCGTGGCCCTTTCGGTGGGCGTAGCCATTGTCGTGGGGGTCCTGCGGATTCTACGAGGCTGGCCCCTGCCCGTGATCATCATCGGCGGATATGGGCTGGTCATGGCCATGACGGTGTTTGCCCCGGCCGAGATCGTGGGCCTGGCCTATGATCTGGGCGGCGTGACCACCTCGACGGTTACCGTGCCCTTGGTAACCGCCTTGGGGGTAGGCCTGGCCCGCACCATCCGCGGCAGGGATCCGTTGACGGACGGCTTTGGGTTGATCGCCCTGGCGTCCCTTACCCCCATGATTTTTGTCATGGGATTTGGACTTTTCACCTTGTAGGCCTGCGATGGAACTCTATTTAGACCCTCTAAAGTTGTTATGGGCCACGGCCAAGGATGTGCTGCCGGTTCTGGGACTACTGGTGCTGTTCCAGATGGGTGTCTTGCGACAACCCCTGCCGAGACCGGCTCGAATGATCTTCGGTTTCGGTTTGGTGCTTGTGGGGATGGCCTGCTTTCTGGGCGGTTTGGACCTGGCGCTCTTTCCAGTGGGCCGCACCATGGCCCTACAGCTGGCCCAAGGCGCCCAAGCCGGTGATGGTGCGGTATGGACGGCCTACGGCTGGATGTACTTGTTTGCCTTTTTGGTGGGGTTTTCCACCACCGTTGCCGAACCCTCACTGATTGCCGTGGCCCACAAGGCCCAGGAAGCCTCCTACCAGGCGGTCTCGGCGTTTGGGCTGCGGATCGCCGTGGCCTTAGGAGTTGCCGTGGGCATTACCCTGGGCACTTTCCGCATCATTAGCGGAACCCCGCTCTATCTTTACATTTTGGCGGGGTACCTGATTGTCGCGCTGCAAACCTTTTTCGCGCCTCGGACCATCATTCCCCTGGCCTATGATTCCGGAGGAGTGACCACCTCCACAGTCACCGTACCCCTGGTGACGGCCCTGGGGCTGGGATTGGCCTCCAATGTTCCGGGACGCAGTCCCGTGCTGGATGGATTCGGACTGATTGCCTTTGCCAGCCTGTTTCCCATCATCAGTGTGCTGGGATACGGCCAGTTGGCCCAGTGGCGGGTCAGCAGACGATCCAAAAAAATGCAAACCAAGGCGGGTGGCGCATAGGCAATCCAACAGCAGCGAAGAGGGTATTTTTGTATTCATTGATAGACTGAAGCCGCGATCAACGCTTGTGTAAAATCAGCGACCTCGTCCCATGCGGGAAATCCCACGTTTCCCGCCATGGGCAAAAGGAGAAAAAATGGCTTATAAATGTATTCTTGCCATGGTCAAACCGAACCTCACCGATCAAGTAGTCACTTCGGCCAAACAGGCCGGTGCCACAGGGGCGACCATCATTGCGGCTTCGGGTACGGGGGCCGGCGAGGCCAAGAGCTTTTTTGGGCTCTGCCTGGATATTCGTACCGATCTGATTCTCTTTCTGGTAGACGAAAGCAATGTGGCCCCGATCCTTTCGGCCATTCAAGAGGCCGGCCGCTTCAGCGAGCCCGGCACCGGAATTGCCATGGTCCTGCCGGTGGAACAGACCGCGGGAATGGAAAGCCAGCTTTCCCGTCGAAAACCCCAGTGAATTGACCCCATGTACGCCCCCAGCCTCTTCACCAAACGTGAGGAGATGTTGACACTGAAAGGCTGCCCTTTGATTTTCAATACCAACCGTAATGGGTCGGAGAAACGGGAGCATGAGTAGATCAGGATATCGACATGACACAATTGCGCGAGTGAAGGCTCATCTAAGCTTTGCTGGCCTGCTGTTTGGGGCGGCGTTTTTTACTTTTTCCCTAACGCCGTCCCTTCTGCCCCGTCCTTTCGCACTGCAGGGGGTTCTGTCTGGCCTATCATTTGCTGTCGGTTACGGCTTGGGCACGGCCTGCCAGGCGCTTTGGCGCTATCTGCAATTGCCGGTACCCACCGGGCGGCCAGTCCGCCTGGGTAGATACCTGGTATTGGCCATTTGTCTTGCGATGCTCCTGGGCAGCCTCTGGCAGGCTGCAAACTGGCAGAATTCGATTCGCGGGCTGATGGGGATGGAAGAATCCTCCGGAATCCAGCCGATCCTTATCATGGTGGTCGCCGCACTGGTCTTCTTCGCAATACTCTTACCGGCCCGCTTGTTTCGATGGCTTTTTCTTGTTCTCTCAGCCAGGCTGGATCGTATTGTACCACCGCGGATTTCCCGATTTCTGGCGGTTGCCGTCTCAGTGCTGTTGTTCTGGATGGTGATTGACGGCATGCTGGTCAGCTTCCTGCTGAGGGCAGCGGACCGATCTTTCCAGCAACTCGATGCACTGATCGACGACAACTTGCCCCGCCCGCTGCACACAGAACAGCCCGGCAGCGCAGCGTCATTGATTGTCTGGGAGGACCTGGGACGACAGGGGCGAAACTTCGTTTCGAGCGGTCCGACCGGCGAAGAACTCAGCGCCTTCTTTGGTTTTCCCGTACCAACGCCAATTCGCGTCTATGTCGGTCTCAATTCGGCGGAAAGCGCCGAACAAAGAGCCCGCTTGGCTTTGGAGGAGTTGCTTCGCGTGGGCGGCTTCGAACGATCTTTCTTATTATTGGTAACGCCCACCGGGACCGGCTGGGTAGACCCAGCCGCCCAGGACACCATCGAATATCTCCAACGCGGCGACATTGCTACCGTGTCGGCGCAATATTCCTACCTAAACAGTCCTCTGACCTTGTTGACTAAAGCAAATTACGGCGTTAAAATGGCGCAAGCATTATTCAAGGAAATCTATGGTTACTGGCGTTCCCTGCCGGCGGATTCCCGGCCGCAACTCTATTTGCACGGCTTGAGCCTGGGCGCGCTTAATTCCGATCTCTCTTTCGACTTCTTCGATATCATCGACGAACCGTTTGATGGTGTACTGTGGAGCGGCCCGCCCTTTGTCCACCGTACCTGGCAAAGTGTAACCGCTCAGCGGGACCCGGATTCACCGCCCTGGCTGCCCACCTTTCGGAATGGTTCCGTGGTTCGCTTCATGAATCAGGAGAAAATTCTCGGGGAGCGCACTACCATTTGGGGAAATTTTCGAATCCTGTTTCTACAGTACGCCAGCGATCCCATCACTTTTTTCAGTCCCCATTATGCCTGGCATTCGCCGGATTGGATACGCCAACCGCGGGGTCCTGATGTCTCATCAGGTTTGCGCTGGTTCCCGGTAGTGACCATGCTGCAATTGGCTGCCGATATGGTGGTGGGAACCGCACCAAGCGGATTTGGCCACGAGTATTCACCGGACGATTACCTCCAGGCCTGGCTCGCGCTGACCGAACCGGATGGCTGGAGTAAATCCGAGTTAGAGCGATTGCGATTGTTGTTCAAGTGATTTTAGAACCAACGGCAAGCAGGTTTTATAGGGTAGGAGCATGATCAAATCAATCATGCCCCTACGGGTAGGTTGGTAAGAAGCTGTCCTAACGCAATAGCGCCGCCTAATCATCCTCCCAGACGATACAATCCTCCGGACAGTACTTAATGGCCTCATCCACGCAAGTTTGAGGGTATTCCCGCATCTCGGCCACCTCCAGGTAATCGAGATCGCCAATCTGAAACACCTGCGGGCAGGCGGCCTCGCAGCTGCCGCACAAGTTGCAGGCACTGAGATCGACAACCGGTTTTTTCATCGCTGATCGGCCTATCAGGCGCTGATGGCCGCCCCCAATTTTTGGCCCCAGGCGTAGCACTGCTCCAGGCCGTCATTGTCGGGCACGAACTTGATGCGCAGGCCCGGATCGGCGATTTCAAGCTTCATGGCCTCGAATTCGGCATTGATCAGCTTGACCGCCTCGCCGCTCCAGCCATAGGAACCGAAGGCCGCCGCCAGCTTGTTTTGCGGCCGAAGTCCCTTCATGTAGACCAGCATGTCGGCCACGGTGGGAAAGATGTTGTTGTTAAGGGTGGGCGACCCCACGATGATGGCCCCGGCGTCCATCACTTCGGTCATCACGTCGCTGCGGTGCCATTTGCGCAGGGTCATGGGGCGCACTTCGACGCCTTTGTCGGCGATGCCCGAGGCGATGGCGTTGGCCATCTTTTCAGTGCTCTGCCACATGGAGTCGTAGACCAGCACGGCCTTGCGCACGCGCTCCTGGTTGGCCCAATCCACATATGCATCGATGATTTGATGAATGTCTTTGCGCCAGTAGACCCCATGGTCCGGGCAGATCAAATTGAACTCAAGCCCCAACTCTTTTACCGTCTCCACCAGCTTGAGTACCTGGGGGGAGAAGTGCATCAGAATATTGGCGTAATATTTTTTGGCGTGGGGCATCACCGCGCCGCCCATTTCGTCGGCAAACAGCTCGTTGCCGGCGTAGTGCTGGCCGAAAGCGTCCGAGGAGAAAAGAATTTTGTCCTCTTTGACGTAGGTGAACATGCTGTCGGGCCAGTGGAGCATGCGCGTTTCCAGGAACATCAGCGTACGGCGACCCAAGTTCAGCTCCTCGCCGGAGCCGACCACCTTGAAATTCCAGTCCTTGTGAAAGTGGGCGGCGAGGTTCTTCTGGCCCATCTTCGAGCAGATGATGGGTGTGTCAGGCCCCACGACCTGCAGGATTTTGGCCATCGAACCGGAGTGATCCATCTCGGTATGGTTGCTGATGATATAGTCGATTCGGCGCGGGTCGACCACTTTGGCGATCTTGGCCAGCATCTCCTCGGGGAAGTGCTGCTTATCTTTGACCACATCCACCAAAACGATTTTTTCATCTTTAATCAAAAAAGCGTTGTAGCTGGTTCCCATGGGGGTGGAATAGCCGTGAAAATCCTCGATGTTCCAGTCGTTCACACCAACATCCCAGATGTCGGGAGAAATCTCTATCGGTTTCATCTCATTCCCTTTTCTTAAACGGCTTGCAGGCGACGGCCGCTCCCGTCGGTTCCGTTGGCGGTTCAAATGCTCGCATGGCTTGGGTACAACCCGTCATACAGCAACGCCCATCGGTGGCCGGATGCGTCGTTACCCCAAACAGTATCTGACCTTTTATGACATAATAGCCACGGATACCGCATGCGCAACCAGCCCTTGATGGGCGTCGGTTCGACATCGTTGCTAATAAATGTTCATCGGGCGGCTTGAGCACTCAAAGCGGCTCGTAATTCGCCTGTATGCTATCCATTTGGCACCCTGCCAAACGGCCTTTACACCTCTTTTTCGAAATCCTCTTTACCCGCGCCGCATACCGGGCACTCATAGTCACCGGGCAGATCCTCGAAAGCGGTGCCGGCTGGAATGTCGTTGTCCGGATCTCCCACGGCAGGATCGTACACGTAGCCACAGATGGTGCACACATACTTGTCCATTTACTACTCCTTTCAATGAATTATCTGTTATCAGACAAACCTATAAAACGCATACCATAAAAACAAGCGACGTCTCACGCCAAATCATCGACCAAGGCGGCCAAGCGCGTTTCGATGTTATCCCGTAAGCGGCGCAGCTCGCCTTCGGAATCGGGTGGGGCAGAATCAAATGGCCAGGTGAGCACCTCTGCCCCCGAAAAGTCGAGCGGTGGTATCTCGGTGCTCAGGCCAATCACCACATCGGGGTTGTGATCGCGCAACACCGCTTTAACGTCATGGGTGGCGGCAAAACCCAAATCGATGCCCTTTTCCGCCATCATACCTTCCAGCTGGGGGTGCACACGCTTGGCCGTCTCAATCCCCGCGCTGGCCACATCCAGCCGCTGCCAGGCCATTTGGCGCGCAAAGGCGGCGGCCATTTGGCTGTAAAGGGCGTTATCGCGGCAGGTAAAGAGTACCCGCCGGCGATGCTGAAACGGTTTCATCAATTGCGCTACGGCCGCTTCAACATCCGCCTCCGCCGACTTCACGGCGGCCATGTCGCCAACGCCTTCGACGCCCCGGTAGGTGAGGCTACCGGCATACTCGGCTGAAATGGCGTCAAAAAAGTAGCGACAGGTCAGGTCGATGGCCTCAAACAGATTTTTGCCTTGGGTGGCGGCCACAGCCAGCATGAAGCCCTTGCGCCCGGCGGCGCCGGGATCTTTGAGCTTGAGACGATACTTGCGGGCCCACAGCGTCTGGCAGCGATCGATCATGGCCTTAAGCTGGGCGGACATGTTGTAAAAAAAGACCGGTGTGGCGGTCACCACGATGTCCGCCTCGCGCAGCAGGCCATAGACCTCGAAGAGCATGTCATCCTTGATGGGGCAATGGCCGTCGGTTTCACAGAGACCGATTTCACGGCAGGGCGAAATTTTGCGGTGGGCGGTATCCACCACTTCGGTCCGCGCCCCGAGCTCTCTGGCCCGCTCCAAAAAAAGCTGCATCAAATAGTTGCTGTTGCCTTTCTTGCGCGGGCTGCCCTGAAGCCCCAATACCAGCATATCGCCCTCATAGAGTAAAATGACGATCCGATCGACATCAATACTGCCGTGATCAAGACTTCACATGGCAATCATTACACGAAGTGGGTCCTGACGATTCACCAGCCTTTTTACGCGCGTTGTGGCACTTGATGCAGTGTTTGTTCATCACCTGGCGTTTCTGCAACACGCCTTGAGCTTTCAGATCGGCGATGCTGCCTTTTTGTTTTGGAAAAAGTTCGTGGCACAGGTTGCAATCGTCCAGTTTCACCTGGTGTTGCTGGTGCGGAAAGGGGACGTTACCCCGATCGCCACCAAAGAGCTCAATTTCAGCAGGCCCCGGATCATCGGCCGCAAAACCGGCCACGCTGATCAAGACAACGGCCATGGTCAAAATCCATGCGATTTTCATTTTGCCCTCTCATCGGCGCACAGGTCCACTCAGGTGGGGCGACACCTTTCGGAGTCTAAGCCGTCGCCACCACCCACGGATTAGGTAACCCTAAGGCCCTTGCTAAAATCGATACCCACCGCACCGCTGTCCGGATGGATTATTGGTGCTATGGCATCGCGCTCTGGCTGCCGCGCGCTCTAAACGCCCCCTGCAAGGGTACATTGCGAAAAATCGATCTGTTTGCCACACGACTTGCAAATATGGGTCTTGTCGAACTCATCCGAGAAGATTTCGACCTCTTCCTCACACTCGGGGCATTTGCACATGAAAGATTTCAGGTTCTTGTATTGCTCAAACCCCGGACAATGTTGCGGTGTGTCTCCCATGGTAAGCTCCCTTTCACGTCCACGTTTTGGTCTGTTTTGGCATATTCATGCTTTGCGGATGATTGGGTAAATTGCGACGATTCGCGCATTGAAACCACCGGCCAAACGCGCTGCCTTCGCATCCGCGACCTAAAAACCTGCTTCACCGTCAGTCCTTCAAATCTCCAGCGGTTACCCGGCCAGCAGTTCGGCCAGCTGGGTACCGTAACCTTGCGCCATTTGCTGACCGCCGCCCAACGAGGCCGACTTGAGTCGTAACGCGCTTCCGACCATCTTCATCTTAAAGATGTGCTGCATGGTCTCGAAAATACGGTCTGGCGCCTCGCCGCTCCAACCAAAGGCCCCGAAGGCCCCCCCGATTTTACCCTCCAGGGTCGCTTTTTCGGCCATAAAGAGAAATGTTTTCATGCCTTGAATCATATCGCCGTGGTAGGTGGCCGAGCCGAATACATAGGCGTCGTATCCTTCCAGATCGGCTTCGCTGTTGATCTCGTTAATTTTTTTCACATCGACTTCGTGGCCTTTCATACGCAACCCTTCGGCAATCAGGTTGCCGATGGTTTCGGTTTCACCAGTGCGGGTGGCGTATACAATAATCGCTTTGGCCATGGCGTTGAACCTCCTTAAGGTGGCAGCAGGCGCAAACCGCCGCTTATTTTCGTTTCAGACGATGATCGACACCCTCGAACTGGCAATCGGGCGTGTAGCAGGTTACATCAATAAATTCGCATTTTTCCTTACACGCCGGGCATTGTTCGGGGGGTGCATCGGCGGCCAACTCATAACCGCATTTACCGCATTTCCAGCTGGGCATTTCGCACCTCCTTGTTGGTTTTTTCGGTTTTTGGACGAGCGCCGGGGCCGGCCAACGGCACGGCGGATCTCCCGCCGCGCCGCTCAGCGTAAATAGGCGCCCGTCGGATGGATCACTCGGCGGCGGCGGGTTGCAAGGCTGGCCTGCGGGCCAGTTCACGGTCAACCATGAAGAGCCCCCCTTTGGAGTCGCCGATCAATTTCAGGTTTTGCAAAATCCCGTCGGCGCTCTCTTCCTCTTCCACCTGCTCGGCCACGAACCACTGCAGAAAATTGGTGGTGGCATGGTCCCGCTCGGCGATAGAGAGCTCAACCAGATCATTGATCAGGGCCGTCACCTTCTGTTCGTGCGCGTAAACCTCTTCGAACACGGCCAAGGGGGTGGCCCATTGGGTCGGCGGCGCCTCGATTTTGGCCAGCTCGACGCGGCCGCCGCGCTGAATGATATAGTGGTAGAATTTGAACCCGTGCGCGATCTCTTCCTGGTATTGGACCTCCATCCAGTTGGCGAACCCATCCAGGTTGACGGACTTGAAGTAGGCCGCCATGGAAAGGTAGAGATAGGCTGAATAGAACTCGGCGTTGACCTGCGCGTTGAGGGCCTTTTCCAATTTTTCCGGCAACATGGCGTTAGGCCTTCCAGAGCCCATGTAGGTTACAGTAGGCACGCGCGCCCACCTGGTCAGCATCGATGCAGAAGGTGGCCGTCGGCTCCTGGCCGGGCTTAAGGAACTGTGCGTAGCACTTACCGTCGGCGCTCAGCTCAATCCACTCGATGTAGTGCTTGTCGATCATGGGATGGGCCACGCTGCCCACACTCACCTTGTAGCCGCCATCAACCTTCTCGATCACCGGCACATGTTTTTCATGGGCCGCGTCTTCCGTATTCTCGGTCAGCAGCTTCATGTCTTCGCCGCAACACACCAGGGTGCCGTCGGCGCCGTGCATCACCATCACGATGTTACCACACAGGTCGCATTTGTAGACTTCACCGATCTCAGCCATTTTATCCTCCATAATGTATGGGTATTAACGTAAATGAAATTCTTGTCCAAAAATTTTTACCAATTTTCGCCCAGCAGCTCAAAGTGCGCCTGGGGATGGGCGCAGGCCGGACACATCTGAGGCGCTTGGGTGCCTTCGGCCAGATAGCCGCAGTTGCGACAGCGCCACATCACCACATCGTCACGCTTGAACACCTTGTCGGCCATGATGTTGCCCACCAGGTCGAGATAGCGTTTTTCATGCTGCTTTTCGGCTACGCCGATGGCGTCAAAGACCATGGCGACGGCATCGAAACCCTCATCGCGCGCAACCGAGGCGAAACCGGGGTACATCTCGCTCCACTCGTAGTGCTCGCCCGCGGCGGAGGCCTTTAAGTTTTCCATCGTCGGGCCGATGGTGCCGGCCGGAAAGGCGCCAACGATCTCGACCTCGCCGCCCTCGAGAAACTTGAAGAACCGTTTGGCGTGCTCACGCTCCTGGTCGGCGGTTTCCTGAAAAATGTCGGAAATCTGAACGAAACCGTCCTTGCGGGCCTGTTTGGAAAAATAGGTGTAGCGGTTGCGGGCCTGGGATTCACCGGCAAACGCGGTTAAAAGGTTTTTCTCGGTCTGGGACCCTTTGATACTGGCCATTAATGCCTCCTCTAAGTTAGAAATTATCGGGGAAAACTTGCCAAATATGGGTGGGGGGGTTATCGTTCAAACCCGTTATAAACCGCCTGGACGAGCCGCTGGCATGTAATCGCACCTGAGGCGGTTTGTCGAAATGCCAATTACCTAAAATCCATACACCAATACACGCCAATCTTCAATGATCCATTCAAAAGCTGGCTCAGACAAATAAATCATTAATAGGAACTATTATCGATATTATAATAAAGAAACTTCAAATTTCAATAGCGGCGGCCTTGAAAACCATGTCAGCATAATCACAAAACCACCACCGCTTCGCACACGCTTGTGCGTTTCATCTTTTGTGGTTTATATTTGGCCAACGATTCAACCGAATGCATCACACCGGTAGGGGCTCATTGGCTAAGAAAATCAGCTCTGGAGTCAACGCATAACCAGGAATCCAAACGGCCAACAATGGGATCACTAACGTCAAAGCGATTTTGGGTGTTGCTTGTTATGGGCGCCATGTTCTTGTTGGGGCTGATCTCGTTGGCTTTGAACCTGGCCATCCAGCATCGACCATTCCAGCGCTATCTCCTCGATCAATTGGCCGATGTGGGCGGGTACGACCTGCGCGCCGATGACATCCGTCTCACCCTTGAGGACGGCTTGGGGCTGGTAGCCACCAAGTTGAGCGCCCACTCCCGACGGGCCCAGCACGGCCTTTTCGCCGACCGCGTTAAAATCAACCTCGATGCGGCCAGCCTGCTGCGTGGATACCTGATGCCCACCATGGTGGAGATGCAAAGCCCCCATATTTTCCTGACGCCGCCACCGCCGCGGGCCCACGCCAAACCGGGTGCGGCCATTAAACCGCGGGTCGATACGGTCATCGATTTCGTCGCGCAGTTTTTCCTTGGGCTGGAAGCGGCCCGCCTGCGCGATGCCCGCCTGACCGTGTCGGGTCTGGCCTACCACCTGGAAAAGACCGACATCACTATCACCCGGCATTCGCCCGCCGAGTCCCGGCGCCAGGTGGAACTGGTGGGTCAGGTTGTATCCACCAGCGGTGCGGCGCCGATTACCATCCAGGGCCACTTCGACCCGACCCCCGATACCAATACCCCTGGCCACCCGACGGCCGATCTGCAGGTCAGCGTCGGCGCCACTAATCTGGCCCATATCGATTGGACCCGCTATTTCAGCTTTCAGCAAGGCCTTGCGCGAACCCGCTTTGATTTGAAAGTCACCGGCGAGGGCCGGGCCCACATCTCGGGAACACTCGACGTGGATACACCCCGGTTTCAGGCCAGTGGCGGTCGCCGCATCGACCATTATGCCCTCGACCAGGCCCATTTTACTTTCGAGGGCACCCTCTGGCCGCGCGCCTTCGAGTTTTCCAAAATTGCCCTGACCACCCCCCTTGCCGATCTCCAGGTGGCTTTTGGTATGCGCTGGCCCAAATCCGGATCACCCTTTCTGAAACTGCTCGTCAGCAGCGCGGCCATGCCTCTGGCGCAATTCAAAGAGGCCTTTCCCACTTCGACCGTGCCCCAGTGGATCGAAGGGGATCTTTTTCCCATCTTTTCGGGCGGTAAGGCACGCCTCAACAAGTTTCAACTGGAAGGGCCCGTGGATCGCATCGCGGGGCTGAGACGCGTCGAAAATGCCGACACCCTGGGCCTTGATATCGCGCTGTTTGAGGTGAACGCCTTTGATGACGGTATCGGTCCAGTGGTCGAAGCGGTCGATGGAGAGGTGTTGATCGAAAACGGGGCGTTGCAGGTGAGCGGGGTTCGCGGAACCAGCGGCGCTTCCGTGCTCACCGAAGGCAGCTTGAACTGCCCCAGCCTTTACGCCAAACCGGCCCGGCTCATCATCGATGTCGACGGTCACTTCGACCTTACCGAAACCATCGAGTGGCAGCGCCAACCCATCGTACCTGCGGTTATTCGCCACCAGCTGGGGCTGATTCAAACGGCCAGCGGCATGGCCGTGGGCCGGGTCGGTCTCGATTTTCTAACCAACGATCCCCGTCCGGCGCTGAGCGGCGACATGCTGATCCAAAACGGCCGCATCGTCCACACCCACCTGCCCTTGCCCCTGACCGTGGAATCGGCCCAGGTGAACCTACCCAAAGAGGGCGGCGGCCAAGTGACGGCCTCCGGACAAGTGGGCGGGTCGGCGGTCACCCTGGCGGGCCAGGTCGATTTTTCGGGGCGCCTTTTTGGCCTGGTTCGCAAAGGGCCAGACGATTTCAAGCTCGAAGCCAGCATCGACCTGGCCGATCTCGTTGCCCTAAAGCACGAAACCTGGTGGCCGCCGGCGCTTGGCCGGTGGCTGGCGGGCCTCGAGAGCGCCGAGGGCCATGTCGCCGCTCAGCTGCATGTGATGCAGGCGGATACTGATAGCAGCTTGCGGATTGGCGGCGGTCTCTTAGAAGGGGTAGATCTGCGCCTGATCCACCGGCCGATGCGACTGCCGCTGCAGTTTGAACGGAGCCGCTATGAGATCGCTAACGACGGCTCGGCGGTTTTCTCGGCCACCGGCGCCTGGGGGGACAACCAATTCAACCTTGCCGGTGATGCCCAACCCCATTGGCAGCAGTGGCGTCTGGCCGGCAGCGCCCGGGCCTCGCTCAGCCAGATCCTTGAAACACTCTGGGGCCGGCATGCGCCCCGGATCCAAGCGGCCAAACCGTTGAGCGCTCAATTTGAATTCTCTGGCGGAGAAAACGCCTTGCGCTGTCAGGGAAGCATCGATATCGCCGATCAACACCTGCGCTGGGGCGATGTGGTGATGCAGCCGGCGACGCAGACCCCGCCGGCGGAAGTCGCGCTCACCTGGCGAGCACCCAGCCACTTTACGCTCGAAAAGCTACGGCTGGTGCCCAGCGCGCAAGGGTCACTGAGCCTGCGTGGCCATTATACGGCGCAAACCCCTGAAGGTGACCCTGCCGCGCACTTTACCCTCAATGCCGAAAATGTCGACCTGGCTCCGTTGGGCGTGAGCGACCGCCGCCGCCAAAGCGCTCTTTCGGGTAACCTCAAGGGGACGGTAACCGGCACCTACAGCCGCGGACTGGCGTCCCTGCACCTTGACGGCATGCTCAGCGGCGACCAGATGATACTGCCTTTCGCGGTCTTGCCGGAGTCGGTCAACACCTGGGGCGGCAACCTCTATTTCAGTGGGCGCAAAGTGCTGCTCGATCCCCTCAAAATCGAATTGGCCAACCAGGACACCGCTACGATTCGCGGCGGCCTCACCGGCTGGGAACGGATCAGTGGCAGTTTGGATGTGGCGGCCGATCAGATTGACCTGGACTGGTGGCGCCAGCAGTTCAAACCCGCCCCGGTGGTCGATGACGGCGCAGGTCGACCAACCACGCCACAAAGGCAACGGCCCCTCGATGTGACCCTGTCGGTCAAAACCAACGCCACCCTCTGGCAAGGGTCCAACCTGGGCAGCCTGACCTTAGAAGCCCAGCTGAAGGCCGAGGAAGTGCAGGTCAATAGCGCCCGGCTCGATGGACCGGGCACGCGCGTGAGATTCTCCGGACGTTACGCCCGCACCCCCACCGTATCACCCCGTTTTGATTTCAAAGGGGCCCTCAATATCTTTGAAAAGCCCCTGGATGGACTTCTGCGTGGCCTGGGCGTGACCCAAAAACCGCCCACGGGAACCGCCTCGGTCAGCGGCGATTTTGCCTTCTCCGGCGATACGCCGGGGGACCTGATAACCAACGGCTCGGCCAATCTGTACGGCATTTTCAGCGAGGGCCACATCTACCATGCCAATGCGCTTTTGGACGTGCTGGAATTTATCAGTCTGCAGAATATTTTTATCCGCCAGCCGTCGCCCATATTGCGCGAACGCTTTTTCTACCAACAAATCAGTGCCAATGTGACCATCGCCAATGGGGTGCTGCAGACGAAAGACTTCCTGATGAAAAGCCCCGTCTTCAACGCCGGCGCCAAGGGAGGCATCGACCTGGCCGCAAAGCGCCTCGACATCACCTTTGCCGCGCGCCCCCTCAACACAATCGATTTTCTGGTCAGCAAGATCCCCATCGTAGGCCATATCCTCACGGGCGAGGACAAGGCTGTGCTGGTCTACTCGTTCAAGATCACCGGCCCCATGTCAGACCCCAACGTCAAACACATTCCCTTCAACAATCTCGACCATGCGCTGATTGGATATTTTAAAAGAATATTTCTGACCCCAGGGCGGATCCTCGAACAAATCAGCGACCAATTTAACTCGACGCCACCCACTGTCGCCGACCCTTCGGCCACGTCGGGCGGAGATCGTTGATCGCAATTTCCAACCAAGCGTCACGGTTTCAAACCAAGCAGAAGTTTGGGGGGAAGTAGATCGAAACGGCCTGTAAATATTACGGTTTCTTCGAAAATCGGGGAGACTTTAGCGAGCAGGCCGCCTTGGAAACCGGCTGGTTCTTGCTGAGCTTACCCAAGCCCGGGGAGACCAGGTTGGTGTCGCACTCCTGGCACATGCCGATAAATTCCAGGTGGTGGCCAACCACCCGAAAGTTGCCAGGGGTCGACACCGAGGCCTCGACATCCCGGGCCGGTTCGTAGCGCACATTGTCGACCCGGTCGCAGCACAGGCAGCGGATGTGATAATGCGGGTGAGGGTCACCGTCCCAACGGCTCTGGGTGCCGCCGAACTCCAACTTGCGGATCTCGCCCTGTTCGTGCAGGATTTCCAGATTTCGGTAGACCGTGCCCAGGCTGATGCGGGGCATCTCCTGACGAACGATTTCGTACACCTCATCCGCACTCAGGTGATCCATGGCGTGCCGCAACGTCTCCAGAATCAGCTTGCGCTGGCGCGTCATGCGGTATTGCGGGGTCTCGGTCACGGTCGTCCGATCCAGTCACGATGGCGGCAATCCGGGAAAAACAACGCAACCATTCCAATCAACGGTCATCCATGGGCACGAAGGTGCACTCGTCCGGTCCGCAATAATCACCCACGTAAAGGGCGCCGGGCCGGTAAAGGGCCGGTTTGGGCGCCGCCTCGCCGAAACGCTCTTCCAGCACATGCGCCGTCCAGCCGGCGATGCGGGATATAGCGAAGATGGGGGTGAACAGGTCCACGGGAATGCCCATGGCGTAGTAGAGCGAAGCGCTGTAAAAATCGACATTGACGAATATGTCGATACCCTTGTGGGCCTTGAAGGCGGCCTTGCCTTTTTCCTCAAGAGCCTTGGAGATCTCATACCACTGCGGCTCGCCGATACGCTCTCCCATGGTTTTGGACATAGGCACCAGAATCAAGGCGCGGGGGTCATCGACCTTGTAGACGGCGTGCCCCAGGCCAAAGATCACCTTGCCTTCGTCCAGAGTCTCTTTAATAAAATCGTCAATTTTGTCGACACTGCCGATCTCCATCAAGGTTTGCATCACGCGCACGTTGGCGCCGCCGTGCAGCTCTCCTGAGAGTGATCCGATCGCCCCGACAATGGCACTGTACATGTGGGCGCGCGTAGAGGCGATCTGGCGGGCGGTAAAGGTGGAAGCGTTGAACGAGTGCTCGGCGTGCAGTACCAGGCAGACATCGAAAAAGTGACTCAGCTCCTCATCGGGCACCTCGCCGCTGAGCATGTAGAGAAAATTAGCGGCATGGTTGATATCATCGCGCGGGGCCACCGGGGCCTTGCCGGTGCGAATCCGCTGCCAGGCGGCCAGCACGGTCGACAGCTGCGCCACCAGTCGCACCGCCATGCGGCCAAAGGCTTCCGCAGTGGGCTCGTTCACGTCCGGATCATGCGCGGCCAGCATGGCCACGCCAGCCTGCAGTACGTCCATGGGAAGGGCATCCTTCGGGATTGTCTTTAGCCCTTCGATCACGGCGTCAGGGATGGCCCGCACGGCGGCCAGGTCCTGTTTGAATGAGGCCAGCTCTTCCTGGCTCGGCAATTTCTCAAACAGCAGCAGGTAGACCACCTCTTCAAAGCAGGCGCTCTCGGCCAAATCTTTGACCAGGTAACCACGGTAGATCAGCTTGCCCTCAACGCCGTTGACATCACTGATTTTGGTGCTGGCAACTTTTACCCCGCGCAGGCCGGTGTTGAGTGTGGTTTGGCATTCGTCCATAAAAAACCTCCCTGGCTGTCCTGATTCGATATCGATTTTGGTTATAATCTGAACATCTTAAAATGGAATTTTAGGCAAAAAATGTCAAGATTGAAAACAGTGGCCATTGGTGTTAGATTACAACTTTCTGAAAAGTGGTAAAATATGAGCCTGTTTCAAAACATTTCAGTTTGACCAAGGTTAAAGATGGTGGCAATTTTAACCACAGGCATACTCCCAGTATTTTGCGGATTAAAAATGGCGCCAGACGCAGAGCTTAGTGCTCCTGTTCGTAAAAACGGTGACGTAATGAGGGCGTCAAGGCGCCGGGCTGACAAGGCGCGTAAAATAAGCAATATCGGGAATATTGCGTTTTTTCGCAACGCCGTTAGCCCGGATGGATTGGCGGCCGAATGTCATCGTATTTGCGAATAGGTGCACTTAGGCAAAATGGGACGTTTTGAAATTGGCTCTGCACTGACCCGTTAGGGCCATACCCATTCAATAAACAGAATAATCCCTGCAACATGCAACGGCTTCGAATCAAAAAAGGCTTTCAGGCAAAGGTGGTGGGTGCCCCTGCGGCCAGCCGTGTCGACCTACCGCCTCCCAAGCAGGTGGCCGCATGCCCGCTTGCCATCACATTGATCAAGCCACGCCTGCTCGTCAAAGAGCAGGATCATGTTCGCCTGGGCGCCCCCCTGTTCGAAGACAAACGCCGCCCCAATCTGAAATTTCTCTCTCCGGGCGGGGGCACCGTGGTGGATATCCGCTTTGGCCCCCGCCGCGTGGTCGAGCATGTGGCCATTGAACTGGCCGAAGATGAAAACCCGGTTAAGCTGCCTCAGCTAAGCACCGATCAAATCGAGACCGCTGACCGCGGCGACGTGGTCCAGCACCTTATCGACGGCGGTCTGTGGCCGCTTCTGCGCGCCCTGCCCTTTCGCGACATCGCCGACGAGACCCAAACCCCACCGGCCCTGTTCGTCTTTTTGGACGATCTGGAACCTTTTCAGCCCGACCCGGAGGCCTATCTGCAGGGGCGCCACGACGACTTTGCCTTCGGCCTGAAGGTGCTCGACAAGTTGTGCCCCGAGGTGACCGTGTGCGTCCATAGCCGTCATGCGGCCCTGGCCGAGGCGATTGATGCCAACCGGCTGCTACTCCTGGATGGCCGCTATCCGGCCGTGGATCCCGGCGTGGTGCTCTATCACACTCGCAAAAACAGCGACCAGAACACCAGCTGGTACGTTTACGGCCAGGACCTTTTGCTGATGGCCGAACTGTTTAAAAACGGCCGCTATCCGGTAACACGCACCTTCGCCGTGGGCGGCAGCGGCGCCGGCGCCGCGCAGCATGTTCAGACCCGCCTGGGTGCCCCTGTGAGGCACCTGCTCAATGGCCACGCCCAAAATGGCTGGCAGCGCTACCTGGCCGGAGGCATCTTTCGCGGCCGCCCGGTGGCGCCGGACAGCTTTCTGGGGTTGCACGAGGTGGCGCTGACCGTCATCCCCGAAGGCGCCGACCGCGAATTCATGGCCCTGTTTAAACCCGGCTGGGCCAAACCCACCTACTCCCGGGCCTTCGTTTCCAAAATCAATCCTGAGGCACAGCCCTACAATTGCAACCTTCACGGCGGGCTGCGGGCCTGCATCGCCTGCATGCACTGCGCCGACGTCTGCCCGGTGGACATCCTGCCCCAGCTGACCTACAAGGCCATCCTGGCCGAAGAGGTCGAGGAGTACCTGCAGCACGGCCTGCTCGACTGCGTGGAGTGCGGGCTGTGCGCTTATGTTTGTCCGTCCAAGATCGAGCTGACCGACACTCTGGTGACGGCCCAGGCGGCCGAGTACCGCAAGGAGCAGGAGGGCGCATGAAACACATCGTCAGAGCGCTTTTTCGACAGCCAGCAGCGGCACTTTCCGAACGGGGGCCGGCTGGCGCCGCTGTTCGCCTTTTTCGAGGCCATGGAGACGGTTTTTTTCGCCCCGCCCGACACCACCGCCGTCGCGGCCCCACGCTGCGCGACAGCCTGGACGTCAAGCGCTACATGGCCATCGTGGTCTTCATCCTGCTGCCCCTGCTTTTTTTCGGCATCTACAACGCCGGCTACCAGTCCCGCCTGGCCTCCGGCCTGCGGCCTGACTTGCTGGCGGTGCCCCTGGCTGGCAGGGGCTGTGGATCGTCTTGCCCCTGGTGATCGTCTCCTACGTGGTGGGCTTTTTCTGGGAGATCGTGTTTGCGGTCGTGCGCGGGCATGAAATCAGCGAAGGGCTCTTTGTCACCGCCATGCTCTTTCCCCTGACCCTGCCGCCGACCACGCCCCTGTGGCAGGCGGCCCTGGGGATCTCTTTCGGCATCGTCATCGGCAAGGAGATTTTCGGCGGCACCGGGCCGCAACTTTCTCAACCCGGCCCTGACCGGGCGGGCCTTTCTCTATTTTGCCTACCCGGCCCAGATGTCCGGCGACGCGGTGTGGACGGTGCATCGCGGGGCCGGCCGACAGGCGGCGGTGGATGCCTTCACCGGCGCCACCCCGCTGGCGGTGGCCGCCGCCGCACGGCGCCGGCGGCGTGGAGGACGGCCCTGGCCGAGGCCGGCTACTACGTTTTCGAGGCTTTTTTTCGGGCTCTACCCGGACAGCATCGGCGCCTCCTCGGCCCTGCTGTGCCTGTTGGGCGCCGTCGTCTGGTGCTGTCTGGGCATCGCCAGCTACCGGATCATCCTGGGAGATATCCTCGGGGTGCTGGCCATGGGCTGCTGCTCAACCTGCTGGCCGGCGAGACCAGCTCCTGCCCTATCTGGCCCTCAACCCGTTCTACCACCTGGTGATCGGGCGGGGCGGCCTTCGGCATTCGCCTTCATGACCACCGATCCGGTTTCGGCCCCCGACCTGCACACCTGCCCGATGGGTTTACGGTTTTCTCATCGGGGCCCTGACGGTGCTGATCCGGGTGTTCAACCCGGCCTTTCCCGAAGGGGTCATGCTGGCGATCCTGTTCATGAACGTGTTTGCCCCGCTGCTGGACCAGATGGTGCTGCGTGCCGGCTGAAGAGGAGGGTGCCCAATGTCTGACGCGCTGCGCTCGCTTCTGCTTTGCCGCCGTCTTGTGCGTGGTCTGCAGCCTGCTGCTGACGGCGGCCTCCACCGGCCTCAAGGGCTATCAGCAGCACAACATCGAGTGGACCGCCAGAAAAACATCCTCGAAGTCGGTCGGGCTGGTCGACGAGGACCGCAGCTACCGCGCCCGAGGAGATCGAAGCCCTTTACCGCGGCAGCATCGACAGCCTGCTGGGTCGACCGCGACGGGCAGATCGTCGATCCGCCGAAGCGGTCCCCCGGCGAGCTGCCGGATCTACCTTCACCGGAAAGACGGCCGGATCAAGGCCTACATCATCCCCATCAACACCCGGGGGCTGTGGGGAAAGATTCACGGCTACCTGGCCTTGAAAGACGACGGCCAGACGATGCGCGGGTTTACCGTCTACAAGCACACCGAAACCCCGGGGCTGGGGGGGAAATCGAAAGACACTGGTTTCAGAAAAATTTCGTGGGCAAAAAAATCGTGGACGCACAGGGCGAGTTCGTCTCGATCGCGATTGCCAAGGGCAAGGTCGACCAGGCGGTCGCCTGCCGAACCAAGCGGGCCAACTACGTGGACGGCATCAGCGGGGCCACCCTGACCGGCAAGTACCTCAGCGCCGGCCTGCACAGATCTCTTGCAGCAACTATGAACCGGTGGCCGTCCAGTTCCGAGATACGCACGCCGGCAAGGTCCCCCTGGGAGACGCCGCGAGCGACACGCGGACACGTGACATGAAACTCACCCGCAGCAAAGCCTACAGGGCCATCTCCGACGCCCTCTGGCAGAGCAACCCGATATCCAAGCAGATCCTGGGGATCTGCTCGTCCCTGGCCGTCACGGTGCAGATCAAACCGCCATCGTCATGAGCCTGGCCCTGACCTTCGTGGTGGCCTTTTCCAACCTGATCATTTCGCTGCTGCGCAACCAGATTCCGCGCAACATCCGCATCATCGTGGAGGTGGCCGTCATCGCCACCCTGGTGATCATGGCCGACGAGTTTTTGCGGGCGTTTCTGTACGACATCAGCAAGCAGCTGTCGGTATTCGTGGGGCTGATCATCACCAACTGCATCGTCATGGGCCGGGCCGAGACCTACGCCATGGCCAACCCGCCCGGCAGCTCCTTTCTCGACGGGCTGGCCAACGGCATCGGCTACGGCTCGATTCTGATCGGGGTGGCCTTTTTCCGGGAACTGCTCGGGTCGCGGCAAGCTGCTCGGGTTCCAGGTGGTGCCGCAGGCGCTCTACGATGCCGGCTACGCCAACATGGGGCTGATGGTCCTGGCGCCGGGCGCCTTTATCATCATCGGGCTTTTCGTCTGGCTCGGAACACACCCTGATTCGAAGAAAGTGAACATCATGGAAAACCATGCTCAGCATCTTCGTCAACTCGGTCTTCGTGGGCAACATCCTGCTGGCCTACTTTCTGGGGATGTGCTCCTTTCTGGCGGTGTCCGAAACCTGCAGACCGCCACCGGGCTGGGCTTGCCGTGGTTTTCGTGATGACCATCACCACCCCGGCCAACTGGCTGGTCTACCACTACCTGCTGGCGCCCGGCGCCCTGGCCTGGGCCGGCCTGCCGGATGTGGACCTGAGCTTTCTCAAGCTGGTGCTGTTCATCGCCGTCATCGCCGGCATGGTCCAGATCGTGGAGATGGTCATCGACCGTTATTCCCCGGCGCTCTACACCGCCCTGGGGGTGTTTCTGCCGCTGATCACCGTCAACTGCGCCATCCTGGGCGCCTCTCTGTTCATGGTCGAACGGCAATACACCTTTGCCGAAACCTGGTCTACGGTGTCGGGTCCGGCGTCGGCTGGATGCTGGCCATCGTCGCCATGGCCGCCATCCAGCAAAAACTGCGCTATGCCGACGTGCCCGAGGGGCTGCAGGGCTTCGGCATCAGCATGATCATCACCGGCCTGATGGCCATGGCCTTCATGCTTTTTTCCGGCATTACCCTTTGATGCACGGTCCCGGGTGAGCGAAGGCGGTGATGCTGGCCCTGGGATCGAGCACATCTTGATCTATCTGGTCAGTCTGGTCGTTTTCCTAGCGCTCATCTTCCTGCTGGTGGGCATCCTGCTGCTGGTCGAAGCCAAGGTGGTGGTCAAGGGCGACCGCAGCATCGTCATCAACGACGATGAGGAAAAAGCCGATCCGTCACCCCCGGCGGCAAGACCCTGCTGGCGGCCCTGCTGGACAACGAGATCCTGCTTCCCTGCGCCTGCGGCGGCAAGGGCACCTGCGGCACCTGCAAGTGCCGGGTCATCGAGGGCGGCGGAGAGATCCTGCCCACCGAACTTTCCCTGGTCAGCCGCAGCGAACGGCTCGACAATGTGCGCCTGGCCTGCCAGGTGAAGGTCAAGCAGGACCTGCACATCCGTATTCCCGGAAGAGATTTTCAACGTCCGAAAAGTACACCGCCACGGTGGTCTCCAACGAAAACGTGGCCACTTTCATCAAGGAGCTGGTGCTTCAAACTGGACCCCGGCAAGCCCTCGATTTCAAGGCCGGGGCCTACATGCAGATCGACATTCCCGGCTACGACGCCGCCTTCGAGGAGTTCGAGGTGGCCGAGCGTTACAAGCCCGCCTGGGACCGTTTCGACCTGCTCAGGCTGCACGCCGGCCAGCCCGTGAGTCCGACTTACCGCGCCTACTCCCTGGCCAACCCGCCCGCCGAAGGCGACATGCTCAAGTTCACCATCCGAATCGCCACCCGCCGCCCGGCGGCAAGCCCGACGCACCGCCCGGGATCGGCTCATCCTACGTCTTCAACCTCAAGCCGGGCGACCGGGTGACCGCTCAGCGGCCCCTACGGCGATTTTTTGCCCGCGACACCGACCGCGAGATGTGCTTTATCGGCGGCGGGGCCGGCATGGCGCCCATGCGCAGCCACATCCTCGACCAGCTGCTGACCGAAAAGACCGCCCCGCAAGCTCACCTTCTGGTACGGGGCCCGCTCACGGAGGAAATGTTCTACGACGAAGAGTTTCGACGAGCTGGCCGAGCAGCACCCCAACTTTCACTACCACGTGGCCCTCTCCGACCCCCAGCCCGAAGACAACTGGGACGGCCCCATCGGCTTCATCCACCAGGTGCCTCACGACATGCTACCTGGCCGAGCACGAGGACCCCACCGAGATCGAATACTACCTCTGCGGGCCGCCCATGATGCTCGATGCCGTGCTCGATATGCTCGACAGCCTGGGCGTGGAGCCCGAGATGATCTTGTTCGACGACTTCGGCGGGTAAAGTCTTTCGGCTGAAACGTCACGATCATCTGCCTAAGTAGGTAATGATGTTGATCATTGCTCCCTGGGGGTCTTGAATCAGGCAGAAACGTCCCACCTCGGGTATATCCTGGGGCGCAAGCAGGACCTTCCCGCCCAGCTTTTCTGCCATTTTCGAGGTTTCGTCCACATCATCAACGGTGACGTAGGTGCCCCAGGCCGGTGGCACTCCTTGAGCCTGTGGTGGCATTGCCATGATACCACCCACCTCTTCGCCCCCGGCCTTAACCACGGTGTAAACCATTTCCGGCATAGACATATCCTCGGTCTCCCAACCGAACAATGCCGAGTAGAATGTTTTGGCCGCATCCACATTGGTGGTCATCAATTCACACCAACTGAAGGCACCATGTTGTTTAAATGAAGCATCCATTTCCGACTCCTTTGTTCTGGGAATTATGCCGTTCCGATAGCTTCGAGATTGACTGCAAAACAGAATTTTATGAAAATTGGACCGCTATGCACTGTTAATCACCATCGTAACGCGGGAACGGCTACCGACAAAAGTTTTGGCCGTTTGTGATGTTAATCGGACATCTCTGGTTTTTCGGACTTTTGATATCTGCAACGCTGTTGGAGAGCTGTACGTAGGTTTGATAAAGTGGCCAACAGCGGCGCAAGGTAGGAGCGTCCGTCTGCATGGAAATGTTGAGTGATTCCTGGTCTGCGCTGCTTCACTCGCCCATGTGAATTGGACCATGCTCAATGTCAGGGTCCATTCTCAGCACCATCCGTCCGGCAGAAAAAACTCGCACGTTGCCGTCGGTGGCTGAAACGACGACCCCTGTAGCAGCGGTGCGGGCTGTGACGGCAGCGGCCGCCGCGTGTCGAGCTCCCAAGCCGACGGGCAACTCCACGTCCACTTCGAAGGCCGCCAGGAATACCCCTGCTGTCTGGATGAAGCCATCGCCGCGAACAACGAAGGCGCCGTCGAGCTTGGACAATTCGACGATAGCGTCGTGGATGTCCAAGTTCATGAGCGTCCGGTCGACATGCTCGTGTCCTTTGAACGGATTGGGGATGAGTTGCCTTGAGCCTTCAAGAACCTTCAGTGAGTCGCCAAGCATAAATATAGCACCGATCCACTTCCCGCGCCGGGCAGCCCGTCCGATCTTGCAGGCAATGGCGACAGCGAAGTCAAGAGCCTTGGGCCTGATCCCGTCTGTCAGTTTCACTAAATCTGTAATGACTAGCTCTTCAAGGTCCGGTTCCACCTCGATCACAACAACTAGATTTGCCTCACCGGGATAGACCTCTTGGCCCATAGCACAGACGACGAGTTCCCCGGCCGAAACATTGTTCGATTTGAGCGCAACAGAGAGGACATGACGGATCTGTCTGTGTTTGTCGATCGCATGAAGTGGCAGACGTATTGTCACCAGCCCTGATTCAGTCAGGGAATCGTATGTCTCGGGGGTCGCCGTGGCGGCAATGATACGGTATTGACCTGTGAAGCCCAGAAAGTGTTTAGCAAAAACCCCACTTTCAGTGACACAGATGATGGTATGAGCCTGTGCCGCTTCGGCTATGCGAACGACCATTCGGGCCCGCTCCTCGTCAGAACAGACGTCTTTCCCAGGACAATCGGTTTTCTTCATGTTTCCCTCACCAACGATGTGTCAGGTAGCCGGTTACTATACTTAACAAAAAGCTAAGGGGCCAGGCGGTTTTAACCGCCTCCTTTAGCGTGGGATAAAAAGAAAAAACACAAGGCTTTCGAAAACCCGACGGCATAGCCCGGTTCCACTTAAGCGCTTTATGAAGTTGATTGTCAATCTAATTTTTCCTATTTGCTACTCCAACAATTCTCGGGCCTTTTCTATATCATCAACTCTAAAAATAAACTTGTTATTCTCGGCTGGATACCCGAATTTGATTCTGACTCCATGATTCGCAAGCGTCCTGCATATTTCCCCGAAGGAACCCGGCGTACCGGTGATTCGTTTTTGATCCTTGCTGAGAACAAAGACTTCAGACACGCCTCTAATCTTGATCCCTGAATTCTCGAGAACACGTCTGGCAGTCACTGCATCTTCCACCACAAAGTGAATGATACGCTGTTCTTCAAATGTGGTAAGGCAGAGGCCTTCAATGTTAACGCCGGCAGCATCCAGCATTTCACCTATTAACGCCGGATTTTCCAGGTTGTTATTCTGTTCCACGCAAAAATCTTTCAAGACCAAACCGCTCCTGACTTCCACTTTTCATATTCTGATAGTCATGACGCTCTAAATATTGATCCGGTGGTAATGCGCATTACATAAGAACGTCAATGCTTGTTTCATAACGGGCGCGGTTGAGGAGCGAGCCTGCTTGTCTGCTCGAACCGCGTTGATGGGCTGCGCTGAGCGATCTACTCCCCTCCTCAACCGCGCCCGATGGGCCTGGAGCGAAGCGACAGACCCATCGCAAAGCTAACCTGACCGCGCCACCGAAGCTTACCGCGTCAGCGCCGCCAACGTTCTCGCGGTCAGGTTAAGCGCCTAGCCATTATGACAAATACTCACCACCTTCTAATTTATTATTTCCTACATCTGCTTGACCGATTGCAGCATATAACTCACCAACTAAATCAGAGGATATGGTGATTGTATGTTTTACGCTTTGTAATCTTTCAGTAATATTCATATTTGACTGAAGAAGATTGTTTAAAGATGCTCTGAGTCTGTTTATTTTACCTATAAATGATTCTTTTAATTCTTCAGATAAAACAAGATCATTTAGTTTTATTGCGTAAAGTTCTTTATTGATAATTCCTATTTGCTTAAGAGCCTCATCTAGTCTGCGGTTATATTCTTTATACTCATTTTCAGTAAAATACTTTTGAGCCGAACCGTAGCCTAGATTGTTAGAACTATCCTTAGCTAAAACATAATTCCCGCTTTCTTCAAAGAATTTCCAGAAGTGCTGGAGAATAGCTAATGACTTTTGAATTCTATGTAATTGAACACATAGGATTAGCGCGCGACTTTTTATCTGATTCTGTTTTTTGCGCAGTACTTCTAGCCTCAATTTTTTGCTCTAGATTAAGAAGAAGTGCTGCACCTGCAATAACAAGTGTTGCTACAGTAAACGGATCTGGATCTTGTAATTTATTGGTAACGTTCAAAAGTTTTGGCACGGGCCAGTTTGCACGTGAGCGATCCGGATGCTGAAATGGCCCTCAATGCCGAGTTTCTGTTTCCAGTATTGTTCCCATTTTTCTCTCGAGTACTTTTTCAAAATGATCATTTTCGACAACTTGGTGACGGTGGCATCGGACCAACCCCAGGCAATGCGTTTTACGCGCCGGCCGATTTCCCGGAAGATCCGTTCCAACAGCGAGGTGGTTTTCGGAGCGATTACCCCGGTCTTCAGCCACAGTTCGATATTGGTAAAGATGCGCTCGGAGAGATTTTCAAGATAGGTGGCGCCTTTTAGGTAGCCGTGTTCTTTGAAGACATCGATCAGTTCAGCAATCTCGGCCTTGCTGGATCGATATTTTTCTTCGACCGCATCTTTGTCTTGATCTTTTAAAAGTTCGTAGTCCCCTTGGGGCAGCTCAATTCCGATCAGATGCTTGAGTTTGTCGATGTGCGGCTGGCTTTGCTTTTTCCTGAGCCCGTCTTCCCACATCGAATGGTATAACCCTCGCGGGCCATGCCAAGTGCAACGCTGTGATTCGGCCACATCGGCCAGAAAATCATCCAGGCCCGGTTCGCCATCGTAAATAAAAGGAATGCCGGCTGCATTAGTCTCCTTGAATCGTTCTTTCACAATCTGTTCGATATCGCTCCAGGCGGTATTGGCAAACGTGCCCAATGGTTCGACCTTGCCGCCGGTGGTAATGCCGATGACCGATCGCAGCTCTCCTTTTTCGCCCTTTTGGCGTTTGTAACCGGTGCCGTCGGCCATAATCGCAGCAAGGTCGCCCAGATCCACACAGGCAGCCTGCTCCATCTGATCGACATCGCTTCCCACCACCAGGTTATGAATGCCACCCAGGGAGATGTCGATGGATCGGCCTTCGATCAGCCGGCGATAGTTGGTGTCGATGACCGCCTCGATCACCTCGTGCTCGAAGTTGCTTTCCTTGCGGCTGTAGGGGGGTATGTGCAATGCATCCAGCAGTGGCGAATGTCGTGCACCGCACACCCGACATTCAGCTACCCGCAGAGGCAAATGCAAGTTGCCAAAAACCGTGGATATCACGCGGGGATGCTGGCGATAGCCCCGTTTTCGTATGCAGCGGCCGTGACAAAAGCGGTTGTTGGGATCCCCTTTTCGGACATGGCGTCCGAGGCCTTTTCGCATTTTGCTCGGGGTCATGACGCCGCTTTGGGGGCTTAGGCGAGCTGCAATGAGATCGTCATAACCGGTTAATATCGTTTTGAGTATTTCCAACATCAGCGGGTTTTTTAGCTGCTCCAATCGGTAGACGATTTCGTTTAGGTTGACTTTTCCGGTTGCAAGTTCAAAATCGAGTGTAATATGAATCTGTTGTTCCATCACGGTCTCTCTTCGTTCAGGTTCATATTTGGCGATATAAACCTATGAAGGAGACCGTGACTTTTTTTCAAGCATTAAATTCGGCGGATTGCCTAAACGAAACACCGGTGGACAAACGACGCAGGCGAGCGTCATGTGCTCCGACGAGCAATTTGGGGGCCCATTCTCGCACATGACGCCCCCCTGCTCAAGCAGTGCCATGCAAACTCTTTTCAGTTAATCGTGATTGGAAAATTGGCTCCCATCCGGGTCGTGCCACAACTTTTGAACGTTACCAATTTATTATTCATCTTGTTCCTTTTTTGATGGCTAACGACGAACTAACCAGCGGCGCGTAAAGAGGCACGGCCTGCCAGAAAGTTCGAAAAGATGTAAACAGCAATAATGTTCAAACTGCCCCGCTTTTAGCCGTCTGCGTTTAGTGTCAGGTTAGGTCTTCGTTTTTACCAATCCATGTTTGCTGCGTTATCAATTTCTTGGCCTAATCTGTCCAGGTACTGTTTCCACGCTTTAAACGATTTCATATTGTTTTTGTATTCTATTCTATTTTCTTTGTTATAAAGTACAGGAAATCCGTCGTTGATGTAATAATATCCAAACCTTATTTTTTCATTTGTGCGAAAGTATTTAATCAAAGACTGAAAAACCATGATGATGTCGCCAGATTCTAGTTGGGATAAACGTTCGAATGAATACTTCAATTTCTTTTTATCACGAATAAGCTCCATCGGAATTGCACCGAGTTTTGGAAAATGTACATGGAAATTTGATTCGTCTTTCCTAAAGTGCCCATGTGAGATCGGATTCCGAAATTGCTCTTTTATTATCTGGAGGTCATCATATATTTTTTTTAGTTCCGTATCCTTTGAAAGATCGAAAAGCTTCTTAAACTTTTCTGACCAATTATTTTGAATATATTTTCGAACATCAATCTTTGATTCAATATCAACAAATGGAATTAACAATACAAGAATGTTTTCAATATAGCTAAAAAAGGCGTCCACCATAGCAGAAGTGTAAAATAGAAGCGATTCGTTAATCTGTCTAATTTTATTAAAAGCTTTCAATCGGTCATCGAGATCTGAGAAAGAGTCTAAAGTGTCTGTTTGCTTGACTACTTGCGAGATTGATTTGCGAACTCTTGTCCGGAAAAACTGGTATCTTCGAAATATTGAATGTGATGAGTTGGTAATTGTAAACTTTCCATCTGTAAACAGGTCATTTATTTTAGGCTGCATTAGTGCTTGAGCTACACTGAAAATGCTTCGTATTTTTCTGTACGCTTCGACGGAGCGCGTGTCCGCATTCGGGTCACCCAAACTGTAGTAAATATAAAAACCAAACTTTTGGTGAGTAAGTATCAAACTTGATCCCTTATAAACAACTGGAATCTCCCAAGCCACTTTCTCAGATCGACCGTAATACTTGAAACCTTTCAATACGACAAAGATCATGAAAACCATCCAAGGTTCTCGAATGCGCTCTTCAGGATTGATTTCGGCAACAAGAGGCGTAACCACAATCGCACCATTAGGCATAGTGCGTTCTGGGAACTTGACACTCCCGCCTGGCGAGAAATCATTAAGAGCTTTATTGAGTCTCTCTCGAAGGTTTTTCATCTCTTCAGTTTTTGACCTAACGGGCCTGGAGCGAAGCGACAGACCCATCAAATGATTATGTAGATCCAAATATCATCACTTTTGTAATGTTATCCGGAAAATAGACGATTTCGAGTCTCACTACAAATTTATCCTATATTCACTAAAATTACAGATATCATTTAAATGCACCATCAGCAATAAACCCTGGCCACCCTGCATCTGTTCGTTTGGATCCCCTTGTCGCCGTTTTAATTCTGGATATGCTGATATTGCATTTCTTCGGATCTCTTTGAATACGAAAAGCCCCGAGGCTTGAATTAGCCTATCAGTTTTAAGGCTGTACATATTCATTATCATAGCCAATATTATTTTAGCCAATTGGATGATGTATCGACATCAGCGGCTCACAGTTACGCCTCATCCACATCCGGTTTCACCCCCAGCGCCTTGGCCCGTTTCTGCCACTGCGCTCTGGCCAGGGCCTGCATGTCCGTCACGGTGTCCATTTCGTCCACAATCTCCAGGCCCAGCAAAGTCTCTATCACATCTTCCAGCGTGACTATCCCTTGAGTTCCGCCGTATTGATTCACAACCAGGGCGATCTGCTGACGCTGGTCGAGCAGCCTTTCAAAGAGCCCGGAGATCGAAAGCTCTCCGGAGACAGTGGTGATATCGCGCTTCAAGGTCTCTATCTTCACCGCGTCACGGTCCTGCGCCTTTGCCAGCAGCAGGTCGTCTTTGAGCACAAATCCGGTGATGTCGTCGATATCTTCGCCGTAAAGCGGCAGCCGCGAAAAAGCGGCATGTGTATCCAGGTCCAGCGCCTGGGTAACGGTCATCGCCTGGGGCAGCGCCGCAATCACCGTGCGCGGCGTCATGATATCTTCGGCTTTCAGCGACTCGAGCCGAAACAGGTTGCCGATGATGCGCGACTCACCCTCGTTGATCTGGCCGGACTGCGCCCCGAAACCGGCCATGGCCAGGAATTCCTCCCGGCTGAACTCGTGGGCGCGTTTGCTGCCGGCGATCAACTTGGTGAGCTTTTCGGACAACCAGATCAGCGGATAGAGGATCACCACCAAAGTGCGCACAAAATGGGCCGTCACCCCGGCCAGCTTGCGCCAGTGGACGGCGCCCAGTGTTTTGGGGATGATTTCGGAAAGAAATAGAATCATCAGGGTCATGATGGCCGAAAAGAGCCCGAACCAGGCGCTGCCGAATACCGCCGTGGCCTTGGCCCCGGAGCCGATCGCCCCCACCGTGTGAGCGATGGTGTTCAAGGTCAGGATGGCGGCGAGGGACTGATCCACGTTGTCCTGCTTGAGCCGTTTGAGCAGCGCCGCCAGCTTGGGTTTGGACCGCCCCAGACCGGCGATATAGGACGGGGTGATGCTCAACAGAACCGCTTCGGCGATTGAACATAAAAAAGAGAGCACCAGCGCCATCAGCACATAAACCACCAGCAACACAACGTCGCCGCGGGAGTAATCCGCCGCCGCCGTGGTGCTGGCCACGCCAATGGCAAACACCGTGTCAGCCGAAACCAGAAGGATCGTGCAGACGGTAACCCAACCCAGCCATCTTTTGGCAAATGTCATCATGCTAATCCTGTTCTGTGCGCCACTATCATGCCATGTCAAAACAGACCTTTATATGGGACAACCCCAAAAGCGCTGACTCGGCTTCTGCGCCAGGCACCAAAATGGCTGTTTACTTTTTATCCTTCAACAAGGCTTCAAGATTGGCGAAGGGCCTGTCGGTACCAATGGGCTTGGACTCGCTGTGCGACTCCGGGCCGTCCTGCCACTGCTGGTCGAGATGCCGTGAGTGCTCATTGTCGTGGCAATAGATGCACAACAGTTCCCAGTTGCTACCGTCGGGCGGGTTGTTGTCGTGGTCGTGATCCCGGTGGTGCACGGTCAGTTCGCGTAACTTCTTGCCCTCAAATTCGCGCCCACAGCGACCGCACACATGCGCAAAGAGCTTGAGCGCCTGCTCGCGATACCCCCGCTCACGCTGCTCCCGCTGGCGGCGCGCCTCATCATATGCCTGCGCGAGCTTCTCTTTGTCTGATCGTTTTTTACCCCATGCCATATCAGCTCTCCCCCTTTTAAACTGGTGTCCGCGCCTGTCCGTTGCAAGTGTGACGCGACACTAGCTCGCCTCCTGGTTCACATAGATGAGATCTTCCGTGGGAAACCCCAGCGCTTGGGCGCTGGTGATAAACTTTTCCATCAATGCTTCACTGACGGTCGGTGTGCGCGACAGAAACCACAAGTAGTTGTGATTCGGGCCGGATATGAAAGCGTATTGATAGTTCTCCTCGTCCAACTCGTAGATCACATACGAACCGTAAAAGGGCCCGAAGAAGGAGACCTTCAGGTAACCCTCGTTGCTGTCACGCACAAAGTAGGCTTTCCCCTCGGCCTCCTTCCAAGCGTTTTTCTTTTCGGAAAATCCCCGGTTTTCCACCCGCACGCCACCGTCGTCACGAAGCGAATAGATGGCGCTCACCTTCTCCAGGCCGCGTTCGAATGAGTGGTCCAGGCGGGCGATTTCGTACCATTTACCCAGATATCGCTCCAATTCAAAATTCTGGACCGGCCTGACGGTTTCGGGATACCCGAGGCATCCCAGTAAAAGTAACGATGAAATGCTGATGAGCAGTTTTTTCATATTTTTATACCAGTCTCTATGGTTGGCAAGCAGCCGCAACGGTTTTTGGCGTCGGCCGAATTATCTTTCTTATGTGATCCATCCATTTAGAAGAAACGGCCGGATCTTCCCCACAAGCTGATCGGGCGCCTCTTCGATCACCAAATGCCCGGCATCTGGGATGACATAGAACAGTGAGCCGGGGATCATATTGTGCAAGGCCTGACCCTGCTCCAGGGGTATCCACGTATCCTCACGTCCCCACAGAATTAAAACAGGCCTTGAAATTTGAGCGTACAGGGGCTGTATCTCATCGGTATAACCTGAATTCGCCTGTGCAATTTGCCGGTAAAAAGCGGCTTTCCCATCTGGTTCTGTCCACGGGAGAACAATCGTGTCCAGGGTCGCGTCATCGAGAGGTTTGAAAGCCGCTGTTTTAACATAAGCCCGAACAATGGTCTCATGAATATAATCGGGAACGCCGGCAAAAGCAGCCTCGTGCGCATTGACGTGTTTGAAGAATGGCGAACCCCAAGGGGAAACCGCCACCGGATCAATAAGTACGATTTTATCGAAATCACGTCCGCTGATCAGGTGCGTTCGAAGAATCGTCGTGCCTCCGAAGTCATGGCCGACGATGGCGGGATTCTCAAGCCCCCAGTGCCCTAGAAGCTGATCCAAAACCTGATTCTGAACGCCCAGTGAAACATCGCCATCTGATTTGTCCGACTGGCCATAACCCAAAAGATCGTAGTAGTAGACGCTGAAGTTTTTGGATAAGGCCCGAACAAGATGCCGTAAGTTGAACGAAGACCAAGGTGTGCCGTGGACAACGACCAGCGGAGGACCATTGCCAGTCACCCCATAGCGAACGGTGCGACCACTAAAAAGATGGACCCCAGGTAAATCCCATTCAGCCATTTCATACACTCCAACGCTTTCATATTATTCGGGCGGGCGCGTCGCTTTTAGGAGCAGCGCGGCAGCAATGTCGGGTTCCTGGCAACGAAACCGGGTTCGCTCATCATGCAAATTCATAAGCGATCTCCGCCGGTTACTTTTAAATCAGCGTTCCAAAAGATCTGATGGTTTTTTATTCTGGTCGTACCCCCCGAAATGCGGTCTATGGTAGAAAATAGCACAAGTATAGGAACTAAGCGTTGCACCCTCCAATTTATAACCCCTGAATATATCGTCCGGCACGGCATCACATCTCACCTTCAATTGGCAGCACACTGAGATCCAATCCTCGAGGCGCTGCAGGAAAGATTCCGCGGGCTGTTCGTGAAGCACCAGGTCGTCACCGACCCAAATCTGATGCCCGTCGGCCTGTTTTTTTGGAACCAATTTCAAACCAGAGTTATCCAGGTCAGGTAGCCTCGTGTGGGGATAGCCTTCCGAATGGCATCACCATCGCCCCGCCGCGAGTGTCTGTATTAAGGTCATTTTAGGCAGGATGCCGGAAATCCGGGGGCGGATACGAAATTTGGTAATCGAGCCGGAACCTATCGACATGTTTAGGCGCCGATAGAAACAAAACCATAGAAGGCAAATTTATATGGCCAGAAAGACCCAAAAATTGAAAAACTAAAAGCTTATCGCAACTATTGGGGCTTTTTGAATTTTTCATCTTGAGGCTTAATTTCCCAATCATCGGGTGGTGGAGGAATTTCATCCGGACTTTGGATACCGGGCATAACGCCATCTTTTATCATCTTTTCGTGAATCCTTTCCATAATGCATGACTCAAATTGCGTTAACCTATCCAAAGTCATCGCATCAGGGTCATTTGAAAAAGATGTGGCAAGCTCCTTACAAGTTTCTGTAAATCCAATCACTGGCACCAACAAAATAAGTACGACCAGAAAGTATTTTTTCATAAGTCCCCCTTTTATCACGCATTTTATCGTCGACGGATACGCATCACCAGTAAATTTACCATATCAGAGAGTCAAATAACACAGGAGAAGCCATTTCACAAAATTCTATTGGCACCCTCTCGGTGTTGGTAGCGACATTCAAATCATAGACATACGGCGAGATTCCTCGGGTTGGTTGTCGCACCCGCCGTTGCATTGAGGCAAAATCCATTTTTGAGATAGTCTCCCTACCGCAGGCCCTTGATTAATCCCGCCCTGGCGGGGTCTATGGACATCTCGGAGAACGACCTGCAGGGTGATATCTTTTCGCTCTTATTAAAAAGGGTGAAAAGCGGGCGTTAACATCGCGGATCAGGGGCGGCGCTGACGCGCAATCCGCTGTGACCGACTATTGAGGGGCCGCAGGCTTAGGGCGAACGACGACGCGTGCTTATCGAAACACGCGAAACAGCGCCCAGACCGAAAGAATGGCCAGCACCGGCCACATCATGAGAAGATCAACCCGGATGTTCGCTTCAGGCGTCTTTACCTGAATCAGCCACTCCCATGCGGCATAGAGTCCCCAAGCGATGGCCGCTATGAGCAGCGGTCGGCGATGACGGGCAACGCCAAGCGTGGTGAACCGCAACGCGATGTATCCCGCAAGAAATACGGCAGCCACCGCAAGAATGTTTGGCGGTTTCCCGACGAACAGCGAGGCAAGAAGCTCCATGGTTTCTCCTTGGGGGTTGGGGTGTCAGCCACCCAGGATTGCGGCCTCGGGAATCTCGAAGCGTTCGTCGCCGATGCTAATCAGGTGCAGGTCGCTTTCCTGGGTTGCCTGGAATTCGGGGTAGCCGTCCGCCTGACTGGTGTCTGCGTCAACGGGTTTGCCCATACGAAAGAAGATGGCGCGCGGCTGGCCGGCGGACTGAGAACAGGGATTTATCACCGGTTGCATCGAACTCGCCCTGACCTGCGTGCTTTGCCGAATCGTCACGACCCGTTGCTGCGTTCCCCTCGGGAGATACCACAGGTTCTAAAAACTCTGCGGCCACATAGCCGCGCGGGCCTCCGCCTACCTGCTGGACATCACACTAGACCCGGCCCACGTCTGGGGCGTTGCCACCACCGCACACAGCAGTATGAGCGCCGTGGCCGGGAAAAATCGGGTGGTATGCATCCTTGCTCCTTTTGCGGTAATGTAACTATGTAGGCCAAGCATAGCCCGATGATCGTCTGCCTCTGATCGCTGAATTGGCCGTCAACGAATATTTTACAAAATTATCCTGCAGGTCGTGCTGGAATGTTATGGCATTTTAATCCTATTTCCCCTAAAATCTCAAGCCGTTGCTCTTGGACTCTGGCACTTGAACCGCCACGAGGTCTTCGGACTTACACTTCGCGATACTAAGCCATGGAATCACTGCCGCTTTTCATCGCCGCCTCGCTGGCGCTGATCGTCACGCCGGGGCCGGATATCTTGTATGTGCTCACCCGTGGCATGGCCGAGGGCCGCGGGGCGGGAGTGCTGTCGGCGGTGGGCGTAACGGCGGGCATCTTCGTGCACACCCTGGCCACCGCCCTGGGACTGGCGGTGCTGCTGAAAACGTCGGCCGCGGCATTTACGGCCATCAAAACTATCGGCGGGCTCTATCTGATCTATCTCGGGTTCCAGATGATGCGACGAAAAACGTCCCTCGACTTCGGCAACTCTGCGCGGCCCAGCGAAGGGCTGAAATGTTTCTACCAGGGTTTTATAACCAACGTGCTCAACCCCAAAGTAGCGCTCTTTTTTGTGGCCTTTCTGCCGCAGTTCGTCGATCTGGCCCACCCTCACCACAGCCGTTACATGATTTTGCTGGGACTGATCTTTGCGGCCTTAACTCTGTCGGCTTACACGATCCTGGCCCTCTTTTCAGGCACCGTCGGTAACTGGCTCAGAACCAAAAAGGGCCCCTCGGGCAACATCCGCTTTGTTTCCGGCTCGGTGCTGGTGTTGCTGGGTTTGCGCCTGCTGACGACCCACAGCGGATCTTAATAATAGAAACGCCGGCATTTTTTCGACCGGGTGGCTCATCAGGGTGCCGCCGGGCGCAGGCTTTCGTAAAGCGCGATACCGGCGGCGGTGGATAGATTGAGGCTGCGGATCTTGTCGGTGATGGGGATGCGATAGGTTTGTTCGGCAAAGCGCGACAGCAACTGCGGCGGCAGGCCCTCGGTTTCGGACCCCAGCAGCAAAAAGAGGCGCTTGCCGCGGGGCATCCGCCAGATCGTGTGGCGGCCCCGTTTGGTGAGCAGCGCCAACTCCTCCGTGGCCGGTGCCGCGTGTGCCCAAAAGGCATCGATATCATCCCAGACGGTCGGTTTGACCAGATGCCAGTAATCGAGCCCGGCCCGTTTGACCTGTCGCTCTTCGAGCGAGAAACCCAGCGGCCGGATCAGATGCAGCCCAGCCCCAGCCCCCACACAGGTGCGGCCGATATTGCCCGTATTCCAGTGCACACGCGGCGTTACCAGCACCACATGGCGTTCGGGGAGGGAGGTCGGGTTGTCTGCCAAAGCCATCTCAATTCTGAAGAACTTGTAGAAAAACAAATCCCAAACGGTTTAGTAGCAAGTTCGAGATCAAGGCGCGTAAATTTCGTTTTTGAGGCGTACTGGCGTACGTTGAAAAACACGAAATGAAACCCAACACCGATATCGCGCTTTTTAATACACCGTTATTTCCTGATGTAGCCCCATTGCACCAGACGTTTGTAGGCATGTTTAGCCATATCACCCTGCTGCACGGCCTGCAGGTAGCGATAGTAGTTTTCGGCGCTTTCACGCTGCTGCTGCATCCCCTCCAGGGCATACCCTTTGAAAAAGGCCAAGCTGGGATCTCCCGGCAGGCGCCGTTCGTAAGCGTTAAAATCGTTGTAAGCGCCGCTGAATTTTTTCAGCCGCAGCTCGACCAAACCGGCCACCTGGTGCGCCTGGGGTTCATCGGGATAGGCCTGCTTGGCCTGCTCGGCATATTTCAGGGCTTCGGCGTTCTTGTTCTGGGCCGCCAAACATTTGGACATCAGCAGCAGGCCGGCGTAATCCTCTGGCGCTTCCCGCAGGGCATCGCGCAGCAGGGTTTCGGCTTCGCCGAGCTGGCGGCGGCTCATGGCCGCTTCGGCCTTTTGCATTTTTTCGATGGCCGCTTGCATGCCGCGCAATCGGGCCGTGTTGTCCATGTAGCGCTCGCGCCGCAGGGGCTGGTTTTTGGCGGAAACATAGAGCCCCTCGGCGGCGGCAACCGCCGAGGTCAGCCGTTCCGAACTCATGGGGTGAGTGGCGAAAAGGGTCATTGACGCAGCCGGTTTCTGCTCGTTGAGACGGTTGAGCATCTCCATCAGGCCCACCATGCCGTCGGGACTGTAGCCGGAGCGCACCAGATAATCCATGCCCAGGGCATCGGCCTCGCGCTCGTTGTCGCGGCTGTAGGAGGCAAGCAGCGCGCTGGCGCCCAGCATGCCCAGTTGCATAATCTGATTGAGCTCACTCCCTTCCAAGTCAAATTGCGTGCCAACAAGAACAGTGCCACCAATCATCAGTCCCTGGGCGAGATATCCCTTGGACATCTGTTCAGCGGCGTGGCGCGCGTTGACATGGCCCAGCTCGTGGCCCAGCAGCGCCGCCAGTTCGGCTTCGTTGTCCAGTTGGAGCAAAATACCCCTGGTTGCGGCAATGCTGCCGCCGGGGAAGGCGTAGGCGTTGACATAAACGGCATTGACCCCCCGAAACGAGTAGGGCATATGCGGCCGGTGGGCGTGGGCCACCATGTCACCGCCCACCTGCTGGACGTAGGCATTGAGCGCCTTGTCCTGCAATGCACCGTAATCGTTGGAAAATTGAAGCGCCGAGTGCTGTTTGTCCAGCGCAATCTCCGTATCTTCGGAAACCATGTTGAACTGCGATCTGCCCGTCACCGGATCGGTGGCGCAGCCGACCACCAGGCCGGCCGCGGACAGGGCGCCAAGCAGCATAAACTCCCGGCGCGAAAGCGTTTTGTCAACTATTGGAAAGGGGTAGCCGAATCGGTCCGTCATCAGGCCTCCTAACAAAACCAGCGATTTGCGCTCGCTATAAATGATGAACTCGTAAAAAGTAGCGCGATGGCTAAATAAACCGTTTCATATACAAGGCGTAGTGATTTTTCAGGGCCGAGGCGATACATGTAGTATGCCGAGGATCTGAAAAATCACTACAACGCAGTAGATGGGACTTTTTACGACGCCATCAAAAATGGCTCGGCTTGCAGATCACTTCCCGGATCCGCAAATCGAAAAAATTGTTCATGTGGGCCGGTTTGACCACCAGGGCCGCATCGGCCCCTTTGGCGGTACCGCCGATAGCGATGATATCGGCTCCGGAAAGCACGCCGGCGTCGGCCGCCATCACGGCCACCTCCACGGCCACCTTGGTACCCTGGCCGAAAAGGCGCAGGGTGTCGGCCATCACCAGCACTGGGTAGGTGCCCTGGTAGCGCTGAGCCACCGACCGCTCCAGACCCGACAAGGTGTGGGTGGCCGAGACCACCTCGACCCCTTTTTGCTGCAGCTTTTTCTGGGTCTCGAGCGGCATCACGCGCTCAAATGGCTGGCGAAAACCGCAATGGTAGGTCACCGCGATCAGTCGCGCGTCTCTGAAAAGTTCCAGCGCCTTAAAGGCGGTCTCGCCCGTGGTGGTGGCTACCACCACTTCCAAAATACCCAGCTCCCGGGCGCGCTGGCTGGCCGCTTCCAAAGTGGCTTGGGTGTTAACGGCACCTGCTTCTGAAAATTGCATGACGACTCCTTGCTGATCTTAAATTTGGCGATTGGCGAAAATATTGCGCCAGCCCTGCTGAACCATGTGGGATAATTTTAGCCAAATTGTCATCAGCGTCAACAGATATCGCTTGGACACCCGCCAGCGGCATTGGCTCATCCTGCGGGCGCACTCGTACCGGTCACCTGCGTGTTCGGCAGCCACTGCCGCGCTTGACCCCAAGTCAAAGCCGTATTATAGCTCAGATGCCATGATCATCGACTGTCACACCCACCTCTTTCCGCCTGACATGCAGCGGCAACGGGAGCGCTACTTCGCCAACGAGCCCTCCTTTGAGAGCATATACAGCTCCGACAAGGCCAAAATGGTGGGCGCCGAAACCCTAATTAAAGCCATGGACACCCACGGGGTCGACCGGTCGGTGGTGTTCGGCTTCCCCTGGCACAGCGCGGAGCACTTTCAGCCTCACAACGACTACATTCTGGAGTCCGTGGCCCGTTTTCCCGACCGGCTGATCGGCCTCTGCTGCTTAGACCCGGTGCATCCCCGAGCCGAAACGGAAGTGAAACGCTGCCTCGAAAGCGGCCTGCGCGGAGTGGGCGAGCTGGCCTTTTACGGTCAGGGGCTCAATCAGGGATGTCTCGACGCCCTGGCACCCATCATGGCTCTGTGCCGCACTTACCAATGGCCGCTGATGCTGCATGTCAACGAGCCCATAGGCCACCGCTATCCGGGAAAGGCGCCCTTGACCCTGGGACAGATTCACACCTTCGTGACCACCTTCCCCGACAACGACCTGGTTCTGTGCCACTGGGGCGGCGGCCTCTTCTTTTACGGGTTGTTGAAAAAGCAGCTCCCGGAGGATCTGAGGCGCGTTTACTTCGACACCGCCGCCTCGCCCTATCTCTACCAACCCGCGGTCTATCGAATCGCCACTGAAATTGTAGGCGCGGAAAAAATCCTGTTGGGCACCGATTTTCCGCTGCTACCCGTCAGCCGTTACCTGGCAGAAATCGAGGCCAGCCAGCTTCCCCCAGAGGCCGTAACCGCTATTGCCGGCCAGAACGCCAAGCGGCTCTTCCGTATTTAGTCCCGGCAGCATCGCTCTCTCTTATAGCCAGGGACTTTCAACAAGCTTTTCCCTGCCCTCTTCTGGCCGCTTGTGCCGTTGCGCTTTCCCCTGTCCGGAGTGCCGTTCTGAAAGCCCCGGCCATCATTCTGTTACCATCCGAATTTTCTTGACAAAACGACTGCTTACAAGATATCTTTATCTTTTGTGAGACTGCATCAAAAGTGGCCTGGGGGGTTGTTGCCCGAGGCCTATAGGTTCATTCATTTCAACCAACGAAAGGAGAAAGAATGGCTCAACTGATTCCCCCCCATGGCGGTAAGGGGCTAACCATCTGTCTGTTGGAAGGCGCCGAGCGCGAGGCCGAGCTGGCAAAGGCCAAAGGCCTCAAGCAGGTCTCCATCTCCCCGCGTATCAAGGGCGACCTCATCATGATCGGTATCGGCGGCTTCAGCCCCCTGACCGGTTTCATGACCAAGGCCGACTGGAAAGGGGTTTGCGAAAACTTCCTCATGGCCGATGGCACCTTCTGGCCGGTCCCGGTGACCCTGGATGTGACCAAGGAAGACGCCGACGCCATCAACGAAGGCGACGAAATCGCGCTTTATGATCCCGAAGGCGATGAGATCATGGCCACGATGAAGGTGACCGAGAAATACGCCCTGACCGAAGCGGAAAAAACCTTCGAGTGTGAGAAGGTCTACATGGGCGAAGGCACGCCCACGGCTGAAGAGTTCTGGAAGATCGCCAAAGACGATCATCCGGGCGTTCAGATGGTCATGGACCAGAAAGCATTCAACCTGGCCGGCCCCGTGAAGGTGCTCAGCGAGGGCGAATATCCCACCAAATATAAGGGTGTTTACCATCGTCCGGCCGAATCACGTAAAATTTTCGAGGATAAGGGCTGGAGTGAAGTGGCCGCCCTGCAGCTGCGCAACCCCATGCACCGCAGCCATGAGTACCTGTGCAAGATCGCCGTGGAAGTGTGCGACGGCGTCTACATCCACTCCCTGGTGGGCAACCTGAAACCCGGTGACATCCCCGCCGCGGTGCGTGTGAAATGCATCGACGCCCTGGTTAAGAACTATTTTGTGGACAAGAACGTGGTTCAGGGCGGCTACCCGCTGGATATGCGCTATGCCGGCCCGCGCGAAGGCCTTCTGCACGCCGCCTTCCGCCAGAACTACGGCTGCTCCAAGATGATCATCGGCCGCGACCATGCCGGCGTGGGCGACTTCTACGGCATGTTCGAAGCCCAGACCATTTTCGACAAAATCCCCGCCCCCGAAGAGCCAGGCAAAGCCCTGCTGTGCACGCCGCTGAAGATCGACTGGACCTTCTACTGCTACAAGTGCGACGGCATGGCTTCCTTGCGGACCTGCCCCCACGCCAAAGAAGACCGCGTGCTGCTCTCGGGCACCATGCTGCGTAAAATGCTCAGCGAAGGCGGCGAGCTGCCCGATCACTTCGGGCGCGATGAAGTTGTGGCCATTTTGCGGGATTACTATGAGAACCTGACTGACAAAGTCGAGATCAAGACCCACAAAGCCGCCACCGGCTAACCCAAATCGCCTGCGGCCTGCGCCAAAGCGACGCAACATACGCGCACACCGCAGACTGGTTATCAGACCATAAAGGGAAGTATCACCACCGCTGGTGGTGCTTCCCTCTTTTTTTTGATTTTTCTTTTTGTTTTGCAGAGCCTTTCACCCACTCCACGGCCGCCGTCTTAAAGTCCGGACAAAAAAAGGGGCGGCGCTTTTAAAAGCGCCGCCCCTTTTTGAACTTAAGCCGTTGTGGAAAAACTACTTGCGGCCGATATACTCGTTGTAGGCCATGGCCGTGGTACGGTAGACCAGATGGGCCAGCTTGGAAAAAGGCGTGTAGGCAAACAGGCTCCACACCAGGATCAGATGCAGAAAATAGATCCAGTAGGTCAGCCCGGCCATGCCGGCCAGGCGAAACATCTGGGTCAGCATGCCGGTCACGCCCAGCGCGAGGACCAGGGCCACCAGGTACCAATCCCAGTAGGTCGACAACAGGCTTTTGTCGGAGAGCCGGTTTTTCAGCAGCAGCAGAGATCCAATCACCAGGGCGATGCCACTGATGTTACCCAGCCATTTGATGGGGTTGATCTGCCGGTAGGGTCCTTCGATGTGAAACACCCACTCGGCCAGGAAGAAGCTACCGGTGACAATAAAAAGCCCGATAAAGGCCAGCAGCACCATCATGTGGGGCGTGGCGCGGTTGTCATTCTCGGTGCACTCGTTGAATTTTCTGTGCTTAAGGATGGTGGGCACCACCGCGATCAACGACTTAACGAACCCCACCGGATCGATTTTCTCGATGGTGGTCTGTCCCTTGGCCAGGGCGTTATTATGCAGGTCGCCCAGGAAGCGTTTGAGGCCCAAGGCAAAGACGACAATGGCAGCCGTGAAGGTGGGGATCATGATGAGATCCACCATGTAGTTGTTGATAAAGTGGGACTGCCAGATGTGGTCACCTTCGGGGAAGAAGTTGAGCCAACCCAGCCCGAGCATGTTGAAAAAAAGGCCCGCCACGATGATGATCACCGCCGGGATCGCCAGCAGGATCGGAATCTTCTTGGGGTCACCCACCATGCGGGCGATCGATTTGGGAGTGGCGTACTCCTGGATGGCCACTTGGCGCAGCGCTGCCAGCACGTCCCCGGGCTTGGCGCCGCGCGGGCAGCGCGTGGTGCAGTCGCCACAGTTGTGGCACAACCAGACGTCACCGTTGCCGATCAAACGGTCTTTGAGTCCCCACGACGCGGCGATCATCTCCTTACGGGGAAAGGGGCTATCGTCCGGCGAAATCGGGCAGGCCACCGAGCAGGTGGCGCACTGATAGCACTTTTTCAGGTCCTGCCCGCCCACTTTGGCCAGCCGTTGAATAAAGCCGACATCAGGTTCGAGCATGTAACTATCCGCCATAATTGATCCTCCTCCTCTTTATTTTAGCCCCTTTCACAGGGGATCTCTATCAGCTAAGAACGCCGGCGCCGGGGTGTACAAAGCGGGGCCGGCAGCGCGTTGCGGCAATCAAGTCATTAGAAGCCTTTGAAGGGGTTCGGGCCCAAGGATTCGATGCTCTCCACGAAGCCGTTGACGATTTCGGGCAGCTTGTCGTACTCATCGATGGCGATCTCGAACTGCCGCACCCGCTCCTCTTCCAAAGCCAGGCTCTGCAAGGCTTGGCCGATTTTGGTCATACGGATATTGGCCAGTTCACTGCCCTTGACAAAGTGGCATTGGTAGTCGTCGCCATGCTTGCAACCCATCAGGAAAACGCCGTCCAGCCCCTGTGAAAGGGCGTCCTTGATCCAGATCACATTGACCGAACCGAGGCAACGCACCGGGATAAAACGCACATCGGCCGAATAGCTGAGCCGGTTCAGCCCTGCCATGTCCAGAGCCGGGTAGGCGTCGTTTTCGCATACCAGCCCCAGAATGCGCATGGGCGGCTCTTCGTAGTCATCCTCGGAGGGTACGCCGATGGCTTTGACCATGGAGCCGATGCTGTCGATATTGTAATCGGCAAAACCGATGATGCGCTCCGGGCAGGCCCCCATGCAGGTGCCGCAACGCCGACAGCGGGTGGGGTTGGGCTTGGGCGTGCCCTTTTCGTCATCGTCCAGGGCGCCGAAGGGGCACTCTTCCGTGCAGCGCTTGCACTGCGTGCAGCGCTGGAAAAAGAAGTCGGGAAAAGTCATGTCACCCGAGCGCGGATGCACCGACATGCCCCGATTGACCGACTCCAGACACTGGATCGCCTTGAGCGCCGCGCCCGTGGCGTCTTCCATGGCCTCTTCCACGGTCATGGCACGACGCACGCCGCCGGCGGCATAGATGCCGGTGCGCTGGGTCTCGTAAGGGAAGCAGATGAAGTTGGAGTCGGCGTAATCGTCGAACAGCTCATTGTCGCGAAACC
Source organism: uncultured delta proteobacterium (assembly GCA_963783425.1). Taxonomy (GTDB): domain Bacteria; phylum Desulfobacterota; class Desulfobacteria; order Desulfobacterales; family QNYZ01; genus CAWANO01. The sequence goes on from CAWANO010000010.1 coordinate 321,731, forward strand.
CCGGGCCCTGGCGATAGGCCAGGTTGATGACGGGGTCATCCTTGGTCACCGGCACCATGCCGGTTCCCAGCACCACCATGTCCGCCTTGACCTGGATTTTCTCGCCCAGCAAGGTGTTGTCAGCCTCGACGATCAGGCCGTCACCGTTTTTGGAAACGCTCATCACTTCACCCTTGGTGAGGAAAACCCCCGGGTCCTGCTGAATCGATTTGTAAAAGTTCTCGGACAGACCCGGTGTACGCATGTGCTGGTAAAAGACGAAGGATTTGCCGTCGTCATAATCCTCACGCACGTATTGGGCTTGTTTCAGGGCCACCATGCTGATAACAGCGCCGGCGTAGGCGAAATCGGCATCACTGCCCTGGCCGGGGCTCTGGACGAAGACCACGCTTTTGGCCTCGGCCCCGTCGGAGGGCCGCACGATTTTCCCATCCTTGGCGATCTCTTCAAATTGCGCATTGGTGACCACGTCGGGCAATTCGCCGAGGCCCAGATGAGAAAATTCGCCCTCTTTGGGTCTGTAGGGACGCCAGCCGGCAGCCAGAACTACCGCTCCGAACATTTCACCGTTGGGGTCGATCTTGAGTATATCGAGTTTGCCCTCATTGTACTCCATGAATTTTTTGTGCAGCGTCTCAGCATCAAACTCATTGCCCTTTTCATCGACTTTCATTTCGTCGGGTAGTGGAAAGGGCACGTCGAACTCGATCTTTTCGTTGGGATTCTTCAAGGTCACTACGAATTCGCCCGGTTGGCCGGCGATGCGGGCCACGACGGTGTTGGTGCGCACCTCGATCTTGGGATCGGCATCGACCGCGGCGATCTTTTCGGCTACCATGGGGTCGATCAGCTGTTCGTAAGGGTCGTTGAGGGGCAGTTGCCGACGCCAGTGATTGGCATGGCCGCCCAATTGATCCGTTTTTTCCACGATAGTGACGTCAAAGCCGGTCTTGGCCGCTTCCAAGGCGGCCGACATGCCGGTGATGCCACCGCCGATCACCAGGATCTTGCGGCTCAGGTTCTCCAGCTCATAGGGCTCGGGCAGTTCCGATTTTTCAACCCGCGCCATACCCATCTTGAGATAATCTTCGGCCAGCATTTGCAGGCGGTCGAAGTGCACCCCGTCATCGGCCTGATCCTCTTCCAGGGCTGGAAACTCACTGCGCGGGTGTGACCACACCACCTGCTCGCGCAGGTTGACGCGATCGACCAGGCAGCCGTCAAAGCGGAAAACGTCATAATTGACGCGCCGGCTGCAGGCCGCTACCACGATGGCATTGGTTTCTTTTTCATCGACATCCTTTTGAATCAGCGCGGCGCCCTCCTTGCTGCACAGGAACGGATGCGTCTGGACGGGCAGCGCCTTTTCTCCGGCCACGCCGCTCAGGGCCTCGACGTCCAGCGCTTCGCCAATGCCGCAACCACTACAGATATAAACACCATAGACTTTCTTCATGGATAACCTCCTAGTTGCTCATCAGGCTTTGGATGGCTTTGAGCGCCATACCGGTTGCATTCTGGTTGGATGAGACCACATCGGCGGGCTTGTTGGCGCAGCCAGCGGCGAACATACCGCCTTTCCCAAAATCGTTGATGATGAATCCATCCGCGTTAACGGTCAAATCAGCCGGCAGGGTCATGTTGGCGGCGGTGGGTTGCATGCCCGTGGCCAGAACCACCATGTCCACCGTCTCGTGCACCTTTTCGCCGGTGACCGCGTTCTCAGCCGTAACCGTGAGCTGCTGGGTCTGTTCATCTTCGGTGATTTCGGCAACCTTACCCTTGATGAAGGTGACCTTTTCGTCGGCTTTGATCTTTTCGTAGAAGCGCTCGTAACGATACCCCGGCGCGCGCAGGTCGATGTAGAAGATGTAAATATGGGCGTCGGGATACTGTTCACGGATGTAAGTGGCGTGCTTCAGAGAGGCCATGCAGCAGATATAGGAGCAGTAGGGCAGGTGGTTTTCATCACGAGATCCGGCACATTGAACAAAGGCGATGCTCTCAGGCGCCTGATCATCGGAGGGTTTCTGAATTATTCCTTTGGTGGGGCCGTTGGGTGATGCCAGGCGCTCGAGCATCATGTTGGTGATTACATTTGGATAACGCCCGAAGGCCAGGTTGTCGATGCGGGCGGCATCGTAGGGTTCCCAACCAGTGGCCCACACTACCGCACCCACTTTCAGGTTGATGGTGCGCGGACTCTGCTCGAGGTCTACGGCGTCGTATTGGCAGGCCGCTTTGATGCGATCGGCATCCTCGGTGCCCACTACCTGGGGTGAAATGACATAGCGGGCCGGAAAGGCCATCTCGAAGGGCAGGTAGGCTGCCTTGGTGGTGCACATGCCGAAATTGTATTCGCTGGAAATCTCCGTTTCACTGGCGTCGGAGCACGCCCCACAGCAGGTGCAATTCTCATTGACGTAGCGTGGATCGACGCGCACGGAAACATCGTAGTTTCCAGGGCCACCCGCCACGGCCTCCACCTCGGCCATGGTCATGACTTTGATGTTGGGGTTGTCTTTGATGCGTCTGAAATTGATCTCCAGGCCACAGGTCGGCGGACACAGTTTGGGAAAATACTGATTCAACTGTGCCACGCGCCCACCCAGGTACGGATTTTTCTCGACCAGAAACACCTCATAGCCCACCTCGGCGGCTTCGATGGCCGTGGTCAAACCGCTGATCCCGCCACCGACAACCAAAATGCTTCCACTCGCAGGGGCCACTTTGTCTGTTGCCATGCTGTTCCTCCGTGCCGTGTTTATGGGTCCTAAAAACCGCCCCGCCCTGAAACCACCATCTTTCCAAGAGCATCCAAGGTTGAGGTCCGGGTCGGCGGCGTCTCATGTAATCACATCTTCAACCACCAGATATTCGGTCGTCGCTGATGGCTCAAGATCTAATCGCATGCGATAAGAAGGCCCGGCGATTGACGGGCCATCTTGGTTTTCAAAGCGGCGGGCGCCGATTTAACCCAAAAAATTCGGCGCCATCAATCCGCCCTTTAATAGAACGCCCCCAGGTATCGATCGATACCTGGGGGCATCTTTATTCAGCATGTTCGATGTCGAACATTAGGCCGGGATGATCTGGATGTAATCGCGTTTGAACACATCCCATTCGCCGGTCTTGGGGTCGTACTTGGAGTTGACGAAACAGAACCAGTTTTCGTCATCCTGACCCGGATAGTCGGCCTGATAGTAGAAGCCCGGATAGCGGGTCTCTTTGCGGTACTGAATGTGACGCAGGTGTGACTCCACCGTCCAGATGCGGTGGGTGATCTCCCAGGCGCGCATCAGTTCATGCAGGTCACCGGCCGCCAGTTTTTCGCTGTCTTCACGCATGGTGGCCAGCAGCTCCATGACGATCTCAAGGCTCTTGGAGGTAGTCTGGTAGTAGGTAGCCGTACCGGCACCGTACTCATGGGTGGCTTTCATCAACCGGTACATCATCCCCTCGGGCTTGAGGTAGTTGGGGTTGATGTCGATGGCCGTGGTGTATTCACAGTTATCCAAGAAGGTGCGCACCGGCTTGTAGATCATGTCGACCAGCTCTTCATTGGACTGAGCCACGGCTGGAGAATAATCGGCGTGATCCTTGGCGTAACGAACCATCTCTTTGACGGCCATGCGGCCTTCGGCATGCGAGCCGGAGGAGAACTTATGGCCGGAGCAACCCACGCCGTCACCGGCGGTGAACAGACCGTTGACCGTGGTCATGCGGTTGTAGACCTTGCCGTTGTCGGCCTTGATTTTGTAGGCATCCGGAACCCAGTCATAGTCGGGGCCGGAGGTCCACAGACCGCAGCAGCCCGAATGCGACCCGAGCAGATAAGGCTCGGTGGGCATAACTTCGGAATTTTTCTTTTCCGGCTCGGTGTTGGTGGCACACCACAGGTTGGCCTGGCCGCAAGTCATGTCAAGGAAATCTTCCCAAGCTTCGGACTCGAGATGCTTGAGCTCTTTCTTGTCCATGGTTGCGCCCAGATCGGCCAGCGCGGTAACGGTGTCCATGATGATCGGACCGCGGCCCGCTTTCATCTCGAACAGCATCAGGTGGTTACGCAGACAGGTCGGGGTAATGGCGGCCGTGCCATACGGCGCGTAGTTTTCGAGCTCTTTCTTGGCTGCGTCGCTGGCGGCAAAGTTTTCGCCCAGGCCGTTGAGGGTTTTGGCCTTGAACAGCAGGAACCAGGCTCCCACGGGACCGTAACCGTCTTTAAAGCGGGCCGGGGTGAAACGGTTTTCCATCATGGAAAGCTCGGCACCCACGCGCATCAGCATGGTGTAGGTGGATCCGGAGTTCCAGACCGGATACCAGGCGCGGCCTTTACCTTCACCGACCGAGCGGGGCTGGTAGATGTTGACCGCGCCACCGCAGGCCACCATCATGGTCTTGCATTTAATGATGAAAACTTTGTTTTCGCGAACCGAGAAACCGACCGCGCCGGCGATCTGATTCTCTTTATTGGCGTCCAGCAGCAGCTCGACGATGAAAACGCGCTCGAGAATGTTGTCGTCACCCAGGGCCAGTTTGGCGGCCTCGGCCACGACGCGCTTGTAGGATTCGCCGTTGATCATGATCTGCCATTTACCGGTGCGTACGGGAGTGGCGCCACCCTTGAGGGTGCCCATTTTCTGACCTTTTTTACCGTCCAGGTTCTTCCCGTCTTCGGTTTTCTTCCAAATCGGCAGGCCCCACTCTTCAAACAGATGCACGGAGTCATCCACGTGGCAGCCCAGGTCGAAAATCAGGTCTTCGCGTACGATTCCCATCAGGTCGTTGCGCACCATGCGCACATAGTCATCCGGGCTGTTGTCGCCGATGTAGGTGTTGATGGCGGACAGGCCCTGGGCCACGGCGCCGGAGCGTTCCATGGCGGCTTTGTCAACCAGCAGCACGCTCTGACCATCGTCCATCCATTTTTTTGCCTCAAAGGCCGCGCCGCAAGCAGCCATACCGCCGCCCACGATCAAAATATCAACTTCACGCTCCTCGACTTCGGGGTCCCTAACGGCTTTAAGTTCACCCATAGGTTTGTTCGGTAATGCCATATTCTATCCTCCTTGGTATCGCCAAAAAAATAAAAATAAATAAATTTCAGAGCGTTAAACGAACCGATCTACCAGACTAAACCGTGGCCTGGGGCGTCGGGATCGAATAACCGTCCGCCTCTTCGGTGCTCAACAGGCCGCCTTCGAGGTCTTTGCCCTTGAGATCGGCATAGGCATTGGCCGTGCCTTCAGGGGTGGTCCGAATCGGGAACTTAAAGCGTTTGATGACGCCGTTGCGGAACTTGCAGGTCCACATGACATCCTCGGTGCCCAGCATGGGCATGATGCTGCTTCCCAGCGGCACGAAATCGGCATAACCGCGAACTTCAACGGCCTGGGTGGGACAGATTTTGACGCAGGAAAAGCATTCCCAGCACTGATCCGGCTCTTGGTTGTAAGCCTTCATCGCATTGGGATCCAAAACCATCAGGTCATTGGGACAAATGTACATGCAGGCAGTCTTGTCGCCGCCCTTGCAACCGTCGCATTTTTCATCAATTACAAAGCTTGGCATTAAATGTCCTCCTAAAAAGAATTAAACTTGTGAATAAAGGTCCGTTGATCAACGGCAATTTATCGGTGCAGCCGCGATGGCTGCTGAAATGGTTTTTACACCTCCTTCCTTGAATTTATTTTGAACTCTTGTCATGAGTTTATCGTTATGTGTCGAGCCGCTTCGGCCCGTCTGGAAATACCCGTCTACGATGTAAAGCGGGCGCAACTACATGGCGCCCCGTCCTTCCTGCTAAAGGCCCCAACCTCCCGAAATCAGCCTGAATTCAAATGTAAATTCAGATAGATATTGGCCGCAAGAAGCTACTCTTTTATCATTCGCCCATAGGGTTGTCAAGAATTTTTGAACTCTCAAATTTGGCCTGAAATCGGCAGGTTACCTTATCGAAGGTCGCCTTACAACATCTGGCGTTAGTGCCCTTTCAGGCCCCCAACATGTTGCATAATCAAGCCCTCAACGGCGGTATTGGGCGGCCGGTGGGCATCGTCGCTGTTATTGACAAGCACGCGCCCTCCGGATGAGTATGGTTTTGAAAGGAACGCTCCCATGCCAGACCTGTTTCAGCCGATCGCCAGCGATACCCCCTTCCGGTTTCACTGCGGGCCCGAGGTGACCTGTTTCAATGCCTGCTGCCGAAACTTGAACCAGTTTCTCTACCCTTACGATGCGGCCCGCATGGCCTGTTCGCTGGGCCTGAGCGCGGCGAGCTTTTTGGCACGCTACACCCGTCGCCACATCGGCCCGGAGACGGGTCTTCCCGTCGTCAGCCTCAAACCCCAGGCCGGCCCGCAGCAGCTGTGTCCCCTGGTGACCCCCGGGGGGTGCAAGGTTTACGACGACCGGCCGGCCTCGTGCCGGCTCTACCCGCTGGCACGGGCCGTGGTGCACGCGGCCGGCTCGGGGCCGCCCCAGGCCCGGTTTGCCTTGATTCGAGAGAGCCACTGTCAGGGCCACGCTGGCAGCCAGCAGTGGGATGCGCCGGGCTGGATCGACAACCAGGGACTGGCACCTTACAACCGTAACAACGACCCCATGCTGACCGTCATTGGCTTCAAACGCCGGCATCATCCCCAGCCCTTGCCGCCCCAGGTCAGCGATGCCCTCTACGACGCCCTCTATCTGGTGGCCGACCAGCGAGACGCCTCCGATGAAAAATCGGGGCAACGGTTGAATGAATCAGCGCCCTTAGATCCTGCAATCCTTGAAGCAGACCTGGCGGCGGCCTATAAAACCGTGCTGCAGATTCTCAAGGAGAGTGCCCGATGAGCGAAAACCGCGTCGCTTTGGTACTTGGTGCCATAAAGGGTATCGGCAAGGCCATCGCCCTCGATCTGGCCGGCAGGGGAATCCGCGTGGCAGCGACCTATCACGACTGGCCCGAGAGCCTGCCCGCCCTGAAGCGCGATCTGGCGGCCTGCGGTAACGAGCACCTGCTGGTGGAAATCGACCTTTTGGCATGCGACCGCATTCAGGGCTTGATCGATGCGGTCATCGACCGCTTCGGCCGTCTCGATCTACTCATCAACAACATCGAGCGCGGCGGCTGGCCGGTGGTGCACGGCGCCTATGTGCCCGAGCAGTGGGATCTTGAGCTGGCCACCACCTTGCGGTCCAAATGGTGGGTCTTCAACACTGCCCTGCCCCATCTCAAAGCCTCGGGCAGCGGCGCCGTGATCAACTTCTCCTCCATCGCCGCCCTGGTGGGCCGATCGGGCCCGGCCAGCCTGGTCTTTAACGATGGTTACGCCGCGGCCAGCCGCGCCATCGCCTCATTTACCGAAACCTGGGCGCGCCTTGCCGCGCCCCAGGTGCGGGTCAACGAGATCATGCTGGGCCTGGTGGAGACCCGTCACGCCGAGCAGACCCGCGGCTGGGGACTGCTCAGCGCGGCCCAGCGGCAGGCTTTGATGGATCACACCCTTCTGGGCCGCAGTGGACGCGTGGACGATGTAGTCAAGGCGGTACATTTTGTGCTCGACGAGGCACCCTTTATGACCGGCAGCGTCTTGCGTCTCGATGGCGGTTACGTACTCGGTGACGCGCCGGTGGCCCCCCTGCCCAAAGGCGTGGTGTGACCCCGGTCGCGGTAATGGGTTCTGTCAGTTGCCGGGCTGAATTTTAAAACTTTCGGACCCGGTGAATAAAAAAATGATACAGGGGTTGCCTTTTGTCGCGACTAGGCGTAAAAAACGCCCTCGGATAACGCAACACGGTCGCCGCCAGCGCCAAATTTTACGGTGGCGGCCTGGATGTGAACAGCGCTATAAGCAGTTTTGAAATCATATTGGAGGAAGTTATGTTTAATATTGTCAAGCGTGAGGAGATGGCCGAAGGCACCATCATTCTGAATGAAATCGAGGCACCTCGCATCGCCCAGAAGGCCCAGCCGGGCCAATTCGTCATTTTAAAGGCCACTGAAGATGGCGAGCGCATTCCGCTCACCATGGCCGAGACCGACCCCCAAAAGGGAACCCTCACCGTGATTTACATGGTAGTGGGCAAATCCACGGCCCTGTTCAAGGAGCTGCAAGTGGGCGACGGCTATCAGGATGTCATCGGCCCCTTGGGCAGGGCGACCCACGTCGAAAAGGTGGGTACGGTGGTCTGCGTGGGCGGCGGCACCGGCGTGGCCGTACTGCACCCGATCACCCGCGCAATGAAGGCCGCCGGCAACCATGTAATCTGCATCATCGGCGCCCGTTCCAAGGATTTGCTCATCTTGGAGGATCGATGGCCGCCGCTTCTCATGACCTGCGCGTTTGCACCGACGACGGCTCTTACGGCCGCAAAGGGTTTGTTACCGAGGAGCTCAAGGATATCCTCGACAGCCAGAAGGTGGACCAGGTGGTGGCCATCGGTCCGGTGCCCATGATGAAGTTCGTCTCCAAAACTACGGCCGACTACAAAGTGCCCACGCTGGTGAGCCTAAACCCCATCATGGTGGATGGCACGGGCATGTGCGGCGGCTGCCGGGTGAGCGTGGGCGGCGAGACTAAGTTCGCCTGCGTGGACGGACCCGAGTTCGATGGCCACAGGGTCGACTACGACGAGCTGATGCTGCGCCTCAACGCCTACTGCGAAGAGGAAAAGCGACTGTTACGAGGACTACTGCACCATTCGCGACGCCCAATAACCGGCGCCCGTCCGGTGAGGCGTAGCCCCAAGCCGGCCGGTTACATTTTGATCTAAAAGCCCACGATCCCGCCGCGGCGCAAGGCCTGTTTCCGGCCGTATGCCGGTGCGGAGAAGACATCTGATCTACCGGGCAAACATTTAAGGAGGATCCCATGGCCAAAAGACCCGGCGCCCGCAAAATACCCCTCGGCAGGCGATGCCCGAACAGGCCCCCGAGGTGCGGCGACGCAATTTCGATGAAGTACCCCTGGGCTACAGCCAGGAACATGGCCCAGGACGAGGCCGGCCGCTGCCTGCAGTGCCGCAAACCCAGCTGCGTGGCCGGATGCCCGGTAGAGCGTCGATATTCCCGGGTTTCATCGCACTTGATCACCGAAGGCGATCTGACCGGCGCCATCCGCCACCTGTGGCAGCAAAAACGCCCTGCCGGCCGTGTGCGGGCGGGTCTGCCCCCAGGAAATCCAGTGTGAAGGCCTGTGCGTGCTGTGGCAAAAAAGGCGAGCCCGGTGGCCATCGGCAACCTGGAACGTTTCGTGGCCGACTACGAGCGCGATTTCGGCAGTGGCGAACTGCCACCCAAAGCACCGCCCACCGGAAAACGGGTGGCCGTGGTCGGTTCCGGCCCCTCGGGGCTGACCGTGGCCGGAGACCTGATCGTCAAGGGCCACGAGGTGACGGTATTGGAGGCCTTTCACAAGCCCGGCGGCGTGCTGGTCTACGGTATTCCCGAATTTCGTCTGCCCAAGGAGATCGTGGCTCAGGAGGTACACTTTCTGGAACGGCTGGGCGTCAAGGTTGAGGTCAATCAGGTGGTGGGCCGCACGGTGTAGCCTGGACGAACTGTTCGAAGAGGGTTATGACGCCATCTATCTCGGGGTGGGCGCGGGACTGCCCCGCTTTTTGAATATTCCCGGCGAGAACCTGATCGGCATTCTCTCGGCCAATGAATATCTGACCCGCGCCAACCTCATGAAGGCCTACAAGTTCCCCGACGTGGATACGCCCATTCCCATGGGCAAGGATGTGGTGGTGCTGGGGGCCGGTAATGTGGCCATGGACTCGGCCCGCACGGCCATGCGCCTGGGCGCGGACCGGGTGCGGATCGTTTACCGCCGCAGCCGCGAGGAGATGCCGGCCCGGGCGGCGGAAATCCACCATGCCGAAGAAGAGGGGATCGAGTTTTACCTGCTAACCGCCCCCACCCGCTATCTGGGCGACGAAAAGGGCCGCCTGACCGGCATGGCGCTGCATTAAAATGGAGCTGGGCGAACCGGACGACTCCGGTCGTCGGCGGCCCGGTGCCTATTGAGGGCTCCGAGTTCGAGCTCGACTGCGACCTGGTCATCGTGGCGGTCGGTTCCGGGCGCCAACCCACTGCTGACGCAATCCACGCCCGATCTTAAACTCAACCAATGGGGCTACATCATCACCGATCTGGACACCGGCAAAACCACCAAACGCGGGGTGTGGGCCGGGGGTGATATCGTCACCGGTGCGGCCACGGTCATTTTGGCCATGGGCGCCGGCCGCAAGGCGGCCGATTCCATGCACGACTACCTGACCTTGGGCTGGTAACCCCCCCCTGCGGCATGCCGAACGACAAACACCGGACGACGAACCCAACGTTCGTCGTCCGGTGTATTTATGTTTACTTATCGGCTGGTTTCGGTTTCATCGAGTCAGCGCTTCAAACGAATCTGCTTGCTGGGCAGCCCTCCCACAAAAACCCTGATCCACTCGAAACCAAAGAGCAGCATCGCCTCGTCCTGGCGCTGGATTTTCTTCAACAGCGCACGTTTAACCTTGTAGCGTTGTAAAAAGCTGCTTTCGAACACAAAGGATTTGAAGCGATCGATATTATAGGCCGCCATGAATGCCATTTTGGTGCGCGACCCGTTGGATCCTTCATGACCCCAGGGGTTGTTTATGAAGAGCTGACGTGCCGTGCCCCAGCGGCGGGTCATGTGGTGGTAGGTACCGGCCTGCTGGTCCTCAACCCAGTCGCTGATGGTCAATTGCTGGTTCTCGTGCTGGCCCAGGCAAAAATCGGGCGGACGAAAATAGTAAACCGGCTGCGGCTGCTGGCGCTGGTCGTCATACCAGAGGCCGTGTTCCACGGGAAAAGTGCGGCAGGTGTCCGGCCGCTGGGCATAGACGCCGCAACCCGCTTCGGTCAGAAAAGGACAGGTCCGCTCGGCATTGTTCGCCATGCGCAGCAACACTTCCGGAAAGAACTCCCCCTCGCGTAGCACCACGTCCACGTGGGCGTCGATAAAGGCGTCCGATGACATCCGCAGGCAGTTTTTGAGCTGCAACACGTCGTAGGGTTGCAAAAAGAGGTTGAGGTTGCGGCAGCAAAGGTTGAAACAGCCCACGCCCGGATGGCAGCGAAAGCGAAAACGTTCGCCGGCTGCAAGGCGCCGGCCCGGCACCTTGTCCAGTTTTTGCTGGTCATTGAGTTTAATGGTTTTCATGCGTTGGTATGTCGTTGTCGGCAACGTCACACAGCATCAGCACCATCTCGGCCACGGTGAACTTGATGCGCCCCTCAAAACACAGCGTCCGGCGAAGCGACTGTTCCAAGGCGGCCATCTGCTGGTAGTGGGGCGTGCGGTCTAACAGGGCCGGGCCCGGGTCGGGGCACTGTTGGGCGAAGCGATGACAACCAGGCGCTTGCTGAAAGGTACCGTCGCCGCGGCGCAACCGGTGGGCCACACCGTGCAGGCGGCAGATCATAGGCCGCTGGGGGTAGAGCCGGCAGCGACCCTCGACGTTCAGCGGGCACATGGCCCGCGGCGGTTTTCCATCTGCCTCGCAACGGCGCATCTGATCGATCTGCGCCCTGGCTCCCTGCTCCACTGCATCTCGCTCGGCCGCCGGCAGCACCGCCAGCCCCTCCTTCAAATAGGCCATCTCCAGCAAGGTGTGATGGTAAAAGCGGGTGCGGCAGCAGCTCTCGTCGCATCCGCGGCACTCAAAATTGCATTGGCCGGCCGTCTGGGCATAAGCCGCGTCGATACGCTCAAAAAGCGCGCCCAAACGCTCCAGCACCGCCGGGGGCACTTGTTGGAGCGCTTCGCGCAGTGTGCTTGTATCAAACCGGTTCACAAGCTCTGTTGCCTCGATAGCGGCTGCGTGATGGTGGCATAGGGCCTAAGTGCTCCTATTCGCAAATACGATGACATTCGGCCGCCAATCCATCCGGGCTGACGGCGTTGCGAAAAAACGCAATATTCCCGATATTGCTTATTTTACGCGCCTTGTCAGCCCGGCGCCTTGACGCCCTCATTACGTCACCGTTTTTACGAACAGGAGCACTAAGGCTATCAAGCCATACCCAAACAGCCGCCTTGGATGAATCTCCCCCATAGGCTGCATTCTTCCCCGGAATGACGGCGATATTAACGCCCAAGTGTTTATAATATAAGGATAAGATAGATTTCAGTGCCATATGAAAAGCTGTCATCAAACCACGGGAGCGGGGAAAAAGAGGCGCCTGTAGAGATCGAGGGCTTGGCGGTCGGTCAAGGTGGCGATCAGATCGCACACGCGTCGTTCGATGGGTACCTCCTTGAGGCTCAGGTCACCGAGCTTGCGGCGCTCCAGCTCGGCAAAAAGCCCCTTATGATCTTCAATATAGTAGGCGTACAACTCGCTGAGGAGTTTTTTAGACTTGATAAACTCGCGATGTACCTTGTCGGCCCGATAGACGTCGTCGTACAAAAACTGACGCAGCACGCTCATGGCGCCGAACACCTCGTCGGTCATGGAGATGACCAGTTCACCATCTTTCTCGTAGGAGTGGTTGACGATGTCATGAACCATGGTGGTAGCCCGAACCGAGTGGGTGGGACCCAGCACACGCATGCATACCTCGGGTGTTTGCCGCTCCTCGATCAGGCCACTGCGGACGGCATCGTCCAGGTCATGATTGAGGTAGGCCATGATGTCGGCAAAGCGCACGATACGCCCCTCATAGGTAATGGGCAGCTTGGCCGCGTTGTCGGGGATGATTTTCCCGTAGCCCTTGGAATGTTTCAGGATGCCGTCGCGCACCTCGCGCGTCAGGTTCAGCCCCTTACCGGCGTTTTCCAGCTTGTCCACCACGCGCAAACTTTGGGCCGGGTGCGAAAAGTGGGGCGAGTAAATCTCCTTGAGGGCCATCTCGCCGCTGTGGCCAAAGGGGGTGTGGCCCAGATCGTGACCCAGGGCGATCGCCTCGGCCAGATCCTCGTTGAGGCGCATGGCGCGGGTGATGGTGCGGGCCATCTGCGCCACCTCAAGGGTGTGGGTCAGGCGCGTGCGGTATTGGGCGCCCAGCGGCGCCAGAAACACCTGGGTTTTGTGCTTCAGGCGCCGAAAGGCCATGGAGTAGAGGATGCGGTCACGGTCGCGCTGAAACACGGTGCGGATTGGGCACGGCGGTTCGTCACGCATACGGCCCTTGGATTCGGCGCTCAGGCACCCAAAGGGCGACATGAAGCTACGTTCCCGCTCTTCGAAAACTTGGCGAATCGACATACGATCAATACGGTTGATGGTGGTTTGGGCGGGCCTCACACGCCCGGCACGGCCCTTTGGGGCGGGTCTGAACGTGGTCGCTGGGAGACATCACCCGCCACGGTACTCGAAAGCGAGGCAAGCCCTTACGATCTCGCCTCGCTTTACACTGCCCTTTCGAGGATTTACTTTAGAAGGGATATCATCCAATGTAAAGTGCGCATGCGCCAGGGAAGCACCATGACCGAAAACGGCCACCACCTGATCCTCGGTGAAATCAAGGACGTTTTAACCGGCGAAACGGTGACGGATACCCACGACGAACGCTACCGTCAAAAGATCGCCCGGTTGCTGATTGAGCGAAAGGGTTATGTCAAAGCGGAGGTCGTCGCCCGCTATCAGCTCACGGTGGCCGCCGATGAGCGGCGGGCGGTTGTTCCGGTCGATTTTGTGATCAGCAGCAAGGCCCAGAAAGCCATGTTGATCAAGTATGGCCCGGGCTCACTGGTGACCCGCCACCGACCGGCCCTGGCCGTGGCCCGCCTGCTGGCATCCTATCAGGTCCCCCTGGCAGTGGTCACCAACGGCAAGACCGCCCACACTCTGGACACCATCACCGGTCAGATGCTCAGTGACGGGCTGATGGCAATTCCCGACGCGGCCTGGCTGGCGCGCTATATGGCCTCAGCCACCCTCACGCCGGTATCGGCGCGGCAAAGGGAGATGGCCCAGCGAATCGTTTACTGCTATGAAATCGACGGCGCCTGTCCCTGCGACACTACCGTCTGCCGCCTTTGACGTAACGCCTGAATTTACTCTTGCGGCAAAATTTCCAGCAACTCTACATCAAATACCAGCGTCTCGCCCGGCCCGATGGCGCGCCCGGCGCCCTGATCACCATAGGCCAGTTGCGAGGGCACGTAGAGTTTGAACTTGCTGCCCGGTTTCATCAGTTGCAACCCTTCGGTCCAACCTTTGATCACCTGGTCGACCCCAAACGTCGCCGGTTCTCCACGCTGATAACTGCTATCGAAAACTTGGCCGCTGAGCAGGCTGCCCTCGTAATGGACCTTCACTTTGTCGGTTGCCACGGGTTGCGTGCCCTCGCCCTCTTTCAGCACCTCATATTGAAGCCCGCTTTCGGTGGTCACAACCCCCTCTTTTTTGGCATTTTCAGCCAGAAAAACTTCACCTGCAGCGCGATTTTGCCCGGCCTCCTTGGCCATGGCCGCCTGTTGAAACTCCATCATGGCACCTTCGGCCTCTTCCATGGTCATCAGGGTCTCTTTGCCCGCCAGGGCGTCTTGCATGCCCTGGGTGATCATTTCGGGAACGATGTTAAACTCCCGTTCCTTGAAATCGGTTCCCATGCGCATACCCAGCCCGTAGCTGAAGCGCTCTTCGAGCGTGGCCGGCTTTTTTTGCTCGGCCCATGCCAGGCCGCCCAACAGGATCATCAGCAGGGCTATCGTTGTTATCTGTCTTGTGGTTTGCATTCACTTCCCTTTCTCTGGCGCCGCTGCTGGCAGCGGTCAATGGGATGCATCCTTCCAGCAACCGTTGAGTGGCCACAGGAACGATCCATCGTAAAATCAGTTTAAACCAAGACTTCAAAAATTAGGCCGCAAACCAGCGCTGTCAATCCGCCGCGGGCCATTTGCACTACGGCCCTGCGCCGCGGCCGGTGTTGAGTATTCGGTCGCCGGCCGACCAACACCACTTATCGCTGGCCGGTTTTAACAGACAATGACCCCGATTGACACCCAAAATCCTCCGCTGACCATACCACCGCGCCCGCGATACCCCTCCCAATCCGGTTGCCTCAGCCTACGGATTCATGGTAGCAAGCACGAAAGATGCAAAACAACGCCAACCTCGACCACAGCGGGAAAAACGGTGTATCTCTCCATAACTATCTATATTGCGGCGGTTTTGCTGGCCAATTACACGGCCACCTGGTTCATACCCATCCCCATTTTCGGGCTGGTGTCGGTGGGCACGCTGATCTTCGGTGTCACCTTCACCCAGCGCGACCGGGTGCACCGCCATGGCCGCAAACCAGTCTACTTCATGATTTTGGCAGCTGCCGTGGGAATGGTGGCCGAGTCGCTTTTTTTGGGGGTCTCCTGGCGCATCATTTTGGCCTCTTTCATCGCCATTGTACTCAGCGAAACCGCCGACACCGAGATATACCAGCGCTTGCTGCACCTGAGCTGGTTTCAACGGGTCACCCGCTCCAACGTCATCTCCATCCCCTTGGACAGTTTGCTCTTTAACCTGATCGCTTTCGCGGGGGTTTTCGTTCCCATCAAGTTGGTGGCCATCATCTTCGGCGAGATCGTGGCCAAATTCATCACCGGCAGCCTGGCGGCTCTGCTGCGCTGCCCGCACGATGCTCAGCTGCCCTATGTTGCCGAGAACTGATCAACACGAAACCCTTATGCGCCACGCCCTCCAGGAAGCACGTGCGGCCCTGGCGTCAGGCGAATTTCCCGTGGGGTGCGTGCTGGCCCACAAGGATCGCATCCTTGCCCGCGGACATCGGCAGGGTACCGCCGACGCGGACAACGAGGGCAGGCTTTTCAGTGAAACCGACCATGCCGAGATCATTACCCTGCAACGGTACTACCGTGCCAGCCCGGCGGTGGCCAACCTTTGTGAATTAACGCTTTACAGCACCATGGAGCCGTGCCTGATGTGCTGGGGGGCCATCTTGCTCAGCGGTATCGGTGCCGTAGTCTACGCTTACGAAGACGCCATGGGCGGCGCCACGGCCTTGGATCGCACCCAGCTGGCGCCCCTTTACCGCCAGCGTCAGATTTCAATCATCGCTCCGGTGTTGCGTGCGGAGAGCCTGGCCCTTTTCAAGCGGTATTTTCAAAACGATACCCATCGCTACTGGCGCGACAGCTATCTGGCACGCTACACCTTGGGCCAGTGAAGATCGTCGATGGCGCAGCGTTTCGGCCGGCACGGCCCGGCGCTGTCAACGAAGGCTGCCACAGTCATTTTTTTACCAGAGCTGATGGGGTCATTTGTAAATTCCTACTTGCCTTCAACTCAGGGCTTGGTTATGATGCAAGTGGTGGTTCTTTTTGTTTGAGCATAGACAGTGGTGATGAGAGATCATGGCGAGCCGGCCTGAGGATGATACTGGCCGGACCTTAACCATTCTTAAATCAGGAGGTGCAGGCATAGCTATTTCGAGATGGCCCAATCGACCAAACCAAAAAGATTTGACCCGAGTTAACAAGGCGATCAAAGCAAGGGAAGTGCGGGTGATCGACCCCAACGGCGAGCAGGTTGGCATATTGCCCACGGCCAAGGCACAGGCGGTGGCGGATGACTTCGGGCTCGACCTGGTGGAGGTATCCCCCAACGCCAACCCGCCGGTTTGCAAGATAATGGATTATGGGCGTTATAAATACGAGCAGACCAAGAAAAAACAGGAAGCCAAGAAAAAACAGACCCAGTTTCAACTGAAGGAGATCAAGGTCCGGCCCAAAACCGGCGAGCACGATCTTCAGACCAAATTGGGACACATTCGCAAGTTCATCGGCAACAAGGACAAGGTCAAAGTGACGGTCATGTTTCGGGGGCGCGAAATCACGCTCACCGACCAGGCCAGGGACATTTTGGCACGCATCGCCGAAGAGACCGCCGATATGGCGGTGATCGAGCAGATGCCCAAGTTCGAGGGTCGCACCATGATGATGGTGCTGGCTCCCCGCTAGCGTCGACCAGCCCGACTCATTTTTTCACCCATTCAAGGCGTGGGTAGCGGCGATTTCCCCTCACGCCTTTTCTTTTGCCTTTTCCGATTATTTGTGATATAGAAGAAAATTTTGGTTGATACAGAATAGTTATTCTCTTGTAAGGAGTCTCAAAGATGCCTAAAATTAAAACCAATCGCGCGGCCGCGAAACGCTTTAAAAAGACGGCCAGCGGAAAATATGTGTTTGCCAAGTCCCATAAAAGCCATATTTTGACCAAAAAATCGCGCAAACGCAAACGAAGCCTGCGTAAGACCAACGTGATCGATAAAACCAATATGCGCCAGCTCAAGCTGCTGCTGCCCAACGGGTAGGCGGCCGGTGCGCGTCAGACAGTCTCGGCACGACCGGTGACAAATGCGCTTCGAACGGGCTGGATTGAACGAAGCAAACACTTACCATGACCCTGATGCTTAGCCCCGCAACAATCGACCCGACCAATCAATAACGATGCGGAACCAGGGCTGAGCGGTTTTCAATGAGGAGTTTTCACCATGCGAATAAAACGCGGATTCAAGGCCAGACATCGCCGCAAGCGTGTCTTGAAGATGGCCAAAGGATTCCGGGGCGGTCGCAGCAAGCTATTTCGAACCGCCTCCAACGCCACGGACAAGGCCCTTACCTACGCCTATCGCGACCGGCGCAAACGTAAACGTGATTTTCGCCGCTTGTGGATCGCCCGCATCAATGCGGCCGTCCGTCAGCACAATCTTTCTTACAGTCGCTTTATCAAAGGATTGAAAGGCGCCGGCGTTGAGCTGGATCGCAAAGTGTTGGCCGAACTGGCCATTTCCGACCCGACGGCGTTCGCCAAGGTTGTGGCAGTGGCAAACCAGCAGGCGTAATCCATCGCTTGTTCAAGGGGCGAACCAGGCCAAATCCGGCCTGCCCGCCGATCATCCCGCCTGTGATATCGCCATCGGCCCGGTCGAATCACTGTTGACGCTCGAACGGGCCGCTCAATTCACGACCGTTGCCGTCATCGAACCGGACGCATACATCCAAAAACGTCATGACTTAAAGGTATGGGTTGCCGTGAAATCGACCCTGGAACAGATACGCACCGAAGCACTGGCCGCCATCGAGGCGGCCGCTGACTTAGAGGCCCTCGAGGCCCTCAATACCCACTATCTGGGCCGCAAGGGATTGCTGACCCAATACCTGCGAAGTATCGCCAAGCTCCCCCTGGCGGAGCGTCCCGCCGCCGGACGCGATGCCAACCAGGCCAAACAGGCCTTGCTGGCGGCCCTGGAAGAGACCCGCAAGCAACTGCAACAGGAGCGAGGCCGGGGCGAAAGCGGCATCGATGTCACCCTGCCGGGACGCCCGCTACCCGTTGGCTGCCTGCACCCCATCACCCTGACCATGCGACGCATCTGCGATATTTTCGGGGCCATGGGCTTTTCGATCATTGAAGGGCCCGAGGTGGAGACTGATTACTACAATTTCGAAGCCCTCAATTTTCCCAAGGATCACCCGGCCCGGGACATGCAAGACACCTTTTTCGTCTCCGACGATGTGGTGCTTCGGACCCACACATCGCCGCTGCAGGTGCGCATCATGGAAAAACATCGGCCGCCGTTGAGCGTGATTGCCCCGGGCAAAGTCTACCGCTGCGATTCGGATATCACCCACACCCCCATGTTTCATCAAGTGGAGGGGCTGATGGTCGCTGAAAAAATCTCTTTCGGAGATCTCAAGGGCATCCTGACCGGCTTTGTGCACACCATGTTCGACGATCAAACCGCCCTGCGCTTTCGCCCCAGCTTTTTCCCTTTTACCGAACCCAGCGCCGAGGTGGACATCCTGTGCGTGATGTGCCGCGGCAAGGGCTGCCGGGTATGCTCACACACCGGCTGGCTGGAGATTCTCGGTTCGGGCATGGTGCATCCGGCCGTATTGGAAAATGTCGGCTATGACACCCAGCAGTACACCGGCTTTGCCTTTGGCATGGGTGTGGAACGCATTGCCATGTTGCAATATGGCATCGATGATATCCGGCGCTTTTTCGAAAACGACCTGCGCTTTCTGGTTCAATTTCAATAGTCCCATGGACACCCCCCATGAAAGTTAACCTCGACTGGCTCAATCAATATGTCCCGCTGGCGCTCGACGCCCACGCCCTGGCCGACCGCCTCACCATGAGCGGACTGGAGGTCGAGTCGATACAGCGGCGTTACGAATATCTCACCACGGTTGTGGTGGGCCGCATCGACACGGTAACGCGGCATCCCAACGCCGACAAGCTCGTCTGCTGCCAGGTGAACACCGGTGACACCACCCGCACCGTGGTGTGTGGCGCCCCCAACGTGGCAGAAGGCCAGCTGGTGCCCCTGGCATTGCCAGGAACCGACTTGCCCAGCGGTCTCACCATCACCGAAAGCAAGATCCGCGGCCAGCGAAGCACCGGCATGCTCTGCAGCGCGGTGGAACTGGATCTGGGCGCCGACCGTTCGGGCCTGATGATACTGCCGGACACGCTCAAGCCCGGCACGCCTTTGAATCAGGCCCTGGGCCTGGACGACACCATCATCGAGATCGACCTGACACCCAATCGGCCCGACTGCACCAGCATCGTGGGCATCGCCCGGGAGGTGGCCGCCGTTACCGAACAGGTCCTGACACGACCCGCCGTTGCGACGCCAAAAGCGGACGGAGCCATCCATGACATGGCCAGCGTTATCATTGAAGCCCCCGAATTTTGTCCCCGCTATGCCGCCCGTTTGCTGACTGACGTCACCATCGGCCCGTCGCCCGACTGGCTGCGGGATCGGTTGCTATCGGTTGGTTTGCGCCCCATCAACAACGTGGTCGATGTCACCAATTTTGTGATGCTTGAGCTGGGTCAACCCTTGCACGCCTTCGATTTCGACCAGTTGGCCGAACATCGCATCGTGGTGCGCACGGCCCAGAGCGACCGTCAATTTGCAACCCTCGACGGCAAGACCCGCACGCTGGCCCCGGACACGCTCATGATATGCGACGGCAAGCGGCCGGTGGCCGTGGCCGGAGTGATGGGCGGTCTCAACTCCGAAATCTCCGACACCACCCGGCGGGTGCTGATCGAAAGCGCCTGTTTCAATCCGGCCAGTATTCGCCGCACGGCCAAGCGCTTCGGGCTGGGCACGGATGCTTCCTACCGTTTCGAGCGCGGTGTCGATCCGGATGGCACTGTACGCGCCCTGGAGCGGGCCGCGCAACTGATGGCGGAACTGTGCCAGGCGACCCTGGTCGAGGGCCTGATCGACGTCTACCCCGGCCGCGTCCCCAAGACGTCCATTTCGCTGACGGTAGCGCAAGTCAATACCGTTCTGGGCACCCGGCTCAAGGCGCCAGAAATCGCCCGCCTGCTCGAATCCATCGAGTTTACCGTCACCGATGCCACGGCCGATCCGCTGCAGGTGCTGGCGCCCTCGTTTCGGGTAGACGTGCACCGGCCCGAAGATCTCATCGAGGAAGTGGCCCGCCTGTGGGGCTACAACCGCATCGCCGCCACGCGCCCCGCAGTGGCGACGGAGCTGATGTCGAATCCCGGGCGCGATTTTAGGGAACGGGTGCGAACGCTCATGACCGGCTTTGGTTTCACCGAAGCGATCACCTACAGCTTCAACGCCACGGCGGACTACGACCGCCTGGGGTTGGCCGACAAAGACCCGCGCCGCCGATTTGTCCATCTGCTAAATCCCCTCACCGAAGATCAGCATGTGATGCGCACCGCCATGGCGCCGGGTCTGCTGGGCGCCGTGCGCCACAACCTGGCCCAGCAAAACCGCAACTTGCGCCTTTTTGAAATCGGAAAAGTGTTTTGGCCGCAGCGCTCGCAAACACTGCCCCAAGAACCCGAACACCTCTGCGCGGTATGGACCGGGATGCGCAACGCCCCCTCCTGGCTGGACAAATCAGCCCAAGCATGCGATTATTACGACATCAAAGGGGTTGGCGAGGCCCTGTTGAACGCCCTGCACGTCGCCACGCCAAAATACGTCCAGCTACGGCCGTCGCAGCATCCTTTCATGCGGGCCGGTTATAGCGCATGTATCACGATCGACGGCGAACCGGTCGGGTTGCTGGGGGAAATCGAACCGGCCGTGCTAAAGGGATTTGACATTCAACAGCCGGTCATGATGTGTGAGTTGGATATGAACCGGCTGGCTCAACGAGCGCCTCAAGCGCGCCAGGCCCAACCGATTTCGCGCTATCCAGCCACGGACCGCGACATGACCGTCATCGTCGACCAAAAAGTCCCGGTTGACGACCTGATCGACTACCTGCGGCTTGATCGACAGCCGCTGGTGGAAAAGATCGAGGTGCTGGACCTTTTTGCCGGCAAACCCATTGCGGCCGACAAGAAAAGTGTTTCGTTGCGCATCACCTATCGCTCGCTCGATGGCACACTGCAAGACGAGGCCATCAATGCCCTGCACCGGGAAATTACTGAGCGCCTGATCGAAGGGTTCGGCGCCGCCCTGCCGGCCTGAACGGTTCGACACCCGTTTTAGCCGGGGGCAAGTTCGTTTCCGGGCAAGCCACAACGGCATCCGTGTTCTTTCAATGGCCTATATGAGGCGTTAGGGAGTAAACCATGACACCCGCGGGCACCATTCCGGACAAACTCTATTTCAAAATCGGCGAAGTCAGCCAGATCACCGACCTGCCCTCCCATGTGCTTCGTTTCTGGGAAACCGAGTTCAAGTCGATTCGCCCCAAGCGCACCGGATCGGGCCAGCGCCTCTACCGACGCCAGGATGTCGAGACCGTCTTGAAGATCAAACACCTGCTCTACGACCGCAAATTCACCATCCGGGGCGCCAACAAGTTCTTGCGCCAACGCAAGCACCAGGATGAGCTCAGCATCCCCGTCGACTCGCTGCTCATCGAGGAAATCCACAGTGAATTAAAGCAGATCCGCGAGCTGCTGTCGTAGCGATAGGCCCCTGCCGCCGGTGGAATAAGTGTTGACATTGATTTGGAAGTGGCCTATTTTGGTTGTTTGAGCGGGCATAGCTCAGCTGGTAGAGTACAAGCTTCCCAAGCTTGGTGTCGCGAGTTCGAATCTCGTTGCCCGCTCCACTCTATTGGCTGACAGCAGCCCGGCAGCCAATGACAGGCACGCTCTGATGGTATGACGCGAAAGCGGCCCGAGCCCTAACCGGGAGGCCGCTTTTCCATTATCTGGGCGCGGCATTGACCCTGCGCCCAACGTGGGTAAACTCCGGTGGCGCACCGGAGACGGGAAACGGCTTTGTTGACTTGAACGGCCGACGCGGTTGACTCGACGGCGCGGACCCGTTCAACCAAAAAAGTAAACTGGGCCAAAACGGGCGTGGGCCCGTTTTTGTATTGGTTCAACGGCAATGAAGGTCCGGAAGGAAAGGGACCGCTGGCGGGTCGTGTCTGGGCTATACGGCGCCGTTGCCGATCGACATTTGATAAACATATGGCCAAAAGAAAACAATCATCGCCAGCCGCGGCGCCCATGAGCGCTGCGCAGATCCAATCGCTGGTGGCGCTCACCCTCACCCTGGGTGAACCGCTCTGTCAGGCCGAACAGATGGAACTAGTGCATGTGGAGTGCCAGCGCGAGCCCCAGGGGCGCGTTTTGCGCCTTTATATCGACAAGGCGGGCGGTGTCAAGCTGGACGACTGCGTCAATATCAGCCGCCAAATCGGCGACTTGCTGGATGTGCATTTTGACCAGGAGTGCGCCTACAACCTGGAGGTCACCTCCCCCGGGCCCAACCGCCCTTTGGCAAGGCCGGCCGATTTTGAGCGGTTCAAGGGCCAGCGCGTGCGCGTCAGCGTTGATCCGCCCCTGGCGGCCAACCGGCGCCGCATCAATGGCGTTTTGGAGGGCCTGGCCGAAACAGACAAAGTGGCGATTTTATCCGGCACGCAACGGGTGGAGGTTCCGCTGGCCGACATAAAACGGGCCCATTTGGTCAACTATCAGGGAGATAATTGATGTATATCGCAGATATCAAGCGGGTCGTCGATCAGATCAGCCGTGATAAGGGGATCGACCGGGATATCCTCATCCATGCGGTTGAAGAGGCGATCAAGTCTGCGGCCAAGAAGAAATTTGGCAGTCATATCGATATCGAAACGCAGTACAATGAAGAGACCGGCGAGGTGGAGATCTTTCAGTTCCGGGAGGTGACCGAAACGGTGACCGACGCCGATCTGGAAATCAGCCTGGCGGAAGGACGCAAGCTTGATCCCGAATGCGAGGTCGGCGACAGCCTGGGCGCCAAAATGGACACCTCCACCTTTGGACGCATTGCGGCGCAATCGGCCAAGCAGGTGATCATTCAGAAGATGAAAGATGCCGAGCGCGACGTTGTCTACAGCAGCTACATCGACCGCAAGGGCGAGCTGATCAATGGCATCGTACAACGCTTCGAGCGCGGCGATATCATTGTCAATCTTGGCCAGACTGAGGGGATCTTACCGGTGCGCGAACAGGTGCCGCGTGAAAACTACCGGCGCGGGGACCGCGTTCGGGCTTTCATTTTGGATATTTTGCACGAAACCCGCGGCCCCCAGATCATTTTGTCGCGAACCCATCCCAGCTTTTTGATCCACCTTTTTAAAACCGAGGTGCCCGAGATTTCCGAAGGCATTGTATCAATCCTGGCGGCGGCGCGCGAGCCCGGCCTGCGGTCCAAAATCGCCGTCTCCTCCACCGATTCGGACATCGACCCCGTGGGCGCCTGCGTGGGCATGCGCGGCAGTCGCGTGCAGAACGTGGTACAAGAGCTACGGGGCGAGAAAATCGACATCATTCCCTGGCATATCGATCAGGCCAAGTTCGTCTGCAGTGCCCTGGCGCCGGCTGACATCACGCGGGTCGTCATCGACGAAGACAATCGCACCATGGAGGTGATCGTCCCCGAGGAGTCGCTGTCGATCGCCATCGGCAAGCGCGGGCAGAATGTGCGCCTGGCCTCCAAACTCACCGGCTGGCGCCTCGACGTTAAGAGCGAGGATCAGTACAACGCCGCCATGAAGGGAGCCTACGATGCCATGGCCGCCCTGCCCGGCATGACCATCAGCCTGGCCGACCTGCTCTATGAAAGTGGTTTTTACAGCATCGAAGAGATTGCCTCGGCCACGGTCGACGAACTCATGCAAATCAGAGGCATCGATGCGGAGACCGCCGCCGAGCTGATCGAAATCGCCCAGACCCGCCTGACCGAGGCCCGCCAGAGGGCTCTTGAGCAAGCTGAGCAGGAAGCGGCGGCAGAGGCTGAAGCACCGGCGCCCAGCGGCGAGGCCGAATCCGAAACACCAGCGGAAGATGTGAGCGAGCTGCGCAACGATCTGGCGCCGCCCGATGAGCTCCCGGAAATCGAAACAGATCAACCGGCCGCGCCGTTTGAAAGCGCCGGGGCCGACGACAACACGAAAGACTTATCCACGCCCGATGGCGACGATACCGCGCCGAAACCGGCCCAAGCCGGTGAAAGCCCAGCCGCCCCGGACGAACCCGATGAGATCCTTTAACCCCAACGGGTGTTATGCATTTGAAGACAGCTTCGACAATCGTACTCGTTTTCAAGTGCCTTTTGAACTCCATACAACGCGTGTATTAAGGGGATTGAATGGCCAAGATCAGGATATATGAACTTGCCAGAGATCTGAACATGACCAACAAAGCGTTACTCGAGCAGATCGAAAGGCACGGTTTTCCTTGGCGCAACCACAGCAACACGCTTTCGGATGATGATGTGGCGCGCGTCAAAGCCGCTATCTTCGGCACAAAGTCCGAAGAAATTGTAGAGACGCGTGTTCGGTCAACCATTATTCGGCGCCGAAAAAAGGTGATTCCCAAAGAGGCCCCTAAAATGGCTGGCGATGACGCGGCCGAGGCTGAGGAGACCGTTGCGCCCGAATCCGACCAGGCTGTGGAGGCCGAAGTGGCCACCGAAAACGCGGACGAAACGCCAGCCGATGCACCGAAAGAGGCCGAGGTAGCCGCAGACGAAACGCCGGCCGAGGCGCCTGAGGCGATAGAAGTGGCATCTGAAGTAACGCCCGAGCTGACGCCCGAAGCCCCCGCCGATACCGTGCCGGACGCCGAGCCACAGCCCGAGGCCGAGACTGCCGCCCCGCTACCCGAACCGACCAAGGCCGAAGCCCAACCCAAAGGGGTACGGCCGCCCGAACGGCGTAAGAAAAAAGCGGGTGCCGCCAAGATCATCAAACTGGGCAAGGGCATCCCCGAGCCCGATCGCACATTGGACCGCGATCTCGGCGCTCAACCGTCAGCGCCTTTGGCCGGTGCTCCCGGTCGCGACGCCAAAAAGAAGAAAGGCCGCAAGCACGCTGAAACCGACGCGGACCGCGGTTTTTTCAAGCGCAAGATCTCTTTCAAACGCAAAGCCGTCATCGAAGGCGCCGCCCTCTATGACCGCAGCATCCGCGGACGCAAGAAACGCAAGGGCGCCAAGGCCAAACCCAGTGCGCCTGCCCTGAAAACCCAGATCACCACCGCCAAGTCCATCAAACGGCGCATCAAGATCGACGAGAACATCGTGCTCTCCGATCTGGCCAAGCGCATGGGCATCAAGGTCAGCGAAATCATCGTCAAATTGATGGGCATGGGCGTGATGGCCAACATGAACCAGAGTGTCGATTTCGAAACGGCCGCCCTGGTGGCCTCGGAATTCAACTACGAGGTCGAAAAGGCCGCCTTTGAGGAGGAAACCATCCTCACCGTCCAGAACGACGACCCGCAGAAGCTAAAATCGAGGCCGCCCGTGGTCACCATCATGGGCCACGTCGATCACGGCAAGACCTCCCTGCTCGACGTCATTCGCAAGACCCACGTTACCGACACCGAGGCCGGCGGCATCACCCAGCACATAGGCGCCTATCGTGTCGATACCGAAAAAGGGCAGGTTGTCTTTCTCGACACCCCGGGCCATGAAGCCTTTACCGCCATGCGCTCGCGCGGGGCCAAGGTCACCGATATCGTCATATTGGTGGTGGCCGCCGACGATGGTGTGATGCCCCAGACCCAAGAGGCCATTAATCACTCCCGCGCCGCCGGCGTGCCCATCATCGTGGCCATCAACAAGATCGACAAGCCCGGTGCCGAGCCCGACCGTGTGCAGCGCGAGCTGGCCGAAGTGGGGCTCAACCCCGAAGAGTGGGGTGGCGATACGATCTTCGTGCGCGTCTCGGCCAAGCAAAACCGCGGCATCGATGACCTGCTGGAGATGATCCTGCTGCAGTCGGAGGTGCTCGAACTGAAGGCCAACCCCGACAAGCTGGCCACGGGCCACGTAATAGAGGCCAAGCTCGATGCCGGCCGTGGGCCGGTAGCCACGGTACTGGTCACCGACGGCACCCTGCGCACCGGCGATCCGGTGGTGTGCGGCGTTCATTACGGTAAAATCCGTTCACTGCTCGACGATTTGGGCAACAAGGTCGATTCGGCCGGGCCGGCCATACCCGTGGAAGTGATAGGGCTATCGGGCGTTCCCCTGGCCGGCGACGAGTTGGTGGCCCTGGGCGATGAAAAGGACGCCAAACAGGTCAGCCAGCACCGTATGCAAAAACAGCGCACCTTGGAGCTGGCCAAGACCAACCGGCTCTCCCTGGACAACATCTTCGAGCAGATGCAGGAGGGTGAGCTCAAAGATCTGAACCTGATCGTCAAAGCCGACGTGCACGGTTCGGTCGAGGCCCTGCGCGACGCCCTGATCAAGCTCTCCAACGACGAGGTCAACATTCACGTGGTTCACTCGGCCACCGGCACCATCACTGAGTCCGATGTCTCCCTGGCGGCGGTTTCCGAAGCCATCATCATCGGTTTCAACGTGCGGCCCACGCCCAAGGTGCAGAACATGGCGGCCGAGGAAAATGTCGACATCCGCTACTACAACGTCATTTACAATGTTATCAAGGATGTCAAGGACGCCATCGTGGGCATGATGGAGTCGACCTACGAGGAAAACACCCTGGGCCGCGCTGAAGTGCGCGAGGTGTTCCAAATTCCCAAGGTGGGCGCCGTGGCCGGATGTTACGTCACCGATGGCAAGATCGAGCGCGGCGGCAAGGTGCGGGTGCTACGCGATGGGGTGGTGATCTACGAAGGCAACATCGGTTCGCTACGACGCTTCAAGGATGACACGCGCGAAGTGCAAAGCGGGTTTGAGTGCGGCATCGGCGTCGACCGTTACAACGACGTCAAGGTCGGTGACGTGCTGGAGTGCTTTTATCTCAAGGAAGTGCGCCCGGAAGTGGCATAGGTGGCGGCCGCGTTGAAAATGAGATTTGGCGGTGACCATTGAAAGACTTCGCCATGGTGGTCGGCATTGGAAAACTGATCTTTCGGCTGCACGATTGCCGCAGTTTGAAGGCCAAGCGCAAGGTGATCAAGGCGATCATCAGCCGTATCGACAACCATTTCAACGTTTCGGTGGCTGAAGTGGGCGACAACGACCTTTACCAGCGCGCCCGGGTGGGATTTGCCGTGGTGGGTAACAGCGGGGCGCTTGTCAACGCCAAATTGGATAAAATTATCAATATGGTCTACGACCTCAACCTGGCCGAGATCATCGACAGCGAGATGGAGCTCATACACCTGTGAAATCGTATGCCCGCTCAAAGCGCGTGGCCAGTGAAATCCAGCGCGAGTTGGCCATGGTGCTCTTCAAGCACACCAACGACCCACGCCTGACCGAGGTGCTGGTGACGGGGGTCAAGATGACGGCCGACCTGAAATTGGCCACCATCTATTTTCACGTGCCCGGCGAAGCCAAGCGCCGCGACGAGGCCCTGGCCGGATTGCAAAGCGCCGCCGGCCACTTCAAGCGCGAGCTGGCGGGCCGTTTGAAGCTGCGCTACATGCCGGAACTTCGTTTTTTTTATGACGACTCTTTTGACTATGGTGAACGAATCGAGCGCATGCTCAAGAAAATCCATGAACAATCAGCCAGCGTTCAGACAGGTCGCCGAGACCCTCAATCATAGCCGCCGGGTTTTCGTGGCTTCCCACGCCGAGCCCGACGGTGACGCCATCGGCTCGTTGGTCGCCATGGGGCTGGCTTTGGAGGCGGCCGGAAAAACGGTCACTTTTTACAACCAGACAGCGACCCCGGCGGTCTACCGTTTTCTGCCGGCCGTGGAGCGCATCAGTGCCGACCCGGCCGCCTGCCGCGACTGCGATGTGGCCGTGATCATCGATTGCGGCAATCTGGAACGCATCGGCCCGGCCGCTCAACTGGTGAGACAACTGCCGATGGTCATCAACATCGACCACCATGTCACCAACACCCGCTTCGGTGATCTGCAGTTGGTCGACAGCGGGGCCAGCTCAAGTGCCGAAATGGTTTACCGGCTCATCAAGGCCATGGGCCTGGAGATCGACCCACCCATGGCACGGGCCTTATACACGGGCATTCTGACCGACACCGGTTCGTTTCGGTTTTCCAACACCAACCGCGCCGCTTTTACCATTTGCGACCATTTGGTTCAGATCGGGGTCAATCCAGCCGATGTGGCCCGTCACGTTTACGGCCACTTTTCCATGGGTCGCATCCGCCTGTTGAACATGGCCCTTGATTCGATCGAAATCTCCCATAACGGTAAGGTGTCACTGATGTCCCTGACTGAGGAGATGCTGCGACTGACCGGGACCCAGAGCGAGGATATCGACGGGCTCATCAACTATGCCCGCCGCATCAAGGATGTCAAAATGGCCGCCCTGATACAGGAGTTCAGTAACGGCAACGGCCCCGCAAGCCACCACCATGTCAGCTTGCGCTCGGACGGATCAGTGGATGTAGCCGCCATTGCGGCAGCCTACGGGGGTGGGGGCCACGCCACCGCCGCCGGATTCAACGTCGACGCCTCCATGGCCGAGATTAAAGCCAAGATCATGGCTCTGGCCGAACACCTTTGATGGATCAGTTGGCATGCAGTCTGGCGGGGTAACGCTGTTTCGAAGCATTGAACCACTAACGCCCGCCGGCGATCAGGAGCGTCGATGACTGCCGCCAGCGGCATTCTGGTGATCGACAAGCCCGAAGGGCTCAGCTCGGCGGCGGTCGTCGCGCGGATCAAACGTTTGAGCCGCGCCGCCAAGGTGGGTCACGCCGGCACCCTGGACCCCTTCGCCTCGGGCGTGCTGGTGTGCTGTTTGAATCGCGCCACAAAACTGGCCCGCTTTCTGTTGCAAGGCGCCAAGCATTACGAGGCCCTGCTGCAACTGGGCGTTGAGACCGACACGCAGGATGCCACCGGCCGCGAGACTGCTCGGCGTCCGCTGCCACCCTTGAGCGAGGCGCAAATCGACCAGGCCTGTGATCCTTTTAGGGGCGACTTTTTACAACGGCCGCCGATCTATTCGGCCCTCAAGCACCAGGGTCGGCCGCTTTACGATTGGGCCCGCAAGGGCCAACCGGTGGAAAAGCCGCCCCGGCCGGTCACCATCAGCAAGCTGGCGGTGGTTGCGGTGGCGTTGCCGCTGGTGCGCATCGAGGTGCACAGTTCAGCCGGCACCTACATCCGCACACTGGCAGCGGACATCGGCCACGCCCTGAAGTGCGGGGCCCATCTCAAGGCGTTGCGACGCACCCGCAGCGCCGGGTTTGGCATCGACCAGAGTGTCACCCTGGCGCAGATAGAGGTCATGGCCGACGACCGGTCGCTCGATGCGGCTATGGTCCGCCCGGCCGACGCTCTGAAGAAGATGCCCGAACGCGTGGCCAACCAGGCGCTGGCCGCCCATATTGCTCACGGCAGGCCGCTGTCGCCGTCCGATACACGCGATTGGCCGGACGGATTTGTAAAAATTGTCGATCGCCGGCGCGGCCTGCTGGCGGTCATCGAAGTCGACCGCCAACGGTCGCGATATCAATATTGTTGTGTATTGAACGGCTGCTGAGGGCAGCACATCAGAAAACATCAGGAGGAAAAATTGGTTCTGACCACAACAGACAAAAAATCGCTCATCGAACAATACAAGCTGCACGATCAAGACACCGGCTCACCGGAAGTGCAGGTGGGGCTTCTGTCCCATCGCATCACCTACCTGACCGAACATCTGAAAGTCCACAAAAAGGATCACCATACCCGACGTGGACTGCTGAAACTGGTCGGTCGACGTCGCCGGTTGCTCAATTACGTGAAAAACAAAGATGTGCAGCGCTATCGCAAGATCATCAAAGACCTGGGAATCCGCGGCTAAACCCGCCTTCCCGTTACCAACGAAAATCGCACCGATTTTCGGCCTAAAGCGGTCTTAACCGGATGACCTTTTAAGATGGCTTGAAAGCAAAAGTGGCTGCCGTTGCGGCACGTCTGTTTCTGCCGTGGCGACCGCACAGGAGAAAAGAAAAGTATGAAAGTGGAACTGAAAGCAGATTTAGGCGACAAGCCCCTATCGATTCAAACCGGCAAAATCGCCAAACAGGCCTCCGGATCGGTGGTCGTTCAATATGGCGAAACCGTGGTGCTGGTCACCGTGGTATCGGCCCGAAAAGAACGCGACACCGATTTTTTACCGCTCACCGTCGAGTACATGGAGAAGATTTACGCCGCCGGGCGGATTCCCGGCAACTACTTCCGTCGTGAAATCGGCCGGCCCAGTGAGAAAGAGACCCTCACCGCGCGTCTGATCGATCGCCCCATTCGCCCCTTGTTTCCCAAGGGCTATCGTTTCGAAACCCAGGTGATCGCCACGGTGCTCTCCATGGACCAGCAAAACGATTCCGACGTGCTGGCTATAATCGGCGCCTCGGCCGCCCTGCAGATCTCCGACATCCCCTTTGCCGGCCCTATCGCCGCCGTACGCGTGGGCCGTATCAACGGCGAGTTCGTGATCAATCCTCCCATCGCCCAACTGGAAGAATCGGACATCAATATCATGGTAGCCGGCTCCAAGACCGGGGTAGTGATGGTCGAAGGCGGTGCCAAAGTAGCCCCCGAAGCCGATCTGCTCGAGGCGATTTTCGCCGGGCACCGCGCCCTGCAACCGATTATCGAACTGCAGGAAGAGCTCAAAGCCAAATGCGGCAAGCCCAAACGGGCCTTCATCCTGCCGCAGGTCGACCAGGCCCTGTCGGAAGCTGTTAGCGCGGCCGCCACGCAACCCTTGAAAGACGCCCTGGCGATCGCGGACAAAATGGAGCGCCACGACGCCATTCGCGAGGCCAAAGCGGCCGTGGTCGCGCAACTGGCGAGCCGATTATCCTGATCACGAAGTCCAGACCGACGCCCTGCTCGACGAGCTTCAGAAGAAGCTATCGCGCCAGATGATCCTGAAAGAAGGCCGCCGCATCGACGGCCGCCGCTTCGACGAGGTGCGCCCGATCACCTGCGAGGTCGGCTTTTTGCCCCGACCCCACGGCAGCGCCCTTTTCACCCGCGGTGAAACCCAGGTACTGGGTGTGCTCACCCTGGGATCCGGCCACGATGAGCAGCGGGTGGAGACCCTCAGCGGCGAAGAATTCCGGCCCTTTATGCTGCATTACAACTTTCCGCCCTATTCCGTGGGCGAAACGCGAGCGCATGGGCGGACCCAGCCGGCGCGACATCGGCCACGGCGGCCTTTCCACACGGGCCATCGAAACGGTGCTGCCCGACAAGGAAGATTTCGACTACACCATGCGCCTGGTCTCGGAGGTGTTCGAGTCCAACGGCTCCTCTTCCATGGGCACGGTCTGTTCGTGCATCCTGGCGCTCATGGACGGCGGTGTGCCCATCAAGGCTCCCGTGGCCGGCATTGCCATGGGACTGGTCAAGGAAGGCGACCAGGTGGTGGTGCTGACCGACATCCTCGGCGATGAGGACCACACCGGCGACATGGACTTCAAGGTGGCCGGCACGCGCGAGGGCATCACCGCCCTGCAGATGGACATCAAGATCAAGGAGCTGCCCCGGGAGATTCTGCAGACGGCCCTCAAGCAGGCCCTTGATGGCCGCCTGCACATCCTCGACCGCATGGAAGCGGCCATCAGCAAACCGCGGGCCGAAATCTCGTGTTACGCGCCCAGCATCGTGATCATCGACATCAATCCCGATAAGATCCGCGATATCATCGGCCCGGGCGGCAAAATGATCCGCGCCATTCAGAGCGAAACCAACACGCGCATCGAGGTCGACGACTCCGGTACCGTTAAGATCGCCGCCACCACCAAGGAGGACGGCGACCGGCAGTAAAGCGCGTGCAACGAGATGACGGCCGAGCCCGAAATGGGGGCCATCTACGAAGGCCGCGTCGTCAAGATCATGGATTTCGGCGCCTTTGTCCAGATCATGCCCGGCACCGACGGTCTGGTGCACATCTCCCAGCTGGCCAACCATCGCGTGCAGCGGGTGACCGATATCGTCAACGAAGGCGACGTCATTAGGGTCAAGGTGCTCGAAATCGGCCGCGACGGCAAAATTCGCCTCAGCCACAAGGCGGTATTGAACGACAACAAATAACCGGCCGCAAGGCACGACCATTGCACGATCTCGACTCGTACCCCATTGGAAAAAGCGACCTGAAAAACGGCGTGCGCGTGCTCACCATGCGCATGCCCCACTTGCGTTCGGTCTCCATGGGGGTTTGGGTCGATGCCGGTGCCCGCGACGAAACCGACGACGAAGCGGGCCTGTCGCACTTCATTGAGCACATGATCTTCAAGGGCACCCACAGACGCAGTGCCTACGAGATCGCTAAAGCCTTCGATGCCATCGGCGGGGCCACCAACGCCTTTACCGGCATGGAAAACACCTGCTACCATGCCCGCGTGATGGACGCCCATCTGGCCACCATGGTTGAGATCCTGTCGGATATTTTTCTCAATTCGGCCTTTGACCAGCGCGAGCTGGAGCGCGAACGCACGGTAATTTTTCAGGAAATCGGCATGCTCGAAGACAGCCCCGACGAGCTGGTGCACCATCTCATCGCCAGCACCTTCTGGGGCGGACACCCCCTGGGGCGCTCGATCCTGGGCTCACGCGAAAACCTGCTTACCGTGGATGCCAATCGCTTGCGGCGCTTTTTCCATCGCATCTACCAGCCCGAGCGCATCGTCATTGCCGCCGCCGGCAGCGTTGACCACGCCCTGCTGGTCGCCCAGGTGCGCGACGCCTTCGAGACCGTCACCGCCAGCCAGGCCTTGCCCCAGCGCACGGCCCCCGTGGCCCAAAGCAAGGTCCATTGTGCCACCCGCGAAATCGAGCAGGTCCATTTCTGCCTGAGTACGGGCGGGGTGGCGGCCAGCGACCCCAAGCGCTTCACCCTCTCACTGCTATCAACGGTGTTGGGCGGCAACATGAGTTCGCGTCTGTTTCAGAAGATCCGCGAACAGCTCGGCTTGGCCTATGCGGTCTACGCCTACGCCCACACCTATGCCGATACGGGTATGTTCGGCGTCTACGCCGCGGTGTCGCCCGAGCAGCTGCTGGAGGTGATCGAACAGGTCACCGCCGAGATGCGGCGTATCAAAAAAAAGCCCATCGCCACGGGCGAACTGGCCAGCGCCAAGGCCTTTACCCGCAGCAACCTGCTGATGGCCGCTGAAAGCAACGACAATCAGATGATCCGTCTGGCCCAAAACGAGATCACGCTCCAGCGCCATCCCACCCTGGCCGAGACCATCGCCAAGGTGGAGGCGGTCACCGCGGCGCAGATTCAGGAGCTGGCCAATGAGCTGTTCGACGACGTCCAGTTGGCCCTGGCCAGTGTGGGGCCTTTCAGCGACAACCAGGCGCTGGCCCAACGACTGAGCCTGTAGCCCCCTGGGATATTCCCGAATAACCTGAAAACACTTATGGTGGCCCCTGAAATGGCTGCTTCACTCCCCGCAAAAGAGCCGCCCCTGATTCGCATCAAGCGCTTGAATGGCCAGCGCGATGCCGATATCCCCCTGCCGCGCTATATGACCCCGCAGGCCTCGGGCATGGATATCTGCGCGGCCTTGAGCGAAGCGGTCACCTTGGCCCCGGGCGCCATCACCCTGATCCCCACCGGCCTGGCCGTAGCCATCCCGGCCGGATACGAAGCCCAGATCCGCCCCCGCAGCGGGCTGGCAGCACGCCACGGCATCGGCCTGATCAACGCGCCCGGCACCATCGACGCCGACTACCGTGGCGAGATTAAACTGGCGCTCATCAACCTCGGTCAGGAGCCCTACGTCGTCCAGCGGGGCGACCGCGTGGCCCAGATGGTGATTCAGCGAGTCTGCCGTGCCCGCCTGCAATCCACCGACCAACTCGACGCCACCGATCGAAACGGGGGCGGCTTCGGGCACACCGGTCGATGAAACGCCCCCCCCGAAACCTCCCCGATCCCGCTTGCAGCGATTCGCTCGAGACTGAAGGCATCCAGCTGTGCGTACTGGCCAGCGGCAGCCGCGGCAATGCCACCTTTTTCTCCGACGGCACCACCCGTATCCTCATCGATGCCGGGTTGTCGGGCAAGGAGATCGAGCGCCGCCTCACGTCGCGAAACCTTGCCGCCGCCGCGCTGGACGCGATTCTGGTCACCCACGAGCACAGCGACCACATTCAGGGCGTGGGCGTGCTGTCGCGGCGCTTCAAACTACCCGTTTACATCTCCGAAGCCACCCATGCCGCCGCCGCGCGTTACCTGGGCAAACTGCACCGGCAGGTTCCTTTTCGCTGCGGCGAAGGTTTTACGATCAACCAGATCGCCATTCACCCCTTTTCCACCTCCCACGACGCCGCCGACCCGGCCGGTTTCACCCTCGAAACCAACGGTTACAAGGTGGGCTTTGCCACCGACCTGGGCATTGTCACCCACATGGTGCGCCGCCACCTGGCCGGCTGCGACACCCTGGTGCTCGAGGCCAACCACGATCCGGAAATGCTCTTAGAGGGCCCCTATCCGTGGCCTCTGAAGCAGCGCATCAAGGGCCGTTCTGGGCATCTGAGCAACAACGACACGCGCGACCTGATTGGTGACCTGTGTCATGCACGCCTGCGCCACATCATCTTCGCCCACCTGAGCGAACAGAACAACTACCAAGAGAAACTGCTGGACACGGTGCGCAGCGCGGTCGAAAAAGAAAAAAAAGACATCAGCGTCACCGTGGCCCGCCAGGATGTGTGCAGCCGGTTGATCCGCATCGATCAAAAGTGACACAATAATTCGCGTTCATCCGATTAATGCGCACTTTTCTTATCTGAGCGTAACCATTCTGGGTTATAACCCGTCCACAAGAGCTCGTTGTCAGTGAAGCGACAGCGAAACGGCTATCAATGTCGAAATCGAAATCGAAATCGGAAATAGCGGGCTATGGGGTTTCTGCAAAGGTAACGGTTTGTTGCCGGCAACGCCTGGTGGGTAAGTGATGGCTTAGGCAACGATGGTGAATTCGCGATTACGATTTCGATTTCGACTAAGACAACAGCAACGGCAACGAACTCTAAAAAGTACGCGTTATGTTGATGAACCAAGAAAAAGTTCTAACAGTTGCTATATTTCAGGCCGGAAACGGTGAAATTTCAAGGGGAGGAGGCGAGGGGGGGGACAAAAAAGGCGCCCCCATGCTGACATGAGCGCGCCTTTTTTCGTAACTATCGGTGCGTTATAAGACGGTGACGTTTACCGCCGAGGGGCCCTTCTGGCCCGCCTCGACATCGAAGGTCACTTCGTCACCTTCGTTTAAAGTCTTGAAACCGCTGGAGTTGATCGCTGAAAAGTGCACAAACACATCCGGCCCCTCTTCCTGCTCGATGAAACCGTAACCTTTGCGATCGCTAAACCACTTCACTCTTCCCGTAGCCATGTAACCACCCTCCTTTCATTAGTAACTTACCGCGTCTCTTACTCGGAGGGTGTAACATGAAATAATGGGTACTCCCTCAGAACGAAACGGATCCGCCGGCCGGGAACAGACCCCGACCGGCTCGCAGCAATGATAATCCATTTTAACGGGCGGTGCAAGTCCCTTTTCCCAATGGCGGCAACAGCGGCCGGCACAACCCTGGATCAGATTCAGCAAATCAAGGCCCATCGGCTGCAAAGCGATAGCCCGCCTCCCTCAGCACGGCCTGGGCCTTTGTCAGCCGGTCGCATTTAACCAGCACATAGTCGGTGTCGAAGGTGGAAATCGCGAAGATGCTGATCTGCGCCCCGGCCAGCACGCGGGCGATATTGGCCAGTATTCCCGTCAGGCTGAAATCCAGCGGGCCCGCCACCTGAATGGCCGACCAGCCCCGGTCCACACGGCCGCCCTCGAGCTTGAGGTCGGCCCGGCACACCACCGAAAGCTCATCGGCTGTGCGGGCAACGAAAAACAGCGGCTCCTCGAGCAGTTGGGCGGGCAGGGGAGTGTCTGGTGAAAAGCGGCGAATGGCCAGGGTGGGATCGAGCACCGATAGTGTCAGTGGCGGCATAGGATACCCTTACGATCAAATGTAGCGTTAAAGCAGTTTGAACAAACGGGGATATCTTAACTAACTGGATCGCCAAACAGCGCCATGGCCATCTCGCGCGCCTCTTTCAGCCAGCGCTGCCGCTGGTCGGGGGTGCTGGTCACCACCACCGCAAAGGTGCGTCGCGCAACCTGATTCACACCGCACAGGTTGAAGATGCAGCGCTCCCAGAGGGCTTGCAGCGGATCACCGAATACTTGCGCCTCGCGTCCGGGCGGGGTGTTGGCGGTGTTGAGAATCAAGGCGGCCCGGGCCTTAAGCAGCCCCACCGGTATGCCTTCGCCGCCGTTGCCCTCGTCGAAACGGTAGGCCACCAGAGGCCGGAACACGCGGTCGATCCACCCCTTAAGCACCGCCGGCGGCTGTCCCCACCAGTTGGGGTGCACCACCACAATGCCTTCGGCCGCGCGCAGTTCCCGGCAGTGCCTGGCGATCACCGCCGGCAAATTAGCCGTTTCTGAAATTTCCGTCGCTGGCAGCCGCGGGTCGAACCCCTCGGCGTAGAGGTCGTGAAACACCACCCGGTGCCCGGCCCGAGCCAGGGCGTCACACACCACCGCCGCCAGGGCATGATTGAAACTGCCGGGGTCGGGATGCCCCAGTATGACCAGAACGCTCATGCCGGACACCCTACCATTGCCGCGACGTCATCGCAAACAGGCGGGGATGGCCTTCTTTTATCATCTTATGCCAGCGAGTGTAACGAGCGCGGCTTGGCCGCCGTTGGTGTGGTGGGCAATCTCGTTTGATGCACGCCAGGGTCCACCAGATTTAAACCTAGTGCGGATACATCCCCATCTCGTAGACCTCATACGCGGTCTCGCCGTCCAGAAAGGCCTCCAGCTTCTCGCGCTCTTTGAGGCGCTGCTCGCTGTTTTTCCACACATTCCAGTCCTTGATCGAGCGCCAGTTGGAGGCCACCACCACCACGAAGGGATCCCTGGCGTCCCACAGGGTCTCGGATGAGATATAGCCCTCCTGGTCCATGGCGCCGTAGCGGAACTTTTTGATCATCTCGTTGACTTCCGGGAAATGTTTCTCTTTGAAGCGACGTTTGATGAGCACCTTGACTGCCATTGCGTCCTCCTTTCGCTATAAGGGTTGGGAGCGAAAATATCAGGGCGTCTTTAAGTAAACTGCGAATGTCCAATATCGAACATCGAACCGAAGATTTAAGATGTTTTAACTTCGAAATTCGATATTCCTTGTTCGATATTCATCGGTTCGCTGTTTTGCACTTCGACATTCGACATTGGATATTCGATATTCTTCGGTTCGCTGTTTGAATGTTCTTCGGTTTGCTGTTCTGCCCTTCGCTGTTCCAAACAGACTTAAAATGGCCCATCACCGGTGCCGTTAAATCATCAGGCCCACGACAGGATGCTCGTTATCGGTTCGCGCGCAGGTTCAATAATCGGCCGTTAGGGGGTTCGCTGGCCGTATTCGGTTCTGTATGGTGGTGAAAAGGTAACTGTGGGGAAAAGATCTTTGATGACAACCTATCAAAAACGCGCTTAATAGTCAATTTGTGAACGCAGATGGCACACTGGCTATTTTATTGCTTGCTGAAATTAGAGGCCCAACAATTTTTTAAGATTGGCTTTCAACGCCGTTTGATCTTTGGCGGACAATCCCCCAATCTTTTTTATGCCTAAAACAGGCGATTTTCATAAAAAAAGAGTCCTCTAAAATTGGATAACGTGTTATAATGCTTGTTAAAAACGACCAAGTTTACAACAAGAATAAACACACCCAATAGGTAAAGGACTCTATGAGCAAACATAGCAAAAACTACCGGCAAAGTGAACTGAAAATTCGTCGTATCGAAACTACTTCCGACCGGTTGACTGGAAGAGCCGGTTTGGCCCTGTTGGTAGCCTATATGCACGGCATCGACATTTTCAGCTGGTTCGACCGCTGGTTCGGCTCTATCCGGAAAAACCGTAAAGGCATTGCAGTCACAGAGCTTTTTAAGCAAGCTCTGTGCTTTTTTGTCGATGGAACCAGCCGACGACTGACCTACTTTGACCAGATTTCTCACGATCAAGGTTATGCAGGCAGCATCGAGACACCAAAAGAAAACATGGCCTCTTCGTATCAAATGAAGCGTTTTTTCAAAGCATTTGCCTGGACGCGAGTGTTTTTGTTCCGGCGTCTTTTGCGAACCTTGTTCATCTGGCGTTTGCAGATTGTGCGACCCGAGGTGATCGAATTGGGTATCGATAAAATGGTCATGGACAACGATGATGCAAAATGCAGGCATGGCGTTAAACCGACCTACAAGAAGAAAAAGGGCTTTCAACCGTTGCAGATGAACTGGGGCCGTTTCATTGTCGATGCCGTGTTTCGCAGCGGGGACAAACATTCCAATCACGGTGATACGGTGCTTAAAATGATCCAGCACATGGTCACCAAGATCAAATGCGAATACCGTAAAGATGTGCCGATTGTCATCCGAATGGACCGCGGGTTTTTCGACCAGAAGATTTTTACGCTTTGTGAGAAGCTTCACGTGGGCTATGTCTGTGGCGGTAAAGTGTATGACAACATCAAAAAGATGGCGGCCAGCTGGGACGAAACCAAATGGGAACGGTTTGAATCCGGCAAGAAAAAGGCCTGGCAATATATCGAATTTGGATGCCGGCAAGGCAACTGGAAACAGTTTCGACGCGCGATTTTTTGCCGGTTGATGCACGATGACAGCAAACAGCTTTATCTTCCCGGCTTTCGTCCCGACACCGTCTTCATCACCAACATCGGTCAAGGCCAGGCCATCGACGGTCTGCTGAAAAAAGCCGGAGCATTGGACTGTCTGACCACCAATCAACTGATTGCCTGTTATCATGAACGCGGCAGTGACGAATTGGCCAACCGGGCCTTGAAGGATTTCGGCCATGAGCAATTGCCATTCAAGCGGTTTGCTCCCAACGCGGCCTGGTATTATATGATGCTGGTCGGTCATTTCCTGCTTGAGTCTTTCAAAGAAGATGTCAGTGCTCCAGTTTTATCGGTCGTTTCTTATGCTTGCACAGTCCGTAGGCGGTTGATTGACATTGCCGGAAAAATCGTATTGCACAGCGAGCAAACCGTCTTGAAGGTATCCAGGGCCTGCCTGGAAAGTCTTCGCTTGCCGGAGTTGTTTAATCGTTGCCATACAGCGCCGGTTATCCAATAACCGGCAAAAAAAGACAAAAGTAAAAACAAAAACGATGGTGAGGTACGCGCGAAAACGGGGATATTGAGCTTATTCTCACTTAAATTTTAGGTGATAGTGGTCAATCAAGAAGTTTGACCTCGGAATCTACTCATTTCCCATTTTTTCTGCCGTTTTCTACTTGAATACTGTTGTTCAAATTCGGAATCGCCTGTTTTAGGTTATATCCAATCTCTAAAATTGGCCGATGCTCAAAGAGAGAGAAGAATCTCAACCAACAACCGGCAGCATAGCTTCTTTCAGGGCACGTAAATCCCACATATTCACCCGGCGGGTCGTACAAGTTTCCTTGGAAAGAATCGGAGCAAGGACCTGGAGTTGCGAAAAGAGGTCGTCGAAAACCAAACTGACGGTGCCGCCAAGAGCCACCGTTTCGATGACAAAATCGACACTTAAACGCCATTTGGTATTGGGGCGTAAATCCCCGCGAAGCACGATACCATTAAGCGCGCAATTAAATCCAAACGGCATGTCAAGCCCAAAAGCGTTTAAAGGGACCAATCCGTTGTGAACCACCGTTTCGGCATCGTCGAGCAACCGCATCTCATTGGCGGATAGGGTCTGCTCTATCTTAGCTTTAAACGAACAGGTGAGTTGGATGGAGGGTGGATTGGGTTGCCCGCCACCACCGTCCATTTCAACCAGATCCAGGGTGTTTGGTCCCAGGGACGAACCCTGGAGAATGACATGGGCTAAGGGCTCCACAATGAGCTTGTCGCGGCGGAAGAGTTGCGCGGCATTGATGAAGTTATTGGCGGGGAATTCGATGGCGTGTCTGATCGTCAGTTTGCCCTGCACCGTTTCCCCCTCGGAGGCGCTGGTGGCATACTGAAACGATGACCGGTAAATGGAGCCAGCAAGGAGGCCGGCGTCATCGGCCATGGCGTTACCGCCGGAATTGGGCGTGAATTCTGCCTGAAAACCATCGAACGGGACCTGAATAACAGACTCCAGTGATTCCAGGAAACAACTGGTCAGTTCAACATAAATTTCCGGCGCCCAGCGACCTCTTTCTGGAATCAGCCCTGGAAATGGCGGGAGTAACCCCGGTAAACGAAGCCGCCCTTCCGGTTGATTCAGATAGCGACAAATTGACGTGTGCCACTCTTGTACCCGTTTGACCTGTTGTTTCACATCCTGTTTGGCTTGCTCGCGCATGGTCTCCAGCTCACCGGCAAACTCCGCGGCAAGCTTTTTCGTCAACTGCTTTTTTTCTTTGCCACGAAGGTTGGCCACTTCGCGCAGCAACGCCTGCTGCATGCGCCATTCCAAGGTGCGAAGACGATCGGTTTGAATGTTCATTTTTCAACCTCCATAACCTAAAGTGGAAGGACGGGAGGGGGCATATGGAATGCTCCAAGATTCCTGGCCGTTCATCGAACGAATTTTAGAGCACTAGGCTGCAGGACGCCAAGCGGATAAATGTGTGTGTGTGGGCTCCAGCCGGATTTCTCACCGGCCTTCTTCGAACTGCCCCGGAGATATCCGCTTTCCTATTTTCGGGTGCTCCTCGCACTTGCCAACGTGGTCGGAAAACTGGAACTTGTAGGCACCTTTCACGACGATGGGAATGGTAAACGAGTCTGAACCTCTAACGGGCAGGTCCATCGGCTGGATCCAGATCCGATCCGTGATCGTAGAGCGGGCCCCCGGAATCTCCTCCATCGGGAAGCAGCGGCATTTCTTCTCCTCTTCCTGAACTCCTTCCTCTGACACCTGCGCCTCTTCCTCTGGACAATCCTCTCCAACGTGCACAAGCTTGGGCCACTGGCGACGCAAGCCAGCGCGGAAGAGGCCGTCCACGATGGCCTGGTAGTACTCGTTGAGAAGCAGGACCGACTTGACATCGGCTTGATTGGCCGGCTCGGCCGTGTCTTCACCATGCCAGTATACGTGGGTCTCGATGTCGAAGAGGTAATAGGCCCTGAACCATCCGCACTCTTTTTCGCGACACATATTCGCCTCCTTGTGCTGCTTCCCTACCGCAGCGTTTGTTTTTTAAATTTAATTACCCCGACCGATTGTGGCGGCTATTTTCATTCAACGCGCTCCATCAGGCAGGAAGCGGGCATGTGAGCAACGATATAGTCCCATGCCTGCATCGCCTCCTCAACCGTGAAGGTCGGCTCACCATGAAGGTAGAGATAGTCCAGGAATGTCAGCCAGTTGATGGGAGCAGAGGATCTTCCGCTGAACATGATCCGCTCGATCCCACTGAGGACGTGACATAACCCGTAATAGTGTCCCAGCTCGTGAACCTGAACGTATTTCCAGACGATATCGGGAAGGCGGTCCTTAAAGGTGGTGCCCGAGTTGTCGTTTGGGCCGAGCCCGGGCACATCGCCGCAGTCGGCACAGGCAATACAGTCGCTTTGCTTAAGAATTGTGCCCAGGCCGTTGAGCCCCATATCTTCATACCTGAAGACCGCCACGCTCACCGGGGTGCAAAGGTCCTGGAGCGCATCCGTCTCATCAACGATTGCGCCGCTATCATCACGCACCTTTGTGCGGCGGTCGATGATGTCGCGGAGGAAGGCGACTTGGGTGTCGTTTCCACAACAGTTCTGTCCGCTTTGAATGATGTGGTCCAATTCCGAGATCTGGACCGTCTCCTGCTGCCAGTGAAACATCAGCCCTAATTGCCGGCCTTTTTCTTCCGTCACCGCTAATTTGGCGCCGAGGAGTTTTCGGGACAGGGGAAAGATAAGAAACTCGGGGCCCTCGGTTGCGCGTGAGTCGATGTAGCGCTGGAGTTGATCGCGCGCGAGCCGTGGAATACCATCATCATCGCTCAAGAGGCCGCCCCCGCCGGTAACAAAAGTGCCCTGTAGAACCGGATAGTATCGAGAACGGTTCCAGTAGCTCTCCCATTCGAAGCCCGCCATCTGATACAGGTTAATATCGCCGTTTTCGTGAAGCGCCAAAAGGTCGGGCACTTCCGATGCGTCGTCGGATTTGAAATACGAATCGACAAATACGCGAACCGCGCGCCCGCCAAGCCGCCACCCAAACGCGCCGTGATCCACGCTCAACGCATCCTTAACGGCATCGAGTACTCTGCCGTCATATCTCTCTTCAAGCAGGTCACGGACATGATCGCGCAAGCGACTCTTGTTGATCTCATTAATGATGAAGGCCACGGTGTCGCCGAGGGTAACCACCCGAAATATCGTCAGTACCCATTCGAGCAGACCACCAAAGATGCCGATCAGCCCATCAACGATCCGCGCCCAATCCAGCGTAAATATCCCGACAATAAT
Organism: uncultured delta proteobacterium; assembly: GCA_963783425.1. Classification (GTDB taxonomy): domain Bacteria; phylum Desulfobacterota; class Desulfobacteria; order Desulfobacterales; family QNYZ01; genus CAWANO01. Next base: position 364,585 of record CAWANO010000010.1, read on the forward strand.
GTCGATCAGCCCTTTGCCGATGTCGATGAGCACATCGATGGTCGCCGTGATGATGGTGCACACGGTACGGGTGACCCACCTTCCCACGATCTCGACAACATAGGTCACCACCTTTACGAGCACCGTAACGAACCAGCAGACGAGCTTGTTCAAGCAAAGCATCCACCAGTTGCACTCCTCTTCCCTGCAGCGCTCTTCCTGGCGTTCAACCCATTCCTCGACGGGCCTGGTTACTTCTTCCTCAATCCATTCGTCTATCTCCCGACAAATTTCGGCCATTTTTATATCCTCCAGCCCAAATGTGCTTAAGTAAACTTTCAGCTCTAACTTTGAATGGTGCGTTATTCATTGCTGCGGGTGTATTTTGAATTGTTCCCCGCTGTGAATTTACATGCTCCCATAAAAACGTGGTTTAAAAACCAAACCACCCCGCCACGGTTTCGACGGCGTCGGAGGCGGCATCCGCGGCGGCGTCGATAACATCTTCAACGACCTCGGCCACATCCTCCACCACATCCTCGACAAACGCTTCGACATCCTCCACCACATCCTCAATGCCTTCAGCCGCAGCTTCCGCCACCTGCCGGGCGGCGTCTACGGCCTCCTGGATGATTTGGGCCCCGGTGGCGATAACCGGATCGGTTTGAATCCAATTGGTGATCTCCTCGCCAAAGTTGTCCACGATCCGCTCGGCCTGATCGCCGAAAACGGCCCGCACCCACGGCGGTGGCGTAAAACTGTCGGTGGCGGGATCGAAAAAGGGACTGAGTGGTCCTGTCAGCGTGAGGGACAAGGTGACATAGGGTGGTATGGGCAATGTTTCCGGCAGGGGCATCACCACGGGGTTCATCAAGCCGGTCAAGTTGAGAATACCGGGGCCGTCCAGGGCGGTGTTCCAATCCTCCGGGCGGTGAGCACTGGCGGCCAGATGGGCCCGGAATAGCTCCTGCAGCGGGACACGGCCACGGAGACGCATAATCAGGATATCGCGCCTGAATCGCTGTAGCCACAAGGCAGCCGCCCCGGCCACGATGGCGGTGGCGAAAGAGGTGCCGCTGGAAGGGTTGGTGGATTCCACGCCTGCCTCGTCCCAGGAAGAGTTTTGGACACATTCGGCCGGGGCGGAGATGTCGATGGGGGTGTCGCCCAGATAGTTACGGGCCGAGCCTGACCAGACCGTATCGTCAATGGTGGAGCCGGCGGCCGCGATGCAGGCGGAATAGGCGGCCGGGTAGACCACGAAAGGCCACTCGTTGCCGGCCGCGGCCACCACGATAATGTCGTTGGCTACGGCCCACTGCACGGCGTAGTGGAGCACGGGAAGTGCGTATCCGCCGAGGCTGATGGAGATCACATGCACACCGGCATCAACAGCGGCCATGATGGCATCGGCAACGTCCAGGCCGCCGATGACGATCACGCCGTTCACGCAGCGGATGGAGACCACCGAGGCCTCCCGGGCCAGCCCTCGCACCCGGTCGTTCTTTTCGTCATCAGTAGTGTCCAAGGTTCCTCCGGTCACCGCATCGCTGACCAGAATGCTACCTGTACGCGTGCCGTGGTAGCGCCATCGCAAGATACCCGGCGGCGATGGCACCCGTTCTTCCGCGCTGGCGGCGTTGGGGTCGATGATGTTGATATCCTCATTTTGATCAATATTGGGGCTGCTGGGTGGGCCGGACCCATCGTCGCTGAAATTGAGCTCCGAATGGGGCGTCCAGCCGGTATCGGGATGGCCGATCCGGATGCCGCTGCCGTTGATACCGGCGGGAACGTCATCGAAGTTGATATTGTCAAGGTGCCAGCTGGAGCTGCCGGTGCCGTCCGGACAGCGATTATCACCGGAGAAGGCGTACAATTGGAAATTTGGGTATTGAAGATCCGGGGAGACGGACTGGAGCTTACAACGCTTTCTGAGAATGTAGGCCACATCGTAAAGGTCACCCCTGAAATTGCAGCGGGAACGTTTGTAGGTTCGCTCGTAAAGCGGCAGGGTGAGCACCAGAAAATTGTACTGGGCCAGTTTTGGAAAATTCTTGGGCGTATTTTTGTGCCGGTTGGGATTAAACGGTCTGAGTTTGAAGGGTATGCCCGGTGCGCGCTTGCGCTTGGCGGCGGCAAGGCGTTTTTTCACCTCAGTATCGCTCAGATAGAAGGGTACTTCCGCCCGTTGCGGCCGAACAGGCTGTTGCTTGGATGACCGAGGTAGATAATCCTCCTTGTTTCGACTATTGCGGCCATGTTGCGGATGACGCCCCACCTTTTGATGGTATTCCCAGAAAGAATCAGCGATCTTGATCAATTCCGGCATATATTTCTTTGCCTGCGTAGCCAGACAGAGATCGATCTCCTCTTTTAATTTCTTCAGATCCGCCTTGTCGTCTGCCTGCAGAGCAAAGCGCACCAGCCGGTCCGGCGGTGGTTTGATCCGGTCACGGCAATAAACTCCCTTGGAGCTCTTGGGCGGATTCTTTTCCAGCTTTTCTTTGGTTTTCATTTTATGGCTCCATTTAAGCTTGTAATTTCAAGCTGATATTTCAAATCGGCAAATCCTGCTATCTTGCAAAGCTAAAAAGAGCAAAAATAGTGCCACGCACACGACAACGCATAGGATGCACGATGGGTGAGAGGTTAGAAGATCACTCTAAGCTGCAGTAAATATAATCAAAACCTGTTTGTCACGGGGGCTGGAACATGTCAAAAGTAATATCCCAGACGACGAAATACAGGAGGGCCAAATCCTGCCAAATGGGACAATGACACATTGGGACACTGTTTAGGGGACTAGCCGTGTCGATCGGAAAAATCAACCACCTTCGGCTAAAGCCGAAGGCTTGGGGTCCAAGGATCCAAGGGGTCGAGGGGCTAAGTGAAAAGACCATCCAAGCCTTTGCGCGAATCCTTGAATCCTAGCGGTAGCATCAACAATTAAACTGAAGTCTTCGCCTAAAGGCGTGGGTTTTTCTCCCATTCCCCGAGTGGGAAAATAAAAATGCGAATATCCAATGTCCAACCGAAGGTTGAAGAAGGTTACCTACAATGGGATAGTCTATCAATTAGCCTGGGAAAAATGAATTGCACAATAATGCGCAATATGTTACGTAAATTTATTGCGCATTATTGCGCAATATCACATGGCGACTCAAATTAAACGAAGGAATACGGCATGTTGTCATTTCGGCCCAGCGAACAAATGGTGAATGAGCTCCGAGTTCTGCAGGGGCAATTCGTGGAGGCATATAGAGATATCGAAGATTTATCCGCAGATGAATCCAAGCATCTCCACCGGTTCGCCCTTATCAGCAATACTGGGGCTTCAACCAGGATCGAAAATGCTGTTTTAACGGATCAAGAGGTTGAATGGGTTGATACACTTTTACGGAATGATGGCAAGGCTACAGCATTTGAAGAAAACAAGCCTTTGATATTGGACAAACTTTCCAAAGACAGGGAGAGAAGCGTCGAAGAAGTGGTGGGGTGCCGGCAGATACTTACAACAATTTATCTGCAGGCGCGTGAGCTTTTTCCACTGACACAGGCAATTATTCAGGGTTTGCACAAGGACCTGCTCCGCTATTATCCACCGGCGGATAGCTTTGCTGGGGGATATAAGCGTCACCCCAATCAGGTGGTTTTCATCAATCACGATTCCGGTGAAAAGAGGGTCGTTTTAGATCCATCGCCACCCGGCATCATGACGGCTACGGCAATGGCGGACCTGGTGAACTGGTACAATGCAAACATGCGGCAAACCCCATGGCCTTTACTGGTTGCCGCGGAATTTATGTTTCGGTTTTTAGCCATCCATCCATTTCAGGACGGTAACGGGCGGCTTGCACGAGCCCTTTTTATTTTGGCATTGCTGCAAGCTGAAGATAAATACTTAAGAACGATAACCCAATTTATAGCAATTGACCGCCATATCGAGCAGAATCGATCTGTTTATTATATGACCCTCCATCGATGCTCTCAGGGTCAGTTTAAAGTTGATCCAAAGAAATACCAATTAGAGAATTTAGTGTGGTTTTTTATCCGCATCCTCCGGGATTCCATCACCGACATAAACCGTTTTCGTATTCGCTATGTTCAGGTGCAAAAGCTTTCCGAAGCCGCTACGACGGTATACAATTGTTTTAAATCCAATCCGGAAAAACGAATGAAGGTAAGTGATATCGTGGCGAAAACCCACCTTCCGCGCCGAACCATTCAGTATGCCCTTAAAAAACTCGCCGAATTTGAATTTATCCAAAAATTGGGACAAGGCGCAGGGACGCGGTATCAACTGGTTTTTTAGGTTCGTTTGCCACTCAATTGGCTTGGGCAAAAAAGCGATAGAGGGTGGAGCGGGAGATTCCCAGGAGTTTGGCGGCGTCTTTTTTATTGCCGTTGGTTTGGGCCAGGGCCTTGGCGACGTCGGCGCGGTTGAGCTTGTGGCGCTTTTTGACGGGAGAGCGAAACGCGTCGGAAAGGCTCAGGTGTGGGGGCAGATGGCTGGGCTTCAGTCGGTTTGCCGAGGCGTTGATGAGGCCGAATTGGATTACGTTCTGGAGTTCGCGAACATTTCCCGGCCAGTGGTAGGCGGTGAGCGTTTTAAGTGTTTTCGATGGCACCTCGATTCTTCGTTCAGAATCTGTGTCTGCATACAATTTTATAAAGTGGTCGACCAGAAGGGGGATGTCGCCCTTTCGGTCCCGAAGCGGGGGTAATACAATGGGCACCACACACAACCGGTAATAGAGATCCTGGCGGAAGCGGCCGACTGTGACTTCCCGGTTAATGTCCTTATTGGTGGCGGAGATGATGCGAACGTCGGTCTGGTTGGATTTTTCTGCGCCCACGCGTTCGAAGGTGCCGTCCTGCAAAACCCGCAATAGTTTCACCTGGGCAGCCGGGGGCAGCTCGCCCACCTCATCCAGGAACAAGGTGCCGGTGTGGGCCAGTTCGAACCTTCCCTTCTTATCTTTGATGGCGCTTGTAAAAGCACCTTTGACATGACCGAACAGTTCCGATTCCACCATTCCCTCAGGAAAGGCGCCACAGTTACAGGGCACAAAAGGTTGGCCTTGGCGACGGCTCTCCTTATGGATGGCGGTCGCCACGAGCTCCTTGCCCGTCCCACTTTCTCCCTGAATGAACACGGCGGCATCGCTGGCGGCCACCTTGCGGATGGCGTCAAATATCGCCTGCATTTGGGGGTCCTTTCCAACGATATGGTGAAAACCGCTTTCGAAGTGGGCGCTTGGGGCAGGCTGTAGTGGGCGAATGTCAACAATGGTCATGATGGCGTATCGCCTATTGTGAACAGAGAGCGGCGCGATGTTTAAATGTAAAGTGACCTGTTTGACACAGCCGTCGATGAAAAGGTCCATGGCGGCCTTTTCATTGACCGTCTTTTTTTGGTTGATGACGGTTAGCGTCATCCGGCGCATTTCGCAATCACTGCACCACTCTACATGCCCACAACCGTTGTTTTGGTTCAAAGACCAGAGGCATCCGATGGATTGACCAGCCCCCTTTCCGGCGACTTGGTCGATGGGGCCGACAATTTTTTCAAGGGCTTTGTTGACGGAAACTACCCGGGCCCGACGGTCCAGAATCATCACACCGCAAGGGAGGCTGTCCATCAGCGTCTGTACGAGAGCATCCTCATGCAACAATGCCGACAGGTTATGCATGTGAGTTTCTTCTCGGTTCTGGTTTTGTAGTACTTGCTGAACCGCGGCAGAAAAACTAAATTAATCAGCACCTTAATATATGTACAAGATAAATGCAAATTTCCGAAGAGCGGCATATTTGGCGGGGTTGTCTAAAAGGTGCGCTAAAACCAAAAACATTGGCCTCGCTTTGCATAATTATCTTTGGTCAATTTCGTTAGCTTCTCCGCTACCTTCTTCCACCTTCTCCACATAATAATGTAAACCCCAAATTGGGAATTTGGCATCGGGGCGTTTTTCATAAACCCTGCGGTCGCATCGGCATTAGACCTATTCGGCAGCTCCTAAGTACCGCCGATCGATTCTAAATGCTGAATTGCCGCGCGAGTCTGCCGGGACTCATAGCTGGCATTCAACCTGGTGAACAGTGTGTCGGCTTCTTCCAGCAGCATCCTCCGGGCCGCATCGCTGGCGTCCAGCCACTGGCTGAGCTGCCATTTGGCCAGGGCTTCCTCATAGGGCATTCCCAAACGGCTGGCAGCCTTCAAACCCCATCGGGTACAGCGAAGGGCGGCAGCGGTATCTCCGCTCAATTTTTCCATTCGACCGAGAAGCAGCAGATAACGCGGTATGGCAATGGGGAAAACCCTGGCGTAACGACGCAGCTCGTGGCATGCATCACGTGCCAAGCGCTGCGCCCTCTCTATCTTAGCGCTGTTTCCACTTTTCATGGCCTGTTGCCAGGCGGTCAGCAGTGTTTCCGTGGCACCGGCATAGGCCTCCAGATTGTAAACGATGGTGGGTTGGCCCTGTTGCATATGGTCCAGGCACTTCGCCGCGAAATCGGCAGCCAAGTCGAGCTTTTCCAGGCGCAAGTTGAGCCGCGCCACCAGGCCGTAGGCCATGATGATATCAGCTCCGATAATGTGCTGCCCGATACTCCCTATCAACTCGTCGGCGAGGCGCTGGGAGGTTTCTAATTCCCCAAGGCAGATCAGGCTTTCTATCTGATCCAGCTGACCCCAGGCCTTGGCCTGCAGATCCCCGCTGGTCTGCCCCAAATCCGACACCTCCATCCCCATCACCACGCGTTTGCCGAACAAGCCGCGATAGTGTTGAAAGGTCGAGAGCAAGCAGGTGCACTCTATGCGGCGGCGCAGGTCGCCCATATTGCGAAATCCTGCTATGGCGGTTTGAAATGCTTCTTCCGCCTCTTGCCAGCGGCCGCAAGCCATATAATACATCCCAACGAATTCACAGACCCGCGCCTGAGTGAACTCCTGTTTCAAATTCCGGGCCTCCCGGAGCGCCAGGTGGATATATTTATCGGCTGTTCGCCGCTGTGGAACAAGGCTCAACCCCAGGGCAAGCATGGCCAATGCCCTTGCGCGCTCGGGGCTGTTTACCAAATGCGCTGCCGCAACCAGGCCCTTATGGGCTGCAGCAAGGCAGGCAGTGAGATTGTTCGAAAATAGATTCAACAAGCTCAGCACCTCGAAACAGCGCACCAGCTCCTTGTAACGTTTTCGTTCCGCCTCGCCGAACTGGGTCTTTTCCTTATTCGAAATGCTATCCTGAAGTTCGCTCAAGCAGGCCTGAACAACGCAGTTCATTTCCAACGTTTTCGGAAAAGGATCACCCAGCAGCTCCGCTGCCCGCAAAAAAGATTCCGCGCTCTCCATCAAACGGCCCAGCCCAAGTTGCGCCTCCGCCCTCAGACAGTACCAACGTCCGAGATCGAAATTATGATCGGGCCCATCAGATTTATCGGCACTGTCGCTCGGCATCAAGGACGACCCGTTAAAGGTGTTAATGACGCGGTCGATGAGTTCCAGCCCCTCTTGATAACCCCCATCCTGAATTGCCCGTTCACCGGCGAGGCTGAGGTAATCGTTCGATTTAGCCCTATTGCCGGCTTTTTCCCAATGATGGCCGAGAACAACGGCGGACATCCTGAGATCTATCGGCTCACTTTGCTCTAAATGTATTGCGATAGCTTCGTGTAGCGCCTTGCGATGTTCGAAAAGGATAAGGCCATAGATGGCTTCATGAATGAGGACATGGCTGAAACCATAAGAAGGCAGTTCCGAATCGGTCATGTGCAATAAGATATTGTATTGCTCCAGGCGGGTTAGGTGCGTGCCCAGGTTGGACTTCTCATGTTCAAGCGGATAGATTTCTCTGAGAAGATCGGTGGGGAAGCGTTCGCCGATAACGCTGGCCACTTTGGCCGCAATTTGAGTTGGTTGGGCCAACCGATCGATACGCTGTGTGACTACACCTCGCAAGTGTCCCGGCATTTCAACCGCTTCCATAGCGGCTCCGGGCCGTTGCCGGCAGCTTCCGTCTTCAGTGGTCACCAGCCCCGATTCCACCAGTGCATAGGCGATCTCTTCGGTAAACAACGGATTTCCCAGTGATTTTCGGAAAATGAAATCGATGACTGATGAGGCCACATCGTTCACACCGAGTTTGCGGCAGACCAGCTCCCGAGACTCTGAACTGTCCAGGTTTTTCAGCTCGATTCTCTGGAGAGCCCGTTGACTTCCCGTGAAAAGAGGGTTTTTCAGCTCTGCCCCTGTTACCGGCCGGCTTGAAACCACGATCAAAATCGGTTTTGTCTCATTGGACACAGCCTCGATCAGGGCAATCGACTGTGAATCGCACCAGTGTAGATCCTCTATAATGACCGCGAACCGCTCTTTTCGGGCCATTTCAGCCACGAGGGCCGCCACGACCAATCGAGTATTGTCGCCTCGAATTTTACCGACCATTTGTTTGGTCATAAAGTTCTCGGGGAGTTCCAAAGGCACAATGTCATTGATTAGGGGTATGAACAGTTTCAGGCGGCTGTTCAAACCCAACATGTCCTCGATGCGGGCTCTTGCTGCGGCTGGGTCCGAAAGTTGATTCAAACCCAGGAGTTCGCGCAAGGCGTTGCGCCACGCAAAATAGGGTGTGGTTCGCTGAATCGATTTACCGGCGCCGGCCACGACCCGGATGCCATTGGATCGAGCCTGATCCCGCCAATGCCGAACCAAGGTCGATTTCCCAATCCCAGCCTCTCCCTCCAGCATGAGCAAGGTGCTTTCCCCGTCCAACAGGCTACGAAATCCCCGTCCAAAAGCCCGCATGGCATGCGAATGCCCTATGACTTCCATCGGGGCTGTCACCTCCGCCCCGATCTCTGAGGGGGTGAACACTTTCAGATCCTGTGGGAGTCCCTTCAAATGTTGCACCGTAGCCGCTTGGAATTGAAATTGCACCTGAGATGCATAACGGGTGGCCTCGTCACAGAGAATTAATTCCTTCGCGGCAAAGGCCAACCTGGCAGCTCGGTTAACCGCTGGCCCGATAACGGTATATTCGCGGCGCCGACTGCTCCCCACCAACCCGCAATAGATGGTTCCAGTGGCCAGGCCGATGCCGCCCTCGATACCTATTTCAGCCATTAACCGCTCGATTTCGAGCGCGGCGGTGACAGCTCTGGCTGGATCGTCCTCATGGGCTTTTGGGGGCAAGCCGAAGCCGACAATCAGGCCCGTACCTTTTTCGTCCACGGTCCATTTGTTGATATTCCCTCCGAAATGATACACCAATTTCTGAAGATCGAGGGTCAGCTTCTGTATCTCATCCAAAGCCAGAGCCCTGGGATTAAACCGCTTGCCGGGATAGACAAAGAGCACTGTGACCCGTCTAAGTTCACCGATCCAGTTTAAGATTCCTCGATCAAGACGCGAAAGCACAGATCGCGGCAGGAATGATTTCAAGTGATTGGCTGCAGTTGGCGGTAATTTGTCGGGAATAGGCACCGAGGCCGCATTCGCGTCTCCGGACCGTTTCAAAAGATAATATTTGTTGGGCAACCGTTCCCCCTGGATGCCGGCCTTTACTTCTTCCCAGAACCCGGGTGACGCCACGATCTCCCCAGGTCTGGCCCGCTGCTCGGCCTCGCAAGCCTCAATCAGGGAGGGACCCGATGGGATGAGCTCCCACCGGTCCTGAACTCCGCCTACGCACAGCATATGGATTTGCCCATTAGCAAGCCCGATCTTGGTCAGCAGTTTCTCCAATTCGGGCAATGACAATTCTGCGCATTGGTCCTGAATTCTGAAGGCGCACCAGACGGCGTTGAGCACCGCAGAGCCCTTCGCGAAGGCCTTGGCGTCCCATACGGCGATCATCCCGTCTCCGGCTAATTTCACCACATCGCCTTCAAAGGCATATACGGTGTCGATGACATGCTCGAAGAATGTGTTGAGAATCGTTGAGAGCGTCTCAGCGCCAACTGCACCTTGTGCGGATAGACGGTTGCTCAGATCGACGAACCCCGAAATATCCAGGAACAGCACCGTTGCATCAAACGCCTCATCCATCGGGAGTAACTCCGCCGGTGGATCGAGCGCCAGCAGTCTGGTCAAGGTAGAAGGGAGGAGGCTTTCGACCTCAGTTAGGCTTCTATTCATTGATATATACCTTTTAGAAAAGCCACCTAAACTAAATTGAGCGATTTTTTACTCGCTCTGCACTAATCTGTTGAGCGCTAAAGCTTTCAAAAATGCTCGACATATCCAATGGGTATGCCTGCGCTTTTTGAAAACCTTAGCATCTCAATATCTTAGCACATAGCTTCGCGAAAAATCGCGCAATTCAGGTTAAAGTAAACCGTAGTTTCGCCGCAGATCCTCAATTTGATGCTCCATAAAGGGCCAGAAGTCCCAATTATCTACGAAACTTCGGCTGGCGCTGACCCCTCTCGAATAGGCTTCAAAGAAATCATCGGGATGAAACCCTTCACCGGTCGAAACGTATGGTGGCGTAAAGCCAAGCATGGCAATCATCCAATTGAAGGTTTCGCTGTTGCCTGCGGTGAACGCCGAGACGCAGAACTCGCCGTTAATGGAGATGTCGAACTCACAAAGCACATGGATCAGATCGTGGCGCACCGTCAGTTCTTCCGATATCCATAGCGGGTCGCCTGGCAGTGGCCAGTCAAACTGGGCATAAAAATCCCAGAACCCGCGGCCCAGTGAGCCCTTGGGGTATCCTTCCAGCGCCTGGTAGCGTTCAAGCTCCTCTGCATCACCTTCGGCGTCTTTGAGAAGCTTGAGGATCTCTTTGTGTTTTCCCTCGGGATCCTCGAAGGGAAAAACGTCTCTGCCGAGCTTGCGAAGTGCGTCGTATTCCATCGTGCGGCTGTGTTTTTGCCTGGCGCCGATGAATTCCTCCATGCGGTGCAGGTTTTCCCCCAATGCCTCGATGAATCTTTCGGCCAAGATGAGCTGATTTTCGCTATAAGGACGTTCAGCATAGGGCATCAGTGAGATCAATTGTGCCGCCCGGAAGCGGTGTTCCTGGTCATGGATCGCCGCAGCAAGTTGCGGTGGGCGAATCGAGGCCTTTACCTCAGCCATCTCGATTTCGGGATTGCGCATGATATTAACCCAGACTCCATGGATCAGCTCGTTCTCTGTGGGTGAGGGCTCCACCGTACCGTTAAGCGTGGCGATGCTCCAGAGCGCCTTGAGTGTGGCCAAGGATTGTGCGGATGTCCAACCAACGGGGTGAATCATCTGGTGCCTCCTTCGTTTTGCCATGCGAACGGGTTGTTGACTCGGGTATGGGCGCCCGGCATGTACAGTTGACGAGGTTGGGTGAAAGCATCGGAATTAATCAACCAGGCGCCCGACCTAAGAGAGATTAATAAGGTGTATTACAACGAGCAGATTGCGGCCTGGTCACAGGATCGGGCGAAAGGCGCTGATAACGGGAACGATGTGTTTATTACTTATCTATTTGGTTAAAAACTGACCGTTAAACCAAAATCAAAATTGTGTTTGTTTATATCATTGTCAAGCTGGCACAGCACCTCTGGGGCTGGATGACCTATTTGGGTTAATATCCTGTCTGGGAGCGTTCAACAACAGATCGGCGCAATTTTGATCCATCCAACCAAGCCTTGAGGCATCGGGCAGTATGAGAACGTGCGGTGCGTTTGAGTAGTTGATGGGGTGGGCTCTGGGCCACCAGGCGGCCGCCGCTGTCGCCACCGCCGGGACCCAGGTCGATGATGTGGTCGGCGGCGGCGATGAGCTCGAGGTTGTGTTCGATGATCACCACGGTGTTGCCGGCATCGACCAGGGCTTGTAGCACATCGATCAAGCGGGTCACATCGGCCGGATGCAAACCGGTGGTGGGTTCGTCCAGAACGTAAAGGGTGTGGCCGTTGCCCGGTTCGGCGAGCTGCCTGGCCAGCTTGATGCGCTGGGCCTCGCCGCCGGAAAGGGTCGGGCTGGGCTGGCCCAGGCGCAGATATCCCAGCCCGATGTCGCACACCAGGGTTGCCGCACGGGCGATGTTGGGTAGTGCCTCGAAGAATTGGGCCGCCTCGGCGAAGGTCATCTCGAGCATGTCGGCGATGGATCGGCCACGGTAGGTGACGGCCAGGGTGTCGGCATTGAAGCGCCGGCCGCCGCAGACCTCGCAGGGCACATAAACGTCGGGCAGAAAGCTCATCTGGATGCGTGGGGCGCCCTGGCCCTTGCAGGCGGCGCAGCGCCCCTCGGCCACATTGAAGGAAAAGCGCCCCGGACCGTAACCGCGCTGCGCGGGCGCGGGGCGTGCGTGCCAACAGGTGGCGGATCTCGTCCAAAATGCCGACGTAAGAGGCCGGCACCGAGCGCGGCGTGCGGCCGATGGGGCTGTGATCCACCTCCAGTGCGCGAGTGACCTGGTGGTGCCCGGATATCTTGCGCCAAGGGCCGTCGTTGCCGGGTTCGCCGGTTTTTAGGGCCTCCTCAAAGCCTTGAAAAGCACCTGTTTGACCAGTGAACTCTTGCCCGAACCGGAGACGCCGGTGACGCAGGTGAGGGTGTCGAGATAGAAGGTGACATTGACTTGGCGCAGGTTGTTGGCGCGAGCCCCTTCAATCTTGACAACCCGGCCGCGTGAGCGGGGCCGCCGGCGCGAGGTGATTTGAGGCCGTCCCTGTTTGAGGTGCTGGGCGGTGAGTGAGGTCTCGGCTTGGAGGAGCGTTTTCAGCGCCCCCTGGGCCACGAATCGCCCGCCGTTTTGACCGGCGCCCGGACCCAGATCGATGATAGTGTCCGCAGCGCGAATAACCGTATCGTCGTGTTCGACCACCAGTACGGTGTTGCCGCGGTCGCGCAGCGCGGTCAGGGATGAAAGCATGCGCTGGGTGTCAGTGGGGTGCAGGCCGATGGTGGGTTCGTCGAGTACGTAAAGCGCTCCGGCCAGGTTGGAGCCCAACTGGGCAGCGAGGCGCACCCGCTGGGCCTCGCCGCCCGAAAGGGTGTGGCCCCCACGGCTAAGGGGCAGGTAATCGAGACCCAGGGCGCTGAGCAGACTCAGGCGGTGCTGCATTTCGGCCACCAGCGGGGTGGCCACGACCTTGTCGCGCCTGGACATATTGAGCCGCCCCAGGCGCTCACCGGCTCGGCTGGCCGGCAAGCGGCAGATCTCCCAAATGGTGGCGCCGTCGATGGTGACGGCCAGGGCTTCGGGGCGCAGGCGACTGCCGTGGCAGAGGTCACAGGTTTTAATCGACTCATCGCCCTCGGGCACCTCGCCCAGACCTTCGCAGGCGGGGCAGGCGCCGTGGGGGCTGTTGAACGAGAAGCGGCGCGGGTCGTCGCCGGGCAGCCCCACCCCGCAGGCCGGGCAGGTGCCGCGGGTGCTGTAGGTGGTCTCGCGGCCATCGTCCAAAAGGACGATCAGCGTGCCGTCACCTTCATTGAGGCCGGTGTCGATGAGATCTTGCATGGTTTGCGGCATGGCCGATATCCCCCACTCGGCCACCACCACTTCGATGGTGTGGTCCTGGTAGCGGCTCAAAGCCATATCAGGCTTAAGGGTGCGCAGACGGCCGTCGATACGTACCGCCCGGAATCCCCTTTTATAGAGTCGCGCCAAGAGCTGCTTGTGAAACCCCTTGCGGGCGTAAATTTTGGGAGACAGCAGCCGGCCCGGCCCCTGGCGGAGGTCGGCTTCCACGGCCTGGCGAACCACTGCGGCTGACATGGGCTGAATAGGGCGTCCACAGCCGCTGCAGTGGGGTCGGCCGACCTTGCTGAAGAGCAGGCGCAGGTAGTGGTAAATTTCGGTCAAGGTGGCCACAGTGGAGCGACGCCCGGCGTGACTGGCGCGCTGTTCAATGGCCACGGCGGGCGGCAGGCCGGCGATGTGGTCCACGTTGGGGCGTTCCATAACCCCCACGAACTGCCGGGCATAGGGCGTGAGGCTTTCGAGATAGCGACGCTGGCCCTCGGCAAAAAGGATGTCGAAGGCCAGGGTCGATTTGCCCGATCCGGAAACCCCCGTCAAAGCTACCAATTGGTGGCGGGGGATCGTAAGGCTCAAATTCTGCAGGTTGTGTTCACGGGCGCCGTTGACCTGAATGTGGTTGCTCGGGGTGTAGCTGGCGATGTTTTCAGCGACAGCGTGCATGGGCCGAACCGGTTTTTCGGCCGCCGGGGCGCGGGCCAAAAACTGCCCCGTGAGCGACACCGGATGGTGAGCCAGGTCTTGGGGGGTGCCCGTAGCTACCACGCGGCCGCCTCGTGGCCCGCCCTCGGGACCCAGATCGATGACCCAGTCGGCGGCCTGAATCACGTTGAGATTGTGCTCGATTACCAGTACAGAGTGCCCCTCGGCGACCAGACGCTCCAGGGCGGCCAGCAGGATGGCCACATCGTGAAAGTGCAGGCCGGTGGTGGGCTCGTCGAGAATCAGAAGCCGCCCCGTTCCTCGGCCCCGCCCTATATGCCGCGACAGTTTCAGGCGCTGGGCCTCGCCGCCGGAAAGGGTCGGCAGGGGTTGGCCCAGGCGCATATAGCCCAGCCCGATGGCGATCAGGGGGTGCAAATGGCCGGTGACCTCGGGATGGGGCTCGAAAAAGGCAAGTGCCTCGCTGACGGTCATGGCGAGGATGTCGTCGATATTGCGGCCCTGATAGCGCACCTCCAGCACCTTTTCTGTAAACCGCTTGCCCCGGCAGAGGGGGCAAGTGATGAAGATGTCCGACAGAAACTGCATCTCCACTTTTTCAAAGCCGTCGCCCTTGCAGGCCGGACAGCGCCCGCGAGCCACGTTGAAGGAGAACCAGCCGGGGTCCATGCCCAGCTCGCGCGCTTTTTGAGTATCGGCCAACAACTTGCGCACCGGCGTCAGGGCGCCGCTATAGGTGAGCAGGTTGGCGCGGGCCGTGCGGCCGATGGCGCGCTGGTCGACCAGATCCACGATGGTGATCTGATTGAGGCCCTCGATGGCCTGGTAAGGACCGGGCTGTTCCTCCAGGGCGCCCAGATTCCGTTTGAGGGCCCGGTAGAGGATGGTTTCGGCCAGGGTCGATTTCCCCGAGCCGGAGACCCCCGTCAGGCACACCAGGCGCTGTAATGGGAGAGTGACATCGATGTTTTGCAGATTGTGGGCTCGGGCGCCGCGGATCACCAGGTTACCGGCTTCGGCGCCGCGGGTACCGCGCCGGGGTGGCGCCACCTGGCGGCGGCCGCGAAGGTAGTCGCCGGTGATGGTATCGCCAATACCGGCCATGGGTCCATGGTAGACCAGTTGGCCGCCCCGTTCGCCGGCCCCGGGACCCATCTCGATCAGATCGTCGGCCGCGGCGATGATATCCGGGTCGTGTTCGACCACTACCACCGTGTTGCTCAGGTCGCGAAGCCGCTTGAGGATACCGATCAATCGGGCGGTGTCGCGGGGATGCAAGCCGATGCTGGGTTCGTCGAGCACATAGAGTGTGTTGACCAGTGAAACGCCCAGGGCCGAGGCCAAGGCCACGCGCTGAACCTCACCGCCCGAGAGGGTGCGTGACTGGCGGTCCAGGGTGAGGTAGGCCAGGCCCACGTCATTGAGGTAGCGCAGGCGGCCGCGCACCTCGTCGAGCACGTGCTGGTCGGCCATGTCCAGCCCCTGCCGGGCGAGGGCGTCGAAAAATCCGCCCGCGGCAGCAACATCCAGAGCGTAGATATCGGCGATGGTTTTACCGGCCAGTCTGTAGAGTAATGTCTCGGGTGTAAAACGCGTGCCCTGGCAGGCCGGGCAGCGGTCGTAACTGCGGTAGCGCGACAGAAAAACACGCACGTGCATTTTGTAGGTTTTGCGTTCCAGGTAATTGAAAAAGGCGCGCACACCGTAAAAGCCATCGCCGCCTTCGACGACGGCTTGCTGCTGGTTGGGGGCGAGATGACCAAAAGGTACATCGACGGGGATGGTCGCGTGCCAGCAAAAGCGCATCAGGTCGTCATATTCGCTGCGCTGTTGAGGCGGGCGGCCCCAGGGTTTGATGGCCCCATCGGCCAGGGAGAGGCCGGGATCGGGGATGACCAGATCGAGGTCCACGCCGATCACACGGCCAAAACCGCGGCAAGTGTCACAAGCGCCCAGGGGGCTGTTGAACGAGAAGCGGTTGGGCACCGGCGTCGGATAGGCGATGCCGCAATCGGCACAGGCCAGCTCCCGGCTGAAGCGCCGCCCATGATTGCCGTCGATCCACAGGTCGATTTTGCCGTCGCCGAAACGAAAGGCCTGCTCGATGGAGTCGATCACCCGCTGGCGGTCGGCCATCGCGAGCTTGATCCGGTCGGCCACCACCAAGAGGGTCCCCGCGGGCGGATCAGCATCGGCCGGATCGATTTGGGTCAGATGACCCTGGTCAAGAATGCGGTCAAAGCCGAGGCGCACCAGGGCGGCGAGTTCCTGGCGAGCTTGCCCGTGGTCGATGGGATAATCGAAGGTGATAACGGCGTCTGTGCCGGTTTGGCCCTCAAGCCAGCGCCAGACATCAAGTGGCGCTTCGCGGTGCACGGGACGGCCGCAGCTCTGGCAATGCAGGCGGGCCCGGCGGGCGAAGAGCAGTTTCATAAAATCGGTGATCTCGGTCATGGTGCCCACGGTCGAGCGCGAGGTGCGCACCGGCTCCTTGCGGTCGATGGCGATGGCGGGCGGGATGTGCTCGATGGCGTCGGCCTGGGGGCGGTCCATGCGGTCGAGAAACTGGCGGGTGTAGGGCGAAAAGGTTTCGATGTAGCGGCGCTGACCCTCGGCGTAGAGTGTGTCCAGGGCCAGGGAGGACTTGCCCGAGCCCGAGACACCGCTGATCACCGTGAGGCGGTTTTGGGGGATATCCAGGTCGATATTTTTCAGGTTGTTTTGGCGGGCGCCGCGGATGCGGATGGGCGGCACGCCGCCATTTTGGTTATGGCGATGGTTCATGGCAATCAGTTTTAAAGGGAATATGGCGACGGCGAGGCGGTCTGTCCAGTGATGGGCTCAGCGCTTACGGTTTGATCTCCTCCAGGGTTTCGGCGCGCCCGATGGCCACCAGCACGTCACCGGCGTTCAGGGGGGCGTCGGCTTCGGGAATGAAGTTGAAAGCAAGGCTGTCGGCGCGTTTGCGGGCGATGATCTGGATGCGGTGCTGGTTGGTCAGATCGAGCTGGCGCAGGGTGCGGTCGCGCCAACGATCGACGGTGAGCTCCTTGATGGCCATGTCGGTGCCGAAGTGGAGATACTCCACGAAGCCGGGCACGGCCATGCGACTGGCCAGCTCGCGAGCGGCGCTGTGTTCGGGAATCACCACCTCGTCGGCCCCGATTTTTTCAAGCAGCTTCTGGTGGTCGGCGTGGATGGCCTTGACCCAGACATGTTCAAGGCCCAACTCTTTCAGATACATGCAGATCATGCTGCTGGCCGAGATCGAGGTGCCCACGCTCACCAGGGCGTGGGTGCAGTCGGGCACGCCCACCTGGACCAGGGCCTCCTTGTCCATGGCGTCGGCCCGATAGACATAGGTCAGGGCCTGCTGTACTTTTTTAACCTTATCGGCATCAACGTCGATGCCCACCACCTCGTGACCCATCTCGGCCAGTCTAACGGCAAACTGGGCGCCGAATTTGCCCAGCCCGATCACAGCCACCTGGATTTTTTGAGCCATGGATTACCCCTTAGATCATTTCGCATTCATAAAAGACGAAAAAGGGCCATCTCACCCGTCCAAATCATTGCCGCGAAGGGAGGATCCCCCATCGGGACAGCTGGATCCGTGTCCGCGCGGGGAAGAAGGGAAGTGGTGGTTTGCCGCGCAATCAATCCCCTCCCGCAACAACCTGACCCGCGCCGTCCAGATAACCCGCTATTTTTCCTGCCAGAGCGGCTCGCGTCGCTCCTTGAAGGCGGTAATGCCCTCGCGGGCGTCTTCGGTGGTGCAGAGGCGCGCGAAGGCCTCGTTCATCAAGTTGAAAGCCTTGCCGTACTCCAGGTCGGCCGCCTGATAAAAGGCCGATTTGGCCAGCTGTAGGGCGACGGGGCTCTTGCGGGCCAAGGTTGCGGCCCAGTTGCGGGTCTCCGTGGCCAGATCGTCATCGGGCACGACACGGTTGATCAGCCCCATCTCAAGGGCGCGCGGGGCGGGAACGAGGTCGCCGAAAAAGAGCAGTTCGAGGGCACGCTTACGGCCCACCGAACGGGTGACCGGCACAATCGGTCCGATACAGTTGAGGCCCACGTTGATGGCGGTCAATCCAAGACGGGCGTTTTCACCGGCCACGGCCAGATCGGCCGCGGCCACCAGTCCGGCGCCGTTGGCGGCGGCCACGCCGTGCACTTGGGCGATGACCGGCTTGGCTATGCGGCTGATGGTGACCAGCGGGGCCTCCATGGTCTCGATCCAGCGCCGATACTGCAAGGCGCTTTTGCCGGTGAAATCACTGACGTCGATACCCGCGCAAAAAGCCCGACCGGCCCCTTTGACGATGATCACCCGGGTATCGTGATTTCCATCCAGCGTCTGCAGCGCCTGGTCGAGTTCGGTTGCCAGGGATTCGTCGAAGGTGTTGAGGTTGTCCGGGCGGTTTAGAGTGATTTCGGCTACAAAATCTGCGCCTGTCTCCACGATGAGGCTGTTATAGGTCATGCCAGGACTCCTTGGGTTGTTTGGTTTCGGTTTCGTTTGGAATTATGGCCTCAAACAAGTCCATAAACAAGGCGCCAATTTTGATGGCGTCGTCACTAGTGTCCGGTTAAGATTGCCATATTTTGTTGTATCTTGTTGTTAATACTGAATATATTGCGATTTTCACATGGGCAACCTCTTGGAATCGTAAAAATTGCCCCTTACAACCCTTCGTAGGACACAATAGCGAAGGGAGGCGGCGATGTATGAGGGGCGGATCGGTTTTTCACAACTGTTAGATTTTCTACCCAAAAAGAGCTTTCGCACATGCGTTAAACGATATAAAGGCAACTACCGGATTCGTTCTTTTACATGCTATGAACAGTTTCTTTGCATGGCGTTCGCCCAGTTGACCTATCGTGAAAGCCTCCG
The DNA here is from genome assembly GCA_963783425.1 of uncultured delta proteobacterium. GTDB lineage: Bacteria > Desulfobacterota > Desulfobacteria > Desulfobacterales > QNYZ01 > CAWANO01. The sequence continues at coordinate 383,599 of CAWANO010000010.1, forward strand.
CGATACGGTGCTATGTTTGCGCGCCATGCAAGGCAAGCTTCACCACGTTGGCATTCAGACCGAAATTGCCAAAAGTACGCTTGCTGATGCAAACGAAAAGCGAGATTGGCGCATTTACTGTGACTTTGCACAAGTTCTGATTGGCTGGGCCCGAGAACTTTATGCTGATGATGACTTTGGCCTCCAGCTCGATGAAACGGTGTACGCATTGGATGCATCCACTATTGATCTGTGTCGGTCTGTTTTTCCATGGGCGCGGTTCCGATCAACAAAAAGCGGGATAAAGCTCCATACGCTGCTTGACCTGAGGGGTAGCATCCCTTCGTTTGTTTCTATAACCGACGCCAAGGTTCATGATGTCAACATCGTTGATGAGCTGTTACCAGAGCCCGGTTCAATTTATGTTATGGATCGCGCCTATCTCGATTTTGAAAGGTTCTATAGCCTGCACAGTGGTTTAGCCTTTTTCATTTTGAGAACCAAGAAGAATACGCAACTGCGCCGTTTGTACTCGGCACCAGTGGATAAATCCACCGGTATCATTTGTGATCAGACCGTACGTCCGGTCATAACAAAATCGGCAAATGCTTATCCGGATAAACTCAGACGGATAAAGTATTACGACACAGGAACAAAAAAACGACTAACGTTTCTAACCAACAATTTTTCTTTAGAGGCTTGAACCGTAGCGGATTTGTACAAGTGCCGATGGCAAGTGGAGCTGTTCTTTAAATGGATCAAACAGCACCTACGGATAAAGAAATTTTTCGGTATTTCTGAAACCGCTGTTAAGACTCAAATTTGGATTGCCATCTGCGTTTATGTGCTGGTTGCCATCGTGAAAAAACGCTTGAAGCTGGAACAGAGCCTCTACACAATTTTACAGATTTTAAGCATAACCCTTTTTGAGAAAACCCTTATTTCATGGGTGTTCACAGAAAACTATTACAAAAACGAAATTACTACCGGCCATATCCAATTGAAATTATTCGATTCTTAACCGGACACCAATGTGGCGTCGTGAAAAGCCCCATCTACTGCGTTATAGTGATTTTTCAGATCCTCGGCATACTACATGTATGGCCTCGGCCCTGAAAAATCACTACGCCTTGTATATGAAACTTTTTACTTAGCCATCGTGCTACTTTTTACGAGTTCATCAATTTTAATCCTCAAAATACAGGGCGTATGCCTACGGCTAAAATTGGCTCCATCCTTGACCTTGGACAAACTGAAACGTTTTGAAACAGGCGCCAAGGTTATGCCGATCTTTTTTATGCTCCCCCGGTTGACGGTCTATCCGATCATCAAACTCTGTTCGGGCTTGTCGTAGGCCCGTTTGCGCTGGAAGCCCTGCAGAACCGCCAGAAAGAGCACCGGTCCCAGGCGCCCCACGAACATCAAGGCGATGATGACCCCCTTGCCCGGGTCGCTCAAGGTGGGGGTCAGCCCGGTTGAAAGGCCCACGGTGGCAAAGGCCGAAACCGCTTCGAAGGCAATCTCCAGCGAGAGGCCGCGCGCCTCGGGGTGGGGCACCTGGCCACCCTCGCTGACATTGAGAATCAACACGGCAACACTGACAATAACGCTGGAAAAGACCACCAAGGTCAGGGCACGGTTGAGGGTTTCCCGGTCGATGGCGTAGCGGCCGATCTCCACCTGTTCGGTACCGCGAAAATGGGTAACGATAAAGGCCCATAGGGTGCGCAAGGTGGTCACCTTGATGCCGCCGGCGCAGGAGCCTGGCGCGCCGCCCACGAACATTAAAAAGATCATCACCAGCAGGGAGACATTGGTAAGCTGCGCGATGGGTACCGTGTTAAAGCCGGCCGTGCGGCTGGTGATCGATTGGAAGAGGGCCGCCAGCAGCCGGTCGCCGACGCTGGCGTGGCGATGACCGCCCACCCACTCGTCGATCAGCAAGGCCACCGCGCCCAGCGCGATCAGCAGCACGGTGGTGCGCATGACCACGCCGGCGTACCAGCTCAGACGCGGCGGGCGGCGGTGCTGATGTTCCACAAGGCGTTTGAGGCGCGCTGTCGTCCACTGCTCAAACTCCACCAAAATAGAAAAACCGAGCCCACCCACGACAATCAGGGCCATAAAGACCAGGTTGATGCCCACATGCGAACGCCAGCGCGAGAGGCTGTCCGAAAAAAGGGAAAAACCGGCGTTACAAAAGGCTGATATGGCGTGAAAGAACGCCACCGGGGTGGGAAATCCCTGCGGGTCGAAGAGGTGAATCAGGGTGGCGCCGGCCGTTTCCGCCGCTAAGGTGAAGATGACGATACGCACCAGCAAGTGGCCCAGCTTGAAGTTGGGGTCGTGCAGCAGGCTCTGCCCCACGGCCACGCGGTCGTTCAATGAAATGCGCTGGCGCCAGAGATAGAAAATGAGGCTGGTGAATGTCATGATGCCGAGTCCGCCCAGCTGAATCAGCACCAGAATCACCGCCTGGCCGAAGGGGGTGAAGAACGATCCGGTGTCCACGACGATCAAGCCCGTGACGCACGTGGCCGAGGTGGCGGTAAAGAGGGCATCGATGGGCCGGATGGCGCCTGTGGTCAGGCTTTGATCGAGAGATAACAGCAGGGCGCCGGCCACGATAACAGCGGCGAAGTAAAGGATCGGGTAGACGAAAGGCGATGCTGGCAGCTTGCGTGGCGTCACAAGAGACGGTTCCCGAAAAACATTTCCGCCCGGGACGGGCGGGTATCTGCGTTGGGCAGCACGTCGTGGCGGCTGCGGGGCGCGGGCGGGCGCCCTATAAAACTAGGGTCGCGAATTTTTTCCGGAAGCGACCGCGCGTGGCCATAAGCGATGGCTGACGGTTATAGGGAAAGCGCCTTCCTTAGTGCTCCTATGCTCCTATTATGGCGCTTTATAACAACCGCGACCGCTCAAGGCGCCTCTTCCAGATGGAGCAGGTGGCCCATTTTTAACTTTTTGCACTCCAGGTAGCAACGGTTGTACTCGTTGGGGGGTACCTCTATGGGCACCTGTTCGACCACGCTCAAGCCATACCCCTCCAGGCCGACAATTTTCTTGGGGTTGTTGGTGATCAGGCGCATCTTGCGCACGCCCAGGTCGACCAGTACCTGGGCGCCCACGCCATAGTCGCGCAGGTCGGCCTGAAAGCCGAGTTCCTGGTTGGCCTCGACCGTGTCGAGGCCCCGGTCCTGCAGGTTGTAGGCTTTGAGTTTGTTGATGAGACCGATACCGCGGCCCTCCTGGCGCACATACAAGAGCACGCCGGTGCCGTCTTTTTCCATCAATTTGAGGGCGTTTTGAAGCTGTGTGCCGCAATCGCAACGCATGGAGCCGAGGATGTCGCCGGTGAAACACTCCGAGTGCACCCGTACCAGCACCGGTTGGTCCGGATCGATGGTGCCCTTGATCAGGGCGATGTGTTGGAAGTCATCCATGTCGTTTTCATAAACCACCATTTGATAGACGCCGCCGAAACGGCTGGGCATCTGGGCCTCTGAGACGCGGTGTACGAAAGACTCGGTGCGCATGCGGTAGGCGATGAGATCGGCAATGGCGCACAGGCCGATGCCGTGGGTAGAGGAGAACTGCCGCAAGCTTTCGCCACGCGCCATCTCGCCAGCCTCGTCCAGGATCTTGCAGATGACGCCGGCCGGTTTCAACCTGGCCAGGCGGGTGAGATCCACGGCCGCCTCGGTGGCGCCCACGCGCTGCATCACGCCGCCTTTGCGGGCGCCGATGGGGAAAATGTGGCCGGGTCGCACCAAGTCATAGGGTTTGGCGCCGTCGGCCACGGCCGCCTGGATGGTGGTGGCCCGGTCGGCGGCGGAGATGCCGGTGGTGACGCCGTGGCGCGCCTCGATGGAGACCGTGTAGGCCCCTTGCCAATCGGCAATGCGGCCCTTGGTCATGGGCTGCAGGGCCAGGGCGGTGATCATTTCGTGCGCCATGGGCAAACAGACGATGCCCCGGGCGTGCAGGGCCATGAAATTGATGCTTTCGGCGCTCACCTTTTCGGCGGCCATCGTCACGGCGCCCTCTGATTCAAGTTTTCGATCGTCGACCAGCACGACCATCTTGCCGTCCCGAAGGTCCGCCAGGACCTCTTCAATGCTTAAGAATGTCATGGTTGAACGGTTTCGTGTTGCAGGGGGTCTCTGTTTTAGTTATCGTGGTTAGCAGGTCTGGTGCCGCAATGCATATTTTGACCGCCTGGTGCGGGAATTAATCAACCGCCGCGGGGCCGGTCCAAACCAGTTCCAGACAAACACCGATAGTATGTTCAATGCCTTACTATTTCACAGGGGTGGCCGTTTGGCAAGACAGCCTTCATATCGAACCAGAGCCATTGGCCTGAACGAGTCGCCTTCTCAACAGGGCTGGAGAAAGATGCCGCGTCCGAAATACCGTTCACGCCAGAGGCTTGCCAGTTTGGGCGCTGCTCTGCTTCTGGTGCTGCTTTTAACAGACGGTTGCGCTGTGTCTGACCGTAAGGAACCCGCCCCGAGCCCTCTTGACGGCGTGCTGTCACTCTACCAGGGGCCTTTGAACCACCTCAGCGCCGTGCGCGCGGGAGGGTGCCCCATGCACCCCAGCTGCTCGGTTTATTCCCGCCAGGCCCTGGCCCAACACGGGCCGATCGTGGGGGGCATGATGACCACCGATCGGCTTTTGCGCTGCGGCCGCGACGAACTTCGCCTGACCCAACGGGTTTGGGTCGATGGGCAGTGGAAATATCACGACCCTCTGAGCGCCAATGATTTTTGGATGGACGATGCGAAGGCTGCAACGGCCGGCTCAAAGCGGTTCAGCCACCCCCCCGAGGCGATCGGATTGAAGCCGTAATCGAAACGAATCCCCCGCAACAAGGAGTCCCATGAAAGCGATTGTTGTCGATCTGAAGGAAACGGGCGCAACGCCCCGCCTGCTTTGGGATACGGTTCCAGATCCCGCATATGGTGACGATGAGGTGGTGGTGGCCGTGGCGGCCACGGCGGTGAACCGGGCCGATCTGCTACAGGCGCGAGGCCTCTATCCGGCCCCGCCGGGAGACAGCCCCATTTTGGGCCTCGAGGTGGCCGGGACCATCGTCGCCAGAGGCGCCGGCGTGAGCCAATGGGAGATTGGCGAGCGCGTGTGCGCCCTGGCACCCGGTGGCGGCTACGCTCAAAAAGCCCGCGTTCACCAGCAGATGCTGCTGAAAATGCCGGCTGACTGGGACTTCGCCCAGGCCGCCGCCGTGCCCGAAGCGTGGCTGACGGCCTTTTCCAACCTTATCATGGAGGCTGGGCTCAAAGCGGGCGAGTGCGTGCTGATTCACGCCGGCGCCAGTGGCGTGGGCACGGCCGGCCTGCAGATCGCCAAGAATGCCGGGGCCCGGGTGTTGGTCACAGTGGGCAGCGCCCAAAAAGGTGAGGCCTGCCGACGGCTCGGTGCCGACGATGCCATTTTATATAAGCAGGTCGATTTTACCGAAGCCGCACAAGCGCTGACTGATGGCGAGGGCCTGGATGTGATCCTGGACTGTGTGGGGGGCCCCAATCTGGCGCGGCATCTCGAGCTGTTGCGTCCGAACGGACGCATGGTCACGATCGGCCTGCTGGGTGGCAGCCAGGGCGAGATGAACATGGCGGCCCTGCTCGGCAAGAGCCTGACGCTCAAAGGCACCCGCCTCAGAGCGCGGCCGCAGGCCCAAAAAATCGCCATCACCAAGGCCTTTCAGCGTCAACTCTGGCCCAAGCTGTGCGACGGCCGCCTGAAGGTGCTGATCGATCGCAGCTACCCCATCACCCAAGTCGATCAAGCCCACGCCCATGTGCAGGCCAACGGCAACATCGGCAAGGTTGTACTGACGGTGCCGCAAAGCGACCGATTTTGACATCAATCCTGCCGTGGGCTATAAAATCATTTCGATACACCGTTGCGATATCCTGAATAGTTTACCCGCTCGATTCCTTTAAATCCACAACACTGGGGAATCCGCATGCCAACCAAAAGCGGCGCGTCGAAAAAAACACAGTTCGATGTAATCATCGTCGGCGCGGGTCCGGCGGGACTGTTTGCCGCCTACCATCTGGCCCAACACGGCGATCTCGATCTTCTAATTATCGAAAAGGGCAAGCCGCCCGGAAAGCGCAAGTGCCCCATCAGCGACTATCAGGACTGCAAGCAGTGCACGCCTTGCAATATTCTGTGCGGCATCGGCGGGGCGGGGCTCTTTTCAGACGGCAAACTTAACTTCATCCCCCGTCTGGGCAAAACCGACCTCACCCAGTTCATGCCGCTGGCCCAGGCCCAGGCCCTCATCGATGAGACCGAGCAGATCTTCGAACGCTTCAATATGAGCGGACCGGTCTTTCCCACCGATATGGCCAAAGCGCGCCAGATCCGTAAGGACGCCAAGCGCTACGGCATCGACCTGCTGTTGATCAAGCAAAAGCACCTGGGCAGCGACTGCCTGACCGGGCACATCAGCACCATGGCCGACCACCTGGCCCGCCAAGGGGTAACCTTCCATTGCAGCGAATCGGTGGAGGAGATCGTGGTCGACAATCAATCCCGGGTCGGCGGGGTGGTTACCGACAAAGGCCGCTACCAGGCGCCCCACGTGATTTTAGCCCCGGGCCGGGTGGGTGCTGAGTGGATGGCCTCCCTGGCGCAGCGCCACCGCCTGGGGCTGACCCAGCGGGGCATCGAGGTGGGCGTAAGGGTCGAGGTGCACAACGACATCATGCACGACCTTTGCCAGGTGATTTATGACCCCACCTTTTTTATCCAGACCCAGGCCTACGACGACCAGACCCGCACCTTCTGCACCAATTACGGCGGCTATGTGGCCCTGGAGAATTACAAACGCTTTGTGTGCGTCAACGGTCACGCCCTGCGGCACCGCAAGTCGGAGAACGCCAATTTCGCCTTTTTGTCCAAAGTGGTGCTGACCGAGCCGGTGACCGACAATCAGGCCTACGGCGAGGCCATCGGTAACCTGGCGACCCTGATCGGCGGCGGGCGGCCCATCTTGCAGCGCATGGGCGATCTGCGACGCGGGCGGCGCAGCACTTGGCACCGCGTCAAAAAGGGCTACATCGATCCCACCTTGAAGGAGGTGGTCTGCGGCGACATCGCCATGGCGCTGCCCAAACGTATCATGACCAACTTGATCGAAGGGCTTGAGCAGCTCAACCGCGTGGTCCCCGGCGTCTCCAACGACGAGACGCTGCTCTACGCGCCGGAGATCAAATTTTTTGCCACCCAGGTGGCCACTTCATCCGATCTCGAAACAGCCATCGGCGGCCTCTTCGTGGCCGGCGACGGGCCCGGTGTGGCCGGCAACATCGTATCGGCCGCCGCCACCGGCCTGATTCCTGCCAAAGCCATATCGGCGGGCCGGAACGCCAAGGCAGGTAATGCGCCTGGCCATGAAGAGCGGAAGTAGTTTTCGCACCTAAACCCTGTAAGGTTTGGACCGATGATGGGACTGTTACAAGACTTCTATTATTGCATGTACCCGAATAGCGGATCAAACCAGGCCCACGGCGCCGCGTTTAACCCAGCCAGCAAAGGAGATTGCCCCCATGGTCAACCGTTTTGAACTGGAGCCCTGCGATCTGCGCACCATCTGTGACCCGAAAACGTTTGCTTTCAAATCCACCGCTAGGCTGGCGCCGCTGGAGGGCGTCATCGGGCAGGAGCGGGCCGTGCAGGCCATCGATTTCGGGCTCAACATGAAAAGTCCGGGATACAACATATTCGTGACCGGGCCGGAGGGCACGGGCAAGACCACCATCGTCGACCAGATCGTCACCAGTCATGCCAAGCGTGAAAAACCATCCCAGGGCTGGGTAATGGTCAATAATTTCAATGATGAATTCTGTCCCATTGCGATCGCCGTGGCTGCCGGTACGGCCAATCAGTTCAAAAAGCAGATGAGTCAGCTGGTGGATGGGTTGAAAAAGGAGCTTCCACGGGCCTTCAGCAGCAAGAATTACGAAGAACGGGTGCAGGCCATCAACAAGAAGTACCAGGAAAAACAGCGCGAGTTTTTCGAAGCCCTCGATCAAAAGGCCAAGGCCCGCGGTTTGGGAATCAACCGCACCCAGGCGGGTTTTCAGACCTTCCCCGTGGTCGACGGTGAACCGATGAAGCGCGAGGCTTTCGAACAGTTGCCCGAAGAGCAGCAAAAGGAGATCAATGCCCGCATCAGGGAGATTCAGGTGGGCATTGAGGAGGCCATGCGCGAAGCGGGAAAGGTGCAGCAAAAATTGCAAAGCGAGCTGGAAGCGGTGATGGCCGAGGTAGCGCTCTTTGTGGTCAAGGCGCGCATCGAGGCCCTCAAGTCCAATTTCAACGACAACAAGGGCATTTTGGCCTACCTGGCCGAGGTCCAGCAAAACATTGTTGAAAACGTGAACGATTTTCTGCCCAAACCGGAAAACGCCGGCCCTGGCGTTGGCGGCGACCCGGAGGCTAAGGCCACCTTCCACCGCTATCAGGTCAACGTACTGGTTGATCGCCAGGGGACGGACGGGGCTCCGGTGATTTTCGAGTCCAACCCCAACTATCAAAACGTCTTCGGTTTTATCGAAAAACGGGCTTACATGGGCACTTTGATGACCGACTACACCATGGTGCAGGCGGGCTCTTTGCTGCGGGCCGACGGCGGCTACCTGATCATGGAGATCAGATCGGTCCTGATGAACCCGATTGTGTGGGAGACGCTCAAGCGCACTCTCCAGAACAAAAAACTCAGCATCGAGGACATCTCCAGCACCATGGGCTTCGGAACCACCTCCCTGCGCCCCGAGCCGATCCCGCTGGACGTGAAGGTGATCTTGTTGGGCGATTATCAGCTCTTTCATCTGCTGCAGAACCATGACTCCAAATTCAACAAGATCTTTAAGGTGCGAGCCGATTTCGATTATGAGGTGGTGCGCAACGAAGAGACCATGCACCAGTTTGCGCAATTTATCGCCCGGATCTGCAAGGAGGATCAGCTAATGGCGGTGACACCCACGGGCGTGGCCGCCATGGTTGAGTTCGCCGACAAGCAGGCCGACGACAAAAACAAGCTTTCGCTACGGTTCGGACCGATACAAGCCATCTTAAAAGAGGCCGATTACTGGGCCCGCAGGGCCGGTGCCCGCAGCATATCGGTCAAACATGTCCACAAGGCGCTGGCCGAAAGGCGCTTTCGCTACAACCTTTACGAGGAGAAATCCCACGAGGCCATCGCCGAGGAGACGGTGATGATCGATGTCAAGGGCGGCGTGGTAGGGCAGGTCAACGCCCTGGCGGTCTATCAACTGGGCGACATCTCTTTCGGTCGTCCCTCGCGCATCACGGCCGAGGCCTACATGGGCAAGGCTGGGGTGATCAACATCGAGCGTGAAGCCAAACTGAGCGGGAAAACCCACGACAAGGGGATCATGATCCTGTCGGGCTTTCTGGGGCGCACCTTCGCTCAGCGCTACCCGCTCAATCTTTCCATCAGCATCACCTTTGAACAAAGCTACGGCGGCATCGATGGCGACAGCGCCTCTTCCACCGAGCTTTACGCCATTTTGTCGAGTCTCTCCGGTCTGCCCATCGATCAAGGCATTGCCGTAACCGGATCGGTCAACCAGAAGGGGCAGGTCCAGGCTATCGGCGGGGTGAACCAGAAGGTGGAGGGATTTTACGAGGTGTGCCGCGCCAAGGGGCTGACCGGTAAACAAGGGGTGATGATCCCCAAGGCCAATGTCAAGAATTTGATGGTTAACCACAGCGTATTGCGGGCCGTTGAAAAGGGACGCTTTCACATCTGGGCGGTCTCCACCATCGGCCAGGGAATCGAGATCCTGACCGGCACTCCGGCCGGTGTGGCCGACAAGCAGGGGCGCTACCCGGAAGAGAGTGTTTACGGCCGGGTGGCGCAGCGCCTTAAAGGGTTCGTAGCGCGCGGGTTCGAACTCAAGAATGAGTTCGGCGGTGACGAAGAATAGGGGGCGCGGCCGTTGGGTCCACCGACCGAAGCAGCGGCGCCGCCGGGCTATCGCGCGTGTGATAATTCCGGATGAACAGGGGCGCTTTATGGATCGCAGCCAGACTTACATGCGCATGTGCCGGCGGGCGGCGGCGCTTCAAAAGCGCTGGGTGCGGCAGTACGGCGACGCCTACCAGGACGAGGCGGACCGTTTGGCCTTTTGGCTGCATGGCCCGGAAACAGAGGTGAAAGTGGTAGCCGACGGGGTGTGCGTGACTTGCAATGACAACATCATCCATCTGCAGCGACACAGCTGGTTGCCACGCCTGGACCAGCTCATGGAGCTGGCCGTAATCCCCGGTGAACGCTTCGAGCAGGCCACCCAGCACTTTCACCGTTGGCTTAAAAAGTCTTACGCGCCGTTGGACCAGTTGCCACCGACGCTTTTTGCCACCCTGGAGCAGACCTGGCTGGCCTTTGTGATGCAGCGCCGTTACGGCCAGCGCTGGGATGGGCGGCAGTGGATCGGCGCCCACCAGATCGGCCCGGAACCGAGCGGCGATTTTTCGGGAAGGCAGCGGTGAATCTGAACCACCACACGGCTTACGGCGGCGCCGGCTGGTCGCCACGCAACGACCCCATGGCCGCCGAGCTGGGCCGCATCTGGGCTGGCCATGCGGTGGGGTCGGAGTGGGCACCGCTTCGCGCCGTGCTGCTGCACCGGCCTGGGACGGAACTGGCGGCCTCGCGCGATCCCCAGCGGGTACAGATGCTGGCGCCGCTGGACCTGGCCCGCGCCCAGCACCAGCATGACAAACTGGCGGAGGCCTACCGCCGGAGCGGGGTAGCGGTACATCCGCTCGAACCGCAAAAGCCGCCGCCGCCCAACCAGATGTTCGTGGCCGACTTGATGTTCATGACGCCCGAAGGGGCCGTGGTGGGGCGCCCGGCCAGCACCGTGCGGGCCGGCGAGGAGCGCCATTTGGCCCGCAAGCTGGCCGACCTGGGGATACCGATTTTGCGTTCGATTCGCGGCCGCGGCACCTTCGAAGGGGCCGACGCCATGTGGGTTGACGCCCACACCGTGCTGGTGGGGGTGGGGTTTCGCACCAACACCGAAGGGGCGGCCCAATTGACGACGCTGTTGGCGGAGATGCGGGTAACGGTCATCCCTGTTCCACTAGCCGCCGGTGCCATGCACCTGATGGGCGCATTGCGCATCATCGACCGCGATCTTGCCGCGGCCTGGCCGAACCGCCTGGCCCCCGAGGCGGTAGCGGCCCTGGAGCAGCGCGGCTACCGGGTGCAGTGGATTCCCGATATGGACGAGGCGCTAAGCGGCATGGCCCTAAACGGCGTGACTTTGGGGCCCCGGCGTATGCTGGTACCGGCCGGCAACCCACGCACGCGGGCCTTTTTCGAGACGCTGGGCGTCTCGGTGCAGACCGTGGCAGTCGACGAACTGGCCAAGGCGGCCGGGGCGATCGGATGCTTGACAGGTATTCTGGCCCGGGAAGGCGGTTGAACACAGCTCTAACCCTAATGGGTGCGCCCTGAGGTTCCCATTGGTTCCGCCATGGCGGGATTAATCATAGGCTTGCAGTAGGGTGACTGCCCCGCCATGCCGTGACACCTTTGAGCGCATTACCAATCAACACCTCAGGAGCGTGAGATTTCCGGGATAAACGGGATTCATTTTAACAATGAGGAGGGAGAAAATGGGCGACTGCATTTTCTGCAAGATCATTAGTGGTGATATTCCCTGTGTTAAAATCTATGAAAACAGCCAGGTGCTGGCCTTTGCCGACATCAATCCCATCGACACCGGCCATGTCCTGATCATTCCCAAGGCGCATTACGAAAACATCTGGGAGATCCCACCCGCCGAGCTGGCCGCCGTGGCCCAGGCATCCAAAATTGTGGCCGCGGCCATTCAAGCCGCGTTGACCCCCGACGGCGTTGCCGTGCTGCAGCTCAACGGACGCGGCGTTAACCAGGTGGTGATGCACTACCACATGCACCTGATCCCGCGTAGCGCCGGCAGCCAGGCACTGTCGATGACCGCCTGGGAGCTGGTGCCCGGTGATATGGACCAGATCAAAGGGACGGCGCAGAAGATCGCCGCCGCCATTGCAGCGCAATAACGGAATGGCCGAAGACCCATGGGCGTGAACGATGGCATAAACGATTCCGCCGCCGGTCGCCTGGGTTGCCATGTCGCCCGCAGCATTGTTGAGAGCTACGACGAGTACCTATCGCGCTGGCACGCCCTCAGCGCCGATGCCCGGTCGCGATTCGAGCAGCGGCAATGGCAAAAAATGCGCGCCGACGCCGCCCGGCGGCTGACACTATACAAGAGCGCCGTGGAGCGGCAGGTGACGTCCTTGCGGACAACGCTGGGGGCGGCCTCCCACAACCGCACCTTATGGGCAAAGTCCCGGGAGGCCTACGCGCACCGCCTCGAGGACCTGGCCGATCCCCAACTGGCCCAAACCTATTTCAACTCGATCACCCGCCGCATCCTGGCCACGGTGGGTGTTGATCCGGCGGTCGAGTTTCTGCTTGCGGAGGGTGCGCCTTCCGGGGCCGCAGCCGACCTGGCCTGTCTCATATTTGAATGGCCGCGGTTCGAGGCCAGTCTTATCAAGACCATCGTGGCGGCCTTCCGCTTTGATGCCCGCTTCGAGGATCTTGATCGCGACGCCCAGGTGGCTGCCTTCCGCCTGGAGAACCACTTCCGGCATGTCAATCAAATGATTCGCATCGCCGCCATCGAGATGGTCCCCGAGCCCTTTTTTCGGGATCGGGCCGCCTATCTCGTGGGGCGCCTGCAGGTGAGCGACCGCTGGCTGCCCGTGGTGTTTGTGCTTCAACACAGCCCCCGCGGCATCGTCATTGACGCACTGCTGCTGGAAACGAGCGCGGTCAGCATCCTCTTCAGTTACACGCGCGCCGATTTTTTTATCAATCTAGACAACCACACGGCTGTAGCCACTTTTTTACACTCAGTCCTGCCGGAAAAACCCTTGGCCGAAATCTACAGCGCCATCGGCCATCACAAACACGGCAAGACCGAACTCTATCGGGATTTAAGAAATCGCCTGCAGGCCTACGTGCAGCCGTTTCGCGTGGCCCCCGGTGAAAGGGGCATGGTAATGGCGGTGATCTACAGCCCGGCCTTCGACATGGTGTTCAAGCTGATCAAAGACCGCTTCGATTACCCCAAAGAGACCAGCCGGGGAGCGGTGATGAAAAAATATGAACAGGTCTTTCGTCATAATCGTGCCGGCCGCCTGGTGGATGCCTATCACTTCAGACATTTGAGCCTGCCACGTCGCGCTTTTCCCATGCCCCTGCTGGATAAGCTGCTGGACATGGCCGCCGAGAGCGTGGTGGTCACCGCCGATGAGGTGATCTTCGAGCTGGTCTACGTCGAGCGTAAGGTGACCCCGTTGGACCTTTACCTGCGCCATAGCGACGAAACTGTGGCCCGGCGGGTGGTGGTCGACTATGGGCTGGCCATCAAAGACCTGGCCCGCAGCAACATTTTCGCCGGCGATATGCGTCTTAAGAATTTCGGCCTCACCCGGTTCGGGCGCGTGGTTTTTTACGATTACGACGAGCTGCTGCGCGTGACCGATTGCCGGTTTATTTCAATGGCGGCTGGGGGGCATGGTAACACCCGACAGGGTCCGGATTTCGCGGCGGCGCCCTGCGTCTATCCCGAGGAGATCCCGGCCACCGACGGGCTCTCGGCACCACAGCGCAAGCTGTTCATAGGCTACCATGGTGATCTTTTCAAGGTTGCCTTCTGGCGCAAGCTGCAGGCCAAACTTCAGGGTGGCGAACGCATACCGATTTTACCCTATGCCGAGACCGCCCGGCTCAAGCACCGCCCCCGGCGAAACCGGTTCGAACGCCGATTTATCTACTGACCGTGAGCTGAATTGACCATGAAAAACCGTGCTGAGATGATCTTTCAGGCCAGCCCCATCAAGAAGCCATTCCCCCTGCCGCCCATGTACCGGGTGCGGCAGCAGTTCGACCAGCCCGCTCTGAGCGATGTGGGGGCCGCGCTCAACGACCGGTTTCGAAAGCACCCGTTTGCGGCGGAAGCCATACCGGGCCAATCGGTGGCCGTGGCTGTGGGGTCGCGGGGGATTCAGCGCCTGCCCGAGATGGTCAGGGGCGTGGTGGATTATCTGAAAAGCCGGCAACTCGAACCTTTTATTGTGCCGGCCATGGGGTCCCACGGCGGGGCTACCGCCGAGGGCCAGGTGGCCGTGCTGGCGCGGCTGGGGGTCAGCACGCAGACGATGGGCGTGCCGGTGAACGGCGATGTCGAGGCGGTGCCAATCATTCGTCTGCCCTCGGGCGGGCGGGTCTATTTCGGGCGGCGCTTGCTGGCGGCCGACCATGTGGTGGTCATCAACCGCGTCAAACCCCACACCCTCTTTCGGGGCGAGGTGGAGTCGGGGCTGTGTAAAATGCTGGCCGTTGGGTGCGGCATGCCCGCCGGGGCGGCCGAGATGCACCGCTTCGGGCTTGCGGCCAGCATCGTGCCGGCGGCCGCGGCGATCATGGGGCGCGTCAGTGTTCTTTTTGGTGTAGCGGTGGTGGAAAACCCGGCGCCGGGTATCCACACGATCGAAGTCGTGCCGGCCGCCGACTTCGCAGCCACGGACCGGAGGCTGCTCAAGCTGGCCTGGCGGCTTTTTCCGCGAATTCCGGTGGAGAAACTCGATATTCTGGTGGTCGACGAAATGGGTAAAAACATCAGCGGCGCGGGTATGGACCCCAACGTGGTGGGGTTCTGGCGCCGCGAAGGTGGTGAGCGGCGACCCGATTACCACACCCTGATCGTGTTGGATTTAACCAAGCCGTCCCGCGGCAACGCCATCGGTATCGGTGTAGCCGATCTGACCACACAACGCCTGGTGGAGAAGATCGATTTCAAGGCCACCCAGACCAACGCCGCCACCACAGGCCTGTTTCGCAGCGCGCGCCTGCCGTTGGCGCTGGCCAGCGACCGCGATGCCGTCAGCCTGGCCTTTTCGCGCGTGCCCGACCCCCAAGGGGTACGCCTGGTGCGCATCAAAAACACGCACGCCCTGCACACCTTCTGGGCCACGGCGGCCGTGTTGCCACAGCTCGAGAGTGACCAGAGGCTGGATATCGCCGCCCGGCCCGATCAGTTCAGGTACGTGAGCGGCGGGGTGCTGCCCCCGCTGACCCTTAGCTGAAACTACGAAATGTGGGGCCGCGGTTATTTTATTCCGATCCGATTTGCGTTAAAGAGATCGGGCGGCTTTGGTTGCCCTGGGTTCACCTCAGGGCATTGATGCAACTCCGTTCAAAGCGAAGAGGAGAAAAATGCTACTTCACGTGGTAATGATAAAATTCAAACCGACGGTCAGCGACGACGAGATCCGCGACATGGAGAATGCACTGGATGATATGCCCAACAAAATCGTGGAGATCAACACCTACGAGTTCGGGCGCGACATCGTTAAGTCCGATCGATCGTATGATTTCGCGCTGATCGCCACCTTCGCCAACCTCACCAGCATGCAGCGCTACCAGCAGCATCCCGACCACGTGGCTGTGTTGAAATCGATCCTTGCGATCAGTGAGGATATCCGGGCCGTTGATTTCGAGGTTTGATGGGAACGGTGAGAGGGTGCCTCAGTCGAGCGTGATGATGTGGCGGGGATATTTTTCGGCCGGCACCTCATCGAAGGGCAGAGCCAGGTGGCGCACCGAGATGCCGGCGCGGTGGACGCTGTCCGGCGATGCGCTGATCAGGGGATGCCAGTCGGGCAGATCGCGGCCCATGGCCAACCGGCGATAGGCGCAGGATGACGGCAACCACGCGAGGCGGCGTACGTCCTTGGGGGTGAGTGCCATGCAGTTGGGCACTCGCACGGTGCGCCGGGCATAATCGCGGCAGCGGCAGTGTTGGATGTCGAGCAGACGGCAGGCCACGCGGGTGTAAAATACCTGACCGGTGCGGCCATCCTCGAGCTTTTGCAGGCAACAGCGGCCGCAGCCGTCACACAGCGCCTCCCAGTGATCGGGGGTCATCTCTTCCAGTGCCTTGGTCTGCCAGAAGGGCGGGCTGTCGGGGCGGTTCATGATTTTAGCGATGGTCTCGTCACCATTTCCCAATAACGCCGCGCCTCAGGCCGCCACCAGATCGGCCACGGTGACCGTAAGCATCTCCCCGTCGCGAAAAATCTCGATCTTGCGATGATCCTCGCTTAGCTCCGACAGGCGGCCGGCAACGGAGATGTCGCCGATGGCGCGAGCCGCCCAGGCCGCCAGGCCGCGCAGGTAGGGATCGTCGGACATCAAATAGGGCCTCAAATGGCCCACGGCGTCCCTAAGCAGAGCGGGCCGCACCGCCCCCAAACGTGCCACGGCCCACAACACACCCCGCTGCAACACCGGGTGCTCCAGGTGGTTCATGTCGAGCCGCACATAGCTGACCAGCAAGCAGGCATACTCTTCGGCCAGGCACCGGTTGCGTGCCATGATTTCGCCCATGCACTCGGGCGACCCCCAGCCGATACCGCCCGACTCGTCGTTGAGGTTCCAGACGAAGCGGCGCATAACCACCCGCGCCGATTCGATATCGCGCCGCGCCAAGCCGTCGACCACCGCCCCCATGGCCACAACTGAACGCCAGCGCACGAGCGCTTCAGCGTGAAAAAGCAGCGAAAAGAGGGGATTGACCACCTGGCGGGACGGCAATCGGCAGAGTGTTGACAGCACCTCGGTCTGGTCTGGAGCGGTGAGCAAGCGCAGAACTTGCCGCTTTAGCTGACGGAAGGGTGTTTTGGGTGTCGTTTGTGATGTGGCCATGTTTTCAGGATTTATCGTAAATCAGAATGATACGATTTCGTAGCCCGCATCGCGCCAATGGGCCATGGCGGGGTGACCAGCAACGTCGGCCAGGAGTGATAGTTCCTGTGCCTGGGCCGCTTCGAGCGTTTCCATCTTGCCGGCACACGCCTTGCAGACCCCGGCCACCAAACCGGCTTTTTTGGTCTTTTCCCACAGGTTGTGCAACGGGTTTTGCGGCTTGGCCAGATCTGGTATCAACTTGGTGGCGGCGCCCTCCACAATCACCTTGGCGTCGTAGCCGCGGTCGTTCATGTCCAGCGCGTTGAGCAAGACGTGGATAAAGCACATGGGGTCGCCGTTGAAGACGAACAGGGCCATTTTTTTCATGGGCGGGCTCCTTTAATATTTGGTATTTCGTCCAATCTTGGTCTCTTTTGCGGGGCACAGCAAAAGAGCACCGCTTCGATCCACATGCTTGGTCTGTGGCTATTGGCCCTCGGCCAGGCTGTTGAGCAACCGGATCTCCTCGGCCCAGCGCGAATCATCGGGCGTTTCCAACACCAAGGGCATATCGTCAAAGCGCGGGTCGTTCATGATACGCCGGAACGTATCAACCCCCAGGGTGCCGTCGCCGATGCTGTCATGCCGGTCCACGCGGCTGCCCAGTTCGCGCTTGGCGTCGTTGAGGTGCAGCGCCTTGAGATACTCGAACCCCACGATGCGCTCAAATTCGGCCATGGTCTGTTCATAGCCCCGCGCCGATTTGATGTCATATCCGGCGGCGTAGCTGTGGCAGGTGTCGAGACAGACCCCCACGCGGGATTTGTCCCCCACCTGATCGATAATCTCGGCCAAGTGTTCGAAGCGGTAGCCGACATTGCTCCCCTGCCCGGCCGTGTTTTCGATCACCGCCGTCACCGTATCCACCTTGTCCAGCGCCATATTGATGGACTCGGCGATGCGTGTAAGGCACTGGGATTCGGAAATTTTGCGCAGATGGCTGCCCGGGTGGAAGTTGAGATAGACCAGGCCCAACTGTGCGCAGCGGGTGAACTCATCCAGAAAGGCGGCCCGTGATTTCTCCAGGCCGACCTGTTCCGGGTGGCCCAGGTTGATCAAGTAGCTGTCGTGGGGCAGGATGTGGGCCGCGTCGATCCCCACCCGGGCGCAATTTTGACCAAAGGCTTCGATGCTTCTATGCGCCAAGGGTTTGGCCTTCCATTGACGCTGGTTTTTGGTGAATAGGGCGAAGGCCGTGGCGCCGATGCGCTGGGCATTGAGCGGAGCGTTTTCCACCCCGCCGCCGGCGCTGACGTGGGCTCCAACGTATTTCATGCCGAATCCTTTTTTTGGTTATAAGACAAATGCAACACGTCATCGACCTTGGACAGCCTGAAACGTTTTAAAACGGCTTCGTGCTGCGGCATTTTTGTTCACTGACGCGGTCCAGTTGTTGATTGATCCATATCGTGACCAGTTAGTATCTCTTGCCGCTCTCGTTCATACTGATCATATGTAGGAAGCTCTTTATACGATGATAACGGGTCCATCCTTTTCATCTCTTGGGCCTGGTTGGCTCCTTGGTAAATCCCTTTGCGAAAACCCTCAAGGTTGTTTTCGCGACTGGCACAAGCGACCATGAAAGCGACGAAAAACACGATTACGGAAAACTTCAATAGTCTTTTCAAGACGATCCCCCGTATAATAAGGCGCTTATAATATGGATAAACGAATTTTGTTTGATGCCTAAGGGTTATGCCCAAAAACATACAGCCAACTGGCTAACAATTACGGTTTGCGCTTGTCCTTGAAAATGTGATTGGAGATCACCACGCGTTGAATCTCCGAGGTGCCCTCGTAAATGGTGAAGACGCGGGCGTCGCGGTAGTAGCGTTCCACCGGATAATCTTTGATGAATCCATAACCGCCGTGCAGCTGCAGGGCCTGGGCGGTGACCTGGTTGACCATCTCCGACGCAAAGAGTTTGGCCATGGAAGCACGCTGGGTGAAGTTCTCGCCGCGGTCTTTCATGGCCGCCGCCGACAGCATCAGCTGCCGTGCGGCTTCGATCTGGGTGGCCATGTCCGCCACCATCCAGCGCACGCCCTGAAACTTGGAGACCTTCTGTCCAAACTGAGCGCGGTTTTTCACATATTTGACGGCGGCCTCAAAGGCGGCCTGAGCCACGCCCAGGCTTTGGGCGGCGATGCCGATGCGGCCGCCGTCCAGAGCCGTCATGGCGATCTTGAAGCCCTGGCCTTCGCGGCCCAGCAGGTTGGCGGCCGGCACCCGGCACTCTTCGAACAGCAGATCGGTGGTGTCCGAGGCGCGAAGGCCCATTTTGTCCTCCTCGTGCCCCACCGCCAGTCCGGGCGTATCCTTGGGGACAATAAAGGCGCTGATGCCTTTGTGGCGCGCATCGGGGTCGGTTTTGGCGGTGACGATCACCAGGCCCGAATAGCGCCCCGAGGTGATAAAACGCTTGGTGCCGTTGAGGATGTAGTGATTGCCCTGGCGGACGGCGGTGGTATCCTGACTGACCGGGTCGGAGCCGGCGTGGGGTTCGGTGAGGGCAAAGGCACCGATAAACTCCCCGCGTGCCAGGGGCCGCAGATAGGTCTCCTTCTGATTTTTGGAGCCGAAACGCAGGATGCTCTGGCAGACGATGGAGTTGTGCACCGACATGATGACGGCGGTCGAGGCGCAGGCGGCGGCGATTTCCGCAAGGGCCAGGGCGTAGCTGACCGTGTCGGCGCCCTCGCCGTCGTATTCAGTGGGGACCATCATGCCCAAAAATCCCAAATCCCCAAGCTTGGCCAGATTTTCGGAAGGGTAGGCTTTGGTGCGGTCGCGCTCGGCCGCCGTGGGCGCAACCTCCTTGCGGGCAAACTCGCGGGCCATGGCGCGGATCATGCGCTGTTCGTTGGTCAGTTTAAATAACATGGCAGGTCTCGTATGATATTGGCAAAAGGGAATCGCATCCCCGTCAAGGATTATAAATCACTACGATCAGCACAGCGGTGGTCTCGCCCACATTACGCAGCTTGTGGCTGACGCCGGAGTTGAAATGGAGCGAGTCCTCCTTCTGCAAATGGTTGACGTGTTCGCCCACCGCCACCTCGACCTCGCCCTCGAGCACATACACGAACTCCTCCCCTTCGTGCTGGTAGCCCACCCCGCGGTGGGTGGATTTGGGATCGATGGTGACCCGAAAGGCCTTGAGATGTTTGTTTTCGGCCCCAGGCGTCAAGGTGGTGTAGGCGTAGTCGTCGGTGCGCTTGGCATATTCGCGGATGCGCTGCCGCTCGCTGGCCTGCTCTTCCTTGAACAAAAGACCCGAATCAATCTGCAGGGCGCGCGATATCTGCAGCAGGGTGCCCACGGGGGGAATCTTGTCGCTGGCCTCGATCTTTTTAAGGTAGGCGACCGACAACCCCGTTTGATTGGCGAGATTGTCCAGGGTCAAATGCCTGTCCAGGCGCGCCTTGCGAATGCGTTTTCCAACGGGATTCGGGGTCGCTGTTTTTTTGCGTGGCATTGTATTGCTCCTTGCAACATCAATTGCTGATGACCACCCGGCTCAGGCCGGCATCAATACTCATAAAAGCCCCGGCCCGTTTTACGGCCCAACCAGCCGGCCTCGACATACTTGCGCAGCAGGGGGCAGGGCCGATACTTGCTGTCTTTGAACCCTTCGTAGAGGGTCTCCATGATGGCCAAACAGGTGTCCAGGCCGATCAGGTCGGCCAGCTCCAGGGGCCCCATGGGGTGATTCATGCCCAGCTTCATCACCGTATCGATGCTCTCGCGGGTGCCCACGCCGTGGTATAGGCTGTAGACCGCCTCGTTGATCATGGGCAGCAGGATGCGGTTGGCGATAAAGCCGGGATAGTCATTGGCCTCGGCTGGCGTCTTGCCGAACTTGACCGCCAGATCCCAGGTGCGCTGGAAGGTTTCGTCGGAGGTGGTCAGGGCGCGAATCACCTCCACCAGTCGCATCACCGGCACCGGGTTCATGAAGTGCATGCCGATCACCTGCTGCGGTCGCCCGGTTTGGGTGGCGATGCGGCCGATGGGGATCGAAGAGGTGTTGGTGGCCAGAATGGTCGCCGGAGGGCAGATGGCGTCGAGGTCTCGGAAAATCTTAAATTTCAGGTCCTCGCGCTCGACGGCGGCCTCGACCACGAAATCGGCCCCGGCCATATCGTTGAGATTGACGCTGGTCTTGATGCGCCTCAGGATGGCGGCCTTGTCCATGTCCTGCAGCTTGCCCTTGGCCATGGCGCGATCCAGGTTTTTAGTGATGACCGATAGGCCGCCTTCCACAAAGCGGGTGTCTATATCGTTCATAATGACTTCAAGGCCGCTAGCAGCGGCCACCTGGGCGATGCCGTTGCCCATTTGGCCGGCACCGACCACACCGAAAGTATTGATCTGCATGCCCGCTCCTCCCATTGCTGTTTGTCAGGCTGAACAATGATTCTTATACTGTAGGGTCAATTTCAAAACATCTCATTTTGCCCGATCTCCGCGTCTGGCGCCGATTATAATCCTCGAAATACGGATCGTATTCCTGCGGTTAAAATCGGCACCATCTTTGACCTTGAACAAACTGAAACGTTTTGAAACAGACTTTGTTATGTTATCAATTTTTTTGGGTTGCAGACAAGGCCAAAGCGCGCTGTCGGCTTTGGTTCGTCCATCGACAAATGACTTTTGCATAAGGGTTGGTGTCGAAAAGACCGTTGAGAGCAAAAGCCGGCTGAAAAAAGTTTGAAGTTGTGGGTGATAGGGAAACAGGTATGAAAAGAGAGCTTACCCCAAAGAAACGACAGGAGGGCATTATGTTGCACAAAGGATCGACATGGGTGGTCATGGTGGTACTGCTGGCACTTGTGGTATCTTTGACGGGATGTGCTGGCGTGCAGGGCCCATCTAAAGCCGGCTATCAGGGCGGCGCTGTGGGTGCGGGCGTAGGCGCGGCCGCGGGCGCGCTGCTCGACGATAAGAACAGTTGGCGAGGGGGTGTGATCGGGGCCGGGCTGGGCGCTGTGCTGGGCGGGGCCATGGGCGAGATCAGTGACCGTGCCGCGCGCGAAGCGGCCGGTAATCGGCAGCCGGTAGTCTACACCAACGCACCGGGTACCCGGCGCATAGAGGCTGAGCCGCTCAAGCCCAGGGGAAATTGCCATGTTGTGGTTGAAAAATTCTATGAAAACGGTCAGTTGGTAAAAGAAGTGGAGCGAGAGGTGTGTGACTAAAATCCGTCATCCCTCGAACCCGGCATCGCTCTGATCGCCAATTTGGAGGCCACGGGACCGGAAAATCTTAATCTTTACATCGTTTATGTTAGCTGACGGCATAACAGGGAGGTATCTATGAAACGCAGTATGTGCTTTATTGTACTGGGGGCCTTGCTTGTGACATTGACGGCGGGGCCATTGATGGCTGGGCCATCGATGGCGGAAACGTTCAAAGCCATGGATAAAAACAGCGACGGAAAAGTGACTGTTGCCGAGTTCATGGCTGCCTGCAAACAGGACAAAAAAAAGTGCAGTGGTGATTTCAGCTGGTACGACCGCAACCGCGACGGGACCTTGACCCTGCCGGAGTTCGAGGGCAAGGTTAAAAACTAAGTTCGCCCCAGGCGATAGATTCAGTAGTCAAATGAACGGGGGTCAGCGGAAAACTGGCCCCCGTGATTTATTACAGGGCTGGCCGTCTATTAATATGGACAATACCCGCTTAAACAACCGCCAACACCTCTGCCCGCCACGCCTCAAGCATCCCCAGTTCGGCCACCAGATCTAAAATGGTGTAACGATTTCTAATCCAGCGCGCATTGCGGTAGGCGAACTCAACTTCTTGCAGGGATAGGCCAAGATCGGCGGCCCGAAAGAGAGCACCGGCGGCTTCCAGGTGGGCGCGAGATGTTTCGGAAGGGATGACCACAGGCGCCACCGCCTGGCGTATTTGCTGCCACTTCTCAACGATACGTTCACGGCGGTTTCTCAGCGCCGACGCGCTCAAATATTTCTGGCGGGCAAAGGGTAGCACGGCAGTGGCGATATCCCTAAAAAGGGCTTGTATGCGCGCATCGAAGGCGGCCGGCGCCTCATCCGGTGGTGCTTTGTCCATGAGGTGTTGCACTGCCGCCGTGTCGAGCGCCAGAACCTTCTCGTAGAGCTTAAGTGACATCAGGGTCGTCACGCCGGTCTGCTGCCCATGCAGGGCCGGCATACGCCCGCTCCAGTGGGCGATCATGTCCCAGAGATGGCTGATAAGGTGTTCGCCCCCTGAGGCCGGAGCGCTGGAGCCGGCGATGACCATGGCGATGCCCGAGCGCACCAGCGCTTCAGCCAAAATGGCCAGTCCCTCGGGGCGATTATCATGGATGGCCTGGGCGTTGGCGATGCAGCGCCGCACAGCTTCGTCGGCCACCGCGGCCGAGAATGGACAGAAGTATTCGTCGTGCAGCGTGCGGCCCAGTAGCCAATCGGCGGTGGAGGCGTTTTTGGAAAGCAGGTCGCCAAAACCGGCCCCAGTCATGGCCGCTGGTGCAGTGGCCATGATTTGCGGATCGGCGATGATCGCCACCGGCGGGGTGCACGGTTCGGTGGTTTTTACCCCCGCGCGGGTTAGGGCTGAAATGGCCGATGGATAACCGTTCATACTGGCCGCGGTGGCCATGGTGATCAGTGGACAGGCGGCAGCGGTGGCGGCGGATTTGGCGATGTCGTTGATGGTACCTGAGCCGACGGCCAGCAGTGCCTCGGCTTCGGCATCTTTGATGGCGTCGATCAGGTCATCAACAGCCCGTGGTTGGGCGTGGACCTTTTGCCCGCCGTGGTCGGCCCGATAGGCGGTCACGGAGCGGCCGTCTTTGCGCAGCATGTCGACCGCACGTTCCCCGGCCGCCAGCCAGGTGTTGCCGTCGGCCACGCAGAGCACGCGGCCCGGTGGAAAAAAGCGGGAGGCCATCTCCGGCAGCCGCTGCATGGCTCCCGGTTGCAAGGCCACCTCGCGGGTGGTCAGCCGGTGGTCCCTGCCACAACCGCAGCCGGTGATCTCGCCAGTGAGCAGTTCTTCTAGTTTTATATGCACCATTGAGGCCCCCAGGCGTTGAAGTCAGCATAAGCGTTTGCCGGCCCGGATCGCCCCCCTTCCTCGACACCTCGCCGGGCACCATTTGACAGGTCTAATGCAAAATCACGCACTTTAGCGGATTCAGGTAGAGATAGACCCGTGCACCCTCGTCCAGGGGCAGATGGTGGGGTGCTTGCACCCTGATCTGGGTGCCGCCCACGTCGACGAAAAAGTAAAGAAAGTTGCCCAGGTAGGCTCTGTGGGCGACAACGCCTGCATATAGGTTGGTTTGTTCTGGCGGCGCCTCGGTAAGCAGCTGTACGTCCTCGGGGCGGATGGATGCGCTTACCGACTGGTCGACAGCGGTGGTCTGGTTGTCGGGCGTATGGCAACGCATGGGCTGGTTGAACTCGGTCTGAATCAGCGCCTGCCGGGTATCGGCGAAGGTTTGCACCACCGTGCCGGCAACGAAGTTGGTGGTTCCGATGAAGTCGGCCACGAATTTGCTGGCCGGCGTCTCGTAAATTTGTTCGGGTTTGCCGATCTGCACCACATTGCCCGACTCCATGACGACAACGCGGTCTGAGATGACCATGGCCTCGGCCTGATCGTGGGTTACATAGACCGAGGTGATCCCCATGCGCCGCACAAGGCTCTTGATTTCAAAGCGCATCTTTTCTCGCAATTTGGCGTCCAGATTGCTCAAGGGCTCGTCAAGCAGCAGTACCTTGGGGTTGCGCACCAGGGCCCGCGCCAGTGCCACGCGCTGCTGCTGACCGCCGCTCAACTGGGACGGGTAACGCTCGTCCAGGCCTTCCAAGCCCACCATCTCCAGCACCTTCTGGGCCCTTTGCTTGATCTCCGCTTTAGACGCCCCCTGAATTTTCAGCCCGTAGACGATGTTATTGAACACCTTCATGTGCGGCCAGACGGCGTAGTTTTGAAACACCATACCGATGCCGCGTTTGGCGGGCGGCACAAAGCCTTGCGCGAGCATCGATTTGCCGTCGATGACAATGTCGCCGGCATCGGGTTTTTCAAGTCCGGCGATGCAGCGCAGGGTGGTGGTTTTACCGCATCCGCTGGGTCCCAGCAGGGTCAGCATCTCGCCCTCTTGCACGGTAAGTTCGATGTGATTGAGGGCGACGACTTTGCGGAAACGCTTGAACAGATCTTTAACTTCGATAAATGCCATGTTGGTTAAGCCTTACGTGTTGCCAATTGGATCTTAAATCACCGGTACGACGGCACGCGTGCTTAGGTGCCCCCCGGCCCCCAGGCGGCCTTTAGAATACCGCCGGCGATCCTGGAGATGATCAGCAGCAAAATGAAGGTGATCACGATCATCAAAAAGGCCATGGCGGCGGCGATGCCGAATTCCATGCCCCGGTGCCAGTTGAGAAAAATGCCGATGGGCAGCGTTTCCCAGCCGCCGCGGTAGAGAAATATGGCCGTAGAGATCTCTTGAAAGGCCATGATGAAAAACATTACCACCCCCACCAACACCCCTTTGAGCAGCAGCGGCAGGGAGATATAGAAAAAGGTTCTCAGCTTGCCCACCCCGGATACCTCGGAGGCTTCTTCCAGCGAGCTGTCGAGCTGCAGGTAGGAGGAGTGCGCCATTCGCAGAAAATAGGGCAGGCGCCGGGCAAAAAGAGCCAAGGGCATAATGATCCAGTGGGTAGCCAGAGGGATGCCCTTCCAGAAGGCGAGCAGGTAACTTACGCCGACCGCCATGCCCGGAAAGGCCAGCATCAGGGTGATCGTGAAATCGAGGGCATTGCGCCCCGGCACGCGGGTACGCACGATGATGTAGGCCGCCGGCAGGCCGAAGATGATCCCGAACAGCAGGGCGATGGTACTGAAAATAAAGGAGTTTTTGATCAGGAGCGGGCTCTCCTGCAAGATCATGCGAAAGTTTTCCAGGGTCCAGTAGGTGGGAAAGGGCTCGAAGACCCAGCGCCGGGAAAAGGCCGAAAGCCCAAGCACGATGGGGATCACAAGCACCAGCGCGGCCACCACCAGCATATAGAGGTAGGATCCAGCTTTGATCATCGGCCCCGGCTCGATGACGCGCCCTTCGGAGGTGGTTCCCTTGGAGAGGCCGGTGTACTTTTTGCGCTCCACCCACCAGCGGGCCAGCAGAAAAAGGGTGATACAGACCACCGAAGAGACCACGACGGCCACGATGCCCATATATTTGCGGTGCTCGTCGGTGAAATGGTAGGCAATGTTGATGTAGGAGACGGAAGGTAGAAAATCGACCTGGCCCAAAATCAGCGGGGTGAGCCAGTCGGTAAAGGGCCACAAAAATACGATCACCGCCCCGGCCAGATAGCTGGGGGTGCATAGCGGCAAGGTGACGGTTATGAAACGCCGGAAGCCGCTGGCGCCCTCCACTTCGGCTGCTTCCTCGAAACTCGGGTCGATGTTGGTAAAGCCGGCCGAGAGGCTGAGGACGATAAAGGGCAGCATGTGCAGCGCCTGGATGAAGACCAGACCGTGCAGCCCGTAGATGAAGTTGAGGGGCTGCTCGATGAGGCCGGCATTCATGAGCAGCAGGTTGACCGTACCGTATTTGCCGAAAAAAATGATGAAGGCAAAAACGCCGGCATAGGCCGGCAGCACGATGGGCAGCAGGATCAGGGCGGTGAAGACCGTTTTGCCCCGCTGGCGGTAGCGGGCCAGAATGTAGGCCAGGGGGATGCCGAAAATGGTGCTGGTCAACAGCACCAGCGCGCCCAGCACCAGCGTATTCCAGAAGGTTTTGAGGTAATAGGTGTCTTTGAAAAAACCGATGTAGTTGGCCACACCCCATCCGCCGGGCTCGACGATCTTGAAGCTTTCCAACACCAGGATCGAGAGCGGGTAGACCACGAAAAAGGCGATGATGGCCCACAAGCCGGCCGCCAGCGAGAGGTTGCCGCGCGACATAAATTCCCTTTCCGGCTTTTTAAATCAATGCCCGGGGCAGGCTATGTCCCGGGCATTGGGTGATGGAGCGGGGTTGCCATTCGGATTACAGTTACGGTGCCGCCAGCAGCGCGCGGGCCTTGGAGGCCGCCAAACGAGCGGCGGCATAATTGCCGTCGTACCCGAACAGGTCCCGGGCCTCCTTGATTTTGGCCTGAGCCTTGGTGACATCCATTTTCTGCGCCATAGCGGCTTCGATCTCGCCTTCGACCTCTTCGATCAGCACCAGGCTGTTTTTAAGCTCATTCCATTTGCGGTAGATCTCGTTTTCATAGTAACGGTTGACGTCGTCCCAGCGTTTGGTGGCCAGGTCGAGGTCGTATTCGATAAAACCCACATCGAGATCCCAGAAAGAGTCAACGCCCAGGGCATTTTCGGCGTGCTCGGCCATCGCGACGCCCTCCTCCTTCCAGGCTGAAAACTTGATGTCAGTGCGGGCCGCGAAGTAGCCGCCTTCGAGCACATATTTCTGTCCCTCCATGCTAAAGAGCCAGTCCAAAAAAATCTTGGCGTTCTCTTCATTGGGGGCGTTTTTGAGCAGGGCCACCGCTTCCGGAACCAGGATGGTTTTGTCGGGCAGCAGATCGCTGACCGGGTAGCCGTCGCGGCGGGCCACCATTGCGTTCATCTGTGGCTGGGCCACGCCGATGGGCACCTCGCCCCGGGCGGTGATCTGAGTGGTATCGGTGCTGCCGGTGGAAAAGCGGGCAAACTGGGCGGCCATCAAGCGCAGATATTTCCAACCCTCTTTTTCACCGCGGGATTGCAGGATAATTTCAACGGTTTCATGCATGGTGCCCGAGGCGTAGGGCAGCGTGGAAATGACATTGCCCCTGTAAATGGGGTTGATCAGTTCGTCCCAGGTTTTGGGGGGTGGCAGTTGGAGCTTGTCGAGCACCTTCTGGTTGTAGAGGTTGGTGACGATCCAGGGCGCAAAACAGGTCCACAGCCCATCGGCGTCCTTGACTTTCATGCCGTGCCAGTCGGCGGGCACCATGTCCCAGTCTTTGGGTTTGTAGGCGACGACCATGCCCTCCTTCTTGAGCACTTCGTGGGCTGGCGCGCCGGCACCGAGAAAGATATCGGCATCGGGCTTGTCACCCCAGGCGCGAACTTTGTCCAGACAGACCGGCCATCCGCCCGGGCGCACGAAGGTGATGTCGATCTCCTTGCCGTAGGTTTTCTGGTAATAATTTTTAAATCCGTTGGTGAGGCTGTCGGAGAGCTCCTTGTAAACCGGGCCGACCCAGCCGATCTTCTCATCGGCAGCCTGTGCCGGGTTGACGAACAACAGCAGCAGCGCCGGCAATACGAACGCGAGGACGTTTTTGGTCAGGATTTTCCTAAGCATTGAAACCTCCCTTCGATAAAGTGGTGATCATAGGCCCCATGATGAGCGGACAAAAGGGAACATGAAACGGGTGTGCGGCGGGTCGACGGGGTGCCAAAGCGCATGTAGCGTCTTTTATTTGCATGCAACCCGCAACCTAAATGTTGATACCGGCAAGGGCTGATAAAGTCAAGCAGGCATTGCACAGCGGCGGTGGCGTGCAAGGACGCAGTTCAGGCAAGAATTGGTGGAAGCGCAGTTCAGTCGCCATGGGCGGTGAGGCTCAGCGCATCAGGTCGGGCAGGAAGGTGATCAAGCGTGGAAAGAGCATCAGCAGGGCTACGCAAATGAGATAGGCCGGCAGAAAGTAGACCACCCCTTTGAACACCTCCTGCAGAGGCACATCTTCGGCCATGGCGCCGACCACATAGGTGGTGGCGCCCACCGGTGGGGTTACGGCTCCCAAGGTGGTGATTACCGTGATGATGACACCGAACCAGATGGGGTCGTAGCCCAGCTGCATGGCCACCGGGAAAAAGATGGGAATGGTGATGAGCAGCAGTGCCAGGGCGTCCATGACCGCCCCGCCGATGATGTAGATCAAGAAGATGATCATCATGATGGCGGCCTTGGGCACGGGCAATGTCACCACCCAGGCGGCCACGTCGAAGGGGATGCGGGTGACGGCCAGAAAGCGGCCGAACATCATGGCACCGGCGATGATCATGATCACCATGCAAGAAACGCGGATAGTGTCGTTGACCGCCGCCATCAAGAGTTTCAGGGTCAAGCGCCCCTGGGCCGCGCTGATCACCAGCGCCAGAAACGAACCAGCCGCGCCGGCCTCGGTGGGGGTGAAAAAGCCGAAAAAAAGGCCCAGCATAACCAGTAAAAAAAGGACCAGCATCTCCAAACCGCCGGTCAGGGCACGAAAGCGCTCGCCCATGCTTACCGCCGGACTTGCCGGGCCCCACTTACGGTGACGGCGGCAGACGGCGTAGATGGTGACCATCAGCAGGGCTGCCAGCAAGATGCCGGCGGCGATACCGCCCGTAAAAGAGGCGCGCGATCGATTGTTCGGTGGAGAGCCCGATGACGATCAGCACCACGCTGGGCGGGATCACCACTCCCAGTGTGGAGCCGCAGGCCACCGCGCCGGTGCTCAGGCGCGGGTGGTAGTGGTACTTTTTCATCTGCGGCAGGGCTACCGTGCTCATGGTGGCGGCGGTGGCGGCGTTGGAACCGCAGATAGCGGAGAATGCGGCGCAGGCCAAGACCGTGGCCATGGCGATGCCACCACGGATATGGCCCACCCAGTAGTAGGCGCTGCGATAGAGTTTTTCGTTGACGCCGGAATAAAAGGCCACTTGGCCCATGAAGATAAAGAGCGGTATGACGGTGAGGCCGTAATGGGAGAAGGTGTCCCACAATACGGCACTGATCATATTGAAGGCCGCACCCGGCGAGACCACCCAGCTAAAGCCGGCAAAACCCACCAGGGCCATGGCGAACCCGACCGGCATGCCCAGGAAAAAAAGCACGGCCAGCAGCGCCAATATGCCCGCGATACCGATGGCGGCTAGGCTCATGGCGCCTTTTGCTTGGGCGGGGCGATCACTGCGGCCAGGTCAGTCAGCAGCACCAGCGCCAGAAAGGCACACCCCAGGGCCACGCAGACTATAAAGGGGTAATAGATGATGCGCAAGGTTTCGGTCACCTCGCCGGTCTGTTTAAGGGTGATCGCCTTTTGGGTCAACTGCCAGGCCACCAGTAGAAAGAATGCCGGCCAAAAGGGTGCTGTTTATGGCTGTCAAAGCTCGTCGTACGGCGGGCTGCAGGGATTGCATCAAAATGTCCACGGCCACGTGACCGCGGCGCAGCTGAGTGTCGCCCAGCGCGAAAGCGGCCGCCACGGCGCCGAAAAGGCCCATTAACTCGTAGGTACCGCTAATGGGCAACCAGAGCTCGCGTGACACGATGTTGGCACAGGTCAGCAACATCATCGCCAGGAGCATGAGACCGGCCAGAGTGGTCAGAAATGTGCCGAGCGCGCGGCAGATGGTATTGAGTCGCGTCATGTTCGGTTGGTGGAAAAGGTTCGAGAATCCGAGGCCCCAGAGATTCAAGTGAAAACCCTTGATTCACTTACAGGTGTTTATATCCAGCCCTCGGATCCTCGGCCCCTTGAGCCTCTATTTGCTATGTTTTTGGGTCAGGCTTTGGATGTCGGCCACGATCTGCTCGGCCGGAAAACCGTCCGCTTTGGCTGTTTCGATCCACTGGGCGGTAATGGGCGCCAACAGCGCGTCCCACTTGGCCTTGTCCTCAGCTGACAAGGTAACCACCTCAACGCCCTGTTCTTCGGTGGACCACTGCATGGAACCCTTAACGTGATCGTCCATGTAATTGCCGGTCCATTCGGCCTGCTCGAGGGCCAGCTCGTCCATCACCTTCTGCACGTCAGCGGGCAGCTTGTTCCACACGTCCATGTTCATCACCACGGCAAAGGGGTAGATCACCGTGTCGGTCATGGTGACGAACTTGCACGTTTCGGCAAACTTGAGGTCTTTCATTACCTCCAGTGAAGAAAACAGGCCCTGCACCACCCCTTTTTGCAGCGCTTCGGGCGTGGCTGACATGGGCATGCCCACCTGGTTGGCACCCCACGCTTTCAGAATCTGGGCCGCCCCGCCGGAGGCCCGCAGGTCAAGTCCCTTGATGTCGTCGAGCGAGGCGACTGTTCGTTTTGGACATGATGTTGGCCGGGGCGGTGGTGAACATGGTCAGCACCTTGACCTTGGCAAACGATTCGGGCTGGTACTTCTGGTAAAGATCCCACAGCACCAGGCTGCCCACACGCGCATCGGGGATGCCCAGGGGCAGGCTGGTGGCGTTGGTGATAATGAATCGTCCGGGCTGGTAGGCCATGCAGAGGTTGCCGATGTCGGCCTGGCCGGCGATGACGCCGTCCATCATCTCCTTGGCGCCCAGCAGCGTTCCTCCGGGAAAGGTGTTGATCTTGATGGTGCCCTCGGTGCGTTTTTCAACTTCCTCTTTCCAGCGCTCCATCTGCACGCAGGGGAAAGTGGGCGCGGGTGGAAAATTGGCGTAGCTTAAGGTGATGGCGTCGGCGGCCAACGCTCCCGACGGTGCGGCGATGAAGACCAGGCACAAGGCAATGCCAAGGCCCATCAGTAATGTGGTAATGGTTTTCATTGTTTGTCTCCTTTTGTGGTTTCGATCCGAGAGATTGGTTCCTTTGCCACCAAGATCACAAAGGCCAAGCACCAAAATTTAATATCTTATACAACGGGTTTGATGTCATTACAGCGTGCCGTTGCGGTGGTCAAAAACGCGGCGGCTTTTGCGCGCGGTGCGCGGCAGCGAACCGTAAGCCTGGATCTCAATCCGGCTGCGCACCAGCACCTTGCGGCGAATTTCAGCAGACACCTTTTCCGCCAGCGGCCCGTCGTCGTCCTGGCCGGCCTGGGGGTCGCGCTCCACTTTAATGGTCATCATGTCGCGTCCATCGTCGTGATGGTCCAGATGGATCTGAAATTCGCTGCCGGCGCCGTCGACACGGCTGAGCACATGGTCGATCTGGCTGGGGTATATGTTGACGGCGCGGTAGGTAAACATGTCGTCGGTGCGGCCCAGGATGCGATCGTGGCGCGGAAAGGGCGTCCCGCAGGCGCAGGGCTCGTCGATTAGGCGCGTGATGTCGTGGGTGCGGTAGCGAATCAGGGGGCTGGCCTGCTTGGCCAGGGTCGTCACCACCAGCTCACCGATCTCGCCGGGGGCGGTGGGCTGCAGGGTTTCGGGGTCAATGGTTTCGAAAATGAAACGGTCGGCCCAATAGTGGACCCCACTGTGATGGACACAGTCAAGCCCCGTACCCGGCCCATACAACTCCGTCAGGCCATAAATATCGAAGATGTGCTCCACATTCATCAGCTCCTGGATGCGCCGGCGCATGGCGTCGCTGTGGCGCTCGGCGCCCATGATGATCTTCTTGAGCTTGATCTTTTTGGAGAGGTTGCGTTTGTGAATCTCTTCGGCCATCAGCAGGGTCATCGATGCCGTGGCACAAAAGACGGTGCTTTCGAGATCCACCAGCATTTCACAATGCATCTCGGTGTTGGCCGGTCCCACCGGCACCGCCATGGCACCGAAGCGCTCGCAGCCGGCCTGAAATCCCGCTCCGGCCGTCCACAGGCCGTAGCCCACGGCGATCTGCACCCGGTCCTGGCGCGTCAGACCGGCCATCTCGTAGCAACGCGCGAAAAAATCGGCCCAGTCGTCCACGTCCTTTTGGGTGTAACAGAGCACCTTGCGCTTGCCGGTGGTGCCCGATGAGGCGTGGATGCGCACGATCTGGTCAAACGGCACGGACCTCAGGGGAAAGGGGTAGCCGGCCTGAAGCTCCTCCTTGCCGAGCAAAGGCAGCCGTTGCAGATCATCCAGGTCGCCGATGTCCTCCGGCCTGATCCCGGCCGCATCCAGTTTTTGGCGGTAAACGGAGCTGTAGGTATAGGCGTGTCGGACCGTCCACTGAAGTCCTGACAGCTGGATCGATCTGAGTTCCGCTTGGCTGAGGTTATTGGGGATGAATGACATTCAGCGTGCTCCTTTTAACAACATATCTTTCGTGTAACGCCGATACCAGTCTTCGATTTCATCGGTTTCGAAACCGCCAACGGGATCGCGTTTCACGTTTCCAGGCGCCCTAAGCAAAAAAACCCGGCGCGGTTAAGCGACCGGGTATAAAAAAATAGCTGCCAGCCGCTTTAACGCTTTGTGGTCAAGCCGCTCACAACTATTGAGTTCTTTTCAATGATGGTGAGCAGGCCTTACCCAGCGTGCCACCACCACCAGCTATGGTATCGCATGATCTTCCGATTCACCGAAATTAATCCGTAAAATTGTGGGGATTACTTTACGAAAAGGAAATGGACCTTGTCAAGCATTGATCACGTTTATCACTGGTGCGTAGCAAAGGAGACGCCTGCCCCCAAAAAAATGATCGGGGTGAATGACCCGATCACATATTGCGCCGGTACTTGCCGCCCACATCGTACAGCGCCTGGGTGATCTGACCCAGCGAGCAGATGCGCACCGTCTCCATCAGTTCTTCAAAAATGTTGCCGTTGGAAAGGGCCACCTGCTGCAGGCGTTCGAGGGCTGTCGGTGCCGCGTCCAGGTGGCGTTTGTGAAAATCGGCCAAGCGGTTGAGTTGCGATTGCTTCTCATCGGGCGTGGCCCGCGCCAGCTCCAGATTGCCCATGTCGTCGGTCCACTCGTCGTCACTGGCGTGGGGGTCGCGGAAGGTGTTGACGCCGATGATGGGCAGATCGCCGGTGTGCTTGAGAGTCTCGTAGTAGATGGACTCCTCCTGGATTTTGCCGCGCTGGTAGCCGGTCTCCATGGCCCCCAGCACGCCGCCGCGGGCGTTGAGGCGGTCGAACTCCATCAATACCGCCTCTTCGACCAGGTCGGTGAGGGCCTCGACAATGAAAGCTGCCCTGCTGCGGGTTTTCGTTTTTGGCCAGGCCCCACTCGCGATTGATGATCATCTGAATGGCCAGGGCCCGGCGCACCGACTCGGTGCTGGGTGTGGTGATGGCTTCGTCGAAGGCGTTGGTGTGCAGGCTGTTGCAGTTATCGTAGACGGCGCACAAGGCCTGCAGGGTGGTGCGGGTGTCGTTGAACTGGATGTCCTGGCTGTGCAGGGAGCGTCCCGAGGTCTGGATGTGGTACTTGAGTTTCTGGCTGCGCGGTGGCGGCACCGTAGCGCTCGCGCATGGCCACGGCCCAGATGCGGCGGGCCACGCGGCCGATGACCGTGTACTCGGGGTCCATGCCGTTGGAAAAGAAGAACGACAGGTTGGGGCCGAAATCGTCGATGGCCATACCCCGGGCAAGATAATACTCCACGTAGGTAAAACCGTTGGCCAGGGTAAAGGCCAGCTGGCTGATGGGGTTGGCGCCCGCTTCGGCGATGTGGTAGCCGGAGATCGATACCGAGTAGAAATTACGCACCTTTTTTTCGGTAAAATAGGTCTGAATGTCGCCCATCATTTTAAGGGCGAAATCGATGGAGAAGATGCAGGTGTTCTGCCCTTGATCCTCCTTGAGGATGTCGGCCTGAACCGTGCCGCGTACGTTGGATAGGGTTTCAGCACGGATGGCGGTGTACTGCTTCTTATCGGGCGGGCCACCGTTTTCATGTTTAAATTTGTCCACCTGCTGGTCGATGGCGGTGTTGAGGAACATGGCCAGGATGA
Source organism: uncultured delta proteobacterium (assembly GCA_963783425.1). GTDB lineage: Bacteria > Desulfobacterota > Desulfobacteria > Desulfobacterales > QNYZ01 > CAWANO01. Next base: position 418,067 of record CAWANO010000010.1, read on the forward strand.
TGGGGGCCGGGCCGTTGATGGTCATGGATACGGATGTGTCAGGGCGAGCAGAGTGCGAAACCGTCGTAGAGCACCTTCATGTCGTCCAGGGTGCAGATGCTCACCCCGGAGGTGCCCACCTTGCCGTAGATGTCGGGGCGTTCGTCCGGATCCCAGCCGTAGAGGGTGACCGAATCGAAGGCGGTGGAGAGTCGTTTGGCCTTGTAATCGGCCGAAAGCAGCTTGAAGCGGCGGTTGGTACGGGCCGGATCGCCCTCGCCGGCGAACATGCGTGTGGGTTCTTCGTCGATGCGCCGCAGCGGATACACCCCGGCCGTGTAGGGAAAATAACCGGGCAGATTTTCGCGCCGCAGCCAGCGGTAAAGCTCCCCCGGGTCGCTGAATTGCGGCAGGGCCACCTTGGGGATCTTCGAGCGCGCCAGGGACTCGAACTTGAGCGGTGCGCGCACCTCGCGATCGCGCACGCTGTAGACCATCTCGTCCTGCTGATATTGGGCTTTAATCGTATCCCACTCATCAAGCAGCAGACCGGTTTCGGTCTCTATTTCGCGCTGGCCGCGCTCAATCTCGCTACGTAGGCGAGCCGTCAGGGCCGTCACATCCTCGCCATTACCCTCGAGAGCGGCAACGCTTTCGGCAAGATGCCACCGTTTGCGCACTGCTTGCGCCTGGGCTTCAGTGTCGCGGTGATAACGGCGGACTGCGTCGGAGATTTCGGAGAGATAGCGGGTGCGTTCGGGCGGGATGATGATGGTCTTGGACGACGACAGGGGCGAGTCGCCGCCCGGCAGTTTCGAGTCGAGTTGGGTGCCGGTCTTTTCCGTCACGCGCTCGATAACGGCGTGGTAAAGCGCGGTGACACCGTCGTCGTTGAATTTGGAGGCGATGGTGCCAAATACCGGCATTTTCTCAGCCGGCAGCTCGAAGAGATTGCGGTTGCGCTGTACCTGCTTGCGAACATCTCGTACGGCGTCCTCGCTGCCCTGTTTTTCGTACTTGTTGACCACCACCAGGTCGGCAAAATCGAGCATGTCGATCTTTTCAAGCTGCGAGGCGGCGCCGAAGTCGCTGGTCATCAGATAGATGGAGACATCGCACAGGTCCACGATCTGGGAGTCGCCCTGGCCGATGCCGGCCGTTTCGGCGATCACCAGGCCAAACCCCGCCGCTTTGGCCACATCGATGGCGTCGCGCATGGCCTTGGAAAGTTCAGTGTGCGAGCTGCGGGTGGCCATGGAGCGCATGTAAACCCGGGGGCTGTCAATGGCGTTCATACGGATGCGATCGCCCAATAAGGCCCCGCCGGTCTTGCGGCGCGAGGGGTCACAGCAGATGATGGCCAGGTCGAGGTCGGGATGGTCGTGGCGCAAGCGCACCACCAACTCGTCGGTCAGGGAGGATTTGCCGGCCCCGCCCGTACCGGTGATGCCGATGACCGGGACGTGATTTTGGCCGGCTTTTGTGCGTATTTTTTCAACCAGCGCGGCCGCCGCTTGGCGACCATCCTCGCGGGCCGCCTCCACCGCGCTGATCAGCCGGGCCACCAGGCGCTTGTTTTCCGGACTCAGGGCGAAAAGGTCGGGCGAAGCTCCCGCGCTACGGTCAACGTCGATGCTTTCAACCATGTGATTGATAATGCCCTGCAGCCCCATGCGGGCGCCGTCTTCGGGGGCGTAAATCTTGGCCACGCCATAGGCTTCCAGTTCGGTGATCTCATCGGGGATGATCACGCCGCCGCCGCCGCCGAACACCTTGACATGCCCGGCATCTTGCTCGGCGAGCAGGTCGACCATGTACTTGAAAAACTCCACATGACCGCCCTGGTAACTGGAGATCGCCACGGCCTGCACATCTTCCTCGATGGCGGCTTTGACGATCTCGTCCACGCTGCGGTTGTGGCCCAGATGGATCACCTCCACGCCCGTGGCCTGCAGGATGCGGCGCATGATGTTGATGGCGGCATCGTGACCGTCGAACAGCGCGGTGGCCGTCACCACACGGATATGGTTTTTAGGCTTGTAAACTGAAATGGGGTTGCTCTGGCCCATGGATCCTCCCTCAGGGTGCTGTTTCGGGGGCCCTGCCCGCCGTCCGGGATTGAGGTTGTGGTGATGCGAGACTGCGTACGATAAAATCTGTCTGACGTGCGATGTAGGCTTCGATGGTGTAGTTGCGCCCGAAATACCAACGCCGAAAGACCCACATGTGCCCCAGCACGCTGATGTTGTGGGCGGCCAACTCAATGTCGCGCGGGTGGGCCGGGGCCAGGTGGCCCGAGCTGGCCAGGCGATTGAGCACGGTCACAAAGAGGTTGGTGATGCGCAGCTCGTTGGCTAAAACCCGTTCCTGCCACTGGGGCGGCAGGGCGCAGGTTTCCTGGTAGATCAGCAGGATAAAGTCGCTCATGCGGTGGCAAACTTGAAAATAGGCGCGCAATATCTCGGTAAGGGTGTTGCGGCCGTCGCCGGCCTGGGCCATCACGCGCGAGACCATGCGCTCCACCTCGCCGTGAATGGAATCGCACACCAGGTAGAGCACATCCTCTTTCGAGGCCACATATTCGTACAAAGCGCCGATGGAGATGTCGGCCTTGCGGGCGATCTGGCGGGTGGTGGTCTTGTGAAAGCCGTTGGCGATAAAAAGCCTCACGGCGGCATCAATGATCTGGCGACGGCGGCGTTCGACCAGCTGGGGGTCCTTGACCTGAGTGGGGATGTCGGCCGTGAGACGGGGTGCTTTCATCGCTTCAATTACCGGCGCTGCTGAGGTTGTCTCCGATGCGCCCGGAGGGTTGGGTTGCGGGAAGATCGCCATGTATCGTCTTATGGGGCATGAGGCCCATCCTTACCGAACGAGCGCTCGATCGTAGGAAATTGCTATCATGTAGGGCGCTGACCTGTCAAGGTCAAGTGCAGAGAGGATCGGCGGAAACATGTTACCTCGTTTCTGGTCAACTAATTGAATTATATTGATAATCTATATATTATGACTCGGCTTGAGAGGGCCAGGCGACGGTTGACAAAGAAGCCCCAATCAGGCTATGGTGTTTTCCCGACTGAGCGCTCGTTCAAAAGCGTAGGTATGTGCTTGGGCCCCAATTTTTTTTAGCCTGTTGATATCGTGAGGTGCCAACCATGAATGACTCCCTGCTGCTATCCACCCAAACCGATGGCGTTCGGGTGCTCACCCTGAACCGCCCCGAGGTGATGAACGCCTTCAACTTCCCGCTACTTAACGCCTTGGCCGAACAAATTGAAGCGATTCGGTATGACGACAACGTACGCGTGGTGATCATCACCGGAGCCGGCGAGCGCGCCTTTTGCTCGGGGGCCGATCTCAAAGAGCGACGCAGCCTCACCCCCATGCAGGTCAAGCAGTACATTCACACCATTCGGGACCTTTTTTCACGCGTTGAAAACCTCAACAAACCGGTCATTGCGGCCGTCAACGGTATCGCCTTGGGCGGCGGCACCGAATTGGCCCTGGCGGCTGATATCCGCATCGCCGCCGACAACGCCACCCTGGGGCTGACCGAAACGCGCCTGGCCATCATTCCCGGCGCCGGCGGCACCCAGCGGTTGCCGCGGCTGGTGGGCAAGGGCAAGGCCAAGGAGCTGATTTTCACCGGGCGGCGGGTGGGCGCCGAAGAGGCGCTGGCCATGGGTCTGGTCAATCAGGTTACCGCGCCGCAAGAGCTGCTGCCGGCCTGTCAGGCCATGGCCGACATGATTTGCGAGGCCGGGCCGTTGGCCGTAGCCCAGGCCAAGTACGCCATCAACACCGGTATGGAGACGGATTTGAACACCGGCCTCGGCATTGAAAGCAACGCCTACTGGCTGCTGATTCCCACCGAAGACCGGCTGGAAGGCTTGGCGGCGTTTCGTGAGAAGCGCAAGCCGGTTTATAAAGGTAAATGAGTGTCCTCGCTGAAATGGCATCTTTTGGCCCAGAGCGGCGATTTCGCCTTTTTGAAATCATCGACATGGAGCACTATGCCTGCGGTTGCAAAAATGCTCCAGCCTTGCTCTGAACCAATAACTACCATTTCTGCAAGGACACAACTCTTTGTAAAAAAGGAGGGTGTTAGGCGGGTTGCTTGCGCTGATATGAAAGGTGCCATATTTGGGTTTATCGAGCACGAGCACGAGCACGAGCACGAAAGGACCGGCTTGGTGGGTTAATCCAGGCGGCGGGTTTGACCCCAGGGGTCTTGAATATTAATACGACGTTTCTGTAATGAGGAGGGAGACATGACTGAATACGATTACTGGAAGATTTTCCCGCGCATGCCGCGTAAGGTCACCATCGGCGACATCACCGTGCGCGATGGGTTTCAGCATCTGGAAAAATTCATCTCCACGCGGGCCAAGATCTTTTACGCTGAACAGATGATCTTTGCCGGCTGCCGCAACATCGAAGTGACCAATCTGGGCAACCCTTACCTGATGCCCCAGTTCGAGGATGCCGAAGAGGTTTTGGCCCATTTGCGCAGCGACCGTTTCAAGAAGAGCTGCGCCCGGAGAGGGCATCAATCCCGACGACATCTGCATCACGGCCGTTACCATTCGTGAACGGGCCGTGGATCGGGCCATCGCCCTCAAAGAAAAAGGTATCGGGCCGGACCGGCTGCCTGATGATGGTATCCACCGAAGAGCAGCACCACTTCGCCAACTCGGGTACCACCCTGCCCGATTACTGGAAAGAGGCCGAACGCTGTATCCAGAAGTGCCGTGACGCCGGTATGAAGATGTGCGGCACGGTGAGCACCATCTGGGGCAGCCCCATCGCCGGGGCCACGGAGCTCAAAGACGCCGTGGAGTTCACCAAACGCTGGCTGGAGATCGGCGCCTAGGACATCGAGCACGCCGACCACGACGGCAGCGCCTCGGCCCCGGATGTTTACCGCTACTTTTCCATGATTCTGGACGAAATCCCCAACACCGAATCTGCACATCGCCCATTTTCACGAAACCAAGCGCGTGGCATCGGCTTCGGTGCTGGCCGCGCTACAGGCCGGCATTACCCATTTCGAGGCCACCCTGGGCGGTATGGGCGGTCAGCCGGCCAATTTTTTAGATGACTGCCCCGTGCCCGGTACGGGTGACTATTACTATGAAGACCCGCGCTACGTGGGGTTGGCCTGCCTGGAAGATATGCTGGTGCAGATCGACGAGATGGGCATCGAGCATGGCTACGACGTGGACCGCGTGCTGTGGCTGGGCCGTCAAATCGAACGCACCGTGGGCAAGCGTTTGCGCTCCGAGGCGGTCATCAACGGCCGCACCTTGAAAGAGGGGCACATGAAGTTTGCGCGGCCGGGCCTGAGCAAACTCAAAGCGAAGCTGGAAGAGGCCCCGGACCAGAAGTATCCCGCCGATTGGGCCGCCGATCCGGTCTTGCCGGAGGCATCACAGCCTTAAAACGATCGTACCCGTAGGCCGGGAATTCATTCCCCCCCCCTAACTCCTCCCATTGCTTGGGGCGAGGGCTTTTCGGCCGTCAGGCTGCCCGAGATTCTGGGCCGCAAATTCCCAGTTGATGCGTTTGTCGAGCACGGCATCGACGTAATCGGCGCGTCGGTTTTGGTAATCGAGATAGTAGGCGTGTTCCCAGACGTCAATGGTGAGCAGCGGCTGCAACCCCAGGGTCAAGGGGTTGTCGGCATTTTTGGTGGTGACGATTTTCAGGGTGTCGCCGTCGCGCACGAGCCAGGCCCAGCCGCTGCCGAAGTGGCTAGTCGCCGCGCCGGCCCATTTTTTCTTGAACACGCTAAAACTACCAAAATCGGCATCAATGCGCTTGGCGAGCGCTTCGGGCGGCTCGCCCCCGCCGGTGGGGCTCAGGCTCTGCCAATAAAAATCGTGGTTCCAGGCCTGGGCGGCGTTGTTGAAGATGGCCGCCTGGTCCGGGCGTCCGGCGGTGGCGGTTATCATCTGCACCAAGGGCTGGCCGGCAAAGCGGGTGCCGGATATGAGCTGGTTGAGCTTGTTGACGTAGCCTTGATGGTGTTTGCCGTAGTGCACCTTAACGGTGGCGGCTGAAATCACCGGTTCCAGCGCATTTTCAGCATAGGGCAAGGATGCCAAAACAGGGGAAGCTTCACGGCGCTGGCAGCTAAATAGGGTGCCCGTTGTCAGCAGCAAGGCGGCCTGGCCGGCAAGGGCCAGAAACCCGCGACGGTTCAGATGGGGCGAAACGTTGGGGCGTGGTACTGGGTTCATGTTGTCATCTCTCTGGTTGGCAATCGGTTGATCATGATGGCGATTCAAAGAACGCCTGCGCCCGCCGGGCCATCTCCTCGGGCGAAACCTCCTCGATCATTTGGTTAAGGCACCAGCGATATCCAAACGGATCTCTGATAAGGGCTGAACGCGCGCCCCAGAACTTGTTCTCGGGAGCGCTCAGGGATATGGCGCCGGCCCTTAGGGCTCGTTCGTAAGCCGTGTCGCAATCATCGTTCATCACCGTAAACAGGCATGACGCCATGGCGCCTTCGGGCATGGCAAAGGCTTGCCACTGTTCGGATTCATCAGAGATGTAGATGCGGGTGTTGCCCAGTTGAAATTCGGCATGGGCCACACCGTCGTACGGGGTCGGCAGGCGGTAGAGCTCTTTTGCACCCAGCGCCTGGGCGTAAAAAGTCAGCGTTTTGGTGCTATCTTTCACGGTTAGCGACAGTGAAACGGTCGGTTCCGGTTGTGGGTTCATTTCAGCCTCCGTGGGTTATGCCGCTGGTTGGTAACTTTGGACCTCTTTTTCAAGCCGCCCAGACAGCTTGTCCTTGGCGACATCGAGATCGTAATCCATTTGCAAACCCAGCCAAAACTGTGGCGACATAGAAAAATATTTTGCCAACCGTAAGGCAGTATCTGCTGTTATACGTCGTTTTCTCAGAACGATTTCATTAATTCTGCGCGCCGGGACCCGGATATCGAGCGCCAAACGATTCTGGCTGAGTCGCATCGGTTTCAGAAACTCTTCAAATAATATTTCCCCGGGATGCACCGGCGTCATTTTATTATCAGTCATGATATTCATCTCCCTTCGGTCAATGATAATCGACCACTTCAACCTGATAGGCATCATCATCGCGCCATTTAAAGCATATTCTCCATTGATCATTGATACGAATACTATGTTGGCCTTTGCGGTTGCCCGCTAATGCCTCCAAACGATTGCCGGGTGGCATGCGCAAATCTTCAAGGTTCTGGGCCCGATTTAGCATGCGTAGTTTTCGCAGGGCGATACGCTGAATATCATTGGGGAATTTCTTTGAAAAATCCCGGTTGAAAATTTTTTCGGTTTCTTTGCACTTGAAGGACCGAATCATACAAATAACATATACCAAATAACGTTAAACGTCAATCGGAACGAAGTAAGAAAATCTGAATCCGGTGAGCCTGTTTTAAAGCGTTTCAGTTTGTCCAAGGTCATAGGTGGTGCCCATTTTAACCGCAGGAATACTGCGCGTATTTCGAGGATTAAAATTGGCGCCAGACGCAGAGATTGGGCAAGATGGAACGTTTTAAAATTGGCTCCGGTGAACTGAAATGAATGGCAACGAACCAAATCTTCCGACCTCGAAACCCGTTAATCGACCTGCTGGCAGTGGGTTTCGCGGGTGAAAAAGAGCAGCAGTAATGACAACGCCAGCCATGCGAGCATGAGCGAGAACCCGGCCCGGTAGGCCTCGGGGCCGTAGTGGCGCACCCCATCGAGGGTATTGCCCTGCCAGCGGCTGTCCAGCATCCAGCCCACCAGGGGTTGCAGCAGCATTGGCCCCATCATCACTCCCATGTTGACCACACCGGCAACCGTGCCGGAAAGGTGGACCGGCACCGACTCCTTGGCAAAGGCGAAACTGATGATCATGCAGCCGGAGCCCAATCCCGCCACGAGCAGAATGACGCTCAAGGCGGCTACCGAAAGGCCGGGCAGCCAGAAGGCTGCCGTCCACCCGGTCAGCGCTATGGTGCAGCCGGCGATATACAAACTCTTGCGCTGGCCGAGACGATCCGAGAGCCAGCCGAAAAGGGGGCCGCCCGTGGCCAAGGCCACCAGCACGGCCGAGGTAAGGACCGAGGCTTGTGTTGTTGACAGGCCGTGATGGTCGGCCAGAAAAGGAACGCCCCAAAGGCCGGAGAAGGTCAAGACGCAACCCACGATGCCACCGGGGATAAAAAAGAGCAGTAGCGCATTGCGGTTGTGAAAAATTTCGACAATCCCCGCGAGCGTTCCCTGGCGTTCGGCGGGATTGCCGGTGTTGTTGACGGGACGCGGATCGCGGTAGCCTTTTTGATAGGGATAGTCGCGCACCAGAAGCCAAATGGCCGCGGCGATGCAGAAGGTGACCACCGCCGAACCCAGGATAACGCTGCGCCAATCGTATTGATTGACCAGCAGGCGCAGGGGCGGTCCGGCCGCCACCGCGCCGACGATCCCGAAAAAGAGCGCCACGCCGGCCACCAGGGAGTAGTGGCGCACCGGAAACCAGTTGTTGGCCACCTGCAGCAGTCCTACAAAGGCCACCGCCACCGAACCGCCGATGAGAAAGCGCCCCACGCAGACCCACACGAAGGTGGGCCCCAGGGCAAACACCAGCGTTCCCATACCGGCACTCACGGCCCCCAGACTCAACAGGCGCCGCGGCCCCCACAGATCGGCCAGGATGCCGGTGGGAATCTGCATGGCTACGTAACTGTAAAAGTAGAAGGCCGAAAGGTTTCCCAGGGCGGCCGCGCTGATCCCGAACTCGCGCATCAATTCGGCGGTCATCACCGCCGGCGCCACGCGCTGGAAAAAGGCCATCAGATAAAAGAGCGCGCCCAGGGCCCAAACGAACCAGGCCAGGCGCAGCGGCGGTGGGGAGGTTGATTGCATCGGATAATGATGCCCATCATCGCGGAAAATGTAAATGGTGCCGTGGGGGAGAGGACCATGCATCGAGCGGGCTTAGCAAGAGACTGTGAGGGTCGGATTAGACGCGATTGGAATTATTTTGTCCGAAAATCGATGATGTTTTTCGGTTTGTTTTTCGGGCCGGCCGCGCTTTTTACTTTATTCAACAGATGGGGCGAAACATTCCATCGTTCGCCGGACTCGGTAATCACAGTGACCGTTTTCTTGTTGTATTTTACCAATGTGCCAAATTGCCTGCCTCTTCCCGGAGAATCAAAGCAGATTTGGTCCCCCGGGTTGAAACGCATCATCTCCTTGTGGGCCCGCACCGAATCGAGAAACTTCAATCGGGCAACGATTTTATTATTCAAATCAATAAGGTCATCATAGCTCATGGATTCAATATCGATTTTCATGATCTGCTCTCAATGTTGAGGAAATCGTATAGTCACCAGGTCGTCATGCCACAGATTCAATCCAGCCCCCAGAAGCACCTATTTAACAGGCCTGGCGTAACGGTAGAGGGCAAGGATTTTGCAAATTCTAATGCGAGCTGGATTCTTTACGCTTTTTCAGGATTTTGTAGATTGTATCTCTGCGACCGACACACACCACATAAATTGATATCGTTTCTTCTTCTACTTCATAAACTAACCGATAGCCAATAGAGCGCAATTTTATTTTATAGTGATTGGCGTAGCCGCGTATTCGGGCCGTGGCGATATGCGGGTTTTCAAGCCGCCGGGCCAAATGTGTTTTAAGTTGCCCTTTGATTTCAGGGGCTAACTTGCGCCACTCTTTAAACGCACTGGGTAAAAACATTAGCCTATAGCTCATTAAGGTTTACCTCAACAGCTTCAGCTTTTTCATCCCTGCGTTCTTCAATGACCCGTCCAATTTCGATATCCTCGGCAATTTCAAGAAGCTGCTCATAGGTTTCAGCCGGTATGATATAAGCGGTCGGTTTGTTACGATTCAATAGTACGATGGCTTCGCCATTGGCGTCGTTGATAATTGCCTGCGGGTTGCGTTTTAATTCGCTGATACTGACTGAAAGGTCAGCATGAATCTTGGTAAGCATTGTGCCCGCCTCCTTTTAAGAACCTTATGATAATACTTTAAATAGACATAATATTAATACTAAAAAAGGTGCTTGTAAAGGCTCTCTTCAGTCGGGTTGGTCTTTGAAAAGAACACTTCTGATCTCGGCATCGCGGGCGATTTTGAAGACCGATGAAAAGGTCATGACCGTGCGGCCCTGGTCGTCGAGGATATCACAGGCGCCTTTGAGAGCAGTGCCGTCTCTTCCCACAATTTTGGCGCGGGCTTGCAGCACCCCCTTTTTGACGGGATGGTGAAAACGGCTCTGCATGGCGATGGTGGCGAAGTGGGTGCCCGGCGCCAGCACGCTTTTGATGGCCATCACCACGGCCGTATCGGCCAGGCTCACCAGGGCGCCGCCGTGCATCAAACCGGCGCCCTGGGCCAAGGATTTGTAAAAGGGCATTTGTAAAAGCGCCCTGCCCTTTTCGGCCGAAACGATTTCCATGGAGAGCAACCGCTCGAAGGGGGCGCAGCTGATCCAGGCCGGCATGCTGAAACGGTGGGGGCCGGTGTGGGTATCCGTACTCACAATGCGCTCAAAAACGCTTTTGGGGGAACAATTTTTAGGGCCATGTATTCCCGCACGGCCTGGAGGGCTTTGTCGCCGGTGATGATCCATCGGGCCTCGAGGGCAACCGCACATTCAATGAATTTATCATCGTCGGGGTCTCCGACCACAATCCGCAGGTGTGGCGTTTTGGCGGTGAAAATGGCATTAAAGCCATGGGAAAAGAGCGCCAGCAGTTCCGTAATCTTCTTGTCATCCTGCAGCCCAAGGCGATGAAGCACGGCAATATATTCGTCAACGATGGGTTGCGAGAGGCATAAGGTGACCGAGCCCGATTTCCAGAGATCGATCACTCGCCTGGGATTGCCGCCAAAAAAGGATGATACGAACACGTTGGTGTCGACGACAATCCGGGTCACTTGCCGGCTCGCACATCGCGGATGGCTTGCTCAATATCATCAGGGCCGATTTTACGAGCCGCAAGCTTGCCACCGATCCGCTGCCACAACGTATCGACATAACGACCGATATCCCGGTTCTTGACGTAATCTTCCAACAGCTCCCGTACAACCTCGCTGACATTTTTTCCTTCTGCTCTGGCAAGGCTGCTCACCTTGCTTTTGAGGTCCGGGTCGATTCTTACGATCATTTGCGTGGTCATCTTGCCCCCGTTTAAAAGTGGTATAACGTATATACAATATAGCAATGGGGGTGCGATGTCAATTCGTCGAAGACCTGAGCCGTTACCGCGGCTGTAGAGAGGGGTCCGGCGGGGTTGTCACACCTCCCCCAACGGGTAGTCGATCATGGCGTGGCGCATGTGGTCGTCGAGGGTCCGGCGCTCGGCGGGGGTCAGGGCGAAGCGGTGGTCGACGCGGTCGTTGAGGGGCAGCTCTGTTTTGAGGGCCTTGCGGAGCTCGACGCGGAAGGTGCGAAAATCGAGACGCCACCAGGCGCTGAGTTTCTGGTTGAGCGTGTGGGTGCCGTCGTCCAGGTCGGTGAGGATGCGTTGGCGCACCTGCTCGTGCAGGACGTAGCGCTCGCGGGCCGTAGTGTTGGCCTGGGTGGTGAGGTCGGCGATTGTTCGAAGATGTGTCCCAGGATGTTGACGTCCACCTCGGTGTGGAAGTCATAATCGGAGAGTTGCGGGCAGTCCGCCAGCGCCTGGTCGGACACCGTCAGGGCTTCGAGTTGGGCATCACGGCGAAAGAGGCCACCATTGTAAGCGGGGATGCCCAAGGGCCGGTGTCCCTGGCCCACGGCGCGAAACAGTCCGCAAAGCTGCTGCCAGCGCGTGGTGTCGACAAAACCGGCGCTGGTGGCTTCAAAGGCTTTATGCACGATGCCATGGGGCAGGAGCCCGGTGTCCTCGCAGAAGCAGATGAACAGCACCCGGTCGATCACTTTTTGCGCCGCCGCCAGCAGCCCCTCTTCATGAGCCGCCGGATCGGCGCCCGCCGCAGGCGGGTTGGCCTGCACAAGGTGCTGGAAAAGCCGCAAGCGCAAATCGCTGTAAAACATGTAAAAGCGGCGGGTGATGGCCTGCTCTTCGCTGGAGGTTGCCGCCAGAAGCTGGTCGACCACGCTGTTGCGCGGCGGCTCGGCAAGCAAACGGTCGCTGTGCAGCAGAAACAGGAATTGGTGCAGAACATCCTCATCGGCCAGATCGGCCAGTTGGAATTCGTGGGCGTAACCCTGGCCGCGCCGCTTGTTGTAGAGGCGGATGGCGAGAAAGTTGGAGACGATCGCCCAGCGGCAGTCGTCGAAATTGCCCAGGTAGCCGAAGGCCTGGTCGACGGGCGTGATGCTGCCGTAACCGCTCTGCTTGGCGTCGAGGTCGGCCCCCGGGGACTTCAGTTCGACGACGGCGCGGGTAATCTCGCGGTCAGGGCCGTAGAAGCCAGGGCGCGCGTCTGGGGTTTTGCCGCCTTTCACCTCGGGCGAAGCCGTCTCGATCTGCATGGTGTACGCGCCCATGCGCTCGGTAAACGAGGTGAAGCCCAGCAGGGAGCCGAAGATGTCGATGAGGAACATGGCCTGGGTCGAGCGCTCCGTTTGCCGACGGAAACGGGGGTCGGCGCATATCCGCGACCAACGCTCGACAATGGCGCGTTCACGGGAGTCCAGGTGCGGTTTCAGCCCCGCACAGTGGGATCGCAGCAGATTTGGGTTGAACAAGCCTTTGAATCTATCCGGCATCGGCCAAAGTCCTCGGAAACGCTTTTGGGGTGAAAGTGTTTAAATCGTGGCGCGGAGTTTGATGTTTTGCGTGGTCCAGTCATATGCCCCCGCCTGATATTAAAACGCCTCCGAAAGCCCCACGTAGAAGCCGCTGGAGCCGCCTTCACCGATGGCAAAATCAACGCGCAGGTTGACCGGGCGCTGTTTGCTCAAGCGGTAGCGAATGCCGCCGCCCGCGCTGGCATAGAAATCGTCACCGTTCAGGTCATTGTTGTCGAAGAGGGCCGCTTGGCCCACAAAACCGACCAAGGCCCATCGTTGCGTCATCTAATAGCGGTACTCGAGCTGCAGGGTGATCAGGCTGTTGGCGATGTGCTCGCCCGATACGTAGCCCCTCAAATCGGCCCGACGGCCAAGCGAGGAGAGGTCCGAATAGGGGGTGTCGTCGGGCGTAAATTGTCCATAGAGACGCGCCGCCAGAATATGACTCGGGCGAAATTGGTGGAAACCGTTTAAAAATCCCTCGATGACATAATAGTCCAGCTCGTTGCCGAACGATTCGGGATGAATCATCCCTGAGATCTCGCTGTACAAGCCACGGGAAGGAAAGAAGCGGTTGTCGCGGGTGTCGTAGGAGAGTACCGGTCCCATGGAACCGCTGGTGGCATCTTCGGCGTTAACCTGATTCAAACGGTCCTCACCGGCGCTGTTGTCCGGAGAGAAGCGGATGTCTCTGACTACCCCCTTCACACCCGCGAAGAGATTCTGGGAGAGCCCCTATAGCGCCTCCGCCAGTGCCATGTTGATCTTTGAGGTAAAGTCGGCGCGCTCGGGGAGGCCAGCGATTTCGAGCTCGTTTTTAACGGCAATGTTGCCGGCGCCGCCTTTCAGCCGCCACCTGGGATGCGGAAAGAAACGGCCGAAAAGGCCGACGAAGTGGCTGCCGCGATCGGTGTAAATGCCGCTGACGCCCACCGAGGAGGTTGGAAGATATTCGTCTTCCGATCCCATGTCGAAAAGGACCATGGCGGAAACGCCGCCGCCGTTACCGAAATTGGGATTGAAGGTGACCATGGGGATGGCCACGATTTCCAGGTTGGATTTGTCTTGAGACCGCTCGTCTTCGGCCGCATAGAGAATCGGGGCAATCAGTATCGTCAGCACGATGGTAGACGCGATGCGTTTGGCGACATCCCTGAGTAGCATGGTTTTGTTTCGATGGTGGATTGAATTTCCGTTTGGTGTTGGGCGAACTGATTATACCATCGGGAGGCGTGCTTTTGTCTACCCAAAGCTTGAAGATGATTCATGCGCAATTATAAAGTCTCCCCCCGCGACCGTGCCATCAAACTTGATGAAAGGGGCAAATTTTTCTAATGTTAAGTCAGGTTATTATCAGTGCCGACCAGATCCGGTAATGAAAGGATAACATTAGAACCCAATCGCTCTTTGCAACCCTGAAAGGAGGCGGCATGAAGCGGATCGACCGACCAATGATTAGGAGGGTGCTGATCGGAGCCGTGGTTACCATGATCATGGCATTGGGGCTTGCAAGCAATGCAGGCGCCGCTCAAAAGAAGCTCGAAGAACGGGAGGCCATCGCCCCAGCGCCAAGGGAGCGATCGGCTGAAAGCGCCGCTCCGGTCCCCAGCATCTGCGGCGGGATGGCGTTCGACCGTGAGGCCGGTCGCATGGTCCCAAGGCCCAATGTCGACCTGGTGGTCAAGCACCTGGAGATTTTCACCACCGACCGCGGCACGTGGATCGTCCCTACCATCCGTAACAACTGCCCACAGCCCATTACTGATGATATCCATGTCTCCATCGGCCGCGTGGTGGTCACTTTTGCCGGTCTACCGGCCCAGACCGACGTTTCCCTGGGCCACGCCATTGGTGTGCCGGCGGCGGAGAGCTACACGGTGGTCGTCGACTACGACCGCCGCATCGCAGAGACCAACGACGGCAATAACCGCTGCACGAGAAACAGCACGGGCGATTGCCGCTGAGCCAAATATTTCATAAAATCTCTTCTATGATCCATATAGAGCCTGTCCAACAACCTCTAAATCGCTGAGAACAAATACAATATAAAGGATCTACAACCATTCCAGACACAATATATTGTAGTAGTGACATTTAAAATTTGGGTTGTCGGACAGCCTCTATAAAAACCATATTAAAGAAACCCTATTGAAATCTAAACAATTGATGTCAATTCTTTTGCGTTGTAGAAGGAATCAGCAGTTCAACAGGCATACCACTAAGACAAATCATTAAAAACAAGAGGGATACCATGAAAACCACCAAAATGATTAAAACCGGTTTAGTACTCCTGAGCGTCATTGCATCCGTGAGCTTAATGAGTGCCTGTCAAATGAAAAATCAGGGCGGTCGAACCTTTACGACCAGTCAGGCACAGACGGCCATGCGAGCCTTTCACGGAAAAATCTCCCATGTCAGTGAAGTCCAGATTCAACATAACGCAAGCGCGGTTGGCGCGGTGGCAGGCGGTGTTATTGGCGGCGCAGTCGGGACCACCATAGGCAGCGGGCGGCGGGCAGCCACGCTGGCGACCACGGGGGGGACTGCAGCGGGAGCAGCCATAGGTTCAGCCGCCGACCGCATACGGGGCACTCGCGCCGCATGGGAGCTTGAAGTTGAATTGGAAAGCGGGGAGGTGCTGGTTATTGTCCAGGAACAGGATGATGATGTCTTTAAGGTTGGCGATAACGTTCGGGTTATTGAGGGACATGACGGATCTTTCCGTGTCAGACAATGATGGTGGACTCGTAAAAATTCGCATTTCCGACGGCTTCGTAAAAAGGCGGATTTCGGGTTTTCTGGTCATTGCGGCGAAATCCGGAATCCAGTGAAATCAAGCACTTCTGGATGCCGGATCAAGTCCGGCATGACGACCTTGGAACTTTTTACGAAGGCGTCATCCTTTGATTTGCCCCAGATGCATTTTTCAAATGAGAATTATCGCATTCATTGAAGATTAGGATGTGATCCGTAAAATCCTCAAACACCTGGGCCTTTGGGACGTAAAGCGCCTGTCTGTGTGCGCCGCACAGGCAGGCGCACACAGGCAAGTCGCCCCCAAGGGCCAAAGCCCCCCCTGTCAGAGACATTTCAACATACGATCAACCGGCTGCGCCAAGCGTTGATGATTGAATCATCGACCCGCAGTGTCTTGTTGAGGCCTGTTTTTAATCTACCCCAATGCGCTGGGCTACGCGCCAATGTATTGATTTCAGGAAGTTTTCTGCATTGGTGGCCGTCTTGAAAACAGCGCCGGAAGTTTGTAGTCGGTTGATGGGTTATCAGCGCAAGACGACGAAAAGCCCTGCCAGATGCAGATACCACATATTGTTACGCACCCCTGCCGGCCCCCCAACTCAAAAATCCTGAGAGATGATGGTTGATTCATTCCTCAAGAGCGAATTCTTATCAACTGAGTAAGGAGAACTAACGATGGGCAAAAACAAGGACAAGAAGAAAAAGCAGCGCCAAACCAAGGCACAAGCCAGTATCTCGGCAGGTGATGGCGGATCTGCTGGTGAGGCAGCATTAGAGCCCAAGGCCAAGATGAGCAACGAGAAGTTCGAGAAGGAGATGGAGAAGCTCCAGGTCGAGCTCGCCAAGATGCAGGAATGGGTCAAGGCCAGCGGCGCCAAAATCTGCGTGCTGTTCGAAGGGCGCGACACGGCCGGCAAGGGAGGCGTCATCAAGCGCATCACCGAACGGGTCAGCCCGCGCGTCTTCCGGGTGGTAGCCTTGCAGGCGCCGACCGAGCGCTATTATTAGCCAACACGAGTGTTAAACGCTGCAGATGCCACTTGAGCAAAAGGCACCCCGTAGAGTGCTGGTAAGGGGGGATGATACGTCGACGCGTGGGTGCAGGCGCTGATTTTACCAGCGGTATCGTGTGGATTTCTCCATATAAATCGAGGACAATTTGCCTCCGGACACTAACAACTCAAAACTCTAATAACCCTTTGTAATCATTAGATTAACGAGTTTTACAGAAAAGATCTCCTGGAGTTTTCGGAAAAATAGCGTTTCGGTCTCTGCCCAGCGCGGGTCATTCGGCCTTGAAGCCGGGCTTGAGTTTCCTGAGGTAGTCGCGCACATAGTGCGGCAGGTTGCCCTGGGTGACATAGAGGTCGAAATCCTGCTCGGCCTGGGCGGTGGCCACGGACCAGGCCACGGCGGCCCGGCGGAACACCTCCAGCTCGCTGATCCCGTTGACGCGGGCATGGTTCCAGAGGATCTCTTCGTCGCTCAACGGCGTGCGGTTGGCCCAGCGGCGGTCGATGCGGCGCATCAGTTCGAAATAGACCAGCGCGGCCAAAATGTAGATGATCATCGACCAGTGGAATGTGAATCCGTTGTCCATGATCGCCCCCTTACCCGAATGTGATTCTTGACTGGCTCGGACTGTCATTTGCCCGTTAGCGATCGTTCCTGCTGGTGCCAGAAACAAAAGGGGTCTTTCTCTTCGAAAATGTTCAGCCCCTGGCTGTAGGTAACAGCCGGGCAGCCCCGGCAGACCAAATATAGCTGGCAGTCGCGGCAGGCGGCGTTGCCGGCGCAGTATTTATTGGCCAGTTCAGTGGTGTAGATGTCGATGAGGCGGTTTTCGAAAATGTTGCCGATGAGCGAGAGGAACTTGCGGCAAGCGTGCACCTCG
Organism: uncultured delta proteobacterium; assembly: GCA_963783425.1. GTDB lineage: Bacteria > Desulfobacterota > Desulfobacteria > Desulfobacterales > QNYZ01 > CAWANO01. The sequence continues at coordinate 435,451 of CAWANO010000010.1, forward strand.
CCGTCGGCCAGCAGGGCCACGAAGTTGAAAGCGGCGCCGCATCCGTAACCGGTGCAGCCACCAAACTGATCGGCCCCGGTTCGGTGGCGAACGATGTTGAGCAGATTGTCCTTAAGCCCCATCGCCGGATTTAGTTGCGCCGCGCGGTCGTAGGCGACCAGAAAAGGTTCAAACTCATCTTGGGTCACCATCGCCAACCGGGCTCCCTCACCCACCGTCGCCAGTCGATTGAAGGTGAAAAAATCGGCCAGCTCCCTGAGCAGCTCGGCCAGGGGCAATACCTGGATGAGGTTGTCGCGGGTGAGGGTCAGCATCACCATGGCATAGATGTCGAGGTTTTTAAGCGTTTCCAGAAATGTCAATGAGCGTTGGAAGTGCCCTGGGCCACGAATGTCGTCGTTGTGCGCCTCGAGATCCGGGACGTATAGCTCCCCTTATAGCACATCTTTTGAGCCAAATTCAAAACGTCCCAATTTGCCCCACCTCTCCGATGTAGTCCTCGAAATACGGGGCCTATGCCCATGGTTAAAATCGACCTCATCCTTGACCTTGGATAAACTGAAACATATTCCTGAATTGAAACTGGCTATTTTAAATGGTTATACCGGACCGACCGGGCTTCAGACGCCGACCCGACGGTTCGTTTGACACTTCCAGCAGGGTGTTTAGATTTAATTATAAGCGTGCCGATCTCTATTTCGCTATTTTCACCACACCGCTGATCGGCCGTTATACGGTACATTTTGGGGATAACCGCTCCCACACGTATCGCCCAGTAATGAATTTAACCTTTTGTATTCGCTGTACCAACTGCGAGGTGGTACCTATGTTTAAAAAATTTTTCAATTCCGTTGTCGATATTTGCAGGCCCGGCCGGGATGAGTCTGCCTGCCAGTGGGGCGAGGCCCCTCAAACTCGCGCCGAAGCATCGGCCCAGGTTAAAGATCCGGGCAGCCCCGTTCAGTCTGAACAACCCCAACCCGATCCGACTTCCTCCTACAATTCCGACCAATCGGTCGTCAGCTAACCGTTGGTGATCGGTTTAATCGATCCGGCAGAGCGGTTTCGCCTTGCCGGATTTTTTTGTCCCGGGCCGGTCCACGCTCACACCCACTGAACCGCACATACGATTTGCAACATCGACGCGGGTTCGCTATGATCCCCCTCACCACCGGTCCGGCAGAGCCGCTTTCACCAGTGGAAGCTGCCTGTTTGGCTGGGTTGCCGGCGGGTGGGGGCTCATCCATTGACGTTCAACGTGAGGATCGTATGACGAAAATCGATTTCAAAGGTGTGGTCGAAAAGGCGCAACGTTACCAGCCGGAGATCACCCAATTCCTGCGCGACATGGTGGCCCTGCCCAGTGAAAGCTGCGGCGAGGAGGCGGTGATCGAGCGCATCCGGCAGGAGATGGTCAAGGTGGGGTTCGACCGAGTGGAGATCGATCCCATGGGCAACATTCTAGGCTACCTCGGCAGGGGCAAAACGCTGATCGCCATGGACGCCCATGTGGATACGGTGGGCGTGGGCAATCCCGCAACCTGGCAATTCGACCCCTACCAGGGTTTTGAGGACGAGGAGCAGATCGGCGGACGCGGCACCAGCGACCAGGAGGGGGGCATGGCCGCCATGGTTTATGGCGCCAGGATTATCAAGGACCTCGATCTTGAGGGGGACTATACGCTGCTGGTGACCGGGACGGTTCAGGAGGAGGACTGTGACGGGCTCTGCTGGCAGTACATCATCGAACAGAGCAACATACGGCCCGATTTGGTGGTCTCCACCGAACCCACTTCGTGCCGCATTTATCGTGGCCAGCGGGGGCGCATGGAGATCAGGGTCGATGTTCAGGGGGTCAGCGCCCACGGATCGGCGCCGGAAAGGGGTGATAACGCCATCTTTAAAATGGCCGCCATTCTGACCGATCTGGCCGCGCTTCATCACCGACTCAAGGATGACCCGTTTTTGGGCAAGGGATCGCTGACCGTCTCTGAAATTTTCTCCACATCACCCTCGCGCTGCGCGGTGGCCGACAGTTGTGCCATCTCCGTTGATCGGCGCCTGACATGGGGTGAAACCTGGGAGGGAGCCTTGGAGGAGATCCGGGCGCTGCCTTCGGTTAAGTCCGCCGGGGCCGTGGTCTCCATGTACCCCTATGACCGACCGTCGTATACCGGCCTGGTCTACCCCACCGAGTGTTATTTCCCAACCTGGGTGTTGGCCGAAGAGCACGCCGCCTGCCAGACCCTGGTGACGGCTTACCGCCAGCTTTTCGGTCAGGCACCGACGGTGGACAAATGGACTTTCTCCACCAACGGCGTTGCCATCATGGGGCGTCACGGCATTCCCTGCATCGGTTTCGGACCCGGGCACGAAGATCAGGCCCACGCGCCCAATGAAAAAACCTGGAAGGCGGAACTGGTGAAAGCGGCGGCCATGTACGCGGTGATCCCCTCCATCTACGTTGATCAGTACGTCAAATAGGCCATGAAGTTCGCAAACCAAAGCTTGCTGGCCGTTGCCGCCCACCGTCTGAATTGGCTGGTGGAGCGGGTGTGCGCCCTGCTGGTGGGAACCATGGTGGTGGTGATCTGGTTCGGCGTGGTGGAGCGTTATTTTCTCCATCTGGGGCTCACCTGGACCGAGGAGTTTTCCCGATATGTGATGATATGGGCCGCGCTGCTGGCCGTATCCTGCGGTGCCTATTACCGTGAACACATCGGCCTGGATATCATCCGGCAACGGTTGTCGGTCCGAAATGCACGCACACTGACGATATTTCTTGATTTGATCGGGATCGCTTTTTTTCTGTTTCTCACCGTTTACGGCATCGGCATGGTGAAGATGGGCTCGGGGCAATATGCCACCATTTTCGGCATTACCATGGTGGTACCCTTTGCGGCGGTGCCGGTTTCGTCGGCATTGACGGCGTTTCAAATATTTGCCGCTCTGATGCGCGACCTGGGCCGCCCGCGGAGCGCAACACCTCCGTCAAGGGAGGCTTCGCAATCATGAACGCAACGATAGCGCGAGTCCTGGGGGCAAGGATGGCGGCTGTGAGGGCCAAGCGATGATTTTCGTAGTGGGGATCTTTTTCATTTTCATTTTCATCGGCTTGCCTATCGGTGTGACCCTGGGCGTGGCCGGCGTAGCGGGTCTGGTGCAGATCGGCGGCCAGAATTTCCTTATGATGGCGCCCAAGCGCTTTTTCGAGGGACTCGACTTGTTCACCTTCATGGCCATGCCCTTTTTTATCCTGGCCGGGGAGATCATGAACAAGTCTGGCATTACCGAAAAACTGGCCGCCTTCGCCGATGCGCTGATCGGTCATGCCCGAGGCGGGCTGGCTCACTCCAATATGATCGCCTCGGTCCTGTTTGCCGGCATGACCGGCGCGGCCGTGGCCGATTCAGCCGCCTTTGGCAACACCCTGGTGCCGGCCATGGTCAAAGAGGGCTACAAACGGCCCTTCGCCTGTGCCGTCACCGCGGCGGGCTCAATCATCGGCCCCACTATTCCGCCGTCCAACTTGATGGTCATTTACGGCTCACTGATGGGCGTTTCGATAGCCGGCCTCTTTGCGGCCGGTATTTTGCCCGGAATTTTAATCTGCCTGTTGTGCATGGCCGTGATCGCCGCCCTGGGTCGGCGACTGAACCTGCCCAAAAGCAAGGAGCGCTTCAGCCTCATGCGCATCTTGTGGGCCTTTAAATCGAGCTTTTTAGCCATTTTAATGCCGGGCATCATCCTGGGCGGTATTTTGTTCGGTATCGTCACACCCACCGAAGCGGCCGCCATTGCCGTGTTTTACGCGCTTTTCATCAGCACGGTGCTCTATCGGGCCTTGAGCTTTGCCGACATCGTGGAGATGCTGGTTCGCACGGCCCGCATCACCGGGGCGGTTTTTCTGATCATCGCCAGCGCTTCCATTTTAGGCTGGTGGATGACCTTCATGCAGATTCCGCAAAAAATCGCTGAACTCTTTCTCTTCATCTCAACCAACCCCAACGTCATCATCGGCCTGATCCTGCTGCTCTTGCTGCTGATCGGCATGTTCATGGATATCAATGCGGCCCTGATCATCCTGGCGCCGGTGCTGGCGCCGTTGACGGCCACCATCGGCATGGATCCCGTCCACGCCGGTATCATGATCGTTCTGGCACTGAACATCTCCCTCATGACGCCACCGGTGGGGGCCTGCCTGTTTGTGCTCTCCTCGGTCACCGGCGAGCGCATTGAGCGCATCAGTATGGCCCTGATCCCCTTTTTGGCCGTTGAGGTGCTGGTGCTGTTTCTGGTAGCCTACTGGGACCAGATGACGCTCTTTATTCCGAGATTGCTGGTGGGTACCGGCCAGTAAGGTATGGCTGCAAAGGTCAACAACTTTAATCGGCAATTTGATTGCCCTACTCAAAGGAGGATGACATGAAAGCGATTGCCAAAGGTTTCACCATCATCACGCTAGCGCTGTTTGCCGTTGCCCTGGTCACCGGCGCGGCCATGGCGGCCAAAACCATCAAGCTCCATCATTTGAACAAGGATGACCCTTTCGACAACCCCACCGGCGCCATGGCCACGGTCTTTAAGAGCCTGGTGGAGGCGGGCACCAATGGCGCCGTAACAGTGCAGACCTTCCCCAACGGACAACTCGGTAAAGACAGCGAAGCGCTGCAGCAGGTCAAAGGCGGCGTGATCGAGTCGGGGATTCATTCCGTGGGCGGGTTCGCTTCGGCCTACCCCCTGATCGGCGTGCTCGATGTGCCCTTCGCCTTCAGCAATATCAGCCAGACCTACGCGGTGTTCGATGGCCCCTTCGGCGACAAGCTGGCCGCCGACATCGAGGCCAAGACCGGCCTGCATGTGCTGGGTTTTGGTGATTCGGGCGGATTTTTCCACATTACCAACTCCAAACGCCCTATTCACACGCCCGAAGACATGAAGGGCTTGAAGATCCGCACCATGGGCCTGGACACGCACAAAGCCATCATCAGTGCCATGGGCGGGCAACCGGCCGCCATCAGCTGGTCGGAAGTGTACACGGCGCTGCAAACCGGCGTGGCCGACGGCCAGATGAACCCGATCCCCATCATCTCCTTTGCCAAGTTCCAGGAGGTGCAGGATTACCTCACCCTGACCGGCCATATTTTCGCGCCCTATGTCTGGGTGGTGAATAATACCTTCTGGGAGAGCCTGAGCGACGATGAGAAGGCGGTGGTCAACTATGCCGCCAAATCGGCCATCGTTGCCGGGCGTGGCATGGGTCGGGTGATCGAGGCCTCCGACCGGGGTCTGATCGAACTGGGCAAAACCATGAAGGTCAATGCATTGACCCCCGAAGAGAAAGCCACCTTCCAACAAGTCGCCATTCCCGAGGTGAAAAAACTGATCGTCGAGAAATTCGGCCCCGAAGGCGAGGCCATGCTCACCGCTTTTCTGGAGGCGCTGGCGGCCACCCAATAGTGAAGTTTTCGGTGGTGGCGTTTATGGGGATTCGTTGCGTTGTCAGTGGCGGAGCGATACGGTCATCGTTGTTGTAAGCATAGTCAAAAAAACCACGATTTTGGTCATGGAAAACTCGATGTCGCGATGTTGATGAGGCTCGGGGGCCGCCAACCTGGCGCCAGCGAGGAGGTGCTGATTTATGGCGATTGCGACAACGAATCCCTACCACGCTATGCGGCGATTGACTGACGCCGCCATACGGTCCTAAAGTTGGACTCAAGATGCTCATTCATACCCGATAAACGGCGCGTTTTGGCCCAATCTTGCCTTGTCCGGCCTGCGCTCATAACGATTTTCAACCCCCTGTTAGAATAGGAGCAATCATGGATCCCGAAAAACTCATGGATGATTTATCAAAAGAGTTATCAACTACATTAAAAACCATGGCAAAAGCGAAAAGCGCGGAAGAGAAGCTGCAGTACAGTGAAATAGTCAAAAACCTATGTGAATCGCTTGGCGTCTTCCTTGGGGTGATCAGTGAAATGGCTCCTTATGGCTTTGATGAGGATGAGGATGTATTCTAAGGGATAGCATGCAGTTCAGTTATGTTTGCAGCCAATGCGGGAAAAACTACGCCGTTGATCCCCACCTGATGGTGTGCCCTCGATGCGCCAGCCAGCAGGTGGTGGACCAACCCCTGGCAGGCATATTGGAGGTGGCCCTTAAGGGCCAAGCGGCCCCCGATTTTGACATCCACGAGCTGTTGCCCGTGGAGCGCCGCTACTTCCCGCCCATCCCCGTGGGCAATACCCCTTTGTGGCGGCCGCAACGGTTGCGAAAATCGCTGGGTTTCACGGCGCTTTACATCAAGGACGACGGCGCCAACCCCAGCAGCTCCTTCAAGGACCGGGCCTCGTTTCTGGTCTCGGCCGTGGCCAAAAAGTTCGGTATCGACCAGATTGTGCTGGCCTCGACGGGCAATGCGGGCTCCTCCATGGCCGGCGTCGGTGCCGCCGCCGGACAGACGGTAACCCTTTTCCTGCCGAAAGACGCTCCCCCGGCCAAACTGATACAGGCGCTGCAATACGGCGCCACGGTCCACCGTGTCGACGGCAGCTACGACATGGCCTACGACCTCTCCATGGCCTATGCCCGCCGCAAGCAAGCCATGAGCCGCAACACCGCCCACAATCCCATGACCATCGAGGGTAAAAAAAGCGTCTCCCTGGAACTGTACCATCAGCTGGACGGTACAGCGCCGGACTATCTTTTTGTCGCTACTGGCGACGGCTGCATCCTGTCCGGGGTCTACAAGGGTTTCAGAGATTTGAAACAACTGGGGCTTATCACGCGTATGCCGGTTGTTTTTTCGGTGCAGGCAAAGGGGTCCGATGCGCTCTACCGCGCCTTTCAGAACGGAAGATTTGAAAAGCGTCCCACCCAGACTATTGCCGATTCCATCTGTGTGGCGGTGCCGCGCAACGGCCTACATGCCCTGGCCCAGCTTAAAAGGTACGGGGGCGAAGTGGTGACGGTTTCCGATGAGCGCATCATTGCGGCCCAAGCCCAGCTTTCCAGTTCAACGGGGCTATTCACCGAACCGGCCGGCGCGGCTGCTTTTGCCGGGTTTTTAAAGGTAAAGGCCGACTTGGCCGAGGATGCCACCATCGTTATTTTGGCCACCGGCAATGGGCTCAAAGACAGCCCCGCGGCGTCCAAAGGAATCCGCATCCCGGAAGGTACCATTCGCTCCATTGAGGAGATCCGATGATTGATTTGACTATTCAGGCCGACACCCTGGACCGCAATATCCGTTACTGCCGGCAAAAAGGCATCGTTTTGCCCACCTTTGCCATGATGAAAGACCCCTCCCGGGTTCCAGACGAGCTCAAAGCGCGGCTGACATCGATCGGCCTGTGGGAGCTGCACCCGGCCAATTTGCACCGCATCACCTGGAAAAACGAGCCCAAAGAGAGCGGCGGGCAATTCGGTGGCGTCAACCACCTGGTGCTGCCACCGCAATTGACCGGCTGCGCGGCTGAGATCGTGGTGCTCACCGGCCGCTGGTTTCCCACCGGCGCCCACAAGGTGGGTGCCACCTATGGTTGTCTGGTGCCCCGGCTGGTGACCGGCCAGTTCGACCCCCAACGGACCAAGGCGGTATGGCCTTCTACCGGTAACTACTGTCGCGGCGGCGCCTATATCTCAGCCCTGCTGGCCTGCCGATCCATCGCTATCCTGCCCGAGGGCATGTCCAAGGAGCGGTTTGAGTGGCTCAAGGCGGTAGCCGGCGAGGTGATCGCCACACCGGGCAGCGAATCCAACGTCAAGGAGATCTTCGACAAGTGCTGGGAGCTGCGCCGAAGCGGCCAGGACCTGCGAATTTTCAACCAGTTCGATGAGATGGGCAACCCCCTTTGGCACTATGTCGTCACCGGCAGCGCCGTGGAAGAGTTGATGGCCGCTCACCTGGCCGTCGACAAACGCCTGGCCGGCTTCGTCTGCTCGTCGGGTTCCGCGGGCACGCTGGGGGCCGGCTACTACCTTAAACAGAAGTTTCCGCGCACCAAACTGGTGGTGGCCGAGGCGCTGCAATGTCCCACCTTGCTGCTCAACGGTTTCGGTGAGCACCGTATCGAGGGCATCGGCGATAAACATGTACCCTGGGTACATGACTGCAAGGAGACCGATGTGGTGATCGCGGTGGATGATGAGCTACCCATGCGGCTGCTACGGCTGTTTAACGAAGAGAGCGGTCGGGCGGCGCTGGTTGAAAACGGGGTGGCCCCCGCACTGACCGGGCAGCTCGATTTGCTGGGCATTTCCAGCATTGCCAACGTGATCGCGGCGGTAAAGTTCGCCAAGCATCATGAACTTGGCGCCGATGATGTGGTGGTGACCATTGCCACCGACTCAATGCAGCTTTACGCGTCGCGCTGCGATGAGCTGAGGGCCGAGCGGGGGGCCTATACCGAAACCGATGCTCACGTCGATCTGGCACGGCTGGGTGATATCACGGTCGACCATGTGAAGGAGCTTGTCTACTACGACCGCAAACGCATGCACAACCTCAAGTACTTCACCTGGGTCGAGCAACAGGGCCGGGCCGTGTCGGAACTCAACGACCAATGGTACGATCATGACCGTTATTGGTCAGAGATCTTCGGCAAGGCCGACGAAATTGATGCCTTAATTGACGCGTTCAACCGGCGTGTGGGTTTGATTTAGAATCGGCCCGAGAGGTTATGACACCCGTCGACATCCAGTAATATGGTTTTTGGACAGCACCCCATCAACCTCAACCCGATAGATGGATATCCGGATATGAAACAGCACGATATGGAAACGCGCATCGCCCGCTTATCGCGTTTGAATACGCGGGGGATGTATTTGGATGATTTCCTGCTCACCTGGGACCGTACCGATGAGGAGATCGCGGCGGTGTTCGAGGTGGCCGAGATCCTGCGTGAGATGCGCCGCGGCAACCTTTCGCCGCGCAGTTTCGACAGCGGCCTGGCCATCTCCATTTTCAGAGACAACTCCACCCGCACCCGTTTCAGCTTCAGCAGCGCCGCCAATTTACTCGGATTGGCGGTTCAGGATCTTGATGAGGGTAAATCCCAGATTGCCCACGGCGAAACCGATAGAGAGACCGCCGTAATGGTCTCGTTTATGGCCGACGTCATCGGCATCCGCGACGATATGTACATCGGCAAGGGCAACGCCTACATGCGCGAGGTGGCCGCCGCCGTGCAACAGGGCTACGATGACAACATTCTCGAGCAACGCCCCACCCTGGTCAATTTACAGTGCGACATCGACCACCCCACCCAATCCATGGCCGACGCCCTGAATCTTATCAACCATTTCGGTGGCGTTGAAAAACTCAGGGGCAAAAAGATCGCCATGAGCTGGGCCTACTCGCCTTCCTACGGAAAGCCTTTGTCGGTACCCCAGGGTGTGGTGGGGCTCATGACCCGTCTGGGCATGGATGTGGTGCTGGCCCACCCCGAAGGGTACGAGATCATGCCGGAAGTGCGGGACTTAGCCGGCCGCCAGGCCGCCGCATCGGGCGGCTCCTTTACCCAAACCAACGATATGCAAGCGGCTTTTACCGATGCCGATATCGTATATCCCAAAAGCTGGGCGCCCTTTGCCGCCATGGAAAAACGCACCGGTCTCTATGGAAAAGGTGACTTTGAGGGGATTAAGGCCCTGGAAAAGAGGCTGTTGGCGCAAAATGCTGAATATGCTGATTGGGAGTGCACCGATGCGATGATGGCCAAAACCAAAGAGGGCCAGGCGCTCTACATGCACTGCCTGCCGGCCGATATCAGCGCCGTGAGTTGCCGGCAGGGTGAGGTGACGGCCGCGGTATTCGACCGCTATCGGGATGCGCTCTACCGCCAGGCCGGCTACAAGCCCTACGTCATCGCCGCCATGATGCTTCTGGCCCGCTTTGACGATCCGGCGGGTCATCTGGAGGCGCTGGCAGCGGCCGGTCGCAAACGGGTTAAGCATTGATCACCGGCGGGGCGCGGGATTTCCGGGTTTAGAAGTCACGCGTTGCAAATGGTGCCTGGTGATGGGCTGTTTCGATTAGGAGCGGCCTACAAACCCGAAAAGAAGCAGTTTGCCCGCTGGTTATGGCCGGCCGATAGGGTCGCAATGGCCTGAAAGGCGTGGGCTACGCGCTCTCAAAAAGTGAATAAAAGATCATAACCAATCAATATCTTAAATATATTTAATTCTCAAAAAATATTTTCTATTTCCTCAGATTCTATTTGCTAATTGGGCGCGGATACCGCACAATGAGGTCGCATTCCAATAATTGGATTGTTAGGCATGCATCGTAGTCGATGGCTTTCACACAATCAGCAAAGGATGGGAAAAATGAAAAGCAAAACCGGATTTCGTTTGGCAATGGCGCTGTTCGTGGTCTTCGGTTTGGTATTAGCATCCACTGCTCTCTTCGTGGACACGGTCAACGCCGCTGAGCCGCAAACCTTTCAGGGTGTTCTTGAAGAGGGTGAAAAAGGTCCTCTCGTTCTTAAAACAGACGATGGCCAAGCCTTCAACATCCTGGGTATGAACTTGAGGGAGATGGTCGGTAAAACCTTGAAAGTTACCGGTACCGTGTCAAAGGGCAAGTCCACGCGTGCCATCGTCGTCTCCTCCTTCGAGGAAGTACCGAATTAGCACCCCCTCCCGCGTCGATCCATCGATCCTGTCTGGCCGGTGTCGCCTGTTCATGTGAGCGGCAGCGGCTGGGGTATCGATGGATCCCTGCGGCGCCTCTAATCCCGGATTTCGCATTAAAATCGTGTCTTGACCCACTACCAAGTGGCACCAAGCTGTAATGGAATTTGGTTCGGCAACCGGTGACCCAAAACTGCCGCATGCTTTGCCCACGTTTATCATCTTTTCGACAGCCTTTTACGAACAAGTTCGATGAAATCAAATATGTCGGAACCGGAAATCGATAAAGCGTTGTTTGCCGCCATCGCCGCGCTTTTTAATGAAAAAATCCCTTTTAATCGTGTCTTGGGGGTTCGGCTGGAGCTGTTGCGCTACGATCTGGTCAAGGCGCAGCTGGAGATGCGCGATGAACTGGTGGGCAATTACATTCACGGCTCCCTGCACGGCGGGGTGATTTCAGCGCTGCTTGACGTTACCGGCGGATTGGCGGCGTTCATGGGCATCCAGCAAAAGCTGTCCGAAAGCAGCCTGGAAAACAAGCTCAAGCAGTTTGGTAAGCTGGGCACCATCGATCTGCGGGTCGATTACCTGCGGCCGGGTTTGGGACGCCTTTTTATTTCGAGCGGCTACTCCCTCAGGACCGGTAATAAAGTGGCCGTGACGCGTATCGAGCTGCACAACGAGAAGGGGGCCCTGATCGCCGTTGGCACGGGGTCCTACGTCATCGCTTAATACGTGGCCCGCACTCCTCGCTTTCTTTCATCACCGAGCACACACCCGATAGATTAACAGGCCACCGGCCGCCAATGGTCACCGTTGAACCAGATGCGTGAAAAGGGTGCGCCCACGGGCAGCACTTTATGCTCGAGCTGAGCGGTGTCGACGATGGGATTTTGCTGGCCATGGTCCGGATCCCAGGGTTCCAGCACCATGGCACCAGTATCGAACCGGATCTGCCGGGGTTCGATGGGGGCGCCCCATGGACGGTTGCGGATGGCCGCCAGCAGCGAGGAGAGGTCGCTATAAGGCAGGAGTTGGTGCAGCGTCACCAGGGTCGGCGGGCTGAGGCGCAGGCGGTTTTGCAGATTGGCTTCAAGCGCACGGTGGGCCGTCACCCAGCGGCCATCGGTGGTTTCCACATGATCGGGGACGCAGTGCTGGCCGTCGGGCATAGGTGCTAAGAAAAAACGGGTGTCAAAACGCCAGCGCATCTGAGCCGGAGTGATCCAGTGCGACCATCGCCGCAAGCCGCTCAGCGATAACCGCAATTTGTCGCACCTGGCCGCAGCGTTGAGAAAATCGGGCCGCCCGCCGGCCCGGGCGCGAAGGTCTTCAAGATAAGCGGGTGCCAAGGCGGGTTGGTTGGCAGGCGCGGCCAGCAGAACCCCGGCCTCTTCCAGGGTTTCGCGAATGGCGGCGACCGCGTAGGGCAGCAACGCTTGCGCCGTAAGCAGCGCGCCGCCCAGGCGGGTATTCAGCTCGCCAGGATGGAGGTCGATGTGGCGCCACCAGAAGGTCGTGTCTTCGTCGGCCGGGTCTACCACGCCGCCGGGAAAAACGTAGAGGCCGGCCATAAAACCGCTACCGCCGCGGCGTTTGAGCAGGTAAATTTGTAGCCGCCCACCGCTCTGGCGAGCCAGAATTACGGTGGCCGCCCGTTTGGGGGTGGGTGCCGGCCGATCTACCGTTTGATCACCGCTCACTGAGGGTCATTTGTGCAGGGCCGTCATGGCCGCCTCTTGCAACCCCTCGGCAAAGGTGGGGTGGCCGTGCACGGTACCGGCAATATCTTCAACGCCGGCACCCAAGGCCATGGCCAGGCCGCACTCGGCGATGATGTCCGAGGCGCGCGGGCCGATGATGTGTACCCCCAAAACGCGGCCGCTTTTGGCCTGAGAGATGAGTTTGACGAAACCGCTGGCCTCACCCAGGCAGCGGGCCCGGCCCACCCCGGCAAAGGGGAAGGTGCTGGCGTCGTAGGGAATCTCCCGCTCTTTGACCTGCTCTTCGGTTAAGCCCACACAGGCCACCTCGGGCCAGGTGTAGATAATCGACGGGATTGAGTCGTAGTTGACATCGCCAGGCTTGCCGGCGATGGATTCCGCCGCAGCAATGCCTTCGGCTGAGGCCTTGTGGGCCAGCATCGGCCCGGCGATCAGATCGCCGATGGCATAGACGCCGGCCACATTGGTACGATAGGTTTCGTCGACGATGATCTGGTCGCTCTTTTCATCACGGGCCACGCCCAGGTCGTCGAGTCCGAGACCGTCGGTCAGCGGTCGTCGTCCCACCGAAACCAGTAGGCGGTCGACACTGAGGCTCTCTTGCTTGTCGTCCGTGGCGATGGTGATCTTGACTTTCTTGCCCGCCACCTTGGCTTCGGTGACGCGGCTGTTGAGCTTGAATTCAAAACCCTGACGCTTCAAGGTGCGCTGCAGGGTGCGTCCCACTTGGCCATCGAGACCGGTGCCGATTTTCGGCAGCATCTCCACAACGGTCACCTTGGCGCCCAGGCGACGCCACACCGACCCCAGCTCCAGCCCGATATAACCGCCGCCCACGATGCCCAGATGCTTGGGGACGGCATCGAAGCTCAAGGCCTCGGTGGAGGAAACGATCATCTCGCCGTCAAAGTCCAGTCCAGGCAGCGCCATGGGGGTGCTGCCGGTGGCGATGATCACGGCCTTGGTGGTCATATCGCGCGTGCCGCCGTCGGCCAGGGCCACGGACACGCTGTCCGGGGCGCTCAGGCGGGCGCTGCCGCGGATGGTTTCGATTTTATGGCGATCGAGCAGTTGCTGCACCTGCTGGGTCAGATCTTCGACCACTTTCTGCTTGCGGGCCATCATGGCCTCGAGGTCCAGGGACACGCGACCCGTTTTGACGCCGTGTTCGGCAAAGCTGGTTTTGGCCAAATGGAAATATTCGCTGGAGTCCAAAAGCGCCTTGCTGGGAATGCAGCCCACGTTGAGACAGACCCCACCCAAGCGGGGCTCCTTTTCGACACAGGCCACCTTGAGACCCAACTGGGCGCCTCGCACGGCAGCCATGTAGCCGCCGGGACCGGCGCCGATAACGATCAGATCAAAGCCTTGCGATGATGTCATTTTTTAGACCTCCAGCATGATGCGTTCGGGATTTTCGACATATTCCTTGACCCGCTTGAGAAAGGTGACCGCGCCCTGGCCGTCGACAATGCGATGGTCGTAGCTCAGGGCGACGTACATCATGGGCCGGATCACGACCTGATCGTCGACCACCACGGGGCGTTTTTCGATCTTGTGCATACCCAAAATACCGCTCTGGGGCGTGTTGAGGATGGGGGTGCTCAGCAGGGAACCGTAGACGCCGCCGTTGCTGATGGTAAAGGTGCCGCCCTCCAGGTCCGAGAGCTCCAGCCGGTTGTTGCGGATCTTTTTAACGTAATCGACGATGGCCTGTTCGATCTGGGCGAAAGAGAGCTGTTCGCAATTGCGAATCACCGGCACCACCAGGCCGCGGTCGGAGCCGATGGCGATGCCGACGTGGCAATGGTTGTGGTAGATGATGTCGTCACCGTCGATAAAGGCGTTGATCTCGGGGATTTCCGCGAGGGCCTCCACGCAGGCGCGTGTAAAAAAAGACATGAACCCCAAAGAAACCCCGTGTTTTTCCTTGAAAGCCTCTTTGTATTGCCCACGCACCGCCATGGAGCGGGCCATGTCAATTTCGTTGAAAGTGGTCAGCATGGCCGTGTTGCGGCGGGCATCGAGCAGACGCTCGGCGATCCGGCGGCGAATGGGGCTCATGGCCTTACGCACCTCAGCCGGCGCTTCGGTGGGTGCTGTGGCCGGCGCCTTAGCCGAGGGCTTTTCAGGCGCGGGGTGCCGTTCCATGTAGAGCCATACGTCAGCCTTGGTGATGCGTCCGGCCGGGCCGCTGCCTTCGATGGCGGTGATATCGAGGCCGTTGACGGCAACCAACTTGCGCACCGAGGGCGATGCCAGGGGGCCATCGGCGGAGGCTTTGGCCGGTTTGGGCGCGGCCGGGGCTTTTTTCTCATCTTGCTGTGCGTCGGCTTCGGGCGGTTTTTCCTGCTTGGCTGCCTGTGGGGCTGCGGTCGCTTCAGGGGCCTCGCTCTTTTGCGCATCGGCGGCAGAGGGCTTCTGGTCGGTGTCGATGACCCCCACCACGGCACCGATGGCCACGGTATCGCCCTCCTCGGCGCCGATTTCCAGCCGACCACTGGCTTCGGCCGTCACCTCTAGGGTGACTTTATCGGTTTCAATCACAAAAAGCGGTTCGTCTTTGGTGACGTAATCGCCGCTCTTTTTAAACCATTGGGCCAAAACGGCCTCGGTAATCGATTCTCCGACGCTGGGGACGGTGATTTCCAGTTTCATATTGGCTCCTAATCCTGGGAGGGTGTCATTGGGAGACTATGGCGTCTGTTCTAAAACGCCCACCGCCTGATCCACGACGGCTTGCTGTTGCTGGCGGTAAATGGCCGGAAAGCCCGTGGCCGGCGTCGGTGAAGCGGGCCTTCCGATGTAGTCGAGGTGGCCTTTCACGAGCGCCTCGAGGCGGGGTCGCATAAAGCTCCAGCCGCCCATATTTTCAGGCTCCTCTTGCACCCAAATCCACTGTTTGGCTTTCTGGTAGCGAGAGATGGCCGCTTTCAGCGGCTGTTCGGCAAAGGGGTAGAACTGCTCCACGCGCACCAGGGCCACTTCCTTGGTAGAGATCTTTTGGCGGCGGGCCTGCAATTCGTAGTAGAGTTTGCCGCTGCAAAAGAGCACTTTCCGGGCGGTGGCGTGATTGTCCGGACCGTCGATGATCTCCTGGAAAGTGCCGTCGGTCAGATCCGCCCGACCGGACACGGCGGCGGGGTTTCGCAGCAGGCTCTTGGGGGTAAGCACCACCAGGGGTTTGCGCACCGTATTGAGCACCTGCCGCCGCAGGAGGTGAAAATATTGGGCCGGCGTGCTGGGGTTGCACACCTGCATGTTGTCCTCGGCGCAGAGCTGCAAAAAGCGCTCCGGGCGGGCGCTGGAGTGTTCCGGCCCCAAACCTTCCAAACCGTGCGGTAGCAACATGACCAGCCCGTTTAGACGCTGCCATTTGGTTTGACCGCTGGCGATGAAAAGGTCGATGATGGTTTGGGCGTTGTTGACAAAGTCGCCGAACTGGGCTTCCCACATTACCAGCGCCTCGGGCCTGGCCATGGCGTAGCCGTACTCGAAGCCGAGCACGCTCATTTCGGCCAGTAGGCTGTTGTAGACCATGTAGCGACCGCCGGCATCTTTGAGGTTGTTCAGGGGCACGTAAATCTCGCCACTCTGGCTGTCCACCACTTCACTATGGCGCTGGCTGAAGGTGCCGCGGGCGCAATCCTGACCGCTGAGGCGAACATCGATGCCCTCGTTGAGCAGGGTGGCGAAGGCCAGGGTTTCGGCATTGGCCCAGTCGATGCCCTGACCGTCGGCCACCGCTTTTAGGCGACGCTCGAGGAGGGCTTTGAGCTTGCGGTTGAGTTTGAAGTCGTCCGGGGCGCGGTTGAGTTGTTCAGCCAGCGTAGCGATGGTG
The DNA here is from genome assembly GCA_963783425.1 of uncultured delta proteobacterium. Lineage (GTDB taxonomy): Bacteria > Desulfobacterota > Desulfobacteria > Desulfobacterales > QNYZ01 > CAWANO01. The sequence continues at coordinate 451,657 of CAWANO010000010.1, forward strand.
TCGGCCGGTACCGCGGTGTGTATTGGTTTATGGCTGTATGTGCCGCTGTAGTCATCCCAGATTTCATAGAAGCGGTCTTGGGGAAAGGGGCAAGCACTGCCGTGCACCTGGTCGAAGGCGCTGACAAGGCTTCGTTCGAAACGCTTGTGGAGGGCGTCGATCTCGGCTTGAGAGATTTTTTGGGCCTGCAAAAGTTGTTGGGTGTAAAGCTCGTTGACTGGTGGGCGTCCTTTGATCTGCTGATACATCAGCGGCTGGGTAAAGTAGGGCTCATCGCCCTCATTGTGGCCGTAGCGGCGGTAACAGACCAGGTCGATCACCACGTCCTTGCCGAAGCGGGCGCGGTAGTCGGCCGCCAGGCGGGCCACCTGAACCACCGCTTCCGGGTTTTCACCGTGCACATGGAATATCGGTACCATCAGCATCTTGGCGACATCGGTGGAGTAGCGGGTGGAGCGGGCATCTTTGGGCAATGTGGTGTAGCCGATCTGGTTGTTGATCACCACATGGGCGGTGCCGCCGGTGCGGTAGCCTTTGAGCTGCGACATGTTGATCACTTCGGCCACCACCCCCTGGCCGGCAAAGGCCGCATCGCCGTGAAGCAGCACCGGCAAGATCGAACCGGCGCGTTCCTCACCGATCACCTCCTGCCGGGCTCTAGCCAGACCCTCGACCACGCCGTTGACCGCCTCCAGATGGCTGGGGTTGTTGACCAGAAAGATGCGCAGCTCCTGGCCAGCGGCGGTCTGAGTGTCAGCCAAGTAGCCGTTGTGGTACTTGACGTCGCCGTCGCCCACCAGTTGATCGGCATCATAGCAGGTCTCGAACTCGGCGAAGATCTCTTCCAGCGGTTTTTTCAAGATGTTGGCCAACACGTTGAGCCGTCCGCGGTGGGCCATCCCCAGCACCACCTCGCGTGCGCCGCGGTCCGCGGCGCGGGAAAAGAGAGTATCGAGCATGGGTATCAGGGCGTCGCCGCCTTCGAGGGAGAAGCGCGTAACGCCTACATATTTTTTATTGAGGAACTGCTCGAAAAGGGTCGCCTCGCTCAATTTGGTAAGGATTCGCACTTGGTCGGCCCGGTCCAGTTCGGGTTGGTTACCGCTTTTTTCCATGCGCTCCTGCAGCCAGCGGCGTTCGTCGGGGTCTTGCATGTGCATGTACTCGACCCCGATAGAGTGGCAGTAGGTTTGTTTGAGGCGGCCGACAATATCGCGTAAAGTGGCGGACTCGACACCGCCCAGGCCCGTCGTGTAAAAACTTTTGTCCAAATCCGCGGCGGAGAGCCCCACGCTCTCTAAATCGAGCAGGGGGTGCGAGGTGGGGCAGGCCGTTAGCGGGTCCAGGCAGGCCAGAAGGTGGCCGACGTCGCGATAACGGTGGATCAGCTGGTCGACACGCGACTGCGCCAGCGCCTGAGTTTCGTCAACGCTGCACACCATGGACTCGGTCGAAGTCTCGGCCAGCGCGAAGCCCTGGAAAAAAAAGCGCCAAGACTCACTCACCGACTGGGGGTCCTTGCGCCAGGCGGTGTATTGCGTTTCCAGGAAGTCCAGATTCAACGATTCGGAAATGCTCATGAGGCACCTTTCTTCAAATGGGTCCCAAACCAGCGGATGACCATTTTGGCTACCTGCTGGCGGTGTGTCGGGTTGCTGAACATGTGATCGGCATCGGCGATGATGCGCTGTTCGATCTGGCGCGGGTTAGCGGTTTGGGCCTTATGGGCCTCGCTGACGGGCACGATCTCGTCCCGTTCGCCGTGCACGACCAGCAGCGGCACGGGGTAGGACTTCAAGTAGCCCGGAAGATCGTACTGTTCGGCATCGCTGACGAACTGGTGGCTCAGTTGTAGCGTGCGCCCGCGACTCTGAAAGGAGACGCTGCCCTCCTGCCGCAGTTGCCTTATTTGGCCGGCGGTGAGAAAGCGGCTGGGATCGGCGCCGGAGAGGCGGCCAGCCAGGGCGCACACCGCCTTGACGCCGTCGATCCGGCTGCCGGCGATCACGGCCAGGGAGGCACCCATGCTGTGACCCGCCAGGCCGAGGTTGTGCGCGCCCTGTTGGCGAAGAAACGCTGTGGCCGCATCGATCTCCTGCAGGTGCTTGGAGAAACTGCTCTGTGCAAAATCGCCCTCGCTCTGACCGTTGCCAGAGAAATCGAAGCGCAGGGCAATGATTCCCACTTCGGCCAGGGCGGCGGCGATCTGCCGCAAGATCCCGGTATGACGCGAGCAGGTGAAGCAGTGCCCCAGCACCACGCCGGCGGTTGTCGGCGATTGGGGCATGTGCAGGGTCCCGGCCAGGGTTTCACCGAGGTGGTTGTCGAAATGAATTTGTTGCTGTTTCATGGGATCGTGTTTAGCATTGGACAAGTACTCATTTGTAAACAAATGGCACGGGTACTGTCAATATTGCAAGCCATTAGAGCCAATTTCAAAGCGCCCCGGTTTGCCCAATCTCTGCGTCTGGCGCCAATTTTTCTCCTCGAAATACGGGGAGTATTCCCGCAGCTAAAATAGGCACCATCCCTGACCTTGGACAAACTGAAACGTTTTGAAACCGGCTCATTAAAGTGATTGCTTCGCAGTTGCCGCATTTATTATGCGTGCAACGGCAAGCGGGTTCGAGCCCCCGGCCCGGCATCACACCCGTCAGGTACCGCCGAAACCGATAGTGACTTGGGCGTCGTCGACAATGACCGGCACTTTGCGCTCACCGTCAGTCAGCTCAAGCATCTTAAGCATCGCCTTTGGCGATTGTTTTACATCGAGGAACCGATGTTGGGGGTGGGCCTCCCGGGCCCGACGGGTGAAGGGTCAATTGGCTTTACCGTAAATGGTCACCTCGCTCATTTTGTCCTCCCTTGCCCCATCGCAAATGCCATTAAAAAGAAAGGGCACTGCGCCTCAAGTCGGCCCAATGCCCATGTTGAATCAATTTGTCGCTTCGGTTACACCACGGTCACATTGATGGCGGCAAGGCCTTTGGGGCCCTGCTCGATGTCGAATGTTACTTCCTGGCCTTCTCGGAGTGATTTGAAACCGGTTCCATTAATGCCGGAGTGGTGAACAAACACATCCGGACCATCTTCCTGCTCAATGAAGCCGTAGCCCTTTTTGTCGCTGAACCATTTTACCGTGCCATTAGCCATAGCAACCAACGCCCTCCTTTCAAAAAATATCACATGGTTTCCTGTTTCAGGTAAAGCCTTGCTGTAAGGGATTTGCCCCGAAACGAAACCGGACCGCCAACTCAGGGCGGACCTCTCATCTTCGATGGAATGCTACCATCATTTGGGTCTAAAAAACAAGTACAATTAGCGATAACCGCCCGCCGAGAGGGGTTATTGCGGTCAGCACCCCCAGGTGGCATGTATTTCATTTGCGAGGCCGGTCTGGTATGTTCCCAAAACGCTCTGTCATGGACGGCAGGGCGAATTCCCGCATTTTCAAAGGCGATAACAATGGCGACTAGGCGAAACCGCCTCGTTGATGCCCTTTACCGGTTGTTTTACCGTGCAGCCTACGGTATGTGCCTGGTGTTCGGATTCGTTTTTCGGCCCCGCAGCCGGGCCGCGTGCGTGGCCGTATGGCAGGCCGACAGGCTTTTGCTGATTCGACAGTCTTATACCCACAAGCTGACCTTGCCGGGTGGATTGGTACGCCGCGGGGAGACCCCGCGAGTAGCGGCGCTTCGTGAACTGGGCGAAGAGGTCGGGCTTCATCCTGCCGCCCAGCGGCTGGCGGCGGTGCTCTCACTGGCGACTCATCACAATTTCAAGCGGGAAACGGTGCACTATTTTGACATCCATTATGGGCGCCGGCCGCATGTCCAAATCGACCGGCGCGAGGTGGTCAGCGCCCTGTTCAGAACCGTGCAAGGTTTATCCCCCTCATCGTGCGCACCGCAACTCAGGGCCTACCTGGTCGAGCGCGGTTACGCGCGCTTCAAGGTGTAAGTTGAGTTCCCAAGCATTTGTTTTCAAAGCCTCGGTAACCGCGGCCGATCCTCTGACGGTCTGTGATTTTCTGACCGCCAAGACGCCGCTGTCGAAAATCAAGGTAAAGCGCGCCATTGATTTCGGGGCGGTCTGGCAGCGACCGCCCAAACGCGGCGCCTATCGCGTTCGACGTGTTACGCGACGTTTGAATCCCGGCGATGAGGTGGCGCTCTACTACGATGAGCACATCCTGCAGCAGCCGTTTGTGGCGGCGCGCTGCCTGCGCCGCTTCAAACGCTACAGCGTATGGTATAAGCCTGCGGGGGTGCTGAGCGAGGGAACGCGCCATGGTGATCGCGGCGCACTGCTGCGGCAGGCGGAGCAGCACCTGGGGCCCCGCCAGCGGGTACATCTGGTGCACCGTCTCGATCGGGAAGCCGACGGTCTGGTGCTCATCGCCCACGACCGCGAGGCGGCGGCGCAACTATCGGCCCTGTTTCAGAAACGAGCGGTGCGCAAGCGCTATCAGGTTGTGGTGGGGGGCTATTTGGGGGCGCCGAAGCATCGTGGGGCCGTCACCGCCGCTCTGGACGGCAAGCCGGCCGTGACCGATTACGAGGTGGTCACCCACGACCGCGACAGCAACACCAGTGTGGTCTCAGTGGAGCCCAAAACCGGGCGCTATCACCAGATTCGGCGCCATTTCGATATGATCGGACACCCCGTGATGGGTGATCCGCTCTACGGCCGTGGCAACAAGAACAGCCAGGGGATGCGACTGACGGCCACGGCGCTGGGGTTTTTGTGCCCCTTCAGCCGCCAGCAGATGGCCTTTGAGTTGGATCGTCAGGGCGCACTTAAAGTGTTTATGACCGATCGGCCGTCAAGGCCTTAACCGCACTTTGAAAATCCACAGCCGTGGCAAACCAAACAACCCTCGGCATGGGTCAGGGCACCGCCGCAATCGGGGCAGACACCATCCATACCCTGGGGCTCGGGCAGCTCGGTGCCGGTGGTGCTCATCAGCACCTGGGCCATGGCATCTGGGCAAGAGAGGACGATTTTACCGTTTTCCCAGGTGGGCGACGGGCAGCGGATCCCCTTGAGCTGTTTAATGATCACGTCGGGACGAATCCCGGCCCGTAGCGCTAAAGATATCAGACGACCAGCCGCCTCGATCTGGGAAGAGGCGCAACCGCCGGTTTTACCCATTTTGGCAAACACTTCGCACAACCCTTCCGCATCGGAGTTGACCGTCACGTAGAGCTTGCCGCATCCGGTGCGGATGCGTTCGGTCACCCCCTGGGTGCGCTCGGGGCGGGGGCGCGGTGCAAGCGGCAGCCGCTCCTCGTCTGGTGGCTGGGCAGTTGACAGCACTTGCTGCTCACGGCTGCCGTCGCGGTAGACGGTGATGCCCTTGCAGCCCTGCTCATAAGCCAGCTTGAAGACCTCCCCTACATCCCCGGCGCTGGCGGTGGCGGGGAAGTTGACCGTTTTGGATACCGCGTTGTCGGTCGATCGCTGAAAGGCGGCCTGCATGCGCACGTGCCACTCGGGTGCCACCTCGTGGGCGGTCACAAAGAGGCGCCGAAGCTCCTGAGGAAGTTTGTCCACGATGGCGATGGTTCCCGCAGACGAGGTCTTTTCGGCCAGCTGTTCGGTGTTGATGCCCTCTGCGTGGGCCATCTCGGCAAACAAGGGGTGGTATTCGTAAAAGGTGTTGCCGTCGAGCACCCGCCGCTGCACAGCGATGGCGTAGAGGGGCTCGATACCGCTGGAAACCCCGGCGATGAGGCTGATGGTGCCCGTTGGCGCGATGGTGGTTACGGTGGCATTGCGCATGTGGGGCGTATCCGGTTGATCGAAGATGCTGCCGCTGTAAAGTGGGAAATTGCCCCGCGTTTGGGCCAGTTGGGCCGAAGCGTGGCGTGCTTCGCGTTGCACAAAGGCCATGGTCTCTTCGGCCGTTTTGACCGCGGCCTGGCTGTCGTAGGGATGGCCGCACTTGATCAGCATGTCGGCAAAGCCCATAACGCCAAGGCCAATTTTGCGGGTAGCCTTGCTGGCCTGTTCGATCCGTTCGAGGGGATAGCGGTTGATCTCGATCACGTTGTCGAGGAATTGGACCGCCGTCTGGATCGTATGGTGCAGCCGCTGCCAGTCGATCTGGCCGTCCAAGACCATGGCGGCCAGGTTGACCGATCCCAGGGTGCAGGATTCATAGGGCAAGAGCGGTTGCTCACCGCAGGGGTTGGTGGCTTCGATCACACCGGCCGCCGGCGTGGGGTTGGACTGATTTACATGGTCGATGAAAATCAAGCCGGGTTCGCCGTTGCGCCAGGCCGCTTCCGTGATCTGGTCAAAGAGGGTGCCGGCCTGACGCTGGCCAACCACTTGCCCCGTGCGCGGTGATATCAGATCGAAGGGTTGGTCGGCGGCCACGGCCTGCATGAAGCGATCGCTGACCGTGACGGATAGGTTAAAGTTGGCCAGAGGGCCGGGCAAGGCTTTGGCGGCGATAAAAGCCTCGATGTCGGGATGGTCGACACGCAATACCGCCATATTGGCCCCGCGCCGGCGCCCGCCCTGGTTGACCGCTTCGGTGGCGGCGTCAAAGGCGTTGATAAAGGCCACCGGGCCTCCGGCGGCGCCGGAGGTGGTGCGCACCGTGTCGCCCTTGGGACGCAGGTGGGAGAAGGAAAACCCGGTACCACCACCGCTTTTGTGGATTAGGGCGGCCTGCTTGAGGGTGTCGAAAATGCTCTCCATGCGATCTGCGACAGGCAGTACGAAGCAGGCGGCCAGCTGGCCCATATCGGTGCCGGCATTCATCAAGGTGGGCGAGTTGGGCAGAAAGAAACCGCTCTGCATCAGTTCGAAAAAGCGCTCGGCCACCGGTTCGGGTCTGGCGTTGGCGTCGAAGGTTGCCTCGGCGGCGGCCACGGCCCGGGCCACACGCCAGAACATCTCCTGGGGCGTTTCGGCCAGCTCGCCGTCGCCGTCGCGGCGCAGGTAGCGCCGCTCGAGGATCGTACGGGCGGTGTCGGATAATGGATGATTCATGGTTCAATTTTATGCATGACGGGTGCTGTTGGCAATCGCGGGGGCTGATTTTTGGCCGGGTGGCGATTTTTGAAAGCGGCCCAGGATAAAGTCCCAAAAGGCCAGCGCCAGGGGCGAGAGGGTTCTCTGACGGTGTCGGGCAAGGTAAAAATGGCGCTTCAGGTCGATGCCCGCGATTGCCAGCGCCGCCATGCGGCCGGTGGCGATATCATCGGCCACGGCGATTTTGGACAATATCGATACACCGGCGCCATGTTTAATGCCCTGGCAGATGGCGGTGGTGCTGCCCATGACCGATGCGATCTTAAGATCGTTGAAGCTCAGGCCCTTTTTGGCCAAACTGCGCGCGATGGAATGTAGCGTGCCGGAACCGCTTTCGCGGGAGAGGTAGGGTTCTGCTTGTAGCTGCGCGGGCGTGATCCGCCGCTGACGGGCCAGGGGGTGGTCGCCGGGTACGATCAATGCCATCTCGTCGTCGAGCAGGTGCTGCTGGGCAACATCGCGCAACGCCAGTTTGGCGCCGATCACCCCGATTTCAATGGTACCGTCGCCGATTTGCGCGGCGATATGGGCGCTGTCGGCGATGATCAGCTGCACGGCGATGTCGGGGTATTGTTGCCGAAAGGGCCCCATCAAGCCGGGCAATAGATATTCACCGGGGATGGTGCTGCCGCCGATGGCGAGTTGGCCGCGCAGATGGCCCTGGAACCGGGCCAGGGCAGTTTGGGTCTCATCGCGCAGCGCCAGCATGCGCACGGCATGCGCATAGAGCAGTTCACCCGCCTTGGTGGGCACGGCAGCTCGTCCCAGACGGTCGATCAGGCGGCAGCCGTAATGGGACTCAAGGGCGCTGATATGGCTGCTGACCGTCGGCTGCGACAGGTGTACCGCCTCGGCCGCCTTGGAAAAACCGCGCAACTCAACCACCTTGCAAAAAACCTGCAGCCGCCATAGGTCCATGTCAGCTCCCGTTTGGCGTCGAATGGCCGAACTTTTGTTCTAATTTTTTGGCTACGGCCGGTGGCACCATGCCTTTGACACTGCCGCCAAATTGAGAGGCCTCCTTGATGATCGAGGAGCTGGTGAAGATCCAGCGCAGGCCGGTCATTAAAAACACCGTCTGAATATCGCGGTTCAGTCGCCGATTCATCAGGGCCATCTGGAATTCATACTCGAAATCAGAAGTGGCCCGCATGCCGCGTAGAATCGCCTGGGCATTGCGGCTGACCACGTAATCGACCAGCAACCCGCCGAAGGTGTCCAGGGTGACGCGAGGTTCATCGGCCAAGCTGATGGTGAGCAGTTCCATTCGCTCTTCGACACTGAAGAGGCCTTGTTTGCCGGGATTTTGTAAAATGGCCACGATAATTTCATCAAAGATATCCAAGCCGCGCTCGATGATATCGAGATGACCATTGGTGACAGGGTCGAAGGAGCCTGGATAGACAGCGATGCGATGCTTCATGAAAAGTCCGTTTCGTTGGTTGGGTTGTGATATCAATTTCTTAGGGACCCCTTCTCCCCGGGATTCGTTTCAGGTTCGATGAGGTCAATCTTTTTTCAGACCCAATGCTGCAGTTCAATAATATTGCCTTCAGGATCGTTGACGTAAACAAAGGTCAGCAGACCGACACCATCGACTCGGTGTGTTGACACCTGGCCCATAGTGCCGCCCCCGTGAGTGATAACCGCTCGAAGCACCGCGGCCACCTCCTCCACTTCAAAGGCGATGTGGCCAAACCCCTTCCGGTTGGCATGCGGCGGCGGCCGGGGTTCGCTATGGCGGTATTGGAAAATCTCCAGGGTCGGGCCGTTGGCGCCCCCGCCCGGCAAGCGAAGATGAATGCCTTGGATGACGGCGCCGACCAAGCCGGTGCCGTCATCCAGCCATCGGCCGGACAGGTTGCGCTGGGGAGGCACCGGCTCACACTTGAATACCGCTTGATAAAAGTGGGCCAGTTTTCGCCAATCGCTGGCAACAAGATTGGTGTGTTTATACCGCATCGTTTAAAAAGCTCACAATGGTATCGCCGTAGAGTCGTTGATCGACCAGTCTAAAACCGACCCGCGCGGGGTCGACGTGCTCGTCGCTGGAATGCTCAACCACCAGGTGGGCATTGGCGGCCAGCGCCTCGCTTGACCTGAGATGGGCCAAGGTCGGTATCACCAGCTTGCGGCCGTAGGGTGGGTCCATGAAGATTAAATCGAAGCCCTGCGTCCAATGGCCTATGCAGGCCAGGTTTCGGCGAATGTCCCAGCGCAGCACGTGGGTGCGGTCGCTGAGGTCGAGGGCTACAATGTTTTTGCCCACCAGATCCATGGCCTCACCGCCGATGTCGACAAAAACGGCCGACCGTGCCCCGCGACTAAGCGCCTCCAGCCCCAAGGCACCGGTGCCGGCAAACAGGTCCAGCACCGTGGTGTGCGCCACGGCCGGACCCAATATGTTGAAAATCGATTCGCGCAGCCGATCGGCCGTGGGGCGTATTTTCACACCGCGAGGCGTCGCCAGCTTGCGCCCCCGGAACTCACCGCTGATGATACGCACGGTCAGGCTTTCTTGCGCTGGCGCAAATCTTCGGGGGCGATACCGATGGCCGCCGCGGTTGCCGCTACGTCGTTGCCGAACTGGTGCAGTTTGCGTCGTATATATTCCCGCTCAAAGGCCCGTCGGGCCTTATAAAAAGAGGCCATGGCCAGTAGGCTCGACTCGTCAACGTCTTGGAGTGAGGCGGCATCGGGGTGGTAAGGCATCGGCAAGTCGCCGATCTCAATTTGGTTCTTGCGTACCATGAGCACCAGCCGTTCCAGTAGATTTTTAAGCTCGCGCACGTTGCCCGGCCACGGGTAGCTGCACAGCAGCGCCATCACCTCGGCGCTGACGGTTTTGGGCTGTTCGCCGGTGGCCGCCGATAATTTTTGCAGAAGGTGCTCGGTCAACAGCGGGATGTCGGCGGCTCGCTCTTTGAGCGAAGGCACGTGGATGGGCACCACATTGATGCGGTAAAAGAGCTCCTTGCGAAAACGACCCGCTTCGATTTCGGTCTCGAGATCTTTGTTGCTGGCCGAAATGAGCCGAAAACCGATTCGCAAGGGACGCATACCGCCCACCCGCTGAAATTGTCGCTCCTCAAGCACCCGCAGCAATTTTGCCTGGTGGTTCAAGTTCATGTCGCCGATTTCATCGAGAAAGAGCGTGCCATGGGCCGCCAGCTCGAATTTGCCGCGCATCTTTTCGGGCATATCGACGTTGGCCCCCTTTTCGCGGCCAAACAGATCGCTCTCGATCAAATTGTCGGCAATGGCGGCGCAGTTGACGTCCACCAGGGGGGCGTCGGCGCGGTCGCTGAGGTGGTGGATGGTGCGGGCCACCAGCTCCTTGCCAACCCCGTTTTCGCCGGTGATCAAAATCCAGGCATCCGAAGGCGCCGCGGCATGGATCTCCTGGCGCAGCTTCATGACGGCCGGGCTGGTGCCGGTGATGGCGTTTTTTTCGATGGTCTTTTTACGCAGGTAGCGGTTCTCCTCTTCGAGCCGGCGATAGTTCAAGGCGTTGTTGATGGCCACCACCACCTTGTCGATGGTGAGCGGCTTTTCAATGAAATCAAAGGCCCCCAGCTTGATGGCCCGCACGGCGGTCTCAATGGTGCCGTGGCCGGTGATCATCACCGCCTGAATGTAGGGGTACTCCTTTTTAATGGCTTTGAGGGTTTCGATACCGTCCATACCCGGCATCCAGATGTCGAGCAGCACCAGGTCCGGGGATTCGGCGGCGATCACCTTCAAGGCCTCGAATCCGTTGGATGCCGAGAGCGCCTCGAAGCCTTCATCGTTCAGCAGTCCGCTCAAAGATTGAATAATGGAGGGCTCGTCGTCGACGATCAAGATGGAGGGTTGCATCGGTATCGGTCTCCTGTCTTTTAATGCCTTGTCGATGCAGCGGCGCTTTTGGGCCACATTTTATCAAACCGGCAGTTCAATGATGAATTTGGTACCCCGGGGTTGGTTGTCAACCACCCGGATCATGCCCTTGTGATCGGTAACAATGGAGTTGACAATGGTCAACCCCAAACCCATGCCCTTTTTCTTGGTGGAGAAGTTGGGCTCAAACATGCGGGTTTTGTCCTCATCGGAGACGCCCGGTCCGCTGTCGGCCACCTCCAGGCGCACCATTTTCAAGATCGGGTCTTGGGAGAGGTCGAAAGTGACCTCGCCGACACCTTTCAAGGCGGTGATGGCATTGTCGACCAGGTTGATGAGGGCCTGTTTGATTTGCTGCCGGTCGACCCGCACGATGGGAAACGGATCGGCAAGCTGGACGGTAAAGACCATGCGCGGATGACTTTCACGGTATAGCGCCAGGGTTTCTTCGATGATTTCGGGAAGGTGCTGGGGCTCCGGGTTGGCCGTGGGAAAACGCGCAAAGGCGGAAAATTCGTTGACCAGGTTGCGGATGAGGGTGACGTGGTCGATGATCATGCGCGTGCATTCGGAAAAGACCGGGTCGTCGATCTTGTCGCTGTAACGCCGCTTCAGGCGCTGGGCCGACAAGGCGATGGGGGTGAGCGGGTTTTTCACCTCGTGGGCGATGCGCCGCGCCACCTCGCGCCAGGCCGCCATGCGCTGGGCTTTTTCAAGCTCGGTAAGGTCGTCGAAGAGCATCACCATGCCCATGGCCTCGCCCGCATCGCTGCGCAGGGCGTTGATATGCAAAATGAAGCTACGCGGCTCGCCGTCAATGACCACCCCCAAAGGCAGCACGGCGGAATGTTGCGGGGTGTGGTCCAGATCGTTGACCACCTCCTCGATCAGGCTGCGGTAATGGCTTTTGAGCAGGACCGCATATTTTTTATTGAGCACCTCGTTGGCCGTTCGGCTCAACATTTTTTCAGCGGCCTTGTTGATGGTTTTGACGTGGCCTTCGGCGTCAACCGACACCACCCCGGCCGAAACGTTGCGCAGCACGACCTCCATGTAGCGGCGTTGCTCTTCAATGGCTTGGTTTTGGCGGCGAAGCTGCTCGGATGACTCGGTGATCTGCCGGCGCGTGGTGCGCAGGTCCGCCGTCATGCGGTTGAAGGCCTTGACCAGGCTGCCGATCTCATCGTCGGCGGCCGGCGCCACCTTAAACTCCAGGTCCCCTTCAGCCACGCGGCGTGCCCCCTCGGCCAGGTCCTGAATCGGGATGGAGATCGATTTGGCCAGAAAAAACCCCACCCATACGGCCCCAAAAACCACCAGCAAGCCCACGATGGAGAGCGTGATATAATAGGAGCTTTGAACCGGTTGTTTCAGCAGTTTGATCTGTTGGTATTCACCGAAGCCCTGGGTGATCGAGGCCAGGCTTGCCGTCATTTTCGAGGGGACCAGCGTGGAGATAACGACGAAGCCGATGGCTTCGTTCGGACCGGCTTCGACAGGCATGCTTGCAATGGTGCGGTAAAGATCCCCCTTGTCTGAAGTGACCGTGACTGAAACGACCTTGTTTGAGTTGCGTTGCTGGCGCAGCTGCTTGGAGTCCGTGGCGGGGATCTCGGCCGGGTTGGGGTCGCCCCGGGCACTGACGGCTACCCGCTGGGCGTTGGGGGCGTAAATTTCCACGGCGTCGAGGTTGAACGAGCGCTGCACCACCTGGATGTATTGATTGAGCTCCTTGCGCCGTTTTTTCTCCATCAATTTGCGTGCGATAATCTGGTAGCTGATACGTTCGGCGTAAAAGCGGTGGTTTTTCTCGAATTGGTGATAGAGGTCGCGTCCTAAGTCAAGTGAGTTTTCCAGGGCCTGCTCCACGGGCACATTGAACCAGAATTCGATGCTGGTGGTGATGAAACCGATGGCAAAAACGAACAGTACCGCTGTCGGCAGCAGACTCAAGGTGACGAAACTCGCCACCAGCCGGGTACGCAGCTTCGATCCCAGCACCCGCCGTCTACGTTCAAGTAGCAGTTTGACCAGGTTGCGAAACACCAGGTAAAGAACCAGCAGCAGCAGCAGCAGGTTGATGTTCATGAGGCTGAACATCAAGATGGTGTTGGAGACGGGAATGTCAGGCCCGAAATCGACGTAACGATGGGCCAATACGGTCAGAAGGGTCACCAGCACAAGAAGCAGCCCGATGATAATCAGCTCCCGCCGACGGCGTCGGCGGGCTTCGGCCGGTGAAGGACGCGGTGGCGCCACGGGGGGCTGTTTAGAGCGCTGGTTCATGAGGCAGCGACCCTATCAGTGGTTGTAGAGGACATCGCCGTGTGTTCGTTTTTCCAAATGCTCGATCACCGCTATTACAATAGCGGCGTTCAGGGGGTCATGTTCAGGCACGCTGAATGCTGTTTCTATCCTGCGGAAGGCCATCAGTAGATAAAATTGATGGCGTACCAATCGGTTTCAAAATCCCAGAGCGACAAAAAAAATAGCACATTGTGCAGGTGGAGCGGCAAGGTCACCTTGCTCATCTGCGCCTTGGCGCGCAGTTGGTATTGGCGACCTTTTTCAAGCTCTTTCAAGGCCAGCACCTTGAGGCCCGACAAGTCGGACATCAGCCGCTTGGCCTCATCAAACGAAGAGACGGTCAGGGGTTGGTTTTTTTCCCACGAGCGGAAAACGAGAAACTCATTTTTCAGGGTGTCGTATTTAACGGTGTGGGTGACGGTGAGGTCCACGATCTTTTTGTCGAGCCAAAAGGAGCGGACGCGATAGAGTTCAACGAAGAAGGTAAAGGTTGTGGGCACGCCCGCCAAGATGGCCGCTTCCATCTTTTCGGTAAAGGCCCCCTGGATGGTCATGTAGATGAGAAGGTCGTCACGGGTGTTGGTGACGATGATGTCGCTGAGCGCGATCTCTTCTGCTGCCGCCGGTGCATACCACAACACCCCGACGAGGAGCATCGCTGCATAGCATTGTTCGCGTATGTTTAGTCGGCCACATTGCCGCTAAATCTATCGGATGTGCGCCAAAATGGCAAGCAGCCCGCTTAGGGGCGGGCTGAGGCGGGTGCGGTCGGCGATGGTATGGGTCTCCCAAGCCTGTTTGGACTAGCAGGAACTTCTCGATGAAGGCGTGATTCATGGCGTGGCCCGATTTTTTGGCCACCAGATGGCCGATGATTGGCATGCCCAAGAGCGAAAAATCCCCGAGGCAGTCGAGCAGCTTGTGACGAACGAATTCGTCGTGTACGCGCAGCCCGTCACGGTTTAGGATGTGGTCGCCGTCGATCACCACCACGTTATCCAGGGAGCAGCCTTGCGATAGCCCGTAGCGTTTGAGCTGATCGTATTCGCTTAAAAATCCGAAGGTTCGGGCGTAACTGATCTCGTTTTCAAAGACGCCGTTATCAACACTCAGGGTCAGTTCCTGGGTTTGGATCAAGGGGTGGTCATACTCGATACGGCAGGTGATGCGAAACGTACTGTGGGGGTAAAGAGCCACGCTGCGGTCACCTTCGATGTGCTCGATCGGTTCGGTAATCCTGAAATAGCAACGTGGACCTGCCTGGCTTTCGATGCCCGCCAAGCGGATGAGCTCTGCAAAGGGCTGGGCGCTACCGTCCATGATAGGAAGTTCATGAGCATCCACCTCCACCAGGGCATTGTCGATACCCATGCCAAAAAGCGTTGCCATCAGGTGCTCGACGGTTGAGACGATAAAATCGCCTTCGCCCAGTACGGTGGCCAAGCTGGTGTCGACCACGTTGTGAAAGAGCGCCGGTATCACCGGGTGGTCCAGGAGGTCGACACGACTGAACTTGATGCCGTGATTGACCGGGGCCGGCTGAATCGTCAGGGTGACCGGCCGTCCCGAGTGGACGCCGCGGCCGGAACAGACCGCCGGCCGGGCCACGGTTCTTTGCATGGGATAGAGGTGTCTGGGTGGCAATATGCGGTCCGATGTGTCGGTTGGGTTTGTCATGATATTAAATATTTATGGCGCGGGTGACGCGAGCCGCTCGCTACCATCAACGATTTCATAGACTATAACCACGCCTCTTGACAAGGCAAACCTTTATTCCGTATTCGTTAAGGTAGCGCGTACCCGGCCGATCTTTCCCGTGAATGCCACTCGTAATCCAGGGGGCCTGTTTGCTTGCTCGAGTTCTCAGCAGCGCCGTGATCGGAATCGACGCCTATCTGGTTGAAGTGGAGGTGGACATCCGCCCGGGTTGCCCGCCTTTACCACCGTGGGGCTGCCCGAAGCCGCGGTCAAGGAGAGCAAGGAGCGGGTCAAGTCCGCCGATTCAACAATTCCGGCTACAGCTTTCCCGACGATCGCATCACGGTCAACCTGGCGCCGGCCGACATCAAGAAAGAGGGCACCGGGTTCGACCTGCCCATCGCCCTGGGCATCCTGGCCGCCACGCGGCGTCGTTCCCCAGCACGACCTTGCCCGCTACCTGGTGCTGGGCGAGCTGTCCCTGGACGGCCGCATCAAGCCGGTCAAGGCTCTTTGCCCATGGCCCTGGCGGCCCGGCAGGCCGGCTACGAGGGATCATCGTGCCCGGCGACAACGGCCGCGAGGCCGCCGTGGTAGAGGACATCCGGCGTACTGCCGGCCGACGACGCCTCTCCCAGGTGGTCGATTTTTTGCGGGCGTTGCCGGCATCGACCCGGAACGGGCCGACATGGCCGCCATTTTCAAACGCGGTCGACGACTGTCAGGTCGATTTTGCGGAGGTCAAGGGGCAGGAGCACGTCAAGCGGGCCCTGGAGGTCGCCGCCGCCGGCGGGCACAACCTGCTGATGGTCGGGCCGCCCGGGCTCCGGCAAAACCATGCTGGCCCGGCGGCTGCCCACGATCCTGCCGCCCATGACCTTTGCAGAGGCCATCGAGACCACCAAGATCTTCAGCGTGGTCGGCATGCTGGCAAAAGGACCAGGCCCTGGTCACCCGGCGGCCTTTCCGCTCCCCCCATCACACCATCTCCGATGCCGGCCTGATCGGCGGCGGGCACATCCCCCGGCCCGGCGAGGTGAGCCTGGCCCACAACGGGGTGCTTTTTCTGGACGAGCTGCCCGAATTCAAAAAACACGTCCTGGAGGTGCTGCGCCAGCCCCTGGAGGACCGGCAGGTCACCATCTCCCGGGCGGCCACCACCCTGACCTATCCGGCCAGCTTCATGCTGGTGGCGGCCATGAACCCCTGCCCCTGCGGCTACCTGTCCGACCCCAAGCACGAGTGCCGCTGCACGCTACCAGCAGATCCACCGGTACCGCACCAAGATTTCGGGCCCCCTGCTGGACCGCATCGACATCCACGTGGAAGTGCCGGCCGTGCCCTACAAGGACCTGATGGCAACCCCGGGGCAGCGAAACATCGCAAGCGATTCGCTTGCGGGTCACCGCGGCCCGCCAGCGGCAGGCCGAGCGCCTTAAGCGGGCGCGCATCTATCTGCAACGCCCAGATGTCCAGCCGCCAGGTCAAGCGGTGTTGCGCCATCGATGCGGCCACGGACCGACTGCTGGAGGCGGCCATCGACAAACTGGGGCTGTCGGCCCGGGCCTACAAACGGGTATCTTGAAAATCTCCCGCACCATCGCCGACCTGGACGGCAAGGAAATGATCGAGGCCGGGCAGTCTCCGAGGCGATTCAGTACCGCAGCCTGGATCGGGCGCAGCCGTGGGGGTGAGAGGGGCTCGAACAACCGCAATTCACCTATAAGCGGCGACGTCCCTGTCATGTAAAGGTGAGCCAACCAATGCTTGTCAATCTGGGCGCCAGCGTTCCAGGACTCCCCAGGATTCCAGTAAAGATAATTGAAAAATACCTTCTTTTAAAGAAAGCCAACGAACTGCCCGTTTAGGAACCCACCGCCCAAGAAAAAAAGAGCATCAAGGCTGGAAAGGACGAGATCGAGGCTGGAAATTTTACCAACCTAAAGAATCTCAGCTGGGAACCAACGTCCCTGAAACCTTTCGAATCGGTATTTATTCAACCTGGGAAACAATTTCCCTGAAATGGCGAAAACCGAAATCAATGTAATGCCCCGCATCACAGGCGCGAGTTTATAAGCTTCCTGTGCTTGCG
The DNA here is from genome assembly GCA_963783425.1 of uncultured delta proteobacterium. Lineage (GTDB taxonomy): Bacteria > Desulfobacterota > Desulfobacteria > Desulfobacterales > QNYZ01 > CAWANO01. The sequence goes on from CAWANO010000010.1 coordinate 468,680, forward strand.
GCTATGCCCCCGCGCTATGCTCAATCCCTGTTTCCGATGTTTTTACCGGGATAATTCGACGTTCGATATCGGACCAAATTTTACGCTTTATCATTCTCAGATCATATTCGGTCTGCAAATTCAGCCAAAATTGAGCTTCAACACCAAAATAGCGCTGTAATCTCAAGGCAGTGTCGGAAGTAATGGATCTTTTCCCGTTGACAATTTCGCTAATTCGATTGGGAGGAACATAAAGGTCACGTGAAAGCTGGTTAATACTGATGCCCAAAGGCTCCATAAAATCTTCACGCAGGATTTCACCTGGTGTAATCGGATCAAGAAGATTGTTATCACTCATTTAAATACCTCAATGATAATCGACAATTTCAACATTAAATGCATTGCCCTCATGCCATTCAAAACAGGCACGCCATTGTTTGTTAATGCTGATGGCGAATTGTCCCTTCCGGGCTCCCTTGAGAGCGTGAAATTTATTTCCTGGATTAAGCCTTAAGGTGTCCAGGCTAGGAGCGGCTTGAAGAACCATAAGCCTTTTTCTTGCCTGTCGTTCAAAAGATTGAAAACGGCGAACGCGTTGATCGTTGAACAGCTTTTCAGTGTCTCGGCAGGCAAATGATTTTACCATACGCATATAGCATGACGCAAAGCGTAATATGTAAAGCGGATTTATTTCTGTCTGTGGGTAAAACAACCAGTTGGCCGAAAACAGGTCATTCTCGGATAATCACGGATAAGGTTATAACGGGTCGCCTTGGTGCATGGGGTGTACACCCTACAGGTCATAATTCCGGAGCAAAACGGTGTTTGATTCATTCAATTTGGGGACCAAAGTCTCAAAAATCTCTAAAAATCCCGAAAATCCCCAAAAATCGCAAATCTGAACACCAAGGCCCCCAATGTTCATACCCCGCTTGCAAATTATAGGAAAATATATAGACTTATAACAAATTGCAAGTTGTTATCATTTCGTCTGAAAGGATTACATATAATGAATCAAACCGTCATGGGGCTCACCGAGGTTCGCCGTAAGCTCTCGGCCATTATCAAGAGAGTCTATACCGGCAAAGAGACGGTGGTTATCGAAAAAGGGGGACTACCCGTGGTTGCCCTGATGGGGATTGGTGAGTATGAAAAGTACCTTCTTTTAAAGAAGGCCAACGAACTGCCCACCTACGAACCCACCGCCCAAGAAAAAAAGAGTATCAAGGCCGGAAAGGGCGAGATCGAGGCTGGAAATTTTACCAACCTAAAGAATCTCAACGATGACCTGGGAATTTAAGATTGCGGCCAGGGCGTCGAAAGCCATCAAAAAAGTCCCAAAAAAAGACCAGGCATTTATTGTCTCTGTCCTGAAAAGGATGGCGACAGATCCCTTAGATGGCGACTGCAAAAAATTGAAGGGCTATTCCCCCACCCTTTTTCGCCGGAGGGTTGGAAGCTGGCGAATCTTTTTTGGCCTGGATTACGACAACCAGACCATTTCTGTTTTTGATGTTCTGCTCAGGACGACGAGGACCTACAAAAGATAGCGGTTGGCTGTAATCTGTAATTCAATCTGGGAACCAACGTCCCGGAAATTTCGGAAATTTTCCCAAAATTGCAATCTGGGAGACAACGTCCCCTTCTCCCGTCCTTCTCCAAAAAAGCATCCGATCGATTTTTTCCATTCGCTCTTTGTATCAGATCCAGCTACTGCGCAAGCCAAACTATAGAACAACTCCTCTTAATGGCCTTATCGTCATCCGCCAGAACTTGTCATGACTTTGCTCGAATATTGGTTTAATAAAGTGGACTAAACTGTTACTCTTAATGGATTTTGGAGGTTTCACACAATATGACCTCATACCACAAATTTGAGGATCGATCTTATCTGCTTTTCGGGCGGCAGCCTGATATTGATTACCTCATGCAGCGGGTAGAAAAAAAAGGATTGACCGCAATTGCCGGTAGGCCGCAGATGGGGAAAACTTGGTTGTTGGAGCAGGTTGGATTTCTGCTCGATGATCATCAAACCTGCATTGTAGGATATCATGAATCCAAAGGTGAAAGCGACGACCATCTGCTCCGGGCGGTGATGGATCTTTACCGTCGCTGGCTTGCTTGCTTCTGCGTCACTCAAAGACCAAGCCGAAAGCATATTTAAACGGCACAAGAAAAAGTTGATTACCGGAGCAGGCCGGTTGGTTGGGTCAATTTTCAATGAATTAGTTCCCGGAGGCGGATTGGTCCAAAAATCTTTCGATGGGCTTGAAGCAATTAACAGTGACCTTAACACCGGGGGGATTGAACTGCCATCTTTGGACTACGACAGCGCCCTGTCACTAACCAGACTGGTTTCCGATGAGTGCGATGGCAGACCAATCGTTCTGATTCTGGATGCCTGGGAAAAATCACCGACCATACAGAAAGTTTTCAGTACACTCGAATCGTTTATAGATCATTCAGATGAATGGCCCATCTGTCACATGCTGATAGGCATCCGGAATCCAGAATTGCATTGTTCTGAAGAAAACAGGCGGTCATACGAATTTGTGGGAGACCTCAATAATATGAGTGCGTTAGTTGATCTCAAACGCCTCTCACCGATGCAATTAAACAAATTATCTGAGAAAAACAGAATGCTGGAGCATTTGCGAACGATTGCTCCAGCTGCAGCACAAATAGACGATGAGGAGGTCCTGAAGATTGTTGACGGTTTTCCGGGTGTTTTAAAAAGGTTCCGGGACTTGTCCAACGAACTGAACATAAGCGAAGACAGTTCCTTGTACGAAATTGCCGAGGATGCACAAAATTACCGCTATAGAGAATTCGATAAGCTTCTTCCACCTTTGCAGGGTGATGAACTTAAGATGGCCATTCGGATAGCACTATTTTATCGTCTCAATGAGTTGTGGTGGCTCTTCTTTAGGGGTGTACTGTGCGAGGGCTTAAATCCTAATGTATGGGAAGAGCTTATCCAATCAGGAGTTTTTGAGAAACACTCATATCCGAAATACGGCCACGACACCCGACATGAGTTCGCTCTGCGCAGATTTATAAATTTGCGGCCGGATACAACCAAACAGGAATTGGAGAGGGTGGTTTTTGGTCTCGCAGAGCGGGTTCAGTACGTGGATGAACGCGATATGCATTTTATAGAAGCTTTGGGGGGATTACTTGGGCAGGTAATACAATGTGGGTTATCAGAATTTGCTCAAGCGATTTGTATTGCCGCAAACGAAATTCTTCAAGTTCAGGTCATTTTTTCTATGGAGTGGCTTGACAGGGCGTTAGAACAAATCTCAGAAAATTGCCCAAAGGCTGCTACCCTTTTTGCGGCTGTATTATTCAACAGAAGCCTCCTCATGTCCCAATCCGGCTACAGCGAAGGTGCTATCGACGGCTATACGGCTGTAATTGAGATGAAAGACATCTCTGCTCATCAACGAGCTAGAGCGCTTAACAACCGAGGCGTACGTAAGAATCATACTGGCGACAGCAAAGGAGCTATAGACGATTATACGGCCGTAATTGAGATGGAGAACGTATCTGCTAATCAACGCGCTCCAGCTTTTATTAACCGAGGTAACAGCAAGGTCCAGACCGACGACAGCGATGGGGCTATCGACGACTTTACGGTCGTGATCGAAATGGAAAATGCATCCGCTGATCATCGCGCCCAGGCCCTTTTAGACCGAGGTGATATCAAAGGCCAGGACGGCGACAGCGATGGGGCTATCGACGATTATACAGCCGTGATCGAGATGGAAAGCATTCTCGTTGATCATCGCGCTAGAGCCCTTAACGCCCGGGGCCAAACTAAGGGCCAGTCTGGCGACGACGACAGTAAAATCGAAGACTATACAACCGTAATCGAAATGGAGGACGCACCCGCTGATTTTCGCGTTTTCGCCCTTATTAATCGGGGCGTTATCAAGGCCAAAGACGGTGACCGGAAAGGGGCCATCAACGATTATACGGCCGCAATCGATGTGCAAGACGCTCATGCCGATCTTTGTGCGCAAGCCTTTAACAACCGAGGCGATATCAAGAGCCAAGACGGTGATAGCAACGGGGCTATCGACGATTATACGGCTGTAATTGAGATGCAAGACGCACCCGCAGATCATCGCGCTTACGCCCTAAAAAACCGCGGCAGTATCAAGGGCCAATACGGCGAAAACGATGAGGCTATAGGCGATTTTACGACCATCATCGAGATGGGAGACGCACCCATTGATCATCGCTCTCAAGCCTTTTTCTTTCGAGGTCTTAGCATGTTCCAAGCCGGCTTTAACAAAGAGGCTATCGACGACTTTACGACCGTGATCGAAATGAAGGACGCAGCCGCTGATCTTCGCATTAATGCCCTTAGCGCTCGAGGCTTCACCAAGGGCCAGATCGGCGACAGCGGAGGTGCTATCGAGGACTTAACGGCCGTGATTGAGATGAAAGACGCATCTGCTGATCAACGCGCCCACGCCTTTAACAACCGAGGCGAAATCAAGGGCCAGGCCGGCGACTACGGGGGGGTATCGACGATTATACGACTGTGGTTGAAATACAAGACGTATCAGCCGATCAACGCGCTCAAGCCCTTAACGCCCGCGGCAGCGCCAAGTCCCTGACAGGTAACAGCGAAGATTCTATCGACGACTTTACGGCCGTGATCAAGATGAAAGAAGCATCCGTCGGCCTTCGCGCTCATGCACTTTACAATCAGGGCATGACCAAGGGCCAGACTGGCGACAGTGATGGGGCTATCGCCGACCTTACAGCGATAATCAAGATGGAAGCCGTACCTGTTTTTTATCGTGCTCAAGCCTTTTACAACCGAGGCTTAAGGAAGGACCAAACTGGCGACAGAAAAGGGGCCATCGACGACTTCACAGCCGTGATCGAGATGGAAGACGCATCCGCTGATCAACGCGCCCAAGCTCTTAATAGCCGAGGAATCAGTAAAGACCATGCCGGCGATAGCAACGGGGCTATTGACGACTTCACGGCCGTTATCGAGATGGGAGACGAAACCGATACCCATCAACGTGTTCAAGCCCTTCATGGTCGAGGTGTCAGTAAAAGTATGATTGGCGATAACATTGGAGCTATCGAAGACTTTACGGTTGTGATCGAAATGGCGAAAGCACAGGCTGATTTTCGCGTTAGCGCTTTTATCAATAGGGGCTTCTGCAAGGGTCAAACCGGCGACAGCGAAGGGGCTATCTACGATCTTAAGACTGTGGTTGAAATGCAAGAGGCATCTCCTGATGGACGCGCTAAAGCTCTTATTAATAGAGGCGACATTAGGAACCAGGCCGGCGACACCCAAGGGGCTGTCGATGACTTTACGTCTGTAATCGAGATGTTAGACGCATCCGCTGAACTTCGCTCTCAAGCCTTAATGGCCAGATACTCCATCCAAGGCAAGGCCGACGACAGTGAATGAAATGAATTTGCGGGATCGAAGATTTGCGTTGATTTGCGGGACGTTGATTCCCAGCTTGAGAAATGCGTCCTTAGGAGTAGTTTCGATCACTCATTGCCCACAACATTTTTTAACCATCCCGAAGCCAATTTCCTTTTCGTTCATGGCTTTAAAATCCACAGATCCCATAGTATATATTCTTGAATAGTTGGCTTTATGCGCCATTGGGCAAGGCAATCAAAGGGCATCTTCCTTTCTCTCTACATGTTGAGAGAATTAGCCACCAACCGATAGGAGCTCGGCATGACCTTTCGCAACTACCGCAATGTCCATGAGATGCTCAAGGAAACCGTGGAACGACAATCCGACCAGGATGCTTTGAAGTGGTTTGATCCGACCGGGCAAACGAGGTCGATGACCTGGGCTCAATTTTATGGTCAGGTGAAACGGGTGGCGCGCAGCTTGATGGCATTGGGCGTGGCGCGGGGTGACAAGGTGGCTATTATCAGTCAAACCTGTCCGCAGTGGGTCATGGTGGACCTGGGATGTGCGCTCGTTGGGGCCTGCACGGTGGGCATCTACCCCTCCAATCTGCCCGAAGATTGTCGCTATATTCTCGAACATTCTGACAGTGTGGCGGTGTTTGTTCAGGACCATCTTCAACTGGCTAAGGTGGCTTCGGTGCGTGAGGATTTGCCGAAGCTGCAACATATCGTGTCATTCAGCGAAGCGCCCACGGGCGACGCAGATGACGCCTTGGGATTTGAGCCGTTTTTAAAGTTGGGCAACTCCATTTCACAAGCGCAATTTACCGACCGCATAGAGAGCGTTGGGGCCGACGATCCGGCGGGTATTATTTACACATCGGGCACCACCGGCGTTCCCAAAGGGGCCGTTCTGACCCACGACAATCTAACTTTCACCTGCCAGTCGGTTCTGCACAGCGGCACATTCGAACCGGGCGACGTCACTTTTCTCTTTCTGCCCCTGGCCCATGTTTTTGCGCGCACCTGTTTCTACACGGCCATCATCACCGGCACCACGGTCTGCTTTTTGCGTTCCATGGAGACATTGGGCGACGAGCTGCGCGCCGCCCGGCCCCATTGGTTCGTGAGCGTGCCGCGGATTTTCGAGAAGATCTACGACAAGATCAACCATCAGGTTGAACAAAAAGGGGGCGTGGCTTTAAAGCTTTTCAAGTGGGCGCGACGGGTCGGGATGGCGGTGGGCGAGTGCCGGATTCAAGGCATGCCGGTGCCGTGGACGTTGAAAATGCAGCATCGCCTGGCCGACAAGCTGATTTTCAGCAAGATTCGCGACGCCTTTGGCGGCCGCGTGCGCTGGTGTATCAGCGGCGCTGCGCCCCTTAACCCCGAAATCGGCAAATTTTTTCATGCCTGTGGCATATTGATCTTGGAAGGCTTGGGCATGACCGAAAACACCTCCTTTTCCAACGTCAACCGGCCGGACAACTACCGCTTCGGCTGGGTGGGGCCGCCGGGCCCGGGCATTGAACAATCGCTGGCCGAGGACGGCGAGATTCTTTTTCGGGGCCGCAATGTGATGCGCGAATATTACAAAATGCCCAATGAAACCGCGGCCGCGCTGACATCGGACGGCTGGCTGCACAGCGGCGACCTGGGAGAGATCGACGAGGAGAACTTTCTGCGGATCACGGGCCGTATCAAGGATATCATTATTACCGCGGGAGGAAAAAATATTGCCCCGGCACCCATCGAAATCGCTTTGGTGGGTTCCAAGTTCATCAGCCAGGCACTGGTCATCGGCGATAAGCGCCACTATCTCACCGCCTTGGTCGCCCTGGAGCCAGAAGCCGTTTCGGCCTGGTTTCAAACGCACAACCTTGAAGAGTCAACGCCGGATAAATGGGCGTCCAACCCTGAGGTCAACCGTCTGATCGATGCGGAGGTTGAAGCCATTAATGCGAAACTGCCTTCCTATGCGACCATCAAAAAGGTGGCCATAGCTCAAGCCTTCACCGTGGAGGATGGTCTGCTGACACCCACCTTGAAGCTGCGGAAACACAAGATCGCCCAACGCTACCGCCACCAAATCGATGCGCTCTATCGAGGATAGGATCCAACTGAAATGAATGAGCCAATTTCAAAACATTTTGCAACAGGCTCGAATAAAATACATTGTGTTGTTCAAGCCATTTATTGAACGCCGCCCGCACGGGCGGCGTTTCTATGTACTGGCGTTAGTGGGACGGATGGGAATCAGGGCGCTACGTTGTCATCGTCGAGTTCGTTGATTTTCCGCGCGATGTATTCCAGTGACCGCTGCAACCTGTTCTGCTCGGCCTTGAGCATTTCCAGTTCACCGTCCTCGTATCCATGGAAGTCCGCGGGTGGTGCCGTGGGTTGATTTTGGTAATGGCGTCTGAACCCACTTTGAAATCCTAATCCGCCCCTGAAGCCTCTCCCCCAACCGAACCTGCTACCACCGTAGGCTGGTGTTACGCCGGTACGGCCGCACAATCCCCGCCGGCCCCCGGTCATGGGGCCGGCGCCTGTAGGTCCACGTCGATCTAATCCTGGCATGATATGACCCTCCTTGGTTTGTTTCTTGTTGACGTTAACGGGGTGGTTCGCCGCTAAGTACGGCGTCCCTGGCCGGAGCCTCTGCCCTGGCCGGAGCCTCTGCCTTGACCGCCCTGGCATCGGCTTTTGCCGCCACCCCGGCCCTGACCGCTTCCGCGGCCGCATCGCCCGGGCTGATCGGCCTTGCGGCCGTCCTGTGGCCGGCGTCCGTTACCCTGGCCTTGGCCAGCATTGCCACCCTGTTGCACCGGGTTGTTTCGGTTTGCTTGGGGCATGGTCTTCACCTCCTTGCCGTAATCTGTTTCGGTTTTCGTGTATCGATCTCTAAAAATTTGCCTATCCCCGATGGCGGCGACCCATCCGTCGGCGGCGCCGGCCACCGCCGCGCATCTCGAAGGTACCGCCCTCGATGCGCAATGCCTTGCCGGTAATCAGCGCTTCTCCCACGGCGCTGCGGGCGGCGGAGAGAATGCGACCGTAGGTTTGGCGTGACACCTGCATCAAGTCGGCGGCAGCAGCCTGATCCAGATGTTCGAAGTCGCTGAGCCGGATTGCCTCCAGCTCCTCAACGGTCAGGGATATTTCACCGGTGAGCGGAACGCCCTGGGGCACAAAGGCCCTTAGGGTTGGATAGCCGGAAACAAAACGGGTTTTTTTGGGTCTTGGCATGCGGCACCATTTATTATGATCATTTGACCAAAATATAATTGGCTTATATGGACATGTCAAGCAAGAATTTAATCAAATGACCATAACTTATTGATGTAGCAAGATGGGCAATTTGAGGAAATTGAAATGGCAGGTCAGTGGGTCGATGCGCCCAACGCGTGGCCGCGGGCAGGGACGACGGACCGTCGTCCAAAATCAGCCGGATCAGGAAAACCCGCTGCCGACGCCTTTGGTGCAGAGACCGCCGATACCGGAACCCATAAAACTGGCACAACTCATCAGGCGCTTGGCCTCTCTGGCGCCGCACTGGGGGCATTGCGGATCGGTATCATCGCGGCCGGGAAGTTGCAGCTTTTCAAAACATGTGTTGCATTTTTGGCATTGGTATTCGTAGATGGGCATTTTTTCTCCGTTTGAATGACGCTAATTGGCTGATCGGTGTCGCTTGAAACCATCAAGTCATGGTCGCTTTAACGGTACAGAACCCATGGGGGTGAAAAGGTTTCAAATTTATTCGAGTTTGATGGGAAGAGGTGGTTGCTCCGCGGACCGATTTAAACGACCTCAGCCCGGTAAGGATGATTCAGCACCGCCAAAAATGGCCGATTGCGGACCGAATTCCCAGCCAGAAATCGGTCGCCGTCTGGATTTGACTTTGCGGATAGTGTAAAATAGTCGTCAATTTGACTTGGCATGAAGCAGCAACCCCAAAAATGGAATTCGGAGATGAGGGATAAATCGGTTCTTGTTGTCGGCGCAGGTGTGGCCGGCCTCGCCTCGGCCTGTGAATTGGCGAGCCTGGGCGCGAAGGTTATGATTGTGGAGCAGTCCCATTTTGCCGGCGGTCATGCCATCGGGTACACCTGCAAGGCCACCGATCAGTGCGAGAAGTGCGGCGCTTGCATGGTGGAAGAGCGCTTGGAACAGGCCACGCAGGATGCCGCCGTGACCCTGATGACCCACACCCGTGTGAGCGGTGTTGACGCGACCGATGGTTTTTCGGTGAGCCTTGAACAGGCACCGCGATTTATCGATCCTGAAAAAGTGTGACAACTGCGGTGTCTGTTTTCAAAAATGCCCCGTTCCGGGTGCCGTGCTGCGAGGATACTCCAAAAGCCACCGCCCTTTTTATGCCATCGCGGCCGATAAGTGCCTATACCGCCAAGATGGTGACTGCTCCCTTTGCCGGGAGGCGTGTCCCCAGGCGGCCATCGATCTCGATGCCCAGGCGGCGAACGCTCAAATCGAGGCCGATGCCGTTCTGCTATCCACCGGTTTCAGCCCTTTCAGCCCCGAAAACAAACCCTACGGCTATGGGCGGTTTAAAAATGTGATCACCAACCTGGAGATGGAGCGCATGTTGCGACGAAAAGGGCGCGCGGTCAGGCCCTCCGACGGCCGTGACGCCCGGCGCATCGCCTTTGTGCAATGTGTGGGCAGCCGGGATGCCAAGCTCGGTCATCTGTGGTGTTCGAAGGTATGCTGTGGTTCGGCCTTGCGTATGGCGGGCTTGGTCAACCTGCGCCAGCCCGAGGCTGAGATCACCTTTTATTATATGGATGTGCAGACCTTTGGCCGAGACTTTGATACGTTTTACCCAAAAATCCGCGAACAGGTGCGCATGGTGCGGGCCATACCGGCGGACATCTACCCGGCCGAGGCCGAGGGCATGCGGGTGACCTATCTGAATCCCCAGACCAGCGAGAGCGTTCAGGAAGAATTCGATTTGGTGGTGCTCTCCGTGGGGTTGTTGCCCAACAAGGATATCGATCAAACTGCTTCGATGTTCAACGTGCCCCTGGCGGAAACGGGGTTTGCGCCTTTGCCAAAACAAGCGGTTGATCTAAACCCCGGCGGCATTTTTACCGTGGGCACCGTCTCTGGTCCCATGAGCATTGCCGAATGCATTGCCAACGCCGGCGTGACCGCCGGGCAGGTGGCGCGTTACCTGAAACAGTGAAAGGATCGCAGGTGTTAGCAACAACGCTGATCATTGGCGAAAGTAGCGAAGCACAGCAGATAGCGCGTGCGTTAACGGCCAGCGGGTTGCCGGTCATCGTGGCGGGACCCTCGCAGGGAGGCACCGCGATCGGTACCGATCTGGGTCTCCGCGCAAGGGTCGAGCACATTGCGCTGGCCAACACTTTCGAACTTGGCGGCACGGTGGGCCACTTCCGGTTGGCCGTGCACGGCTCAGGGGGGAGCCTCGAACGCGATGCTGGAGTGATCGTACTCGCTGATGAGACGCGGCGTGAGAGCTATGCCGGCCGTTACGGGCTGAGCGCCGGTGATGATCTGCTGAGCTTCTCCCAATTGGCGACGATGCTCGATGGCGGTGCCGAGGTTAAGATGCCCTTTCCAAAGGGCCAAAAAATGGTGCTGGTAACCGGGCTGGCCACCGAGGGTCACCCCTTGATGGCCGAGCAGGCCATGCGTTGCGCCTTGCGGCTACAGGGTGATCATGGGCTGCAATGTTACCTCATGACCGGCAACCTGAAGGTGGGTGCCGACGGTCTGGAGGCCCTTTACCGCCAGGCCAAATCAGCCGGCGTCGTTTTCATGAAGTTCACCGATACCCTACCTCGGTTTGAACAGTTGGAAAAGGGCGGGTTCCGCGTTTATTTTGACGACGAGGTGCTGCACGAACCGTGTACGCTCGACAGTGAGTGGTTGGCCGTGGATGAACAGGTTCGACCGTCGGCCTTGACCTTACGGGTGGCCAACCAGCTCGGCATTGATTGCGGACCGGACCATTTCGCCCAATCCGACAATGTGCACCGGGCCACGGTACAGACCAACCGCCAGGGCATATTTGTGGTCGGCCCGTCACGGAGTGTGCTCAGCGATGGCGATGGCTGGATCGATGCCCAAAACGCCGTGGTCGAGATCCAAAAATGTTTACAAACGCCGGCAGCCGCAGGGCCGGGAAAGGCGGTTATCAACGCTGGGCGCTGTATCCGTTGCCTCACCTGTTTGCGCTCATGTCCCTACGGGGCGATCGCCGTGGGCAGCCATGTTGCCATCGATCCGGCGGCCTGCCAGTCGTGCGGCATCTGCCTGGCCGAATGCCCGCGGCAGGCCATTGACTTTGACAGGCCACCAGACGGCGCCATTGTGGAACGCATACCGGTGGTGCAACCCGCTGCCTCAGGCGAGGATTTCACTCCGGCCATCACCGCCTTTTGCTGTCAACGCTCGGCCGAGGCGGCCGGGGCGCTGGCCGCCTGCATGCAAATGGCGTTGCCCCCGGGGCTGCGAATGGTGCCCGTGCCTTGTGCGGGCAGTATCTCTCTCGTGCATCTGCTGGCCGCTTTTAGCGGCGGGGCCGATGGGGTGCTGGTGCTCTCGTGCCATCCGGGCAATTGTCACTCCGAGCATGGCAACGAACGCGCTCGCCAGCGCGTCGAACAAGTGGCCGCCATCTTGCCCCAGGTCGGCATCGATGCGGCGCGATTAGCCTACGCCACGCTGGCCGTCAACATGGGCTTTGAATTCGCTGAAACGGTCAACCGTTTCGCGCAGACGCTAAACACCCTCGGCGCCAACCGACTGAAACCATAAAGGAAAGCCCGATGGAAGAGACAACCGCTTCGATCAATCTTAACCACCTGGATCACCAGCGTTTCCAAACGTGGGGATATTCCCAGGATTACTGCGTCACTTGCGGACTTTGCGCCAGCGCCTGCCCGGTCTCGGGCGTGGACGGCTTCGATCCCCGCAAATTGATCCGCATGGTCTCGCTGGGCATGGAGGCGACCTGGTGGCGGCGCCGTTGGCCCTGGATCTGCACCATGTGCGGCAAGTGCGAGCACCTCTGCCCCATGGGGATCGACATCGCCGACGCTGATGCGGCGGGTGCGGTCGCTCAGGCCGCGCGACCAGGTGCCCGGCATCATCCAGAACGGACTGGAGGCGGCCTTGAAGACCGGCAACAACCTGCGCCTGCCCACAGGAAGATTTCGTCTTGACCATGGAGGACGTGGCCGAAGAGATCGCCGAGGAGCCCGGCTTGAAGGGTTCACGGTCCCCATCGACAAAAAGGGCGCCAAATGCATGACGACCATTCACAACAAGCTGGTCAACACCCACACTGAGGACCTCAAGCACTGGTGGAAAATCTTTCACGCCGCCGGCGAGGACTGGACGATGCCGTCGCGAAAACTGGGAGGGGACCAACTGGGCCTATTTCACCGGCGACGACGATGCCATGAAGATCATGGCCGGCCGCATCGTGGAGCAGATGGACCGCTTGGAGGTCAAAACCCTGCTGTGGCCCGAATGAGGGCACGCCTACCTGGCGACCCGGTCGGGTCTCGAAAGATGGTTCCCCGAAGCCCTGAAGCGTTTGAACGTACCGGTCTTCGATCTGCTGATTCAGTTACATCAAAGAGGGCCGTATCCGGCTGGACACGAGCCGTTTCACAAGGAGGCCACCTATCACGATCCGTGCAATTACGGCCGCAAGAGCCCAAAAGCGTTTCGGCCACGGGTTTTTCGAGGAGCCGCGCTGGATCCTGGACCAGTGCCTGGACAACTGGGTCGACCTCTACCCGGCCGCAGATGGACCAGATCTGCTGCGGCGGCGGGGGCGGCACCATGGTCATCGGGCTACAACGAGGAGCGCATTTTCTACGGCCGCCGAAAGATGGACCAGATCAGAGCCACCGGCGCCGAGATGGTGGTGGTGCCCTGCCACAGCTGCCACGGCCAGCTCAACAACATCAAAGGTGAATTACGGCCATGGCGGAGCTGGAGGTGAAGTATCTCTGGGAGCTGGTGGCCGACTGCCTGGTGCTTTGAACGAGGGCCGAATAAAAGGTGCGCCCTTAGCCGCGCTCTCCAGCGGATTTGATCAAATGCTGGTCACCGCCAATGCGCTACGACAAAGCGGTTTCGACCGCTGGGTTTTTCAGCCCGGTATGCGCTTTATGGCCCCTCAGAAATGGTGGGGCGATCTCGGTAGGCGCGATTTTCCCCACGAGGGGGTCGATTTTTGCCTCTACTGCAACGCCGCCGGGCAGACGTCACGTCTGGACGAAAAGAGCGTCGTGCCGGCCATGGCCGACGGTGCAGTCAGGAGCATCTTCAAGGATTTTCTGGGCTGGGCCATTATCGTCGAACATCCACATTTTCCGTTCGATAACGGTCAGTCGCTGCACACGGTCTACGCCCACACCACGCCCCGTCCCGGTCTTAAGGCCGGAACCATGGTGCGGCAGGATGAAATCATCGCCACCATCGCCGATACCAGACACCTCAAGTCGGGCATTTGGCCCCACCTGCATTTCACAATGGCACGGCCCCGACGGCCGCTGCCTTACGTTGCCTTTTACTGGAACATCATGCGCGATCCCGGGCGGGTAACCCTGCTCGATCCAGAGCAACATTTCAGCGCCCCATCGCAAAACCGCGAAGCCGATTGTCCGCCAGGCCCATAGGTGGGCCTAACGGGCGTACCCTGAAGTGCCCACCGCTTCGATCTGATCGGCGCTGAACATCCGGAAGCCGAAGGTGGCTGGCTTAACGGTGTTGGTGTTGATCATGAGAACGCTCCCATGTGCGAAAAATCTCACGATCTGATTTTGCGGGGCACCTTTGGGAGGAGGCCGCGCATAGGTGCGAAAATGATCCCAGCTATCGGGTGATTTTCAACATCATTAGCGTTTGAACAGGGCCAGGGGCCAGGGGCAGTGCTGGTGGATGGATTTGAGATCTTCGGCCGTGCAGTAGCCCTTGTTGCGATAACCCTTCTCCAGACCCGATTCGGTGATGACCTGCAAGTGGGTGTGGTAGAACCAGTGGCCGTTTTCATGGAAGTCGCCGATCACGGCAAATGGCTCCCCCGCCTGCCGCAAGGAACCCACCCGGGGCAGGTTTGATCGGCTCAGGTGGCCGTAGAGGCTATAGAACGTGTCGAATCGCCGGTCTTCATGGCGCAGCAATACGTAGCCTCCGTAGTTGCCCTCGCCGGCTTCGTAATCGGCTACAACCACAGTGGCGGTCAACGGGGCCAGCAGCGGTGTGCCGACCGGTACGATGATATCCACGCCCAGATGATAAAAGCGCTGTTCCTCCACCATCTGCGGGCAATCTCCGAGCAGTGTCTGGCGCCGCTCCAGATAGCTGGCAAAACCCCAGCCGTGGCGGGGCTGCATCTCCTGGTCGAGCCATACCTGAAAGCTTTCCTGGTCACGGGTGTTGGTGGCGGCCAGGCGGGCATTGTTGTCGGAAAGGTCGAGCAGATAAGGGTCGCCCTGAAGGTCGCTGAACAAGGGTTGAAGATCGATATCCTGATTGTAGAGGCAGTAGGGATAGCGCATGATCACTCCTGGTGGTGGTGTTGCGTGACGCCACACTAGTCACTGCTCGCTCGAGAAGAGAAGCCCGGTCCCAGGGGTAAAGCTGTTGCGAGGTGCGGCCGCCATCTTTTCGGTGCGTTTGGTTTCTAATTCGCCGAGGGTCATTGATTGCGCCAGTTTAACGGGGCGGAGATTGGCCCGCAGGTCATCAAATCCGGGGGCCTAAGTGCACCTATTCGCAAATACGATGACATTCGGCCGCCAATCCATCCGGGCTAACGGCGTTGCGAAAAAACGCAATATTCCCGATATTGCTTATTTTCGCGCCTTGTCAGCCCGGCGCCTTGACGCCCTCATTACGTCGCCGTTTTTACGAACAGGAGCACTAAGCGCCAGCCACGGGAATCACATAAAACAGAACCGCGAAAAAATGCAGGGTTGTGCCAACCAGTACAAAAATATGCCACACGGCATGGTGATAGCGCATCTTGCGCAGGGCATAAAAGCCGATACCCAGGGTGTAGGCCAGACCCCCGGCCACCATCAGTGCCAGTCCACCGGGGGCAATACTTGAGAACATGGGCTTGATGGCGGCCACCACGGCCCAGCCCATACCGATGTAGAGCACATGCGTTACTAAGCGGTAACGGCGCAGGGGCGTCAGTTCGTAGATGATCCCCAGCAGGGCCAACCCCCACACCGTGCCGAAGAGAGACCAGCCCCAGGGCCCGCGCAGGTTGACCAGGGTAAAGGGTGTATAGGTGCCGGCGATCAGCAAAAAAATAGCACAGTGGTCGAAAATGCGTAGCAGCGCCTTACCGCGGGGTGCCTGCACACTGTGGTAGAGGGTGGAGGCTATGTATAGCAGGATCATGGTGGCGCCGAAAATACTGGCGCTGACAATGTGCCAGGCATTGCCATAGGTGCTGGCAAAACCCGTCATTACGGCCAAGCCGACGATGGCCAGCACAATGCCCACCGCGTGGGTGACACTGTTGGCCAACTCTTCGGCCGGGCTGTAGCGGTTTAATGGAGTCGATTTGGTCATAATGCGTCTTGTTGGGGTTCATGGTGTCGCTAAGTGCTCCTGTTCGTAAAAACGGTGACGTAATGAGGGCGTCAAGGCGCCGGGCTGACAAGGCGCGTAAAATAAGCAATATCGGGAATATTGCGTTTTTTCGCAACGCCGTTAGCCCGGATGGATTGGCGGCCGAATGTCATCGTATTTGCGAATAGGTGCACTTAGGGTACATTGCAACCAGTCGATATTTCGGTCATTGTAGGCGCTGACGTTTCTGTTGGCAAGGCCTGATTTCCAGGGACCAGCCGGCCACCGCCCAAATAGACCCGAACCCCGCCAAAAATACTGTCAACACCTGATATACACCCCGCATCCATCGGTTATAGTGTCAGTATTGGTCCGCAGCCATCTCTACCATCAATTCCGACAACCCCTTAACGCGAAAGGGCGCACATGTGCGGCATATGCGGTGAAATCACTTTCAACGGCGGCAATGCCTCCATCGATAACGTTAAAATGATGATGAACGCGATGGGCTCACGGGGACCCGATGCCTGTGGCATCTGTGCCGATGATCGGGCTGTTTTAGGTCATCGCCGTCTGAAAATTATCGACCTTTCTGAAAAGGCGCACCAGCCAATGGTCGACAGCCAACTGGGGCTTTCAATCGTTTACAACGGCGCCATATACAACTATAAAACGTTGCGCCAAGAGCTGGAGGCCAAGGGCTACCTCTTTTTCTCCGAGGGAGACACCGAGGTGATCCTAAAAGCCTATCACGCCTGGGGTGCCGACTGCGTGACCCATTTCAACGGCATGTTCGCCTTTTGCATCGTAGAGCGTGATTCAGGTCGCACCTTTCTGGCGCGTGATCGGCTGGGTATCAAACCGCTCTACTTTACGCTTTCAGCCGGAACGCTACGGTTTGCCTCGGACCTGACCGCGCTTCTCAAAACCGATGGGGTTGACACCACCATCAGTCCCATCGCCCTCAACTATTACATGAGTTTCCACGCGGTGGTACCGGCGCCGCACACCATTGTCAACGGGATCCACAAGCTGCCGCCGGCCGCCACAGTGACTCTACAGTCTGACGGTGCCATGGAAAAGGCGACCTACTGGCATTTGAATTTCGATCCGCGGCCCGAAGATGCGGCCTACACCTTCGAAGATTGGCAGGAGCAGCTTCTGGCGGCTCTACGTGCAGCGGTCTCCCGACGCCTGACGGCCGACGTGCCGGTGGGGGTGCTGCTCTCGGGTGGGCTCGACTCCAGTCTTGTGGTGGGGTTGATCAGCGAACTGGGGCAACAAGATCTGCACACATTCTCAGTGGGGTTCGACAGCGTCGGGGGCGAGGCGGGCGACGAGTTTGAGTACTCGGACCTGATCGCCGACCATTTCGGTACGCGGCATCATCGCATTGCGGTAGGTGCCGAGCGTACCCTGGAAGCCCTCAAAGAGTGCCTGCGGGCCATGAGCGAACCGATGGTGAGCCACGACTGTGTCGGTTTCTATCTGCTTAGTCAGGCGGTGTCGCGGCATGTCAAGGTGGTCCAGAGCGGTCAAGGGGCCGACGAGGTGTTCGGCGGCTACCACTGGTATCCGCCGCTGCTCGAGAGCCGCCAACCCGTGGGCGACTACGCGGCCGTCTTCTTCGATCGCGATTTTTACGAATATGCGCAGGCCGTGGATCTGATGTTTGTCGACCAGGACTACAGCACCCAATATGTCGCCCAGCATTTCAACCAACCCGGCGCCAACCAGGCGGTGAACAAAGCCCTGCGGCTCGATACCACGGTGATGCTGGTGGATGATCCGGTCAAACGGGTGGATAACATGAGCATGGCCTGGGGTTTGGAGGCGCGGGTACCTTTCCTCGACCACGAACTCGTGGAGTTGGCGGCCTGCATTCCCGCCGAGCACAAGCTGAAAAACGGCGGTAAGCACGTGCTCAAGGAGGCAGCCCGAAAGGTTGTTCCTGATGCGGTGATCGACCGCCAAAAAGGTTACTTTCCCGTGCCGGCGCTCAAATACCTGGAGGGTGAGTATCTCGATTTTGTGGGCGATATCGTCCATTCCCGCGCGGCCCGTCAACGGGGCGTCTTCAACGAGTCCTACGTGGCCATGCTGCTGGAAAACCCAGGCCACCACATCACGCCCCTGCAGGGATCGAAACTGTGGCAGATCGCCGTGCTCGAGTATTGGCTCAATTACCATCAGATTTAACCGCATCAGATTAACCGCTCAGATAACCGCTTGCAAATCAGAGGCCCCCGCTGGGCCAGGGAGTGATAAAATGAGTCCTCAACAAAATCTCAGGGGACGGTTGGAGCGCATCAACAGCCCGTCGCTGAAAAGTTGGCAACACCCGCCGGCTCGCGACACCCGGGCGATGCGCGCTGACGTCTCGCTGGAGATGGGGTGGGGCCGCTTGATTTTCGGCCAGACCTTTACATCGACGGATAAGCTGTTCAAGGCCATCGACCGGGAGCAGGAGAACCAGCGTGACATCGCCTTTTATATCCGCGACCCGCACGTGCTGCTCTCCAAGGCGCCCGACCGGCTCTTTCTCGACCCGTCGCACACCTTTCGACTGTGGCTGCACGATTACCGCTTTGCCAAGCGGCCACCCCAGGATTTCAGCGTGCACCGCGCCACCGACGAAGGCGACAGCGAGGGGATCAACCACATCTACGCCCTGCGCAAAATGGTGCCCTGTGATCCCGAGTTTCTGATCGACAAGCTGACCACCAAGCTCAGAACCTACCTGGTGGCCGAAACCCATCAGGAGCGGCGTATCATCGGTACCGTCACCGGCGTTGATCACGCCGAGGCCTTTAATGACCCTGAAAAGGGGGCCAGCCTGTGGTGCTTGGCGGCCGATCCCCAGGCCAACGCGCCCGGGGTCGGTGAAGCGCTGGTCCGCCAACTGGTGGAGCATTACTTTACCCGTGGCCGCAACTATGTCGACCTGTCGGTGCTGCACGATAACCGCGAGGCCATCGCCCTTTACGAGAAGCTGGGCTTCCGACGCGTGCCCGTGTTTTGTGTTAAGCGTAAAAACGATATCAACGTGCCGCTTTACGTGGGGTCTCTGCCCGAGACGCGCCTTAATCCCTATGCACAGCTGATCATCAAGGAGGCCCGCCGCCGCGGCATCGGCGTGGAGGTGCTCGACGAAGCCGACGCCTATTTCAAATTGACCCTGGGCGGCCGCGCCGTGGTGTGCCGCGAGTCGCTCAGCGAATTGACCTCGGCCATCGCCATGAGCCGTTGTGACGACAAGCGCCTGACACATCGTGTGCTCAAAACAGCCGGCCTGAAGGTGCCGGTTCAATTCGAGGCTGGCACACCCGATGAGAACGGACGTATTCTTGACGACCTGCAGCGAGTGGTGGTTAAACCGGCCAGAGGGGAGCAGGGCAACGGCGTCAGCATCGATATCCAGAAAGCCGGGGCGCTGGAAGAGGCCGTGGCCTATGCGGCCAGGCACTGCCCCGATGTAATCATCGAAGAGTTTGTGGAAGGTCAGGACCTGCGACTGATCGTGATCGATTACCGTCTGGTGGCCGCGGCTGTGCGGCGCCCCCCGGTGATCTCAGGCAACGGGCAGCATCACATCAAGACCCTGATCGAGAAATACAATCGCCGCCGCCAGGCCGCCACGGGCGGCGAGAGCCGGGTGCCCTTTGATGATGAAACTGAGCGCTGTGTCAGCGAGGCCGGCTACCACTACGATAGCGTCCTGCCTCCCAACGAGGAGATTCAGGTACGCAAGGCAGCCAACTTGCATACCGGAGGCACGATCCACGATGTGACCGACGAGATCCATCCCCATTTGGCGCGGGCCGCTGAAAAGGCCGCCCAGGCCATTGATATCCCCGTCACCGGCCTGGACTTTTGCGTACCCGATCTCACCAAGCCAGACTACGTGATCATCGAGGCCAACGAACGGCCCGGACTGGCCAACCACGAACCCCAGCCGACGGCGCAGCGCTTTATCGACCTGCTCTTTCCCCAGACCATTTCCGAACCCCGCTAGAGTAAGAGGTGCACTGACTTATGAAACCTGTGGCCATTGATATGGACTACTTGCACGACACGCTTCTGGCGTTGCTCAACATCCACAGCCCGACCGGCATGTGTGATCAAATCGTTCACTACGTGGGCAGCGCCTTGCAAGAAATCGGTATCGATTTCAATGTGACACGGCGCGGCGCCATACGCGCCAACCTCAAGGGCGGCGGGAAAAACTGGGACCGCGCCCTGGCCGTTCATCTCGACACGGTGGGGGCTATGGTGTGTAAACTCAAGGCCAACGGCCGTTTGGGGCTGCTGCCGGTGGGCACGTGGCCGTCGCGCCTGGCTGAAGGGGGGCGGGTGACCCTGTTCACCGCCGGCGGGCCGCACCGTGGAACGGTGCTGCCGCGGCTGGCGTCGGGGCATGTTTATGCCGATCAGGTCAACGCCCAGCCGGCCACGTGGGAGAACCTGGAGGTGCGGATCGATCTTGAATGTGAAAGCGAAGTCGACTTGAGCCAGGCCGGGTTCGAGGTGGGCGATTTCGTGGCCTTTGACGCTCTGCCCGAATTCAGCCCGGAAGGGATACATCAACGCCCGCCACCTGGACGACAAGGCCGGTGTGGCCCTGGTATTGGCCGTGGCCAAAGCCATCACCGAGAGCGGCACGCGCCTGCCGCTGGATTGCCACCTGCTTTTTACAATCACCGAGGAGGTGGGTTCCGGGGCTTCGTCGGCCGTCTACCAGGATGTGGCCGAACTGGTGGTGATCGACCATGCGCCGGTGGCTGCCGAACAGAACGCCTCCGAGCTGGGGCTCACGATCTGCATGATGGATCAGGCCGGTCCCTTTGATTATCATTTGAATCGAAAACTGATCGACCTTTGCCAACGGCACGACATCGCTTACCGCAAAGATGTCTTCCGGCATTACCGCTCCGACTCGGCTTCGGCCATCGCCGCGGGCAACGACACCCGCACGGCCTTGGCTTGCTTCGGTGTAGACGGCTCGCACGGCTACGAACGGACGCATGTCAAAGCCCTCACGGCCGTGGCCGATCTGATGAGCCTTTACGTGCAAAGCCCGCTAACGTTCAAACGCGACCGAGAAGGCATGGCCCCCTTGAACGGATTTCCACACCAGCCGTCGCGGGACATCATTCAAATCGAGACCTAATAGTCAATTTCAAAACGCAAGATCTGGCTTGATGGGTTGAAAGCAAAAACGATGCAATTAAGCGCTAAATATAAAAAATATTGTTTGAACCAGGGCTCATTGTTCGTGGAAGATCTGCTCTATCCTTGTCTGAGTTTTCTGCTCAACGAGGGTTATCACCCCCGCATCAGAGAGAAGCTGATCGATATCGAAAGGCAACTGGCCGGAGCGGTCTATCTGGTGCATGCGGGGCGGGCCGACGAAAAGAAACGACAGGTTCTGCTCGAGCATGTGTTTGACCTGCTTGAAAGCATCAGCCCCAAAGGGTGTTTTTTCGGGCCCCACCCGGCAGACCCGGGCCGCGTGGGTTTCTGGGACAAGCGTCTTCGCGACGGAGCTTTTGAGCGGCAGTTGCGGGCGCTTTAAATGCCCGGCAGCGATGGTTTAATGGTGATTTTTTCCACGGGAAACGAGGCGGTCAGACGTGTGCCCCCGCCGGGGGTGGCATCGATCTGAAAGTGGCCGCCGTAGATTTCACAGCGCTCTTTCATGGCGGTCAGGCCATACCCGCTCAAGGGATCTTTGTCTGAAAGGGCTTCGTTGATGTCAAAGCCCTTGCCGTTGTCGCGAATGAGCAGCAAGATGGGGTTGGAGGATTTAGTCAGCTTCAAGCGCACCTCGCTTGCTCCGCTGTGCTTGCCGATGTTGTTGAAGGCTTCCTGAATGACCCGGTAAATGTTGATTTTGAGGGCTTCCGGGATTTCGGCTTCCTCAATATCCAACTCGGTCTCAATCTGGATACGTTGGTGCACCCGCCCAAACTCGCGCAGGTACCATTTAATGGTGGCCAGCAGCCCCAAGTCGTCGAGGATGGTTGGCCGCAAATGGGCCGAGATACGTTTGGTCTCCTTGATGGTATCGACCAGGTGGGCGACCGCCTTTTCCAGCTGCTCTTGACGGTGGGCGGCGCTGTGCTCTTTGGTGAAGAGCAGTTCCTCGAGGGTGATTTTGATGGCCGCCAGGCTGGCCCCGATGCTGTCGTGAAGCTCCTTGGAAACAATCCGCCGGTCCGCCTCGAGGGCCATGACGGCACGGCGCGAGACCTCCCGTAGCATCCGTTGCGAAATGGGCTGTGGCACGATGCGCTGTTTGGGAATAGGCGGTTGCTTGGTCATCAGCGGCGTTTTTCAACGAGGCCTTTATCGATGGCATAGGCGGTTAAATCGGCCACGTTGTGCAGGTCGAGCTTGGCCATGATGTTGGCGCGATGCTTTTCGACCGTTTTGACGCTGATATGAAGTAGATCCGCGATCTGTTTGTTGCGATATCCCTCGCCGATCATCTTGAGCACCTCGCGTTCCCTCTGCGTCACCGTGTCCCAGCGGGTCTGCTCCTTGAGGGTCTTGCGCCCAGCCAGAAACCCCTCCATCACATCGTCGGCGATATCAGGGCTGATGAAGGTTTTGCCCATCAACACGCTTTCGATGGCCATCATTAGCTCGTCGCGGTTGGCATCTTTGATACAGTAGCCGTCGGCGCCGGCTTCGAACGCTTCCAGCACGTATTGGTCCGATTCATGAATCGTCAGGGCCAAAATTTTAGTGTTGGGAAATTCGCGTTTGACCTCCTTGATGACCGATATGCCGCCCATGCGCGGCATGGAGATGTCGAGCAGGATCAGATCGGGCTGGATTTCGCGCGTGACTTTGATGGCTTCGATGCCATCCTGGGCTTCGCCGGCAACGGTCATGTCCTGGCGGCGCGACAGCAGCGATTTTAACCCCTCACGAAAAAGCTGGTGGTCTTCCACAATGAGAACCGTTGTTTTCGATGGCACGGTGGCCCTCCTCATTAAAGATGGCGACTCTCTGGCGCCGCTGAATTGGCCGGAAGCAGCATTGGCGCAGGCCGTGACTAAAGTTAGCGCAGACCAGCATCGATGCTTCGCTGGTGGTGTTTGCCCCAATAGCGCCCGCGGCGGGGCGCTGATGAACTGACCCCGTGTTATGATGCCATGTTGCGCTTAAAGCGCACAACCTTTTTTAGGCGGCGTCGACGGAATATATTTCTCGAGCAAACGTGGCTTGAAAGGGGCAGGATTTTTACCATGAAGCCCTGCCGGGATCAATCGTTGCGTTCCAATTCATCCAGCGGATATCTCCGCCGTGCCTCTTGTTTGAGTCGCTCGAGATCCAGGTCGAGGTGCCTGAGTGGGCGAGACCACATGCAGGTCGTATCGAAGGGAGCGTTTGCCGGGGTTGGTGGGTAGATAGGCGCGCACAATGCCCAGCACCTGAAGATCGCCGTATTGGGCGAAGATATCCTCATCGCCGAAGCGCGTCTCTTTGCGTTCGAGTTCGCGGGTCAAGGCATTGTTGACCGCCTCGAAGGTGACGGTGGCAAATTCACCGAATTTGCCGATCCCCAGGATGCGGGTCAGCCCCGTCAGGTTGTTTTGCTTGTAGCGCGTGTCGTGGCAGACAACGATGTAGGGTGGAAACAAAGTGGTGCCGTTCTTGGCATGGCCCGGATGCTGGGCCGCGTCCAACCGCCGGGCAAAGGCACGGGCCTGATCTTCGGCAAGATTGTACTGGGTGCCGCAATAGGCGAAGTAGAGGGGCGAATCGATCAACCCCACCGCCGCGGCGGTGCTGATGCGCGTGCGGGCGCCGTATGGTGGGAGCAGATAGGTGGGGCAATGGCTGCGGATAATGTCATCGGCGTTGACGTTGAGATGCTTGGGCGCCCCGATTTTGGATTTGCGACGGAAGGCCGCTTTTTTGAAGGTGTAGATGCGCCGGGCCGCTCTGGAAAAAAAGCCGCTGTCGAGGTTAATGCCGGGGGCCATACCGTCGCCAAAGAGCAAGGTGGCGTTGTCATAGTGCATGGCGTCGCGGATTTTGCCGCGAAAGGCGCCGGCAGAAATATCACCGTGGCTGTCGTAGCGGATGGGTTGTTCATCGACATCTTGGTAGATCAACCCGCCTGGAACAAATATGGCCCCCTTGTTATCCAGTTTGCCGGTGGCGCCCTCCTCCATGGCGCCGGGCAGGTATCCTGCCTGCTGCTGGCCCAGCATTTTCCACAAGGTGTCCACGCGGATAGCGATGATCTCTTTGATCAGCTCGTTGTCGATCAACTTTTTAAGAGCGACCATGGGCTTCTCCTGTTGTTGCCGAAGGATCGGTGATATCAGCCGGACGGCCGTTATTGATCCACCCGGTCACCCTGTCCGGAAAACTCAACGCCAGTGTCCCCCCATAAAAGGCCAATGGCAGCCAAAATAGAAGGTGTGTCCGGTCGAGAATTGCAACGATCAGATCGGCCAGATCTGTTTCGGTTTGCGCAGCCCCGCGCCCGAGTCTTCGAACCACAACGGCCTTTGCAAACCGCAGTGAACCAAAAAGCCCCACGGCGATGCCAGCGGCGATCATCCAGGTGTTAAGGGGGTTGTGATAGACGATGAGATCGGGAATCATTGTGCGCCATTACCGGTCTGGCGATGCCTTTGGCCGTGGGCCGTGCGCATGATATCGAGCAGGTTCGCACAGTTCGAGCGTTCCTTGGAGAGGAAATAATCGGCGCCTCGTTCGAGTGAGTGATGTTCATGCTCGGCCGAATCATGACTGGTCAGGACAATGATCGTCACCTCTGGCGCCATCTTCTTCAAGGTTTCGATCAAGCCAATGCCGTTGTCGTCGGGCAGCGCGATATCGATCAAAAGGATATCGGGCACATCCTCTTGGAGTGCCCTTTTGGCCGCGGCGGCGTCATCGGCCTCGGCGATATCGAGGTGCTGTTGCCCATTCTCAATCAGCGCCCGCAAGGTGTGCCGAAACGCCGGTGACGGATCGAGGATCAATATTTTCTTGCGATCGGTCATAGGGGTGATGTGGGTTGTATTAAATACTTCCGCCTTAATCATAGCTCACGCCAGCCCACCTGATAATGGGGTGTGAACCCCATATTACGTTGATGATAGGCGGTAAAATCGCCCTTGGGGTCTCTCTTTGGTGTGTGTTTGGCATGGACCCTTCGGGTCGGCCCGGATCATTTATGGGCACTAGAATACCGTCTTTTACCCATGGTCGAAGGTCTTGGATTGAGGTAAGTTGACCCAAGCGTCCTATTTCGTTTCTTATAATCGACCAGATAATCCGCAACGCGGCAAGCAAACAGGAGTAACATATGTCAAAGTCGTATGATGTGGTGGTGGTTGGCTCGGGTACGGCCGGTCAAAGCGCGGCTTATGAACTGAACCGCAAGGGACTACAGGTGGCGCTGGTCGAACAGAGCCGGCAAGCGGGGGGCACCTGTGCACTGCGAGGGTGTCAGGCCAAAAAATGGTTTTACGAAGGGACCGAGGCCGTTGCTCGGTCACAGCACCTGGCTGGTATCGGTATCACCGGGGTGGCGACGGCTAGTTGGCGGGAGCTGCGAGATGCCAAAAACCGATTTACGGCTCAGGTGCCCGATAGTACGGTGGATGGACTAAAAAAGGCCGGTATCGACTACATCGAGGGGTACGCACGCTTTAAGGGCTATGCGTTTGCTCGAGGTTGACGGTTCGGAGTTGTCAGCGCGCTTCGTCGTGGTGGCCACCGGAGCGGTTCCCATGCCGCTGCCCATCGAGGGCGCGGCTTTGATGATAGACAGCAGCGCCTTTTTGGAACTGAAGCGGCTGCCGCGCCGGATTATTTTCATCGGCGGTGGGTTCATCTCTTTCGAGTTCGCCCACTTCGCCGTTCGCCTGGGACCGCCGAACAGCCACTGCACCATATTGGAGGCCGGGCCGCGCCCATTGGGGCCCTTCGATGGGGAGATGGTGCGCCTGTTGTGGGAAGCATCCGCCCAAGACGGGCATTGAGATCCATGGCGATGTCTCGGTTACCGCCATTGAAAAAACGGCCGAGGCCTTCGCGGTGGTCACCGAGGAGGGGACGTCGGTTCGAAGCCGACCTATTGGTGCACGGTGCCGGCCGGTCTCCGGACATCGACGATTTGGATCTTGAACGGGCGGGTGTCGAACACGCTCGTGGCGGCATCACCGTCGATGAGAAGATGGCCACCACCAACCCGCGCGTCTATGCCGTGGGCGACTGCGCCGCCACCGTTCAGCTGGCGCGGGTGGCCGATGCCGAAGCCCAAGTGGCGGCAGACGCCATCGCCGGGCAAATTTCCGGTCGGCCCAGCGATCGGGTCATGGATTACGCTGCCGTGCCGGCGGTGCTTTTTACCTATCCCCAGTACGCCATGGTGGGCGCCACGGAAAAGACGCTTGAAGAAAAAGGTGTCAACTACCGCAAGAGCGCGGCAAGCCACCTGACCTGGCCGACCTACCGACGGGTGGGTATGACCTCCGCGGCCTACAAACTGCTGGCCGACCCCAACGGTATGCTGCTGGGGGCCCACATCATTTCGGACAACGCCACCGGCCTGATCAACGTGTGCGCGCTGGCCATGATCAACCAGATCCCCGTGGACAAACTCTACCGCCAAAGTATCATGACCCCCTATCCCTCACGAGAGAGCGACATCATCTACATGCTCAAGCCCCTGATTGGCTAAGCCCTGCCGCCGGAATAAACCGATTTCGTCGCCAAATTACCAGATTGGCCCCATAGGCATTGCTGCACCCGTGCCGTATGGTGGGGGTTAAGCAAGATCAATTGTGCTTGCTGGAGCTACCCAATCTTTGAAGGAGGTGAACGGTGATGACGGAACATGAAAAAGATCGGATCATTGAAGGTAAAGAGGAGCGCCAGAAGACCATGGACAAGCTCTCAATAAAAAACAGCCAAACTTACACCTACGAAAAAGACCAGCAGAAAGAGACGAAAGAGAAAGGGCAAGGGTCCGGCTGTCTGAGCAATGTTGAAAAGGCCCGGGAGAAAAACCAGGAGGCGCTTGACGAACAAGAGGCCTAATCCGGAAATTTCACCGTTAAGGGCGGGCAATTTCCGGGCTAACTTCAGCGGATAAAAGATTTGCGGGTGCTGCCAGTTAGTATGGGGGCAGCCCCGCTCTCCCGCCACGCCATTTTTCTAATCGAGCATCAATCACGGATGTTTGCCAATTGTACTTTTGTGCTTTGCCACAAATGCTCATTTGGTGAGCCAAATCTGCAACCTCTCCGCCGCTATGCGGAGAATTCCCGTAAGGAGATAACTCATGAGCGATAACAGAGATGTTTACGTCCAAAAGATGAAAGCCAAACTGGATGAATGGGATGCCGAAATTGACAGGCTTGAGGCGGTTGCCCGCCAGCACAAAGCCGAGGCGCAACAAACCTATCAGGAGAAGGTCGCTGCATTGAAAGAGCAACGTGATTCGGCCAGAGAGGAGCTCGACAATGTGCGCCAAGCCGGCGAGAGTGCTTGGCAAGACCTCAAGGGCGGGTTTGAAAATGCCGCCAAATCGTTGGGGGAGGCGATTCAGTCGGCTCAGTCGAAATTTAACTGATTCTTTCTGTTTTCGACCGTGACGGGTGAGGATCATCAGGCATCCACACCCGTCAACCCTACCGAGGAGGGATCATGGGTATCGAGGTAAGCGGACTATTTGCTTTTCTTGTATTGGTGGTCAATATCTGGGCCATTGTGAGTCTGATTCAAAGCCGTGCCAGCACGGGCCAGCGGGTTTTCTGGGTTGTGTTGATCCTCATCCTGCCGCTAATCGGCTTTATCATCTGGCTGTTGGCCGGTCCCAAAGCGGTAAAGGCTGCCCGCTGAGGGCGGTCGTGACCGGGCATCAACCGCAAGGACGGTGGTTTCATCGTGGATTTTTTTCTTTTCCTCAAGTTTGATTGGGCGCTAGTCACTAATCATCTCTTCCACCTCGTTGTGGCCTATGTGCTGGCACTGCCCATTGGCTGGGAGCGCGAGCAGAGTGAACGGCGCTTCGGCTTGCGTACCTTTCCGCTGGTGGCGGTAGTTACCTGCGGCTTCATGCTGGTAGGCAGATCGGTGATCACCAGCACCGACGGCGAAGCGCGCATTTTTCAGGGCATCATCACCGGTATCGGCTTTATCGGCGGCGGGGCCATTTTACACGACAAGGACAAAGTAGCCGGTGTTTCGTCGGCCGCTATCATCTGGAACACGGGCGCCATCGGCCTGGCCGTGGCTTTCGATCGATTTGAGATCGCCTTACTACTGGCCGTCTTGAATGTGGTGACGCTCTATATGTTTGGTGAGGTCAAAAAAACGGTTAGAAACGGCGATGACGACGATAATTGAGCACCCGTCGCGATGGTAAACGCGGGGTGACGTTCTTGGCAAAAATAGAACCTAAAGGAAAAGCCATGCAGATTGGAGAGCGAGGCCATTTGAAAAGCATTATCGACCGCGAAAAATTGATGCACTATAAAACCTGCGCCGCCTGCGGCAAGCCCTTTAACCTGGGCGACCCCGTGGTGCTGGCCTGCGGCAACTGGGAAGGGCCGCCCAAGCTGGTTCACGAAAACGAGGCCGTGTACGATCAGGATTCCTCCAGCTATGTGGCCCAAAAATGCTTCGACGGCAAGTAGACCACCGCCCGTTGATACGGGCCATGAGCGATCTGTCGCCTAACCTAATACCGGGCGCTGCACGCTGTTATAAATACAATGGCGGTTGACTGGAACCTGATATCGAACTTCGCCATCGCCCTGCTGGCCGTGGTCAACCCGGTGGAGAAAATCCCACTCTGGGTCAAGGCTTCCAGGGGGGGGGTAATCCCAAATTTAGGTGGCTGCTGGCCGGGCTGATCATTTTGTCGAGCGCGGCCATATTGCTGCTTTTTTTGTGGTTCGGCCACAAGCTGCTGCTCAAGCTGAAGATCGACCTAGCCAGCTTCAAGATCGGTGGCGGACTGATCTTGCTGCCCTTTGGGTTCAGCATGCTCATGGGCACGGCGGTGACTCTCGACGAGAGTGGCGCCGAGGAGAGCGGCGACCTCAAAACCAAGGTCCTCAGACGCTACCAGCAAGTCTTCATTCCCATCGGCGTCCCGGTGATCGCCGGCCCGGGCGCCATAACCACCGCCATTATTTACGGCTATCAGAGCGACACGTTCGCCAGCGATTTTTTGCTCAGCGCCACCGTATTGGGCGTGCTGGGCATTCTTTACCTGACGCTACTCAGCGGACCGCTGATTCAGAGAGTGACCGGCGATCTACCTCTTGAGTTGATTGCACGGGTCTTTGCCATGATTCTGATCGCCATTGCCGTGCAATTTATGGTCGAAGGCTTGCTCGAGGTTTTTCCAGGCTGGGCCGGGTTTCCGGCGCGACCGGCGGCAATCGCATAGAGTGCTTTGGTCCAATTCCTTTCCGCCATGGCCGTGATTTCAAAAAGGAGGCACATATATTATGTTAACGATTGAAAACGTCAGTTTCCGGGTGCCCGAAGCGAATGGTAATGATGAAAACGCATTTTTGCGGACGATCATCGACGGTATCAGCTTCGATTTCGAGCCCGGAAAATTTTTCGGCATCACCGGTCCCAACGGATCGGGCAAGAGCACGCTGGCCAAGCTGATCATGGGCATTCACCGGCCGACGCGGGGCAGGATCGTCTTCAACGGCGACGATATCACCGAAACGTCCATACCCGAACGCTCCCAAGCCGGAATTGTCTATGGGTTTCAGCACCCGGCCCGATTCAAGGGTACTACTTTTCGAGACCTGCTCGCCATCGCCCTGGGCAGTGATGATGAAGATCAACTGGTGAAGGTGATCCGGCGGGTGGGGGTGTGCTCGATGGACTTTCTTGAAAAAGCGGTGGACAGCAAGCTTTCGGGCGGCGAAATCAAGAAGATCGAACTGGCCACGGTGATTGCACGAAACCCCGCGGTGGCCATCTATGATGAACCCGACACCGGCATCGACCTGTGGACCACCGGCCCCATGGTGGAGTTACTCGAGCACGAGCGCGAAACCCACGGCACCACCACCGTCGTCGTCAGCCACAACAAGGCTTTTCTGGAAGCGGCCGACACCATATTGCTGATCAGAGCGGGCAAGATCGGTTACGCCGGTGATCTGGCCGGAGCCATGCCGATGCTCGAAGACCTGAGTGTCTGTTCGTTCAGTGACACATGCCAAGGAGAAGACGATGTTCAATGCTATCGATAAAGAGGTGCTCAAGGAGGTCGCCGATCTAGAGGCGATTCCCAAAGGGGCCTATAACATTCGTAAAAACGGGAAGCTGCTGGGCCGCGAGGTGTCAGCCAACATCAACATAGAAAGCAACGCCAAAGGTGACGGTCTAATCATCGATATCAAGCCGGGCACGGTGGACGAGTCCGTACACATCCCGGTTATTATATCCCAGGCCGGTCTTCACGATGTGGTCTACAACACCTTTAACATTGGCGAAGGGGCCGATGTCACCATCGTGGCCGGTTGTGGTATCCATTGCGGCGGTCGTGAGCCCGAAGGCCATTTCGGCGTGCATGAGTTTCACATCGAATCGGGCGCCAAAGTGAAATATGCGGAAAAGCACATCGCCATCGGCGAGGGCCGCGGCAAGCGCACCTTGAACCCCACCACCAAGGTGTTCATGGCAGAGGGCGCCCGGGCGGAGATGGAGCTGACCCAGTTGGGAGGTGTGGATGAGGCTAAGCGCTACAACGAGGCCTATGTGGGAGCGGGCAGTGCGCTGTTGGTCACCGAAAGGGTGATGACCGAAGGCGATCAGATGGCCGAATCCAAAAATGAAATCGGGCTGGCCGGCCAAGAGAGCAAATCCAACATCGTCTCCCGCTCGGTATTGAAGGATAACTCCAGGCAGGACTTTTTCGTCAACCTCACCGCTCACGCCAAGTGCTACGGGCACATCGAGTGCGACGCTATCATCATGGACAACGGCAGCAATCAGACCATTCCGGCGCTGAGGGCGCTGCATCCCGACGCGGAGCTGACCCACGAGGCCTCCATCGGCAAGATCGCCAACGACCAGTTGATGAAACTGATGACCCTGGGGCTTACCTACGACGCGGCGGTCAACCAGATTATCCAGGGCTTTTTAAAGTAGTAACATCCCCAGGTGTGAAGGCGTTTTCACGGGCGGCGGATGTGGCCCAGGGCCGAGGCACTTTCGAACGGCAGGTGAACGAACCGCTGCGGCCATCGGCATCGCCAGCCATCCAGTGGTAAGCGACACACACACACAACTATACCGAGGATCAACAACACCAGCGCGGCTGGCCGCCGCTCGGAAAGATCAGCGGCAGAGAAGCCGCTCGCACGGGCTGCATCACCACTGGATGGAGGTCGGCAAGGAGTCGGGACGGCGATCAGCCCTTATCGGGCTTCGGCCGGGCATCGGCTGTTTCAATGAATTGGTAGTGCGTTATGGCCTCGAGAATGCCGGCAGCGTAGGATCCCCGGGCGAAATAGACGTTGCGCAGCCCTTTCAGCGATTCAAGCTCGGGGCTGTGATTGGCCACCACCACAGCCTTGGGCTCGCCCCGCAGCATATCCTCATCGCTGCCTGAATCGCCGCAGGCAAGGAAATTGGCCAGGGGAATTTCCCATTGGTAGCTGAGATAGCGCAGGGCCTTGCCCTTGGAGGCCCGGTAGGGCAGGATATCGAGATAGCGCTCGCGGCTGTAGATCAGGTTGCAGCGACAGCGGTTGCTGAGCAGTTGGTGATGAATTTCGGCCAGACGGTCAGGATCGGGTTCCATTTGGTAGCTGATCTTAAAAGGTCCTTGGCCTTCCTGCGATTGATAGCGTAAAAACGGCATTTTTTCGAGCAGCTTCACAATCTTGTCGCGCTGCCATCGGTCTGCTATGTGGGTCTCCCAGCCTTTGCCGTAGTGGTCGCCAAAGTAGATTTCCGAGCCGGCCGAGGCGATGATGACATCGGGGTCGTGCACATCAAACTGCTTCAAGCGCTGTCTGGCGGAATCGACAGAGTGGCCGGTGGCCACGCCGAAAGCGATCTGGTCGCTGTGACGCCGCAAGCGGTCGCGCAGGCGCCGCAAGTCATCTTTTTCTCCGCCGATAAGGGTGTTATCCAGATCAGTGATGATAAAGCGGTCGATCCCGGCCAGACGTTTACCGATAGCGTGCTGGGGCGTGGTCTTAGTCAGTCGAATAGCCTCTAATTTCTCAAGAGTTGTCTTGAGTGCCTGCATGTAGGCGGCAGCGTGGCTTCGCCAGGTGTAGTGCTCGCGCACCTTGGTGACGCCCGATTGGGAGTAGTGGCGCCAGCGTTCACCGTCGGCGATGATGCGTTTGGCCGCGGCCGCGATCTCGGCGGGTCGGGTGGTGTCTACCAGTAGACCGTTGTCGCAATTTTTAACAATGTCCCGGGGACCACCATCGCTGGGGGCAATGATGGGAAGACCACAGGCGGCGGATTCAATAAGGGTGATGC
This sequence comes from uncultured delta proteobacterium, assembly GCA_963783425.1. Classification (GTDB taxonomy): domain Bacteria; phylum Desulfobacterota; class Desulfobacteria; order Desulfobacterales; family QNYZ01; genus CAWANO01. The sequence continues at coordinate 501,179 of CAWANO010000010.1, forward strand.
CGAAGGGTTCGGTGAGCGCTGAATTTATGAACACACCCCCTTTTTCAGCGGCTAAACGATACAATTCGGGCACTTCATACTCAAAGTCATGCTTTTTCGGAATAGCTATTTTACCGTAAAGGTCATAGGTGTCCATCAACAACAAAATTTCCGTTAACACCTCACGCTCGTTATCTTCCATCTCGCGGATATCTTTTCGAATGCCGGCAAACACGGCCAGGTTGGCCATGGCCTGCAGTTCCAGGTCCTTGCCGTAGGCTTCGATCAGACCGGCAATATTTTTACATCTGTCCGGACGGCAGAGTGAGAGAATCAGTGGTTTTTCAGGCTGGATGAAAAACCGGTTGAGTTCAGCCAGCACCGAGGCCTTTGCATACATCTGGGCTTCATTTTTCTCAGCTTCCGCCAAAATGTCATGGTAATAAGGATAAAACTTGGAAATGCTCAAGCCGGGCGGTATGACTGCAAACGACGGTATGGTCTGGTTATCATACTGCGCATATTGATCGGCTTTTTCCTGATTTGTGCTGGCCATCACCAGGTCCGCTCGTTTGAGGACCTCCTCCTCCATTTGTATACGATGGTCAATCTTATAGCGCCTAATGATTTCGCGTTCGCTCATGCCCTCGTTCATCAGCCGTTTCAACTTGGACCGCCCCAGCGAATGGCCGGTATAGATCAACGGAACGCCGAAAATCTCGCCGAGCTTTGAGGCCACATAGCCCGCATCGGGGTAGTGACCATGCACAATATCAGGGATGCGCCCTTCCCGTTTGATGTACCTGATCGTCTTGTCGACGTATTCGTCCAGATGTGGCCACAACAGTTCTTTGCGCATGTATTTGCGTCCGCCGCATTGAATGCGAACGATGCGACACTTTTCACTGACCTCCTCCACGACCCGGGCGTAGTCTTTGGAAACCGTCTTGTCGACGATCAGGCGGGTGAACAATTCCACCTGTTGCACGTCCTCGCGCTGCGCGAGCGCCTTGGCCAGTTCGACGACGTAGATGATCTGACCGCCCGTATCGGCATCGCGGCCCAGTTCCATGTTTTCGGCCCTGAGCAGTCCATGAATGCTGAACATCTGGATATATAGCCCACCCGTTGACATACGATCCTCCGTCGCTGACGATCAAGTTGACCCTGCGCTTTGCGTGCGGGCATGCCCGTGCGCGGAACGGTTAGACGATGTCGGTACTTTGAACAATCTGGCAGCGTCCCTCGGGGCAAAAGAGATTTAAAAAAACGCCTTCGGTCTCTGTTTCCTGCTCGGTTACCGGCAGGGTGAGCCGGCCTTGATCATCGAGGCAGGAGCGGTTCGGGCACTTAATTTCGATCCAGAGACCCTCCTGGTTTGAAGCCGAGACGGCATTTTCATGTTTTTCCATCTCTCCAATCTCCTGCTCGTCGAGCACGCGGGCGTCGGGCAGGAAGAACTTAAATTGAAACGGTTTTTTCTCTGGCATAATGATTCTCCTTGGAGGTTGAATTCTACCTTTCAGACGCACTTCCGATCAGGCCTGGCGAATCCACTTACGGGCTTTTTCAATCTCCGTCAGTGGAAAGGTGCCCACCTTCTCGGGAATGTTGATAAATCTCAAGCACAAACGCTCCGATGGTGTCGCCTTGTCTGTAAATAGAGACGGGCGCTGGCGATCCTGATTGAGGTCCCGGCGCCCGTCTGCTCATATTATTGATTTCCAAAATGAGTTGAAACTCGTTGAAACTTATGGAGATCCCGGTTTGGGCATTTTCTCGGAAACCGCCTTGGCTTCATCGGAGTTCAACAAGCGCATATCCTCCCCGCAGCACACCAGGTCGCCGTCTCCGCCTTCCAGCACCATCACCACATTGCCACAGGTTTCGCATTTGTAGATTTCGCCTTTGGAAGCACTCATGATATTCCTCCTTTTGGTTTAGGTTCCGTGTATAATGGGCCGGTGTCCCTGGAACAGCGTCATTGGCCCAAAGCGCCTCCCGCCTTGATCAAACTCTCTTTCACTGTATCGATTAGACCACAAACCACAATGGGTGCATCTGTGTATTCGCGCCTGATATTATGGGTATTTGACCAGCCTTCGGCCGCTTAGGTTGTTAAGTTGTCAAAAAGTAGGTCGTCAATCCTTTGCAAGGTGAAGTCGAGTTTGAACGGTATCGTCTCAGAAACGGCTTGGCGCCTTTGGGCTTAATGCCAATGTCGCCAACCCGTTTAGAAGAAAAATGGTGAGCACGATGCCGGCAATAAATGCGCGCCTTTTTGAAAAAGTGCGCGGGCAACCGCCAGAGCGGCGAACGAACAAGAAGAAAAAACGGTATCTAAATCTATCGCCAGCGTTACGCTTTCAATCACTTCATCTTGGCACGGGTAGGGTTAGCCGTCAGAGCCAGTCCGCGAATTCAGCCACTCTCAAGCCCATGAGCAGAACACCCGCTCCTATTTTCGCGACGCGCTCGTAGTTTTGCCGAGAGACATGGCCCAGATGGATGCCAGCCCAGGTGAAAAGAACGGAAAAACACATGATCGCCAGGGCAACGCGCAAAGGGTCGGCATTGCCCAGGCCAAGGCTGAATCCCACCAGCAAGTTGTCAAGACTTAAACCCATGGATAGAAGAACGAGCCCAGTCCAGCTCGTAACCTGCCTAGCCAAACGCTCATGGTCTTCGCCTTTGCGGATTCCGCTGATAATGACAAACAAACCGAATCCCACGAGCAATAGAGCGCCAGCGCCGCGGGCAGGTAAGCCAACGGTTCGGGCCAGTTTGGCGCCTATCCATATGCCGAGCAGGGGTACAAAAAACTCGAATGCGCCAAAAACAAACATGATCTGCAAGCGACGGGCAGCCTGGTTCAATGCCCCCAAGGCCAGAGACACGGCCAAGTTGTTGGAACCGATCACTGCTCCCAAAACTAGCAACTGCCAAATATTCATTTACTAATTTCCTTTGTCGCATTTTCATTACGCAATGGCTGGCAATGGGCCATTTAGACCTTACACCACCGTTGGCGTTTTTCTAAATCCGACTTCTAAGTCGATCTTAGTTGATCCGATGACTAGGTTTTTGGCGTAATAATATAAAGATTAACTGTAGTTGTGTGGTGCTGAAAATAGGGCCAAGTACCCATTTCCACCTTTGATCCCTGTTATCTAAGCCGAACCGTCATCTGATCTACCGAAAAACTGAAAAGGAAAAATACCGGGTATATTTTGCCGTCGATCCTGAAAAAATAGGTTATCAAGATTGCCCAAATAGAGTGTTGCACCCATTTAGAAACCATGCGCCAAATAACATTATAAAAGACGTTGTAATAATTGGCGGTTTTATAATGCCGCTTTTACTTATTGATCCACTCTTAGCCTAGAAGGGAGAAAAGATGAAACGGTTATGTCTTGTGTTTTTAGTGATGGTTGCACCGCTTGGGATGTTGATGGCATGTGGTCAGGAGCCGGATAAACAGGTTACTGCCGAGCAGGCCAAAGAGGAAGTCGAAGAGGCGGCTGATGCGGCGGTGGCGTTGACGCAGCAAGAGATGGATAGTTTTGTCGACATGATGGAAAGCCAATTGGCTCTATTCGAAGAGCGGGTCGAGGAGCTCGAGAAGAAAGCCGAAGGGTTTGCCGGCGATGCCAAACAGACGATGGCGGAAAGAATCAACACGATTAAAGAGAAACAGCAGCAAGCCAGGGATGAGTTGGAGCAGCTCAAGTCGGCCAGCGCCGACGCCTGGGACGAATTAAAAATGGGAATTCAGGCCTCCTTTTTCGAACTAAAACAGGCTGCCGATGCCGCTGTGGCGGAGTTGTAGCGCGACGACACAAATGGGATTTCGCGCCAGAATGTAGAGGTGGAAAAGGATTGCCATGGTTCAGTGGGTTTATCGCCCCCAACAGGGAGCATTTTGGCATCAATGTACGGACCCGATTGTCTGACGGAAGCCAAAACGATTAGGCCACAAATAATTGGGTGAGCCGCATGGCCTTGAGGACGGAATTTTAGGTACTGGTGATGAAACCTGGCGCCGATGGAGCCTTTACCCACAGGGCGTGATTACACTGTTTACCATCCGCTTAATAGAGTCTTCAACCCATGTGCGGATTGCCAGCGAAGCGGTAAATTAAAACAACGCAAGGCCAACTTTGAGCGGCGCTGTGTGACCGCTGCCGCTCGACGGAAAGAATGAAAAACGATTACAGGCAAGAAGAGGAGGGAAAATGAAACGCTTAGAAAACAAAGTTGCCGTGATCACCGGCGGTGCCCGGGGTATCGGGCAGGCTATTTGCAAACTTTTTGCCCATGAAGGCGCCATGGTGGCAGTGACGGACATTATTGAAGAAGAGGTTCGCCAGGTGGCGGACGACATCAAGGCAGCGAACGGCACGGCCCATTTCTGGAAACTTGACACGGCCGACGAAAAGAACGTGACGCAGGTCGTATCGGCGGTCAAGGAACATTTTGGCCCGATCGACATCCTGGTCAACAATGCCGGGGTCTCCGGCACCAACAACCCCACCCACGACATCGATGCCGACGAGTGGGATCGGGTGATTCGTATCAACGTCAAGGGTGTGTTTCTATGCACCAAACATCTACTGCCGATTATGCGTGAAAACGGCGGGGGGAGCATCATCAACCTCTCTTCCATCTACGGTTTGGTCGGAGCACCGGACTTGCCCCCCTACCACGCCTCCAAAGGGGCCGTGCGCTTGATGACCAAAACCGACGCGCTGCTCTACGCCGGCGACAATATCCGTGTCAACTCCATTCACCCCGGCTATATCTGGACGCCGCTGGTGGCTGAATCGGCGGAGTCTTCCGAGGAAGGGGTTGAAAAATTTCGCCGGCAGCTGGACCAAAAGCATCCTATCGGTCACGTCGGCGAGCCGAATGACATCGCTTACGGCGCACTTTACCTGGCATCGGATGAGTCCAAATTCGTCACCGGCAGTGAGTTGGTGATCGATGGGGGGTACACGGCTCAGTAAGATCGGGAACTCGCAAGGAATGTGCCCTGTTTTCTGATCCTTCGGGGAAGCCAGACCCAAGGCTACGAAAAGTCGACAACTGCGGGTGCGGATAGATGTTTGCGGGGGACGACATTCATGAAAGACTCCATTCACAACACCGCCTGGAACCTACAAGCTGAGGCTGGATGCATTGATATTCTAAACCGTAGCGACATAGGAGATTACAGATGCCATACGACGATATTGAGAGCTTACCCGAATCTGTCAGGAATGTGTTGCCCCAGCATGCCCAGGAGATCTACCGGGCTGCCTACAATAGCGCCTGGGAACAGTATGAGAATGACGAGGATCGGCAAGGCGACGACACCCGGGAGGAGGTCTCTCATAAAGTGGCTTGGTCGGCCGTCAAGCAGAAATACGACAAAGAGGGGGATCAGTGGAAAGCCGAAGAGTAGGTCTACAAGGCTGGAAACCGCCGCCGTTGTGCCGGTTAAAACTGGCTACTTAATGCGATGCCCGTATGGCCAAAGGCCATTTTTAAATCAGTCTTCAAGTATCAACATTTCAATCGCCAACCCGTGCTTGAAAGGAGATCGATTATGCCTGAATTTGCCCACCCATTTACCGGGAACAACCTTGATCGCAAAGTAACCGAGCAGGAGCTCATCCGGGCCCTGCGATACAGTATCGCTGCCGAATTCGAAGCGATCCAGCTCTACATGCAGTTGGCCGATTCCACGGACAATGAAAAAGCCAAGGCGGTGTTGGTGGACATTGCCAACGAAGAGCGCGAACACGTGGGAGAGTTCTATACCCTGCTCAAGGAGTTGGAGCCGGATGAGGAGAAGTTTTATAAACAAGGCGAAGAAGAGGTGCGGGAGCTATTTGAGCGGTTATAGGAGAAACCCCATGCCGTCTTACACCCCTCGCTACCTTGCGCGCCGACACGATCCGTTAAGAGAAGGTGAAAGGAGGCGACAGGCATGCAAGCCGGGAAAAAGCAAAAAGGCAAGGCAAGAGAGAAAATGGGACCCAACGGCCAGTGCCTCTGTCCGCAGTGCGACAAAACAATCCCGCACGCCAAAGGCACCCCCTGCGTTGAGATGCGTTGCCCCGAGTGCGGTGCCATGATGGTGCGCAAAGGGCGGCGTCAAGCAGGACTGAGCCAAACCGAGTAGCACGAAAATCGAACGCCGTAGGGCACCATGGATTATAGCGATGTGACAAGCTGTAAACAGGATGAAGCGCCGGGTACGTTTGGTGTAACTCAATTTGACTCTCCCTTCGGCTTGGATCAATTCGTTAAACGGCATTGTCGCCGCTGATCAGATGAAACGGCTCGACGTAGCCGAGCTTCCCGTGGTCATCGGCGAAGAAGTGGTTGGTATGGTTACCGACCGGGATATTGTCATCCGCAGTACCGCTAATGGGCTCGATCCAAAGGTGGGCAAAGTGGTTGATACAATGGCTGAGGGTGTCATTGCTTGCAAGCAAGAGGACCAGCTTGAAAAAGTGGCCAAGGCCATGGGGTTCACAAGGTGCGCAGGCTACCGGTGTTCAACGGGAATGGCAAAATGAGTGGCGTTATCTCACTCGCTGATGTCGCGCTCAATCTCAGCTCCGAACAAACGGGTGAAGTGCTGATGAAAATCTCGAAGGGATAGCCATTCTGAATAAGATTGTGATTAAAAATAGTGGTACAGGGGTTGTTGGACGTACCATCGTCGACGGAACGGTAACCACCTGCAGCCCTTGTTAGGAGCAGCGCATGTATAGTCTAATCATGTTGAGCCTTATCGGAGTAGGGCTCTGGATAACAATCAGCGGCGCGCGCCGGCGCCGAATCTCGCTTGCCATTGCCGGAATCATGGTGGGCGCGGGCACCGCCCTATTCTTTTGGCTGATGGGGTTTTGGGGCGAAATGCTCTGGTTTAAATCCCTGGGTTACAGCGAGCGAATTTGGGAAGTGCTTTTTGTGCGCTTGCTGGCTGGTGGTGCAAGCGCACTTGTTTCAGCGGGCTTTGTTCTGCTATTTACCTTGGGCTATTCCCCCCAGAAACGCTTGATCCGTTATGCCGCCGCGGGGTTGGCGGCCGCTGTCGGTACCCGCTGGGGCATCGGCCAGTGGGAAAACATTTTGCGGTTTATCTACGCTGCGCCCACCAATCTCAGCGAACCGGTCTTTGGGCACACAGTGGGCTTTTATCTGTTCTATCTGCCCCTATCTGAACAAGTACTGAATCTGCTCTACATGCTGACATTGCTGACCGTCGCCGCATGTGTATGGGACGCGTTCATCTTGTTGCGTCTTCAGGATGAATTTGCCGTAGAGGTGGAGGCCGTCGAGGACCGAATCGGGTCGGTATATCGCGCCGCTGGACTTTTGCTGATTGTAATGGCGCTGGACAAGGTCCTCGATCGATTCCTGCTGATGTATTCCGAACTTGGCGCCGTCACCGGCCCGGGCTGGACCGACGTCAACGTACGTCTGCCGGCCCTGACGGTTATGATAGTGATGATGATTTTGGTGGCCTTGGTTCTGGTGGTTTCTCCACTACGGCGAAGGGTAGTTGCGATTTTTCAAAACAGGGTAAGAAATGAACGACTGCTGCACGGCTATGTGATTGGTGGTGTGGCCATAACGGTTCTTGCCGTTCAGTTACTGGCGCTCAACGTCACCCCGGCACTGTTTCAATCACTGCGGGTGGAACCGAACGAAATCACTTTTGAACGGCCCTACATTGCCAACAACATTCGATTCACGCGGAGCGGATTTAAGCTCGACGTGGTCGAAGAGCGCGAATACCCCGCCTCCGAAACCTTCAGCGCCGAAACAGTGACGAATAATCCCACCATATTTTCCAATATTCGCCTATGGGACTGGCGGGCGCTGGACGCGGTCTACAAGCAGTTTCAAGAAATCCGCCTTTACTATGAATTCGACGATGTGGATGTGGACCGTTATACGATCGACGGTGATTATCGCCAGGTGATGGTTTCGGCCCGTGAAGTGGAGCTGGAAAACTTGCCCGAGCAGAGCCAGACGTTCGTTAACCGCCGCTTCAAGTACACCCATGGCTATGGCATCACCATGACCAATGTGAGCCAATTCACCCCCCAGGGGTTGCCGGATCTGCTTATTCGCGACATTCCGCCCAAATATCGCTCACCCGATATCGCTGTTGAGCGACCCGAGCTTTACTACGGTGAACTGACCCGCACTCCGGTGGTGGTCAATTCACGCGAGCCGGAGTTTGATTACCCCCAGGGCGACGCCAACGCTACCATTCAATATCCCGGCCAAGGCGGTGTCGCACTGGAAAACATTTGGCGTAAGGTGCTCTACGGCTGGAAGTTCGATGGTTTGCGGTTGCTGCTCTCCGGCTATCCCACCGCTCAGAGCCGGATCATGTTTCATCGCCAGATTGAAGAACGGGTAAGGGTACTGGCACCCTTTCTGAGTTTGACAATGATCCCTACATGTGCTGAGCGAAGGGCGGCTTTACTGGATCGTGGATGCCTATACCACATCCTCCCGCTATCCCTATAGCGAGCCCTTAGAACCGCGATGCACGGATCAGGATACCGGAGCTGCCATCACAATCTCAGCCGGTTTTGGGGCAGCAATTATGTCCGCAATTCGGTCAAGGCGGTGGTGAATGCTTTCGACGGGTCAGTGGATTTTTATATTTTCGATACCAAAGATCCTTTGATCCGCACCTGGCAGCGCATTTTTCCCAATCTGTTCAAGGCCGCGATCCGCATGCCACCGCCACTGCGCGCCCACGTACGCTACCCGGCCGATATGCTGCTTATGCAGGGCCTGGTATACGCCAAATACCACATGACCGATCCGGCCGTGTTCTACAACCAGGAGGATCTCTGGGTACGGGCCACCGAGAAGTATTACAGCCAGGTGCAGCCGGTTGAACCCTACTATATTATGTGGGAGTTGCCCGCATCGGACCGCCCCGAGTTTGTGCTGATGCTGCCATTTACCCCAAAAAACCGTCAGGTCTCCATCGGCTGGATCGCTGGCATGTGCGACGGCGAGAACTACGGGCGTTTCCTGGCCTACAAGTTTCCCAAGGAGAAGCGCATTCTGGGCCCTCAGCAGGTGGAGACCAAAATCGATCAGGACCGGTACCTCTCCGGCCAGTTGACGCTTTGGGATCAGCGTGGCTCCCGGGTGATCCGGGGCAACGTTTTGGCCATTCCCGTCGAAGAGACCCTACTCTATGTGGAGCCCATATACCTGCAGGCCGAAACCGCTGCCTATCCGGAGCTGCGCCTGGTGGCGTTGATGCACAACGACACCTTGAGCTACGCTGAATCTTTTGACAAGGCGCTCGAAGGATTGCTCGACGGGGGTACCGCGCCGCCAACCGGTAAAGATACGACGGAAAATGGTAGCCTCTCCTCGACGGAGTGGGTCAGGCGGGCCGGGGAGGCCTTCGATGGCTATATCGAAGCCCTGGGGCAGCGCCGCTATCAGAAGGCGGGCAACGCGCTCAAGCGACTCGAGTCGGCTCTGGATAAATTGTCGCAATCGTCGCTTTCTAAACAAAAACAGCCGCAACCGTAGTGCTGGGTGGGCACCAAGAAGCGGCCCGCCAGTTTGTACATATAATCCAACCTAAAACAAGGAGAAGAAGATGACGACAGTTGCTGAATTGTACCAAACGGCTGATTGGAAATCGGAAAAGCATGTACCCGTAATCGAGGCCCCGGAAGCGGTGGCGGCCGATGAGATGTTCGAAGTGACAGTGAGCCTCGGCAAGGAGGTGGCCCATCCCAACACCACCGCCCATCATATCCGTTGGATTCGGCTATACTTCAAACCAGAGGGCGGCAAGTTCGCTTACGAAGTGGGCAATTTCGAGTTTTGCGCCCACGGTGAGTCCACCGACGGGGCCGACGAAGGGCCCGTATACACCAACCATGCGGCGACGGCCGGCATGAAAATCAAATCGGCCGGAACTCTGATCGCCACAGCCTATTGCAACATCCACGGGTTATGGGAAAACGCTCAGGCGGTCACCCTCCAGTAATCGCTTGAAGAGGTGCTGTTCGCGCACGGGAGCATCGCATCCGGCGAGACCAAGCCAGGCCGTGCCGGATGCGTGCACCACCGATCGGTGTAATGAGCGCATGGGCCATTGCTGAGCGTAATGATCGCAGTCGTATGGTTGCCGAAGAGGACAGACCATGAATCAAGCCCTATGGGTGGAAACCCTGGGTAGTGCCGCCGGAGTACTGACCACCTTCAGCGCATTGCCGCAACTGATCACCACTTACCGCACCCGTGATGTGCGCAGCTTTGACCTGCGCTTTTTGGGGATGCTCTTTGCGGGTCTTTTTTTGTGGATGGTGTATGGGATACTGAATGGCTCTTTTTCGGTAACGGTGTTCAATGCCATTGGGTGTTTGCTGTGGCTGCCGATTATGGTCATGAAGATGCGTGAAGAGGTAAACGGTGGCAAACAATGACCCGAAGCGCCTCTGCTGTTCGATAGACTCAGCCGGACCTCGGCGTCCATCTGGGTTGACCCTAACATTGCATAAATTTTTGGCCCAAAAGCGCTCCGCTCGCTCCAGCTAAAGCCCTACAAAACTTTTGGCTATTTTCAAGACCTCACTGTATGTTTAATACACTTTCGCCCTTGAAAATTACCATAAGTTCCGTAGGGCCTGACCTGATGCGTTTTGAACTCATAAATTCATGCAACGTTAGGGTTGACTTTTTTGAGCATCTATCGCCGGATATTGCGGGTGGCGGCCTTGTTTTGAAAAAAGAGAAAAGAGTGAACACAATTTGCCGGATCGACAGAACCGGCCCGCCTGACAAAATAGGGGGGATGCGATGACGATGCGCGTGGTAAGTCCGACCACTGGCGAAGTGGTGGAAACATTTGAGACGATGGGTGCGGAAGAGCTCGAAAACCGGATCAACGCCGCGGTTGGCGCCCAAGAGCTGTGGCGGCAACGGGATATCGGTGAACGTGCGGGGCTCTTGCGTGAAGCGGCCAAGCTTTTGGAAACGGGCAAGTCAGGTCATGCTGTGCTGATGGCAAAGGAGATGGGTAAACCCATTCGTGACGGCCGCGCCGAGATCGAAAAGTGCGCTTGGCTGTGCCGGCACTATGCCGAGGAAGCAGCGGCAATGCTGAAGCCCGAGATGGTCTCGACCGATGCCCACAAGAGCTATGTCACTTTCTCGCCCCTGGGCGTCGTCTTGGGAGTGATGCCCTGGAATTATCCCTTCTGGCAGGTGTTTCGCTTCGCGGTTCCAGCCCTGACGGCCGGAAACGCGGCGCTGCTCAAACACGCATCCAATGTCCCTGGCTGCGCTATGGCCATCGATGCGCTGATGAAAAAAGCCGGCTTTCCCATGGCGATTTTTCAATCGTTGCTGATCACCAGCGAACAGGTGCAGGCAGTGATCGAACACCCATCGGTAAGCGCGGCGGCTTTGACTGGCAGTCTGAAAGCCGGACAGGCCGTGGCCGCCGCGGCCGGCAAGCAGATCAAAAAAACCGTCCTCGAACTGGGCGGATCGGATCCCTACTTGGTTCTGGCTGACGCGGATCTCGATTTGACAGTGGCCGAGTGCGCGGCTGGTCGCCTGCTCAATTCGGGTCAGAGTTGCATCGCCGCCAAGCGCTTTATCGTGGAAGAAGCTGTGAGGGCGGATTTTGAAAAACGGCTGACGCAGAAGCTATCAGCGGTGCGCATGGGCGACCCCCTGGATGAAAAAAGCGACATCGGCCCCCTGGCCGGCAGCCGTTTCAGGGACGAACTGCATCGACAGGTACGCGACAGCATCGACAAGGGCGCTCGCTGCCTGCTCGGTGGCGAAATTCCCCAGGGCCGGGGATTTTTCTACCCGCCCACCGTACTGACGGATGTGCGCCCAGGCATGCCGGCCTTCGACGAGGAGACTTTCGGGCCGGTGGCCGCCATCGTACCGGCGGCCGACGAGGCTGAGGCGATTCGGTTGGCCAATGGCACAGATTTCGGCCTGGGAGCAGCGGTTTTTACCCGGGATATCGTTCGAGGAGAGCGGATCGCGGCCGAAAAGCTCCAGGCCGGCAATTGTTTCGTCAACACCTTCGTCAAATCCGATCCGCGACTGCCTTTCGGCGGCATCAAACGGAGCGGTTACGGACGCGAACTCTCCCACTACGGTATCAAGGCGTTTGTCAACATCAAGACCGTTTATGTGGCCTAAGAGACAAGGTTGGCGCGCAAACAAACCGATTCTCTGCGGCCGATCGTTAGCGGTTTAAATTGGCCCATTACATGCGCTCAATGGTATCACGCAGCTGGGCGATTTCGATCCCCAGGCTGACGCACTGCTTACCCTCCAGGCACAGCTCGGCGTCGCCCTGCTCCAGGTAGGTCTTCAGCTTTTGGTGATCCTTTTGCAGATGAACCGTCCAGCGCTGGTTGGTGTCATCATAGGCCACATCAACATCGATGCCGCATGTGCCGATGTCCGGATAGATCTCTTCGATTTTTTTGCAAAGTGTCTCTTTGTCGATCATGGACCTGTTCCTTTCATTTTGGGTTAATGATCGTTTCGGTGGTCACTTATTCAGGTTCAATCGTCACCGGCTGGTCAAACGGTTCGATTTTTTTACGCTTAAACCCAGGAATCGCTACAATCAGCTCATTATTCGGGGGGTGATCGGCTTCTACCTTCACCTGAGTGGTAGTGGCTGATCGTCCCAGATGAACCGATAGGCGCCCGCCGGGAACCAAGGTGGGGCCAAAAGCAAGTTCCTGACCCTGTTGGAGCCACTCCGGGAAAATACCGGAACCAATGAAGATGGTTTTGCCCTCCTCGCGTACGAAAAGGTTGCGCATCATCATCAGCCACTCCGCAGCTGCCCAGCCGTGCTGACCATCGCCCATGCAGCCGCCCCGTGTAAAGGGATGAATCGCCTCGGGCCACTGCCCGGTGGGCGAGGCCAGTTCGGCCGTGGTCCGGATCAGCTGCCGGTAGGATGGCTCCCCGGCCCGCAGCAGGGTCTGGGCAATGGCCAGGGTGAGGTAGATGTTGATGCCTGAGTGAATCATGTCCTGAAAAAAGGCCCCGGAGTGAAAGCAGTTGCTTTTGAGGTAGGCCACGGTTTTCATGATCATGGGATCGGCCGGTTCGAAGAGCCGCAGGGGGTAATCGGCCACCAGCGAGCCGACGGCGCCAGCGTCCATGCGGCGGTAGGGCGAGGCTGGGATGGCCCCTTTTTTTCTCCTTTCGGGAATGTTGTCTATACTGTTTAAGACACACTGATGGTAGGCATCCGCACGGCGCTGGAGCGTTTCGCGTTTTTGTTCGGAATGGAATTTTCCGGCCAGTCTGGCCGCTGAGCGCAATCCGGCTACGCCCCAAAAGTTGTCCCAGTAGTAGTAGTCATTGGGGCCCAGGTGTTCGGCGCTGAACCCGGCCGGCAGCAGGCCCTGGTGGGGCTTGTCGGCCGTCTGATCGAGGCGTTTGTTGATGATCCAGTCGGCACCCTTGAGGATCGATCGCATAAGCTCCCGGTCGTAGGCGATACCGGTCAGTTCGCTAATCCGTCCAGCGAGCCATAACACTTGGCCGTTGGAATCCCATTCGCCCTGCTGGGATTGAAAATAACCCCACATGGTCTGCCGTTGGGGAAAGACTTTCAACATGCGCTCGGCACGGTCGGCCAAACCCAGTCCCAGCAGAGCATGAATCATCAGACAGGCGTCTCGGAACCAGAAGCGCTTGTAGGTGTAGGGTCCCGGGTAGGGTTCATCGGCGCTGAGCAGCAGCATGGTGCGCACGGCGGCATCATAGAGGAATTGAATCTTTTCGTCGGGCACCTGCAGCCGGGCGGTTTGCGAAAGGTGGTTTCGCCATCCTCTGTGCGCCCCCCCGTGGGTGGAAATTTTATTGGCAGAGTGTAGTGCCGTGGCATCCATCAGAGGCAGTGAGACCGTAATATCAGTAGGCTTATCATCGTCGATGGGATAAAGGGCCGCGGCCGTGGCCATGCCGATATCGCAGTTGACGGCGTTGGCCTCCCGGGGATGATCGAGAATGCGGGCCACATCGCCCTTCTCATAGCTGGAAAATAGCACCTTTTGGGGGCTTTGGCCAAGCCTCAAGCGGGTCTTGTCGTTGATCAGAAAGGTGTTTTCCTCATCGTCGAACCCGATGGTGTCGATGAACTGAACCCCTTCCGGATTGTAGGGGCGTAGCGCGAGCACCAAGTAGCCGCCCTTTTCGGCGACACCCTTGGCCCGCAGATGCGTCTGATAACCATCCGACGAACGGTCGGCCCAAACACGTGAATCAAGTCGAAGGCCCGGTTTTTCGGAGCGGGTTAGGACGGCGAGAGCATCGTCTCGCATCTCAAGATGTTGCCGAGCGTGGCGGGCCTCGGCCGGCACCAGCAAATCGCCCGTGGCCGACAGAACCCAAAAATCGATGGACCAGCTATCAAAATAGGGTGTCAACAGCCCTCTCGGATCTACAATGGGATAACTGGCGGTGTCGGGCAGCCCGACCGCCGTCCAGTTGCGATGGGTCAGATTGACATGACTGAAGGCGAACCCCCTTGGGATAAATGATATATCCTTGGGCTTGAACTGCTTGACGATCCAGTAGGGCCAGACCCAGTCCAGGTTGTATTGGATGGCGCGTGTGTTGATCAGGCCGCGGGCATGGAAGATCACCCCTGCGCGCAACAACTCCAGGGGCTCCTGCACTTCCGAAGGTTGACCGAAACGGCGCAATCGGGCCAAAAAAGTGATGGGGTCCAGAAAGCCATAGGCCATGGCGGCGCGCTTGAGGATCAACTTCCAGGGCAGCCATTTTTTAAACAACATGGGTTGGTTTTCCTCCTGATTGAAAAGATTTCTCCTGTTGCTCGTTGGCCTCGGCGGAGCGCGTCAGGCGGTCGAATCGTTTCCTGAGCCGCTGAACGATGAGATAGACGACCGCCAGAACGCCTATGAGTGGCAGGATCAGATACAAACTCCACTCGCTGGCGGCATCGCCCAGCACCACGAAGGGGATGCCCATGACGCCCTGGGCCAGCCAGCCGACGAGCAAATAGTCACGAAAGCGGATGCCTGTCACGGGCAGCAGGTAGTTCTTGACCGTATAGGGCAGGCTGGGGATGGCCATGAACAAAAAGCTGAACATCAGCAAGCGTTCTTCGGGAATCGAAAAGAGCTGGCGGCTCTTTTTTTGGGCCATGCGCCTCAACTTCTCGTCAAAAAGCGCCCGTACAACGTAAAAGGAAATGACGAGATGCATGGGCATGATCGCGAACATCATAATAGCGCCCCACACCGCCCCGAAACGAATGCCCAGCAGCACCAGCAGCGCACTGATGGGGAAAAAGAGCAGCGGCAGAACTAAAAACGCCCCCATCACCACGGCCGGGTGGGTGTGGTCGCTTTTTATAAACGCGATCAGGGATTTGACTTCCGCCTCGAAAAAAAAGAGCGCGGCCGCGATGGCCAGT
Source organism: uncultured delta proteobacterium (assembly GCA_963783425.1). Classification (GTDB taxonomy): domain Bacteria; phylum Desulfobacterota; class Desulfobacteria; order Desulfobacterales; family QNYZ01; genus CAWANO01. Next base: position 516,651 of record CAWANO010000010.1, read on the forward strand.
GCCGCCAGCCCCATCGAAAACAGAGCCCGGTATTTTTTAACGAAATCCTTCATTGCCCCGGCCCCGCATTTTGCTCGCCCATGTAAGCCAGAATCTGATTTCTCAAATCGAGAGGCCGTAGCCAGTCGCGATCAGGTTGCATGCCGGCCGGCAGAATGACGAACCCTCTTGTCTCCTCGGCCCCCGGCCCCCCGTGCGCGCCGCTTTCAACATTAAACGAAAGCGGGGCCTGCTCACCGGACCTCCACCCGCAGATCACAAAGTCTCCGGCGTGAGGGTGAATCGCGACCCGCGCCAAATCCCTGGCCGCCTGATCGAGCGCCGGGTGGTTGTTTCCCAGAATCGTCCCTCTCGCTTCCCATAACCTATGGGTGCCGGTCTTGTTGACAGCCATTACGGTCTTGTTTTTTACAAACAGCACCAGGGGAATCCGCGCGTCACGGTTGAGAATGTGGGCCCACTGTTCAAGAGAGCGATCGGAAAAGGCGGCACCGGATCCCGTTTGGTTTGCACCGGGCAGATAGATATGCCCCAATGGCCCCATGGTGGTAATCTGGATATCGTCTACGAAACGGGCGGTGGAGACCTGCCGCTGCCAGCGTGTGAGCATGGGGCCTAAAAAAAGAAAGTTTCCGGTGCGTCCGTAAAGGTGCCTGAGCAGATGGTCGGTCTCGCCGGAATCTTGCGCCTGCCCTTGGGATAGGTGCTGACCGAAGGCATCGCCGATGGCCTGCCGCAGAGATTTCCCGGTGAAAGCGCGATAGTGTCGAACGGTTTCTTGACCATGGTCGGAGTAGATAACCACTTGGTATGCGCGATGCTCTGATTGGCGGGCGGTTTGATAGAGATCCTTGACCGTCTCATCGATGCCCTTGAGCGTCCAGTGGGCGAAGGCCGATCGCGGCCCGCGCCGGTGCGCCTGTTCGTCGTAACCTAAAAAATTGGCCGCCACGATGGGAACGCCCCGGGCGAGGTCCTGCTTGACCCGAAAGCGGACCAATTCACGCAAAATCACGCAGATAAACAGTCGGGTGGGAATAAACGTCAGCTCCTTGAAGAAGTTGCTGCCACTGAAAAGGCCACGGAAAAAATCGTAAACGGCCAGCATCAGCTCAAGCGCGGCAACGCCGGCGATGCGGAGCAGCTTGCCGATTTGGAACAGGGCCATAAAGATGAGTTTGAATGGGTTGATCGTCCGGAACAAGGACTCGAGGTTCATGCTCTCGGCGCAGTAGCGCGCGGTGGCCGCGCCGCCGGAATAGATATTGGCGTAACTTGAGCCGCCGGCCAGCAGGGGGCTACCTGACCGGCGAAGCTGACGCGCGATGGCATTGGCCGATGCCGGGAAAAACATGGCATGACGTATGCGGGTGTTGCGGTCGATGAACTCAAAGGCCGGTACCGCCGCTTTCACACCGTAAAACAGCTCTCCCTGAACCGCCGGTGTGGTCGATGGCACACCGGAGTAAAAGGATCGGGCCGCAATCCCGGTCTGCTGCAACAGGTGGGTGATAAAAGGCAGCCGCTTTCGGGTCATTGCGCGCTGGAACTGGGCGTAGGAAAGGCCGTCGATCTGGAGCAGAAGCAGGCCCGGCTGGGCGGGGATACCGGAGGCGTTTTTTCCGCTCGTCTCCTCGGTAAAGCCTCTTTTCAATGCGCCGGAACGAAGCCAGCCGACCAGGGCGGTACTGAGATGGCTGCTAACCCGCTTCATCGATGCCGACCACCTGTTCTTCGTCATCCATGGCTCGTAAAAGGCTTTCGGCCTTTTCGGTAGCCAGGTCCCACTCGGCCCGACAGGCCAGTAGAAACTTCTCCCACAAATCGATAGGCTGCGTTTTGGAGGCACCCGCTTCCTGCCTGGCACGCACGGTCTTTTCATAAAGGCGCAAAAGTTCTTTGGCCGACCGTTCGCGACTGAAAGCCTTTGCCGTCTGGCGGGCCCGGCGAATCCACTCTGCGAGTGTATCGGGAGCCGCGACTGTTTCTACCAGCACCTTGGCAAAACGCTCCGGCGATGCGTCAGCTTCGAGCAGGCGTCCGTTGCGGCCATCATCCACCACTTCCCGCACGCCCGACGCATCCAACGCCATTACCGGAACGCCGGCCGCCATGGCCTCCGTGAGTACCATCCCCTGGGTTTCGGACTGGCTGGCGAATACGAAAAGATTCATGGCGTGGTAGGCATCGGCCAGTGTGCGTCCGGTGGTCTCGCCGGCCAGAACCAGGCGGTCGTGTAGGCCGGCCTGGTCGAAGATATCGAGCGATCTCCTTTTGGCTGGGACCCTCGCCCACCACTAGAAAGTACGCCTCGGGTAGCCGTTCCATGGCGTGGGCCACAGCCCTTGCCAGATAGTCGAGGTTTTTTTCAGGTGCCAGGCGCCCCAGGTGACCGATGACCATCGTACCTGTTGAAATACCGTGGCTCTTGCGAAAAGCAACGCCATCGCCATTGGCAAAGAAAGCGGTGTCTACACCCGTGGGCACAATCGAGATCGGTGCCGTCACGCCGCGTTCACTAATCAAGTCTTTGATGCTTTGGCTGGGCGCGATGACCCGGTTGCACATACCGGCATAGTTGGTCGATAAAAAGGCGGCAAAGCGCTTCATGCTCTCCGGGTTATCAACGATATAGTGTGTGTACTCTTCGTAGAGGGTGTGATGGGTGAAAATCAGTGGCAACTGCCTGCGTCGGGCAACTCTCAGGGCGGCATCGCCCAGGAGGTAGGGGTGGTGGCTGTGAATGATATCCGGATCGAAGTCATCGAGTTTTTCATCGACCAGAAAGGGCACGGGAATGCGTAGCGAGAAATCGCTGCCGTTGAATTTCTGTATGGCCGGTAGGCGAAGAATGTCCGGGTCGCAATGACCGTGTGTCTCGTTTCCGGGATAGGTCGGCGCAATGACCAGCACCCGATGGCCAGCCTTGCACAGGTCTTCCGCGAAAAAAGAGACCGAGCGCGCTACACCGCCTACATGGGGCAGGTAGGTGTTGGTGAACATGCAGATTTTCATCGGGTCGTTCCTTCACAATAGTGTTGTGATAGATGGAAAATTACCCCCACCTTTATATTTAAGTAGATCCGTCGTTTCAGAGGCAATTTATAATAGATTGAGCGCATCAGTCCGGTCTCTATTGTTAACCTGCATTTTGTCGACCAGAGCGCCTTGCTGGGTCAATATTTCAACCTCGAAGAATTTCTCCTTCTCCTTGGTCTCTCCGATTTTAAGGTTGGGGTTTCGGCTTCTCACCAGCATGTCCTGGACGATTTCGCGGGCATCTTCCGCCTGCAGAGGTTCCTGATTGCGATGGTAATACCAGCTGTCGGGGTTGTCGTAGAGCCGGTTGTGATAACGGTCCATCATGTAGGACCCCATGCCGCGGCCGCCGCGACGGTTCAGCCCTTTACCGCAGTAGGGGCAGTAGTTCCACCCCTCGCCACGCTGGTATCGGTAATCGTCACCGCCGTGCATTCTGGCGTGCATGCCGTAGCCACGCTGGGCGTTGCCCGCCGGTGTGGGGCCAAAACCGACAAGCCCCGCTACCAGCACAACCGCAAAAAAGATCCGTAAAGGTGTCATGAGATTGCTCCTTTGGTTGCGTTATTATGGGTTTTCCAGAAATGGCACCTTGCCATGACCCGCAATTCGATCAGCTTCGGGTTGGCATAATTCAAGATAATCCGCTTGGTGTAGGATTAGGATAGGCCGAATATGGTATTTTCGGCGCTTGAACCATGTAATCGACTGCCGGATGAGACAGGCAATGCGATGCGCTGCGGGATGTTTGCGGAAAGGACGGAAAAATCGGGTGTGATTCGCAAACGACGCTGGGCGCCCACGCGGGGTTTAGGTGGGCATTATGGCGTTTATGCGGGTACCCTGACCCGGCTGCGACTCGATGTGAAACGCGCCACCGAATATTTCACACCGTTCGCGCATGGCCGTTAGCCCGAAGCCACTCAGGGGATCTTTTTTTGAGAAAGCCTCGCCGACATCGAAGCCGCGCCCGTTGTCGTCGATAAGCACGGAGATGGAGCGGCCCGCGTTGGCGAAGTTGATCCGCAGCCGAACGGTGTCCGCCTCGCTGTGCTTTTCGGCGTTGCTGAGGCCCTCTTGAACGATGCGGTAGATGATGATTTTCATGGCCTCGGGCACATCCTGTTCGACGATGTCGGTGCTGAAATCGATATGGATGTCGCCGTAAAGCCGGCGGAATTGGCGTAGATACCACTTCAAGGTGGCCATCAATCCCAGGTCGTCGAGTGTCGTGGGGCGCAGGTTGGCCGAGATGCGTTTGGTCTCTTTGATCGTCTCGAGTAGATGGGCGATTTCGGGGTTCAGGGATTCATCCAGGCTGCCGTGCCCCTGCTCGCGTTTCATCTCTTTCTCCTCGAGGCTGAATTTGATGGCCGCCAGATTGGCGCCGATGCTGTCGTGCAGCTCCTTGGAGACGGTACGGCGGTCGGCCTCCATTATATCCAGGACGCGCCGCGAGAGGCTTTTCAGACGTTCCCGGGAAAGGGCCAGGGCGTCGCCCATGCGTTTTCGTTCGGCGATTTCATTTTTCAGCGCCATGATCGTGGCGTCGAAGGTTTTGGTTGCGATAGCCATTTTAATTCCAGCGGTTTGTTTGAAGCGCGCGCGATTAGCCGTCATGGCCAATGCCATCTTGAGGCCACCCAAGCTATCGCGCCAGGTTGCGATGGCCTTACCGGTTATTTTTGGGTTTCAACAAGGCCGTTTTCGATGGCATAGGTTGTCAGTTGGGCGATGTTGTGCAAATCGAGTTTGCCGATCAAGTTGGCACGGTGCTTTTCCACCGTTTTGGCGCTGATGCAGAGCAAATCGGCGATCTCTTTGTTGGTGTGGCCTTCGGCTAGAAGTTTTAGCACTTCCCTTTCTCGCTGGGTAACGCTATCCCAGCGTCTGCTCTCGCCAAGCGTGCGGCGGCCGTGGATATAGCCTTCCATCAACTGGCCCGAAATGTCAGGGCTGATGTAGCGCTTGCCCTCGAGCACGCTGTCAATGGCTAGCAACAACTCTTTGCGGCTGGCGTCTTTTACGCAATAGCCATCGCTGCCGGCCTCGAAGGCTTCGATCACGTACTGGTCGGACTCGTGGATCGTCAACGCCAGAATGCGCGTGTGCGGCAGCTCCCGTTTTACCTCCTTCATCACCGAAATGCCGCCCATTTTGGGCATGCTAAGGTCCAGCAGCACCAAATCGGGCTTTAATTCGCGGATGCGGCGAATCGCTTCCAGGCCATCTTCGGCCTCGCCCACAACGGCCACATTATCGCGCCGACTGAGCATCGATTTGAGACCCTCTCGAAACAACTGATGATCCTCGACGATGAAAATGCGGTGTCTTTTTTGCATTTGAAATGGTGTTCCCCCTGGGATGATGGACTGCTGGCGGCGGGCGCGCTCGTCGGCCAAAGCACGGGCATGGTCCCCAACGCCCGCCGGATCAAAAGGTGCCGCTGATCAGGCCTATGAGCCGGAGCTCAGCACCGTTGTTTCGATCACATCGATCAGGTGAAATCCGCTGGATCTCTGTTTGGAGAGAAAATAATCGGCCCCGTTACTAAACGCGGCGCTTTCATACTCGGCCGAGTCGTGGCCCGTCAAAATGACAACGCGACTTTGTGGCACCAGCCCCTTAATGGCGGCGATGAAATCAATCCCGTTTTCAGTGGGCAGGGCGATGTCGAAAAAAACGACATCGGGCGGATTCTTTTTTAGGATCGTTTTGGCCTGATCGGCGTTTTTAGCTTCGCTGACCTCAACCTGCGCCACCTTCTTGTGAATCACCTCTTTGAGGGTGCGGCGAAAGAAGGCGGATGGGTCAAGTATCATCACTTTCTTGCCCCTTGGCATCAGCACTCCAGTTGGTTGTCGTTATCCCGGTCTGGGCTAGAATGGCATGCCGTAACCGTCTTGACTATGGGTGATAGACTGTATTTTTGTGCCATCGACGCCATAGACGCGCCGTTTGGGCGGTTCTGGCGGCACCTTGTCGGGATCCTTGGGCGGCGGTTCTTTGACCGGCGGCGCGGGCGGTACATCGCGCGGCTCCTCGATGGGTGGCAGTTTGGGAGGGGGCGGCTCTTTCGGCGTTCGGCCCGGCTCCTCGATGGGCGGTTTTTGAGGCTCGTTGGGTGGCTCCTTGACTGGTGAATCATCACGCTGCAAGCCTTGGGACTCAGTTGTGGGTGACAACACCACTGCAACGACCCGTTTATCGGGGATGTGAGCATTCATTTGTTTCTATTTGCCTCCATCTCTAATGGTTAGCACCGCGCAGGTGGCCGTGCGGACCACTTTTTCGGCCACCGACCCGAATACCAAACCGCTCAGGCCACTTCTGCCATGAGTGGCCATGACGATCAGATCGGCTTGATCCTCATCGGCCAGTCCAACAATGCTTGCCGCTGGCGTGCCCGTAAGTACACGCGCCTCGACGGCAATGCCCTTTTGAGCGATGGTGTCAGCCTGTTTTTGCAAGGCCTGTTGGGCATTTTCACGGACCTGCTCCATAATTTGGGGAATTTGGTCCATGAGCGTATGGTTGAAGGTGTAAGACGGCGATGGTGCTGGGTCGAATACGGTGACAACGTGAACGAGGATGATTTTAGCTGTGTACTTTTGAGCCAGTGCCACGGCGGATTGCAAAGCCGCCCGGGAAGGCTCGCTGAAGTCCACGGGGCAGATGATTTTTTTTATGGATTCCATAGTACTTCTCCTTTTTTAAAGCCCGCGCTGATGGCTAAAAGCCCAAATCAGTCCGGGTATCATGCTTATTGGAGAATCTAACATCCGGCCGGCGGAGACCCAATACAGTCCAAGCCTGATTATAGTAACCATGTGACCCTATTTTCTTTCCCCCTGGCGACCACGATGGTCGGTCATCAGGGAGTACTCAGAGGGCCACATTAGCTACCAGGGGTAGGTGGTCCGAAGCGATAGTCGCCGGAGCCTCTTTGTGGGTATTCAGGGAGATCAAGCGATGCGGTGGATCGACCCAAATGCGATCCAAGGCCAGCAAGGGACGATGGCTGGGAAAGGTGGCTGGTGCCGCTCTATGGCCAAACCGGCGGTTAATGCACTTCAAGGCACGGCCCCGCGTGAACCATTCATTGAAATCCCCCAGCAGGACCGTCAGCGTGGTGCCGGTGCTGTCAAGAAGTGATACCAGCCGACGCATCTGGTAGCGGCGTTCCATGGGGCGCAGGCCAAGGTGCGTGACCACAATCCTGACCCGCTGGCCTTTGATGGGCAGGATGACGGCCATGGCGCCGCGCGGTTCTCTGCCCGGCAGGCTGATATCAAGACGCTCGACAATGAGAGGCGCCGTCCGCGTGAGCAGGGCATTGCCGTAATGGCCTTGCCGGTCGAGCAGGGTGGGCCCGGCGATGGCATGGGCACCCGCTGCTTGGGCCAATCGGGCCAGGGGGTTTGCGGTGTCACCCGCGCTGATGGCCACCTCCTGAAGTGCCGTCACATCGGCATCGATATCGTCTACCACGCGGGCGATACGCGCCGGCGCGCTAATGCCGTCGCGTCCCACACAGCGATGAATGTTGTAGGTGGCCAGCTTCAGGGGCATTGGGTGGTTTTCCAAGATCGGCGCCCGGTCTGGCGCTCGCCTGCACCAAGGATGAAACGCGCGGTTTGTTTACCAATAATAGGGCCGGCCATAAAAGTCGTAGAGCCGTGATTCATATTCCCGATTTACCGGCAGGGTGGGGTCATATTCCGGGCTCTCTTTGATTTTCTGGCTCTCCAGGTCAACGTGGACATCGCTGCGCTTCCAATCCACCGCATCGATCCAGCTGGGCGCGATGAGCACCTTTTTGCTGCCGGGGATCCAGTTGCCTGTGTCGACCACCATGAAACGGATGATCCACGAGTCCGAATCGACGATGAAGTCCTCGACATGACCGATGTTGGTGTCGGTGGCCTGGATGTCGTACCCGGTCACCTCCCGGGCCGATCGCAAGTGGGGGTCTTCATCGCTCAAGTCGGGCAGCTGGCGCTCCGCTTGGGGGCGACTCAGCAGGCGCGGTTGAAGATGTGCGCCCCAAACAGAGGGCCCGCCCCAATAGTGCGCCCAGTCGTAGTACTTGTTGAAGGTGATTTCAAACTGGCGCGACACGGGCGCCTCGGCCTCGAGCGGTGGCGAGTCTTTGATCTGCTCCTTGGTCAGACCCACGCTCAACAACCGTCGCTTGCCATCGGCATCACCGATGGCGATGGGCGAGATCAGCACCTTGCGTCCCGGAAGCCAACGGCGCGTATCGGCCACGATGTAGCGCGTCGCCCAGTGCTCGTCATCGAACAGAAAATCGTGACAGCGGCCGATCTCGCCATCCTGGGCGCCCAGTACATAGCCTTTCATATCTTTCATACTCCTTAACATGGTCATAACCTCCTCCTTTTTGTGTGCTGCTTTGATCACAAAACCCTCTGGGGCGGGGTTTCCGAATGTACGTTGGTGAACCGTCACGCAATGTGCGGTCTTTGTCGTCCACTCTATATTGCCGGCCCGCGTATCGAAATGGGGCGTAGCCCCTATTATCGGGCTGGCGAACCCGTAATATGAGGTGTTATTTCCGCAACCGTGTTGGTAATCTTCTTCGTATGGGTACGCATCCTAACGTGGCCATTGAAATGAGATAGTCACTCAAAAGCCTCTGGAAATGTGCCCGAACATCAACCACGCAAGCCGAAATGATCACGCCGCTGGCGTGCCTAAAAGATCAAAATCTGCTGTCTGCCAAAGAACTGTGGGTGAGCCTCCATTACCAGGCTTCGACTCGGCATTTAAGTGAACCGCGCAGAGCGGACCGACTTGCTGCGTCGTGGAGATGCTTAGAGAGAGCTTCAGATACCCGACGGGCCATTTGTTTAACGATGTTTAGCCTGCGTGATCAACACCAGACCGACCCCCCTAATGCTAATAGTAAATACTGTAGTTGGGCATGGAAGACCAAAAGTCGGCATATCGGGGAGTTGTGTCCTACTTAGGCTGACCGCGCCGGATAGATGGATAGAGCAAAGGCAATTATCAGGACAGCGATGGCTGTTCTGGTGTTCGTTGCCACCCGTAATTCGAGACTGTTAAGAAATGTGCCCTGTCAAAGAAAAATAAGTGCGTACAGGATCAAGACGGTTACAAAGCCGTAAGCTATCGAATTGATGGCGGTAAAAACGCCGGATGGTAGGCAACTCCGAATCTCTCCCGCACAACGTCAGGTATGGCCGGAACACCCACCCCGGACCAGTGTCGTGGAACACTATCCAGAATAGAGCTACGACAGCAAGTGCGAGCATCACCACTTGGACGGGCCACAACGTTTCATTGTACTCGTGCATTACTTTATAGAACTTCTCGGTGGTAGGAGGAAGTCCCATAATCAGCTGTCAGAAGCACATTTCGGGGGGATTTGGGCAGTGTCAGGCCATATTGATGTGGGTCTCGATCTTTTTAACGTAGGCTTTGATGTCGCACTTGCGCTCCAGGCCCGAAGCTGCCATGTAACGCACTTTGCCGAAGATGGGGCGTTCGGGCCAGCCCCTGTCGTGCACGCCGTAGAGCCAAGCCACCGAGGCATAGGAATTGGGGTCGCGGCCGTCGAGGAAATATTTGTTGTTGAGATAAAGGGTGCGCTCGAATGCCTCTTTGGGGCTCGGGCTCCATTCAATGATCTTTTTACCCCAGTACATGCGCATGTAGTTATGCATGAATCCGGTGTGGACCATCTCCAGCATGGCCGCGTTCCAGTAATCGTCGTGGGTCTGGGCCTTTTCGAGCTGCGCCAGGCTGTAGCAAGGGTCGCGCTCGTCGGCGGCGTGTTTGGCCAGGCTTTGCCGGGCCCACTCGGGAATGACGGTGTAACTGTCGTAATCTTTCCGATAGCTGACGGAATTGATGGCCAGCTCGCGGCGCACGATCAGTTGCTCGAGATAGGCGTCGATGTTGGCCTGGCCAGCGCGTTTTGTCGGCACCTGGCCAATGCGATGGGCCAGATAGAGAGGCGATATTTGCCCGAAGTGCAGGTAGGGGCTCAGGCCCGAAACGTCGTCGGTCTGGGGCTGGTTGGAGTGGGCGTTGTAATGGGGCAGTCTTTCTTCGATAAATCGCTCGAAGCGGGCCACCGCCTCACTGGTGCCGCCTCTAAAAAAGCGGGTTACCGGAGCGACACTGGTGTCGACCTTGAGCTTGGCCAGCAGCGTGTCGATATCGTCGAGATCTTCGCCCGACGGCAGGCCTGAAGGCGCGGCCTTTTTGACGGAAAGTTCTGGCAGAGGCTGACCGTAGGTTTCGATGTGGCGCTTGAGTTTGGGGCGGATGGTGCGGGCGGCGTACTCGGCCTTGTCGCTGACCACGGCCACCGGCACCACCACATCGCTTTCGACCCGAATGACCGGCACCTTGGTCGCCTCGGCCACACGTTTACGCCAGGCCACTTGGTGGCGCAAATAGCCGCGGTCGCAGACGATCAGCGATGCTGCGCGGGCCTCATTTAAAGCCACTTCGGCCGGATCGCCCAGGCGCACCGCCATGGTGATGTGGCGGGCGGCCAGGGCGGCCTGGGTTTCGCGCAGTCCCTGCAGCATGAAGGTGAAGTGGCGCAGGTTGGCTTCGGGATAGTCGGCGGTGAGGCCAAAGACCACCTGCAGCGGTTGTTTCAGGTGGTTGGCCAGTTCAATGGCATGTTCCAGGGCGTGATTGTGGGCCGCGCGTTGGGACTGTTGCATCCAGTAGAGCACGAACCGGCCGCGCCGCTGGTCGATGCGCCGCGAGTTTAAAACGGTAATGCGCCGGGGTGAGACGATGCTCTGAAAAGACGCAAGACCTATGTCAGCATGCTGTGCCATATTTACTGTGGAACCGAATCAATAGCCTACCCGCCAACGGAAAAGCGGTCCCCTAAAAAACAAGCCGCGCCATGGAGGGCGCGGCTTTTGTCATCGAAGGATCACCGCTTAAACGTCCGCCGGTGCCTTCAGCTCCGCTTCCACCAGCAGCTCGCCCACCTGCTTGGCAAAGCGGGCCGGATCGGGCAGCTTGCCGCCCTCGCCCACCAGGGCCAGGTCGAGCAGCATCTGGCTGTAGGCCTTGAGCTTGGGATCCTTGCGGTCCTGCTCGAACAGATCGTTCATGCGGGTTACAACGGGGTGGTCCATGTTGAGCTCCAGCACCCGCCGGCTGTCGGGCATCTCCTGGCCCGAGGCCTTGAGAATTTTTTCCATGTAGGCGCTCAGATCGTGGGCGTCGCCCGAAAGGCAAGCCACCGACTGCTTAAGGCGGGTGGAGGGCTTGACCTCTTTGACGTGCTTGGAGAGCTGCCCCTTGATGAAGCCGAACAGGGCCTTGTAGGCCTCCTCTTTGGCCTCGTCGACGGCGTCGGTGTCGAGATCGCCCTTTTCGGCGCTTTTCAGCGGTTTGCCGTCATACTCGGTCAGGGCCTGCACAACCCACTCGTCCACGGGATCGGTCATCAGCAGCACTTCGTAATTTTTCTCCTTGAGCCGCTCCAGGTGCGGGCTGTTGACCAGGGCGCTGAGGTTTTCGCCGGTGATGTAAAAAATCTCCTTCTGGTCGGGCTGCATGCGCTCCACGTATGTTTTCAGGGCCACCGGCTCGTCTGGCGACTGGGTGGTTTTAAAGCGCAACAACTCGGCGATCTTCTTCTGATTGCCTTGATCGGTGTAGACGCCGATTTTGAGCATCTGGCCGAACTCGTCGTAAAATTTCCTGTAAGTTTCCTCGTCCATGTCGGCCAGCAGCTCGAGCAGTTTCTTAACCAGGTTGCGGTTGATGTTTCGTACCAGGCGGTCTTGCTGCAGGATCTCGCGGCTGACGTTGAGGTTGAGGTCGGGCGCGTCGACCACCCCTTTGACGAAACCGAGATACTCGGGCAGCAGCGCCTCGCAGTTGTCCATTATGAAAACCCGTTTGCAGTAAAGCCGAACGCCGTGTTTGCGCTCGGGATAAAACATCTGAAAGGGGGCCTTGGACGGTACGTAGAGCAGGGCGTGGTACTCGGTGGTGCCCTCGAGCTTGACGTGCAGCCGGGCCAGGGGCGGGTTCCAGTCGTGACTGAGGTGGGTGTAGAACTCGTCGTACTCCTTGTCGGTGACCTCGCTTTTGTTACGCGACCAAATGGCCTTCATGGAGTTTAAGGTCTCTTCGCGGGTCACCTTGCGGGTGGTGGCGCCTATGGGCTTGCCGTCCTTGTCCTTGAGGATCTGCTCGTCGGGCAGCTGGTCGTCTTTTTCCACGTCCATGACGATGGGATAGGCCACGAAGTCCGAATGTTGTCGAACGATCTCGCGGATCACCCACTGATCGGTGAAATCCTTGTCGCCCTCGGCCGGCTTTTTGAGATGCAGCGTGATGGCGGTGCCGCGCGCCTCACGGGTAGTGTCTTCGACGATGAAGGTGCCGTCACCGGAAGACTCCCAGCGTACGGCGGTGTCGGCGCCGGCGGCGCGGGTGACCAGGGTGATTTTGTCGGCCACCATGAAGGCGCTGTAAAAGCCGACTCCGAACTGGCCGATCAGCTCGGGCGGGAGGGCGTCCATCTGCTGCGAAGCCCTAAGGGCTTCCATGAAATCGGCCGTGCCGCTCTTGGCAATGGTGCCGATGTTCTCCAGCACCTCCTCGCGGGTCATGCCGATGCCGTTGTCGACGATCTCCAGGGTCTGCTTTATGCCGTCGGGGATGAGTTTGATCTTCAGCTCGGGGTCGTCGTCGAGCAGCTCGGGCTGGGTCTGGGCGGCAAAGCGCAGCCGGTCGATGGCGTCGGAGGCGTTTGAAATCAGCTCGCGCAGGAAAATGTCCTTGTTGGAATAGAGCGAATTGATGATGAGGTTGAGCAGTTGCTGGACTTCGGTTTGGAATTGGTGGGTGGTACGTTTACTGGTCATGACAAGCGGTGTCTCCTCTGAGATGGTTTCATAAATTAAAATTTCGAGTTCTCTTTTCGGTTAAGAAAATGGGGGCAAATCGGCAATTGTCAAGGGTTTGAACCTGCTGATATTGTACTAAAATATCGCTCTCTACGCAGCGCTGCCGCAAGGTAAAGGCACCCGGCTGTGAGGGCATGAACGATGAATCCAGCGGACAGGATTGACACAAATTTGAGAATGGTTTCTAATGACCGTGACGCGATAATCCCCGCTTCGAACCCATAGAATCGCAAGAGTATCAGACGGGAGGGAGTTTTCTGTGGAACTGCTTGGGTTGGTCAAATTTTTACCGGTGCTGATCGCCGCCCTGCTGGTGGGAAACTGGTTTCTGTCTGAAGTGAAAAAGGCGCGCCGGCTGCAAAAACCGTGGTATGCACCCTATCTGACCTTACCGGGCGTGCTGATTCTGGTCGTGCTACTCTTTCCGGTGATTTATCATTTCTATAAGAACTAACAATCAAAACGGTTCCGGGTTTGGGATCGTGCTTTCAAGGAGTGTTTTTTCATGAGCGATGTTTCAGAGATGTACGACTTGATCATTGTGGGCGGCGGCCCGGGCGGATTGAGCGCCGGCATCTACGCCAAGCGCGCCGCTTTAAAGACGGTGCTGATCGAAAAAGGGGCCTTCGGCGGTCAGGTGGCCATGTCCGACGAGGTGGAAAACTACCCGGGATTCGAGCATATCAGCGGGGCCGAACTTTCCATGAAGATGATGGCTCACGCCCAAGGGCTCGACCTGGAGATCATATCCGACGAGGTGGCGGCCATCGACCCGGGGCTGACCCATCACAGCGTGCGCCTGGCCGGTGGCCAGACCCTCGACGGGCTGGCGGTGATCATCGCCACGGGCGGTTCGCCCAGCAAGCTGGAGATCCCGGGCGAGGATGACTATTACGGCAAAGGGGTCTCCTACTGCGGGGTGTGCGACGGCTTTTTCTTTCGCAACAAAATCGTGCTGGTGGTGGGCGGCGGCGATACTGCCGTGGAAGAGGCGCTCTATCTTGCCAAACTGGCCGACAAGGTTTATGTGGCCCACCGGCGCGACGAACTGCGCGCCAGCCGCATTCTGCAACAGCGTCTTTTAAACGAGTGCAAGATCGAGATGCTCTGGAACACCGTGGTTACGGCCATCGAGGCTCAGGCGGGGGCCGTCAACCGCGTTCAGCTCAAGGATACCCAGACGGCCGAGATCCGCCCGCTTACGGTGGATGGGGTTTTCATCTTCATCGGCTTCAAGCCCAACAACGCCCTGGTGCCGGCGGGCGTCAAGCTCAACGCCGACGGCTACGTGGTCACCGACGACAAGTGCGAAACCAACATCTCCGGTGTTTATGTGATCGGGGATCTACGTGAAAAATACGCCCGCCAGATCGTGGTGGCCGCCGCCGACGGCTGCACCGCCGCCCTGGCCGCGGCGCACTACGTGGAGGCCAAAAAGGCAACCGACGGCGGGACCTGCGAGCTGCCGTCGGCGTTGTAGGTCAGTAACACGCTGGGGCGATGGCGATCACACAATCCCATCTTCGGAAAGCGGGCGTTGTTCAAGAATGCGGCGGGGCGAAAAGGCGGCAAGATCCAGGGAGATGGCCGCGCCGGTGATCACCTCGGCCAGATAGCGTCCCACTGCCGGGGCCTGCTGCAGGCCGTGGCCCGAAAAACCGTTGGCCAGGTAAAACCCGGCCAGTTCAGGCCACTCGCCCACGATGGCGTTGTGGTCGAGCCGGTTGACGGCGTAGAGGCCGGCCCAGCCGCGTACTAGTTTGAGGCGCTCGAAAGCGGGCACGAACTCGGCCAGTTCGGGCCACAATCGCTCGTAAAAACGGTTTTGGTCCCAGTTGAAATCGATGCCCTCGGGGTCTTCGGGCATGGACTTGCCCACGATGATCAAACCGCCGGTTTCGGTGCGGAAATAGAGCCCCGAGGGCAGCACGGTGAGCGGTAGCGGTCGGTCGGGCGCCTCGGCCGGCGAGAGGGCAAAGACCTGGCGCTTGACCGGCACAACGGGCAGCTCGATTCCCACACTGAGGGCAAAACGCGCGCACCAGGCGCCGGCGCAATTGACGGCAACGTCTGTGGCCAGCGTCTGGCCTAAGGCCAGGCTCACGCCGGAAACCCGGCCGCTGGACGTCTGCAGTGCCACAGCCTCGTCGGTCAGAAATTGGGCACCCAGGTGTTTGGCCTTGGCGCGGTAGCCCATTAAAACGGCATAGGCGTCGAAATGGCCGTCGGCGGCGCCGAAAGTGCCCCCGGCCAACGGTTCGGGCCGGTAGAGCGGGTAGCGCTCGCGGATCTCCTCCGGCGTCCACCATTCCACCCGCGCGCCCAGGTCGCGCTGCATCGCCAGCGCTTGATGGGCAGTGTCGCGACCTTCCGCATCGACCATAAAGAGATTTCCCTCCTGCTTGAAGCCGATGGCCGGCTGGCAGTCTTCAACGGCCATCTTCTCCGCAAAACGCGCGAACACTTTAATAGCGTAAAGCGAGATCCGAACATTATCCGCGAGGCTGAACTGCGCGCGCACATTGGCCACCGAGAGCGGCGTGGAGGCGCGAGTGTAGGTGGGATCGCGCTCGACGATGGCAACGCTCAGTCCTGGGTCCATGGCCAACAGCGCGTAGGCCGTAGCACAACCCATCACCCCGCCGCCGATGATGACCACATCATAGCGCTTGTTACCTTCCTGGTTCATGGACAGCTTTCCATGCGGTAGCTATTTGGCGAGTTGTTCGCGGCGATGCTGAAGGTAGACGCTCTGGAACATTTTATAGGGGTCAATGGAGACCTCTTTCAAGGCTTCGTATTGATCGAAGAAGCCGTAAGATAGCCTGTTAACCTGCCTTACGGCCGAGATCGCTATCCAGCCGGCGGTAGCGTCGGCCGTGTAAAAAAAAGGATCCAGCAGCCAGTCGCCCACCGTGCCCACCGTGTCGCGCAAAGTGCTAGGCCCTAGGATGGGCAGCACGATGTAGACCCCGTCGCCGACGCCCCAGGCGCCGAAGGTCTGCCCCATATCTTCGACCGGCGGGTTCAGGCGTGGAAAGGTTGCCGCAGGGTCTCCGAAACCAAGAACCCCCACGGTGGTGTTGATGAAAAAGCGGCCGAACTCGGCCCCGGCCGCGGTGACCTTACCCTGCAGCAGGTTGTTGACCAGCCGCGCCGGGGCGGCCAGATTATAGAAAAAGTTGCCCAACACGGTGCGGATCTCCCAAGGTACCACGGTGCTGTAAGTTTTGGAAACCGGCTTGAGCACGTAGATTATGAGCTTGTCGTTGACCTTAAACATTGCGCGGTTGAATGGCTCCAGAGGATCGGCGATGGTGACCCGGGTCTGGTCGAATTCCTCTTCGAAGCTGTCGTCGAAGGCGGTGGGGAAGGCATCCACTTCAGCAGCCGTTTCGGCCGGGGCGTTGGTGGCCAGGACGGGGCCCGCCATCATCAGGGTCGCCAGCACCAGAGCGATCATTCCCAGCACAAGCCGCTGGCAGTGGCGCGATGCGGTCGTGGTGGCGATAGGGGCAGTCACGTGCATGTCGTTCGTCTCCGGATGCTGGTTGGCCCTACGGCTGCGGTGCTTCGGGACCAAAGGGCTTGATCATCACGATCAGACGCGGCAGCAGGGTGAGCGCCGCCAGAAGCGCCATCAGCAGCGCCAGTCCCGTCAGCAGGCCAAACATTATACTGGGTATAAAATTGGATAAAATCAAGATGGAAAAGCCCACGATCACCGTAATCGAGGTGTAAAAAAGGGCATAACCGATGCTACCGTGGCAGCGGTGCATGGTGGATAGGTAATTTTTTTCAACCTGGAATTCATGGATAAACCGGTAAATGTAGTGGATGGTGTTGTCCACGGCCATGCCGATACTGATGGCGGCGATGGTGATGGTCATCATGTCCAGGGGGATCTCCATCCAGCCCATAAA
Source organism: uncultured delta proteobacterium (assembly GCA_963783425.1). Lineage (GTDB taxonomy): Bacteria > Desulfobacterota > Desulfobacteria > Desulfobacterales > QNYZ01 > CAWANO01. Next base: position 533,557 of record CAWANO010000010.1, read on the forward strand.
GCCCAGCACTACGAAGATGGCCAGCAGGTTGGGGGTGATGGCGATCAACGAGACCTTAAGCGACCGGAAGAGTACGAAAAACATCACTAACAGTGCCGCCAGGGCCACGCCCAAGGTGGAGATCTGGGAACGAAAAAGGCTCTGGAGCATGTTGTTGTAGAGCACCATCATGCCGCCCAAGCGCACTTGCTCGGGCGCGAAGCCGAATTTGGCGACAAGGTCGGCTTCGATTTTTTCGAGCAGGGCGTTGCGCCGCAGGTCGGGCAGCGAGTCTTTGATACGAATGGTAAAGCGCACCTCGTTGTCGGTCACCGACACGTAGGGGGCCAGCACCATCTCGCGAATGTCGTCGGGCATCTCGGTGTAGATCAGGGCCAGCTGGAAGTTGTCCAGAGTTTCGCCCTTATTGAATTTACGGGCGACTTTCGCCATGGTGCCCAGGGAGATCACCTTGCCGGTGGCCGGCAGACTCTCAAGGTAATCGTGCACCGCTTCCACACGGGCCATTTTGGCGGCAGTGAACCAGTACTTATCGTCGTCGGGCGCTTCGTCGAATTCATCAAAGGTATCAAAGACCCCGGCGGTTTCATCGGCGGGCGGCGAGTCCGGGGCGGACACCGTCGCGGTATCTTCCAGAAACTCGTCCGGATCCACAGCGGCGACCGGCGTGCTACCTTCGGGCAGGCGGATGATCACATCCAGCGGTGTGGTACCGCCCAACTGCTGGTCGATGAGCAGCATGCCCTTGTAGATCTCGGTGCTCGATTTGAAATAGTTGATGAAGCTGTTTTCGACCTGCAGCCGCGAGACGCCCACCACGCTGGCCAGCAGGGCCGCGGTGGCCACGACCAGGATCAGGTTGCCATGGCGTTCGGTGATGCGGGCCAAGTGGGGTGTGATGGTGAAGCGGGGCGGCTTTTCCACTACCGCGCTGTCCTCTTTGAGCAGCACCAGCACCGTGGGCAGAAGGATAAAGGTGAGCAGGTTGGAGATGATAATTCCGGCGCTCATCATCCAGCCGAAGTTGATCACGGGACGAATATCGCTCAGCAGCAAGGATCCAAAGCCGGCGATGGTGGTGGTGGCCGCGTAAAGGCAAGGGATCATCATTAAGCGCACGCTGTCGAGCACCAGATCGCGGTGGGATCGCTGGGGGTTTTGCCGGCGCAGGTCGCGGTAGCGCACGATCAGGTGGATGGAAACGGCCATGGTGATGATCAGCTGTAGCGAGATGAAGTTGGAGGAGATAACCGTCACCTCCCAGCCCGAAAGCCCCAGCACGCCGATCATGGTGACAACCGATATCAGGCAGCAGAGCATGGGCAGCAACACCCAGCGCGGCCGGCGGAAGATGACGGTGAGCATGATGACCAGAAAGACCAGCACCCCCAGGCCGAACATCTTCAGATCGTCGCGGATGAAGGTGACCAGATCCGAAGCGATCATGCTTATCCCGCCCAGAAAAAGCTCAGCATCGTCGCGGTAGTGGTCCATGATGGCACGAATAGCGGCAATATCATCCTGTACCACCTGACGCATGTGGTCGCGGTGGTCATCCAGTTCGGTCTCCACCAGCGCCAGTTCGTCGGCTTGCTCGGGACCGTAATCACCCGCCTGGCGGCGCGCTTTGAGAGCGTCGCGCTGGTCGATCAGGGTCATATAGATGGTGTCGGACTCGAAGGTGACGCGCAGGGCGGTGGTTTTCAGGTCGGGGCTGACAAGCAGGTTGCGGTACAGGGGGCTGCTGGCAAATTCTTCGCGGGCCAGGTTGCGATCCACCGATTGGGAGGTGATGGTGGGCAGGTCACCGGCCAGATCTTTTAAGGCGATGGGGGGACTTTCCAGCAACGGCGCGTCGAGGATGGAGAGCACGCTCTCAACCCGCGGCAGCGCTTCAAGCTCGGCTTTGAGCCGCGCCAGCCGCTCGAGGCTCTGGTCGGAGAGCAGGTCGACTTTGCGGGGATGGTAGGTGATAAAGATGAAATCTTCCGACCCGTAGCGCCGGATGACCTCGCGCCAGTACCGCAGATCGGGGTCGTTCTCCATCAGCAGGGTCTCCGTGGAGGCGTCCAGCTGAAAGTCTTTGGCATGGTAGGCGAAAAAGGCCACCACCAGTGCCAGGCAGAGCAGCACTGTTTTGGGCCATCTTAGAATGACGCGGTCGAAAAATCCGACGGCAAAAGCGTGTAAGGTATTCATGCAGTCCTGTCGCATCGAGGCGAGACCGGCGGTCATGACGCGCAACCGGTGAATTCACCTCAGGCCGGGTTTTTAACGGCGCTCGATTGGATACCATCTTTGGACGCGATTTGTCCACAAGCGCCGGTAAATGGCCGGATACCAACAAAGTAAAAGGCGCTTTTCCCGCTTATGGATGAGCGCCTTTTTGGGGTTGCGCCGTCAGGCCAAAACCAGTGCCACGGCATACCAGAAATCTCAGTGCACTCTTTTGACGCACTGAGGTTTCTGGATTAATCGCTTTGTTTCAACTTATCGATGAGCTGCCGGGGGGTGCCCTCTTTTAAAAATGCATCGTACTCGCTACGGTGGGAGGCGACGACGCTGGTGCCGGAGATATCCACATCATAGGCCAGCCACCCCTCGGAGCCGCGGTAGAGTTTGTAGATCACGGGCAGGGTGCTGCCCTCGGAAATCACCGCCGTCGGCACGCTGACCTTATTGCCGTTATCGGTGGGTTTTTTGAATATCACCTTTTCACCCGAGTACATCTCCAGCTTGCTGAGGTAGAGACGCTTGAGGCGCTCGATGAAGACATCACTGAACTCTTTGCGCTCTTCGGCTGAAAAGCGACCCCAGTTTTCCTTGCCCAGCACCAGTTTGGCCATCAGGGGTAGGTCGAACACCGGGCTGACCGCCTCGATGATGGCGGCCCGCTTCTGCTCAACCTGCAGGTCCTCATTTTCCAGGATGGCGGTGACCTCATCGAGTTTCGACTTGACGATGCGCACGGGCTCGTCGGTATTGGCGGCCATCAGGGGGGGTGCCAGAAGCGCCAAACAGATCAAAAGCGCCGTGATCACAGGCAAGCTTTTGAGTCCTTTGAAAAACACCCCTTTGGCTCCGTTTTTCGCGGCAGACGTGAAATTGAATGTCCGACATATGGGATGTCCGGCGTGATTAAACCTTCCGCTTTGCTTGAACTCGAACATCCCTTGGTGTCTTTCAAACGTCTCAAATCCATGATCGAACCCTTTCCGCAATTTGTTGTAATCGCAAAAAATATAGACGCCGCATTGGATCATGTCAAGCTGATCGTGGCGCCGTGCGCCGCTTCAGTTCACTGCCCTGGAAGTCATGACAGGATCCAAAATATCACCGAGCCGTATTGTAACCCGCCGGTTAGATGCCGGGTGCCGGTAAAAAATCCAAACCGCCTTGGCCGCACCCGTCCGCCTCCGCCCAAAGTGGTACGCGCGAACATATACCCGCGTTGTAAAATATGCTACGCTGCGTCCGAGGTGGAACCCGGTTTTCCAGCCTGCCGCACGCCTCGCGCGTGCCCGTTCATGACCTTCAGATGAGTCCAGTTACCAAAGCCATGGATCCAGATCGTTACCCGGCCTTGCAACGCGTGCTTGGCGAATTGAGTGATACCATCGTAAAACAAGCTGAAGCGCTCGCCCTTCCAGAGCGATTCGGTGTGGCCAAATGGCGACGTCTGGTCAACCAGAAGCTGCTGCCGCGCATGCGGCCCGATTTTCCGCTGGTGGTGGCCGTTTGCGGGGGTGGGTCGGCGGGAAAATCAACGCTCTTCAACGCGTTGGTGGGCGAGTCCGTCTCGGTCACCGGCGGTAAGGCCGGCCTCAACCAGCGCAGCCTGATTGCCCTGGCCCCCCAGTGGGCTGATGACGATCGCTTCTGGGCGGGCTTTTTCGACCTTTTCGGCTATCGCCCCCAGCCCTTGAAAGAGCGATTTGATCTGACCAAACCCGGGGATGCGCTCTATGTCACCAGCGCGCAGGTGCCGCCCGATCTGCTGCTAGTGGACACGCCCGATTTCGACACCGGCGCCAGCCAGAAATTTGCCAACCGGCAGCAGGCCGAACGTACCCTGGAACTGGCCGACCTGCTGATCTACATTTTCACCAACGCCAACTACAATAACCGCGACAACACCGATTTCATGGCGCGCGTCTTGAACGATATCGGTCGGCGCAAATCGGTTCTGGTCTACCGGGTCTATCCCGATTTTTCGGACCACGAGGTGGCCGAACACGCCGCCCTGGTGGCGAATCATCTATACGGGGATGCGGCTGAAAAGTTGGTGCTGGGGGTCTACCGGCTGGATGAGAGCAATGCCGTGGCCGAGGGACGTAAGGCACTCGCGCCGCGGGCGGTGGGTGATACGGCATCCGCTTTGATGGGGGCGTTGGGCGCACTGGATCGCAGTGCCCTGCGGTTTGAGCTGCATGCCGGGCTGCTCGAGGGCGCTCTGCGGCACGCCCGGCTGCTTGCCACGGCTTTTGAGGGCGCCTGCCGCCACCTGGCGCTTTATGGCGATGCTGTTCAGAGCGTACAGAGCCAATGCGTGCGCGCTGCCGCCCAGCATCTGCCCATGGATCTGCTCATTCAGCAATTTGTGCGCATCTGGCTGCGATCCGACCCCGCCCACATTAAAGTGATGCGCCGCACGGGCAAGGTGCTCGACCTGCCGCTTAAAGGGGTGCTCAAAGTGGTGCGTTGGTTGAGGCCCGACGTGGACGGCAAGCGCCCCAAACCCGATGGCAAATCGGGATCGGCAGGCATGGAAGCCGACATGCTAACGGCGGGCGCCGAACTCTACCGCAAGATTCTCGATCTCCAAATAGCGTTGATCCTGCCGTCGGCCGAACCCGTGGCGCAGCGTTTACAAAGCGGTATCGAAGCCCTGGCACAAATGACCCCACAAAAAAACGCCCCGCCGCCGGCATCGGTGGCGGCCACACCGGTAGCGGGCCAGCTGCGCTTTGAGGTGTCGGCCCACCCCTGCCTCGCACCGCAGCGAACGGCATTGCGGGATCGTACCTGGCAACGGGTGTCCGAGGCACTTTTGGCTGAAAAAGAGATTCTCACCTCCCTGTCGGGCCGTGTTGAGCAGGAGCTGACCGCGCTGGCCACACGGCAGCGCCAAAACATGGGTCTGTGGGACCACACGCGCGAAACCTTTTCGGCCTTGCTCAATATCTTACCGGCCACGGCCGCGGTGACCTACGTGCTAACCACGGGCGATCCGGTGGGGGCAGTGGGCATCAAGGTCAAGCTGGTGGGGTTGTTCGGCCTGCATGACCTCTATGCACTGGTGGCGCTGCCGGCCACATCGGGGCTTAAAAACATCGACCAAAAGCAGTTGGCCGACATGCTGGCGCCTGCCGCGCAGGCCTGGCTCAACGCCAAGCTCGAGGCCATCGACGACCTGTTTGGCGCACAGATCAGCGCGCCGGTGATCGAAAGGGCCCATCAGTTGATCAACGGATGCGGGTCCGGCAACGACCGCATCGAGGAGCTCATTGAACAATGTCACCAACTCACGGAAGCGACTTAAGCCTCTCCCTTTCCACCGCCGGTATGCGCCAGCGGGCAGGCATCCGGCGCGTAAAAACCGAGATTGCCTCCCTGCAAAAGGCGCTGACTGAAATGGCGCTGTGGCAGCCGGCCGGCGACCTCGGCCTGCAGTGCGCCGACAGTCTGAAAATGCTCGATGACCTGGAGGCGCGGCTGGAGCGAAAGCTGGTGATCACCCTGATCGGCCCCTGCGGTTCCGGCAAGAGCACCCTGCTCAACGCCCTGGCCGGCGAAGACGGCCTGTCGCCCGTCGGCCATCAACGCCCCACTACCCGCAATCTGGTGGTGCTCACCCGCCGGGCCGAGGAGGCCCAACAACTGGTGGATGCCCTGGGGCGCACCCAGGTGCTGGTGCGCGCAAGCGCCAATGCCGACGCTTTGCAGCACGTCATTTTGGTCGACACGCCCGACACCGATTCCACGGCCGGCCAGCAGCACGTGGCCATGGTGCAGGCGGCCATCGGCTTGTCGGATGTGCTGATTTGCGTATTTGACGCCGAAAATCCGAAGCGCCTCGATCAGGCCGACTTTTTAGCCTCTTACGTCAGAAAATTTGGCGGCCGTTCGTTGGTGGTGGTACTCAACAAATGTGACCGCCAGGAGCCATCCGAACTCAAATCGGTGATCGTGCCGGAATTTGAAACTTATCTGAAAAAGGCCTGGCAAATAGCGCCGACCCGAATTTTGTGCCTTTCCGGACGACGCCACCTGCAGGTGCCCGCCTGGGACCCCGAAGCCCTGCCGCGCCACGACTTCGATCAGTTCAACGACCTTAAGAGTTTGATTTTCGACACCCTAAACAGCGCCGACAGCGCCGGTGAGCGCCGCCTGGAAAATGCCGAACAGTTGCGGCAATACCTGTTTGATCAGGTACGAACGGAGATGGACGGCGACCTGGCGGCGCTGGTCAGAGCCCGCGAAATGCTGCAGAAAGCCGAAAACCAGTCCTTCAGCGCGGCCTTGACGGCCATGATGAATAACCGCCAGCGCTACAGCCTGGGGGTCAGCGTGCTCTTTTACCACCAGCTGGCCCAACGCTGGACAGGACCGGTGGGGTGGCTGGTGGCCATGTGGGCGCGGGTCTTGATGTTCGGGGCGGGTCTGGTGTCGTTGCTGCGTCCCGGCAATCCCGTACGCCACGTGTGGGCCTTGATCAATACCTGGCGACGAATGGGTGAAAGCCGCGCCGCCAGCGCCGAGACCCGCCGGGGAGACGACACCGGCCTGGCAATGGACGCCTACCGGCGCAAACTGATCGAACTGTGGCCTGATGTGGCCGAGGCCCTGGTGACGGCCCGGTTCGATCACCGTGTGCGCGAGCTGGCCTTGGATCAGCCGGCGTCCGATCGGTTGAACGCACAGCTGGCAGACACCTGGGAGGAAGCTCTGGGCGAAGTGATGGCGCGCGCGGCCCGGCAACTGAGCAACGGCTGGTTGCAGATGCTGTTCAACCTGCCGGTGCTGGGCGTGCTGGGCTACGTGGGGTGGATTACGGGGCGAGAGTTTTTCGCTGGGCGCTACCTGCCGGGCGAGTTTTTCCTGCACGCCTTTATCACGGCGGGATTGATTCTGGTGCTGGGTTTTTTCGTTTACCAGGCCATCGTGCGCGTGGCGGCAAGGCCGGAAGGCATGCTGCTCAAAACCTTCCAGGCGGTGACGCAGCAATCGGCGCCCCTGGGCGCCAGTCCGCTGCACCCTGCGGCCGACACCCTTAAAAAGATGGGGCTGCTGCACGCCTCCCTGGCAGCGGTGAAACGGAATGATGGGGCTTAGGGCGGACATGAATTGCTGACGGCGCCATTTTGAGAAAAATTGAAAGGATGTCACGCCGATTACTCAGGGGTGTGAAATTTTCTATTGGCGATGACCGCAGCTTTGTAGGTTCACTGGCGGGGGTTCGTGACACCCCCCTGGCCCCCCTCGAGGGGGGATTTGGGGGAAGGTGGGTGTGCCTTGGAAGCGATTTTAAGCCTTCTGCCCCTCGAGGGGGGAATTAGGGGTTATGATTGCACGAGGGGGCAATTGTGCGTGGGGTCATGGGTTTTGTTGCCTTCGGACGGCACGCGTGGTGTTGTGCCCGAGCGGCATACCTGGCAGCGATCCTCGCCGCACCGCTGGCAGGCGAAGCAGTCTGGGCAGGGGTGCTTCTTGCGCGACTACATCGCCCGTGGCCGGTATGTAGAGCTTGCCGGGCAACCCGGGGCTGCGGATAAATGGCATAGTAAATGTCTGCCTTGCTTTCTTGAAACAGGCTCTTGAGAATCAAAAAAGCGTTGCTACATTAAGCCCTGTTGTTTTCTAGTGCCGGGCCTGCCCGGAGTTGTCGTAGCGGCCCATAGCGAGCGCTACGCCAAGCAGGCAAACGCCAAAGCGCATTGAGTCGCACGGGTGAAACGATTGTCTCTTTCTTTGGCAATTACACATTGTGGATTGACTCTTTTTCGGCGTTTTGGCATATTGGGCGTATTCGGACCTGCCCCAAGGGACAACCATCGGGCCGCCACTTTCAATGCGCCACCGTCACTATAATCACCACTAACCTCAACCGAACCCGAGCTTCGTCGGACTGTCAACCCTCGCACCCACTTCAATTTTAAGTGAAGGAGACCTGCCATGAGTGTAGCCGATATAATTGTCAATCCCCTACGTCATCTGGACAAAGCCGTCAACACCCTGCGCGATTTGGGCGTCATGCCGGAAAAACCCGATGAGGCGCCGGTGGTGGCCCTGATCAACCAGATCAGCGACCTGGACGAGACCAGCGCCGTCGCCATTGCCCGTACCCTCAACCATGTCACGGTCTTCAACGAGGTGGTGCGCGAGCAGATCACCTCCATGCGGGTGGGCGAGCGCTACGAGGAGATCACCGAGGCTTTCGACAGCATCCGCAATGACGCCAAATCCATGGTCGATCAGGTTGAAGACGGAAAAGTCAGCACCATGGAGCGCTTGAGCAACGTCTGGATGAAGGTCACCCGGGGTGACATCCCCAGCCGTTTCCGAAAGATCAAAGAGACCTACACGGAAGTGACCGTGGACACCAAAGACCAGATTGAGCGCGAAAGCCGCATTATAGAAGCCTACCGCGATTTCCGCGTTGCCCTGAAAGAGGCCGAGGTGCTGGCCTTTAAATTGCTCAAAAAAGCCGAAACGGCCCTGGAAGTCGCCAAGGCGCGCCTGGGCGACGCCTCCCAGGCCATCGAAGCCAACACCAGCGAGGACCGCGAGCTGATCGCCAAGCTGGAACTGGCCCGCGACCAGCGCCTGCGCGAGCTTCAGCAAGAGGACAAACGCTACCAAATCGCCAAGGACCTGGCCGAAAACCTCTCGGTCAGTTACCACACCACCGAGGTGATCATGGCGCGCCTCACCCAGACCACCGAGATCAAAGAGCGCGTCTACTCTCAGGCGGTCACTTTCTTCAGCACCAACGAAACCGTCTTCACAGCGCTTAATGCCTCGTTCACCAGCCTGCAGGGGCTGCACGAAAGCACCGCCACCCTGGATGCCATGAAAGAGGGCGTCAACAAGAGCTTGGAAACCTTGGCCGAGGTGGGCGACGAAGTACAAGAAGCAGCCGTGCGCGCCGGATACGGCCCCACCCTCAAGGCCGAGTCCGTCAAAAAGCTGCTTGATTCCGTGATCAGTTTTCAGGAGAAATCCCGCAGTTTGATCGCCGAAATGCGTAGCCTGAGCACCCAGAACGAAGCCGAGATTCGACGCGCGGTGGAAGACGGCAAGCGCCGTATGGCCGACCTGCAGGCCAATGCCGCCGCCCTTTAGATTTAAAGGGGGGCGCTGAGAGCAAAAGGCTTGTGAGCCGTGGCGCTTTCCGGCCCGACAACGCCGTTTCCGAACCTGATGCTGAACATGTTGCCTATCGCCAATGACCCAGAGCGCGACGATAAACAACCATGGATTGAATCGCCATGAACGATGCCGCTGAAAACAGTGCCCAGAATCGTGATTTTGACCTCAACGATGTCATGTTGACCATGGATGTGGTCGACACGCTGCGCTACCGACGGCAGGTGGTCGAGCGTGAACTCGCGACTGAAGATCACGATCAGGCCATGATTGAAAAGGTGCGCAAGATTTACGCCGATCAAGGCCTGGACGTTTCCGACGAGGTGATTGCCGCGGCGGTGGCGGCCCTGCGCGAGGAGCGCTTTACCTATAAGCCGCCCCGCTCCGGATTCAACCGTATGCTGGCCAATCTCTACGTGCGTCGAGGGTTGTGGTTCAAAATCATCGGCGCGGCTGTGGTGATTTTGGTATGCGCGTTCCTGGTTTATCGTTTTACCGTCTCCGGCCCGGCCAAGCGGCAGCTGGCCCGGGCCACCGCAGCGGTTGAGCAGGCCTGGGAGCAGTTTCAAGCCAGCAGCCCGGCCGGTGAAGTTGCCAAAAGTGGTCGCCGGCTCTATGAAAACGCGCAGCGTGACCTCAAGAATGGCGATACCGCCGCGGCCAGCCGTCAGGCGCAAACGCTCGAGCAGCTGGCCCAACTGCCGGCGGCGCTGGAGAGCCTTCACAGCCGGTCCCTGGCCGAAGCGCGCGAGGGGAGCGCCCGTCAACAGGCGGAGGCGCTCTTTGAGCAAGGCCAACGGGCGCTGGCGGCCGGCGATGTGGGAGCGGCCGAAGCCGCCCGGCAATCTTTGGACGAACTGCTCAACCAGTTGCAGCAGGCCTTTGCATTGCGGGTGGTTTCACGGCCCGACGAATCCAGCGGCTTCTGGCGGACCCCGCCCAACAACCCCAGCGGCCGCAACTATTACATCGTCGTCGAAGCGGTCAACGCCAAGGGTGAAACGGTGAAGGTGCCTATCACCAGCGAAGAGGATGGCCGCACGAACCTGGTGAGCAAATGGGGCATGCGGGTGGACGAAGGTGTATTCGAGCAGTTTCGACGGGACAAAGGAGACGACGGGATCGTCCAAAACAACCGTTTCGGCCAGAAACGTCGCGGCTATCTGAGTTTCGATTACGCCGTGCCCACCAGCGGCGGCGCCATCACCGAGTGGTAGCCGGTGGATTGTGTAAGCGGCCAACTTTGGGGTCCTTTACGGTCGCCCTCGCCCGGCGGCGGCCTTTTCGAAACAGTATACGATTAATTCTATCGCAAGGAACCGTGCAATGACCGACGGACGCCAATCACTGCAAGTCATTGAACAGCATTTATACCAGGCCCGCTCGGCTCTCGACGGCCTGCACGAGCGCATGACCCAAATTAACCAGCAGATGGACAGCCTGCGCCAGCAGTCCAACAGCCAGTATCAGGCCCTGGCCAAGGTGCGACTGGATGAGATGGGCGCCCAGCGCGTCGTGGGCCGATTGGATGAAACCGATCAGACGGTGTTGCGGCTGCTCGAACAGCGCGGTCAGAAGGTTGGCGAGTTAACCCGCGAAATCAACGATACGATGGTGCGGCTGGGCGAACTCAATGCGCGGCGCGAGGCGATGGGCAAAGCGCGCGATGAGGCCCTGGCCCAGATCGATGAGCGCTTGGGCGAGATTGAGGCCAAGATGGCCCGGCAGCCGGAGTTCAAAGCGAAGCACGAGCAACTCGAATCGCTTGTGGCCCAGGCCGAGCGCGCTCAGGAGAAGGCCAGCCAGGCTCAGGCCGACCGTGAGGAAAAGGGCAAGCCATACGAAACGGACGATCTTTTTATGTACCTGTGGGAACGCCGTTTTCGGACGCCTGATTACCAAGGCGGGTTTCTGGCGCGCTCACTCGACGGCTGGGTGGCTCGTATAGTCAATTACGATGAAAACCGTGCCAACTATCACATGTTGACCCTGCTGCCCCAACGCTTGCAGGAGCATGCCGACATGATGGCCCACAAAGTGGCTGAAATGGAAAAGGCCATCGACGCGCAACTGGCTGAAGCCGCGCGCACCGGCGGGGTGGAGACCTTGCGCGAGTCGCTCAAAAAAATCGATGACGACCTCAAGGAAGTGGTCAAAGAGATCGAGAGCGAAGAGCTGGGCAACCGCAGCCTGCTGGCCCGGCGGGCGGAGTTCGATGCTGCCGACGATGAGTTCTCCAAGCAGGCCATCGATCTGCAGGTTTCCCAACTCAAACGCCACGACATCTCACAGCTTTATGAAAAAGCCCGGCTCACACCCACCCCCAAAGATGACGTGATCGTGGCGCGCATCGGTGAACTTGATGAAGACCAGCGGCGCATGGAGCGGGAGCTGCGCGATTTGAAGAGCAGTCAGCGGCAAAGCCACGAAAAGTATGACGAACTGGAAGATTTGCGGCGTTGGTATCGCCGCCGCAATTACGACTCTCAGTGGTTTCGTTTTCCCAGCGGTTTCGAAATGTCCATACTCCTGGGCGAACTGTTGCGTGGCGGGCTTTCGGGTCGCGACGTGCAGGAGCGCATCGGGCACCAGGGCAAATTTCAGCGCCGCCGCATGCCGGGTGATATCAATATCGGCCGGGGCGGTTTCGGCGGCGGCTTTGGGGGTAGCATCGGCCGGGGCGGCGGCATCGGGGGCGGCGGTGGCGGGTTTCGCACCGGCGGGCGTTTTTGAGCGGCAACTTGCGCCCCGTTTGCCAACAAAAATTTCCAACAACTCCGGTATGCAACTTGTGCCGGAGTTGTTATTGTTTGGGGCCCCAGGCACCGGGGTGCGGCCTGGTCCGGGCGTCGGTGCCACCCGTTTTTGCTTTTGCACTTTTCGGCCGATGCGAAGGATGAAACAGGATCTGGGAGGAGTTTGATGACCGACGATAACCACAGCTTTGTCAATCTGCTCGATGGCGCCACCGGCAACATGACCGAAGTCGAGGTGCGGCCCGAGTATCGCATCGCCGCGGACGCCGCCGCCGCCCTGGAGCGGCGCCTGGAGGTTTATGAAGATATCATCGATTCGGAAGTGGGCGACACTACCATGGTGCGGGCGCGCAACATCGAGCGCGCCCTGGGGATTCGTCAGCTCTATTTGAAATTCGAGGGCGGCAACCCTTCCGGCACCCAGAAAGACCGCATCGCCTTTTTGCAATGCATGGACGCCCTGCGGCGAGGGTTCGACACCATTACCATGGCCACTTGCGGCAACTACGGCGTGGCCATGGCCATGGCCGCCTCGCTGGCCGGGTTGCGCTGCGAGATATTCATCCCCGAAGGCTACCACACGCGCCGCGTGCGTGAAATGACTGATTTGAAGGCAGTTATCATACGGGTGCCCGGGGATTACGAACATGCGGTAATGGCCTCACAGGCGCACGCCGAGGCCAAGGAATTCTACGACGCCAATCCCGGCGGCCAGAACACCTCCCTGCAGCTTCAGGGTTACGGGCAGATCGCTTTCGAGATCTACGACGAGCTGCGCGACGCCCCTTCCATCGTGGCGGTGCCGGTATCCAACGGCACCACCCTGGCCGGCATCGGGCGGGGATTCGCCAGCCTCTACCGGCGCGGCAAGACCTCCAAGGTTCCCCACATCGTGGCGGGCTCCTCTTTTCGGAAAAACCCGGTTGTCACCTCATTTCTAAAGGGGTATCCCACCTGCCGCGATCTCGATCCGGTCCACATCCGCGAAACGGCCGTCAACGAGCCGCTCATCAACTGGCACGCCATCGACGGCGACCTGGCGCTGGCCGCCATCCGCCAGAGCGAGGGCTGGGCCGACCACGCTTCGGACCGCAGTATGCGGCAATTTTCAAAGTTGATCCGCGAAAAGGAGGGGTTGCAGGTGCTGCCCGCTTCTACGGCCGGCCTGATCGCATTGATCCAGCAACACCAGAAAGAGGCCCTGCCGCCCGATCGCTACGTGGCCATCTTAACAGGGAGAAAAGCATGAACGCTAACGGTATTGATGGTGTGGCCCTTGTCTACTGCCAGGGCGCTTTCAACACGCCCTACGGCAAAACCGCCCACGGCCTGGTGCGTCTGACCCGCCGCTACCAGGTGGCGGCGGTGATTGATGGCAACCATGCCGGCCAGGACGCCGGCCAGGTGCTCGACGGGCGCGCCAGCAACATCCCGGTGGTGGCTGATTTGGCGCAGGCCGCCGCTCAGGCCAGGCAGGCCGGCACCCCGTCCACGCACTTTGTTTTCGGCATTGCCCCCGACGGCGGCCGCCTGACCGCGCAGCAGTGGCATGACGTCAAGGCGGCCATCGAGGCAGGGCTCAACGTCGATTGCGGGCTGCACCAATACTTAAGCGAAGATGAGACCCTGAGCGACCTGGCCCTGCGCCAGGGGGTGCGCCTGCGCGACGTACGCAAGCCGCCGCCCATCGACGAGCTGCACTTTTTTTCGGGAAAGATCGAGCAGGTCGACAGCCTCAAGATCGCCGTTTTGGGCACCGACTCGGCCGTGGGTAAGCGCACCACGGCGCAGCTGCTGGTGCAGGCCCTCAACAGCGCCGGCGTGGCCACCGAGATGATCGGCACCGGCCAGACCGCCTGGATGCAGGGGGTGCGCTACGGGCTGATCCTTGATTCGCTGGTCAACGACTTCGTGTCGGGCGAAATCGAGCACGCCGTCTGGTCGGCCTGGAACGACCGGCACCCGGCGGCCATCGTCATCGAGGGCCAGGGCAGCCTGATGAATCCGGCCTATCCCGGCGGTTTCGAGATCCTGGCGGCGGGACGACCCGACCTGATCGTGCTGCAGCACGCCCCGGCCCGCAAAGAGTACGACGGTTTTCCCGGCTATCCAATCCAGCCCCTGCCGGTGCAGATCGAGCTGATCGAATTGCTGGCCGCTAAACCGGTGGTGGCCGTCACCGTCAATCATGAGGATTTGGACCCGGCCGCAATCGCGGCTGCCTGCGCGCGGATCACCGAACAGACTGGCCGCCCGGCCATCGACGTGCTGGCCGATGGCGCCCAGGCGCTGGTCGATGAGATCAAACCCCATCTGAAACCGGCCCTCCAGAGAGAGACCCATGACTGATCGCACGCCATCATCCGACCTTGAAAAGAGCTCTGCCGCCAACCATCGCAGCGAGGGGTTGGAAAGCCTGCTGGTCTTCGACCGGCTCGAGGTGGGGCCGGTGCGGGTTGAGCCGAGGCGCCTGATCGCCCCCTACCGCGTGGCAGGACCCCAGGGCGAATCCAGCAACGAGCTGATCTATCGCTACGAGGAGCGCGTTTTTAACCCCGACGACGCGGCCGACCAGAACCTGGCCGCCATGATCGCCGCTCAGGTGGCGCTCAACTACGGGCTCTTCTGCCGGCGCATCGTCTTCAACGGCCTTTATGATGCCGATGACCGTCGTTTTCTGCGAACCATGGCCGAGAACACGGCGCGCGAAATCTACGTCATGAAGTTTCTGGCGCCTAACCCCTTTCTGGTGGGGCCGGCCGCCCAATTGAGCGCCCAGCGGCGCCCCGCCTACCTGCAGGCGCGGCTCGAGTTCACACAGCCGCGCGGCGGCCGCCCAACCCCGGCCTGGAAGCTGTGGCCCACCCGTAAAGACCGCTACTGCGTGCTATCGAGTGGCGGTAAGGACAGCCTGCTCAGCTTCGGGCTGCTCGATGATGTCGTCACCCCAGCGGGGCGGGCGGGGGAAGTTCACCCGATTTTCGTCAACGAGTCCGGCCGCCACTGGTTTACGGCCCTCAACGCCTACCGCCACTTTCGCGACGAGATCCCCCACACGGCGCGGGTGTGGGTCAACAGTGACCGCATTTTCGCCTGGATGCTGCGGCAGATGCCCTTTGTGCGCAAGGATTTTGCCGACCTGCGCACCGACGAATACCCCATTCGCCTCTGGACGGTGGCCGTTTTTCTGTTCGGGGTGCTGCCGCTGATGCGCAAACGGCAGATCGGCCGCCTGGTGGTGGGCGACGAGTTCGACACCACCCAGCGCGCCCGTCACGCGGGCATTACCCACTACGCCGGACTCTACGACCAGAGCATCTTTTTTGATCAGGCCCTGTCGCGCTACTTTTTGCAAAAGGGCTGGTCGATCAACCAATTTTCGATTTTGCGGCCGCTCTCCGAGCTGTTGATCGAAAAAACCCTGGTCGAGCGCTACCCGCGGCTGCAGCAGCATCAACTCTCCTGCCACGCCGCCCTCAAATCCGAAGACAAGGTGCTGCCCTGCGGGCGCTGCGAAAAGTGCCGGCGTATCGTGGGCATGCTGAGCGCCCTGGGGGCTGACCCGGGCCGCTGCGGTTACTCGCCGGCCCAGATCGAAGCCTGTCTGGCGGCGCTTGCCACCAAAGGGGTGCACCAGGAGGCGGCCGGCGCCGAGCACCTGCGACACTTGCTGCAGCAAAAAGGGCTGCTGCCGCCGACGCCCGGCGGCCGGCCGGCCAAGGCGCATCCCGAGGTGCTGCAGTTGCGGTTCGACAAGGGCCATTCGCCCTTAAACGCCCTGCCCGAGGACTTGCGGCAACCGCTGCTTAAGATTCTGTTGGCGCATGCCGACGGGGCCGTCGAACAGCAGGGCCGGCGCTTTGTGGCCTTCGATGCCGAGGCGGCCCTGCAGCGGGCGGCGCCCTACCCCTTCGATTTCGAATCGGCCGCCAAGGGCAGCGCCGAGGATGCCCGCGCCCTCAAGGGCGCCAGCGAATATCTGTGGGGCGAGCTGACCTGGCCCGAGGCCGAGCGAGCGTTTGGTCCAGGTGGACATCGCCCTGCTGCCGGTGGGCGCCATCGAGCAACACGGCCCGCACCTGCCCCTGGACACCGACGCCTTCGACGCCCAATATCTGGCTCGGCGCGTGGCCGAAGCCTGCAGCCAGCCGCGCCCGCTGGTTGTGCCGCTGGTGCCCTTCGGCGTCTCCTACCACCACGACGATTTCAAGGGTACCCTCAGCATCCGCTGCAATACCCTCTCGCAGTTGGTGTACGACCTGGGCATGAGCCTGCGCAAAAACGGCATCCGCAAAATCGTCATCATCAACGGCCACGGGGGCAACGACCCGGCCTTGAACTACGCCGCCCAGATGATCCACCGCGACGCGGGCATCTTCGTGTGCGTGGACTCGGGCGAGAGCAGCGACGTCGACATCGAGGCCCTGGCGCTCACGCCCAACGACGTGCATGCCGGCGAAATCGAAACCAGCACGAGCCTGGCCGTGCGGCCCCATCTGGTGCGCATGGATCTGGCGCGGGAGGCGGTGCCGCAGTTTTCAAGCCCCTACCTCAATTTCACCTCGCGGCGCGGCGTGGCCTGGTACGCCCACACCCGCCGCATTTCACCTTCGGGCGTGATGGGCGATCCCACCAAGGCCGACGCCCGCAAAGGCAAGCAGATCTGGGAGATCATGACCGCCCATCTGGTCAAGCTGGTGGAAGATCTCAAGGCCCTGAGCCTGGACGAGATCCACCAGGAAGCAGGCGAATGAAGATCACGCGCATCGAAGCCTGGCCGGTTGAGCTGACGCTCAAAGAGCCCTACACTATCGCCTACGACAGCATCGGGCAAACCACCAACGTCTTCTGCCGCCTTCACACCGACAGCGGCGTCACCGGCGTTGGTTGCGCCGCCCCCGAACGCAAGATATCGGGCGAGACCGCCGAGACGGTGCTGGCCGCCGTCACGGACGTTTTTGAGCCGAGGCTTATGGGCCGCGACCCACGCCTGGTGGCGGCGTTACTTGAAAAGCTGCGCCCGGCCATCAAGCGCGACCCGGCCGCCGTGGCCATGATCGACATGGCGCTTTTCGACATCCTGGGCAAGGTGGCCGGCCTGCCCGTCTATCAGCTTTTGGGCGGTTGCCGGCACCACATGCTCACCTCCATCACCATCGGCATCTTGTCGACCGATGAGACCGTGGCGGTTGCCCGGCGGCGGGCGGCCGAAGGGTTTCGCGCCATCAAAATCAAGGGCGGGCTCGATCTTGAGGCCGATGTCGAGCGGGTGATCAAGGTACGCGAGGCGGTGGGACGGGGCATCGCCCTGCGGTTCGATGCCAACCAGGGCTACAGCGAACAGGCGGCTTTGGACTTTGTGGAGCGCACGGCGGCCGCCGACCTGCAGTTGATCGAGCAGCCCACGCCGCGCGCCGAGACCGCCATGCTGGGGCGGGTGACCCGCCGGGCGGCCATACCGGTGATGGCCGACGAGAGCTTGATGAACCTCAAGGACGCTTTTCGGTTGGTGAAAAACGAGCTGGTGGACCTGGTCAACATCAAACTGATGAAGGTGGGCGGTATCGCCGAGGCGCTCAATATCAACGCCCTCAGCCGTGCCGCCAACGTTCAGGTGATGGTGGGCTGCATGGACGAAAGCGCGCTGGGCATCGCCGCCGGGCTGCATGTCGCCCTGGCGCGACCCAACGTAATCTACGCCGACCTGGACGGCCACCTGGACCTGTCAGGCGATCCCGCCGCCGGGGCGGTGCGGCTTAAAAAGGGGCGGCTCTACCCGGTGTTGAAGCCGGGGCTGGGGTTTGATCTGGTTGAATAAACGGCGAACCCCTGACAGCGAACAGAGGAATATCGAATATCCAATGTCGAATGTCGAAGTTAACCCCTTCTTCAATCATCGGTTCGATATTCTTTATTGGATATTCGCCGTTAAATCGTTCTCTCCTTATGCAGGTTCGTTTTCGCGGTGTTGATGCTGGTGACGAAAATCGAGATCAACTGATTGCATTCGTCGATCAGCAGATCGATTTTTGAGGCTGGTTTTAGCAGTTCGGCCCGCACGATCATTTTCAGCCACACTTTGGTTTCGCGCAGTTCCTTGAGGCAGATCTTCATCTTGTGGATGAAATCGGGCCGCGATTCGGCCGCCTGAGCTTCGCCGTAGTTTGGGGCAGGAGAGGTGCCGCAGCGGATCAGTTGGCCGGCGATGTGGTTGGCGGCTTTGGTTTTCGGCAAGGATTCCGCCACCTGGATGATTCGAACGGCGAAATCTAGGAACCTGTTTTCCAGATCGTATGTTTTTTCGGTGTGGGGCAATTATCATTCCTTCAAAGGTCGAACAGCGAACAGAAGAATATCGAATATCCAATGTCGGATGTCGAAGTGAAGAACAGCGAACCGAGGAATATCGAATGTCGAAGTTGAACTTCTTCAATCATCGGTTCGATATTCGTCATTGGATATTCGCTTTTTGTTTTTTATTTTCGACCGCCTTCGGCGGTAAAGGGAAAAGGGTTACTTTGAAGTCATGACGCAACGAAACCCGATAACGAAGTCGCGGAAGTACGGGTAGTCCCCGAAGCGGTAGGCGCAGCGCGCGTTGCCACGAAGGAAGCCCCGAGCCGCCCCGAAGCGTAGGCAATTGGCAGTCCTTTTCTTTAAATTTTTGAACAAGTGTTTCTCTCAATTTTTCTTTTACACCGTCTTCTTCTGCTTGAAAATAATCTTCCCATAATTGTTGAATTTTGGCATTAAAACGGAAATCATCTCTGCTGTGGTTACCGTGATAATCGGATCGGGTCCAACGGTCTTTCCTTCCACCTTGGTGGTGAGTCCATAGTACATCATGGCAGGAGAACGATTTATGGTTCCCATCAGTAGATCAAGATTGTCGCAAATTTGTTTTTTCAGTTCAGCCTGCCGTTGTTTGAGGTGTGTAATTTTTGGGCTCATAGCAGTTCGAATGGAAGGGGTGGGATAACGGATTAATTTACCGAAAAGCGTATCATTACGCTTGGCAATTGTCAAATAAAAATAGCATATTAATTTATAATACGCTATTTTTTACCCCAAATGGACTAAACTGTTACAGGTAACAGTTTAGCCCATTTTTCAAACCGAGAAGTTTGAGAAGGGGACGTAATTGACAAAGTATAATAAGTACGAAACGAGGATAGATTCTTAGTTTAAGGGAGATGATGGGATATGGATCAATGCCGCTTTTGGAGCTAACTCAGAAAAGTCTTTTGGCCCAATCCACCCGAGGCGCGAAGCGAACAGGTCTCGGCGTTGGGACCAAAATCAAATTCTCGAAATACGAGAGAATTCGTTCGACTTGGATCTCGCTCCCGCCTTGACCTTGAACCAACACCTGCCATCCAGGACAGCCCCTAATCCTTATGGGGCCAATCAACCCCCTTTTCGTCTGTTACAAAATAACAAAAGCGGTTGAATTCGAATTCTCGTAAGGAAATCGGGCAGCGCAGCCTGACCTTGTGCTCATCCATGGCGACCACCTCCCAGTCGCCTTTGCGGCGCCCCCCGTCGATGTATATTTTTTGTCCCACTTTAAAAAGATAGGGGCTGAAAACCGTTATGTCGTGCTTTTCCATTTTATCCTTCCATTACTTTGCGAAATAGAGCGCTTCAAACTCATTGACGATATTCTTTAATTGGTCGGTGTTTTGGGTATCGGTGGTCTGTTTGCATTTCATGCTGAAAATCAGCATCTGGTGAAGCAGGCCGAGTTTCTTTTCATAATCCGGAGCGTCCAGCTTGATGCGCTGGGTCATAAAATATTGGGTCACGATTTCCTGGAGTTGATTGGCATGATCCTCCTTGTTCATTATCCAGCGAACCAGCTGATTGGAGTTCTGGGGGGTCTCCTTTTCAAGCGCCGTGATCTGAACCATCGATTTCTCAATGGTGCCGATATGCTCCTTTATCAGGTTAATGCGCATCTGGTCATCATAGATGCCACAGGGGATCTCGCAGTGGGCAGACGCGTTTGCAGCTAATGCAAAAATGAAAGCAATGATGACAAGAATCTGGGGGTAGCTTTTTTTCATCACATCCTCCTTTGGGCAAATCAGGTTGAATTATTCTCTAAAATAATGGCTTCACGGGAATATGGCAATCCGCGGACCCAATCGCCAGATCGACATTACATATATTGAACCAAACCAAATAACCACAAAAGCGCCAAAGTGCGAATAAGAAGGGTCTATTTTTAATTGCGCGTCCTGGTGTCCATAAGAGGCACCTTGGTACATTCTATGGGCTTTCACCCCTGGCTGAACGCTGAGCGCGTTTGGCTTCAACGCGCCGATAGGCGAGGTAGTACTTGTAGACATTACGAACATACTGAACGGTTTCACGCCCGATCTCGCGCGCGGCGGCAAGTTCGACATTGTAAAACCATCGGTTCGGATCCAAACCATTTTCTTCGGTCTCCCGACGAAGCCTTCTGATGCGGGTTTGACCGGCGTTGTAGGACGCGAGGCCCAGCAAGACCTTGTTCAAAGAATCAACCTCGGGGCCGCTTACAAGGTTGATCATTTTATCCAGATATCGCGTGCCCGCGTGAATGTTCGGTCCCAATTGCGTGATGTTGCCCACATTCAACGCAGCCCCGGTGCTGGGTAGAAGCTGCATCACGCCGATAGCCCCGGCGGGGCTTCTAATGCTCTGGTCGAGCCTTGATTCCTGGTAACCCAGAGCCGCGAGCAAGAGAGGATCAAGATCATACTGTTGCCCATATTTTTTAAAGTGCGGAAGCGCTGTGTCAAATCTTTGCTGGTCCGCTGTGGCGGTGGTGTTTCGCACCCAGTTTGTATATTGCAGATAGCGCCGGAAAGTTTTGTTACCGAACATCGTTCTGTGGCGGTGGGCTCTAACGAACTCATTCAGCACTTCCGCTAATTTTGGGCTACCTTTCCGAAACGCCCAGGCAATATCCTGCCCGGATGCAAGGACAAGATCTGTGCGGACGGTAAGATCCGGGAATATCTGGCTCCAGAATTCCGCCAAATGCCGGGCAACAACCGTGGCGGGAAAGAGCCCCGCCTGAACCATTTCGAGAATCTCATCCGGTTCTAGCCGTTCATCCACCACCTCGATGCTTATCGGTGAAAGTCCCTTTTCTTCGAGAACCCGGTTGAGTGTCATCAATGATAAATATGTGTTGCTGGAGGCCTGAACATATACCTCTTTTCCGGCAAGTTCCTCGATGGTCCGAATCGCTGGTGCGCCAGGGCCAGTGACAACGATCTCCTCCGCATTTCGCATTACCGGCTCGGAAAAATCGACTTGCCTCTGGCGGCTCTCAGTGATCGTGATGTCCCCGGCTGCGATATCGGCGAGGCCGTCGGTCAGATACTGGATCAGCTGGCTTCGAAAAACAGGGATGAACACAACGTGCACCAACCGTGTTCTAAGCCCTTCCCTTCGATTGACTTCCTGTTCAAATAGACGGCCTGCCCGGGCGACGATGCCACGCTCAGTGGCCCCATCCAGGAAATAATGGGTCGGGCCATAGGGAACGGCAATTCGAATCATCTTTCGCTGAACCATCCCATCGTAATCGCCTTTCCAGGGTACCAAAGCGATTTTGAAATCTTCCCAGATGTTGACCGGCTCGCCTTCAATGGCGACATTGCCGTTGGCATACGAATCTGAGGCCGCACTCTGGGCATGGCTGATAGATGTAAAACACACCATCAGCGCAACCCAAATGGGCAATATTTTCAGAATTCCGGTAAAGTGAGTTTTTCGCATTCGTAAGCTCCATATCGGTTCAGAGGTTTGGTTTTTTCAGGCCAGATGGGAATGGTTGGGGACGAGCGCCCGTGCGTGGCACGCGGTTTCACTTTCACCCACCATCCTGGACAATCGATCTACAAAATCACCGACTTCGATGTCATTGATGAGAGCCTTCCGGCACCCTATCCCCGGCGGATGACAGGGCACAACGCTTCGGGCACACCAATGCGGCTTTTTGTTGGCATGTGCTGAATATATCCGATTCATTCTTCAAGTGAAACGCATACTTTGATGATAGGCGTCAGCCAAAAATTTCCATGCGCACCCTCGAGTCGTTAAAACGCCGATCAACGATCCCCACCACATCCCGCACCATGGCCGGCCGGCCGCAGATGTAAAAATCATAATTCTGATAGGATAAATGGCGCTCGATATAGTCTGTCACCCGTCCGTGAAAAGCCGGCAGCGGGGGCTTTTCCACCCCTAGGCCGCTCAGGCAGGCTGAGATAGTGCGCAACCCGCGGGGCCAGCCACTCGCCATAATGAGCCCGGGCCGCGTCGGCGGCCCCGTGCAACAGGGTAACCTTTTGGAACCCCGCGCGAACCATGCAGACGAACGGAGCGATGCCCGTGCCCGTAGCCACGAAAATGGCCGGGCGCACCGAGGGCCGGAATAAAAAGTAGCCGAAAGGGCCGCTGAAGTGCAGGGTGGAATCAAGCGTGGCCTCTGCCAAGTGCGGACTGACCCGCCCCTGGGCCACCCGAGCGATGCAGAGCGTCAGTTGAGGTTCAAAGGGCGCCGATACCAGCGAATAGGCGCGGGCGCTATCCCCCAAGTGAAGATCGATGCGCTGACCGGGCGCAAAGTCGAAATGCGCCGGGCGGCTGAGGGTAAGCTCGAAGGTATCCGCATCGAGCCAGCGCCGCGCCAGCAGGCGACAGGTGTAGCGCTGCATTCTATGCTTGCGGACGCCAAGCGGTCTCGTCGATACCGCGACTGAAATTGCACCAGCGGGCCAGCACGAACAGGTAATCCGATAGGCGGTTGAGGTAGATCAGCATCGGCTGCAGGGGCGTGTCGGCGCCTTGCGGTTGGGCTGTCAGCAAGGCCACCGCCTGGCGTTCGGCCCGGCGGCAGAGGGTGCGGGCCACATGGCTGAAGGCCGCGGCCGGGTGGCCGCCGGGAAGAATGAAGTGGGTAAAGGGCGGCAGGTCGGCCTCCATGCGGTCCATTGCCGTTTCCAGCCAGCGCTGCCCATCGGCGGGGAAAGCTTCAAGCTGTTCGCGTTCGGGAGCGTCGGGGGTGGTGGAAAACCATGCCCCGATCACAAACAGGTCGGATTGGATGCGCGCCATCTCGGCCAGTGGGGCCTCATCTTGGGGCCGCTGGGGGTCCAGGTGGGCCATCACCACCCCGATCATGGAGTTGAGTTCATCGATGGCGCCGCTGGTTTCCAGGAGCGAATGACTTTTCAGCAGCCGCTCACCGCTGAACAGGCTGGTTTTTCCCTGGTCTCCCGTGCCGGTGTAAATGGGCATGGCACTCCCCCCTGGTTCTCATGCGCTGGTGAAATCGCTACGGTGCAGCGGCATTTCCACGGTATCCAATCAGAAATGGCATATTATGTTTCAGACCAAGGCCGCAGCGCTTTTAAAACCAGAGGCGCAGCCTGCGCTACGTCGAGGACTTCAAGGGCACGAGAACACAGGGCTGGCCAAAAGATGCCATTTCCGGGTGGTCACTAAGCGGCTTTGGACAGCCTAACAGCGCACACCTTCAACTCGGGAATGCCCGAGATCGGGTCCAGGGCGGCGTTGGTGAGCCGGTTGGCGGCCGCCTGAGCAAAGTGGAACGGAATGAAGATCGTTCCGGCGCTGGTCTTTTCCGAAATCTGCACCCGCGCCTCGATGGTGCCGCGCCGCGAGGAGACCGTTACCCGTTCGCCGTCGGCCAACTCGTAGGCGGCCGCGTCGGCGGCGGAAACCTCCACGAAACACTCCGGCACCCGTTCGTTGAGCCCCTCGCTGCGCATGGTCATGGTACCGGTGTGGTAGTGATACAGCACCCGGCCGGTGGTGAGGTAGAGGGGGTATTCGTCATCGGGTTGCTCGGCCGGAGGAATCCATTCGATGGCGTGGAAGGTGCCCTTGCCCTTGGTGAACTGGGCCGTGTGCAGGATGGGCGTGCCCGGATGATCCTCGGTGGGGCAGGGCCAGTGCAACCCCTCACGGGCAATGCGCGCGTAGGTGATCCCGGCGTAAGAGGGGGTCACCTTACGGAGCTCCTCGAAGATCTCCTCGGCCGAGCCGTAGGCCATGGGATAGCCCATGCGCGTGGCCACCTCGGCCAGGATCGCACCAGTCGTCACGGGCCTTGCCGGGGGCCTCGACGGCCTTGCGCACGCGTTGCACGCGGCGCTCGGTGTTGGTGAAGGTACCCTCTTTTTCGGCAAAGCAGCAGCTGGGCAGCACCACGTCGGCCAACTGGGCGGTCTCGGTCATGAAGATATCCTGCACCACCAGAAAATCGAGGTTGGAAAAGCTTTTTTCGGCATGGTTGAGATCCGGGTCGGACACCAGCGGATTTTCGCCGATGATGTACATCGCCTTAAGCTTGCCGTCGTGGGCCTCGGGCACCATTTCGGTCACCGTCAGGCCCGGCTGGCCGGATAGGCCCTCCACGCCCCAGGCGGCCTCGAATTTGGCTTTGGTGCCCGCATCGGCCACGGTCTGGTAGCCGCTGAAGACATTGGGCAGGCCGCCCATGTCGCAGGCGCCCTGCACGTTGTTCTGGCCGCGCAAGGGGTTGACCCCCCCGCCCTCGATACCCAGATTTCCGCAGAGCATGGCCAGGTTGGCCAAGGATTTGACGTTGTCGGTGCCGCTGGTGTGCTGGGTGATGCCCATGCAGTAGAGGATGCTGCCGACCTTGGCCCCGGCGTACATCCGCGCGGCGGTTTCGATCTGCCCGGCGGGAATGCCGGTGATTTCTTCCACATATTCCGGTGTGTAGCTCTCGACCAGTTGCTTGAGTTCGTCAAATTTTTCGGTGCGCGTTTCGACGAACTTTTTGTCGTGCAGGTCTTCACGGATGATGACGTGCATCATGCCGTTGATCCAGGCCACGTCGGTGCCCAGGTTGGGGCGCAGCCACTGGTGGGCGAAACTGGGTGATCTTGATCCGTCGCGGATCGACGACGATCAGCTTGGCCCCGTGCAGCTTGACGGCGCGCTTGACGTAGCTGGAGATCACGGGATGGTTTTCGGTGGTGTTGGAGCCGGTGATCAGGATGACATCGGCTTTTTCGATGCACGCGATGGTGTTGGTCATTGCACCACTTCCGAAAGCTGCGGCCAGACCGGCCACGGTGGAGGAATGTCAGAGACGGGCGCAGTGGTCGACGTTGTTGGTTTTGAGCACCGCCCGGGTGAATTTGTTGGGCGATGTAGTTCTCCTCGTTGGTCACCCGGGCCGAGGTGAGCACGCCGATGCTGTCCGGGCCGTGGTCTGCTCTTTGATGTCGCTCAGGCGCGTTGGCCACCAGATCGAGGGCCTCGTCCCAGCCGGCTTCGCGGAATTCGCCGTTTTCCTTGATCAGGGGGCATTGTCAGCCGCTCGGCGGAGTGGATGAAATCGAACCCGAAGCGCCCCTTGACGCAGAGGCTGCCGTAGTTGGGGGGCACGTCCTCGACGCCGGTGACCTTGACCACCCGGTTGTCTTTGACGTGCAGGTGGATCTGGCAGCCGACGCCGCAGTAACTGCAGGTGGTGCGGACCTTTTGGGTTTCCCAGGGGCGTACCTTGTAGCGGGCGTCCTTTTCCACCAGGGCCCCCACCGGGCAGACCTGGACGCACTCGCCGCAGAAGACACAGTCCGAATCTTTTAGGGCCGGTCCCCGGCGGCGATGATCTTGGTCTTGGCCCCCCGGTAGCCGAAACTGATGGCGTTGTTGACCTGGACCTGGGTGCAGGCCTGGACGCAGCGCCCGCAAAGGATGCAGCGTGAAAAATCCCGGACGATGAACGGGTTGACCGTCTCCATGGGGTACGGGGCGATCTCGGTTGCGGGAAGCGCTCGCCCGACACCTGGTAGCGGTAGGCCAGATCCTGCAGGCGGCAGTCGCCCCACACCGGGCAGAGCTCCTCGCTGCCGTCGTCGCTGCTGCACCTCGAGCTGGAAGCGGGTCCAGTCCTGGCCGATCGCGACCCGCGCACGGCGCAGTTGTGGTTGCCCGAAGAGAGCAGCAGCTGCAGGATCAGCGCCGGGCCTCGACCACCTTGGGCGATTCGGTCTGGACCACCATGTTGGCGGCGGCCGGCGTGGCACAGGCCGGCAGCAGGTTGCGGGCGCCTTCCACTTCCACCACGCAGACCCGGCAGGCGCCGGTGGGGGTGGTGCCCTTGAGGTGGCACAGGGTCGGGAATGTCGAATGTCGTGGCGCTGGGCGACGTCCAGGATCGTTTCACCCGGCTCGAAATCGAAGCGGTTGCCGTTGATGTGGATGGTGGGTTCTGTGCGCCATGGGCTTCTGTTCTCCGTGCCGAACGGGTGACGATAAATCACGCCTGCGCGGCAGGCGCTTGTAAAACGCTACACTTGTACCGAAACCGGCGGTGGGATGTCAATGCGACGATGGGCTGCAACAAGTCCTTGACCGATAGTCACGATTGCGTTCGGCCGTCGCCGGCTCCCGGCGGGTCCTAAAACGTCGATCGAGATCCCAGTCCAGCCGGCGCTGGGCCACGTGGCCTTGACCGCGCCACGAATTGCTCCTGGGTCACGCCGTAGCGCACCTTGCCGTCCAGGGTGCTCACGGAAAGGGTGCCGGCGTCTTTTTCCTTGTTGCCCATGGTCAGGATCAGCGGAATCTTACTGATCTGGGCGTCGCGGATCTTTCGGTTGAGGCTTTCGGCGCGGTCGTCCACCTCCACCCGCATGCCGTCGGCCTCCAGCTCGGCCTTGACCTCGGCGGCGTAGGGTGCCAGGTCGTCGTTGATGGGCAGCAGGACCGCCTGGACCGGTGCCATCCAGAGGGGGAATTGCCCGGCAAAATGCTCGATCAGAATCCCGAAAAAACGTTCGATGGAGCCATAGATCACCTCGATGGATCATCATGGGGCGGTGCTTTTCGTTGTCGGTGTCCACATAGCTAAAGTCGAAGCGTTCGGGCAGGGCCATGTCGAGCTGGATCGTGCCGCACTGCCAGGTGCGCCCCAAGGCGTCCTTGATGTGCACGTCGATTTTGGGCCCGTAAAAGGCGCCGTCGCCCTCGTTGATCTTGTAATCGCTGCCATAGGCCTCCAGGGCGGCCCGCAGCCCGCTGGTGGCCGTCTCCCACTGGTCGTCGGTGCCGATGGATTTTTCCGGGCGCGTGGACAGCTCCAGGTGAAACCCCAGCCCAAAGGTGCTGTAGATCTCGTTCCACCAGATGCAGCACGCCCAGGATTCCGCTTTCGATCTGGTCCGGGGTCATGAAGATGTGGGCGTCGTCCTGGTGAAAGGCGCGCACCCGAAAGAGCCCCGACAGCACGCCGCTGAGTTCATGGCGGTGCACCAGCCCGACCTCGGCCGCCCGGATGGGCAGATCCTTGTAGGAGTGGGGCTGGCTCCGTAAAGATAACATGCCGCCCGGGCAGTTCATGGGCTTGATGGCGTATTCGGCTTCGTCGATTCGAGTGGTGTACATGTTTTCGCGGTAGTTTTCCCAGTGCCCGCTGCGTTCCCATAAGACGCGGTTAAGCATCAGGGGGGTTTTGGTCTCCACGTAGCCGGCCGCCTGGTGGGCCTCGCGCCAGTAGTCGAGCAGCAGCGTTCCAGACGACCATGCCCTTGGGCGTGGAAAAAGGGCATACCCGGCGCCTCGTCATGAAAGCTGAACAGGTCCAGGGCCGCGCCCACACTTGCGGTGGTTGCGCTTGCGGGCCTCTTCCAGAAAGTCCAGGTGCGCCTTGAGATCCTTCTTGTCGAAAAAGGCCGTTCCGTAAATCCGCTGCAGCTGCGCGTGGCTCTGGTCGGCCCGCCAGTAGGCTCCCGAGACCTTCATCAGCTTGAAGGCCTGGATGAAACCGGTATGGGGCAGATGCGGTCCGCGGCACAGGTCGCGTAAACTCGCCCTGCTCGTAAAAGGAGATGGTGCCGTCTTCCAGGTCGGCGATCATCTCCAGCTTGTAGGGCTCGTTCTTGTAAAAGGCCATGGCCTCGCGTTTGGGGACTTCCCGCCGCACGATAGGCAGCTTGGCCTTGACGATGGTTTTCATCTCGGCTTCGATGGCCGGGAAATCCTCCTCGGACACCGGCGCCATGTCGATATCGTAGTAAAAGCCGCTCTTCCACCACCGGCCCGATGGTGAGCTTGGCCTCCTTGTGCAAGCGCAAGATGGCCTGGGCCATCACATGGGCGGCGCTGTGGCGCATGACTTCGAGCGCTTCCGGGTCGCGGGTGGTGATCAGGCGCAGCGTGGCGTCGTTGGCGATGACGCGGGTGGCATCGACCAGGCGGCCATCAATCTCCATGGCCACCGTCTCGCGGGCCAGACCCTCGGAGATGCTGAGGGCCACCTCTACGCCGGATGGGGGTTTGTCAAAAGGCTTTATGCTGCCGTCAGGAAGTGTTATGTTGATCATCTTGTTTTACCTGGATTGTCGTTGCACCAATTACCCATAATACCGTTAAGCTGTTGAAACTAAAGCATCAACCGTAAACGGTCAAGGAGAATTTGGCCCGCTGCCGAGCGCCCCGCGCAGCACGCCGCCCCTATGACGCCTTCACGCTATCATCGCATCGAAAACAGCGCCGCCCTGGCGGCGGCCGTTGACCACGCCTTGGGTATGACGGCGGTGGCCATGGATCTCGAAGCGGACTCCATGTTCCATTTTCAGGAACGCGTCTGTTTGATCCAGATGGCCACCAGCAAGCACATCTTTATCATCGACCCGCTCTCCATCGACGACCTGGCGCCCCTGGGCACCCTGCTGGCCTCGGCCGCGGTGGAAAAAATATTCCACGGGGCCGATTACGACGTGCGCTCACTTTACCGCGATTACGAATTTGAACTCGACCGCCTGTTCGACACGGAACTGGCCAGCCGCTTTCTTGGGGTAAAGCAAACGGGCCTTAATAATATCCTCGAGGATCGTTTCAGCGTCAAGCTCGACAAACGCTTTCAGAAAAAAGATTGGTCGCAACGGCCGCTACCGGAAGCGATGGTCGCCTACGCCGCCAACGATGTGGCTTACCTGCTGCCGTTGGCCCAAACGTTGCGCGATGAGCTCACCGCCGCAGAGCGCTTGGCGTGGGTGGCCGAAGAGCTCGAGCATCTGCGCCGGGTGCGCCCGGCTGAGGAGAATGGCGATCCCCTTTTTATGCGCTTCAAGGGGGCCGGCCGCCTTCAACCGCGGCAACTGTCGATCCTCGAGGCGCTGTTGCAGGTACGACGACAAATCGCCCGCCACAAAGACCGGCCGCCTTTCAAGGTGATGAGCAACCGCGCCATCACGCGCCTGGTCGAGGCCACCCCCACTGACGCCCGGCAGGTGCGCCAGTCCGGGGCGTTGAGCCCGAAACAGCTCCAGATGTACGCCGATCAGTTGAGTGGCGCCGTCAAAAATGCCCTGGCCCTGCCAGCGGGCCGTCTGCCGCGCTACCCCCGCCAGCCACGGGGCCTTCGCAAGCCCAGCCACCCGGAGCGCATCAAACGCTTCAAGGTCTGGCGGGAACACAAAGCCCGGGCCCTGGACCTGGAGCCCGGGTTGATCTTGAACAACGCGCTTTTAACCGCCATCGCCGATCAGAACCCCCGCAGCCTGGCCGCCTTGGCGCGCGTCGACGGCATCCGCAACTGGCAGGTACAAAGCTTCGGGCCGGAGATTCTGACCCTCATCCCCGACAAAGAGAAAAAAAGGGCACGATCATAATGGAAACCATCACCAGCACTCAGAAAAAATACCTGCGCGGCCTGGCCCACGACCTCAAACCGGTGGTTCAGATCGGTCAACGGGGGTTGACATCCAACCTCTTTTCCCAGATCGAAGCCGCCCTGCTGAGCCACGAACTGATCAAGATCCGCTTTGGGGATTTCAAGCAAAAAACGGCCAAAACCCAGATTCTCGATGCCCTGGTGGCGCAATGCGATTGTCACCTGGCCGGCCAGATCGGCCACACGGCCGTCTTGTACCGTCCCCACCCGCAAAAGGAGCGCCGCCGCATTGCGCTACCCCCGCCCCGCTAAAAACACTTTTGTTTGGTCGGGAATAATTAGGAAAGCCCTGCCGTGGAAGAACGCATCAGCTTCACATCCGGCGCCTACGCCCTCGAGGGCCTGTTGCATCGCTCGGCAACTCCCCTGGGCATCGTCATCACCCATCCCCACCCGCTGTTCGGCGGCAACATGCACAATAGCGTGGTCGAGACCTTGGCCCGGACCTGCGCCGCCGCCGGCGCGACCACCTTGCGCTTTAACTTCCGGGGTAGCGGGCAAAGCCAGGGGGGCTATGAGGAGGGGCGCGGCGAACAGACCGACGTAAAGGCCGCCGTGGATCGGCTGCATGCAAACGGGGTCGAAACGGTGGACGTGGCCGGATACTCCTTTGGCGCCTGGGTGGCGGCCCTGGCGGTCGTTGCCGGACTGAAAGTGCGCCGGCTGATCATGATTTCGCCGCCGTTGGCCTTTGTCGATTTTACGCCGATCCAGTCGCTGCCGCCGCTGCACCTGGTGGTCAGCGGCGACAAGGACGAGATCGCACCCGTGGATGCCATCGGCCAGGCGCTGCCCGTTTGGCAGCCCCGGGCCCATTTCGAAATCATCGTCGGGGCCGACCACTTTTACGCCGGTCACCTGGAAGCCCTGGCCGAGCGGTTGCACATGCACCTTTGAGATGCGCCCCTCTGGGCGCGCTCACCTTACGGCTGTAAAGGGCCGAAAGCACGCTCGAAACGGCTTTTGAATTGCCCCGCGGTAAAGCGATGCACCTGCGTGCCGCGTTGTTCGACGGCGTAACTGGCGCTGACGTTGCCCATGCGCGCGGCCTCGATCAGGTCGCGACCCACCGCCAGCCCATGGATCATCCCGGCCCGGAAGGCATCCCCGGCCCCGGTGGGATCGACCACTTTTTCAACCGGCACGGCCGGTATCAGGTGCTCTTCCGTAGCGCTGTTCAGACGCACGCCCTCTTCGCCCAAAGTGGTGATGACGCTGGTGGTGCGCGCCAGCAGGTCGCTCATCTCAAAGCCGGTGGCCTTCATGATCATGGCCAGCTCATAGTCGTTGCAAATCAACACGCGGCTGCCTTCGATCATCTCGGCCATCGCATCGGCCGACAGGATCGGTATCGATTGACCCGGATCAAATATCGTATAAAACGCCATTTTTTTAAACTGTCGGCTGTAGGCCAGCATGTCTTTGGTGTTGCCGGGAGCCACGATCCCCAGGCAGGGCTCCTGGCTGGGGGCCAGGACGTAATCAGCGCGGAGTTTCATGGCGCCCGGATTGAAACCGGTGATCTGATTGTCCGACAGATCGGTGGTGATATAGGCGCCGGCCGTAAACTCCTTTTCAACCACCCGAATCCCCTCCAGGCTCAGCCCTTGACGCTCGAGCCAGCGCTGGTAGCGCTGGAAATCACTGGCGCCGGCGGTGGCGATGATGACCGCGTGCTCACCCAGCAGGGCCAGCGAGTATGCGATGTTGCCGGCGGTGCCGCCGAAGTTTTCGGTCAGACTGTCGACGGTGAAGGAGACATTGAGGATGTGAATCTTTTCGGGCAGAATGTGGTCCTTAAATTTTCCCGGAAAGGCCATGACCCGGTCATAGGCCAGTGAACCGCTGACATAAATACGCATGCCTTGTCTCCTTGCAGATTGTAATCCGTTCGAGGACGCGCTCCCAACGGGGTCGATGCTACAGCAGCTGCGCGCCTTTTAAAGCCGCCATCGCTTTTTCGCCCAGGCTGGTAACCCGGCTAAGGGCCTGGGTGAGATGATAGGGCACCTCGGCGATCACGCCGGAACGGGCCATTACGGCGGCCATGTTCATCTCTTTTTCCGCCGCCAGCCAGGTCTTGTCGCCGGTGGCGTTTAGGGCCAGAACCGCTTCACTGCAGAGCATCTCCACCATCAGCCCCAGCACATGTTCAGCCCCTGTACGTTGCACCTGAGGCAGGCCAACACAGAGGTTGACGCTGTTGTTGATGGCCAGGATCATGGTTTTGAGTTTTTCACTTTGAGCCAAGGCGATGATGGCCGTTTTCGGGTCCATGAATCGACCCCTCTCTTTTCTCAATCACCCGGCCCCAGACCACCGCGCTTGCCGTCACAGCGCCTGATGATTATTTAATATCAATACCGCTCCGATGCGCCCAGGTTAGCGGTGGCCGTTGTCACGATGCAAAGGAAGTAGAGTGTTACGCTGTCATCAACTTGTGGCCGCGCTACGTGAAAACCGCACCCCAAAAGCCATCGCGAGCCTAATATGGAACCCCATCATCTGTAAAGCGTCCAGGGAGGAAATCCATGCCCAAAGCGATTATTATGGAACGTGTTGGCGGGCCGGAGGTGCTCGAATGGCGCGATTTCGATCCCGGTGAGCCGGCGCCGGGCGAAGTACGCCTCAAGCAAGTTGCCGTGGGGCTCAATTTCATCGACGTCTATCACCGCACCGGGTTATACCCGCTGCCCAAGCTGCCGGCCGTACCCGGCATGGAGGGCGCCGGCATCGTCGAGGCGGTCGGCGAGGGGGTTGACGCGTTTGTCGCCGGTGATCGTGTGGCCTATGCCGGCCTGCCGCCGGGGGCCTATGCCCAGGTGCGTTGTATTCCCGCCCATCGCCTGGTGAAACTGCCCGACTCTATCGATTTCGAACAGGCCGCCGCCATGATGCTGCAGGGCATGACCGCCCGCTACCTGCTGCACGGCTGTTACAAGGTCAAGGACGGTGATACCATCTTGATCCATGCCGCCGCCGGCGGGGTCGGCGCCATCGTCTGCCAGTGGGCCCATCATTTGGGCGCCACGGTCATCGGCACGGTGGGCAACGACGCCAAGGCCCAAAGCGCGCTTGCCATAGGGTGCGATCACGCCGTGGTCTACACCAAGGAGGACTTCGTGGCCCGCGTCAAAGCGGTCACCGACGGCAAGGGGGTCCATGCGGTCTACGATTCGGTGGGCGCGGCCACTTTTGATAAATCCCTCGATTGCCTGCGCCCCATGGGTACCATGGTCACTTTCGGGCAAAGCTCCGGGCCGGTGCCGCCGGTTGAAACCGGCACCTTGGCGGCCAAGGGTTCACTTTTTCTGACGCGGCCCTCCCTGATGACCTACACCGCCGAGCGCTCGGACCTGCTGGCCCACGCCAAAGATCTCTTCGAGGTGGTCCAAAAAGGCGCCGTTAAGATCGAGATCCACCAGCGCTTTGCGCTCTCCGAGGCCGCCGCGGCCCACACGGCGCTTGAACAACGTCAAACCACCGCCGCCACGGTGCTGTTGCCTGACGATTAGCAGCCGTTGAGAAACGATTGCGCCTGGCCACACGGCGTTAACAAACGGCGCTTTGTGGCCGAATTTTGCTTGTTACAGCCAGTGATCACAACATTTAAGAACCCCGATGTCGCCGATCACGCCGCCATCAGCGCGTTGATGGCGTCTAAAACCGGTTGCGCGCGTTGGCGCTCTTCAGGCGCGATCATCAAGGCCGGCATGGGCTGGTTGGCCAGCAGCCCCTCGCTAGGGGCTAGCGACACCCCCTGGGCGTAAGCCCAGCACTGATCCGCCCCATCGAAATAGCGTAGCAGGTCGGTTAGATTGCCGGTCAACCCGCCCCGGTCCAAGTGCTCGATCACCTGGCCGAAGATGTTGCTCAAGGTCACCACGAAAGGGTCCATTTCGGCCTCGCCGCCCGCGCGGCAGCGCTGCCTGGATATCATCACGCGGCACCCCAGCGGCCGTTGAGGGTATAACGGGCAGGCGCTGTCGGTGAGCAGCGGGCAGGGCCCCCAGTCAGGGTCGGGTGCGTCGTCCCAATCGGCCTGCCCCCGCAGGCACTGGCGCGCCCAACCGTTGATGGTGGTGGTGGGTCGATAGCGCAGCAGCCGCTGCTGATCGACCAGCGTTTGGCGCAAGGCGGCATACCCCTCGCCTTTCAGGGCTTCATGGAGTGGCCATGCCTCCAAGGTGGTGGCGGTGACGTTGCAGGTGCAGCAGGCGGCGCACCCTTTCTCACAGGCCCCTTGCAGCGGTGCCAAGTGGCGATCGAGCAGCGCATACAAGGCTGACAAAAGGTCCAATTTCTGCGACAGTGACATGGCTCAACCACTTCTTTGACGGCCGACGCACCGGGATGCACGCTGTACATCACCGCGGACCGCTGTTGATCAAACACCCCCTCTGGTAATCTTAGCCGGTTCAGTTCGATTATACTTGACATTTATTCACAAGCAAGTAATATTAAATACTTTTTGATGAACAGAAGCACGCATTCTTGCGTCAAAGGATCCTACGGCGTGCCGTCGGGGATCGTATCAGGAGGATGGTATGGCCTACGCAATCATTGCCACGGGTGGTAAACAATACAAGGTGCACGAAGGCGACACATTGGCGGTGGAAAAACTCCCCGGCAATGTGGGCGACAGCGTGTCGTTTGACCAGGTGTTGATGGTCTGTGACGACGACGATATCGACATTGGAACCCCGACGGTCGGCAACGCCACCGTCTCGGGACATATCCTCTCTCAGACGAAAGCACCCAAAATTATCGTTTTCAAGTCCAAACGTCGCAAACGCTATCGCAGCAAAACCGGTCATCGTCAACCGTTGACCGCCATAAAAATCGACACCATTCAAAAATAGGCAACCTTTTTTTATTTTTTACACGGGAAACTGAATCATGGCACATAAAAAAGCAGGCGGCAGCTCTAAAAACGGCCGCGATAGCCAGGGCCAACGTCGGGGCATCAAATGCTACGGCGGCCAAAAGGTCAAAGCGGGCAATATCCTCGTTCGACAACTCGGAACGCGCATCCATCCCGGTGACAACGTCGGGCTCGGCAAAGATTACACCATTTTCGCTAAAATCGATGGTGTGGTTTCCTACGAGCGCCAGGGCAAAGATCGTAAAAAAGTCAGCGTCTATGCGGCGTGATTTTCATTGACGAAGCCAGTGTCATTGCCCAATCCGGCAACGGCGGGCGAGGATGCGTCAGTTTCAGACGCGAAAAATTCATCCCCCGCGGCGGCCCGGACGGCGGCGATGGCGGTGACGGTGGCGATGTAATCGTTGCCGTCTCAGCACGCCTCAGAACCCTCTACCACTTCAGACATCAACGCCATTTTCGAGCCCAGAACGGCGCCCCCGGCAGCGGCAGCCTCAAGACCGGCCGCGGCGGCGACGACATTGTTATCCACGTTCCCCCGGGCACCATCCTCTACGACGCCGAAAGCGGCGAGCGCCTGCACGACCTCACCCGGCCCGACCAACGGCTGACCCTGCTCAAAGGCGGGCGGGGCGGTAAGGGCAACACCCACTTCAAATCAAGCATCCAGCGTACGCCGCGCTTTGCGCAACCCGGAGAACCCGGTCATCAGCTGCGTTTGCGGCTGGAGCTGAAACTGCTGGCCGACGTGGGCATCATCGGGTTGCCCAACGCCGGCAAATCGACCCTGATTGCGGCCATCTCGTCGGCCCGACCCAAGGTGGCCGATTACCCCTTTACCACTCTGGTGCCCAATCTCGGCGTGGTCAAGAGCGGCAACGCCGATCCCTTCGTTGTGGCCGACATCCCTGGATTGATCGAAGGCGCCCACAGTGGCAGCGGGCTGGGTATTCAGTTTTTGCGCCATGTCGAGCGCACCCAGATCCTGGTGCACTTGATCGACGCGGCGGCCATCGACTCCCAAGACCCCTTGGCCGCCTACCGCACCATCAATGCCGAACTGCGCCACTACCAGGGCGACCTTGCCGAAAAAGTGCAAATTGTAGTACTAAACAAAATGGATCTGCCAGAGGCCCGGCAAGCACTGGCTCCGTTTAAAGCCGCCCTGGGTGATCACGGGCTGCTCGCCATCGCCGCCGCAACCGGCGAGGGCGTGGCGGCCCTGGTGCAAGAGATTAAAAAAACGCTGGCCGAGGCCAGCTGAAACCGCAGTGATTCGACCGCGTTGAATCCCGACACAACGACATATCCCGATGAGGCGCTCGCCCCGCGCCAAGGCGAGGCG
Source organism: uncultured delta proteobacterium (assembly GCA_963783425.1). Lineage (GTDB taxonomy): Bacteria > Desulfobacterota > Desulfobacteria > Desulfobacterales > QNYZ01 > CAWANO01. The sequence goes on from CAWANO010000010.1 coordinate 569,649, forward strand.
GTGGGATTGCTGGGCGGCACCTTCGATCCGGTGCACGTCGGTCATCTGCGGGCCGCCCTGGAGGTGAAAGAGGCCCTGGATCTGACGCGCATCTATCTCGTCCCGGCCGCGCGACCCCCCCACAAAACCGCTGGCACCCTCAGCCCGGCGGCTGACCGCCTGGAGATGGCCCGCAGGGCGGTGGCGCTGACGGCGCACCTTCACATTTGCGACCTCGAGCTGCGGCGCAGCGGCCCCTCCTATACCATCGACACCATCGCGGCCTTTGACGCCGTCCATCCCGAGGTCGATCACCGCTATCTCATTCTGGGGCTGGATGCTTTTTTGGAGATCGAAACCTGGTATCGTTTCAAAGCCCTGTTTAAAATCATCCCCATGGCGGTGCTCTACCGGCCGGGCAACCCGCAACAGCAGCGAGCTGAATTCAATGGGCAAATCGACGACCACCTGCGGCGCTTCGTCTCCGCCGGCTACCGTTTCAGCCCCGAACGGACGCGCTTCGAGCACCCCGAGCTGCGCCCGGTCTACCCCCTGGCGGTGCCTTACCTGGAGATCAGCGCCACCCGCATCCGCCGGCAGGTGCGAAACGGCCGATCCATCCGGCATCTTGTACCGACCACGGTTGAAACCTACATTGAACAAAAAGGATTGTACCATTGAGCCAAAAGCCCTTTGAGGCGGAGATTTCCCCCTATGTGAAGGCCTTGCTGGAGCGAAAAACCGAGACGGTGGTGGCCCTGGATATGCGCACCATGTCGTCGGTGGCCGATCTTTATCTTATCGGCAGCGCCCGTTCGCACCGTCAAGTGTCGGCTATCGCCGAAAGCGCCCAACGTTTTCTGAAAAAGCACCGCCTGCGCCCCTTGAGTGTGGAGGGCACCCGCGAAGGGCTGTGGGTGATTCTCGACTACGGCCATGTGGTAATCCATATTTTCCATGAACCAATCCGGGCGCTCTACGACCTGGAAGGCCTCTGGGCCGACGCCGCGCGCATCGACCTGTCGCAAATCACGCCCGACAATCCACCCCAAGCTGTAACGGGCTCGGACAACGGCTAGCACGAACGTTTACCGTCAACGGTGAACCAAAGGAAGCTCCATATGATGTCAACTGCCATAAAGCCTTTAATGCTCATTATCCTCGACGGCTGGGGGATACGCGAAGCGTCTCGAAACAATGCCGTCGCCATGGCCACAACCCCCTGTCTCGACCGCCTGTTGGCCACCTATCCCCACACCCGCCTGGTCTGCTCGGGATCTGCCGTAGGCCTGCCCGACGGCGTCATGGGAAACTCGGAAGTGGGCCATATGAACATCGGTGCCGGTCGCATCGTCTATCAGGACCTGCTGCGCATCAACCGCGCCATCGATGACGGCACATTTTTTGAAAACGCAGCCTTCGAACGCTTGTTGGCCACCGTGCGCCAGAACGATGGCGATCTGCATCTGATGGGGCTGCTCTCCGACGGTGGCGTGCACAGCCATATCAATCACCTTAAAGCGCTGATCGATCTGGCGCGAAACAAAGGCTTCGAGCGCCTCTTCGTACACGCCATTTTGGACGGGCGTGACACGCCTCCCGACAGCGGGATAAGCTTTCTGCGCCAGCTGCAGCAGCACCTGGATGACAGTGGCACGGGCACGGTGGCCTCGATTTGTGGCCGCTACTACGCCATGGACCGCGACACGCGCTGGGAGCGCGTAGAACAGGCTTACCGCCTCTTCGTGGATGGTAAGGGCCGTGCCGCCCGCGACCCCGTGGCCGCGGTTCAAGCGGCCTATGAAAGGGGGGAAACCGACGAGTTTGTCAAACCGCTGGTGATGGTGAACGAAGCGGGCCACCCCCGGGCTTCGGTCCAGGCAGGTGACGGAATCATCTTTTTTAACTTTCGGGCCGACCGCGCTCGCGAGATCACGCGCGCCTTTGTCGAACGCGACTTCAAGCCCTTTCAGCGGCCGCAAGGCCTCGACTTGAGCGGTTTTGTCTGTATGACGCGCTACGATGACCATTTCGACCTGCCCGTGGCCTTCAAACCCCAGCACTTGACCGAGATTCTGGGCGAGGTACTCAGCCGGCGCGGCCTGCGGCAACTGCGCATCGCCGAGACCGAAAAATACGCCCACGTGACCTATTTTTTCAACGGCGGTGAAGAGCGGCCCTTCGCGGGCGAGGAGCGCTGCCTGATCCCGTCGCCGCGCGAGGTGGCCACCTACGACGAAAAACCCGAGATGAGCGCCCCCCAGGTGACCGACGAGGTGCTGGCCCGGCTGGCTAAAGAGCGCTACCATTTCGTGGTGCTCAATTTTGCCAACATGGACATGGTGGGTCACACAGGCGTGCTGTCGGCGGCCATCGAGGCCTGTCAAACCGTGGACCGCTGCCTGGCCCGCATCGTGCCCGAGGTGTTGACCCGCAACGGCACTGTGATGGTGACCGCCGACCACGGCAACTCGGAAACCATGGCCAACGGCAACGGCGGCCCCCACACCGCCCACACCCTCAATCCGGTACCTTTTATCCTCGTCGACGACGCGCGCCGCAATCTTCATCTGCACGAAGGCCTTCTGGCCGATATCGCCCCCACGGTACTCGACTGCCTGGCCATCGAAGCGCCGCCGGCCATGACCGGCCGTTCGCTGATCGCAGCGTCGCAATAATTATGATTGCGGCCAGCCCTAAGGAGAGCCCGCCATGAACACTCCCCACCACGATCCACCCCCCATCGTCGACTACGTCACTGGCCAATCGCTGCCCAACGTGGGGGCCGAAGCCAACCGGCAGGCACTGGAGCGCTATCTGGTCGACGATCGCGGTTTTGAGCGCGACGACATCATCGTCAACGCCCCCATCCAGGTCGAAGTCGGCGGCCAGGCCTACCGATCGCGGGTCGACCTGGTGGTACAGGTCGGCCAGCGGACGCTGATGGCAATCAAGTGCGCCGCCGGCTCGCTCGATTCCCGGCAGCGCGAAATTGTGGCCGCCGCACGCCTGCTGATGGACTATGAGATCCCGCTGTCCGTCGCCTCCAACGGCAAGGATGCCTTGGTGTGGGACACCCACAGCGGCAACTGCATCGGCAGCGGTCTGGCGGCCATCCCCACCCGCGATCAGGCCCAGCAGCTCGCCGCCGAAGCACGCTTTGCAACCCTTGATGACCGTCGCCAGCAGCGCGAGGCCATCTTGTTCCGGGCTTACGACCTGGACAATGTCAACCGCCTGCAACCCAACCAGCTTGATCCAGACCGGGATGAAAGAGGACCCTATGGCGCCAGCGGTTAAGGGCCTTTTGTGGGTTTTTGAAGGAATCGACGGCAGCGGCAAGTCCACCCAGGCCCGGTTGCTCTACGAGGCGCTCAGGCGCCGGCAGATACCGGTGGTGCTTTCACACGAGCCCACCGACAGCCCCTACGGCCGCAAGTTGCGCCAGCTGGCCCAGGCCGGCCGCGACACCCTCACTCCCCAGGAGGAGTGCGCGCTTTTCGTCGAAGACCGCAAGATTCACGTGCACGACCTGATCGCCCCGCGACTGGAGGCCGGCGAGATCGTGATTCTGGACCGCTACTATTTTTCTACCATGGCCTACCAGGGTGCCTTAGGCCTCGATCCGCTTAAAATTCGGCGGGAAAACGAGCGCTTCAGTCCGCGGCCGGACCGCCTCTTTCTGATAGAGACGCCGGTGGCACTCGGCCTGGAGCGTATCCGCACCCAGCGCGGCGAGGTGCCCGACCTCTTTGAAAAAGAACACTACCTCGAACAGGTGGCCGCCATTTTCGCAACCCTGCACGACGATTTCGTCGTGCACCTGGATGGTCGCGACACGGTTGCATCGATTCATGCCGCCGTGATGGCCCACATCGAACCGCAATGGCGCAAAATCGGCGCCATTGGATAAAGATCGATCACGCCTGAACAGGGCAGGCGATCCATCAACTGGTCCGAAAACCCCATGCCCCTAAATCTGGATGCCATCGGACAACCCTTAGGTCCGGTCGTAGGCCCCTACAACGCCGAGGACGTTATCTTGTACGCCCTGGCCGTGGGCTGCGGTTTCGACCACCTCGACTACTGTCACGAGCAGGATTTGAAGGCGCTGCCTACTTTCCTTGCCGCCCGCGCTATGGATTTCTTTTGGCAGGTGGTCGAAAGGGTGGCCGCCGACCGCAACGGCATCGTACACGCCGGCCATCGCATTCACTTCCACGCCCCCATTCCCCTGACGGGCGAAACCCGCACCACGGGCTATATCGCCCACATCCAGGACAAGGGCCCCGGCACCGGGGCGCTGATCGAAGCCCATTTCGACATTCATGACGGCAACGCCAGGCACCTAGCATCGGGCACGGTCGCCATTTTCGCCCGCAACGACGGCGGTTTCGGGGGGACCTCCAGCTCTGCCGCCCTATTCGAATTTCCCCCACGACCGCCCGATGCCATTGTCGCGGCCAAGCCGCAGGCCGCCCAACCGCTGCTCTACCGTTTGACCGGCGACCGCTTTGCCCTGCACGCCGACCCCGAATTCGCCCGCCGGGCCGGATTCAAGGGACCCGTGATGCATGGTCTCTGCACGTTGGGCTTTGCCACCGTGGCCCTGATCGACACCTTTCTCAGCGGTCAGCCGCAACGCCTATCGCTGCTGGCGGGCCGCTTCGTACACCCCCTTTATCCGGGCGTGCCTATCTCCACACAGCTATGGCAGATATCGCCAGACCGGGCCCTCTGGCGCACGGTCGATACCGCCAGCGGCTCGCTGGTCATCGATCGCGGGGAGGCCCAATGGCGGGAGGGAACCGAACGGTGATTTTATTTACGGAGGGGAAACAAGGGCGAGACGTTATTCATCGGGCGCGCTTTACTGAGCGGGCCAGACCGCATCAGAACCCAAATCGACATCGCAACCGAAACGACTGAAATTGAGGGTCAAGCCGAATCGATTTCAACCCCGGGGTCTCGATTGGCGTTTGCCGATCGTGCCAACTATAGCTGCTCGGCACTGAAGGTGTCGCACATCTCGAGCTGGCCGCTTTTAAGGCCCCTGGTGAACCAGTGCACCCGCTGGTCCGATGAGCCGTGGGTGAACGAGTCGGGCACCACATAGCCCTGGGCCTGGCCCTGAATGCGGTCGTCACCGATGGCGTTGGCGGCGTTGAGACCCTCTTGGATATCCCCCTGTTCGAGAATATGACGCTGGCTCTGGGCATGGTGGGCCCAGACGCCTGCAAAGCAGTCGGCCTGCAGCTCCAGGCGCACCGAAAGCGCGTTGCTCTCTCGCGATTGGCCGTAACGGGCCCGCAGTTTATCCACTTTGGGCAGGATCCCCAAAAGGTTCTGAACATGGTGACCCACTTCGTGGGCCAGCACATACGCCTGGGCAAAATCGCCGGGGGCCTTGAAGCGATACTTGAGTTCGTCGAAAAAACTCATGTCCAGGTAGACCTTGCCGTCACCCGGGCAGTAAAAGGGACCCGTGGCCGCCTGGGCGAATCCGCAGGCCGAAGCCACCTGGCCTGAAAAAAGCACCAGCGTCGGTTCCCGGTATTGTCCGCCTAACTGCTGAAAGAGCGTGTGCCACACATCTTCGGTGTCGGCCAGCACCACCGATATGAACTCGCTCATCTCGTCGGATCCCCCGGATTGCTGGGTCCAAGGCGCTGGTGCCTGTTGTTGCACCTGAGGCGCGGAACTGAAATAGCCGATGGGATCCACGCCGAATAAGAGCACCGCCAACAGCGCCAACAGCCCCAGTCCGCCAAAGCCGGTCTTGCGCCCCACCCGCCGCTGGGTGCCCGGCACCCGCAAACCGCTGCTTGCGGTGCGGCGATCTTCGACATTCTGACTTCTTCTACCACTGCGCCATTTCATACGGGCTCCTTTTAATTTGCTTTTGCGCCCCCGTTGAAACCGTCGGCGCGATGCGCCGGCCATGTAAGGTCAACCGCGGGGCTGAAGCCATGCACCCTATTGCCGGTCATCGATGGTGACATATTCCGTCTGGGGCATACCGATATAGACCTGGCGCGGACGGGCGATCTTCCAGTTGGGATCATCGATGCTCTCTTTCCACTGGGCTATCCAGCCCGGCAGACGGCCCATGGCGAACATGACGGTGAACATGTTGGTGGGGATGCCGATGGCCCGCAGCACGATGCCGCTGTAAAAATCCACGTTGGGGTAAAGGTTGTGGTCGATAAATAAGGGTCCTTGCGGGCCCGTTCTTCCAGCCGCTGGGCGATACCCAGCAGCGGGTCGGAGATATTAAGCTTGGTCAGCAGTTTGTCGGCCACCTTACAAATGATTTTGGCCCGCGGATCGTAGGTTTTGTAGACCCGGTGCCCGAAGCCATAGAGCCGGAAGGGGTCGTTGGGTCCTTGGCCCTGGCGATCACCTTGTTAACGCCATCACCGTCGCGGACGATTTGAGAGAGCATCTCAATCACGGCCTGGTTGGCGCCGCCGTGCAGCGGCCCCCACAAAGCCGCGATGCCGGCCGAGATGGCCGCGTAAAGGTTTACCCGGCCGCTTCCCACCACCCGCACGGCCGAGGTGGAGCAGTTCTGCTCATGATCGGCATGCAAAATCCAGAAAGACCCGCAGGGCCTCGACCACGTCCGCCATCAATCTGGTAGGGCTTGACCGGGGAATCGAACATCATGTTTAAAAAGTTGGCGCAGTAGGCCAGATCGGGTCTCGGGTAGATCACGCGGTGTCCCAGGGAGATCTTGTAGGACATGGCCGCCAGGGTGCGCACCTTGGAGAGCAGGCGCGTCACGGTGATGTTGATTTCCTCCTCCATGTTTTCCAGCAGTCGGATAGAAACTGCGCAGGGCATTGACCATGGCCGACAAAATTCCCATGGGGTGCGAGGCCCGCGGGAAAATTCTGATAAAACGCGCGCATATCCTCATGCACCAGGGAGTTGATCGTTGAGCATGACCGAAAAGGGGCGCAACTCTTCGCGGTTGGGCAGTTTGCCGTTGATCAACAGATAGGCGGTCTCCTTGAAGGTCGACTTTTCGGCCAGCTGCTCGACGGGGATACCGCGGTAGCGCAGTATGCCCTTTTCACCGTCCATGAAGGTGATGGCGCTAGTGCAGCTGCCGGTGTTGGCAAATCCGGGATCAAGCGTGATCAGGCCGGTTTGGCCTCGCAAGGCGGAGATATCGAAGGCCTTCTCCCCTTCGGTGCCGGTCACTACGGGAAACTGGTAGGTATTGCCCTGATAGGTGAGGGTGATAAACTCACTCATGGATCGATTTCCTTTGTTCTCAAACGGCCGGTTTCAATGTTATGCGGATGATCCCCGCGCACAAAGGGGTACCATAGGCAATCTGCCATTTTGTGTCAATCATCTCGGTTGCGATACGCGGCCGAGAGGCTACCACGCAAAGAGGCGATGGCGCTGAATCAAAATTGTTACCGCGCCATCGCGCTTTGCCCGCGCAAATGGGGTTTGACAAGCCGCCCAAGGTTGACTAGTGTGTATCGCGTCCTGCGGTGTCGGCTGGCCTCGGTGGCCCCATGGCTGAGGCAAGAGACAATGGGGGGAGAATAGACCCATGCGGGACCTGTCACAAGCTTGATAGCCAGATGAAACGGGGGGCCGCGCATCACCGCCGGCGCCTCCTGAACCAAAAACGACCCCAGCCATGGCAATCTTTTACATCGACGGCGCCTTTGTTCCGGCCGATCAGGCGGTCATCCCCGCCACCGACCTGGCCGTTCTACGCGGCTACGGGGTCTTTGACCTGCTGCGCACCTACAGCGGCAAACCTTTCAAGCTCAACGCCCATCTGACGCGCCTCTTTCGTTCGGCCCAACGTCTGGGCCTGCCGCTGCCGTGGTCCCGGGAGACCTTGCACGACCTGGTGCTGGAGACCCTCGACCGCAACGATATTACCAACGCCAATGTGCGCATCGTGGTGACGGGGGGGTCTAGCACCGATTTTGTGACGCCCCAGGGTAAGCCGCGCCTGCTCATCCTGGTTTCACCCGTACCAGTCTATCCCGACTGGTGGTACCAAAAAGGCATCAAGGTGATCACCATCGCCTCAGCGCGCTCGATTCCGGACGCCAAAAGCATCGACTACATCCCCGCCACCATCGCCCTACGAAAAGCCCGCCAGCAAGGGGCCGAAGAAGTGATCTACAGCGACGACCAGGGGCGCGTTCTGGAGGGCACCACATCGAACCTTTTCATGTTTGCCGATGGTGTCCTAGTAACGCCGGGCGAGGGCATCCTGTCGGGCATCACGCGCCAAGTGGTGCTTGAGGTGGCACGGTCGATCTTTAAGATCGAGGTGCATGATATCAGCTTAAAGGCGCTCTTGCGGGCCGACGAGGTCTTTATCACCGGCACCAGCAAAGGCATCGTGCCCGTGGTGCAGGTGGACGAGTCCGCCATTGGCCCGGCCCGGCCCGGCCCTTTAACCCGAAAGCTGCGTGCGCGATTTGATCAGTTCATTGCTGAGTACGACGAACGTGACGATGACGCCGATCGCACGGCCAAAGGATAAAGAAAAGATACCCGTTGCGGCCGCCATTTTCCCCAAACCTCCCCGCGCCCTAATCCAGATTTAACAGCGCCCAAACACCCCCCTGACATGGCGGTCGTATGGTCAACCTCTAAACCGCAATGCCTTGAGGTGAAGCCATGGCCTATCTTTACTTGAATGACGGTGCGCCGGACGCGCAGGAATACCACAACAACTATTTCCAATACGACGAATCAGATACCGAAACGGTGGCGCGCATCACCACCGTGCTACAAGGCGGCGATCCAACCGATCAGGTCGTCCGGGCGCGGCTGCGTTGCATTTGTCAGGAGAGTTTCCGGCGCAAGACTGCCAAAGCCACCTCGCCAAAGCCCACCGCCAGGCCCAGAAAGCTGTTTAACCACCTGCAGCGCCTCGTCCGGCCTTGGAGCCTTTTCTATGGCTGTGATAGCGATTGAAGTGCGCGGCGCAGGTGCCTGGAAAAGGCCTCGGGCACCTCGCGGTCGTCAAACTGGCGGCATATCTGGGTCGTGCGGCGCAAGGTTTCAAGGCAGTTGCGGCAGGCCTGGCAGTCGTGCATGTGGCGTTCGATCTCGCGGCAGGCGGCTCGGTCCAGTTCGTCGTCAAGATATTGCGACAGTTTCTCGAACAACGCCAGACAGTGCGGATCGTGGTGATGACGATCAGGTTTCATCGTTGAAATAGTGCTGTAGTTTTTGGCGCAGAAAATGGCGTGCGCGGTGCAGACGGACCTTAACGTTGGCCTCGCTGATACCCAGGATCTGGGCGGTCTCTTCGGTTGAAAAGCCCTCGACGTCCCTCAGATTGACCACCAGGCGGTAGTGGGCCGGCAAGGCGTGAATGCCGTCGCCGATCACCCGCCTCAACTCCTCATTCAACAGTTGGGGCAGCGGTACGGTGGCCCAGTCGGGAAGCCGGCTGGCGGCGATGGCGGCCTCCTGGGGCACAATCTCATCGAGGGATATTTCCTGTTCGGGGGCGTATTTCGACCGGCGGCGCTTTTTTATGCAGACGCTGGCGGCGATACGGTAGAGCCAGTTCTTGAATTGGGTCTCGAACCGGAACCGATCCACATATCTGACGACATTTAAAAACGTCTCCTGCACCAGATCCTCGGCATCGCCCACATTTCGGCACATGCGCAGCCCGAAGTTATAGAGCCTTTTTTCGTAGCGGCTGATGAGGTCATCGAAGCTGGTCTCCGTGCCGGCCTGAATCGCTTTGATCAGTGCGCTGTCGCCATCATTGCGGATCTGGGCGGGAGGATTTGTCGACCGCTTCTTGGTCATGCCCCTTTTTGCCTGTCACCTGACAGGCGTCTCGCATTCAGGTTGAAACACCCAGTTTGGGCAGAATAAACGCCTGCAGCAAAATCCAAACGCCAATGATTAAAAATAGGATCAGATACTCGTTCATCGGTTCCTCATAGATTACGGGGTAGAAAACGGCTTGTCCACGTCTTTTTCAAGGACCGGCCAGCGTGATGTTACAGACCATCATGCGTTTCTAAAACTAAAGAGCCGAGAGCCGCTATTTGGTTACACGAAGCGCGACCCGGCAGGCACTCGTTTGCCTTATCATTGCAAATGCAAATGCCTTTTGATCAGATCAGCCAGCGTCTCGATGGCGCCCAGATCAACATTGACGGCCCCGGGCAGAGGACCCTGATCAGAGACAAAGGCCAGACGTTCCCTGGGGTTCAAATCAAGCGGCGCTTTGCCGTTAGCCCTTCGACACACCTCGATCTTGGGCAGACGACTGCCCTTAAACCCCTCGACGAGTACCACATCGACGTCCGTAAAATATCCGGCCAAGGAGGCGGGGTCATTGACTGCGCCGCGTTTAAGCATTGCCACCGCTTCGGGCCCCACCGCCACCACCGTATCGGCGCCGGCGGCCCGGTGCTGGTCGGTGTCGGAACCGGGCTTGTCCATATCAAACCCATGATGGGTGTGCTTGACCGTGCCCACCCGGTATCCCCGGGCCTTTAGTGTCGATACGAGACCTCTGATCAAGGTGGTTTTGCCGGACTGGGACCACCCCACCACGGCGATCATCTTGGCGCTATCGCTCATCACACCCCCAAAATGTGCGGTTTTACACATCAAAGCTCAAATCCTCGGGCCACTCCCGCAGATGACCGTCGGCGGGGCCCTTCTTGCAGGCATCCATCGCCACCCGCGCACCATCCCAAAACAGGTCGCGACCGGGGTCCACATTATTGAGCAGGCGCCACCACAGCGACGACCCGTCACTGAGGTCAATCCCATCATCAAACAGGACTATGAGATTGAAGTCCCGCAGGGCTTCAATGGCCAGCAGCCGTTCGGCGAAGTGGCGACCGCCGATACGATCTGTTTTCTGGACGCACACGCCGCAAATACGCAGGCGGGCTTCGGCGGCGCGGGTCATATCGGCCAGCAGCTCTCTGGCGGCGGTGACGCCCGCGACGGCCTTTGTAAGCGCCTCGGCCGTCTTGGCGCCAAAAGGCCGCCGCCCCAGCGCGGGTCGCTGGCGCTCGGGTTCGGCGCCGGTGCGGGCGGTCAGATCGATACCGATCTTGTAGCCGAAATTGGGCGCGGGCGAGGTGTGGTCCAGCACATCGAGCACTCCTTTGGTCAGGGTAACGTCGGTGGACAGATCCAGGCGCGACACCATCATACGCAACACCGCCGTGGGGTCTTTGAGGTCGACGTCTGCGTCGACCACGCAAATCGCCTTGCAAAAACTCATCTGTCCCTGGCCCCACAGGCCGTACATCACCTTCTGGGCGTGGCCGGCATAGGCCTTGTCGATGGCCGTCACCACGGCGTTGTGAAAAACGCCCTCCCAGGGCAGCCAATAGTCGCGCACTTCGGGCATCACCGTACGCAACAGTGGTAAAAAGAGTCGCTCGGTGGCCTTTGCCAGGTAACAATCCTCCATGGGTGGTCGTCCCACCAGGGTGGTGTTGTAGACCGGACGGCGGCGGCGGGTAAGGGCCGTCAGGTGAAAGACGGGGTAATCGTCGGCCAGCGAGTAATAGCCGGTGTGGTCGCCGAACGGCCCTTCGCGCCGAAGTTCGCCGGGGTCCACGTAGCCCTCCAGTACGAACTCGGCCTCAGCCGGCACACGCAGGTCGCAGGTGACGCATTTGGCCAGTCGCACCGGCTTTTTACGAATAAATCCCGCCAGCAGCAGTTCGTCCATGCCGCGCGGCATGGGTGCCGTGGCGGCATAGACCGTGGCCGGATCGGCGCCGATGGCCACCGCCACGGGCATGCGGCGGCCGGCGCGGGTATACTCTCCGTAAAAATGGGAGCCATCTTTATGGATGTGCCAGTGCATCCCCGTGGTGCGCCGGTCGAACACCTGCAGGCGGTACATGCCCAGATTGCGCTTGCCACTCTCTAAGCTGCGGGTAAAGACCAGCGGCAGGGTGATGAAACGGCCGCCATCTTTGGGCCAGCATTGGATCACCGGCAAACGGCCCAGATCGACCTGATCGCCGCGCTGCACCACTTCCTGACAGGGCGCTCGCCGCCCCCGAAAGGGGCGCGGAAAAAATTTGAACAGATCCATCGCCATGGGCATCATGGCCAGCACGTCGCGCAATGATCGCGGCGGCGCGACGTCCACATAGCGCGCCATGCGGCGGCCCAGCTCATCGAGGTGATCAACCCCCAGGGCCATGCAGATGCGACGGTCACTGCCGTAGAGGTTGGCGGCCACCGGAAAAAGCGACCCCTTGACGCGGGTAAAGAGCAGCGCCTTGCCGCCGCCCGGCTTTTTGGACTCCTGGTCGATGCGGCGGCTAATCTCGACAATGGGCGAAATTGGCCTGTCCACCGTTTCCAGCTCGCCGCTTCGCGCCAGGTCGGCCATAAAGGCTTGCAGGTTTCGATACATAGTCGTTTCGTCAAAAAGTTATTGGATTGCTAGGCGGTTGCCTTGCCGGCAGGCAACCACCCTGCCGGTTATATCAGCCGCCGCACCACTTCATCGGCCAAGATACCGAAAAAAAGGGTGCAGGAGATGAGGCTGTTTACGTGAAAAAAGGCGATATTGATCCGCGACAGGTCATCGGGATTGACCAGGCGATGCTCGATGATCAACAAAATGGCGATGACCGCCACCGTGACCAGATAGGCGCCGTTCATTTCGAAAGCGAAGTAAACCGACACAAAGGCACCCAGGCAAACCATGTGAATCAGTCGGGCGATCTGCAGGGCGCGCCGCACACCGAAACGGGCCGGAATCGAATAAAGCCCGGCCCTGCGGTCAAACTGGACATCCTGGCAGGCGTAAAGGATGTCGAAACCGGCGATGTAGGTCATCAGGGCCGCCGAGAGCAACCAGATCTCGGCGGCCATGCTCTTGGTCATGGCAACCCAGGCCCCCACCGGCGCCAGCGAGATGGCAAAACCCAGAAAAAGGTGCGACAGCCAGGTGAAGCGTTTGGTGTAGGAGTAAGCGAACAATACGGCCAGCAGCGGCAGCGCCAGATAGAAACAGAGCCGCCCCAGCATCCAGGCGGCCAGCAGAAAAGTGAGCGCTGAAAATACCACAAAGACCACCGCCTGGGCAGTGCTGATCTGGCCAGCGGGAATCTCGCGCGTGCGGGTGCGCGGATTGAGCCCATCGATGTGGCTGTCGGTGATGCGGTTAAAGCCCATGGCGGCCGAACGCGCCGCCACCATGGCCAAGAGCACCCAGAATATATCGCTTGCGATGAGGGGTTGATGGCGCTGGGCCAGTACCACCGCCGCCAGCGCAAAGGGTAGCGCAAAGATGGTGTGGCTGAACTTGATCATGCGCCCGTAGGTCACGATGGCGCGCCCCAAACCGCTGGATCCTGCGACGGGCGCGGCCTGAGAGGTGGCCGTGGAGTCGATTTTGGGTGGCGTTGCTAGGTCAGCCATAGGGGTTGCCAAAAGCGTTTACCATGGTGGTCGGAATAATCTGATAGAAGCAGCGTACCATAAAAAATGGCGCCAAGGGTGCCAACCGTTCCGCGAGCGATGCATTTACCGCCGTGGGCTCGCAGGTGGCGGCTTGCGTCAAAAAACCCGCGCCGGCGCTTTTAAGCGGACCGGCGCGGGCGTTATATAGACGCCCCCAAAAGGGCGGGTAAAAGGCCAAATGCCGTCGGCCGGGATCGGGATCGGGATCATCACCGTGGCACCAACCTGCGGCCCGGGCTACGGCCTTGCACACCACTCAGGGAGCTAAGCCTTTTTCTCCTCGTCCTTCACCTCTTCAAAGTCGGCATCGACCACATCTTCGTCGGCGGTCTCCGCCCCACCGCCCTCCTGGCCAGCATCGCCGCCCTCGCCGGAAGGGTTCTCCTGCTGAGCCTTCTGGTACATGGCTTCGGCTAGTTTGTGGGAGGCCTGCGTCAGGGCCTCGGTCTGTTGCTTGATCACCTCGGTGTCCTCGCCCTCCATGGCCTTCTTGAGGTCGCCGATGGCGCTTTCAACCTTGGCCCGGGTGTCGGCGTCCACTTTGTCGGCCAGGTCTTTCATGGTCTTTTCGGTGGTGTAGATCATCGAGTCGGCCTGATTGCGGGCATCGACGAGTTCGCGCTTCTTGCGGTCCTCTTCGGCGTGCAGCTCGGCGTCCTTGACGGCGGCCTCAATCTCTTGCTTGCTCATCCCACTGGAAGCGGTGATCTGGATTGACTGCTCTTTGCCCGTAGCCATGTCCTTGGCCGACACGTTGACAATACCGTTGGCATCGATATCAAAGGCGACCTCAATCTGCGGAATCCCGCGGGGGGCCGGGGGAATACCCACCAGCTCGAAGCGACCCAGAGTCTTGTTGTGACCGGCCATTTCGCGTTCGCCCTGCAGCACGTGGATCGAAACAGCCGGCTGGTTGTCGGCCGCCGTTGAAAAGATCTGGCTCTTTTTGGTGGGAATGGTGGTGTTTTTTTCGATCAGCCGCGTCATAACGCCCCCCAGGGTTTCGATGCCCAAGGAGAGCGGGGTGACATCCAGCAACAAGACGTCCTTGACATCGCCCTGGAGCACGCCGCCTTGAATGGCCGCCCCCAGCGCCACCACCTCATCGGGATTGACGCCTTTGTGAGGCTCTTTGCCAAACAGCTTTTTGACCCGGTCCTGAACGGCCGGCATACGGGTCATGCCGCCCACTAAAATAACTTCGTCGATCTCGTTGGGCGTTAAACCGGCATCCTTCATTGCTGTCCGGCAAGGACCTTCGAGCTTGTCGAGCAGATCACTCACCAAAGACTCGAGCTTGGCGCGCGAGAGGCGAATGTTCAGGTGCTTGGGTCCGCTGGCATCGGCGGTGATAAAGGGTAGGTTAACATCAGTTTCCAGCGATGTGGAAAGTTCCATCTTGGCTTTTTCGGCCGCCTCTTTGAGGCGCTGCAGGGCCATTTTATCGTTGCGTAGATCGATGCCCTGATCCTTCTTGAATTCATCGGCCAGGTAGTCGATCAGCCGGAGGTCGAAATCCTCGCCGCCCAGGTGGGTGTCGCCGTTGGTCGATTTGACCTCAAAAACCCCTTCGCCGATCTCCAGAATGGAGATATCGAAAGTGCCACCACCCAGGTCAAAGACGGCGATCTTCTCTTCGCGTTTTTTATCGAGCCCGTAGGCTAGCGACGCGGCCGTGGGTTCGTTGATGATGCGCTTGACGTTGAGACCGGCGATCTTGCCGGCGTCTTTGGTGGCTTGGCGCTGGCTGTCATCGAAATAGGCCGGCACGGTAATGACGGCATCGGTCACCTTTTCACCCAAATAATCTTCGGCGGTCTTTTTAATATTGGCGAGGATAAACGAGGAGATCTCGGCCGGGCTGTAACGTTTGCCCCTGACCACGATGCGCACATCACCGTTGGAGGCCTCTTCCAGCTTGAAAGGCAGAATCTTGGTGTCCCGCTGCACTTCGGCGCTTTTAAACTTACGGCCGATCAGGCGTTTGACGCCGAAAACGGTGTTTTCTGGGTTGGTGATGGCTTGTCGTTTGGCGATCTGGCCCACCAGGCGCTCGTCACTGTCTGACACGGCAACGATGGACGGCGTGGTGCGGCGGCCCTCGGCGTTGGTGATCACAGTCGCGTCACCACCTTCCATGATGGCCACACAAGAGTTGGTGGTTCCCAAATCAATTCCGATAATTTTACTCATTTCCGATCTCCTCCTTCGGGTACCCGCAGGTACACTGCATTGGGCAACAAATGCCTATGAAACATGGATGTTGTTAGAATCTATCTTTTTTTACTCACTACCACCATCGAAGGCCTCAACAGACGATCGTGGAAGACGTAGCCTTTTTGCAGCTCGCCGACAACGGTGTTGTCGGGTTTTTCGTCAACCACTTCCTGCTGTACGGCCTGATGGTAGGTGGGGTCGAAGGGCTGTTCCAGGGCTTCGATAGGTGAAACGCCGAATTTTTCAAAAATCCGCAAAACCTCACTCAAGGTGATCTCAACCCCCTTGATGAGCCCGCCGGCAGCGTCCGTTTGACCGTAACCGTTTTTCCCGGCCTCAAGCGCCCGCTCGAGGTTGTCCACCACCGACAGCAGATCCTTGAACACTGCTTCGGTGGCGTACTTGCGATACTCGATGCTGTCACGCTGCTGGCGTTTTTTGTAATTGTCGAATTCGGCGGACACCCTTAAAAAACGATCATAGAGCTGCTTGGTTTCCGCCTCGGCCTCGGCCAGCTGTTGCGCCAGCGCTTCCGGGTCAGGCTCGCTCGCGTTCTTGTCGGAAGTGGCCGCCTCGAGCACCGCTTCATCTTTTTCAGGTGTTTCGGTCGCCTCGCTTTCCGGCTCGCTGGCCGGTGCCGCGTTCACCTCGATTTTGGTGCCTCTTTTGGTGCGCATTTTCTCCTTTTGCCCTGCCATCACTCCTGTCACTCTCCTTCAAGAACTGAAAATATTGATAAAATTTGTCCCAAATAATAAGCCCCGCTGCAGGGTTGTCAAGCAGGATCGCCCCTTACGACAACCCATTGAGAACATTTATGATTCGTGGGATAAAGATAACTGCGCCGGCGCCGTTGGATGGAGCAATCAGAAAATTTTGGGAGGGATTAGGAATGGACCGCCAACAAGCGGCGGAAGGTGGGTTGTGCACCCTCGGTTGAATCGATTAACCCACCGTTGCAATCGCTTGACCGAAATCAATCCGTGACACAGAAACCGTCACTTATCGCTGCTTCCTTCCGGACCTGACGAGGTTCATGAGGCTCTGTTACACGGCGACCGATCTGAATCACAAACAGCGGTTAATTGATCCGCTGGAGGGAATTCAGCCCCGCGTAAGCGGATTTCGGGTACGAGGCACCGCTAGCTCCCCGCCTAGCACAACCACTGATAAAATACACATGCCGGGCAGCGAATGCAAGCGCCATCGGTCAACATCTTTGTCCCTTTACAAATCACGGCACCGATGGGTATGGTGATATCGTTGGGATGAGGCATTGATAACGTACCTACGAGGAAGATAGATGCCCGACTGTTCCCGCTACCGTGAGGAGATGCTGCTGGCGGCCTTGCGCCGGCAACTTCAAAACGAGCCGCTTTCCGAGCGGCAGCGGCGGGAGATCCAGCGCCGCATTGCGCAGCTGGAACGAGAGATGGGGATGGATTGAGTCTCTCCCCGACAGCGCCTACACACCCACCATCGCCCGGCTGATGATCCGCAACCCCTCCAGCGTCAATTGGGGCTCTTCGCTATCGATGCTTTCAGCCACTTCGGCGATCAAGCGCGCCTGGCCACCGGTGGCCACCACCTTCACCGGTGGCTCCAAAGCCGCTTTCATACGCGCCACCATCCCATCGACCAGGGCGGCATAACCGAAAATCAGACCCGACTGCATACTGTGGATGGTATTTTTGCCGATCACGTGCTGGGGCGGTTTGAGCAGCTCAACCCGCGGTAGCTTGGAGGCCTTTAGGGCCAGCGCCTCTGCGGCGATAACGATGCCCGGACTGATGGCGCCGCCCAAATACTCACCCCGTTGGGAAATGGCGTCGAAGGTGGTGGCCGTCCCGAAATCGACCACGATCAGGCTACTGCGGTATTTGTGATAGGCCCCCACCGCATTGACGATGCGGTCGGCCCCGACTTCGGCCGGGTTGTCACATAGCACTGGCATCTCCCGATACGAACGCGCGTCGACCCAGTGGGGAGCATGATTCAAATATTTGCGGCAGAAAGTGTCTAAAATGGAGGTCATGGGTGGCACCACGCAAGAGATGACAGTGGTGTCGATGACCGTCGCGGCGATCCCCTCGTTGGCGAACAATCCGGTGACCAAAAAAATAAATTCGTCTTCGGTGGCATTGCGTTCCGTGCGCAAGCGCCAGCTCTTCACCAATGCCTTTTCATCGTAGACACCCATCACGATGTTGGTGTTGCCGACATCGATCACCAAAAGCATAACGGTGCTCTCCTTATGGATTTTGGGGCCTCGCCGCCCGTTCGGCTCAACGGCCCGATCATCTGCCGGGCGGGCGGCCATCGGGATCGGGCGCCCGGCGGATGGCATCGGCCACTTTTACGGTGGCCACGGTTTCAGCCACAGCGTGAACCCGCACGATGTGCGCCCCGTTGATGGCCGCCGCGGCCACCGCTGCCTGTGTGCCCCATGTCACCGCGGCCGCTTGCGGATCGATATCTTTTTGGCCCGGCGGCTTGACGGCGTGGCGGATGAAGGCCTTGCGCGAGGGTCCCACCACCAGCGGCGCACCCAGCCCAAGAAATGATCCCAGGTGGCGGATGAGTGCAAAATTTTGCTGGAAGGTTTTTCCGAAGCCGATACCAGGGTCGACCATCACCATCTCCGGCGCAACACCGGCCGCCGCGGCGCGCGCCATGGCTTCGGCCAGAAACGCTTTGATCTCATCTACCAGATGGTCGTAGGCGGGAGCGGCCTGCATCGTACGGGGAGTGCCTTGCATGTGCATCAAAATCAGGGGCACTTTTTGTTGCGCGGCCAGGGCGCCCATTTGCGGATCGGCCCGCAGGGCGCTGATATCGTTGATCATGGCGGCGCCGGCAGCCAGGGCCTGGCGGGCCACTTCTGCTTTGGTGGTGTCGATGGAGACGGGAATTGTCATTTCGCCGGCAATGGCTTCGATGACCGGAGCAAAACGCGCGCAATTTCCTGCCTCGGCGGAAACCGCCTCGGAAAAAGGGCGGGTAGATTCGCCGCCCACATCGATGATATCGGCACCACCTCGAACCACCATCTTCAGCGCCCGAACGATGGCCGTGGGAGAAAAAGTGCCCGCCATCGGAGAAAGAATCGGGCGTTATGTTGAGAACCCCCATCACCAGGTGTCGCACGCCCAAGGTCGAGACTGATGTTGCTGCCAGCGAACGTACGCGTCTTCACACCTGTAGCCATCGTCCTGTTCGAGATCGACACTGGCCTCCGGATCGGGGCCCTTTGGCGAATCCGTCGGATCCGAACTCGGATTACGTTTTTTCATCCGGTCAACCTCTGCCAGGGGGCGGTTTCAGCCGCACATCGGCTTGGCCCTGACTCGGTGGACCGTTTGCCCCCTTGCCGGGCTCTCGTGATGCCGCGGCAAAATTTTCGGGCATCTGTCATGGTCGGTTGCGAAGGGAAATTCGAAACCGGGCCTCTCCGATGAGATCAGGTTCATCCAGCTCGTCCCCCATGAACGGTTTCTTTTTCCAGCAGCAGGTCGGCCAGCTTGTGCAGCAATGTCGAGATTCTCTTCGAGCGAACCTGCTTGGCCTGCTCGTAGGCGGCTTCGATAATGGCCGGTGACTTCGCTGGTCGATTTGTCGCGCCGTGGCTTCGGAGTAGTCGCGATGCTGCGCAATTTCACGCCCCAGGAAAGATCTGCTCGTCACCCACGTCGAAGGAGAGCGGGCCCAGTGTTGTCGCTCATGCCCCAGGTGCGAACCATCTTCTGGGCAAGCTCGGTGGCCTGCTTGATATCATTGGCCGCACCGGTGCTGATTCGGCCGAAAATCAGCTCTTCGGCCACACGCCCGCCGAAGGCCACCGATAGCTCGTTTTCCAGCTGGTCCTTGTACTTGAAGTCGCGTCTCTTCGGGCAGAAACCAGGTGATGCCGGCTGCGCGCCCACGCGGCACGATGGTGATTTTGTTGACGGCGTCGGTGTGGGGTAGAAAGCGGGCCACCAGGGCGTGACCGCCTTCATGGTAGGCCGTGGTTTTGCGGTCTTCTTCGCGGATCACCTTCGATTTTCGCTCAAGGCCCATGTAAACCTTGTCCTTGGCATCCTCAAAATCGACCATCTGCAGCTTTTCCTTGTTGCGCTTGGCTGCCAAAAGAGCCGCCTCGTTGACCAGATTCTCAAGATCGGCTCCCGAAAAACCGGGGGTGCCTTTGGCCAGCGTCAACACGCTGACATCGTCGTCGATGGGTGAGCGGCGCATGTGCACGGAAAGGATCTGTTCGCGGCCACGAATGTCGGGCATGGGCACCACCACTTGGCGGTCAAACCGGCCGGGGCGCAGTAGGGCCGGGTCCAGCACGTCGGGCCGGTTGGTGGCCGATATCAAGATGACCCCCTCGTTGGACTCGAATCCATCCATCTCCACCAGCAGCTGGTTGAGGGTTTGCTCGCGTTCGTCGTGGCCGCCGCCTAGTCCGGCGCCACGGTGGCGCCCCACGGCATCGATTTCATCGATGAAGATGATGCAGGGCGCGTTTTTCTTGCCCTGCACGAAACAGATCGCGCACCCGCGACGCGCCCACGCCCACGAACATCTCCACGAAATCGGAACCACTGATGCTGAAAAAGGGCACACCCGCCTCGCCGGCGATGGCCCGCGCCAGCAGGGTTTTACCGGTGCCCGGAGGCCCCATCAAAAGCACACCCTTGGGGATGCGCCCCCCCAAGCGGGTAAATTTTTTGGGATCTCTTAAAAACTCGACAATCTCACCCAACTCATCTTTGGCCTCATCGATGCCGGCCACGTCTTCAAAAGTGACTTTTTCCTGCTGGTCAGACATCAGCCGGGCCCGGCTTTTACCGAAAGAGAGCGCTTTGCCGCCACCGGACTGCATCTGGCGCATGAAAAAGACCCATACCCCAATCAAAATGAGCATGGGGAACCACGACACCAGGACCGACATATACCAGGGCGATTCGGAGGGCGGCTTGGCGCTGATCGCCACTCCTTTACGGCGCAAGGTCCCTATCAGGTCGCTGTCTTCAGGAGCGAAAACCTTGAAGCGGTTTTTGTTGACATCGGTGACCAGAATCTCCTGGCCTTGAATGACGACCTGTTCAACGCGCTCGCTCTCCACCATGGCCAAAAATTCGGTGTAGCTCAGGTTAGACTCGGCGGTTTGCTGCTGGCTGAAAAGGTTGTAAAGCATCACCATCAGCAAGGTAATCACCAACCACAGGGCCAGGTTTTTGTAAAACGGGTTCAAAAGGATCTCCCTCTCTCAATTGGATCGAAACGGTCGCACCTCTTTGAATATCCTCCATGAGGGCCGGTATCACCCCGCGCTAAGGCACAAGGACAGGTGCTGGTTAACGGATAATTGTAACCATCCTTGCGTATTACGCAAGCAAAACTTACCCACTGCGGCCGCAAAGGTCATGGCTTTGAAATCAGCGCCGCGGCCACCGCTTTGGGCTCGAGGCGCCACGGGGCGGCGACCCTATTTCATCGGCTTGTCGCCCAGATGTCGCAGCGGTTGGCGCTCTTTTTGAAAAATCAGGCGCTGGCCGACCCGGCCGGCACGGATTTGGTGGGGAAGATCGATGCGGTTGCCCTCTTTTTGCGGCCCCAGCAGGGCCAGAACATCCTCTACGTGCTCGAAGCTCACCCGTCGTAAAGATCCCGCCAAACTAAAAATCGCCGCCCGACACACCCGCCGCCGTAGCGCCCGGTCGTAGTGTTGCAAGCCAGCCACCGAAAAAACGAGACGATGGCGAGTGCGCTCGCGCAGGGCCTCTTCGAAGGCCGTCCACGCCGCCCGCTCGACAAAGCGCGCTTCATCCCCCACAATCGCCGCGGTTCGGTTGAGCACACCAACCATGTTGGCGTTGAAACGGTCAATGAGCAGCGGCAAGAGGCGCAGACGCACCCGATTGCGCAAAAAGCGCTCATTGCGGTTGGTTTCATCGCTGCGAAAGGCGAGGCCGTTTTGGCCCAGAAAGTTCTCCAGGTCCTGCCGGCGTACGTTGAGCAGAGGCCGCACGATGCGCCCGTCGCGGCAGGCCGGGATGCCGGCCAGGCCGGTGGGCCCGCTGCCGCGAATCAGGGCAATCAACACCTGTTCGGCGTTATCGTCGGCCTGGTGTGCCAGGGCGATGCGATCATAATCGTATTGGTCAGCCACCTCATTTAAAAAGGTATAACGTGCATGTCGGGCAGCCTCTTCCGGCGAGAGCTTTGCCCCTGATACTGTCGGTGGGGTCGCTTTTTGGCTGTGGAAGGGGCAATCGAGACGCTCGGCCAGCTGCGCCACGAAGAGCGCATCCTCGTCAGCCGACCGGCCACGCAGGCCATGATGAAAGTGAGCCACGCCCAACTGCCACCCCCGTTCAGTCGCCATGGCGGCCAGCAGATGCACGAGGGCGCTGGAATCGGCCCCGCCCGACACACCCACCAGCACCCTGGCCCCTTCGGGCAGCAAGGCCTGCTGCGCAATGGTTTGCGTCAGGCGCACAAACAACAGGCTCTGGTGATAACTGAAAGATCGCATGGCCGATGGCTCGATCCCCGCTGCCGCCACGACGGGTTTAAATTTGCCACGCCGCTAACTCCGGGAGCCGTTCTTGCCGCGCATTTACCGTTTACACCTCGGTAAAGTCGCTGGGCGGTGCCTTGAGCAGTGGCTTGAAGCGCTCCTTTTGGTTGGCTTTGGCATAGGCTTCGTCAGCGCTGATCATGCGCTTTTTGAGCAGCGCCATGATGTCGTCATCGAGCAGTTGCATGCCGTAGCGGCGGCCGGTTTGGATGGTCGAGGCAATCTGGTGGGTTTTCATCTCCCGGATCAGGTTGCGCACGGCGGGCGTGGCGATCAGCACCTCCACGGCGGCGCAGCGGCCCGGTCGGTCGACGCGCCTGAACAGGGTTTGCGACACCACGGCGCGCAGGCTGTCAGCCAGCGAAGCCCGGATTTGGGCCTGCTCGTTGGGCGGAAAAACATCGATGATACGATCGACCATCTTGGTAGCGCCGGCGGTATGCAGCGTGGAGAGCACCAAATGCCCGGTGGAGGCGGCCTCGATGGCCAGGGAGATGGTTTCCAGGTCGCGCATCTCGCCCACCAGGATAATGTCCGGGTCCTCGCGCAGCACGCTGCGCAGGGCGGCAGTAAATGAGCGCGTATGCAGCCCCACCTCGCGATGATTGATAACGCAACCTCGGCTCTGGTGCACGAACTCGATGGGGTCTTCGATGGTAATGATGTGGTCGCGGCGGGTGCGATTGGCCACATCGATGATGGCCGCCAGGGTGGTGGACTTGCCGCTGCCCGTAGGGCCGGTGATCAACACCAGGCCCCGCGGCAACTGGGCCAGCTTGCCGATCACCGGCGGCAGGCCCAGCTCCTCGAAACTCTGGATACGGCCGGGAATCTCACGAAAGACCGCCCCCACGCCGTTGAGTTGCTGGAAGAAATTGACCCGGTATCGAGCCTGGCCGGAAATCTCGTACCCGAAATCGACATCACCGCTGGCACGAAACTGAGCCGCTTTTTCCTCAGGTGCGATCTCAAAGAGCATGCCCGTCAACTGCTCGTTGGCCAGCATCTCCTGGTCAAGGCGTTCCAGCTCTCCGAAGACCCGCAGGATCGGTGGCTGGCCGGCGGCCATGTGCAGGTCCGAAGCCTTGCGTTGGTGCATGATCTTTAGGAAGGCGTCAATTTGGGCCATGGCCAGCTCCGGGGGCGCCGATCGCGGGTGTAGCGGCAACGGCGGGGTGCCAAACGCCCGCTTGGATCATCAAATGGCGGCAAAAATGGCCGTGATTAAGGCCTGCTGGTCGGCAGCACATTTTTGATTTACAGCACATGCGGATGGTTGAGAAAGCGTGGGCCGGGCAATGCGATTTACAGGATGCCGATGACCCATCACGCCGGGTTTGCATCAAGATTACTTGTTTTGCTCCAGGTAAGCGACCTTGGAAAATACCGTGTCCAGCGATTCGGACTCGGACACGCTGGCGTCAAGCAACTTGGCGTGGGTTTCAATTATCGCCCGGATTTGGGTTTCGATCTGTATCCGCTGCCGCTTCATTTCGGTGATATCGTGATGAAGCTGAGCCAGACGGTTGTGGGCACGATTGAGCATCTTCTCCGCCCTGGCTTCGGCCTGACGGATAACAATATCGGCGGCCTGGTTGGCATTGGTGGTCATTTGGTCGATGGCCTGCCGGGTGCTCGCCAATGTGGCTTCCATGGCGCGCTCGCGGGACTTCCTCTCTTTTAGGGCGATGGCCGTGCGGCGCAACTCCGAGCGCAGGCGACGGTTATCCTGTTGAATTTGACCGAGCGTGGCGGCCAGTTGCTCGAGGAGATCGTCTACCTGGTGCACATCGAAGCCTCGAAAGCGAATGTTGAAACGGTACTGCAGAATGTCTTCAGGAGTGAGGGTCATGGTTCACCTAACTTCACTTCAAAAAGGGGGGCCGCCCGTACTTATTGCGGTTATAGCTGCCATGCCCGTCGCAAACTGCACGGCCGGGCATCGTCTTCACACCAGCGAGGCGGAGATGCGCAGCAGGGTGTTGACTAAAAATTTTTGCAGAAACACCACGGCCAAAATCACCACAATCGGCGCCAGATCGATACCGCCGATTACCGTTGGCAGGCGTGAGCGGATCTGGTATATCACCGGCTCGGTGACATTGTGGATAAAGCGCACGATGGGGTTGTAGGGGTCAGGATTGACCCAAGACAACACCGCCCGAGCAATGATGATGAACATGTAAAATGTAAGTGCATAGTTTAAAACGGTCGCCAATGCGCCCAGGAAATAACCAATAACGAACATCGCCTCACCCTTGTGTGTCAAACGGCGCCCTAAAAAGCAGCCCGCGAGTTCCTTTCACCTGTTACGCAACTCAAAGTATCGCCTAAACCTCATTAAAGTCAATAAATAACATGATTTCGATCTGACGCGGCCATAAAACGCCTTTGGGTTACGACCACCGCGATATCAGCGCCGGCGAATGCCTGCACGGGAGAAGCCACGGGCAGGGCAACGTTGACATCCGAGCGATGGGTCTTAAAGTTTCGCTAAATGAGATCCGTTCAGACCAAGCTTCATTTCAACGGCAGGTTTTAGGGTCATGTTCGCCGAATCCGTCTCCATTCCGGCGGCCTTCGCGGCGGGGTTGCTCTCGTTTTTCGCCCCCTGTGTATTGCCGCTCATTCCGGCCTATTTCACCTTCATCAGCGGCTTTTCACTGGAGGAGTTGACCCAAAATCCCAGTGCCAATGTGCGCCGGCGGCTCTTCGTGTCGACCCTGGCCTATGTGCTGGGCTTTTCCATGGTATTTGTCCTGCTGGGCGCCACCGCCTCGGCCCTGGGCGGATTGGTGTTTCAATACAGTGACTGGATTCGGATCATCGGTGGCATTTTCATTGTCATTTTCGGGTTGCACCTGACGGGCATCCTCAAGTTTAATTTCCTCAACGTCGACCGCCACATTCACGTGCGCCAGCGACCATGGCATCTGTTGGGTACTTTTCTGGTGGGCATGGCCTTCGGTGCCGGCTGGAGCCCCTGCGTGGGGCCGCTGCTCGGTTCGATCTTGATTCTGGCCAGCAGCCAGGAGACGATCCTGCGGGGCCTTGGTCTGCTGGCGGTTTTTTCAGCCGGACTGGCGCTGCCCTTCGTGGTGCTATCGCTGTTTATCAACTACCTGCTGGGATTCTTGAACCGTTTCCGTCGCGTCATCAAATACGCCAACATGACAGCCGGCCTCCTGATGCTTATTATCGGGGCTGCGCTGATCACCAACCAAATCAATTTTATAAGCTGACAGAATCCGCACACGGGCGCGAACCGGTTGTCAACAGATTTAGGATGGGCACATGCGCCGAAAATCGTTTCTTTATATGTTAAGCTCTTTGCTTGTGATCTTGCTATCGTCAGCGGCGGCTGGGGCCGATGCCGGTATCCAGTGGCGGGATTATGAGGAGGGTATGGCCATTGGCGAGCGAGACGGCAAGAAGATATTTCTGCATTTTTACGCCGACTGGTGTTCGGTTTGCGAACGCCTGCGCACCACCACCTTCAAGGATCCGTCCGTGGTGGCCTATCTCAATGAACACTTCGTGCCCATCTATGTCAACTCCGACGAAAACCGCAAGGTGGCACAACGCTATTTTGTGCGCGCCCTGCCCACCACCTGGTTTTTGACCGATACCGGAGAAAACATAAGTAATCTTCCGGGCTATGTGGAAGCGGCCACCTTGTTGAATATACTGAAATACATCCGGAGCGATAGCTACCGCAGCATGAGTTTTAAAGCGTTTTTAGATCAAAGGTCGTAATCCGAGGGACCTTAAAGCCGGATGGATGAGGATTTGCGCCGCTTGAGATAGCGCCGGATTAGACGGGTGGTAACCGAAATAATCACAAATGCGCTGGCGACCATGATAAAGACCGGTACCCACACATAGTGCCCAGGAAATGCGCCGTCCTGGACAACGCGGTAACCGACCAGCCCGAACCAGAAGCAGGCCACCATCGCCACCAGCAACACGAGGCAGGTCGCTTCACTGTCGTAACTTGGGTAAGAGCGTTTGGGATTCATGCAACCCGACCAACCAGAGCTAACCGTGAAAAATCAGGCCATCAATTGAAGTCAGTTCTAAAACGCCCCGCGATCAAAATCAACACCCGGGCCATACCGGCCGGCACCCCAGCCTTGCATCAGCGAACACGGCGCTGGTGGTTGTTCACGCTGACTGCCGTCATCAGCATGGCCTCTCTTGGCGGGTGCGCCACCCAGGAGAGCCCAACCCTGCTGGTTAGGGGCACGGACTCGGAGGTCGCCTATCCTGTGGGCACCATCATCGACGGCCGCAGCGGAAAGCCGGTCTCCAAACAGGAGATGTTTGACGAGTTGGCCACGGTCCAGCTTGTCTTTGTCGGCGAGCGCCACAATGCCAAAGTCCATCACGATATCCAGCTGCAAATCCTTCAGGCGATGCACCAGCGCCACCCTGACCTCAAGGTGGGCATGGAGATGTTTGATCGCAGCTACCAGAACTTACTCAACGAGTGGTCCCAGGGGCGGCTTGAAGAAGAGGCGTTCGTCGAGCGCTCGCACTGGCGTGCCAACTGGCGTTTTTCCTATGAACTTTACCGCGATATTCTCGACTTCGTCAAAGCCGAACGTCTCCAACTGGTAGGCCTAAACATCCCCTTTCACATCCCGCCTAAAATCGCACTGGGTGGGATCGATTCCCTGACGGAGGCCGATGCCGCTTTTTTACCCGAGCAGATCGACACCGCCGATGCGCCCCATCGTCAATATGTAGAAGAGATTTTCGAAAAGCACGCCCGCTTCGGCCGAAGCAACTTCGACTACTTCTACAGCGCGCAATGTGTCTGGGAAGATATCATGGCCGAATCCATCGCCGTCCACCTAGACGATGGCGTCATGGTGGTGCTCATCGGCAACGGCCATATCATCGAGAAGTTCGGCGTGCCCAACCGGGCGGTTGACCGCACCGGAGCGAGCATGCGAACGGTATACCTGGCCGAAAGCGGCCGTCAAGTGGATCTGGCGGCGGGGGATTTCATTTGGGTGACGCCACCGGCAACACGGGGTCACCGCAGCCGATAGTGGCATCGACCCCACATGAGGTAGAAGCGTTTCTACTGATGACCAAGCGCCTGTTTGTCAGGGTTTCTTGTAGACACCCTTTGCCGGACTGACTACCGCTCCCTGCTTTTTGAGCTTGTAGACAATGTTGGCGACCTTCTTGTCGTCAAAACCGGTTTTTTTCTTTAGCTGGGCAACGGAAACGCCGTTTTTGTAGCGATAGACCGCCGTCCGCACAATATCAGTGGCAGTCGGCGCTTTCTTGGGCAGGTTTCTTGGCGGCGCAGCCTTTTTGGCGGTAGCCTTCTTACGGGCGGGTTTGGCCGCCGTATCGGTTGTCGCGGTTGTCGTGTCAGCCATGGCTTCGATCTTCTCGGCCAGTTGTTCGATGTTCTGGGCAACATCCTTAAGGCTCGAAGCGATGTTCTCAACCAGCGCGTCTACTTCTTTCATCTAGCGATTCTCCCTTCATGAAGTGGTAACCAATTGAAAGGCTTGTACAATATCTTGCTACTGTTTGTAAAGTAAATTTTGCTCGGATTGCTACCTTGCCACGAAAACATTCTAGCCAAGCCTCAAGCGCCGCTGGATCAATCGCATGGGCGCCCGCCTGCGTTGAGCGTCTTGACTTGCCTGTGGAAGGCCTCTATAAACAGAGATTTTCATAGCTGCGGGGACAATAAGGAAGCAAGAGGCTTATACGATGAAAGACGACATCAAAGCGCTGGTCCGGCGTGCGCTGGAAACGGCCTGCCAGCAAGGCTTGCTTTCAACGGCAGGGTCCATCGAGTCAATACCGGTCGAGATCGATCACACCAAGTTCGATGCCCATGGTGATTTCTCCACCAACATCGCCATGGTGTCGGCCAAGACGTTTAGAACCGCCCCCCGCAAGATCGCTCAGGCCCTGGTGGAGTGCCTACCGGCATCCGGCGATCTTTTTGACAAAGTCGAGATCGCTGGCCCCGGCTTTGTCAATTTTTTCATTACCCCCAGCGCCTGGGGGCAGGTTGTGGATTACATCTATCAACAAGGCCAAGCCTACGGCGCCTCAAACATCGGTGACGGCAAGCGCGTTCAAGTGGAGTTTGTGAGCGCCAACCCCACCGGCCCACTACATGTCGGTCATGGGCGCGGCGCCGCCGTGGGTGATGCCCTGTCCAACATTCTGGCCTGCAGCGGTTACAAGGTTCAGCGCGAATACTACATCAATGACTCAGGGCGTCAGATCATGACCCTGGGCCGCTCGGTTTATTTGCGTGCCCTGCAGATCAGCGACCGGTCAGTGGCTTTTCCAGAGCAGTGCTACCAAGGCGAATACATTTACGCTCTGGCCCATGCACTGCTGGCCAACGAACGCACCACCATACTGGATGCGCCCGAACAAGTGGCCATCGAGCGATGCGCCCGCTTTGCCGCCGATGCCATCTTGGCGGGTATTCGCGAGGACCTTGAAGCGTTCGGGGTGAGCTACGACCGCTGGTTCAGCGAACAGACCCTCTATGACCGCAAGAAGGTCGAACAGACCCTGGCCGAATTGACCGAGCGCGGCTTCGTCTATACCAAAGATGGTGCTCAGTGGTTCAAGACCACCACCCACGGCGACGAAAAGGATCGGGTCGTGGTGCGCCGCAACGAGATCACCACCTATTTTGCCTCCGACATCGCCTACCACTACGATAAATTCCGGCGCGGCTTCGAGCGCGTCATCGACGTCTGGGGCGCCGACCATCACGGCTACATCGCCCGGGTAAAAGCGGCCATCGCCGCCGGCGGCATCGACCCCGCGCGTTTTGATGTCATCCTCGTGCACTTGGTCAATCTGTTGCGCAAAGGTTCCCCGGTGGCCATGAGCACCCGCTCGGGCGAATTTGTCACCTTGAAAGCCGTGGTCGATGAAGTCGGTGCGGATGCCGCGCGTTTCATCTTTCTGTCACGCGACCATGACAGCCCTCTCGATTTTGACCTGGAACTGGCCAAAGAAAAATCCAATGACAATCCGGTCTACTACGTTCAGTACGTGCATGCGCGCATCTCAAGTATCGTCAGAAAAGCCGCCGACAGTGGCACCCCAGCGCAGCCCTGGGACCCGCAGATGGCCGACGCCCTGACCACGCCCGAGGATGTACGCCTGATCAAAATGCTGGCGCTCTATCCGGAAGCCATTGCCCAGGCCGCCCAGAAACTCGAGCCCCATCGCATCACCTTTTATCTGATGGAGCTGGCGGCGGCCTTTCACGCCTACTACAACCGGCAGCGCGTTCTCACCGACGAAGCACGCCTCGCCCAGGCCCGCCTTTGCCTGGTAGGAGCCGTTAGGCGCGTTATTCAATATGGCCTGGGTTTGCTGGGCGTTTCGGCGCCCGAACAGATGTAGCGCCGCCGTCCGCAACAGCCGGGTTGATTTTTACCAAATCGACAATTTGTGGTAACAGACAGCCTGTGACAGCCAATAACAAGCCCAAAAGCAACAGCGCTAAAAAAACGCCCCTCACCAGCCGACGGGGATGGTGGATTACCATGACCGCCGTTGCCGCCACCTGGATGTTTTTTTTGGGAATCATGGTGGGCCGCGGAACCGTGCCGTCCCAGTTCGACATGGCGGCTCTGGAACAAGAGTTGGTGGAACTGCGCAAGGCGATGATGGAGAAAACGCAGCAGACGCAAGAATCCGAAACTTTCAGCGAGCAACCTGAATTTTTCGAAAAATTGAAAAACCCCGCCTTGACGCCAGCCGACGACAGGCCGGCCACGACGCCTTCGCCGCTACCCGACGTGACCGCCGTTTTCAAATCGCCGCCGCCCCCACTGGCGCCTGAACCGGAAACTGAGAAGGCCGAAACCGCCGCGCCGCCCCATATCGCGCACAAAGCGGCTCAACCGCCGCATACAGTCCCGAAGCTGGCGGCTGAGGAATCGAAAGCGCCGGCACCGGTTGACAACCGACGATACCACATTCAGGCCGCTGCCTATGAAAACCTGGAAGAGGCCAAACAGCTGGCCAACCGCTTGCGCAACCTTGGTTTTTCGGCCTATGTGGCCTCGGTTAAGGTGAGCGGCCAAGGAATCCGACACCGCATTCGCATCGGTCCCATCAAGGGCGAGGCAGAGGCCCATAACACCTTGACGCAACTGGTTGAAAAGGCCAACATCGATGGAACGCTGTTACGATAATCCGGTTCTCAAAAGCGGCCGGGCAGGGGTGCCGGGATACCGTCTCGGCGACGCCTTAAGGAGATGACATGAAAATCAGCGCCCAGGACGTTTTGCATGTGGCCAACCTGGCCCGCCTGCAGCTTGATGCCGAATCCCTGAAGACTTACAGCCAGCAGCTCGACGCCGTGCTCAGCTACATGGACCTGCTCAACGAGGTCGACACCAGCGACGTGGCGCCCACCTCGCATGCCATCGCTTTGACCAATGCCTTTCGTGACGACCAGCCCGCTGCGCAGCTGTCACGCCGGGAGGGGCTTGCCAATGCACCCCAGGCTGAGGAGGGCTGTTTTTTAGTGCCCAAAGTGATCGAATAGGCCGGCGATGGCCGGCCCTCGAAAGATCACAACGCTCAGCCGCGCCCCGACACAGGTTCACCCGGCGCTATCAGCGGTCAGAGCGCCTCGGACGACGTCGCAAACAAGATCAGGACAATGTCCCCATGAAATTACACCAACTCACCATCGCCCAGGCGAAAGCCTTGTTGGCCGACCGCTCCATCAGCGCGGTCGAACTGACCCGCGCGTTTTTGGGGCGTATCAACCAGGTAGATCAAGGCATCAACGCCTACCTCACCGTTGATGCCGCTGGGGCCATGGCCCAGGCCCAAAAGGCCGACCAGATGCTGGCCAACGGTCAGGGCGGCCCGTTGTGCGGCATTCCTTTGGGCATCAAAGACCTGATCTGCACCCGCGGCCTGCCCACCACCTGCGGTTCGAAAATATTGGAAAATTTCGTGCCCCCTTACGACGCCACGGTCATGGCCAAACTGCGCGCGGCCGGCGCCGTGGTGCTGGGCAAACTCAACATGGATGAGTTTGCCATGGGCTCTTCCAACGAAAACTCGGCCTTCGGGCCGGTGCGCAACCCCTGGGACCGCTCGCGGGTGCCCGGCGGCAGCAGCGGCGGTTCGGCCGCTGCCGTGGCGGCCGACCTGTGCCTGGCCGCGCTGGGATCTGACACGGGCGGATCGATCCGCCAACCGGCCTCCCATTGCGGCGTGGTCGGCCTCAAGCCCACCTATGGCAGGGTGTCGCGCTATGGCCTGGTGGCCTTTGCCTCATCTCTGGACCAGATCGGACCCCTTGCCAAAACCGTGGCGGATGCGGCCATTTTGCTCAACGTCATCGCCGGGTTCGACCGCTCCGATTCCACATCGGTACCCGAGCCGGTGCCCGACTTCAGTGCCCCGGCGGCGGGTGACCTCTCGGACCTGACTATCGGGCTGCCCGCGGAGTATCAAACGGCCGAAGGATTGGATCCCCAGGTCAAGGCCGCCGTGAGCGCCGCCATCGACCAGCTCAAAGCCATGGGCGCACGGGTGGTGGACGTCTCGCTGCCTCACACCCAATATGTGGTGGCCGCCTACTACATTGTGGCTACGGCCGAGGCCAGCTCCAATCTGGCGCGCTATGATGGGGTCAAATACGGGTATCGGGCCTCTGAAAGCGATGAACTGATGGAGATGTACCGGCGCACCCGCTCCACCGGTTTCGGCCCCGAAGTGCAGCGGCGCATTTTGCTCGGCACCTACGCGCTGTCGGCCGGCTACTACGAGGCGTTTTACGGCAAGGCCTCGCAGGTGCGCACCCTGATCCGCCGGGACTTCCAGCGGGCCTTCGAACAGTGCGACGTGATCGCCGCGCCGGTGGCGCCCACGCCGGCCTTCGAGCTCGGCGAAAAATGCGACGACCCACTCACCATGTACCTTTCGGACATTTTCACCCTGTCGGCCAACATGGCCGGCATCCCGGCCATGTCGGTGCCCTGCGGCTTCAGCCGGGAGGGCTTGCCCATCGGACTGCAGTTGATGGCCACCCATTTTGACGAGGCCACCCTCTTCCGGGTTGGCGGCGACCTCGAGCAGGCTCTGAAGATCCCCGATCAGCGGCCGCCACTCTGATCACCCAAAAAAACCGTTCGTTAGAAAAAAACACCCCAGGGGGTAACCATGAGCAACATCACACAAAAAGGCGATGCCATCCGCAGTGCCGTCAAGTGGATCTCCGACTGCCGCCAGGACGACCCTTCCAGCGCTCTGGACCAACTGCTGGAGACGGCCGCCGTCAAATTCAATCTCTCGCCCAAGGAGACGATCTTTCT
Organism: uncultured delta proteobacterium; assembly: GCA_963783425.1. Lineage (GTDB taxonomy): Bacteria > Desulfobacterota > Desulfobacteria > Desulfobacterales > QNYZ01 > CAWANO01. The sequence continues at coordinate 602,241 of CAWANO010000010.1, forward strand.
CTCCCGTTTCGTCAAGGAAAAGGGCGACGCCGAGACGCTCTCGTTTCCCGAATAGGATCATGTCCTCGATTCACATCCTGCCCGAGGCCATCTCCAACAAAATCGCCGCCGGCGAGGTGGTCGAACGCCCCGCCTCGGTGGTCAAGGAGCTGATGGAAAACGCGCTCGACGCCGGCGCCACGCGCCTTCGCATCGAGATCGAAAAGGGCGGTCGCGCCCTCATTCAGGTGGCTGACGACGGTTGCGGCATGAACGGCGACGACGCCCTGCTGGCCATCGAACGCTACGCCACCAGTAAAATCGGCTCCGACGAAGACCTGGCCGCCATCCGCACCCTGGGCTTTCGGGGCGAGGCCCTGCCCAGTATCGCGGCGGTATCGAAATTCATCCTCGAATCGCGTCCGGCCGCGGCCGATGTCGGCAGCCGCGTCGAGATCAACGGCGGCAAACTCGTCAAGGTGTCCCAAAGCGGCGCTCCGCTGGGGACCATGGTCACCGTGGCCCAGCTCTTTTTCAACACCCCGGCGCGGCGTAAATTTCTCAAATCGGTCACCACCGAAATGGGCCATATCGCCGACACCGTGACCCGTTTCGCCCTGGGCTATCCCCAGGTGCGCATCAAGCTTCGCCACAACGGGCGCACCGTCAAGGACTGGCCCGCAGGCGTTGATGGCCGCCAACGGGCCGCGCAGGTGCTGGGTGAGGATGTGGCCGAACATCTGGTGTCCGTGGCAGCCGAGCGGCCCCACCTGAAACTGACCGGCTGGGTTGCCAAGCCCCGCGTCACCCGCACCACCGCCCGGGGCATCTTCTGTTTTGTCAACGGCCGCTTCGTGCGCGATCCGGTCCTGCGCCAGGCCCTGCTGGAAGGTTACCGGGGGCGGTTAATGAAGGGGCAATACCCGTTGGCCATCCTCTTTGTGACGGTGCCCTTCGACCGTGTCGATGTCAACGTGCACCCCACCAAGCACGAGGTGCGCTTTGCGCGCCCCCAGGCCATTCACGACGGCGTGGCCGCCGCCGTGGCCGACACCCTGACCCGGGCCGAAGCGCCCCTTTGGCAGGCACCCAAACCGGATATCACCATCTCGGAGAGTAAACCGGAGCCACCGCAGGTTGCCGAGCGGCGAACCGTTTTTGAATCGCCCGGGCCAAAGGTGCCGAGCGACGATAAACCACTCAACCTGGAAGAGGCGTCCGTTGACCCACCAGCACAAACGCCGGCAACGTCGCAAGCCCCACCGGCCCGGCATCAACAACCCCTGTGGGAGCAGCCGCAAGCCTCGGCGCTGGAAGTGATCGGCCAGTTGCGCGGCACCTACATCCTCTGCCAGTCGCCCCGGGGGTTGACCATCGTCGACCAGCACGCCGCCCACGAGCGCATTCGCTACGAAGCCCTGCAAGCACGGCTCGCCTCCGGCCGGGGCACCTCTCAGCGCCTGCTGCTGCCTGAAACCTTCGATCTCGGCCACCGCGAAGCGGGCATTTTGAGTGACTTGCTCGACGGGATCAACGCGCTGGGGTTCGAAGTCGCCCCCTTCGGCGGCACCACCTTCGCCGTCAAGGCGGTGCCCACCCTGCTGGGCGCGGCCCAGGCGGCGCCCATCCTGCGCGACGTGGCCGAGCATGTGGCCGAGTCCGGCTTGCGCTCCCGGCTCGACAAGGCCCTCCAGGCCGGCCTGATGGTGATCGCCTGTCACAGCTCCCTGCGCGCGCGCCAACGCCTTTCCAGCGGTCGAAATGCGCGCCCTCGTCGGCCAGCTGTTGCAATGCGCCACTCCGGCCACTGCCCCCACGGGCGGCCCACCTGGGTTGATCTGGAAACGAAGGAGCTGGAACGGCGCTTTGGGCGAATTGTTTGACCTATGGGACCATTTGCCGATCATCAATGCCAGTCTTGGAACACTCACCGCTACGCCAACAGCGCCATTACTACCTGAATGACCTCCTGTAGTGATAATCGACTGAATAACTACCACATGTTGTGTCAAAATCGTGTTTTTCAGCATAAATCCCCTATCGCAGGGCAAAAGAACCTTCGCAGAACGGTTCATTTTTCACTGCTCAATTTTCTTTTTTGACTCATTTTTGGTGAAAAACCCTTGACAAGAACAATCGGAGATCATAAATAAAGGATGCGATGGCAATTTACGGGGCGAGTTGCGCGCATTTGCCGCCGGCCTTGCCGTCGAGGAAGATTGTTCAGTCCTTTGTTCAGCCCGATTACCCGTCGGGCCACACCCACAATCGTATGGAGGAAAAAATGAAGAAATTTCTGGTTCTTTTAACCGCGCTCGCGCTGGTCTGCGCCTTCACCCTTCCGGCCGCGGCCCAGGAAGAAAAACCCGCGGAAGAGCGTATCGCGGCGGCCCTGGATCTGATCGAAAAAGGCCCCATGCACTGGGGTTTCTACGGCAGCGCCCGCATGTCCACCTTCTGGGAAGACAAGTTCGGCCTGGATGAAGACACTGTATGGGACCTGCAGGGTAACTCCCGCTTCGGCGCCGTGGTCAAGAAAGACAACATCGGCGGCGGCTTCGAGTTTGCCGTCAACGACGGCACCGCTGGTGACAGCGGTAATGTCGGCACCCGTAAGCTGTTCGGCATCTATGACTTCGGCGCCGGAGCCAACTGCTGATCGGCCAGACCTATCCGCCCACCAGCAACCAGTTCTACAGCAACCAGGTGTGGGCCGGCGACGAGGACCTGCTCGGTTCCGGTCAGCTCTACACCAGCCGCCGCCCGATGATCCAGTGGTCCATGCAGGGCCTCAAGATCGCCCTGGTCAAACCGAACCTGGGCAGCTCCATCGCCCTGGACGACGAAGGCACCACCCCCGAACAGCCCGGTGATGTGGACTTCCCCAACCTGGACGTGGACGCCACCCTGCCCAAGTTCGAACTGGCCTACAAGTACAGCACCGACATGTGGTTCGCCGAGTTTAACGGCGGTTACCAGACCGTTGAAACCGACGAGCCTGTCTCCGAGACCTGGGATGCCTACGTGGCCGAGATCGGCGGCGGTTTCAACGCCGGCATAGTTAAAGTGGCTCTGGCTGGTCACTATATCGTCAACGGCGGCCTCTACGGCGCCTACTCTCCCTGGTTGGGCCTGATGCCCGCCTATCAAGCCGGGACCATCGACGACAACGAAGCCATCGGCGGCCTGGGCGTGGTAACGGTTCAAGCCACCGATATGCTGGCCTTCGAGGCCGGTATCGGCTATCGTGAAGTGGAAACCGACAACAGGCCTGGTCGCGACGACAACGTGCTCTCCTACTACGGCAACTGCGTCGTCAACATCGCCCCGGGCTTTTTCATCGTGCCTGAAATCGGCGTCGTCGACATCGACAGCGAGCCGGACGACCTGTTCTACGTCGGTGCCAAATGGCAGATCAACTTCTAGTCTAACCACATAACGTCCGGCGGCGGCGCGCAGGCGATTCTGACGATCGCTTCGCTGCCGGGCGGCAGTAAAATTGAACCCGGCGTGATGACAACATCGCGCCGGGTTTCTTTTTGGAAAAAGGGAATCGTCGGGGCGGCTTGGTCCTCGGAAGAGGTGGCGGGAATATCTACGCGGCACGCACGCTTGCAATACCACCGGTAAAGCCTGCTTGCCTATCTGTCGATGAAGTTTATCCGCCTAAAGGAAAGTCATTCCGCCTGGGTGCTATCATACGGAAAAGATTGCCGCGCTCGCTCGCATAATATGACGGGGTTGGGGTGGCCGTCACTGAATTCCAATCATCACCCTTCCCCTCAAATCCCCCCTCGAGGGGGGCAGGGGGGTGTCGACCATTTCCGAAGCCTCCACGCAGGTTCATTGCGAGCGAATGAAATGAGCGCGGCTTGTCCGCCGTTTGTGTGGTGGGCAATCTCAGCGGTACTCCGGGGATTGCCGCGTCACTGTGTTCCTCGCAATGACGGCGTCTTGGCTGTCATTGCGCAATGTGAGGAGCAACGTGATGAAGTTTGTCCGGCGGCGGCCACACCCGACATAGCTTATGAATAAACCGTTCCGGTTACTCTCTTTCACAATAAACTGAAAAGCACTATCTCCTCAAACCCGTCCTTGCCAATACCCGACCCCACCGTTATCTTCACGAACCCAACTGAAACACCACCAGGTTGGAGCGTGGCGAAACCCCGATCGTCTGGCCGCTCTTGGAGACGATCCCCGTCACCAGCTCGCGCCGGCCGTCGCCATCGACGTCGGCCACGGCAATATCGGCCAACTGCCCCTTCATCTCACGGGTTTGCCACACCACCTTTGACCCCAGATCATCCCAACCCAGCCCCAGTACCTCAAACTTGCCGTAGTAGCGAAATGACTGCAGAAATTTTCCGGCCGCGTCGATATTGCGGATCACGATCAACTCGTTGGCGCCGTCCAGGTTGGCGTCGTCGATGAGCAGGCGCACGGGCAGGTAGGCCATCAGGTCCGGTTCGCCCGGATCGGTTCTGCCCAGGCTGAAGGTCTGGATGCTGCCGCCGAATTTTTCGGCTTCGGTGGCCAGCACCTTGCCGTATTCATCGATGATGCGGATGTCTTCGCTTTCGTTAAAGACGGCAAACAGCCGGCTGCCGTCGTTCTTCAGGTCACCGGCCGTGGCGCCCAGCACATTGCCGGCGCCCTTGGGCAGCAGCCGTTCGCCCGGCACATAATTGCTCCCATCCCAGGCCATTTGAAACACCGCTTCTGAAAAGGGGCCGTCGTGGCCGGCGCGCTGGCCCATCAGCAGCGGAATGCGCGTATCGCCTTGATTGTCGACGGCCCGGAAAAACCAGAGACTCTTGTCGACCACCACGTCGTAGGTCTGCCCGTCGAATTCCAGCACCGTGGATTGCACCGCCTCGCGCTGGGCGTTGAGGGCCGAAATGAAGATCTCCGCCCGTCCGTTGCCGTTGAGATCAGCCACATCCACGCCCACATAGTTGCGCGCGCGCTCCTTCTCGCCTTCGAAAACGGAGATCATGCGGCCCGCCTCCAAACGATACACATGCAGCGTGTCCGGTGTCACCACAACCACCTCGTTGCGACCGTCACCGGTGGTGTCGCCCACGGCCAGGCCCACAAAGAGCTGATCGTAGCTCTGGCTGCGCCAATAGCGCCGGTCGACGGCGGTCTGTTCGGCCGGGGCGGCGAAAATGCTCGCGCCCGCATCGCCGACGGTCCCGCCCGCCTCAAATGTGCCACCACCAGGCGGCGCCGCCTGGAACAGCTTTTCGGGATGCATGCGGCTGTCGACCTGGCCCCCGGCAACCGTTGGCGATGCGGACGGCACCGCCGGCGCGGGCAACCGCACCGTCGATTGACCATAAATTTCCCGGCCGATCTGATCGACCAGGACGCTCACCTGGGGAATCACATCGCCCAATCCCGCGGTTTGCACGAAAAAGGGCTTGGCGGGTTCGTCACTGTCGACTTCCACCATGCGCGCATCGATGCTGGCGCTATCGCCGAAAGAGACCAGGCTGCCGTACAGCACATAGTTCACATCGAGCTTTTTGCCCAGGGCCCGCGCGGCCTCGGCGCTTTCCGGCAACTGCTCCGGATCCACCTCCGCCATGACCCGCTGGGCCTCAAGCACTTCCACATCTGCCAGCGCCCCCAGACGCGAGGTGATCATCTCGCTCAGGCCGCGCTGTAAAAAGCCCAGGTCCCGATCGGCTAAGAGCTTGAAGGGCACAACGGCCAGTTTCGATGTTTGGCCCAAAGCCGGCCCCGCGCCGAAAGCCGCGATGGCCATAACGATCACCAGCGCCATCATTCCGGTCCACTTGTCTGTTTTCATTTGTTGTACCCTCTCCGTTATCGTGTTGGTCGGATCAGTGATTCCGCCACAGGCTAGGGCAGGAGTCGCGGGATGCAGCGGCCGTCGCCGGCCATCTGCCGGGTGGTGGCGTGGATCAAGGCGCCAGCTTTTTGGCCAACAGCTCATTGACCACTTTGGGATTGGCCTTGCCGCGCGTGGCCCGCATCACCTGTCCCACGAAAAATCCGATCAATTTTGGTTTGCCGCCCTGGTAGGCCGCCACCTCGTTGGGGTTGGCCGCCAGCACGTCGTCGACGATTTTCTCCAGCGCGCCCGCATCGCTCACCTGGGCAAGGCCCTGGCTTTCGACGATCTGTTCGGGGTCCTGACCACTTTGGGCCATTTTGGTAAAAACGTTTTTGGCGATCTTACCACTGATGCGGCCCTTTTCCACCATCACCAGCAAGCGTCCCAGCTGTTCATTGGACACCGGCGGGTCGTCGATGGTTCGATGGTGTTCATTGAGCAGGCCCAACAGGTCACCCATCACCCAGTTGCTCACCAGTTTGGTGTTGCCGCACCATTGCAGACACGCTTCGAAGTAATCGGCCAAGGCCCGATCAGCGGTGAGCACCTGGGCGTCGTAGGGTGGTAGCTTATACTGCTTTTGAAAGCGTTGTCGCCGCACTTGGGGCAATTCGGGTAGCCCGTTTTTTACCATCGCGATCCAGGCCTCGTCCACCACCAGCGGCAAAAGATCGGGATCGGGGAAATAGCGGTAATCGTGGGCTTCTTCCTTCCCGCGCATGGAGGTGGTTTGTCCCCGGTCAGGATCCCACAGGCGCGTCTCCTGGACCACCGCGTCACCGTCGAGCAGCACCTCCTGCTGCCGCTGGATCTCGTAAGCCAGGGCCTTTTCCACGTGCTTGAAAGAGTTGAGGTTTTTAACTTCCGTTCGCGTACCCAGCGCTTTCTGCGATGGCGGCCGGATCGAGACATTGGCGTCGCAGCGAAAGCTGCCCTCTTCCATGTTGCCGTCGCAAACGCCGATGTAGCGCACGATGTCGCGCAGTTCGCGCAGATAGGCACCGGCCTCCTCGGGCGAGCGCAAATCCGGTTCGCTGACGATCTCCATCAGGGGCACCCCGGTGCGATTGAAGTCAACCCGGCTGTGAGCGGCGCGCGGGTCGTGGATCAATTTACCGGCATCTTCTTCCATATGGATGCGGTTGATGCCGATGCGTCGCGTCTGGCCACCGGCTTCGATCTCGATGTTACCCGCCTGGGCAATGGGCAGTTCGTACTGCGATATTTGATAGCCCTTGGGCAGATCAGGATAAAAGTAGTTTTTGCGGGCAAAACGGCTGGTTGAGTTGATGCGGCAGTCGGTGGCCAGGGCCGTTCGCAGGGTATAGGTCACCACCTGACGATTTAATACGGGCAGTACACCCGGCATGCCCAGGCAGACCGGGCAGGTGTGGGTGTTGGGCGGCGCCCCGAACGCGGTCGAGCATCCACAAAAAATCTTGGTTTTGGTTTTCAACTGGGCATGGACTTCAAGCCCAATCACCGCCTCAAATTCCATCATTATATTCCGGATGATATGAGTCGTTGCAAAGCCGATATTGTAAAATCAATCATCGGCTGCCTTTAAATAAGGTCAACGGCCGACATGTGCACGGCATACCCACCACGCAGCGTGCTAAAAAATCCCTGTAATACCTGTTTTTACACGTCTTTGATTCAGGCTTGATCTATCACTATCTTAGGCGTGGCGCAAGTCACGCCGGCCAGCGGCGGCAGGGCGTGGCAAACCGCCGCCGCTACCAATCCTCGTTGTTCTTTTTGGTCTTGAACCAGATCGCGCAGGCGCTGCGAAATTTACAGTAAAGCTCCGGGTCCCGGCACTCGAGGCACTCTTCGCACAGATATACCCCGTGTTTCTGGCAATGATAAGGGGTTTCCACATCGGGGTGATTGGTACATTTTTGCATGGCAATCGAATATAGGACCTTTGGGCGAATAATCAAACCCGTTGCGGCGTTATCAGATCGGTCCTATCATATACGCCATGTGACCGAGTAGATGGCGCCTGGCGCCGTCTACATGAGGTTACTATTTTGATCTGGCCTTAAAATTCTGGACGAAATCGCGCACGCCATGGGCAATCACACCGTTCTGGAGGTTAACCGGCTGATAAAGCGCTACGGGCGACTGACGGCTGTGGACGGCATTGGTTTCCGGATCCCCGCCGGCACCTGTTTCGGCCTGCTGGGCCCCAACGGCGCCGGCAAGACCACCTCCATCGAGGTGATCGAGGATGTTCTGCCGCCCGATGGGGGTGAGATCCTCTACAAGGGCCGCCCGCGCAGCACCCAGTTTCGGGAAGAGGTGGGCATCCAGTTTCAGGAGACGGCCCTGCTGCAATTTCTCACCGTGCGGGAGACCTTGCAGACCTTCCAGAAACTCTACCGGCACCCCATGGCCCTTGATGACGTGATCGCCCTCTGCAGTCTGACCGACATTTTACCGAAATACAATGACCGCATCTCCGGCGGGCAGAAGAAACGGCTGCTGCTGGCACTGGCCCTGATCAATCAGCCCGATCTGGTCTTTCTCGATGAACCCTCCACCGGGCTCGATCCCCAGGCCCGCTGGGACCTCTGGAACGTGGTGCGGCGGGTAAAGTCGCAGGGAAAGACTATCGTTCTCACCACTCATTACATGGAAGAAGCCCAGCAGTTGTGCGATGAAATCGCCATCATGGATCATGGCGCCATCATCGCCCAGGGTGCGCCCGAGGGGTTGATCGACCAGCACACCGCCGGCCCGGCGCTGGTACTGCCCCGTAAAAACTTCCCCCGCCCGCCGCGGCAAATCATGCCCGGCTGGCGCACCCACGGGCAGCAGGGTGAACTTGTGGATCTAACCACCGACGATATCGAGGGTGCCCTCGAACAGTTGCTGCGCGCCAAGGTCTCTCTGGACGGCATGACCATCCGTTCGCCCAATCTGGAAGATGTGTTTCTCAAACTGACCGGACGCCAACTGCGGGAGTAGCCATTTTGCAAAAAAGAAAGCCTTGCAATATCGTTCCGAGAAAGGATCAGTAGCGTGGGGGGATTGTCTCGTTTTTGGGTGATCTTCAAGGCCCGCAACCGCGAATTTTTACGCGATCGCGCCGGGTTCGGCTGGAATATCCTTTTTCCGTTTCTGCTGGTGGCCGGGTTTGGCATCATCTTCGGCGCCAAGGAGCAGGGCGCTCATAAAATCGGTGTCTTCCCCGTTTCAGGGGTCATTGAGCAGGCGGGCGACCTGCAGCTCCCGCGGTCCTTCACGGCTTTGCCCTATCTGCAATTTGTCGGTTTCAGCGATCAGGATCAGGGCCTCGATCGCCTGGTTCATCACCGCATCGACCTTCTGATCAAGCAGGGCGCGCCACCCTACCGCTACTGGGTTAGCGAGACATCCGCCAAGAGTCTTATCGCAGAAAAGCTCTTTCTATCCAGCCAGGACACGGCTGGCGGCGGCGGTCAGCCCGAGGTTGTCAAACAGCCCGTACAGGGGTTCGCCATCCGCTATATCGACTGGCTCTTTCCGGGCATCCTGGGCATGAACATGATGTTCAGCGCCTTGTGGGGTGTCGGGTACGTGGTGGTGCGCTACCGCAAAACCGGCGTCTTAAAGCGCCTTAAAGCCACTCCGCTGACCGCCTTCGAATACCTTTCGGCCCAGCTCGTCTCGCGCCTGTGTGTCTTGATGTTTTCGCTCATTCTGGTGTGGGTCGGTTGCGACCTGATCTTCGACTTTCAGATTCGCGGCACCTACCTCAACCTGTTCTGGGTCTTTCTGGCCGGCAGCCTCAGCATGAGCGCCCTGGGGCTGTTGCTCGCCTCCCGCGGCACCAGCGAGGAGTTCACCACCGGCATTTTAAACTTCATTTCGTGGCCCATGATGTTTCTATCGGAAGTTTGGTTCTCCCTGGAGGGCGCGCCGCGTTGGGTGCAGCAGGTAGCCCAGATTTTCCCCCTGACCCACCTGCTGCGCGCCGCCCGGCGGGTGATGGGAGACGGAGCCGGATTGATGGAAATCGGTGTCGAAATGACCGTCCTGGTAGCCAGCGCGATGCTCTTTCTGGCTTTGGGCGCCGCCCTGTTTTCCTGGAATCGCTGACCATCCTTCCTGCCAAATACTTGCGTTAAATGTACCCCTTTGGGGTCAAGGCGCCCCAAGCCCTTAGCGGTTCGACCGCAACCCCACGTTGCCTACCGCAACCGTCAATGCTATAAATGGCCGATCGTTTCAACTCATGGCACTGTCAAAGATCGTAAACCCCAGACAGAGACTTTCAGTTTGAATTCATGCAGACACACACCATCACATTCGGTGGGCAGGCCGTTACCATCGCCTTTGCGGCCGAATTCACACCGGTCATCCATCGCCTCTTTTCAACACTCAAGCGCACCGAAATCGCCACGCCACCGCTTTTTACGATTAACCACCACCACAACAGCGGCCGCTTTTCGATCCGTCGGGGAAATACCGATATTTTAGAATCGGCCTCGGCCGGCCAATGCGCTCAGTTGCTTGAAAAATCGGTTCTACAGGCATTTATCAAGTCGATTGATACGGGTGTGGCGCTGTTGGGCGGCGCTGTCGCGGGTCGCCCAAAAAGCATGTTGATACCCGCGGTGTCGGGCGATGGCAAGACGTTGTTGATGGCATGGCTGCTGGCCAACGGTTACCGTTACCTGAACGACCGCTTGGTTGTGTGGTCTGATAAACCCAAGGCGCTTCACACCTTTGGCGGCAGCTTTAAGATCAACCGCCGTATCGCCCCCCAGGCGCTGTCCCGGCTCGGGCTGGATGACGCCGCGCCGGAACTGATCCATACCCCTGACACAGTGCTGGTTCCACCCGCGGCCCTGCCCGCCGCCAGACCCGGAAAAACTGTCGTACCGAAGCTGATCGTGTTCGCCGATCTTCGCGCAAACCATAAGTTTTCCGCCGCCGCCCTAACGCCTGCCCAGGCTGTAGCACGCTTGATGGGTTGCGTGGCCAACAGCGGCCAGATGACACACCGGGGCGTTCCGATTATCAGTGCATTGGCGCGGAGAGTGCCAGCGCTGGAAATCATGTTCGACTCCATCGGGCAGTTGGATGAGAACATGAATGCCTTGCTTGAAGTGGTCCTTGCAAGTGACCTTGACCCGAAAACCTGGAAGCGTTTCAGTAGGGCGTTTCAAATTGAAAAAACAGTATCGTCGCCTTCAACATCTCCCCAGACAACCGCAGTTTCGCACCCCATCCCGGCCCCTACGGCTAGGAACCAAAAACGGAAACTCACCATCGGCATGGCCACATATGATGATTTCGATGGGGTCTACTTCAGCGTGCAAGCCATTCGCATGTACCATCCGGAGGTGGTTGAACAAACCGAGATCCTCGTCGTTGACAATCATCCCGAAAGCGCTGGATCGCTACCGCTTAAAAAACTCGATCGACAGGTGGCAGGGTATCGCTATGTGCCCTTTAATCGATTTGCCTCAACGGCTGTTCGGGATTTGATCTTCCGGGAGGCCAGTGCGGACTTTGTATTGTGTATGGACTCGCATGTGCTGCTGTACCCGGGTGCCATAAAAAATCTGATTCAATATTATGACCAGAATCCACAAACCCCCGATTTGTTGCACGGCCCCATGTTAAGCGACAGCCAGAAAACGGTTTCCACTCACTTTGAACCGACTTGGGGCGCCGGGATGTATGGTCAATGGGGAACAGACATTCGGGGTGAAGATTCAAACGGAGATCCCTTTGAAATCCAGATGCAGGGGCTCGGCCTATTTACCTGCCGCAAGGTCTCCTGGCCTGGATTTAACTCACGATTCTCCGGCTTTGGCGGTGAAGAAGGGTACATACACGAAAAATTCCGCCAACAGGGCGGAAAGGTGATCTGCCTTCCCTTTCTTCGCTGGCTGCACCGCTTTTTAAGACCGATGGGGGTCCAATATCCCCTAAACTGGAAAGATCGGATTCGTAATTACTACATCGGATTTACCGAGCTGGGTATGGACACCTCGGAAATCGAAGCCCATTTTTCAGAACATCTAGGAAAGAATGCCTTTACAGCCCTAAAAGATGAAATCACGGCCGAAATCGAAAGCCCATTTTTCTATTTTGATGCCATCTACTGTATCAATCTTGAAAGTGATGTCGGGCGTTGGGAAAAAATAATGCGCCGCTTCGAGCGCCTCGGTATTGACCATCGCATCCGTCGATTCAGGGCCGTTGAAACACCGGGGAACCACCACATCGGCTGCGCCTTGTCCCATCGGAGCATCATTGCCGAAGCTCGATGGTTGGGATTAAAAAATGTGTTGGTTTTTGAGGATGACGCTGTTTTCTTAAAAGATGCGCTAAATCTGATGGAAAGAACCATCGCGGAGTTGAAAAAAAAAGATTGGACCCTCTTTTACCTGGGCGGCCATCGCTGGGAAGCGAACCACCCTCTGGCGCCGGGATGTCAACACCTGCGCCGTCCCGACCATCGGCTAACCTGTACGCATGCGCTGGCCTACCATCACACCATTTTTTCCAAAATATTGTCAGATCTTCCGGATGATATTCCAAGCATGCAACGATGGCTTGAAACAGAACACGGCATTGATCAATACCTGCGTTATATCGACCGCCGTTTCCTTGCCGAACCGGTTGTTGCGTCACAACCCAGTATTCTCGAGCAGGAAGATCGAAAACACAAAAGCCTTTTCACCTTGTGACCTGATTCCCTTGCAACGATTCACCAATGACCGTTGATCATTAACAACCATAAAAACATGCCTGAAAATATTTGCCGGACATACGGGCTGTCAGCCACAAGGCAAGCCCGCATGAGTGCCCACCATCAATATAAGCGCTTGTCCGATGCGAAAACAGGGTATTGTGGCGAAAATCTATCCAGGCGACTGCTCCGTTTGATGGGCCTGTGCGCAAGGCCTGTGGGCCATCGCGCCATGTATGATCAGCTTTCGCAACAAACCGCCGCCATTGATTCATGGAATGCACTGCCTCACATTGCCGAGCAGCACGGCATGGCCCCGCTGGTCTACTATCACCTGCGCGAGGCCGGGATTAATATTCCCACCAGTGTAAATCGAATCTTAAAAAGCGCCTATATGACCCATCGTTTTGCCAATCGCCAACGGATGGCCGCGCTCGAGGAGATCGCCGCGGCTTATCGGCAGGCCGGCATTGAGATGCTCGCGCTAAAAGGTGCCGCCCTGGCCAATACCGTCTACCCCGTCACCGCGCTGCGCTGCATGTGCGATCTCGATCTGATGGTGGCCGACCGGAAGGCAGATGAGGCCCGCGAGCGCCTTAAAAAAATCGGGTTCAACATCCACGAAGAAGCCAGTGAGCAACCCCGGCCGCTCTCTCACCACTATCCCCCGTCCATACGCCGGCACAACGGTGTGGAGGTGATGGTCGAGCTGCATCACCACCTTTACAGCATTTCAAAACTGATACCGACCGTTACCCTCGATAGATTGCAGCCCGATGCCATTTCATTTGATCTGGGAAACACCCGCATTGATACGTTGGGGCCGGAACAGATGCTATGGCACGCCTACATTCACGCTGTCGGCCGGCTTCAGCTGGTGGAACAGTTTCGATTGATCCATGTGGCTGATCTGGTCGGGATCGTTGAAACCTATGCCGGCCGGATCGACTGGCAGCAATTCAAACATCGATACCCTCAGACCTATAACGCCCTATCGATGCTTCACATTTTTACGCCCTGGCCGGACCACATCAAGGCGATACTGCCCTTTGACACGCAGCGGTCATTCCCATTTAAGCACTTCCCGCGCCTGCCAAGGGCTATGGCGGTCAGCTCGAGAGACCGTCAATCATGGACGTTGCGCTTCATGATGGACATGGTGATGCCGCCCGACTGGTGGGCCTGCTTTTTCCAGGGAAGTGATCCGTGGAAATTCACCCTTTTCAAGCATCGGTTGGCGTATCCCGCCCGCCGGCTGACCGCTTTTGGCGGGAATTTTTCCGGGTTTTGTGTTAGGAAACTCTATCGAAGGTTTACGGCATTGAAACGCTGATTCTTGAACAACAATCATCTGGATTTGGACAACACCCCATGACTTCGCCGGAATCAATCGCCTTAAACGATGTGCCCGACACCAACACCGGTTATCGCCTGGAAGAGTTTGACGGAGAACTGGTCCTCTATCACAGCACCGCCACCCAGGTGCTCTACCTCAACGAGACGGCGGCCCTGGTGTGGCGCTTGTGCGATGGCAAACGCACCGTGGAAACCATTTGTGCCCTCCTGAAAGAGGCCTATCCAAACACGGCCGATCAAATCGAACACGATGTCGCCGCCACCGTGGCCGACCTGGTTCACTCGGGCGCGCTGACCCTGCGATGACCATTTCCGGCACCTGGACGGTCCAATTTGCCGGCTGCAAAGTAACGATCGCATGGCGGGGCGATGCCGCGCCTGCTATTCTCGGGTTTCTGTTTGGCACGCCAAATGGCACTGATGCCGATTCGGTCATCGGGCATTTTCAAATTATTGCCGATACCGGGCAGCAGCAGTTCGAAATTTTTCAAAGTGGCCGCAGCATCTATGCTGATGCTTCAGCCGGCACGACCGCGGGCGTTTTATTGGATAAGGTGGTCACGGAGCTGGCGGGGGCCTGTTTGATGGGGCCGGTTTTTCATGCCGGCGCGCTGGTCACAAGGCGTGGTTTGGGGTTGCTTTTACCCGGTAATTCGGGCGCCGGCAAATCGACCCTGGCGGCCACGCTGACACAGAGGGGTTGGCGCTATCTAACCGACGAGCTGGTCTGTATCGCTGACGGCAGCGACACTATTCAGGGCTTTGCACGCCCGATACATCTCAAACACCCGGCAGACGGCATCTTTGCGCACCTTTGCCCCGCCAGCGACCGTCAAATAAGCCCGGCGCCGGATGGCTGTATGATAAGCGCCCAGGGACTGCTCATCGACGCGGCCCTGCTCAACTCTCCCTGCCATGGTGGCCCTTCCCCCGCCGGCCTGATCGTCTTTCCCCAATTCGTACCGGAAGCAGCCTGCCATATTGAGCCGCTGACGCCGGCCATGGCCTGCGCCCGGCTGATGGGCGCGGTGGTCAATGCCCGCAACCTTCGCGGCCATGGTTTGGAGGAAATATCGCGCATCGCTCGCCGGGTACCCGCCTATGCAATGCGTTTCGGCGATCTCGAGCATGGCGTTCAATCCATCGACGAATTGGCGGTTTCGCTCATCCCGGAAATCTCACCTTCGCTAAGGTGAAACCTATTCTGTTTTTTTGGAAAGATTTCATGAACTTTCCGGGATAGATAGTCCCACCTGGGTTCTTCGATCAATCCAGGTCGTCGTTCTCTTGCATGCCAGATACCGCCGGCAGAATATCCTTGAAGGCCACGGCGTAGATATCCCACACCGTCACAAACAGCGCCGCCACCACCGGCCCGATGATAAAGCCCAAAATACCAAACATCATCAGGCCACCCAAGGTGGCAAAGAGGATCATCAGATCATGCATTTCGGTGTCACGACCCACCAGACGCGGCCTAAGAAAATTATCGAGACTGCCCACCACCAGGCCGCAAAAAATCGCCAGGCCGACACCTTTCAACCAACTGCCCGAGGCCGCCAGAATAATCGCTGCCGGGACCCAAACCAGGGCCGATCCGATACCGGGTATGATCGAGAGCACTGTCATTATGGTTCCCCAAAAAACGGCACTGGGAATACCCGCCACGGCAAAGGCCGTCCCGGCCAAAGTCCCTTGCAGAACCCCGATCACGGCCGTACCCTTGATGGTGGCGCGGGTGACCGATGTAAAGCGGTTGAGCATCCGGCGTTCATCCTGATCTTCCAGCGGCAGGTAATAAAGAATTTTGTTGAGCAGGCGCTCGCCGTCGGACAAAAAGAAAAACATTGTGTAGAGGAAAATAAATAGCATGAACACGAAGTTCACCGTGCCCAGTGTGGCCGAGGAGAGGCCGTCGATTAAAAAGCGGCTGGTGGCCCCTACCGCCTCGCCCGCTTTTTGGTAGATCACATCGCGGTAGGGTTCTATTTGCTCATAGAAGGGAAGGGAGCTTAAGAACTCGGAAAGGTGGGCCGGCTCGGCGATCTGTGCCTGAACCCAGGGCGTCACCGTTTGGCCCACCTTGATGGCCTGGCTGGTGACGATGCCCAGGAGAAAACCGGCAGGAATCAACAGTACGAAAACATACACCAGCAAAGTGGCCAGCGACGCCAAGCCCCGGTTCCCCCCCAGCCACCGTACCAAACGGCTGTACAAGGGGTGCGCCAGGGACGAAAAAATACCGGCCATCAGCACGGCCATCAAAAACCTTCGGATCATCACCACGAACACTGCCGAAATAAAGAGAACCAAAATCAGCAGCACCAGTTTGCCGACCGCTTCGCGTTTCATCAATCACGCTCCAATCGCCGATCAATGGCCGTGTTGATCCTGTGGGCGACGGCCTCGGCCGTTATCAATTGTGATGCACTGGTCATGGCATCTACGCCGCTGACACCGCTTTGCCAGTTGGGGTTGGCGGCCGTCACCAGCATAATGACGCGCTCTTTATGATCGGTCTGGCTTAAAAACTGCGCCACGCTGGGTCGCAGATGCCAGGCGAAACAGCTGTTTAAAACGACCACGGCGCTATAGCTTGCGGCATCTTCATGGGGCAAATCGGTCACGTCGACGATGCGGGTATAGATGGACGGCTCCTGCAAGTGAGCCAAAACCTGCTCCATCACGGCCTGCTTGTAGGGCGTCTGCTCCGTGGCGATAAGCACCTTGCGCGCGCTGTCGGGCGCGCCCATGATGCGGGTGTCTACAGGCGGTCGCAGGGCACATGCGCTGATGGCAAAAAGCAGCGCCAACACAACTGCCGCACCGGCACCCCTTCGGAATTGACACAACCCGCCCTGGGTCGCACGAAAGCCGCGTTGTGCGTAAGCCATCTTAAGCCCCTCATTAAGAGAGCCTGTTTCAAAACGTTTCAGTTTGTCCAAGGTCAAGGATGGTGCCAATTTTAACCACAGGAATACTGCTCGTATTTCGAGGATTAAAATTGGCGCCAGACGCGAAGATTGGGCAAAATGGGACGTTTTGAAATTGGCTCTAAGGTTGTGCATAGTCGCTCAATATCTCGCCGGTTTCGACCTTGAGATCAAACCAGGCTTGACGCAAAGCCACCCGCGCCTGGGCCAACCGGCCACGGGCCGTGTTGAGGTCGCGTTGGGCTTCGTTAAGCCGCACCAGGGTGCCCTCGCCGGATTTGTACTCCAGTTCCACCAGATCCCGGTTCTGGGTCACCAAGACAGCATTTTCGGTCTGCAAGTTCACCTGTTGCTGCGCCTCGATCACCCGGGCGATGGCCGTGCGCACATCGGCCGACACCCTGATTTGCAACCGGTTCAGCTCGCTTTCGATCTCCCGGCGCGCAGCCCTCGCCTCGCCGATGCGGGCCCGGTCGAGACCGCCGGCGAAAAGGTTATAATTGAGTTCCAGGCCGATGGAGCTGCCGAACTCCTCGCTCTCGAAAGCCGGGTCTTCCTGGCGTAAACCATTGACCCCCGCCAGCAGGTGCACCGATGGGTAGTAGCCTGAACGGGCCACCTGCACGGCGGCTTTAGCTTGCTGAACCGCCCAGAGGGCCTGGGCGATGTCGGGCCGGTTTTCGGCCGCCAGTGATACCGCCGCGGCGGTATCGGGCGTCGCCATATCAGTGGCGGTTTCGTCGGTTAGTGGTGCCAGCTGCAATGCGGGTGACAAATTCACATCCTCGAGACCCAACACCGCCGCCAGGGTGTAGAGCGAGGTTTCCCAAGCGCGTCGTGCCTCAATCAGAAACGACTGGGCTGAGTTGACACGAACCTTGAAGTTGAGGGTGTCGCTCAAAGGGCCCACCCCCACTTGATAGCGCGCCTGGGCGTCTTCGAGCTGCCGGCGATTGAAGCGATCGTCGGCTTCGGCGATTGCGATGGTCTCTTGGGCCAACAGCGCCCCGTAATAGGCCCGCGCCACGGCGGCCAGGATCAATCGCCGCGCTTCCCGGCTTCCGGCCTGGCTGCGCACCAGGCCAAATTGCGCCTCGGCCACGCGGAATTTGCGCGCGAAACCGTCAAAAGCCACCCAGGTGGCGTACAGTCCGGCATCGAAAATGTTGTCCGGGTCATCGATTTGCGCATTGGGGTCAAACAGCCGCGCCTGCAACAGTTGCTGCTCATAGGATCGATCCGAGAGCCACACCCGGTTTCCGGCCGCGTTGGCATCCAGGCGCGGCCAATATTGGGATCGCGTCTGCAGCAACTGCTGTTCGGCCTGGGCCACGCGCGCCCGCGCTGCCGCCAGGGAGGGGTTGGCGGCCAGGGCCAGCCGGCAGGCCGTATCGAGGTCGAGGAGCGTTATCTGGCTTAAGTCGCCAGTTTCATTCGCTGATTCGGAAGCGGTCTGCGCACTGGCTGCCGTGGCCACCAGCCAGACGGCCATAAGAATCAATAGATCAAAAGTTCGTTTTCGCATGGCAATGTCCTGTTATGAATTGTCGCTTGGCTCAGCCATAAACCGGGATATCAACCGGTCGCGTCGTTGCTGTTTATAGAATCGCGCTTGCGGTCCCGCACCGATATATAACGCAATCCGCTGCAACCGCGGTCCCAATGGCGCAGGTGGCGCCCGCACAGATTCAAACCGCTCGGAATAATCAACAGGCTCGATATCAGGATGATCCCGGACAGCCTTGTGAAGGAAACCATCGCGGGCGGCGCACACGAACGGAACATGGTTGCCACAATAATGAAAATTCCCTCAATCGCCAAGGGAAATTCCACCGAAAGTCGTTAATATGGCTAAAAATGAAATGGGACGAAATTAAGGGGGATGTCGATCCGATTTCCGGTTTTTTTCACTTGCGCTTTCTGGATAACCGCGAAAGCAAATTCGATCTTTCACCCAACCGTTAAGGCTTTACCAGAGCCGGCGCGCCAGCGCAAGCCGGGCGTGTAGGCGCCCGCCGCGCCTGTGGGCCGCCAGTAAAGCAACATCGCTTGACGTGGCAACCGCTCTATTTTACGATGACAATTGACGGCAGGCAGCCGTGCGGCGCGGGATTTTGAACCTGACAGTATACCCCCTGATCGATAGATCGTTTTCCGGTCAACCATCTTATTAGGAAAGGAGTGATCCGATATGAGCGTTTCCTCGTTTAGTGCCATGGAACTGTTTGATTGGCTTTGCGACCCCGCCAAGATCGATTTTCTGCTGCTCGATGTGCGCAACCAAGAGGAGTTCGGGCGCTTTAAGGTCGAAGGGCCCTTTGATTTCGAGATGCTCAACGTGCCCTATATGGAGTTTATCGAGCATGAAAAAGAGAGCGTGGCGCGGGTGCCCAAACGCGACAAGATCCGCGTGGTCTGCGCCAAGGAGGGGTCCTCCAGGTTCGTGGCCGAGATTCTCGAAAACCACGGCTACAGCGACCTGGCCAACCTGCAGGTGGGCATCAAGGCCTGGGGCAACCTGCTGGCGCCCATCAAGGTGGCCGAGACCGGCACCTACGGCCTCTACCAGTTCCGGCGCCCGGGCAAAGCTTCGTGCAGCTACGCGCTGACCTGCGGCAAGGAGATGATGGTCTTTGATCCGGCCAAGAACATCGCCGCCTACCAGCGCTTTGCCGACGAGCGCGGCCTGGCCATCATCAAGACCGTCGAAACCCACCGCCAGGCCGACTATATCTCCGGCAGCCCGGCCCTCAACAAAACTACCGGGGCCGAGATCATCGCGCCCACGGGCGATTTCGAGGAGGCGCGCTTTCGCTACACCCCGGCCGTGGACGGCGAACCGATCGCCTTCAGCCAGGCGGGGCCCGCGGTGCGCATCGTGCACACCCCCGGCCACACCCCGGGCAGCACCTCCTACCTGATCGACAACCGATACCTCATCACCGGCGACACGGTTTTTATTTTCAGCATCGGCCGGCCCGACCTGGGCGGCATGGCCGATGCCTGGTCGAAAATGCTCTTTGATACCGTTCAGAACAAGATTCTCAAGCTCGACGACGCCACCGTCATTTTACCCGGCCACTACATGGACTGGAAAGAGGCCAATGATGACCTGATCTTCGCCGAAACCATCGGCAAGATCAAAGAGATCAACCAGGAGATTTACAACATCGACACGGAAGCCGATTTTTATCAATACATCAAGGCCAATATGCGCAAACAGCCCGAGGAGTATGCCAAGATCCGTCAGATCAACGCCGGCCTGATCGAGGTCGACCCCGAAGAACAGGATATCATGGACCTGGGCAAGAACGAGTGCGCCGCCAGCGCAATGGCACAAAGCTAATAAGCGCGCACCGGATATTTCGTCGCCAGGACGCATAATAAAATCGGGCCGCAGAACTGACTGTTCTGCGGCCCGGCAGTGACATCGGCTTCAGGCCATGCCGCCGGCGTCTGGACGTTACTTCGGCCATGGATAAAATCTTCCGGCAGCCCACGACCGCTCCGGTTTTGGTACCGATGCTTGAGCCGTTGCTGCTCGATGAGTAGCGTAAGGGCGCGGACCGATCGCAGATTGGCCCGGCAGGCGTGAGAAACCGCCCGTCAAATTTCATCGTGTTTGCGGGCAGCCGTAATGATTGGGATGACTCGTGTGGCGTATGATTTTAGCGGGAAAAGGGTAAGTACAAACCGCGGCGGGAAAATAAAAATTCGACTCTCCGTTGGGTGCCCGTTTGAGTGGATAGCAACACCCTCGGGAGCAGCCGAATTCCGATCTTAAATAATCATTTAAAGAATTTAAGTTGCCGGCTGAATATGCCAATTTAAAAAAACAGGAAACTTAAATCCAAGCAGCAACTCGCACTCCTTAATCGTATAACAGCGTCATGTTTCTGTAAATGTCGCTCTCCCGGTCGTTGTAGCCTTGATAGGAATCGTAGTTATAACCATAGTAGTTGTACTGAGCGTACAGGTTCTGGTAATAAGCATAATAATAAGATTCCCACGCGGCATCTTCCTTGGCCGAGCCGCCTGGCGCATAGTAATATGATTGGTACTGATTATTTTTTGCATAGTAGGCGTAATACCACGAGTTGTACCGATAAGTACTCAGAACCTGTATCGAGCGCGGCGTCAAAATAATAGCTCGAATAAGCATCATAAAGCCCCGCATAATAGGCATAGTAGCCTGTGGCATAGTAGCTCGAGGCAGCGGGAGCGGTGCTGAGAATCAGCATGCACGCAAGGCCGAATGCTAAAATAAAGGCTGTGATTTTTCGCTTATTCATTTGGGTTCCCCCCTCTCTGTGCTGGATATTGTGTTGCGTTTCAGGCCAATGATTTTTCCTTTTTTTGCGAGCTTGACGAACCTCCTTTCGTTGCAATTTTTTTGGTATACCAAAGCCCTGAACAGCACCGGGTCTATTCGGCCGGTTTTGACCCCAAACCCGCCTCGGGCGCTGGCAACTGGAATATCGCCTTAATGTCCTCGTCAGGCATTTTTTCCTGCAACTTGGCCTCGATCTGGCCCTGGGTTTCCTCCATGACGCGCATCATCACCTGGGGATCGGGGCGATTCGGGTCTTCGGATTCCGCCTGGATGCGCCGCTTACCGTCCGCGGCCACCTCGCGCAGTACATTTTCGAAAATTTCCCGCTTTTCGGGGGTGGTCTCCTTCAACCAGAGCTGCAATGGCGGCATTTGTTGGGGGCTTTGGTTGGGGAACGGCTCGGGAAGCGCCAGACGCTGTGACGATTCAGCGCCCGGGGTGGTCCAGGTGGCTTCAGCTTGCCGCTCGGGTTTGCGCGAAGGCGTCCCCTTCAGGGCATCTTTCATCTCCTCCAGCGACTGGGTAAGTCCAAAAACCTCCCAGCGAAGGGCCTCGATCTTGGGAGTCGGGTCCACCACTTCCGGGCAGCCGGAGAGGCCCGCCACCTGCGTGGCGCTTGCGGGCCGTTTGGCAAGGGCCGTCTGCAACGACTCAACCTTTCCCCGCAACGCGGCCACTTCACCCTGCAGCGTCTCGCCGATCGCCCTTACCTCACGGGTGAGCCGGGCGGAATTGCCTCTTGCGATCATAAACAAGGCGACCATAAACACAACGGCAATGCCGGATATCCACCACAGGGAACGGTTTGAAGAGGATGCCATTGAACGTTTCCTGAAAAATCTGTGTGTCGTTTGGGATAACTTTGAAGGATTAATGTACGGCGAAAAACAGCGACCGGAAACGGTTGAAAGCAGCTTTGAAAGCCAATGAGCGTAGCTTTCATACGATCAAATGATAACCACTGCCATTCAGATTTGTCAACCCAAAAGTTACCTCACTGATTACTAAGATAATCATAAAGGCCGATGATATAACAATGCAAAAAAAATGCCCACTATAACATACTGGAAAAAACCGCTGAAATTCAGGGTGTCAATTATTGCTTGGCGCGCAAGTGCGGTTTTGTTGAACAGCAGCGATGGGTGTTTTGTGCAACCCGCAGTGTGGCTGTTGGCGGCCGAATTTGGAAAGATTTGACGTCTATGTTTTCCATTATGATTTTACCGCGAAAAATGGTGTAAAAATGTATGCTTTCTCTTAATGGTGAATGAGAGCCGGCAAGCCAAATCGATGATATATATTCCGGGATTGGGAATTCAATTACCCAATTATACCATTTGGGATTGAAAAAATGGGAATAAAATTACACAACCCTAATCTGAGGCTCGTAGTTAAGAGGCAAAAAAAGCTAAAGAGCACTTTATTATGAAACACGAAGGTTGAGTTATGATCATAAACTGATTGACCCCTTGTAACAATTGTGGTTAGGTTAAATTAAACGAGATTGCCGTTATAAACGTATTTTCAATCAGTTCCGGCCCTTCTGGCCCAAGGAGGCTGAGATGATGTCATCGCCCACACCACAACCACCCAAGCCAACGGTTACCGACGCCCGCCGCACTATAAAGTGGGTGCTGATAGTGCTGGTGCTGATGGCCGTGGCCGCCTTTTTCATATTGCCCCTCAACAGCTGTATCGAGGGTTGCGATTGTGACGAGGAGATCGTCGCGGCTATCGTGGAATTCGGTGAGCCCGACGAGGAAAACCGCACCCTTGAAGACAATCAATTTACCGCCGAGTATATTTTCTACGACGCCGAGATCAAAAAAACCTTCGTCTGGGGCAAGGATGTCGACGTTTGCTGCTTGAAAAGCACTGAAAGATATGCGCCCGAAGATGAGGACACAGAAGATCCGGGCGATGGTGATGAGGACACAGAAGATCCGGGCGATGGTGATGAGGACACAGAAGATCCGGGCGATGGTGATGAGGACATCAGAAGATCCGGGCGATGGTGATGAGGACATAGAAGATCCGGGCGATGGTGATGAGGACACAGAAGATCCGGGCGATGGTGATGAGGACACAGAAGATCCGGGCGATGACCCTGTTGCTGAAGCACAGGTTGCCGAAGCCAAGCCGGGCGAAGAGATTGTCATCGAGCTCAAGGGGGTCGACCGCTCACCGGATTCGGAAACGGTTATGCAGGATGTGATGGCACTAGGGGTATCGGTGTTGCGGGAAGGGCTGACCTACTACCTCGAGACGCTACCCGAAGAGGGCCAAATAACCTACCCCGCAGAGGTGAGCGAGGCCGACCTGCCCTATCAGCTCTCCGATCGCTTTGTGGAGTACACGGCGCCGGAACCGTTTACAGAGAACGATTCGTTCGAGTTCAGTGTCAGCGACGAGGCGGGGGAGGTCGAAAACCGGTCGATCGCTAAAACCGTAACCATTCAACCGGCTGAGTGATCGAAAGCCGCCACACCCAACACCGATATAACCCGGCGCCTCCTGCTAAAGATCGTTTATGCAGGAGGCGCTTTTAATAGTGCCCTGTTCAGTTTCCGCCGTTTCTAATAGCTCGTAGGTACCACCCAGCTTCACTCCAAGGCCTGAAAGTGCCGCATGAACTTGCGGTCGATGTGATCTTTGATCAGAAAGGCCAGGCGCCCGCCAAAGGTAATCCCGGCCTTGTGGAGCACGCCCTGATCGCCACCCATGTTGAAGATCAGCAGGTAGCTGCCGCCGGGATCGAATGGTGTGAGCGCCTCGCCCTCCAGGGCCGCCACCAGGTTGGCATAGAGTACGGGGTTCTGGCGCACGGCGTAGACCCCCACCTTGTCCAGAGGCTGGGGCTCAAAATAGATACAGTCGCCCCCGCCGAAAATGCGCTCATCCCCAATGCACTGCAGGTAACGGTTGACCAGCAGGCCGCCGTCGGGTCCGGTGGGCAGCCCCGAGTCGGCGAAAATCCGTGAGGGTCGCACACCCACCGCCAGGAACACGAAATCGGCCGGGTCGTTGGTACCGTCATCCCGCACCACCACACCGGCCCGAATCGCCGCCGCGCGAACGCCGTCCAGCACTTCGACACCCCGTTTGGTGAGGATTTTTTTTGCCCGGCGGCGCACGGGCTGCGGAAAGCCCTTCATGAAACGGCTGCCGGCATAGACGCGGATGCGGGGATCGTGTTTACCCAGCCGCCGGGCCAACTGCCAGACGTTACCGGCCACCTCTACGGCCGAAGGGCCGCCGCCCACGATGGCCACCTGAACCGGGCCGGCAGCGGTCAGTTTTTCGAGGCGCTGCTGTGCCTCCATGAGCCGTTCGATGGGTTTTACGGTAAAAAGTGCTTCCACCTCGCCCGCCAGGATATCCCGGGGCACATAGCTGCCGGCGTTCATGGAGAGCACATCGTAATCGATGGAGTCGCCCGAGGCCAGATGCACCCGGCGCGCCTCGGCATCCACCCGCACGGCACTGTCGTGCACGAAGGCGCCGCCCTGTTTTTCCACCACGTGTCGGGTTCGGAAACGAATATCATTGGGCGTGTAGGTGCCACCGAGCATACCCGGCCCCATCCCGGAGTAATAGTGGTGCGTGGAAGGCTGTACCACGCTGACCCGGTGCCCCTTGGCGCGGATGGCATGCAGATTGGCCAGGGTGACCATGTGGGCATGCCCCCCGCCGATCAATACCAGATGTTTTCCCATTTAAACCTCCATTGACCGGGGACCGGTCGACCGTTACGCGCTTTGAACGGTCACCCGATCCATCATTTTGCCCAACACCTTCAGGTGTGTTTTCTCCTCCGAGGCGATCTGCAGCAGGAATTCGCGCGCCGGAGATGCTTCCCGGCGGTCGGCGGCGCGAAAATAGAGATCCATGGCCTGGGCTTCGATGGACATGGCCATCTGAATCGCCCCCTCGGCGCTGTTCAGGTCTGGTTTGAACAACTCCAGATATTGTTCAGTGGTCAGTCCGCCTTCAGCCGCCGGCGCCACGATATCGCTTTCGAACGTCTCCCGGTCGACCGGGTTTTCGGCCACCTTGCTGTAGATCTCAAACAACCGCCGCTTGTGGCCGATCTCGATATCGGCCAGGCGTTTGAACATATCCTTCACCGCCGCACCGGGCACCCGTTCGGTCATGCTCAGATAAAAATCCCGTAACCCGTCCTCCAGCGAGTAGCCTAAACCCAGCACCTGTTCGGTGGATTGAATGTCGGTGAAAAGCGCCAGTCCAAGGGTTTCATCGCCCACCACCACGTTACTCTCCCAGGCTTTGATGCCCCCTGACAGGTTGAGCACGTTGTCAAAACCCTTGCCGCCCATCAACTGCGCAGCCACCCGGCTGCGGCCGCCCGAGGCTCAGTAGACCAGGGTTGGTTTTTCAGGATCGATCTCCTTCAGGCGGTCGGACAGTTCCGGCAACGGGATCAGCTTGGCCCCGGGCAAATGCCCGGCCGCATACTCGTTGGGCTGGCGCACATCCAGCACGGTAACCTCGTCGGCTTTGGCCGCCGCCAACATCTCGCGGCCTTGCTGCGAGTCGATGGATTTAACCGGTGTGAAAAACTGTTTCCATTTCATCTTGACATTGATCCTTTCACTTGGGACGATTTTGGGGCTCCGTACCTGGTGCCATCATAGAGCGTGGGCCAAACCAGTCAAGTGGATTGATGACATCGCCGGCGGCTAATTATATCCCGGTGTGAAAGATGGGCTTGAGTTCGATCGGGTTCCATAGTAAATACAGATAGTTTTATGCCGGTTTCGTTTTTTCACCGCAAACAACCATCGGTGAGCCTTATTCATAGCTCACACCCCTGAAAACACGAAACACATCGCCAATCTATAGAATCACCTTATATTTATCCTATTACTGTTTGATTCCGGCCACCGAAAGGAAAACCCCATGATCGATAACGCCGACACACCCCGGGTCAACGGATTTCAATTCTTGCCGCCCAAGCTGGGAGCCTGGATCAACAGCTATATTCCCGCCGAGGATTTCGAAGGACCCATTCCGTTTCAACCACTCGCCAAACCCCTGGTCGAATCCACGCTGGCCATGGTCACCAGCGCCGGCATCAGCCTCAAGGGTGATGCGCCCTTCAACATGACACGTGAGCTTGAGGAACCACTGTGGGGCGACCCCAGCCATCGTTGTTTACCCGCCACCACCACGTCCGCCGAGATCGACGTTAATCACCTCCACATCAACACCGATTACATCAAGCAGGACATTAACGTGATTCTGCCGCTGCAGCGCCTGGACGAGCTGGTCGGGGCGGGGGAGGTCGGTGGAGTAGCGCCCACGGCCTACTCTTTTTACGGGTTTCAATGGGACCGGGATTCGTTTCTGGAAAAAAGTATCGCCCCCATGATCGCACAGATGAAGTCAGAAGCGGTGGATGCGGTGTTGCTCACTCCGGCCTGACCGTTTTGTTGCCGGTCCGTGGGACTGGCCGCGCGCATGATCGAAGAGGCAGGCATCAGCACGGTGGTGCTTACGCCCATGCCCGAATTTCACCGCGCCGTGGGCATTCCACGCCAGGTGGCCGTGGCCTTTCCATTCGGCCGCCTGTTGGGTGAGGTCGGTGATGTCAAGACCCAAAAGCAGGTACTGCAAACGGCGCTAGGGTGGCTGGAAATGGCCAAGCGTCCCGGCCACACCCGTCACCAGCCGCTGACCTGGCCTGAATCGCCCAAGGATACCCATTGGCATCCGCCCCGGATGAGCCCGATCATTAAACATTTTTTGAGTGAGATTAAAAAAACACCGGTTTGAGCGTCTTTTTTTGATCACCGCAAAACGGATATTTCGACCATTAGGAGGTGAAAAATGACAAAACGGCGTTGGTCACGCAGAGATTTCATTAAAACCACCGGTACGGCCGGTGTGGGTTCGGTCCTTGTGCCGGGGCTGGCTGTGGGTGCCGTGCCGGATCATGGCGACCGTAGATGGGCCGCGGCTCCCGGGCAGGTACCCAAACGCCCTTTTGGCCGTAGCGGCATCGAGGTGTCCGTGTTGAGCCTGGGCGGCATGTTCGATATCCCCAACAACCAGTTGATGCTGCAACAGGCCCTGCGGCTGGGCGTCACCTATTGGGACACGGCCAACAGCTACGGCTACGGTAGCAGCGAGGAAGGGATCGGACAGTTCTTCGCCAAATACCCCGAAGCCCGTCAATCGGTCTTTCTGGTCACCAAGTCAGGCCGCGAGGACCCCGAAGCGCTTAGCGAACACCTGGCTCTTTCCCTCAAGCGCCTCAATACCGGCACCATCGACCTGTTTTTCATGCACGCCCTGAGCAGCACGCGCCCCTTGACCGACGATGTTCGCCGCTGGGCCGAGCGCGCCAAGGCCGACGGCAAGATCCGGTTGTTTGGTTTCAGCACCCATCGCAACATGCAAAGCTGTCTGCAAGAGGCGGCCAAAATGGATTGGGTTGACGGCATCATGATGACCTACAACTTCCGCCTGATGCACGATCCCGAAATGCAGGCGGCGGTCGCGGCCTGCCAGGAGGCCGGCATCGGCCTGACCGCCATGAAAACCCAGGGTGGCGGGCAGGTTGAAACTGGTTCGGATGAGGCGCTGGCCCTGGGCGGCCGCTTTGTCGAGCGCGGCTTCACCCCCCATCAAGCCAAACTCAAGGCGGTGTGGGAAAACCCGGCCATCGCCAGTATCTGTTCGCAGATGCCCAATATGACCATTCTCATGGCCAACACGGCCGCGGCCCTGGATCGAACCCACCTGACAACCGGTGATCAGCGGCAGTTGGCGCACTTTGCCGAGCAGACCCGCTCGGGGTACTGCGCCGGGTGTGGTGATATCTGCGAATCAACACTGGTTGAGTGTCCACCGGTGGCCGATGTGATGCGCTACCTGATGTACAGCCGCAGCTATGGCGACCACCGGCGGGCGAGGGCGCGTTTCCAACACCTGTCCGACAAAACCCGCCGCGCCCTGGCCAAGGCCGACTATGCCGAAGCCGAAAGGCGCTGCCCCCGGAGGTTACCCATCGGCCGCTTGATGCATGAGGCGCTGGCTGAGTTGGGCTAATTAGAGACGGATGGAGACCATGAACGTTCAGTTTGTTTACATGACCGCCGCCAATCGTGCCGAAGCCGAGCGCATCGGGCGCCATCTGGTGGAAACGCGACTGGCGGCCTGCGTCAATCTTATCGAGGGGATGACCTCGATCTTTCGCTGGGAAGATAAAGTCCAAACCGATCAGGAGGTGGTTTTAATCGCCAAAGGCGTTGCCGACCGTATACCCGCCCTGGTAGCGGCGGTGAAGGCCCTGCACAGCTACGATACTCCCTGTGTGGTTGCCTTGCCGGCTGTCGGCGGCTATTCGCCGTTTCTGGAGTGGGTTGAGCGAGAGGTCACTTAAACGACGGGCTGGCTTAAACCCGAGTTGAGCGATTTTTTACTCACTCTGCACCAATCTGTTGAGCGCTAAAGCTTTTAAAAATGCTCGACATATCCAATGGGTATGCCTGCGCTTTTTGAAAACCTTAGCATCTCAATATCTTAGCACATAGCTTCGCGAAAAATCGCTCAATGCAGGTTAAAAGAGCTGTTGCTGGCGGTAACGTCGCTTTTTACGGGGAGCGCGGGCCGTTTCACGGGCCATGAGGCGCGCCTCGACCAGATCCAAAAAAGGTGACCGGCGGCAGGTGACGCGCTGACCGAAACGGTGCCGCTGCTGGGCCCAACTCAAATAGAGCTCACTTTGAGCTCGGGTCATGGCGACGTAAAACAGGCGCGCCTCCTCTGCCAGGTCCCGGTCCGACAACACCTCCCCCTGAGACCGATACGGTATCAGCCCATCCTCGCAACCGGCCACGATCACCACTGCAAACTCCAGGCCCTTGGCGGCGTGCATGCTCATCAGGGTCACCTGTTGGGCGATTTCGCTATAGCGGTCGCTATCTTGGTAGAGACTGATGCGGGTGATAAAATCCCCCCAGGTCCGATCTTTTGCCAGATCAAAGATCAGCTCCCATTGGCGGGCCAGTTGCCGATCGGCCGCCAACCATTCGACGCGGCCCGTTTTCTTCAAAATCCAGCGCAGTTGAGTCTCGGACGAGCCGTCTGGAATACCGCTCTTAATATGGTCCAGCCATTGCGCCAGCCGCACCACAGCCGCCTGCTGGTTGCGGCTCATGCCGGAAATGGGCAGATGCCGAACCTCGTCCAACGCGCGCCATACGGGGATTTCACGCATGAGCCCCCATCGTTTCAGTCGCTTTATTGCCAAATTTGAAGGCGGCCCTTCCATCAGCGCCACCGCCGACGCCAAGTCGCTGTAAACACCAGCGCCGTTGACCAACTTGGCCGCGGCCAAAAGATCACCGATACCCGCTTGTTGAAACAGCGCCTCGCGTGCCGCCACGCAGAAGGGAATGCCGGCATCGCCCAGCGCTTGAGAGAGCAATTGAGACTGGAAGTGAGTCCGGAACAGCACGGCGAAGTCGCCATAGCTGTGTTGCGCGGTGGCGTTTTGGGTGATCCAACCCGTGTCGATATCGTGAAACCCGCGACCGCCAACGCGCTCTTCGATCAGGCGGGCGATGGCACGGGCTTCCTCGTGATCGGTTTTGGTTGCGAGGGTGCCGATCGTCGCGCGACCCTTGATTTCGGATAAAAGGGGCACCGCATGGGTGGCGAATCCCGCCAAATCGCTATCGGGTAGGCCGTGATGTATGCCAACACCATTTAACATCTGGCGGGCGGCCTTTAAAATGGCAGGCGTGCTGCGGTAATTGCGTTGCAATGCGACCACGGCCGCCGCCGGGTAATCACGCTTGAATCTCAGGAAAAAGCGCTGATCAGAACCGCGGAATCCATAAATGGCCTGGTCCGGGTCGCCGATCACGCACAGTCCGCGCCCGTCGGCAGGTATCAGAGACCTGAGCAGACGATATTGACCTTCATTAAGATCCTGGTATTCATCGACGAATACGTATTTGAAACGTTGCTCCAGCCAGCGGCGGTAGCGGCTGTCATCTTCCAGCCGGCACACCACGCGCATGATCAAGTCTTCGAAATCCTGCACGCCTTGGAACTGCATGAGGCCGGTGTAGGACTCGTAGATATGGTTGGCGGTCGCCAGGTCGATGCCATCAATTCCGGCTAGGTCATCCGCCCGTACCCGCTCTTCGATACGCTGCTTGGCACGCATGATGGCCCGGTCGGCCGCCTCGGTCCACAGGGCCAGTGGCTGACCGTCAGAGGCAACCATGTCGACGGCATCTCTGATCATCGCCTTGCGGTTTTCGGTGTCAAGCAACACCCGCTCGGAGCCCTCGCTCTCCGCCCGCAACAGTTGGTTGCAAAGCCCGTGGAAAGTGGCGATCACGGGCTGTTTGGACTTCTTTTCGGTCATGGCAGCCACGCGCTGCCGCATCTCACCGGCGGCCTTGTTGGTAAAGGTGAGTGCCAGGATTTGATCGGGCTCGACGCCCGTGTCGTTGATCAAACGGACCATTCGGGTGGTGATGGTGTGGGTTTTTCCGGTTCCAGGACCAGCGATTACGATCAGGGCGCTGTCGTCGTGTTCGACCACGGCTTTCTGATATGGGTTCAAACGCGGCGCTTTATGGGGTGGGTCCACTACAGGTTGCGGCGCGGGTTCGGAAGTGACGCGCGGCGCTGGTGCATTATAAAGACCGCCTCGTGTTATTTTTTCCGCCTTGCTGGCGGTGTTTGGGTCCGGAGGCAGGGAGAGAAAAAGGCGTCGCTGTCCGGTCAATTCTTGGCGTTCAGCCGCTTCAAAAAGATGCACCGTTCCAAAACGCCCGTCGAATCCGGCATCAATGTGCACGGCGCCCGTCCGCATGCGCCGCACCGCTTCGGCCAAGAGCGGAATGCCCGCCCGGGCGATTTGACCCTCGCTCAACCTGGAAAGAATCGAAAACTCGTCACCTAGGCGGCTAATGGCCTGTTGATAGGCCCGGCCGACGGTTTTGGTGTTAACACCCACCCCGTAAATCTCGGCCAGTATCTCCATCAGGGGAACGATGCTCAGGTAGGGGTGGCGGGCGCCTTTTCGCGCTGATGAGTGTTGATCAGCCAAGGCTTCCACCCGGTTTAAAACACCCAGGGTAAGGGGTTTTTCACAGTGCGGGCAGATACCGCCGAGCCCCCTGGTCTGGCCAGGTGTCAGACACACCCCGCATTTACTATGGCCGTCGAGATGGTATTTGCCTTCCTGAGGGAAAAACTCGAAGGTGCCTTCGAACGATTTCATATCTCCACTTTTTAGGGCGTTGTAAATACCGTCAAAGGAGAGTTCGGTGTCGAAGCGGTTGGCCTCACGGCCGAGTTTGAGCGGGGAGTGGGCGTCCGAGTTGGAGACGAGTGTGTAACGATCCAGATTGGAAACCCGCCAGTTCATGGCTGGATCCGAAGAGAGCCCCGTTTCAAGTGCAAATATGTGGGGAGTCAGCTCTTCGAAGCAGGCCTCGACCGTGTCGAATCCCGATTTGGACCCCAACAGCGAAAACCACGGCGTCCAGACGTGGGCGGGGATAAACATACACCGCTCGTCCACCTCGAGCACCATCTCAAGCAGGTCACGGGCATCGAGGCCCAGAATCGGGCGCCCGTCGGAATGGATGTTACCGACGCGCTCGAGTCGCTGGTTGAGGCGCAGGGCGTCGTTCAGCTCGGCGAGCAGTATCAGGTTGTGATTTTTTCGGGTCCGTCCCGCCTTTTTATAGATGTTGCTGATTTCAGCCGTGAGCACAAAGCGCACCTGACCCGGGCAACTGGCGGGTATTTGTAACTCGCAGGCGGCTGCGCTTTTTCCGTTCAGACGGTAGAGGCCGGGCTCGGCTGGGACCAGTTTTTGTCGAATTTCATGGCACCAAACCGGGTGGGTAAAATCCCCCGTGCCAACCACGGTGATGCCTTTTATGCGCGCGGCGACGTAGAGGTTTTCCAAGTCGAGATTTTTAGCCGTTGCGATCGAATATTTGGAGTGTATGTGAAGATCGGCGATGAATTTCATGTGCTATTTTTCGGTCAAAAATCAGCGCCCCAACACCCCTTAAAGTGATTGATTTCGGCAAGCTTTGAAAAGGCCGCGAAGCGGGGATTGAAATCTGAGGTAAACAACTGATTTATATTCTTAATAGTGCTTGTTTCCATGGAATAAATATGCTATATATATGGCGTTTTTAATATTAACCCCACAATATATTGGATAAACAGTCAAATTTTGTTCAGCTATTGAACACTGCTGGCCGACAGGGTTGAAATACGTTCCAATCGAAGCTCAATCAAAACCTTGAAATGAGGCTGTTTCGAACAACGTTCGGCCAAAACCGCTCTCATTTTTCAATAACCACTTACCGGTATAAAATTATAAAATCGCATGGGTTTTTTATCAACCACAAGTTCGATAACGCGCTACTTCGTCAAGGGCGACCTGGAAAACCCTATTACCGAAACGGTGACCAAAGCCCTAAAGGCCAACACCATTCAGGAGATCGACCGCAATACCGCCCAGACCAGCACCGGCTGGACATCGTTTACAACCCCCTATGCGCCGGATTTCAATGGCAATCGTTTCGTTTTTGGATCCCTTTTTATCTTTTCTCTACGGATCGATAAAAAATCGATTTCGGCCAAGGTACTCAACAAACACATTTCTCAAGAGATGGCCCAACAAACCACCGCCACCGGGGGCGGCTTTATTTCCACGTCGCGCAAAGAGGCCATCAAGGATAAGGTTACCGATCAACTGAGTTTGCGCACCCCGGCATCGCCCAATATTTTTGATCTGGTTTGGGATTATGAAGCCCACAGTGTATGGCTCATGACCACCCAAAAAGCCGCCAACGAAGCGCTGGAATCTTTGTTCTTCAAATCTTTCAAGGTGCCCTTGATCCGACTTTTCCCCTACACCTTGGTGGAACTGCTGGGTCACTTGGATGACGCCCAAAAGGATCGATTTGCCAATTTGGCGCCCACGAAGTTCAACTCTTAAGGCTTTTCAAATAATTTAGAAAGCGAACCCTATGCTCGATGTGAGCGTGGCCTATAACCGATACCGCTTTGTCGGTAATGAGTTTCTCACCTGGCTGTGGTTTGTGGTGGCCACCAACAGCTACATCACCTTTTTGGACAGCGGTGCAGATGATGGATCATCCCAACTCACGCCGACCATAGGTCTGGGTGATCGCATCGTACTCAAAAATCGCCACGATCAGGGTGAAGAGACCATCACCATTACCGGCAGCGGCGCAGACTGGGAAGAGGGTGCGGTGGCACTTAAAAAGGGAGCCCAAGTCAACGAACTGGCGTTGGTCTTCGAGCAAGATCAGCACACCTGGAAAGCCACCCTGAAAGGGGAGAGTCTGCATTTGACCAGCCTCAAAACCCCCCAAGGCGGTAAAATTTACGCACCCGAAGAAACCGATGCGGCCGTGCTCGAAAAATTTTATTTGTACGATCAGATTGTACAGTGGATCAATCAACTCTTTGACGCCTTTGTAGACCTGAGAATTTCAGACCAGTGGGAGAGCGGGCAATTGCCGGAGGTGCGACGATGGATCCATGCCTCCTAACGGCGGCCCGCATAGTGTAGATGGTTCGCGGCGGTTGAATCCACCCGTTACCAACAATATTGGTCTAAAAGTCCGGCGTTTATGAACAAGTTCTCAAATAATGTTTAAAAAATCGTTTTTTTTAACTTCATATGAACAATATTTTAAAATAATTTTAAAAAAACTCTTTAATAATTTCAATCAATTATTATATTTTAATCATTTTGACAGCCACCAATCATCATCTCTTAATAATTAAAATAAAAATATAGGTAAAGCTGAAAACAAACGCGAGGCGAACCATGCAAATCACCATCAATCGGGATGACATTATTCAGGTTTTGGCCAATGTGCAGGGCTTAACCAACCGCAAAAGCAATCTGGCCATTACGGCCAATGTGTTGATTCGGACCGACAGTGAAGGGGTCCGCATAACGGCCACCGATCTTGAGACCGGATTCGAAGGTTACTATCCCGCCGTGGTGGGTCGTGAAGGCGCCGTTACCATCAATGCCCGAAAACTGTTCGAGATCGTGCGCGATTTTCCTATTCAGGAGATCAAACTGGAGGAGATCAAAAACGGTTGGATTGAAATCGGCAGCGGCAAGGTGATGTATCACATTGTAAGCCTTAATCCGGATGAATTTCCTGACTCGCCCGAGATCGATGATGTCCGCTCTTTCGATATGGAAAGCGGCCATTTCAAAAAGATGATCGACAAAACCGTTGGGATTGTGGGTGAAAGTGACGACAAGCGCGCTCACATCATCGGTAACTGCCTGGAGAAGGTCAAAGAGGGCGGAAAAAATATCGTGCGCATGGTGGCCACTGATGGCGGGCGGTTGTCGAAAATGGATTGTGTATATGGTGACGGCGTCGATCTACCTCTGGACAACCCCGTGCTTATTCCCAAAAAAGGGCTGATGGAGGTTTCAAAATTTCTCAGGCGTGACGGCATCGTAAATCTCGGCCTCAAAGACAATAAATTTGTCGTCAAACAGGAGCGCGAAACCTTGATCGTGCGACTGCTGGAAGGCGTCTTTCCCGATTATGCCAAAGTGGTTTGGAGAGATATTCAGAGCGATATCCTGGTGCCCAAGCAACCCCTTTTCATGATGGTCAAACGCATGTCGATCCTGGCCACAGAGACCTATCGCGCCGTAAAATTCCGGTTTGAAGATGACTGCCTGCATATCGACTCAACCAACCCTGACATCGGCGACTCCAAGGAACACATGGAGATTGAATTTAAGCGTAAACCGTTGGAGATGGCCTTTAATCCACGGTTTTTTATCGACGCGCTTAATGTCATCGATGAAGAAAATGTGATTTTGAACATCTCCAATGAATCCAGGCCTTGTCTGATCGAGGCCGAAAATGACAAATCCTATCTGGGCGCTATCATGCCCATGCACGTTTAAACGGGAAAAATAGAGATATGAACGAACCAAACCCCCGCGGAAAGAAGTACGACGCTGACAGCATCGATGTGCTGGAAGGTTTGGATCCGGTCCGGCGTCGTCCGGCCATGTATATCGGCAATGTCCACAGTGAAGGGCTTCATCATCTGGTCTACGAGGTGGTGGATAACAGCATCGATGAGGCCATGGCCGGTTATTGCAACCGCATCAAGGTGACCATTCACCCCGACAACAGCATCACCGTCGAAGACAACGGGCGCGGCATACCGGTGGATATCCACAAAACCGAAAAAGTGCCCGCCGTGGAGGTGGTGCTCACCAAGCTGCACGCCGGCGGTAAATTTAACAACGAATCCTACAAGGTATCGGGTGGGTTGCACGGGGTGGGCGTTTCGGTGGTCAATGCGCTATCTGAAGTGATGGAAGTGGAGATCTGCACCAAAGAAAAAAAATATGTGCAAACTTTCTCCAAGGGCGTCAAAACCAGCCAGCTGGAAATGGTGGGCAAAACCAAAAATCGCGGCACTAAAATTTATTTTCAACCCGATCCGACCATCTTCGAAATTCTGGAATACAATTACGACACCCTGCTGCGCCGGCTAAGGGAACTGGCCTTTTTAAATGCCGGTGTGCGCATCGACATTGAAGACGAGCGCAGTGATAAAAAAGACCGGTTTTTCTACAAGGGCGGTATCGTGGCTTTCGTCGAATATCTAAACCGCCGCCACACGGCCCTGCACAAGCCCATTTTCATTGAAGGCGTGCGAAACGACGTCACTATCGAAGTGGCCATTCAATACAACGATACCTTCAACGAAAAGCTATTCTCCTTCGCCAACAATATCAACACCATTGAAGGTGGTTTTCACCTGATCGGGTTCAAGGCGGCCATTACCCGCACCCTCAACCAGTATGCCGCCAACTCCGCCAATTTACCCAAAAATATGAAAGAAAAAATCTCGCGGAGACGACGTGCGCGAAGGGCTCACGGCGGTGATCAGTGTGCGCATCATGGATCCGCAGTTTGAGGGCCAGACCAAGACCAAGCTGGGCAACAGCGAAGTGAAAGGTTTGGTGGAATCGTTGATGAACGAACACTTGAGTGCGTTTTTAGAAGAAAATCCGGCTGTCGCACGGAAAATCATCAGCAAGGCCGTGGATGCCGCCCGTGCCCGAGACGCCGCCCGGCGCGCCCGGGATCTGGCCCGCAACAAAGGCGCGCTGATCGACGCCACACTGCCCGGCAAACTGGCCGAGTGCCAATTGTCCGATCCGGCCATGCGTGAACTCTACCTGGTGGAGGGCGATTCGGCCGGCGGCAGTGCCAAACAGGGCCGTGACCGTAAATTCCAGGCCATTTTGCCCCTGCGCGGCAAGCTGCTCAACGTGGAAAAAGCGCGTTTTGACAAGATCATCAAAAGCGAGGAAATCAAGAACATCATCACCGCCTTGGGAACGGGGGTCGGCGATGAAGAGTACGACATCAATAAAATCCGCTACCACAAAGTGATCATCATGACCGATGCCGACGTGGACGGATCGCATATTCGAACGTTGCTTTTGACCTTTTTTTTCCGCCAGATGCCCGAACTGGTGGGAAAAGGGTACCTCTATATCGCCCAGCCGCCACTTTACAAGGTAGGCCGCGGCAAAAGCGAGAACTACCTCAAGGACGAAGAGAGTTTCAAGGAGTTTCTGCTCAAGCGCTTCTGCGATAAAAAACAGCTGCGTTTGGCCAACAACGGGCAGATGCTGTCCAACCATAGACTCTATCTTTTTCTTAATGATCTGAGCGAATATCTGGAGGTGATCGACGGCCTTGAACATCGGGGCTATCCTGCCAAGCTGACCGAAAATTTGGTGCGAAAGGGCGTTAAGAATAAAAAATATCTCGAGAACGAACAAAAGATGGGAGACTTGGCGAAGAGCCTCTCGAAGCAGGGCTTCATCGCGGGTGCTCCGCAATGGAACGACATTCGTCGCCTGTTCGAGATCGAGGTTAAACCGGAACCGGCCCAGGCCGACCAAAAAGGGCAGATCTTCGGCGACCAGCAGGCGGTCAAGGTCGACCACCGGCTCGTATACTCGAAGCAGTACCAGCGCGCCTTGATGCTCGGTGAAAAGGTGCTGGCCAACGACCGGCCCCCTTTTATCGTCTCCTCTGACGGTAACGAGGCCACTGAAACTACCCTGTCCACCAAAGCCGAGCTGGTCGAATATTTCAACCACGAGGGCAAAAAAGGCATTTACGTGCAGCGCTACAAAGGTTTGGGAGAGATGAACCCGGATCAGTTATGGGAAACCACCATGAACCCGGATACGCGCACGTTGCTTCAAGTCAGGGTCGAAGACGCGGTCGATGCCGATGAAATATTTACCGTGTTGATGGGAGAAGAGGTGGAACCGCGCCGGGATTTTATCCAAAACAACGCCCTCGATGTTCGCGTGCTCGACATTTAGACGTAAATGGTATAATCTTGTTTTGTCGTTTTATAAAGCGGGTTGATATTTCAGGTGCCCACCCATAAACAGTCGCGCATGCACAACGGCAAACCATCCATCCAGTTCACTACAATCCCGTCTCAACTGGTTCGTTTGGGAAAAGGCCATGAACATCATTGAACCCCAGGTCGACATCCTGTTTGCGCCCGACGGCGACGCGATTCTAAAACACCTCGAACTGGCGGCCCGCACCTGCTATAAATCTGAAGAAAAGATCACCAAGGATTCCGCCACCGGCCTGATCCGGGCGCTGATCCGATCTGGGCACCACAGTGTTATCGAGCACAGCAGCCTGTCGGTGCGGATCACCTGCGACCGCGGCATCTCGCATGAGATTGTGCGGCACAGACTCTGTTCTTTCAGCCAGGAAAGCACCCGTTACGCCAATTACGCCAAGCAGAAGTTCGGGCGCGAGATCACCGTTATTCGGCCCTTCTTCTGGCGGGAGCAGGATCCGAAATACCTTCTTTGGTTCAAGGCCATGCGTGCTGCGGAAGAGGCGTATCTGGCATTGATCGACGCCGGTGCCACGGCCCAGGAGGCACGCAGTGTTCTACCCAACAGCCTAAAAACCGAAATCGTGGTGACGGCCAATCTACGCGAATGGCGGCACATATTCGCCTTGCGTTGCGCCAAAGCCTCCCACCCCCAGATTCGACAGGTCATGTTGCCGCTGCTGGACACGTTCAATCAGAAAATTCCCGTGATCTATGACGATCTTGCTAAAAAATTCCGCGAAGATATCCAACGATTCGGTCAAAAAGCAGCCATTCACATCACCATCAGCTAACACGATTTTACTTGCCTTTCGAAAATTTCGGTTTTATGGTAATGTAATGGACGCTGTAACCATATAGACGTTAACATTTTCTGGATTAGGTAGCTGCTACTGAGTGAAAGGAGAATAGCATGAAAAAAGTTTTCTTTTGCCTTGCTGTGATCGGACTGGTGGTCGCTGTAACCACGAGCGCCATGGCGGCCACGACACTGCGCGAATTGGGTCGCAGCCCGTTTTACAAACCGCCGCTGACCTCCGTCGATGATTTGTACAAGATGGTGGATGAGAGCCAGGCCTCAATTCAAGAGGGCTTTGCCAAGGCCGGCATGGCCGGTCTTTTTCCGGTATTCACTGAGCAATTCCCCACCGCAGACATCGAAAGCATTCAGGTTGAGCCTGGCACAAAACTCGAGTGGATGCTCTTTCGCAAAAACGGTAAGGGTTCGGTGCGGGTGGCCAAGGATGTCACCTGGGCCGGAGAAGCGCCTTTTGAGGCCTATCGCTTCTACCTGGATTCGGCCGGCAAGCGCTACGAGATGGTGGTGCCGTTGATCTGCGCCAACCTGGCCCTGGCGAAAACGGGAGATATTCCTTCCCCACCACCCCCGCCACCACCGCCACCACCGCCACCCAAACCCGAGGCCAAGCCCCCAGTGACCCCACCACCCGTGGTGGAAGAGGTCGCTCCGGAAGCCAGACGTTTGTGGCCGGTTGCCACTTTGGGTTTCATGCGTCTACACGACCCGGCCAACTTTCTGCCCATTCGCGCCGGTGTCGAGTACGCTTTGATGGACAAGCTTACCTTGCTGGGCCTGCTGGGATTTAACGTACACTTGGATGGCAACCATGGCGACGACGCCTTTTCCGCCGACTTGCTGTTGCACTACCATATCCCCTCGCGCTTTTTCATCGGTGGCGGACTTGGATATTGGTACATGGAAGACGACACGCTGCAGGCGGAATATCTGGACGGCAGCCATATCGATCTGATCCTGCAATTAGGCGCGCGCGTCTTCGGCCAACCCGAGGACTTCAACATCTCCCTGTATGGTGAAGGGCGCGCTTATGCTGACGAACTCAGCGACATGGACATCAACGGCCGCTGGAGCGTCGGGTTGCTGTTCCGATTCTAAGGTAACAGCCAGCGTCTCAGCGTAAACAAGCCTAAAACAAAAGCCCCCTTTCCCTAAGGAGAGGGGGCTTTTGTTATGGTTCATCACCCCCGTGGGGGCGCCAAGCATGGCTTTCCCAAAATTCATGCCATTTCGGGGCTAAAACTCGATACTGCCCGGCGTGCGCGGAAAGGGGATGACATCGCGAATATTGACGATACCGGTCACCAGCATCACCAGCCGCTCGAAGCCCAACCCGAAACCGCTGTGGGGCACGCTGCCGTAGCGGCGCGACTCCAGATACCACCAGTAGGGCTCCTTGGGCAGATCCAACTCGGCCATGCGCGTTTCGAGCATAGTTAGGCGCTCCTCGCGCTGGCTACCACCGATGAGTTCGCCCACCTCCGGCACCAGCACATCCATGGCCGCCACGGTGCGGTTGTCGTCATTGAGGCGCATATAAAAGGGCTTGATAGTCTTGGGATAATCATGGACGATGACGGGGCGTTTGAAATGGTGTTCGGTCAGGTATTTTTCGTGTTCGCTCTGCAGGTCGTTGCCCCAAGCGGCCGGGTAGGCGAATTTATGTTTGGCGCGCTCCAAAATATCCACCGCTTCGCTGTAGGGCAGGCGTACAAAATCGTTGTCGATGATATTGTCCAAACGCTGTTGTAAGCTTCTATCGACAAAACGGGCGAACAGCTCGATATCCTCAGCGCAGTGGCGCAGGGCGTAATCGGCCAGATAGCGCACTATCTTCTCGCCCAGATCCATGTTCCCGGCGGCATCGCAGAAGGCCATTTCCGGTTCAACCATCCAGAATTCGGCCGCATGGCGGCGTGTATTGGAATTTTCTGCTCGAAAGGTCGGACCGAAGGTGTAGACGTCGCCCAGGCTGAGCGCGAACATCTCCGCTTCCAGCTGTCCAGAGACGGTCAGATTGGCCTCCTGGCCAAAAAAGTCGGCTGAAAAATCGGCCCAGGCGCCATCTTTGGGCGAGAGGTTGCTGACCCGGAACATCTCTCCGGCACCCTCGCAGTCCGATCCGGTGATGATTGGCGTGTGGATGTAGCGAAAGCCATGCTCGTGGAAAAAATGGTGGATGGCATAGCACAGTTCCGAGCGGATGCGAAAAACCGCCCCGTATTTGTTGGTGCGTGGCCGCAGATGGGCGATGGTGCGCAGGTACTCATCGCTGTGGCGTTTTTTCTGCAAGGGATACTCGGCCGGCGCCGATCCGATCAATACCACCTTGTCGGCTTTGACCTCCCATAACTGTCCTTTGCCAGGCGAAGCCACCAGGGCGCCCTGCACCGAAACGGCCGCGCCCGTACCGATATTTTTCATTTCGGCATAGGTGGGAAGATCACCGTCCACCACCACTTGAATGTTTTTCAAACAGGAACCGTCGTTGATCTCGAGAAAAGAGAAGCCCTTGGCATCTCGCCGCGTGCGTATCCAACCTTTTAGCAAGATCTTATCCCTCGCCGCCGGCGCATTGAGTAACTGATTGATTTTACTTGTTTCGATAGTCATATGGGTACCGTTAGATTGTAGAGTTGATTGTTGCGTTGCACCAGTAACACCACCGATGGGTGATGGCGATATTTGACCAGGGTTTTGCGCAAGAGTTGGCTGGAATCGACGCGGATATCGTTGATTTGGCGAATAATATCGCCCGGACGCACACCGATGCGGGCCAGTTCGCTACCGGTATCCACCTGGGTGATCATGACCCCGCCGCCTTCGTTTGATGCCTCCGCCACCGTGATGCCCAGCAGCAGGTGTGGCAACCGTGCGACCAGCTCTTCGGGGAAATCGGCTGTGATCACGGATACTTTCCGGGAGGCGCCATTGCGCCAGAGGCGGATATTGAGGGATTGCCCGGCGGAAAATCTTTTGATCAGCAAGCGGTAAGCGTTGGTCGAGGGCAACGGGCGGTCGTCGATGGCCAGAACCACATCGCCCTCGACGATGCCGGCCAGCCCGGCGGGGCTGTCGGGGAAAACGGACTTAACCACCAGCCCGCCGTCGCGGTATTCACTTTCTGGCAGCTTCAGGTAGTTGATCAGGGTGTCGTCCAGGGGCTGCAGGGTCAGGCCAAGCCAGACTGGCACCACCTCGCCATGGGTAATGAGGTCGGCGATAATCTTGCGAGCCTGGGCCACAGGGATGGCGAAACCAATGCCCTGAGCCTTGGCGTAGATAGCCGTGTTGATGCCGATCAACTCACCGGTGATGTCGAGCAGCGGACCACCGCTGTTGCCTGGGTTGATCGAAGCGTCGGTTTGGATGAAGTCACGGTGCACATAGCGGTCGGTTCGAATGGTGCGGTTGAGAGCGCTGATGACACCCGTGGTGACCGAGTTGGAAAAACCGAAAGGGTTTCCGATGGCGATCACCGTCTCTCCGATAAGCAGCTTGCGATCGGCGCCCAGAGCGACAGATGGGAGGGGCTCTTGCGAGGCGATGCGCAGCACTGCCAGGTCGGATTCCGGGTCAACACCCACGATCTCGGCCTCGAACTGGCGCTGGTCTTGCAGCATGACCGATATTTGGGCGGTGTTGTCGATCACATGGGCGTTGGTGAGAATGAATCCTTTTTGACCATCGATGATTATGCCGGACCCCAGGCTGGCGCGCTGAGGGCGGGGTTCGTAGCCCGGTTCGAAAAAATCCTTAAAAAAAGAGTCGAAAAAGGGATTGAGGCCTAAGCCCGGAAACGGCGAGCGGCGAAGGTTTTGCTGACGGGCCGTGCTGATATTGACCACGGCTGGTCCCACCCGCTGAACGGCCTTGACGACGGGGGTTTCGTAGATGGTCTGGTTAACGTCGCTTTGGGCAATTGCCAGACCCGTTAAGAGCAGTGACGCTAAAAATGCGTTGAAAACGCTTGCAATATTGATTTTTAGGTGTGGTTTTGACATAATAAATCTTTTTTTAATTATCACAGATAGCCTCACATACCATGCCCGATACCGTGCTTCAAGACATCCTGAGCGGTGTGCGCCAGCCCAGCCGTTACCTGGGTCACGAGGTGAACCATATGCGCAAGGATCCTCAAAGCGTGCGCCTGAAGGTGGCCTTGGCCTTTCCCGATCTTTATGAGATAGGCACCTCTCACTTCGGCCTTCAGATTCTCTACAGCTTGCTCAACGCGCGCCCGGAAATCGCAGCGGAACGCGTTTTTGCACCTGATCTGGATATGGAGGCACAGCTGCGCCGCTACAGGCGACCGTTGATGAGTCTCGAATCGAAGCGGCCCTTAGATCAATTCGACATAATCGGCTTTAGCCTGCTCTCAGAGCTCAACTACACCAATGTGCTATACATGCTCGATTTGGCACGGATACCGTTTCGGGCTGAGCATCGTGAACAGTGCCACCCCCTGGTGATTGCCGGCGGGCCCTGTATGTTCAACCCGGAGCCGGTGGCGGACTTTTTCGACGCCATTGTTGTCGGTGACGGCGAAGAGGCCATCCTGGCCATGGCCGATGCCTGGCTGATGTGGCAAACCGAGGGAGATGGATATCGCAAGAGCCTGTTGCAGCAGTGGCGGGGCGTTGCCGGGGTTTACATCCCTGCCTTCTACGAGACCACATTCGATGGTAAGGGCCTGCCGCACACCGCACCGCGCGATCGGTCCCGGACCGGCGTCCGCCGGGCGATCTTATCCGACCTGGCCAAAATACCCCCTCCGGACGACCCCATCGTGCCCTATGGTCGGCCGGTTCATGACCGCCTGCGGGTGGAGGTGGCGCGGGGGTGCACGCGCGGGTGCCGGTTCTGCCAAGCGGGCATGATCTACCGTCCGGTTCGCGAACGTTCGCTGGGCAACCTGCTTGATTATACCACCAGGGCGCTGGGCAACACCGGTTTTGACGAGTTGTCGCTGCTCTCCCTGAGCACCGGTGATTACAGCTGTATCGAACCCTTGATGACCCGGCTTGGCGAGCGGTTTACGCGGCAGCACAACGCCATCAGTTTGCCATCATTGCGGGTGGACACTCTTTCCGACGAAATGATCGACTTGATCAAGTCGGTGCGCAAGACCGGTTTTACCATGGCCCCCGAGGCCGGCAGCCAGCGGCTGCGCGACGTCATCAACAAGAATATCCGCCAAACGGAAATTTTTGATACGGTCAGGCGGGTGTTTGAACATGGCTGGCGGCTGATCA
The DNA here is from genome assembly GCA_963783425.1 of uncultured delta proteobacterium. Classification (GTDB taxonomy): domain Bacteria; phylum Desulfobacterota; class Desulfobacteria; order Desulfobacterales; family QNYZ01; genus CAWANO01. Next base: position 645,965 of record CAWANO010000010.1, read on the forward strand.
AGCTCTATTTCATGATCGGGCTGCCCACCGAGCGTGACACCGACCGGGCCGCCATTGCCGAACTGGCTCGAGAGCTGCGCCATATTCGGATGTCTCACCTGAAATCGCCCCCGGCATTGAACATCAGCGTGGCCACCTTTATTCCCAAGGCACATACACCCTTTCAATGGATGGCCCAAATGGCGCCGGATGAGGCCACGGATGCGCTGGAGCGGCTCAGGGCGCAGGTTAAACGCACGGGCGCCCGCTTCAAATGGCAGGATCCACTGACCAGTTATCTTGAGGGTGTTTTTTCACGCGGCGATCGGCGCTTGTCGCACCTGCTCGAAAAAGCCCACGCACTGGGGTGTCGCTTCGATGGCTGGAGCGACCACTTCGATTTCGAGCGCTGGCAGAGCGCCATGACCCAAAGCGGTGTTGATCCGGCCTTTTACACCACCCGCCGCCGGAATCTTGACGAGCCCCTGCCATGGGAGCATATCGATTCCGGGGTGAGCAAGGCTTATCTTGGCGATGAGTTGACGCGGGCGCTGGCCGGTGATCTAACCCCAGACTGCCGATTGGGACAGTGCAATCAGTGCGGGGTTTGCGATTTCGACACGATTGCTCCGGTGGTGCACACTTGTGAGACCCCAACGCCCACCGGTGCGGCAACGGAACCGGTGAATGCGCGCGCCGAGGGCACGCCGGCCCAAACCCTGCGGATCACCTTCACCAAGACAGGGTCAGCCCGGTTCTTCGGCCACCTGGAGATGGTCAACATATTCACGCGTGCCCTGAAGCGCAGCCGGGTATCGGTGGCGTTCAGCCATGGATTTCACCCCAAACCCAAGATCCGCTTCGAGGATTCGTTGCCGGTGGGAATGGAGAGTCTGGCCGAAAGCATGTGGGTACAGGTGGTTTGCCCGGTGGACCCCCAAGCTCTTGCGACGATGCTCAACGGCACGCTTCCCCCGGGGTTGGCCGTTGTTGGTTGTCGGGTGAGCTCATTGCAGCGCAGCAAAACCAATGCCGAGCCGGTTACCTACCACATTCAACGCAACCAGGGGCGCTTTGAGAAAGCGGCCCTGAAGCGCTTCAACGACGCGGCGCAATGGGTGGCTGAAAAATCAAGTCCCAAGCGACCCGCACGGCGCATCGATCTCAAAGCGGCCGTAGGTGCCTTACACCTGTTGGCCGATGACACCCTTTGTATGACCTTGAAACCCAGCGGGGAGGCGCTGGTGCGGCCGGCCCTGGTGCTGGGCGCCCTGTTCGGGCTCAGCCCGCTGGAGATTACGCAGTTACGCATCGTCAAGCAACCATTGGCGCAACCCAGCAAGGATGGCATTCAGGCATGTTACGGCAATTGATCATCAATGAAAATATTCATGAAACGCGTGTGGCGCTTTTGGAAGACGGCACCATCGTGGAGCTGTTCATCGAGCGCGGCGACGACAGCGAGATCACCGGCAATGTCTACAAAGGTGTTGTTCAGCGGGTACTGCCCGGCATGCAGGCGGCCTTCGTGGATATCGGCCTCGATCAGGCGGCCTTTATACATGTAGGCGATATCAACGGCCACCATCCCGATGTCGGCTTCAGTGCGCCTGACACCCAGCTCGAAGAGGCGGCCCATGAAGGCGCCCTCCCGCTTGGGGACGAAGTGGCGGAAGTCGGCAGCAGCGCGCAGGGCCGCCGTCCCATCGAAGAGTTGTTGTTCGAGGGGCAGCAGATCCTGGTGCATGTCATCAAGTCCCCTCTGGGTCATAAAGGTCCCAGGGTAACCACCTACGTCTCTTTGCCGGGCCGATTTCTGGTGCTGATGCCCCATTCCGACCATGTGGGTATCAGTCGCAAAATCGAAGATGAGGCCGAACGCCAGCGCCTCAAAGAGGCAATGAACCAGCTGCGTGAGGATCAATGCGGCTACATCGTACGCACGGCCGCCGAGGGGACGGCTCCGGAAAAACTGGCCGACGAGATGCGTTTTTTACGCAGCCTCTGGGAATCGATCCAGCAAAAATTTAAAACCGCATCGGCCCCGGCACGATTGCACAAGGAGCTCAACGTGAGCCTGAGGGCCGTGCGTGACCTGCTCACCAACGAAGCTGAAAAAGTGGTCACCGACTCTCAAAACGTGTACGACTCGGTGCTCTCTTTCCTTAGCACCTACATGCCCACCCTGAAAGACTCCATCACGCTCTACCAGGGCCCCGAGCCGCTCTTTGACGCATACAATCTGGAGGGGGATATATCGCGGACGTTGAAACGAAAAGTGTGGCTGAAGTCGGGCGGGTACGTCGTTATCGAGCAGACCGAGGCCTTGTGCGCCATCGATGTCAACACCGGCCGCTATGTGGGCAAGCACAATTTGGACGAAACTATCTTGAAGACCAATCTGGAGGCCGTCAAGGAGATCGCCTACCAGCTGCGCCTGCGGGACATCAGCGGCATCATCATCATCGATTTCATTGATATGGAAAAAAAGGCCAATCAGATCAAGGTCTACAATGCCCTCAAGGAGCGCCTGCGCCTGGACCGTAGCAAAACCCACGTGTTGCCTATTTCGGAGCTGGGTCTGGTCCAGATGACCCGTAAGCGGGTGCGCCAGCCACTCACCAACCTGATGTCGGAACCCTGTTTTTACTGCGAGGGCGAGGGTCATCTGCTCTCGCGACGTTCGATTTGTTACGCGATCTACAGGGAGGTGCTGCGCGAAGCGTGGGACCTGCCGGGCAATGGCATCACTTTGCGGGTCAATCCCGAGATCGCCGAACTGCTCTATCACGAGGAACAGCGCCTGATCGACTCTCTTGAGAAACGGGTGGGCAAAAAGATCGAAATATATCCCAACGAAAAGTACCATCTGGAACAGTTCGATCTTTTTGAAGTTTTAGATATTGACAAACCTAAAACTTTTTGATCATAATTAATGTTTATATTTATGACATCAGAGATAAACTCGACACTTAAACTTGTTTCAGGATAATTATAGAGGACATATAAGATGAAACGCACCTATCAGCCCAGTCGTATCAAGCGGGCACGAAAGCATGGTTTTTTAAAACGGATGTCGAGCAAGCAGGGGCGTCGCGTTATCAATCGTCGGCGGGCCAAAGGGCGCAAGCGGTTGGCCGTGTGATCGAAGCCGGACAGCGATTTCGCAAAAGCGAGCGATTGCGAAAACGGCATGAATTCACCCATTTGACCCGTAGTGGATATCAGTGCCAGGATCGGAATTTTATCATTCGCTATGGGGTCAACGACTACGACCGCGCACGCCTTGGCGTCACCGCGACAAAGCGCATCGGCGGCGCCGTCACCCGCAATCGCCTCAAACGGGTTTTACGTGAATTTTTCAGAACCCATCGATTTCGGGTGGCCATCGGCGTTGATTACAACATCATCGTCAAAAGCGGTGCTGTAACACTGACGACCGACCAAATTTTCAAAGCGCTCGAAGCGCTGTTTGATGAGATTTCCAATCGGATCAACACTGCATAACGTCACCATCCAGCTCTTTCTGGGTGCGATTCGGACCTACCAACTAGCCCTGTCGCCCTTGTGGGGCCCGACGTGCCGATTCCACCCAAGCTGCTCCGAATATGCTCATCAAGCCATAGCCCGTTACGGACTTTCCAAGGGATTTTATCTGGCGGTACGACGGCTGCTGAAATGCCACCCATTTCACCCCGGGGGTTATGATCCTTTACCGTAAATCTGTTTAAATTTAATTATCTGGAATAGTTAAGAACATCACTTTTTTAGGCGTAGTGACAAGGCCAGCCGGCACGGCCGAGCCCGAACGATTCAATGCCAATGACGGCCACAGATGAGCGTAAGTGAGGAAAACCGATGGAGCAAGGACGGCTGATATTAGCGATCGCCCTGTCATTACTCATATTTTTGGCGTGGGATTTTTTCTTTGTAAAGCCGCAACAATCCCCTCCCCAGCAGGCCCAAGAGACCGCCACCCCAAAAGCGACCCAGGAACCGGTTCAAAGCCCGACCTTACCAGCCCCTGAACTGGCGCCGGTGACCGCCCCGGCGGCCGATCAAACCGTCGCGCAAACACCGCCCCAGGCGGTTGCCGGGCGTAGCTACAGCGTGGAGACCCCGCTTTTAAAGGCCGAGATATCCGAAAAAGGGGCCGTTATCACCCAGCTCACCTTAAAAAACTACCGAGAAGAAGCCCGCCATGATTCTCCTTTAAAAGCGTTGATTTCCGAACAAAATACGTTGGGCAGCGTGCTGACCCAGTTTACCGAAAAGAGTGTTGTCGGTCTGGATGGAGCTGTTTTTCGAAGCGATAGTCCGGCTGCACAGATCGCCATTAAAGAGGGGCAGCAAACGCTGACCTTCACCTGGCGCTCGCCGCAAAACATTGTGATTGAAAAGCGCTTTACCTTCAAGGCCGACAGCTACCTGATCGATTATGGTGTGACGGTCAAAAACGAAAGCGAGCAGCCCTTTCAAGACCGCCTGGCCGTGGCGCTGGTCAAATACGATGAGAGCGATAAAAGGGCCTACGGGTTTCAAGGCCCCAGCGGTCTGATAAACGGGTCACTGCAACAGGTCAAGAAGAAAAACATCGCCGAGCATGAACCCATCAACGGCGACATCGCCTGGGTCGCCATCCAGGAACGCTACTTTTTAAGCAGTATTATACCAGCCAGCCCGGCAGATCGCACCATGGCGCTGGACCTGGTGGGCGAACAGTTGATCGTCAACCGCTTGGTGAGTCCGCCCACCACCTTCAATCCCCAGGGGGAGAAGGTGTTCGATTATCAGCTCTTTTTCGGGCCTAAAAGCTTACGGCTGCTGCGGGAGTTAAACAACGATCTGGCCAAAGCGGTCAATTTCGGGATGTTCGATTTTCTGGCCAAACCCTGTTTGTGGTTGATGAATTTCATCTACGACCACGTGGTTTCCAACTACGGTATCGCCATCATCATTCTCACCCTTCTGACCAAACTGGTGTTGTGGCCGCTGGGCAACAAGAGCTACAAATCGATGGGCGAGATGAAGAAGATCCAGCCCTTGATGACCGAAATTCGCGAAAAATACAAGGATGATAAGAAGAAACAAAACGAAGAGATCATGGCCCTCTACCGGACCTACAAGGTTAACCCCATGGGCGGTTGCTTGCCGATGGTGGTCCAAATTCCTATCTTTTTCGCGCTTTACCGAATGCTCTACGAAGCCATCGAGCTGCGACATGCCCCGTTTTTCGGGTGGATCAACGACCTTTCGGCACCGGACCGCTTGTTTGATTTCGGATTTTCGATCCCGCTCATGCAGCCGCCCTACGGCATTCCCGTATTGACACTTTTGATGGGGGCGAGCATGTTTTTACAGCAGAAAATGCAACCGGCCATGGGTGACTCGACGCAAGCCAAGATGATGATGCTGATGCCCATCTTTTTCACCGTTATTTTTGTCAATTTTTCCGCCGGGTTGGTGCTTTACTGGCTTGTAAATAACGTGGTTTCCATCGGCCAACAATTTTATGTGCAGCGCAAACGCGCGTAGAGTGAAGGGAGTATTCATGGCGCGGCAGCGAGAGTTTGAAGGACGCAACGTCGCCGAGGCCGTCGACAAGGCGTGCCAAGCGCTTGCGGTAGAGACCAAAAAGATCAAATATGAGGTGGTTTCCTTCGGGTCAACGGGTATCTTCGGACTGGTTGGGGCCCGCAAGGCCAAAATAGCCGTCAAGGAGCCTGAAAAAGCCTTAAAACCGAAACCAGCGGCGCCACCGCACGAACCCGAACCTCATCCCCAACCCGTAATCGCGGAGGTGGCGGATGAGGCCCAGGTCGCCACCGGCCCCGAGGCACCCGCCGGTCCGCCAGACGAGGAGACATCCCCAAACGGCCCTAAAAAGGCCTGATCTCAGCGCCGCACAAGCGCGCGCCGAGACCTATTTAAAACTCATCGCCGAAGCCATCAGCGAGAATCCAACCCTTGAAAGCAACATCAATGGGGATGGGATCGAGATCGACATCAACAGCGACAACCCGGCTGTTTTGATCGGTAAACGCGGTCAAACCCTTATGGCGATGCAATATCTGGTGGAACGCGCGCTCAATCACCGTTGCGCAACCGCTGATGAGCGGATTCCAGTCCATCTCGATGTGGCTGGCTATCAGGCCAGGCGACGCGAAAACCTCATCAAGCTGTCACACCGTTTGGCCGAGAAAGCGCAGCGCGTCGGAAAACCGGTCACGATCGGTCAACTCAACCCGTCTGAACGCCGCATCGTACATGTAGCCCTCAGGGGAAACCATGCCGTTCGCACCCACAGCACGGGCGGCGGCTATGTTCGCAAGCTGACCATTTTTCCCAACGGCAACCGTCGAAAGCCCTTAAACGGGGGCCAGCCTGTGCATATCGATTAAAGGTGTTGGCCGCGGTTTGCCCTCCATCGGCTTTGCACCTAAAATGACAGTGAAGATAGCGGTTGGGTCGGCCCCAACGCATTCAGCGATTGTCTATATTAGCACCCAAACGACCCTTGAATGTCCCCCTATCACCATCGGGCAGAAAGCCTGACAGGCTTTTGCGAACCGATACTATAGCAGCTATCGCCACCCCACCCGGTCGCGGCGGTATTGGTATTATCCGTCTTTCGGGTTCCCAGGCTTTTACCCTCGCAGAGCGCATCTTTCACCCGGCGCGGCCACAATCACCAAGACCCTTGGCGCGGCCCGCCTATGGGCACATCCGTGACCCGCACAACCAGGTGCTGCTCGACGAGATTTTACTGTCGCGCATGCGCGCGCCGCATTCCTACACCTGTGAAGATATGGTCGAAATCAACACCCACGCCGGCCGCGCAACCTTGGAGTCTGTTTTGCGGTTGGTGCTCGGGTTGGGGGCGCGGCTGGCCGAACCGGGCGAGTTCACCCGTCGGGCCTTCGTCAACGGTCGCATCGATTTGAGCCAGGCTGAGGCGGTGGCGGAGCTGATCAACGCCAAATCCGAGCGTGCAGCCCTTATGGCCACCACCAATCTAAGCGGAGCGCTTCGGGATATGATCGAGGCCGTTTGTCGTCGACTGACGGCCATCGAGGCCCGCATCGAAACCGCAATCGATTTTATTGAAGACACCGAGGACGAAATCATCACCCCGGACTTGACAAGCCAGATCAGGACTGATGTGATCAAGCCCCTACAACAGCTTGTAAAGCAATACGACCGGCAGCACCTCTTTCAGGAGGGTGCCGTCGTGGCCCTTGTGGGAAAGCCCAATGTGGGAAAATCGAGCCTGCTCAACGCCCTTTTGAAAAACGAACGCGCCATCGTCACCGACATACCGGGCACCACGCGCGATATGATCGAAGAGAGTCTGATCATCGGCCAGGTTCCGGTTCTGCTGGTGGATACGGCGGGGTTGAGATCCCCCAAAGACCTGGTTGAAGAGATCGGGATTGAAAAAACCCGCCAGCGGGCCGCGGGTGCTGATCTGGTTGTACTGCTGGTTGATGCGTCGAGACCGCTTGAGACGGCAGACCTGGAGGCTTTTACGGCGGTGAAACAGCAACAACCGGTGATTGTTTACAACAAAATTGATCTATGCAATGACGCTATGGTGATAGATGCGCCCTCGGAGTGGCAAGACCTGGACAGCGTAAAAATTTCGGCCAAATATTTATACGGGTTGGAGCACCTTGAAACGGTGCTAAGCTGGCGCTTGACTGGGACGGCGGCGCTGGCAACGGAAGCGGCGAGCCCCGTTCCAAATTTTCGCCAGAAAAACACAATTTTTGAGGCGCTCGAGTGTGCGGAGGCGCTGGCGCGAGGTCTGAGTGATGCGATGCCACTGGAGCTGGTGGCTATCGAAGCCCGCCAGGCGCGCAAAGCGCTGCAGCGAGTGAGTGGTGTTGACTTGGATGAGGCGCTTCTAGATGAAATCTTCGGCCAGTTTTGCATTGGAAAATAAACCTGATCGCCATGTTTCACGTGAAACATGGCCCACAGAGCATTGAGGAGTTTGGTTCATGGATTTTGATTTCACCCCCTATTTTAGCAGTTATGAAAATATTCGCGCCGCGGCCGAGGCGGCGTTTGAAAATATAAAACGCGCCCATTCCGATGCGGTTAAATGTAAGCTGCGCTGTGACGATTGCTGCCATGCGGTGTTCGACTTGTCGTTCATTGAGGCGCTTTACATCAGTTATCATTTCAACCGGCAGGTCGATGAGAGCGATCGGCTACGAATTATTGAAAAAGCCAATCAGGCCGACCGAAGGGTCTACAAGCTCAAACGCGAGGCCGTTAAAGCGGCGCGGAAAGGGGTGAGCGAAGAAAAGATCATTACCAAAATGGGCAAAGAGCGCGTGATCTGTCCGCTGCTCAGCGACGAGCATCGCTGTGAAATGTACCACCTTCGCCCCATCACCTGCCGGGTTTATGGCGTCCCGATGGCTATCGGCGGCAAAGGACGCACCTGCGGGCTCTCCGAGTTCAAGCCCGGCGTACCATATCCTACTATCAACATAGACAAACTCAACCAGAGCCTCTACGATCTTTCCGCCCAGCTGGTCAGGGCACTCGAATCCCGGCACGCCCGCATGGCAGAAATGTTGGTGCCGCTTTCCATGGCGCTGTTGACCAGTTATAATGAAACATATCTAGGTGTTGGCCCGGAACCGGAACCAGAAAAGCCGTCCCGAAAGCGGCACAGGCGGGGGGTTCGATGAGTATTGAGTTCGATGAGGAGCAGACCCAATCGCGCAAACGGGCCGTTTTCGAGGCGATGTCGCCTCGGCGGCAGAAATACATTTTAAAAAAGGGGTACGACCGCTGGGACCCCTTTCAGGAACCGAAGGATCCCATTGATATCCGCCGGGATGTATCCAAACGCACAACCCAGATGCTGGTTCGAGAATTTTTAAAGACCCGGCAACAATCAGACGAAAGTTACAGTCGCGGTGTGCTGGACATCGCTCTGGGCATCGTCAATCACGATGACTACTATCGCGGCATGTACGAGTTTTCCTGTTGGTACCGCGCGATGCTGGAGCGAGAGGGGCATGAAAAGGGGTCGTAGCCCCGCTCAATTCAAAGATCTAAAGCCCGATATAACCCCGATCGTTGCTCCTACTCGCAATCAAGGGAGAAAGCGAATGCGAACGCGAAAACGAATAGACATTTGCGTGATTACCGCCGCTTGGCTCTTTTTCATGGCAGGATGCGGCCCGCAGCAATTTAAAAGCGACCTCTTTCTCCCCTTTGAATCGGCCTCCTCGGCCGGACCCACCGCTATAACCCACAACGGCAGCGATTTTATTCTGGCCACTGCCAATCAGATCATCTTTACCCGCAATATCAAGCTCGAACCCTACTTCGTCGTTGGGCAGCACATGGAGCCCGCCAACTACAGCGAGGGGGGACGCTTTCCCTTGCAGCTTTACGGCGGAGCCAATGTTTGCGGCCTGGCGTGGGAGAATCGATGCTGCGCGAAGGGGTTTTTATGGATCGTCGATGCCACCGAGAAGGTGATTTTGAAATTTGGAGAAGGGCGTGAGGCCAAAACGCTATTTGTCAGCCCGGGAAGCGCTCCCAGTGGATTAAGCCATGACGGTCAATACTTGTGGCTTTGTGATCAAGACGATGGAGTGATTCGTAAGATCGACCCAAAAACGGGGCGAACCCTGCAAACGTTACGCTCACCGGTGAGGCATCCGACCGGGATTGCTTGGGATTGCGGGCAGTTGTGGGTTGTGGGCCTATCGCGCTGCGCAGATGCCCAAAAAGGGTGCCAGCGCCCCAGGTTGGTTCGAATGAATATCGAGCAGGACGTGAGTGATCAGGAGGTCGTTTTACCCGACATGGTTACGCAACCCAATTCCTTAACATGGTTTGACGGCTATCTGTGGGTGGGTGACCGCGCCAGCAACCGAGTCTTTCGATTCTCAACGGCAACGAGCGTATCCATAGATCCCATCAGGATCGAGACACTATCATAACCGGATGGGGAAGCGGCGGGCGGGATTAGGGCTATCGGAACTTCACCGGCCCGTTAATCCTCACCGTTTCAACCATCAACCTAACAGTTTCCCTCAACAATAGCCCGAATTAGCATGTAGTCCTCCACCGGGCCTAACAATGCCGATCGAAAATGTGACAATGTGGCCATGTGCTGGAATCCGTAAAGGTGGCTGGGGCAACAGCAATTTTGCCTTCTTGAGTTGGTTTCAACCACAAAACATAAGCGCCTTTGCTCATCAGCGCCTTTTGGGTGTTTGCCGCGATCGGGGGGTGCTCCAAGGTGCGGGCGGGGGTCATCCGGGATATTTAAAGCCCCGGTGATGTTCCACGTGAAACATCCCCGGGGCTTTAAAGTGTGCGCTAAACGACGCGGCCATCGTTTACCCGTTACGGGTTCTATCTTTGGGGAAGATGATCAGCTTGCCGCCCATATATCCGGCAAGTCCGGCCGCGGCCAGGGCCGCCAGATGAAGCGCCACAAAGAACCAGCGACCGGCGCCCCAGGTCGAGGCCACATGAGGGTCGACCAGGCGCCAGATCACCAGCACGATGGCGACGAGTGTGACGATAGCGGCGCAAATCATCTTGGTGCGAAAAACAGGGGTCATATTGCCGCCGAAACGGCGCTGCCAGTCCAGATACCCGGTGAAGATCACCAGCGGCATGGCCAGGGCCACAAAGACCACGTTGTAGAAAGCGGCGGTCTTGAGCGCGATGGATCCCGTCAGCAACCCCAATAGCAAAAAAAGTACCGCCACCGGCAGGACGCCATTGGGTATATGAACGCTTATGGGATGGCCGTGCAGGTCGACGATGGTGTCGATGAGGCTCGTTTGCCAACCGGCGGCAACTGGCGGTGCGGTTTCGTCGGCGCTTATCTTCGGAGAAGATGGCGCGGCCGGCTGCTGATCGCCTGCGACCATCTGCTCATCCTGTTCCGCCGGTGCCGCTTCTACCTGCTTTGCATCGGAATCGGCGCTTTTGGTGGGTAGCTCGACCAGTTCGAAAAGGGACCTGTCAGCCCCGCAAACGGGGCACTTTTCGGGCGGCTCATCGCCCGTGTGAACGTATCCGCACACCGTACATCGCCATTGTTTCATCGCATATCTCCCGTAGCGTTAGAATCGTCGGTCATGGAATCCTTTAAATAAACAGGGATAGCCAGGGATGTAAAGTGAAAAATAGAGAGACCCATCGGTTTCGAGTGTTCAGGGTAACGCAGGCAAAATCGACCCTTTCCGGTTTTTAATGCTGGCTGAAAATTAAGGCTTGACGCCTCCATCCGAGGCGGCATACCATATTTTCATTTGAGACCCATAGCAAAGGAGGGTGTCGGATGGTAAAAGTACTGATCAAGCGTCGCTACAAACCCGGCAAAGAAAAAGAGGTCGCCGCCTTGCTCAACGAATTTCGGGCGGGGGCCCTGAATCGCCCCGGTTACATCTCGGGCATCACCTTAATCAATGCCGAAGACATCAATGTGCGCCTGGTCATCGGTACCTGGGAATCATTAGAGGCTTGGGAGTCCTGGAAAGAGAGTGACACGCGCCGCACCTTCGACAAGATGATTGCCGTTTACCAGGAAGGCCCCACCCAATACGAAACCTATTTTACCGCTCCAGGGCGGGGCGCCTAGCGCTGAAACGAAACCAGCAGCCCGCCGGCAGCATCACCGCCAAAAACCGGCAGGTTACCAAGCGGGACACAATCTCGTAGCGGCCTTAAACGCCTGCCGGCCAAAACAAAACCCCCGCGCATCCCGGGTTGGGGATGAATGGGGGGTTTTATTTTATCAACGGCGGGTTTGCGTTGGTATCAGATCATCATAAAACTCCACAAAATGCCGGCGCAAATGGCCGAGCCGATCACGCCTGACGCGTTGCAGGCCATGCCATGCATGAGCAGATAGTTGCTCGGGTCGGCGCGCTAAGCCCTCCAGGTGAACTTCGCGGGCTGACCCGGGCACGGCCGAAACACCCGCCGCTCCCAGGAGGGGGTTGATTTTTTGCTTCGAGAAAAAGGTTCATGATTTTAGCGAAGATTACCCCGCTGGCCGTAGCGATACTGAAAGCGACCGCGCCCAGAATAAAGATACCCACCGACTTGACCGTCAAAAAGACGTCGCCCTGGGTGCTGCAGCCCACCAGAAACCCCAGAAAGATGGTGGCTGTATCGATGATGGCCGTGCGGGCGGTGTTGGCCAGGCGGTCGGTCACACCGCACTCCTTGAGGAAATTACCAAAGAAAAAAGGCCCCAGCAAGGGGATCGAGGCCGGCGCCAAAAAACAGCACAGCAAAACCGCCACCACCGGAAAAATAACGCGCTCCTTACGGGTGACCTCCCGTTTGGGATCGGGCATGTGGATGCGGCGCTCGTTTTGGGTAGTGAGAAGTCGCATGATCGGCGGCTGGATCACGGGGATCAGGGCCATGTAGGAGTAGGCGGCGATGGCCACCGGACCCACCAAGTGGGGGGCCAGCTTGGCTGTCAGAAAGATCGAGGTGGGGCCGTCGGCACCGCCGATGATGGCGACCGAGGCGGCCTCTTTGGGTAGAAACCCCAGCGCCAAGGCGCTGAGCAAGGTGAAGTAGATGCCCATCTGGGCCGCCGCGCCGAGCAACATCAGCTTGGGGTTGCCGATCAGCGATGAAAAATCGGTCATGGCGCCGAGTCCAAGAAAGACAATGGATGGGTAAAGCCCTGATTTCACACCAAAATAGAGATAGTACAAAACACTTCCGGGTTCGTAAACGCCCAGACCGAAGCCTTTAAAGAAGGGCACGTTGCCGACAATGATGCCGAAACCGATGGGCACCAATAGCAGCGGTTCAAAATTTTTAGCGGCCCCTAAATAGACGAAGGTCGAGCCCACCAGAATCATGATCAAATGGCGGTAATCGGCCAAGAAGAATCCGGTATTACCTAAAAATTGTAAGAACAAATCCATTGCTGAAAGATCCTTTGGCGCGGTGCGCGCTATTTGTTCCAGGAAAACTGGCCGCTGGGTTGTACCAAGAGCATGTTTTGGCGTCGAAAGTGGGAAATGCTCAGATGGGGATGGGCCAGATCCAACTCCCGGGCCACCTGATAGAGGTCGGCCAGATCGAAACTATCGCCCAGCGGGGCGGAAGCGGTCTGGTACTGAACCAGGTCGGCCTCAAGGTCGAGGGCGTAGCTGGATGGTTCGGCGCTCTTTGGCGGTGCCTGGGCCGCCATCACGGCCGCTTCAGGTTGCAGCGTTTTTTTGTCGAACAGGTCGATGATCCGATACAACTGTGAGATGGTGGTCGAGAGCAGTACCAGACCGAAAAAGACAATCAGGGCGCCCGTTGCCGCCATGGCCCAGCCATTGTGGGTGGCAATTGCTTCTAAACCGTACACGGTGATTACCTCCTTGGGTGTCAACAAACCTTCCTGTAAATCAAATATGGATGTGTCTGTCAATAAAAAAACCGTGTCAGAATGACGGCTGTAAGGTCGTAAGGGCGCCCCAGGATTTTAACACGCTTGACCCAAAGCCCAGATTATATCTATATATCTTTTTTCGTCATGATTATAACTTGGTCTTCAGCCTGCGGGCGAGGGGATGAGGATCACTTCACGCAACGCTTTATCAGTCACAGCAGGAGGCACATTATGCTTAGGTTTCGGATGACCTTGTTAGCGGTTCTTTTAATTTGCCTGGCAACCCTACTAGGTGTCGGCCCCCATGCCATGGCCGCGGACACACCCTTCACCTTTGGTCTATTGCTGGTGGGGCCTTACAATGATCACGGCTGGAGCCAGGCCCATTACGAGGCGGGTCAACACATCGAAAAGGCCATGCCGGGGACCAAAATGATCTACATCGACAAAGTCAACCCGGCCGATCGGCCGGGCGTCACCATTCCCCAACTGGTGGAGGACATGGTGGAAAAAGGTGCCCAAATGATCATTGCCAACTCCGATGACATGAAAGACGGCACCCGCGAGGCGGCCCTGATGTTTCCCGACACTTATTTTCTGCATATCTCCGGCGATGACGTGCCCAAGGGTAAAGCCCCCCAGAACCTCTCCAATCTGATGGGTCGCATGGAGTACGGGAAAATGATGGCCGGATTCGCCGCGGCCATGACCACCCAGACCGGTAAAATCGGCTACCTGGGACCCCTGGTCAACGAGGAGACGCGCCGTTTGGCGGCAGCTTGTTATCTGGGCGCGCACTACGCCTGGACCGAAGTGCTTAAAAAGGATCCCGCCGATCTCAAATTCAAGGTGACCTGGATCGGGTTCTGGTTCAATATTCCCGGGGTGACCGCTGACCCGACCCAAGTGGCCCAAAATTTTTTCAATACCGGCTACGACGTGGTGATATCGGGTATCGATACCACCGAAGCGCTCACCGTGGCCACCCAGAAACGACAAGAGGGAAAATCGGTCTGGGCCGTGCCCTACGATTACGTCGGTGCCTGCAAGGGCGGTGATGATGTCTGCCTGGGGGTACCCTATTTTAACTGGGTGCCGGGCTACCTTGATTTCATCACGGCGGCCAAAGAGGGCGAGTGGCGTTCGCGCTGGGAATGGCTGGGGCCGGATTGGAACGATATCAACGACCGAAAGACCAGCACGGTGGGCTTTGAAAAGGGACCGGCCCTGTCGGATGCGGCCGCCAAAGCCCTGGACCAGTTCATCAGCGATTTGGGCGCCGGCAAAGTGCAGCTCTTCAAGGGACCGCTCAACTACCAGGACGGCAGCGTCTTCCTTGAGGCGGACCAGGTGGCCGACGACAACCAGATTTGGTACATGGAGCAGCTGCTGGAAGGCATGGACGGGCAAAGCAGCGCCAAGTAGCGTGGCTTTCTTCACGCCCGCGGCTGCCATCACATGCAGATCGAACTAAGGCATATCGTCAAGCATTACGGCCCGGTGCGCGCCTGTGACGACGTATCAATGACCGTGGCGGCCGGCTCCATTCACGGCCTGCTGGGGGAAAACGGGGCCGGCAAGAGCACGCTTATGAAGGTGCTGACCGGCTACACGCGCCCACAGGCCGGAGAGATCGTGCTTGACGGCCAACGGATCGATCTGCTGCGGCCGGCCATGGCCGTGGCCTACGGTATCGGTATGCTCTACCAGGAGCCTATGGATTTCCCGGCCCTGTCGGTGTTGGACAATTTCATGGCGGGCCAAGCCCGGCGACTGCGGGCCCGGCGTCGCCACCACGCCAGGCGCTTGGCGGCGCTGTGTGAGATGCTCGGCTTTGCCATGGACCCCCAGGCGCCGGCGGGGCTTTTAACCGTGGGCGAACGCCAGCAGCTTGAATTGATGCGGCTGCTGGCGCTGGGCATCGAGGTGCTGATATTAGACGAGCCCACCACGGGTATATCCGATACACAAAAGCAGGTACTGTTTGCGGCCCTCAAACGGCTGGCCGCCGAGGGCAAAAGTATCATTCTCGTGTCGCACAAGCTCGAAGATGTCGAAGCGCTCTGCGACCGCGTGACCGTGCTCAGGCAGGGCCGCCTCAGCGGCCAAATGAAAAACCCCTTTGACACCTCACGCCTGCTGAATATGATGTTTGGCCAGCCGCCGCAAACGCCCCCCAAACCATCGTCCCAACAGAGCCAGACAGTGCTGGCCATGGAGGCCGTCTCGGCCACCGGTGGGCGCACGGGCCTGCGCGATTGCACGGTGGCCGTGGATCAGGGCGAAATTGCGGGTTTGGCCGGGCTTGAAGGCAGCGGCCAAGGGGTTTTTTTACGAGTGGCGGCCGGTCTCAACCGGCCCTACCGGGGCCGCTTGCGCATCGGCGACCTGCTCTTCCGGCGCGGCACAAATTATCATGACCAGCGCCGCCGAGGCGTCTTTTTCCTGCCCGGCTCGCGGCTGGAAGAGGGGTTGATTTGCGGTTTGACCATCGTCGAACATTTCGCTCTACTCGAGCCCCAGCCCAGATTCCTTGTCGACTGGCAAGGGGCGCGGCGTCAGGCCAAGGCGTGCATCTCCCAGTTTAATATCAAGGGGCTGCCCGATACCGACGTGGCCTTGCTCTCCGGTGGAAACCAACAGCGCCTATTGCTCTCTTTCCTGCCCAAATCTCCCCTGCTGTTGCTGCTGGAAAATCCGACCCGCGGCTTGGATATCAATTCGGCCCACTGGGTGTGGCGACACCTGCAGCAATACCGCCAAAACGGAGCCGGCATCGTATTCTCCTCGGCTGAGATCGACGAGATTCTCATGGCCGCCCAGCGAGTGATTGTTTTTTTCGACGGCAGCGTGGCAGCCGACCGGGCCGGAGAGGCGCTGGACCTGGAGCAGCTGGGACGGGCCATTGCGGGAAAAAAGTAATGATGGTTTCACTAAAGATCCGATCCGCGCTGACCTGCATACACCAAACACGCATGGAATGGCACTAAGCAATGTCGACACCGCCGTCGCCGCCGTCTGATATCAACGCCGCAAGTGTGCCGAAGCGGCCTTGCGTGCGCGGCGCGGGTCTGCAAGCGGCTATCCAAATTGGGGTGTCGCTGCTGGTGGTGATGCTCTTTACGACGCTGGTACTGTGGTTGGCCGGGGCGCCGCCGCTGGCGGCCTACGAGGCCATTTTTAAAGGCAGTTTGGGTAGCTGGACGAAACTCTCCCATGTCATCAAGGCCTGGATACCGCTCACCTTGTGCGCCTGCGGACTGCTCTTCACCTTTCGGATCGGGCTGTGGAATATTGGTGTAGAGGGGCAGGTGATGATGGGCGCCGTCTTCGCCACGGCGGCCCTGCGCTGGGGCGTGAGCAGCCCGCATCCGTCGCTGTATATCGTGGCGGCCTTTGCGATGGGTATGCTGGGTGGCGGTGTGTGGGCCATCCTTGCGGGGCTGCTCAAAACCCGGGGCGGCGTGCATGAAATCTTTTCCGGGCTGGGGCTTAATTTTGTGGCTCAGGGCATTATTTTGTGGTTGATTTTCGGCCCCTGGAAACGACCCGGAGTGGCTTCCATGAGCGGCACCGAGCTTTTTCCGCGCGAGCTGTGGCTCTCGTATCTAAATCAGCCGAAAATATCACCGGTGGGGTTGGGTTTGGCCGTGGCCGGGTTGCTGGTTACGGCCGCGGTGATCGGGCGCACGCGCATCGGCCTGAGCCTGAAGGCTATCGGTAAAAATCCGCGCGCAGCCTACCTTTTTGGTTTGCACCCCACGCGTTACATGCTGCTGGCGATGCTGCTGGCAGGTGGGCTGGCGGGGATGGCCGGCACCCTCCAGGTGGCGGGGGTGTATCATCGGCTAATTCCGGCCATTTCAAGTAATTACGGATACTTAGCGTTACTGGTGGTGATGCTTGCCAACTACAATGTGTGGGCCCTACCGGCGGTGGCGCTATTCTTCGCCGCCCTCAACGTGGGCAGCATTCAGCTGCCCATGATTCTGCAAATGGATTCCTCGTTGAGTGGCGTTATCCAGGGGGCCACGGTGCTGGCTGTTTTGGCGGTGCAGGGGGTTCGCCTTCAGATCGCCCGACGACGGGCCGTGGCGCCGGCCCTTTCCGCAACGCCCGCTTCCGGTGGAGACTGATCATGTCCGAATTCAATCCCATCATTCTTTTGGCGGGCGTGGTTGTGGGGGCGGCGCCGATTTTGCTGGCCGCCATGGGCGAGACCTTGACCGAAAAAGCGGGCGTCATCAACCTCTCTCTGGACGGCACTATATTGCTCAGTGCCATGGCCGCCTTTGCGGTCAGCTTCAATAGTGGCAGCCTCTGGCTGGGCTTTGGCACGGGCGCCGTGGTGGGCGCGGCCGTGGCGGCCCTGGTGGCACTCTTTAGCATCCATCTGGGTCAGTCCCAGGTGGCGGTCGGATTCGTGCTGACCTTGATGACCCGTGACCTGGCCTATTTTCTGGGCAACGCCTATGCTCGTCAAAGCGGGCCGCAAACACTGCCCATGCCGATCCCCGGGCTGGAGTCGCTGCCGGTGCTGGGTCCCATATTATTCCAACACCCGCTACCCATTTACCTCAGCCTGCTGAGCTTTATGGCCTGCTGGTGGTATCTTTATCATACGGCTGCGGGCCTATCTTTGATGGCGGTCGGTGAAAATCCGGCCGCCGCCTTTGCCCGCGGCATCTCGCCGGCGCGGGTGCAATTCTGGTATACCGTGATGGGCGGGGTACTGGTGGGATTGGCCGGGGCCACCTTTTCGCTCTGCGTCAAACCGGGTTGGGGTCGCCCCCAAGGCGCTGAAGGTACCGGCTGGATCGCTCTGGCGCTGGTCATTTTTGGCGGGTGGCACCCGCTGCGGGTGGCTTTCGGCGCCTACCTTTTCGCATTTTTACAAGTGATGGGGATCTATTTTCAAGGCTGGTTTCCATCGGTGCCGGCCCAGGTGTTCCAAGTGGCGCCTTTTCCGCTGATGATCTTTACGCTGCTCTTGATCTCGGCTCTGCAGCGTGATGCCGTACAGCGAAAGCTGGCCTGCAACCCGGGATGGCGCCGGGTGCTGCAGGTGCTGGCCGGCAAGGCACCCGACGCCTTAGGGCGGCCTTATGTGGCGCAATAACCGGTTTCCGGTCCTGCTTGAGTCGCCTTTTGCATGGCCTCACGGAAAGAGAAATCGCGGCCAGGACAATTTGCCCGGATCATTGAAAATCGGCAAGGGATTTGATACTTTATACGCGTGGAAAGCGTTTCGTTGTCAATAACGGGCCTTATCGACGATCACAAACAGTGAGCCATCCCGATTAGAATCTTGGCGGCCCGAACCGACAGGGTTGAAACACCTTGACCATTAAATCCAAAGCGTTGACCGAGAACCTGATGGAGCACCAGGTTCTCGTGTCGATCGACCCCAAATATCTGCCCCTGCAAGCGGTGTTGTCCAAGTATTACGGGATTATGGAGGGGGCCAACAACTTCCTGACCGAACTTTCCCACCCCTATCGCAACTGGCAGTTTATCGTACAGGAGTCGCGCAGCTACGCGCTGGACTATTTCCACCTTTTCGTCTCCCATCCATTAGGCCCGGAAGCGGCAACCTTGTTCGTGGACATCTATTTCGAGGCCCTGGCCAAAAGCGCCCAAGAGGCGGTCAGAGAGGATGCCTGCAACCACCTGCTGCTCTTTTTGCAGAAGATGATTCGCAGCGCCGGGGAGAATTTTCCGCGCTTTAAGCCGGTGCTGGACGCGGCCTTCGAGCGCATCTCGCACCAGCCGGAGAACGCCTTTTTTCTCTTTGTGCGTGGCTACTATCAAATCAAGCGGCTGGCCGAGGCGTACCTTGCCGCCAGCCAGCGCAGCCCTCAGGGGTATGCGGCCATCAACACGCTTTTAGCGCGATACTACCGGCAAACCTATGCCTATTGGCGCGCCGAGGAGGATCCGGGAAATTGGTTCAGCCGGCGCCGTAATGACAGCGAAGGCCTTACCGCCCGGGAGGCGTTTTTCAAGCCGGTCTCTCACGAGCGGCTGGCGGCGGCTCAGCGCCGTCTGGCGGCGATTGAAAAGCAGGCCGAGGCACCAACGTTACAACGGCTTGAGCAGCTGCTGACCCTGCCCAGCTTCGGTCAGATCGTGGAGGCTTACCGGCGCATCCCCGGTCACCTGGCCGCGCTTGGTCAGCAAAGCGGCAAAGGCAATCAGTGGAAAGCGATCTTTCTGTTCCATATCATGAACATCTCCGGTTTGGCCGTTATCCACGAAGAGGCCCTGCGGGAGATCAACCGCACCCTGAGCTGGCTAATCGCCCACGAACCTTATCGCAACGTGCGCCTGCTGATCGAAAACACCTTCGCGATACTCAAATCGCGGGCCGACCAGTTTCCCACAACCGCCCTCAGTTGCGTGCAAAACATGGGCATGGGGGTTTACAAGACCGACGAGCGCGATCTGGTGAACGTCTTCATCGATGAGATTATCGACCTGGGATTTCAGGTACCGCGCATCGGCGGCGTGGGCGATGACTGGCAGATCAAGTCCAACAGCGCTCACCTCCTCAACATCCGCGCCTGGCTGGAGTTGATCAAACTCAACCCGCGCTGGTCGTTGCGGCTGCTTTCGGGCCTGATCATCCACCTGGCCGTGGCGGGTGTGCTCATCAAAGACACCGACCTTTTTTTCCGTGATATCACCGAATTGCTCAACAGCCGCATCGATCCGGTCTATAACCAGATCAAGCAGTTGATGCGCCTGCTGCCGGTATTTTTTAACGATATCGGCGCCGAGGGTGACCTGCGCGACATCTCCACCGAAATCGACGAGTTGACCCAGCGCAAGGACATCTTAATCCACTTTCTGCGCAAACAGAGCCACGTCGAAAGCAGCAACCGCACCCTGAGCCTGATCATGGGGGTGATCGAGTTTTGGCGCACGGGGGAAAAGGCGCCCCTGGCGGCCATGGTGCCGCCCCGGGTCTTTGAGCAGATCCGCACGCGCGGCCGTTACATCGACGGCGTGCGCCGTGCACTGCGGCACATGGAATCCCAAGGCATACACCTGCCCGATGACCTGCTGACCAGAGAGGCGGCGCAGATCGAGGCCTTGCTCGGGCAGGCCGAAGGTGTCGGTGTTCAGGATGCGCGGCGGGTGGTGTTGCTGGCCACCTTTTACAAGCTGCTCGACCAGAAATACAGCCTGGGCTTTGCGCGTCTAAACGCCTATGTGGACCAGCTCAAACCTGAGGTTTCCATCCATCTTGGCCGACTTAAAAAGGCGCTGAAGATTTCAGACACGCGACCGCGACTGGTGGCCATGCTCGAGTATCTGGAGCTGCTCAAAGAGATGATCCTCTCCGAGGAGCACTTCGAGGTGCGCGAAGACATTTACAAAAAACGCCACTTCGCCATCGACATCCCCTCCATGTATGGCAGCTACCATGAACGCAAGTTCGATGCCATGGGGCTGATGCTGCGCCTGGAGAGCCAGGTCAATGTGCTCTTCGAAACGCTGGTGGCGGAGATTGATTTGAAATTGATCACGCGGGCCACCTTTTACGACATTCATGCCGTCTTGAGCCTTTTCGCCCGGGCCCTGCGCTGTGACGGCATGCCGGTGGTGGAATTCGAGCGCCTGCTCAGTTTCCTCTACCACTCCCTGCAAGTGACCGGTTTTACCTTCACCCAGTACCTGGATATATTCAAAGGGTTCGCCCGGGCGGTCCGCAACATCATCAACGACTGCTTTCACAACATTCACGAGCAGAACCTGGCCAAAATTCTGGCCACGCTGCCCCGTTCCGAATGGCTGCCGAAATATCAGGATTTCGGCCCGCAACGGTCCGACGATGAGAAAGCACGCCATCGCGTCTCGGAGATTTTTTTCCGCGATCGCATCGCCGCCACCCTGGGGCTTCAGCAGCTGGACCAGTTCCTGACCCGGATTTTAAACACGCTATACCACCAGTTTCAGGAGTTGCCGCGCGCCAAGAGCCGCGAACTGCTGCGCTACGACCACCAGCGCGCCGTGGCCCCTTTGAACAAGGTCGATGCCCGCATTCCCGGCATCATCCACCTGGGCAACAAGGGTTACAACCTGGTCAAGTTGCTCGAAAACGACATTCCCGTGCCGCCGGGTTTCATCATTACCACCGAGGTGTTCAAATACCGCGAGATCATCAAGGCCTACCCCCCCGCACTGGAGGACCTCAAGGCGCAAATGCTGCATCACATCAAGGGGTTGGAGGGCAAGCTCAACAAGCGCTTCGGCGATCCCGAACATCCGCTGCTCTTTTCGGTGCGTAGCGGCGCCTCCATTTCGCAGCCCGGGATGATGGACACTTTTTTAAATGTCGGCATGAACGAACAGATCGCCCGCGGCCTGGCCGCCCAGACCCGCAATGTCTGGTTCGCTTGGGACAACTACCGCCGCTACCTGCAGTGCTACGGCATGTCGCTGGGCATGACTCGCGACCACTTCGATTCGATCATCAGAGGCTACAAGGGCCAGCTGAAAATCCCCCTGAAACGCTTCATGACCGGCGAGCAGATGCAAACCTTGGCTCTCAAGTACAAAGAGAGCATCGAGGCGGCCGGGCACAAGGTGCTCGAAGAACCGCTGGATCAGCTCTTTATGGCCATCGAATGCGTGTTTGATTCGTGGTACAGCGCCAAGGCCAACACCTACCGCCGTATCATGGACATCTCCGACGACTGGGGCACAGCGGTCACCGTTCAGCATATGGTCTACGGCAACCTTTCCCGGCAATCCGGCTCGGGTGTGGTGATGACCCACAACCCCCGCTGGGCAGGTGACACCCTGCGCTTGTGGGGCGATTTTACGATCGGTAACCAGGGCGAAGACGTGGTGGCGGGGCTGGTGAGCACGCTGCCTATCTCCATCACCCAGCAAGAGATCGAGATGCGTGACACCGACATCACGCTCGAAACCCACTTCCCGGAGATCTACGAGGCGCTCAGGCAGTGGGCGATCCTGCTGACCGAGCATCAGGGATGGAGCCCCCAGGAGATCGAGTTCACCTTCGAGGGCCCCAAGGCCTCCCAGCTATACGTGCTGCAGTGTCGTGATATGTCGGTGCGTGAGCACAAGATCGCGCGGCGCTTTCCCGAGGGTGCCCTAAAGATCGAAAATTTTCTGGGCAACGGCGTTGGCGTGAGCGGCGGCGCCATGAGCGGCCGGGCGGTCTTTGAACTAAAGGAGATCGAACGCTGGCATCAGGCTGAGCCCGACACCGACCTGATTTTGCTGCGTAACGACACCGTTCCCGACGATATTCGCGAAATATACGCCGCCGACGGGTTGCTCACGGCCCGGGGCGGCATGACCTCCCACGCCGCGGTGGTGGCCAACCGCCTGGGCAAGACCTGCGTGGTGGGGTGCGACAACCTCTTTTGCGACGAGGACCGGCACTGGTGCACCCTCGGCGACCAGAAGATTCAATCGGGCGACTTTATCAGCATCGACGGCTACGGCGGCGCCGTCTATCGGGGCCGTGTGGCCGTGGATGGGGATTAACGATTGATGGCAAGGCCATCGTAACCACCGGGGGACGGCGCCCGTTGGCGCGGCCACCGGCCAAGGAGGACTCATGGCAGCTCCAGAGTTGAACTTCAGTGAACTCAAATTGGGCATCAACGGTCTAGGCCGCATTGGCAAGCTGACCCTCTGGCACCATGTGGGGCGTAAATTTTTCAAGCAGATCGTGGTCAACCTGGGGCGTCCGGCCGGTCGCTCCCTGCACGACATCGCCTATCACTACATCGAGCGCGACTCCACCTATGGCCGCTTGGGTGGCTATCTCTATGGATTCCGTTCCAAGCCGGTTATCAGTGACATCGATGAGGCGGCCGGTACCATGCAAATCGACGGGGTTTTGGTCAAATTTCTACTCAAGCACCGCAATCCGCGGGAGATCGGCTGGCAGAAAGAGGATGTGCGTCTTGTGGTGGACACCACCGGCCGCTTTCTCGATCCCAGCTTGCCGCCCGAGCAGGCCGGTGGCGCGGTGCGCGGCCACCTGGAGGCCGGGGCTGAAAAAGTGGTGTTGTCGGCACCCTTTAAAATGGCCGATCAAGCCAGCCTGCCCGAAGACGCCATCACCACCGTGATGGGCATCAACGACAGCAGTTACGATCCACGCCACCACCGCATCATCTCCAACGCCTCCTGCACCACCACCTGCCTGGCCCAAATGATCAAGCCGCTGTTGAACGTGTTCGGCCCGCAGAAGATTCTCTCGGCCTCGATGGCCACCGTGCATGCGGCCACCAGCTCCCAGGCCGTACTGGATCGGTTGCCCAAGGCCGGAAAAGAGGACCTGCGTAAAAACCGCAGCACCATGAACAACATCATTCTCACCACCACCGGCGCGGCCAAGGCGTTGCGGCTGGTGATCCCCGAGATGGCCGAGATCGGCTTCATCGCCGAGTCGGTGCGGGTGCCGACGGTCTCCGGTTCGCTGATTATTCTGGTGGTCAACCTGCAGGACGATCCTTCCGGCCAGTCCATCCGCCGCAACATGATCAACGATATCTACCGCGACGCCGTGGCGGCCGATACCAATGGATACCTGATCTTTTCAGAGCGGCAGAACGTCTCCAGTGACATTGTGGGGTTGCCGCGGGCGGCAGCCATCATTGAAGGCAGCGAAACCCACACCCGCACGGCTGAGGTAAGGATCGATCTGGTCAATGTGCCCGGCATCGATCCGGAGCTGGTGGCCCGTTTCTCGGATACGGTCATCCGCACACCGGTGACCCAGGCCGTCATTTACGGCTGGTACGACAATGAGCTGGGCAGCTATGTCAATATGTTGGGAGACCGGGTGGTGAGCGTTGCTGAAAATATGTAGCGGCGCCCCGTGGCGCATCTTTAGGGAGACGGCGGTTTCAAGGCGTTGAAAAGGGCGTTGCTGAGGTGCACAAATTCAACGGCCTCCAGGGTTTCGGCCCGGCGGCGAGGATCAATTCCGGCCGCGGCCAGGGCGCTTTGCACGGCCGCCGGGGTGGGTTTTAAAAAGCTGCCCGCCAAGGCGTTTTTAAGCGTCTTGCGGCGTTGGGCGAAAGCGGCCTTGATGGTTTGGAAAAGGAAAGTTTCGTCGACGGCCGCTACCACCGGAGCATTGCGAAAACGTATTTCAACCACGCTGGAGTCGATCTTGGGGCGTGGGAAAAAGTGGCGGGCGGGATAATCCTTGAGTGTTTTTACCCGGGCGCAGTAGCCCAGCATGGCCGTCAGGCGCCCGTAGGTTTTTCCGCCGGGCGGGGCTACCAACCGTTCGGCCATCTCCTTCTGGAACATCATAATGGCCCGCTCGACACTGGCGCGCTGTTCGATCAACGACACCAATATCTGCGATGACAGGTGGTAGGGCAGGTTGCCCATCACCACCAGCGGCCTGCCGGCCTCGTTTTCAAATGGTGCCAGGCGCATACCCAAAAAATCTGCCTTGACCACCGCTACATGGGCCACGCCCGCCAGCGCCAATTCCGATTTTAACAGCTCGATGAGACGGCCGTCGGTCTCAACGGCCCACACACGGCGTGCCACGCCGGCGATTGCCACAGTGAGCATACCGAGGCCGGCGCCGATTTCCAGCACGGCGTCGGTGGGCTCAAGGCGGGCCAGTTGAGCCATCTGACGGGCCTGTCCGGGCTCTGTCAGAAAGTTCTGGCCCAGCTGTTTTTTGGCCATCAGCCGATGGGCTTTGAGCAATGTGTGTGGCAACGTCATTCCCACCCCCGGTTGGTTCCAAACCTATCATAATTCAATCTGAACCGGATTCACAAGCTTGTCGACCGCCATGTTTTCTAGCTGTATGGAAATAATGTGTATTTCGTCTTGACATTTTTTTGCTCAATCAATAGTTTAGTACATTGCAATGGTATACTTTCAAATAGAAAACGACAAGGTGACACTTTGGCCGGCCGGTCGATGGACGTGGTGCGGCCCTTATATACCCCATAAACCAGGAGGTACACATGACCCGACGTAAATCAAAGGGCGTCAGCTTCGACGCCATGGTAAAATTTTTTATGAAAACCTATGAAATCCCCACCCGTAAAGATGTGGAACAGCTCAACACCCGTCTCGATCGCATTGAAAAGCTGTTGCGGCGGGCCGCCTTCGCCCCCGGTGTGCGTAGCGTTGCCACCACCGGAAAAAGTGGCCGCATCAAGGCTGTGCTGACGGCCACCGACATCGTTCTTGAAGTGATTCGCAACAACAAAGAGGGGCTCGGTTTTAAGGAAATTCAAGCCGCCACCGGCTTCGAGGACAAGAAAATCCGCAACATCATCTACCGGCTCGACAAGATCGGCAAGATTGAGCGCAAAGGGCGCGGTATCTACGTTCCAGTCGAATAGTCGCGGTTGGGCAAGTGGTTTCACCAAAGGCCCTGGCGGATGCAGTCTAATCTCCGAGGCATTATCTGGTGAACCCTACACTACGTTGTACCGCTGAGCAGGGGCGCCTTAACTGGCGCCCTTTGCAGTGCGGACCGGCCAGGTCTCCTGTTGTAAGTTGCAGCGGCAAATCCAGCCAAGCAAATATTTGACGTCCCGATTTCCCGCCTTAAATTCGGCTATTAGCCATCAAGGTCAGTTTTCAGTTGCCCCAGGGCCGGTTGGCCTCGATTGATGCGGCCGGCCCTGGTGACGGTGGCCGAAAAAGGTGCCCCCGCAACGGAAACCGGGCCTAACCAAACCTCCTTAATGCAAGATCAACAATCGGACCCTAAATGAAAAGACCCGTCGACCCCCGTAATCCCGAACTGAAACACCGTGACCCTGTTGCGCGGTTTGAGGTGCGTCGCATCGAACCTCTGGATGAAATTGAAGGTATTTACTACGAGCTGGTGCATCAGCCCACCGGAGCCCGTTATGTGCACATCAGTCGCGCCGACAGTGAAAACAGCTTTGGGGTGGCCTTTAAGACCATTCCGCGCGACGGCACCGGCCTGGCACACATTCTCGAACACACCGTGCTGTGCGGATCGCGCCGCTATCCGGTGCGCGACCCTTTTTTTTCGATGATCAAGCGCAGCCTCAACACCTTCATGAACGCGTTTACCGCCTCGGATTGGACCATGTATCCCTTCTCGACGCAGAACCGGCGCGACTTCTATAACCTGATGAGCGTCTATCTGGATGCGGCCTTTTTCCCCAAGATCGATGCCTTGAGCTTCAAGCAGGAAGGACACCGCCTGGCCTTCGAGCAGGAGCAGCTGGTTTTCAAGGGCGTGGTCTTCAATGAAATGAAAGGCGCCATGTCGTCGCCTGATCAGGTTATGGGGCGGGCGCTGATGACCGCGCTTTATCCCGACACCACTTACTGCTTCAACTCCGGCGGTGACCCGGCCCAAATCCCCAGCCTGACCCACGCGCAGCTCAAGGCCTTTCACCAGCACCATTATCACCCTAGCAACGCCTTTTTTTACAGCTACGGTGATCTGCCGCTGGCCGAGCACCTGGCCGCTGTTGACGAGCAGGTGCTGGTGCACTTCGATAAGATCGACCCCGACACACAGGTGCCGAGCCAGCCGCGCTGGTCAGCGCCCAAGCATTACCGTCAGGCCTATCCCGTGGCGTCCCAAGAGGAGGGTGACCGACAGCACCAGGCCTGTCTGGCCTGGCTGATGGCGCCCATCGAAGATGCCTTCGAGGTCTTTGTGTTGGCGCTGCTCGAGCAGATCCTGCTGGGAAATCCCGCCTCGCCCCTGCGCAAAGTCCTGCTCGAAGCGGGCATCGGCACCGCTTTGAGCGACGGCACGGGCTTCGACGCCGACAATCGCGACACGATGTTCGCCTGCGGTTTAAAGGGGGTGGGGGCCGACGATGGGCCGCGGGTGGCGGCGCTGGTGATGGACTGCCTCTCCGGTTTGGTCGAGAGCGGGATCGAATCCGGACTGATCGAGGCGGCCATCCACCAGGTGGAGTTTCACCACCGCGAGGTCACCAACACCCCCTATCCCTACGGGCTGAAACTGCTGCTGGGATTTGTGGGCGGGTGGCTGCACGGGGCCGACGTGATCGACCGCCTGCGAATCGACGCCCACCTCACCCGACTGCGCCGGGAGATGGGCGACGGCGGGTTTTTCGAAGGTCGTGTCTGCCGCTGGTTTTTGGAAAATCCCCATCGCGTGGATTTTTTGCTGGAACCCGATCCGCAGCTCGAGGCCAGGAACCGGCAGCAGGAAGCGCAAACACTGGCCGATATCGCGGCGGCGCTGGACGCCGCCGCCGAGGCGCAGATCCGTGAGGATGAAGCGCGGTTGGAGGCGCTTCAGCAGCGCCAGGAAGATCTTTCGGTGCTGCCGACCCTGACCCGCGCGGACGTGCCCGAAACCGTGCAACAGATGGTACCGGATAACGGCCCCACCAATTTTGCCGCCAGTCCAACGCGGTATCAGCAGCCTACCTCAGGCATCACCTATCTCACCAGCCTGGCCGGTGCCGGGCGGCTGGCCTCGGAGTTGTTACCGCTGGTGCCTTTTTTCTGTTACGCACTGCCCAAAATCGGCACCCGACGGCGCGGCTACGTCGAGCTGGTGCGGCGCATCGATGCCCACACGGGTGGCCTGGGCTTTTCGGCTGCCGCCCGCACACCCGTCGGCGCCGCTGGCCAATCCCTGCCCCTGATCTTTGTGGGAGCCAAATGCCTGCAACGCAATATTGGCGAGATGTTAGACATCGTGGGCGAGCTGCTGAGCGAGGGCGACTTTGGCGATCAAGAGCGCCTGGGGTCGCTGTTGGCCGAATACCGGGCCGGGCTGGAGACGGCCGTGATCCACGCTGGTCACCGCTTGGCCATATCGCTGGCCGCCCGTCATCTTTCCCAAAGCAGCGCCTTGAACGAAATTTGGAGCGGCATTCGACAGCTGCAAACCATCAAATCCTACGACCGCAACGATAACGACGCCATGGGCGGCCTGTCGCGTTTGTTGGCGCGCATCGGCGCACGGTTGTTCACCCGCCAAAACTTCAAAGCGGCCCTGGTGGGCGACGCGGCCAGCTTGGCAGCGGCCCAAACCGGTTTCGAGCAGGCCATGACGCGGTTGGCTGATGATGGGAGCGATGGGTTCGGTCCGCCCGCCGTGACGGTGGCACCGGCGACGCCGGCGCTGTTCGAGGGGTGGCACACGACCACGGCGGTCTCTTTCGTGGCTCAGGCCTTTAGTGTCGTACCCCTGGACCACCCCGACGCCGCCGGCCTGGCGCTGCTGGCCAAAATCATGCGTTCC
Organism: uncultured delta proteobacterium; assembly: GCA_963783425.1. Lineage (GTDB taxonomy): Bacteria > Desulfobacterota > Desulfobacteria > Desulfobacterales > QNYZ01 > CAWANO01. The sequence goes on from CAWANO010000010.1 coordinate 674,596, forward strand.
GCTTACCTGCACCGTGAAATTCGCGAGCGCGGAGGCGCTTACGGCGGGTTCGCCCTTTACAATCCGGAAAGCGCGCTGTTCGCTATGGCCTCTTACCGCGATCCCCATATCGTCCGAACCTTGATCGCCTTTGACGGAGCGCGCCGTTTCATGTGCGAGGGGCGCTTCAGCCGGCAAGACGTGGACGAGGCGGTTTTACAGGTATGTGCTGATATCGATAAGCCCTTTCCCCCGGGAGAGGCGGCGCGCAAGGCTTTTGTCCGTCGCGTGATTGGTCTCACCGACGAGCGACGCCTGGTGTTCAAGACCCGCGTGCTGGCGGCGAGGCACGAAGACCTAACGGTGGTGGCGCAACGCTATTTCGGCCGGGATGAGATCAGCGGGGCCGTGGCGGTGATATCGGGCGAGCGCCAGCTTGAGGCCGCCAACGCCAAATTGGCAGAGCGCCAGTTGGACCTGCATAAAATATAAGGGTGTGCATGCCGCCAACACCACCTTCAACGGTGGGCTTCGTATTAATCCCTTTGGCGGTTGACGGCGACCCATAAATAGCGATAGTAAATAAAGTTTATTAGATATTAGGTAATCGGCACGATTGACGAGGCCCGCAAATTCTGCCGGACCCGGGCGTTGCCCCGGGCAGTGCGGCGCGGGTATTTTTATTGCTATATTTGGCTTCGGTACCGAGATGATCCAGCGCATACGCGGTTTCAGAGACATACTGCCCGACGAGAGCGGGCTATGGCAGCACATCGAACGCACGGCGGCCGGGCTCTTTGCCGATTTCGGCTTCAAGGAGATTCGCATTCCACTGATGGAGCGTACCGAGCTTTTCGCCCGCAGTATCGGAGAAGATACCGATATCGTGGAAAAAGAGATGTACACCCTGACTGACCGCGGCGGCGATCAGATCACCCTGCGCCCCGAAGCCACCGCTTCGGTGGTGCGAGCCTACCTGCAAAACAAGCTCTACGCCAGCGATCCGCTGCAAAAAGTCTACACCATCGGGCCTATGTTCCGGCGCGAGCGGCCCCAGAAAGGGCGCTACCGTCAATTTTATCAGATCAACGTGGAGGTTTTGGGGTCGGCCTCGGCCTTGGTGGATGCGCAGTTGATTTTTATGCTGATGCGGCTAATGGCCCGGCTCGAGGTGCGCGACGTGAGCGTGCATCTCAATTCCTTGGGCTGCCCCGAATGCCGGCCGGCTTACCGTGAGAGGCTGCTGGGCTACATCGACGGCCGTGTCGACGCGCTCTGCAGCGATTGCCGGCGACGTCGGCAAAACAACCCTTTGCGGGTGCTCGATTGCAAGGTGCCCGATTGCCGCCAGGCCATGGCCGCGGCGCCGGCCATGGGTGACCATCTGTGCGACGCGTGCAAGGCGCATTTCGAAACCTGCCGCGCCGTGCTCACGCGCCTGGATGTTCCATTTAAGGTTGATAACCGTCTGGTGCGGGGGCTGGACTATTACACCCGTACCACCTTCGAAATTCAAACCAGTGCCCTGGGAGCCCAAAGCGCCGTAGCCGGCGGCGGGCGCTACGATGGTTTAATGGCGGCCCTGGGTGGCCCGCCCCTGCCGGCTACCGGTTTTGCCATCGGCCTCGATCGACTGGTCGAGATCGTGGCCCAGAGTGTACCCGGCGCGGCCGACCGTCACCAACGCCTTCCCGATCTTTTCGTGGCCGCCCTCGGCCCGCAAAGCCAACAGCAAGCCTGTCCGTGGATCGCCCAGCTGGCCGACAAGGGGGTGTGGGCCGAGATGGATTTCGAAGACCGCAGTTTGAAAAGCCAGATGAAGCGTGCCGACCGGTCGGGCGCCCCCTGGACCCTGATCGTGGGCGAACGCGAGCTGGCCGAAGGTGAGCTGGTGCTGCGCAACATGCGGACCAAGCAGCAGCATGAGGTCTCGCTGGAAACCGTGGTGCCTGAACTGCTGGAGCATTTGATGTCCAACGCAGCGGGTCACCCGGAAAGTACCTGAAAATCGTTTTGTTGGAGGAGGAAATCTTTTGATCGACAAGCTTGAAGAGATGCGCCGCACCCACAACTGCAGAGAGTTGACGGCCGAGGCCATCGGCCAGGAGGTGGCGTTGATGGGCTGGGTTCAGCGCCGCCGCGACCACGGGGGCGTTATTTTCGTGGACCTGCGCGACCGCCACGGCATGACCCAGGTGGTCTTCAACCCGGCCGTAAGCGCCGAAGTGCACGAAAAGGCCCACGTTTTGCGCAGTGAATACGTGCTTGGTGTGCGGGGCCGGGTGGATGCCCGCCCGGAAGGCATGGTCAACCCCAACCTGTTCACGGGGCAGATCGAGGTCACCGTCACCGCCTTCAAGATTCTCAACACGGCCGAGACGCCGCCCTTTCCGGTGGAAGATCAGATCGACGTCTCCGAATCGGTGCGCCTCAAGCATCGCCACATCGATCTGCGGCGGCCACGGATGCAACACAACCTCATGATGCGCCATCGGGCGGCCCGGGCCGTGCGGGGCTACCTCGACGAGCTGGGCTTTTTGGACGTGGAAACCCCCTTTTTAACTCGCAGCACCCCCGAGGGCGCGCGTGATTACCTGGTGCCCAGTCGCGTCAACCCCGGATTTTTCTACGCCCTGCCGCAGTCGCCGCAACTTTTCAAGCAGCTGCTGATGATCTCGGGGTTCGATCGCTACTACCAGATCGTGCACTGTTTCCGGGACGAGGATTTGCGGGCCGACCGGCAACCCGAGTTCACCCAGATCGACATCGAAATGTCTTTCGTGGGTGAAGAGGATGTCATGGAGATGGCCGAAGGGTTGATGGCCTCCGTCTACGGCGCCGTGCTCGGCAAGACCCTTCCACGCCCCTTTGCGCGTCTGACCTGGGATCAGGCCCTGGACCGCTACGGCCTCGACAAGCCCGATGTGCGTTTCGGGCTGGAACTGGTCGATATCTCCGATATCGCCGCAGCGTGCGGTTTTAAGGTTTTTGCCGGCCAGGTGGCCAAGGGCGGCATGGTCAAGGCGCTCAACGCCAAAGGCTGCGAGGGGTTTTCCCGCAAGGAGATCGATGATTTGACCGACATGGCGGCCGTCTATCGCGCCAAGGGGCTGGCCTGGATCAAGGTGCGCGAAGCGGGCTGGCAGTCGCCCATCGCCAAATTCTTCACGGAGAGCGAGAAGGCAGCCCTGGCCGAGCACCTGAACATGGAACAGGGCGATTTGGTCTTTTTCGTGGCCGACGATGCCAAGGTTGTCAACGAGGCCCTGGGGCATTTGCGCAATCACCTCGGCCGTCGTCTGGATCTAATCGACGACAGTCAACACGCCTTTGTGTGGGTGACTGATTTTCCGCTCATGGAATTTGACGAGACCAGCAAGCGTTTCGAGGCGCTTCACCACCCTTTTACGGCCCCCAAGGAGGCCGATTACGGATTGCTCGACAGTGATCCGGCGGCGGCGCGCAGCCGGGCCTACGATCTGGTGCTCAACGGGGCTGAGATCGGCGGCGGCAGTATCCGCGTGCACCAGCGCGACCTGCAAGAACGGGTGTTTGCGGCGCTGGGCCTGGCGCGGGAAGAGTTTCAGGAAAAATTCGGCTTTTTATTAAGCGCGCTGGACAGCGGCGCCCCGCCCCATGGCGGCATCGCCTTCGGTTTCGACCGCATGGTAGCCATCATGTGCAACGAGGCCTCCATCCGCGAGGTGATCGCTTTCCCCAAAACCCAAAAGGCGGCCTGTTCGCTCACTGACGCGCCCTCGGCGCCCACCAAGCAGCAGCTGGACGAACTGGCCCTGCGGGTCAAGAAAGTGGTCACCTGAAGGTTATCCCAATCCGCGCCACCCCGGTGACATTTCGCTTGACTTGCAGGTCAATTATTTATAAAGAATTGGTTTTATTCAAGAGACAACGGCAAAGCCCAATAGGGCGCTAACCGTACACGATGCCCGGTGGCCCAAAGAGCAGAGCGGGTGGCTGTTAATCCCGCTGGCGGCGGGATTGTAGGTTCGAGTTCAATAAGCGGTTGTAACCGGAAAAAATAATAATCCTCGGTAGCTCAATCGGCAGAGCGGGTGGCTGTTAACCACTAGGTTGTAGGTTCGAGTCCTACCCGAGGAGCCAACAACGAATGCAACCTGTTTCCCACTAGTTGCTAACGAAAAGAGCCCCGCATCGGTGATGCGGGGCTTCGATTTTTACAGGGTAATTTCAAAAAATGTATTCTAACATTACACCCCCGCTGCATTCTCCATTATCTGTTAAAACGGCCTCTTCATGGCAAGCGCTGGCTGGGCCATCATGTGTAATAGCGAACCACAAGATATCCGATAGGTGCCAATCCACAAATGGTGATTTTGGCCGATCTCAGTGTTGCGGGAAAAATATTTTCCTTGGAATATCAACGATATGCTTCCGGTAAAATTTTTCCCGCGCCTTGATCTCGACCAAAATTCCTCTTCCCTGGACGGACACTGTCAAATTCACCATAGCAAAAATCGAGTTGACATCCCCCGATTGTTTCATCCATAACATTAAAGCAACGTCGTATGGTGAACGGCGGAGTGTTTTTACTCATCTCAATGCACAAGGAGGCAGCGATGGAGATCAAAGAGCTAAAAAAGATCGTTGCCGGACTGAGCGTGGCGGGTCTGATTGGGGTCGGCGGACTCGCTGGTAGCAGCGCTCATGCTGGCAGCAGTGGATGAGGCGCAAAATCCGGCACAGGTAGTGCCGACAAGAAGGTCGAAGCCAAAGGAAGCGGCTGAGGCAGTAAATCAGACAGCGCAGGTAGCGCTGATGAGGGAAAAGCCGAAGAAGCCATCCAAAAAGAAGCTGGGAAAAGCGAAGGCGACAATTCAGACAGCGCAGGTAGCGCTGCTGAAGAAAAAGCCGAAGAGCCCGAGAAAAAAGCCGGGAAAAGTGGTTGAGGTTGATCCACTCTGTGCGGTTCGCACAATTTAACTGAACGAACAAAGGCCGATGGTTCAAAGACCATCGGCTTTTGTGTGAAGTGAGCAAAAAAATGTGTAAAGGTCCTGTTGAAGAACAGTCACAAGCCACCATGGCCAAGGGAAATTATCCGGCTTGTGCGGCCCTGATAGCCCGGGCGATGGGTGGGGCCAACCCTGTTACGATCGACTCCCGCGAAGCGCTGGAGCGCTGTTGTGCCGCCCATCCGCTTTTGCTTGCAGAATTCCCTTTTTTAAACGATTTAGGGCGTGTCGAGGAGGCCTTTGCCAAGCTTGGCGGTTCCCCAATGCACGCGCACCAGGCACAATCGGCGATTGTGGTCAATCCTGAACTTCAGTTGCTCCATGTTGACTATTCCGGCTTACCTTTAGTGTTGACGGATATCGCCCATCGCCCGCAGCCGCAAAACGGTTTCGTCCTCGTTTATCGCCCGCCGGCAAGCGACCGGATCGAAATCCACGACGCCCACCCCCACGACCTGCTGGCCCTCAAAATTATCGCCGAAGACCTTGATTATCGGCAATTGGCCGCGGAGCATGGGGTGACCCTCGGCCATATCGACGACATCGTTTACCAGGCGGTTGCAAAAGGGATCCTCATCCGTCCACCGTCCAGGATCCGTCGACCGGACGATTTCGTTACCAAGGCAATCAGCGACGAGCAGTTCGTCTCCTCACCCGTTTTCACCCTTCAGTGGCACATCACCCAACAATGCGACCTCTCCTGCCGCCACTGCTACGACCGCAGCCACAGGCAAGCCGTGAGCCTCGGTCAGGGTATCGCGATCCTGGACAATCTTTACGATTTTTGCCGATCCCAATTCGTTTACGGTCAGGTTACCTTCACCGGCGGCAACCCACTTTTGCATGCCGACTTCATGGAACTATACCGGGCCGCGGTAGAGAGGGGTTTTTTAACCGCCATTCTCGGCAATCCCACCTCTCAGGAGAAATTGGAAGCACTCCTTGCCATTCGCAAGCCCGCTTTTTACCAGGTCAGTCTGGAGGGCTTGCGGGAACACAACGATTATATACGCGGCCGGGGGCACTTTGAGCGAGTTATGCGATTTTTACCCCTACTCAAGAAATTGGGAATATATTCCATGGTAATGCTGACCTTGACCCGTGAAAACAGCGGGCAGGTCCTGCCGCTGGTCGAGCTGCTCAGAGACAAGGTTGACCATTTCAACTTCAATCGACTCGCCATGGTTGGTGAAGGCGCTTCCCTGGCATCCGCTGATATCGACACCTATGCGGATTTTTTACGGAACTACCTGACGGCGGCCAGGCACAACCCCATCATGGGCCTGAAAGACAACCTTTTTAACCTAATCCAACTGCAGAATGGCAGTGACCATTTTTACAGTGGATGTGCCGGCTATGGCTGCGGCGCCGCCTTTAATTTCGTCTCCCTTTTACCCGACGGCCGGGTGGATGCCTGCCGCAAGTTCGACTCCCCCCTCGGAAATATTTTTGAAAACAGCCTGCTTGAGATCTATGAAAGCGAGCCTGCCCGGCAATATCGCAAGGGCCCCAGCGGCTGCCAGGGCTGCCCAATCCGACCCCTTTGCCGTGGTTGCATGGCGGTGATGTACGGCATGGGCAAAGATGTTTTTGGCGCTCCGGATCCCTATTGTTTTGCAGCCGAAAACCACCATCGTTGACGGCGATTTTCCTGTTTAAACCATCAATGCGGCTTCAGCCACAATTTGATTGTTTCAACTTATCCGGATGATATAAACATCCGTTATAATTTTCATTGTAAATAATGCCCATTAGGATCGCGAAAGGTCCATGCATCGATGAAATTTACCCAGCCGGATTACCCAGCATTGGTTAAGGAGGTACGGCGACAGCTCTCCATCAGCCAGGAGGATCTGGCCCGGGAACTGGGCGTCAGCTATGCCACGGTCAATCGTTGGGAAAACGAACAGGCGAAGCCTTCCAAATTGGCCAAAGCACAGTTGGACAATTTCTGCATCAAGATGACCCGGCAAGGGAAACTTAAGCTTCCAGGGGTTCAATAATGAAGAAGAACGAACCGCATTATCTGGGCCACCGGGCACGCCTGCGTGGCCGCTTCCTTAAGTCCGGAATACAAGGTTTGGCCGACTATGAAGTCGTGGAGTTGCTCCTTACCCTGGCGATTCCTCGCAAGGATGTGAAAAAACCGGCCAAACACTTGATTCAGAAATTCGGTAATCTGAAGGGGATTCTCGATGCGCCGGTGGAGGAATTGTGCAAGGTAGAGAAGATTGGCACGGTCACACCGGTAGCGCTGAAGATTATCCGAGCAGCGGCCACCATCTATCTGCAGCAGAATGCTGAAGGCCGTGAGATCCTGTCCGATACGGCAACCATGGAAGATTTTTGGCGCATGCAATTGGGAGGACTGACAAACGAAGTCTTTCAGGTGGGGTATCTTGATTCCGCATATCGGTTGTTGCGCGAGGGCGTCGAGACGCTGGAGGAGGGTACCATCGACCACGCCAATGTATACCCTCGGCGAATGGTGGAGTCGGCTCTACGCCGCGGTGCAGCGGCTCTGGTGCTGGCCCACAATCATCCCAATGGCAATGTGCAGCCCAGCGAACAAGACAAACTGCTGACGCGTGCACTGGTGCTTGCGGCCGAAGCGGTGCAGTTGAAAATCGTTGACCATCTCATCGTGTCGGCGGACGATGTGTTCAGCTTCCGCGAAGGCGGGACTGCTATGACCATTGCACCAGAGATTCAGAAACATTACCCGGACCTGAACGACGCCCAACGCCGGGTCATTGGGCACCAAGAAGGTCCGCTTCTGGTCATCGCCGGCCCCGGTTCCGGGAAAACCTATAGTATCGTTTTGCGTGCTTTGAATCTATCTGCTGCTCGGGAAAGCCGAGCCCCGCCAAATGATACTCTGTACCTTCACCGAAAAAGCCGCTTTTGAAATGCGAGATCGCATTGCCGCCGCGGCACGCAGGGTGGGCTTTGAAAACGACCTGTCGGAGCTGCACGTCACGACCATCCATGGACTATGCAACCAATTCATCGCAACACCACCGCCATCATACACCGCTCGGAAACAATTACGAAACCCTCGACGAACTGACACAGATGCTCTTTCATTTTCGAACACTTCGACCAGATTGTTGGGGCAAAGCAAAACGACCGTTTCTTGCATCGCTGGAAAACCAAGTGGACCGCCATCAAGGGTGCGCGTAATTATTTCGACAAGATCACGGAAGAACTGGTGGACGCAAGTCAACTGGCCGGCATCAGACGACCTGTTCTTTCAGTCCATGGCCAGGAGCCTATCAGGCCTACGAGACTGCACTCTTCCAGAACAACCGAGTGGATTTTGCCCACCTGCAGCGAATTGCTTACAACCTGCTGACAGACCGGACTCTTCGTGATGACTTGACCACAAGACATCCGTTACGTGCTCGTGGATGAATATCAGGACACCAACACCGTTCAGGAACAGCTTCTTCTGAAGCTCACCGCAACATTCCGGCAACCTTTGCGTGGTCGGGGACGAGGACCAGAGCCTTTACCGCTTCCGTGGTGCCACCGTGCGCAACATTCTCGAATTCCCAGACACGGTTTGCCCAGTGCCCGGTGATCAAGCTGACCACCAACTACCGCTCCCACCGCGCCATTATCGAACGATACGACCGCTGGATGGCTTCCATCGACTGGTCCAACCCCAATGGGCCCTCCTTCCGTTACGATAAAACAATCGCACCTGATCCCGATGGAGACCATCCGGAGTATCCGGCCGTCATCAGCATATGGGGGCAGGATCATCGCGATGAGGCCCGACGGTTTGCCGATCTGGCGGCTTTCCTGAAACAAAAAGACGTCGTCGAAGATTACAGTCAGATCGCCCTGCTGCTGCACAGCGTTCGGGAGAATCACAGTCGGGTCGTATCTCGCTGCGCTGGAGGCACGCGGTATCCCGGTTTTCTGCCCCAGGGCCAGAGCCTACTTTGAAAACCATGAGATCGGTTTGATGACGGCCTGTTTTGCCCTGATTTTTGGATGGCACGGGGATGGGCGCGGGCAATTGGTCGGCGCTATCTTGGATCTGGCTCGCTATGTGGATCAGACACCTTGTGGAGCTTGCCGGTAAATTCTGCCCCGCCGCACCCGTTGGCGCACGCAACTGCGCCGGTGGGTGGATGAGATCGCCGCACTTAAGCCGAGGCAATCCTTGGACTTGCGGCCGGCCGACTATTTCTACCGGATCCTTGCCATCGATCCTTTTCCCGGTTTGCATGAAAAACGAGAATCGCGCACGCAACCTGGCCATTTTCAGCCAGTTGCTCAACGTGTTCCAGAATTATTACCATTACAATATCGTCACTTACGGCAATCGGGAGTATCTGCGGTTTCATCTGTTCAACAGTTTCCTGCGCCTGCTCTATGACGGCGGTATCAATGAGTATGAAGACCCGGATCGACCCTTTCCCAAAGGTCACGTTCAGGTCATGACCATCCATCAGGCCAAAGGGCTTGAGTTTCCGGTGGTGGTGGTCGGCAGCCTCAGCAAGCAGCTCTCAGTCTGCCAAGGGAATTGACCGTGATCTGTCATCCTTTTACCAGCGAGCCGCCGTTCGAGCCGGAAAACCGGATCACGCTGTTCGACCGCATGCGCCTGCACTACGTGGCCTTTTCCCGGCCGCAAAAGCTGCTGGTGCTGACCGCGCACGAACCGCCCAAGGACCATTTTGCACCGATCTGGCAGGGGTTGCCCCAATGGCCCTATGTGGAAACCGAGCTGCTGGCCGCCCAGCACTTTGCCTTGCGGGAGCGCATGCCGGTGAAGAAATGTTACAGCTTCACCGGCGATTTGAAGATCTACGAGACCTGCCCGCGTCAATATCAGTTCTTCCGCGAATATGACTTTACGCCATCCCGTTCGGCGGTGATCTTTTTCGGCCTGCTCGTCCACCAAACCATTGAAGATATCCATCGCATTGCCATGGATGGTCGGCTCGATACCCTGGATCAGCGACCAAATCCGGACCTTTTTCGAACGCAACTTCCGGTTTCTCTGCCTGAGCGATGTGCGTCCCATCGGCGATGCCGCCAAAGAAGGGGCCTTTACCCAGGTGATGAATTACTTCCACCAGAACCAGGCCGAAATGCGCCGTGTCATCCAGACCGAGGTGGATGTGTCCCTGGAAAAGGACGGCTATATCCTCGTCGGCAAGGTGGACTTGCTGATGGGGCAGGACAGCAAGCTGGAGCTGCTGGATTTCAAGACCAGCGAGCGCAGCACCGACCCGGCGCTTGTTGTCCACCTACGAGGATCAGCTCTGCACCTATGCCCACGTGCTGGAGCGGCGGCACGGCAAACACCCCGAACGCCTCTTGCTCTACTGGACCGCCGAGCCGGACAAATCAGCCGCGCTGATGGAAATTCCCTATCGCCCCGAAAAAGTGGAGGCGGCCGGGCGGCGGTTTGACCAAGTGGTGTCCCGCATCCAGGCGCGGGATTTCACCGTTCCCGGAGCTCCGGAAAGCAAGGTATGCAAGGAATGCGACCTGAAAGCGCTGTGCGGGGCGGAAGAGATGATATGATTTTGTATTTTTATGCAGGTGGCCATTATGATCATTGATACCTTATTGACGCAGCCCGAAGGCAAGACGCTTGAATTCAAACGGAACCTGTCCTCCCCTAAAGGCTTGATAAAGACCCTGGTTGCTTTTGCAAATACTGCCGGCGGCAAGGTGATTATCGGCGTGGATGATAAAAGCCGTTCGCCGGTGGGTGTCACCCACCCGCTGGATGAGGAGGAGCGGCTTTGCAGCCTGATCGCCGATGCCATTCGCCCGCGACTCGTCCCGAATGTAGAGATGGTAACGGTCGACAAAAAAACGCTGCTGCTGGCCGAGGTCTTTTTGAGTGGCCTGCGGCCCCATTTTCTCAAGGCCGAGGGGCCGGAAACCGGCGTTTACGTGCGTCTGGGCTCCACCAACCGTCAGGCCGACCGGGAGTTGATCGCCGAACTGCGGCGTTCGGTGGAAGGCGTCGCCTTTGATGAGCTGCCCATGCCAGATCTGACCGCCGATGATCTGGACCTGGCGGCGCTGAAAACTTTGTTCCGAGGCACCCATGATCTGGACGAGAAGGAAATACTGACCCTGCGGCTGCTGAAATAGGATCAGGGGCGGCTCGTGCCCACCAAGGGCGCTGTGTTGATCTGTGGCAAGGAACGGGCACTGCATTTTCCCGATGCCTGGGTGCAGTGCGGCCGGTTCATCGGCCGGGACAAAGCCCGCATCTTCGACCACATTGACCTTCACGACTATCTGCCCCAGGCGGTGGACGGCATTCTTATGTTCCTCAAAAAACACGCCATGCGGGCGGCTGATTTCTCCGAGGTGCGTCGCAAGGATGTGTGGAGCATACCCCTGGGGATTCTGCGCGAGGTTGTCATCAACGCCCTGGTGCACGCCGATTATTCCCAGCGGGGCGCGCCCATCCGCGTCGCCTTTTTCGATGACCGCATCGAGATTGAAAACCCGGGTATCCTGCTGCCCGGCATGACCATCGAGGACATGCGCCGGGGCATCTCCAAGATCCGCAATCACGTCATCGCCCGGGTCTTTCGGCGAACTGAACCTCATCGAGCAATGGGGCAGCGGCATCCCCCGCATCCTGCGTGAGGCGGAAAAACTGGGCCTGCCGGATCTGCAAATGGAAGAGATTGGGATGCGAGTGCGCGTCACCGGCGTTTCTGGTCGAACAGATCGCCGTCTCGGAACCCACCCAACAAGTCGAGGCCCATGACGAGGCCCATGACGAGGCCCATGACGAGGCCCATGAGCCTATGACGGCGGTCGAGCACGTTTTGCTGGGTGCATGCGCCCAGAGTCCCAAAAGCGCCCCCGAACTTCTCAAGATGCTTGGGTATAAAACGCGAACCGGAAATTTCAAAAGAGCACTGTCCCTCTCTTTGGAAAGAGGCTTTCTCGAAATGACAAATCCGCAAAAACCCAGAGCCAGAAATCAGCGCTACCGGATTACACCAACGGGAAAAGAAAGACTGCAAAAAGCGAAAAGATAAGGAAAGCGAAAAGATGATGCTGAAACAGGCCATCCTGACCATCATGGACCGCGACACGCTCAAGGCGGTGGTCGATGACTTGGAAATTGAAGGTGTTGACCGACGCAGCGTCGAGGAGATGCGGGCCAGGGTGTCGCGCAGCCGGCGGGCCGCGCCGGAGGTGCTGCTTGGCGCATCTGAACGAAAAGCAGGTCAAGGCGGTGTGCGAGCAGATGGGCGTCAGCCCCAAAGGCCGTCGCAAGGCACTAGTGGAAAGGCTTCTGGCCACAACCGGAACGGCTGCGCAAATGCCGGCGAAGCCAGCGTCACCCCGTTCTGCAAAGACAGCCAAACGGAATAGAAAGCAAGCTCAAAAGGAGTCACCCCCCATGGCGGATAAACAGAACACCGACAACCAGAATGAACAGCAACCGGCCCCGGTGCGCCTGCCCGATCCGCCGCCGGGCATGATGCGGGTCACCCGCACCGAACTGGTCTGGCCGGGGAAGTACAACGAGGACGGCACACTTAAGGAGGTTCCGCGGGTGAGTCTGCCCTTTCAGGTCATCGAGACGGTCAACGAAACACGGGCCACCCGGGAGGCGAAAAAGGCGGCATCCAGCAAGGGCTTTTCGATGTCTATGACGGCAAGGAGGGCGACAGCTTCGAGGAGGGCTGGAAAAACAAGCTCATCTGGGGCGACAACCTGCTGGTGATGGGGTCCTTGCTGGAGAAGTTCGCCGGGAAAATTGATTTGATTTACATCGATCCGCCGTTTGCGACCGGGGCGGATTTTTCGTTTACTGCGCCAGTCGGGGAGACAGGTGAAGAGATTTTTAAAGAAAAATCAGTTATTGAGGAAAAAGCGTATCGGGACACATGGGGAAGTGGGAATATCATCATTCATACAGATGCTTTTTACTCGATTGATGCTGATGAGAGAATTACTTACGGAAAATGGGAGCATATTTGTTCACATTGGGGCTGAGGTTAGCCATTGGGTTCGTGCAGCGATTGAGGAAATCTATGGCGGAGATAATTTCCGAAATGAGATAGTTCTGCCGTACCTATTCAGGGGGTTCGATCAGCCGCGATAACCTGCTGAAATCACAGTAAATCCTGGTTGTTTTGTAACCACCTGAAATAATTGAAAAAACCGCTAGATTTTCCGTTTTAACTATGTTATGCTTCCATCATGGAAGCCAAAAGACCACTGTCGGACCTCGATTGGGCGCTCACGCCACAGGCGGTAAAGCAGTATATTATTGAGCTGGAAAATATCGTCGGCCAGCTTGCGAAACGGCATGAGGCTTTGGAAAAGCGCACCGATACACTCGAGACCTGCTTGAACCAGAATTCGCAAAACTCGAGCAAACCACCTTCATCGGATGGCCCGTTTAAAAAGCCCAAGCGCAAACGCAAAAAGGGTAAACGAAAACGCGGCGGTCAAAAGGGCCATAAAGGACACCGCCAACAGATGCTCGCGCCAACCGCGGTCAAAAACCTGCTGCCTGATCGGTGTCAGTGCGGCCAGCTGTCATTGGACCGCAAAAGCATCCTGCCGTATTACACCCACCAGCATATCGAGTTGCCCGAGATAAAGATGGATGTTACGCACTATATTTTACACAAGGCCAGCTGCAACGGTTGCGGTAGAACCGTTAAGGCTCGGCTGCCGAGGCAATTTTGCGGTGGCTACGGTCCGAGGCTATCGGCGGTAATCGCCGAGCTGTCAGGCTCCCACGGCGCCAGCCGATTGACGGTTCAGGATTTTTGCCAATCGGTGTTGGGTGTGCCCATCTCCACAGGTGGTATTCAGCGCATCATTGACCGGGTGTCGGGAGCCATTGAGCCGATCCATACCGAAATTGGTAACCAAGCCAGAAAAGCGGCGGTAAATGGGGTGGATGAAACCTCCTGGCTGCAGTCGGGTAAGCTCAAGTGGTTGTGGACAATGGTCAACGAGGCGGTGTCGTTTTTCATGATTCACCCCAACCGCTCAAAGCAAGCGTTTGACCAACTGATTGCCGATTGGAAAGGTATTCTCATCAGCGACAACTACGGCGTCTATGTCAACTGGGTCAATCAGCGCCAAACGTGTCTGGCCCATCTGATCCGCAGGGCCAAAGGATTGGCCGAACAAAAAGATCCGTCCATTCGGCGCTTTGGCCGCGGCATTTTAAAAGAGTTGCGTTTGCTTTGTCACTGGGCCACAAAGCCCCCCACTCAAAAGCAGTGGACGAACTTTTTTTCTCGACTCGTGATGCTTCTGATCCTTTACGAAACCGCTGATGATGATGCCGGCCGTCTGGCACGCTCGATCGCCGGCCAGATGTCGTCGCTCTGGGTGTTTCTTGACCAAGAAGGTGTGGAACCCACCAACAATCGTGCTGAACGGGCGCTACGTTTTGCCGTTTTGTGGCGCAAGCGCAGCAACGGAACTCAAAGCGATAAGGGTGATCGTTGGGTGGAGCGAATCCTTTCGCTAAAGCAGACCTGCCGTATGAGATCAATGTCGCCCTTTCCGATCTTGGCAGGTGCCATTGACGCATTTTTCAAAGAACAAAAACCTGACCTTCGATGGATCACCGCCAATTACTGACGGAACCCCCTGAATAATTACAAATTCTCGGTATCACCAAGCGGGCCGTTTTAAAGTAGGTAAACAAGCTTAAAGCACAGCACCGCCTCCGCCGCGTAGGTCCAGCCAGAGTTGGTTACTGGGAAGTGATCGAATGAGAAAAACTGCATTGTTGGAGCTTATCAGGCGCGGCGAAAACTCCGAAGTTGTGTTTCGACCTGATACCATCACGAACGATGTATTTGCAAAAGAAGTGGTGGCGTTACTGAACTTGCGGGGCGGGCGGGTGATTCTGGGTGTTGAGAATGACGGCAGCGTTAACGGGATTACCAGGGATCGCCTGGAAGAGTGGGTGATGACCGCCTGCAGGGATAAGATACGCCCCGAGTTGATTCCCTATTACGAGATCATCCGCGATGTGGAACCCGGAAAGGATGTTGCCATTGTCCAAGTTGATCGCGGGTGGGCGGTTCACCATGTGTGGCGCAACAACCACCGGACCTATTATATCCGTGTGGGTACGCAAAGCCACGAAGCCAATGCGGAAGAGCTGGAGCGATTGTTTCAACAGCGCGGCGCATTCCGTTGGGAAGTGCGCGGCGTGTCCGGGTCTTCTGAAGAGGATTTTGACTATCGCCGGTTGAACGACTATTTCCAGTGTGTCCGCTCTCAGGACATACCAACCACTGATGACGCTGATGCATGGCAAAATCTGCGTAAGACTCTGGAATAAATGACCGAATTTGATGCGTAGATACTGTTTCACTCAGGAGCTAAACCAATGCCGAAAAAGAAACCAAAACTGGATCGATTCGCCGATCTGACATGGAACGATCTCGATCAATGGGCAGGAGGCAAGATCCTCTCCCGGGGCAAAAGTTATCAACGTCAGGGTCGTGTACGTGATTTGGCCGTAACGGAAGAGCACGGTTTGATTGCCTGGGTAGACGGTACGAAACGGTATGCAACCAAGGTGGTCCTGGAAGAGACCGGCATGCCGGATGCAATCTGCACCTGCCCCTATGAATGGGATTGCAAGCACGGGGTGGCGGTGGTGATCGAATATCTCAAGCGAATTGAAGGCAACCGGCCCGTTCCCAAGGCAAGCCCGGACGATGCCCGCTTGAAGATCCTGGAAGATGAAGGCTGGGATGATGAACCGATTGATGAGGAACCGGCGGTATTCGAGGATGAGCGAAAAGAGATCGACCAGTTTCTGAAAGGTAAAACAAAAGCCCAACTCACGGAGTTGATTCATGAAATCGCGCAGCAGCACCCCGAAGTAGCCCAAGAGATTGTGGACCGGCGGCAATTGACCTCGGGCCATACCAAGGCTCTGGTGACACGCCTGCGCGGTGAGATTCAAGAGATCGGCGATGAGCCTGGCTGGCAGAATTATTGGCAGGGTGAAGGGTATACGCCGGACTATTCCGGGATTCGCAAGAAACTTGAAACACTGCTTGAAGCCGGGCATGCCGACGAGGTGCTGACCCTGGGGCGGGAACTGGTGTCCACCGGTATTCGCCAGGTGGAGGAGAGCCATGACGAGGGTGAAACCCAGATGGAAGTTGCCGCCTGTATGCCGGTGATCGTCAAGGCATTGGATCAGTCATCGCTTGATTCCGCCGACAAGTTGAACTGGGCATTGGATGCCGTACTGGAAGACCAGTACGAGGTGTGCGAGGCCTTTGCCGAATACCTCCACCGCAAGCACCCCAAGTCCGCATGGCATACCCTTGCGGACCGGCTGCTGTTGCGTTTAAAAGAGATGAAAAGTGCTAAAGGCGCAGACGATTTCAGCCGCAGCTACGAACGTGATCGGCTCAGCAATTGGGCGATCCACGCCCTGGAGCAGGCCGGCCGGAAGGACGAGATTATACCCCTGGCGTGAGGCTGAAGCCAAAAAGACGGGCAGCTATGAACGTTTGGTCAATCTTCTGGTTTCAGCGCGGCGCTACGAGGAGGCCGAACGCTGGATTCGGGAGGGAATCCGGGCCATAAAAGACAAATGGCCCGGGATTGCCGCCGGACTGCGGAATAAGCTTCGGGAAATTCGAACGCGACAGAAGAACTGGCCTGCGGTGGCGGCGATACAGGTCGAGGAATTTGTGCGGCGACCCTCTCGACAGGCATTTGACAGACTGCAAAAAGGCCGCCGCCAAGGTCAAGGCTTGGCCTAAGGTGCGTGAGTCCCTGTTGCGGTACCTGGAAAAAGGCGAGCCGCCCTGGAAACAGAAGGGCTGGCCCCTTCCGGAGTCCGGCCTGGATGTACCGGAACCGGAACGCAAAAGACCGGTTTCCAATGGTGAGCGATCTTATCGAAATGGCCTTATTGGAAAAAAATCCCGAACGGGTATTGTTTTGGTACGACCAGCTTCCAAAGAAACGATACAGGGGGTACGGCGTTGACGACGATGAGATCGCCACGGCCGTTCAAGCCCATGCCCCGGATCGAGCGGTAGCCATATGGAAGAACAAGGCGGAACGATTGATCGACCAGGTCAAGCCAAAGGCATATCAGGAGGCGGGTAAATACTTGCGCAAGGCCGCCAAGGTCATGGCTAAAGAGAGAAAACAAGAGGAGTGGGGCCGATATCTGCAAAGCTTGAGGGAACACTCATGCCCGCAAGATCCGACTGATGGAGGTTCTGGATAGCCTGGACGATAAACCGATCATCAAAAAGAGGCGTTGATTAGCGTGATAATCTGTTACAAGATACCGCTCACATTTCAGACAATCCGATAATCGTTTGAATCGAGGAGCAAACCCCATGAAAATCGGCCGCAACGCACCATGCCTCTGCGGTAGCGGGAAAAAATACAAGAAATGCTGTTTACGTAAAGCGGCGGCACAGCCTCAAGAATTGTACTACCGGCGGTTGTCCGAGGCCCACGACCGGCTCGTGGAACGATTGGTTGCCCATGCCGAACGGGTTTTTGGCGAAGAGGCCGTTCATGTGGCCATGCATGAGTTTCTGCTGTGGCCCGAAGCAGACGACGATATCAGCGAAGCGATGCTGGATCGCGCCGGTCCGCTGTTCTGGCCCTGGTTTGTGTTCAACTGGGAATATGCTGAAATCGATGCGGAAGTCGAGCTGGCAGGCCCGGAAGACCGAACCGTAGCCGAACTGTATGCCGAGGAGCGCGGCGACAAACTCGACACGCTGGAAAGGCGGTTGATTGAAGGCATCAACCGCAAGCCGTACAGTTTCCTGGAGGTGGAGAGCGTAGACAAAGGCAGAGGAATGACCCTTCGCGACACGCTCAAAGGGGTGCACATCAGGGTTCAGGAGCGTGGCGGGTCGCACTATGTGCAGCCCGGTGATCTGCTCTTTGGCCGGGCCGTTGATGTGGACGGCGTGGGCATGCTGGTCGGGCTTGGCCAGTTCCGGATTCCCCCCGGCCACAAACCGGATGTCATCCGGTTGAGAAAACGGTTGCAGGGAGATACCCCCATCACCGACGATACGCTGTATGAGTGGGACGTGGAAATCAGGCAGCTCTATTTCAGTATCGATCGTGCCCTGCACACCGCACCCCGACTGTGCAACACGGATGGTGATGCATTGGAATTTCACAGGCTCATCTACGAAGTGTCCTCAACTCAAGTCGCTTTCGAGAAACTCAAGGATCTGTGTCTTACCATGACGCCCGAGGCGCTGACGGCCGATGCGCAACACGATGAAGGCGGTCGCATGGTGCGGATTGCAATCTCCTGGGACCGCTCAGGGCATAAAAACATGGCAGGCCTGCCGAACACCCTATTGGGTCGTATTGTTATCGAAGGCCAACGTCTAACCGCCGAGGTCAATTCGGCCGAGCGGGCGAAAGCGCTGCGCCGGGAACTCGATACCCGTTTGGGCGACGCCGGCCGGTTCAAGGTTGAGGAGATTCAGGACTTGGAGGTGATGATGCGCCGGCAGGCCACAGAAGCCGGTGAAAGCGCCACCTCAGCAGAGCATGAGGAACTCATGCAACACCCCGAAGTGCAGGCGCAGGTAACGGAAATGATCAGCCAACATTGGGCAGGCTGGGTGGATCAGGAGATACCGGCCTTGGGCGGGATCTCCCCGCGAGAAGCCGTTAAGACCCCGGATGGGCGTGAAGCGGTTGAGGCGCTGCTCGAAGAAGCCGCGCGCGGCTCTGGGCAGGATGACGTTCTGGATACGGCAAACCGAGGCGGTGCCCGGCGGGCACGGGAATTGCTCGGTCTGAAAAGGAGGTGATTTTAAATGGCGATCTATCTGGTTCAGCATGGGACCTGCTTTGGCAAAGATGAAGACCCTAAAAAATCGCTGACACCCGAGGGACGCCAGGCGGTGGCCGCCGTTGCGGAGCATCTGCAGTCGGCGGGAATCAAGGTGGCGAAGGTATGTCACAGCGGTAAAACCCGGGCGCGGCAGACGGCGCAGATCTTGGCCGATCAGCTTGCCGGGGGACGCACGGCCGAGCGGGAGGGAATGAAGCCGTTGGACGATGTACCCCCGTTTACCGAGGGATTGCGCGATGACGACACGATGTACGTGGGCCACATGCCGCACATGGAAAAGTTGGCGTCCTACCTGACCGTGGGCGATGAAACAGCCAGCGTGGTGAAGTTCACCAACGGTGGAGTGGTGTGCCTTGAAAAAGACGACAGCGGGTATCGTATCGGCTGGTACATGACACCGGCACTCTGCCGTCAACCATAAAATGTGTCTTTAATCGTCGAGGTGGTCGCCATGAAAACCATTGGTTTGCTGGGGGGAATGAGCTGGGAAAGCACGGCGCTCTATTATCGCCGCATCAACGAGCTGGTCAAAAGTGCGCGTGGCGGCCTGCACTCGGCCAAGATTGTTATGGTGAGTGTGAATTTTCACGAGATCGAAGCGCTGCAGCAAGATGGTGAGTGGCAGCGTGCCGGCGAGCTGCTGGCTCAAGCGGGCCGCCAAGTGCAAGCGGCCGGGGCAGATTTTTTAATGATCTGCACCAACACCATGCACAAGGTGGCCCCGCAGGTCGAAGCGGCTGTCACTATCCCGCTGCTGCATTTGGCCGACGCCACGGCCGAGCGGGTCAAACAAAAAGGGATGCAGCGTGTCGGCCTGCTGGGAACCGAGTTTACCATGGCGCAGGATTTTTACAAAGGGCGCCTGATAGAGCGGCACGGCCTGGAGGTCCTGATCCCTGCGGCGGAAGATCGGCGGATCGTGCATCGCGTGATCTTCGAGGAGCTGTGCCGGGGGAGGGTTCGGGAGGCCTCCCGGCGCGAATTTTTACGGATTATCGACCACCTGCTCGAGCGCGGCGCCGAGGGCATAATCGAGGGTTGTACGGAGATCGTCATGCTGGTGGACCAGTCCCATACGGATGTGCCGCTCTTCGACACCACGGCCATTCATGCCGAGGCGGCGGTCAGGCGGGCTCTGGCGTAGGATGGCTCAGGGCCGTCGGCCAATCATCGAGTGGTCTGTTGGCAAGTAAATCATTGATAGAATCCGGGGCCACGATTTTGATCTGCCCCATGTGCAAGAAGCATTACGGGATTGAAGATTCGGATCTGCTGCCGGGGGTAAACGTGGGCAAAACCCGACCTGACCGGCGGGAAGCTCTTTCCGGACAACATCGTCACCCTGAGCTGGTAGTACGGAAGCGGGTTTTGCCCGAGGCGCGGGATTCGCCTCGGGCGGACGGGGCTTATCATCAAATCGGCGGGGCTACCACACCTCGGGGTAGGCCACATCGAGGAAACTGGCCTCCATTTTGGCCTTGTGCTCCCGTTCCATGGCGGCCAGATCGTGAAAGACCGCTTTTAAGGCGGGGTCTTCACAATTTTCGGCCAGGTTGGTGTACTTTTGCATGGCGGCCTCTTCGTTTTTCATGGCCAGGCCGATGGCGTCCTTGAGGTTCATGTCGTCATTGACCTCGGGCATGGCATAGGATTCGGCCACCTTGAAATCCTTGTCGAAGTTAAAATGGCGGCGTTCCAGTTTTTCCTGGTTGAGGATGGTGGTCAGCATTTTTTCATGCTTGGCCTCTTCTTGTGAAAAACCGGCAAACAACTCTTTCAGATAGCTGTCTTTGATGCGTTCGGAAACTTGGGCATAAAACTGCTTGGCCTCAATTTCGCTCTGAATGGCATCGGAAATAACCGCTTTGTACTTTTCCAGATCCATCTTGATACCCTCCTGGGAAATGATTGGCAGCGAAAGGCGCACGTATTGCGCGGCACCGACCACGACAGCGCTACTTTAATTCATAACTTGCTGGACCGCAAGCCGCCAGTGTCGCGTCACGTTTGAAATGTCGTAAGGTTGCGCCGCAATTTTTTGTGCCTGCAAGGCACACTTTCAGACATATCGTTTTCTCCGATATGTCTGAAAGCGTAACGCAGCAGACGCGAAAAAGGGCAAGCAAAGTGCGGCATTTCAGGCGTGACGCGACAACACAATAGGGTACCGACCGGCGGCGCGGCCTGGGTGAAAGTGCTCTGAAACATACTCAGGGAGTAACCATTTTAAAGATGGTAACGCTTCGCCTCGACGTGAAAAAGCATTGTATCGAAACGGCCCTCAATCGCGCTTACAACCGGGCGCTGGCGGCCTATTTCAAACCCGAGGGCGACCGAAAGCGGCTGGAGGCTCGGATCGCGCTGGCAAAAACGGCCCTGAAGCAGTTTGATTTTGGACACCTGCGCAGCACCTACCCTGCGCTACGCGGTGGCAAGGCGGCCGTGGTTTTTTTGGGGTGGGACAACAACGGCTGTGTGGTTTTAATGCTCGATGAGCAGCGCATCCGGCCCGGCCACCAGGGGTAACGCCGGCGGGCCGCTTTGGCCGGATTGTGATGACAGGCCCCTGGTCTCGACAACCAAAGCCCCAGTTTACCGCGCACTCCGGCTTCAAAGCAGTTGCGCATCGTTGCGGCCTGTTTTATAAAGGCTTACGAGAACCTTGCAAAAAGCGCCTTTTGTCCGAATTCAGCGCGAGGCTTTTAATTTGGCCTATTGATATTCAAATGATTCGTGTGGGTTAATCTTTGGTTATGCTTGCACTTGAATAAATGGGGCATTTTTCAAAGGTCTCGGTTGCGCTGCCGGCGTAAAGCGTTCTTTTTTCCATGTAAACCTGTATCCATCTGGCCGTTTGGCGGCTAGTCCAAGCACCGCATAGCGGTTGCCGGTGGTCATCCAGGGCCTGATTTCAGGATCGGTTGGCGATGCACTTTGTGACCATATTCAGCTCCATTCGGGTTCAGGATGTCATCGACGTTCTGTTTCTCACCTTTATCACCTACTACCTTTATCTCTGGTTTCGGGGCACTAAGGCGCTAAAGGCCCTGATCGGTCTGTTGGCGCTGGGCTTGGTCTTTACCATCGCCCGCAGCTGGGGCTTGTTTCTGACCACCTGGGTGTTTCAGATCTTGTGGCAGGTACTCATCATCCTGCTCATCATCCTGTTTCAGCCCGAAATCCGGCAGGTGTTGGAGCGGGTCAATCCCTTTGCGCGCCAAAGCTGGCGTAAATTCCCCATCCAAGGCAATTGGGCGGAAACACTAGCCGATGCCTGTTTTCGCATGAGTCGCCGCCGGGTCGGCGCACTGATCGTGGTCGAGCGCGATGATCGGGTCAAAGAGCTGCTCACCGGTGGTGTGCCCGTGGTGGGCGATCCGGCCCCGGAATTGTTACTGAGCATCTTCAATAAAAAATCACCCCTGCACGACGGTGCCGTGATCGTGCGCGGCGGCAAGGTGATCTCGACCGCCAACTACCTGCCGCTGAGCACGGCGGACGAACTGCCCCAGCATTGGGGCACGCGCCATCGGGCCGCCGTGGGGTTGAGCGAAAAGAGCGATGCCTGGACCATCGTCGTTTCCGAAGAGCGGGGTGATGTGGCCTTGGCCCGCAATGGGATGATGGGCGATATCGAAAATGCGGATGTCCTGAAAGATACGCTTCTGCAAGATCTCAACCGCAACAACGCCGCAGCCAATGCCGGTCGGTTTAAACGCCTGCGGCTGATGCTGACCCGGCGCTGGGCCGTCAAGCTGGGCACCTTCGCCTTGGTGTGTGCGGTATGGCTGGTGTTTGCCGGTCAGCAGGACTTCGAGGCCACCTTCACCGTTCCGCTGACGGCGGAAAATTTGCCGGCCGGAATGAAGATCATCGAACCCCAAAAACCCACTGTCACGCTGACCGTGCGCGGCTTGCGCAAAGACGCCAGCGTGCTGTCGCACCGCAACGTTCATGTGAAACTCGACCTGACGCTGGCCGGCGCCGGCCGAAGAACCTTCCGGATTTCGCGTTTCAACATCGAAATGCCCATCGAAAGTGTCGATATTATCAAAATCGATCCCACCGAAATCAAATTCGACATGCAAGAATAATAGCCCAACCCGTTTGAGACGAGCATATTAAGGCTATGAGCTTATTTGAACAGTGCCATACCGAGAAGATCCAAAGCCGACAGATCGACATCGCGACCCACACCGTTGACGATGACCACATCCTGGTGCGCGGCGACCTGCACGACCGGCGTTTGGTGCCTACCTGCGCCATCGACGGCCGCTGGCGCGACCCTGGTTCGGTGCACCATATGCACATCTGCCTGAAGGTGGCGACCGAGACGCTGGCCATCGTCGAGGCTGAAGCGCGCATGTCGCAAACGCCCCATCCGCAGTGTGAGACCATTACAGCCTCGCTGACATCGATCGTCGGCTTGCGGTTGGTGCCGGGATTCAGCGCCCGTGTGCGCCGACGGCTGGGCGGGCCCAAGGGGTGCATTCATCTGACCACCTTGCTGCTGGCCATGGCGCCGGCCGCCCTGCAGGGCTACTGGACCCAAAATGACCGTGATCCAGGCCGGCGGCGTCTCTCCCGGGAACATCTGGAGCGCTACCTGGTCGACACCTGTCATGTGTGGCGCCGCGATGGCGAGTTGCTGGCGGAGCTGGCCCAAAAAGCCGGTATCGACATCCCGCCCGGTGCCCATTCGCCGGAGTGAGCCGAGAAGGCCTATGAGCTTCTGGAACGCCGATCACTTTCGATTCAACCGCTTGGAACTGGCTGGGTCCCTGGGGGACCTGGGCACCTTGTTGCCGCTGGCGCTGGGCATGATTCTTATCAATGGACTTGACCCGGTGGGACTTTTCGTCTCCATCGGGCTCTTTTACATTGCGGCCGGACTCTACTTTGGCGTGACCGTGCCGGTTCAGCCCATGAAAGTGATCGGCGCTTACGCCGTTGCCACGGGGCTTTCCGCGCTCCAGATCACCGCCGCCGGGCTGCTGATGGCGCTTTTTCTACTGGTGATCGGTGCCAGCGGGGCCATGGGTTCCATCGGGCGTATGATGCCCCGCGCCGTGGTTCGCGGCGTACAGCTTTCCACAGGTGTAATGCTGATTCGCGAGGGCGTAAAGCTGATCATGGGGATGTCGCGCGTGCAAACGCTGGCCGAAAAGGCCGAGCCCTTCCTGACGTTTCAAAGCTTGGGTCCGCTGCCCATCGGGCTGGTGATCGGTGTGGGCTGTGTGGTGCTGGCTTTTTTGCTGATCGACAACCAGCGTCTGCCGGGTGGGCTGGTTGTGGTGGCGGCGGGGTTGCTGGTGGGCATCGCTGCCGGTCAGCGGACGGAAATGTCCCAGGTGCAAATGGGTCTATATCTGCCCACCTGGCTGCCTTTTGGCTGGCCGGAGTGGGCCGATTTTTCAGGGGCGCTGATTCTGATGGTGCTGCCGCAAATCCCCATGACCATCGGCAATGCGGTGGTGGCCTACGGGGACCTTTCGCACCAGTATTTCGGTGAGGAGGCCAAACGTGTCACACCCCGCGCCGCCTGCTTGAGCATGGCCGGCGCATCTTTTTTCAGCGCCCTGGTGGGCGGCATGCCACTATGCCACGGCGCGGGTGGGCTGGCGGCGCACTATCGCTTCGGCGCTCGCACGGCCGGCTCCAACCTGATGATCGGCACGCTGCTGATGGTTGTGGTGTTGTTTTTGGGCCCCCACACGGTCTCTCTGTTGCACCTGCTGCCGCTGTCGGTACTGGGGGTGTTGCTGCTTTTTGCTGGCAGCGAGTTGGCCATGACCATGATCGACCTGCAATCGCGCAAGGAGTTGTTCGTGGCGGTGGTGATGGTGGGTATCACCCTGGCGCTTAACCTGGCCGTGGCCTTTGTAGTGGGGATTGTGGTGGCGGCGGTGCTGAAGTCCAGCCGTTTCAATGTGTGACGGCGCGGGGGGAGACGGCTATCGGTGCTTCCCAAAAAGCAGCGGGGTGCCGCAACAAGCAACACCCCGCTGAATTAAAGCGATTCGAACTCGTA
Organism: uncultured delta proteobacterium; assembly: GCA_963783425.1. GTDB lineage: Bacteria > Desulfobacterota > Desulfobacteria > Desulfobacterales > QNYZ01 > CAWANO01. The sequence goes on from CAWANO010000010.1 coordinate 699,467, forward strand.
GCCTGTAACTTCTAGGAGAGTGTCTCCAGGGCGGTGAAGATCTGGTTGCGAATTTGCTCGACCTTGCCGACCCCCTCGATGCGGATGTACTTGGGCGCTTCGGGCTTGCCCGAGCTCTCCCAACCTTTGTAGTAGCCGATCAGCGGTTCGGTCTGCTCGTGGTAGACGTCCAGGCGTTTCTTGACGGTCTCTTCCTTGTCGTCGTCGCGCTGGACCAGGGGCTCGCCGGTGACATCGTCCTTGCCCTCGACCTTGGGCGGATTGAAGACCACGTGGTAGGTGCGACCGCTGGCCAGATGCGCCCGACGGCCACTCATGCGCTTGACGATCTCTTCGTCAGGAACATCGATGTCCACCACGGCATCGATGGGCACGCCGGCCTCTTTCATGGCGTCAGCCTGGGGAATCGTGCGCGGAAATCCGTCAAACAGGAAGCCCTTAGCGCAATCGGCGTCCTTGATGCGCTCTTTGACCAGGCCGATGATCACCTCGTCCGGCACCAGCCCGCCGGCATCCATAAACTTTTTGGCCTCCTTGCCCAGATCGGTGCCGGCTTTGACAGCCGCCCGCAGCATGTCGCCGGTGGAAATCTGTGGAATGTTGAATTTTTCCTTGATGTTGTTGGCCTGGGTGCCCTTGCCGGCACCCGGTCCTCCCAAAAGAATTAAGCGCATCTTTAACCTCCTTGCTGTGGATCTGTAAAAAAAGATCGCCCGGTATTACCGAGCGCCTTACCCTATTTCATGGCTGCTTTCAATCAAGCTAACCGATTAGAAAACCAGCAAAACGCTGCCTTTATCTATGGTGAAAAGTGATCCTGTGTCAAGGTGGATTTAAACCTTTTGGGCCGACCCTGTCCCGGCGCCGCGGCCACCTATGACCACCACCATCAGCCCAACCAGCATCATGATCAAACAGAGCACCTGACCCATGGAGAAGCGCCAGGCCACAAAACCGAGATGACTGTCGGGCTGGCGTACGAATTCGATCACGAAGCGAACGGCGCCGTAGCCCATCAGATACAAGCCGGTAAGCGCACCCCGACCGGTGAGGCGCTTGCGCAGACTCCAGAGCAGCACGAAGAGAAAAATGCCCTCGAAAAAAGCTTCGTAGAGTTGCGAGGGGTGCCTCAGGCGGTCATCGGGTGCCAGGGGGAAGATCATGCCCCAGGGCTTTTCGGTCACCCGGCCGTAGAGTTCGCCGTTGATAAAGTTGCCCACGCGGCCGAAGGTGTACCCCAGCGGGATGGCTGGCGCGTAAAGGTCGGTGATGTCGAGGTAGCGCGTGCGGCTCTTGCGGGCAAAAAGGAAGGCGGCCAAGAGCACGCCCAGGGCACCGCCGTGGAAAGACATGCCGGCAATGCCGGTAAAGCGCACACCGCCGGAAAAGGAAAACGGCAGAATGATCTCCATGGGATGGTGCAGATAATAGGCCAGGTTGTAGAAGAGCACATACCCCAAGCGCCCGCCCACCAATACCCCAACGATCATGTAGGTGGTCAAGGCCTGAATCTGCTCGATGGTAAGCGTGGGGCCCTCATCGCGCCGGCGGCGGTAGCAGACCAGCAGGTAGGTCAGCAGGAATGCCACAAGGTACATCAGGCCGTAGTACTGTACGCTGAAAGGGCCGATGCGTAGCAACACCGGGTCCAGGTGCTGGGGAATGTGTTGCCACCACTGCCAGAAAGCGGTGGTTTGGGCGTGAGCCGTGCCCTGGTTCATTCGCTGGAGTCCGGGCGGATGAAGTCGTTGAGCTGAATGACGGTGCCTCCGGCGCGCGGCGTGGCCGGGCCCTTGAGGCTCCCTGCGGGGCGTTGTTGACGCAACCGTTCGATTTCGGCCTGCAGCTTGGTGTTGTCCTGGATAAGGGTTTCGATGCGTCGGCAGAGGGAGTGCCAGCGCCGCTCCAGGTCGGAAAAATCGAGGGTCAGGCCGATCAGGCGGCTGAGTACCTGCCCCAGTTTGACCAGATAGCCGAAATGAACGGTATCCTGGAGGTAGTAGGGACAGTGGCACCAGAGACTGACGCAGGGGATGTTGCGCAGGGGCGCCTCGACCTGAATCAGGGAGTGGATGCCCCCCGGCCCCTCATAGTTGATGGGTTTGACTTTAATGCCCTTGAGCGTCGACAGCAGCGCCTCTTCCGAGGCGGCGGCCGATATGATCTGTTCCGTGTGCAGCACCTGGTCGACCATGCTGCCCAGGGTGATCAGCTGCGACACCTCAAACCGGTCGCACAGGTCGAGCAGGTCGTCGCTAAACTTTCGCCAGTGCAGCGCGGGTTCATCGGCGCGCAGCAATATCAGGTCGGGTCTGTTGGCGCCGCTAGCGGCAAAATATAATTTCCCGCCGGGCATGGCGATACTTTTGGCGCGGCCATCTTGGATATGAATGGCGGGGCGCGTTTCGTCATAGCGATAGAAGCGGTCGGCCTTGAGGTGGCCCATGGGCTTGGCGTCAAGGCGCTTGCAAAGTTCGGCGATCATCCGCACCGCCACGCTCAAGGCGTTGCCCCAGCCTTCGAAGCCGGCAATCAAAACGGGATTGTCCAGAGATGGCGTCTCTTCGAGGATAAAGCTCTCTTTTTTCATGGCCGCACTTTGACACCGCCGCACAGGTGCTGTCAAGCGATAGCCGCAGATTAAAAGGATGATACCGTAAACAGCCTGAATCATCATTGAGACCCGTTTGATAATTTTGAAGCGGCACTATGTCAAAGCTGGTACAATATGTGGCCATAGATTATCTGTTCCAGGAAAGTGGAAGGCATGACATACAATTTTGATCCTGACCGGTGGTATGAAAATGAACTTTCAATCATCCATTCAAAGTATCTTGCCGGCGAGATAACCCTCAAGGAGCGAGCCCTGGCTGTCGAGGAACTTGACCGCAAATACAACGATATGTGGGATCGATTGGATGGGTATTACCAGATTCCAAAATAGTACTACAGCGAAAGATTAATGTCATAAGATTTTGCCAGTTTGACCCTTTTCTTTCGGTGCGACTTATCTGCGGTTAAATTTCGGATCAGGTGATATTGAACAATTTCCATTGCCCCCTCGACACTCAGAGACCTGAGAGGAATTACTAACGATAGTATTTTACGAACCAAGTAAACTGTCAGCAGCGGCGTTTTTTTAAAGTGCAGCCTCAACCGCAGCATAAAGTGCAGGTCCAAAAACACATAAGTCATATGACGATGCCAGGCGGGCCAGGAACGATGTTCATAGCGATCCATTCCAAGCTGTCCCTTACCTTCTTGAAAGCACTGCTCGATCGGCCAGCGCATGGCGGAGGCTTTAACCAGTCCGGAAAGAGAAATCTGTTTGGGTGCATTGGAGATGGCGTATTTGATTTCTCCATCGCTGTTTTTTTGAAAAAAAAGCCACCGCCGGTCGCCGACCGGCAATCCGTGGCGAGACCGGTAGATGCGAATGCGGGCCACCTTTGCGATGATGGGCCCCTTGGCACCCTCGGCAACAACGACCGCCTTCCAGGACAAACGGCTGGACTGGGCGATTGCCGATACGCTTTTCGGCTTGGGCTGCTCTGGCAATACTTGGATTTGGCTGGGGCGCCGGCCACGGCCCTTATAGGGCGGTAGGCCTATCCCTGGTTTTTTGGTGAACACCTGTGTATCGGACTTGATGGCGGCAAAGTAGGACAAATCCTTGGGCAGGGCGTCCAAAAAATCGATGTCTGCGCCAAAAGCGGCATCGGCACCGATCCACCTGGCCGGCAAGCAACCGGTTGTTCTGACTTGATTGAGTAATTTGAGGGCGATCTGCTGTTTGGTCTCGAAAACGAGATCCTCGGGAACCAGATTAAACGTGCGTCTTTTTTCCTGCTCTTTGGAAAACCAGCTTTTGGGCATATACAACCGGCCGTTGAGCAGACCGTAGCCCTTATCGCTGGCGTAGCCGACGAAGACACCAGACTGGCAGTTTTCGACTTTTCCGGCGGCGCCGCAATACTGACGCGCCACACCGACCGATTCCTTGCCCTTTTTGGGAAAATCGCTCGGATCGATGGTGACCATCCCCTCGGGAGAAGCGATCCGTTCGGCGAGCATCTGTTGATGGGTCCGCAGCATGGCGCCATGATCCCAACGAAAGGTCTTCATGAACATCTGCATGGAGCGGACAGATTTTTTGCCGAGGAACTCAAGCGCGATCGGTTCCACGGATTTGGCCTCGGCATTGCTCATGAGCCCGGACAGATAGGCCAATCCCAGGCGGTGATGTTCGATGCGGCCGTATGCGCCATGAAAGCATCGATGAAAGTCGACCAGCTCTTTTGCCATCGTCTGGATATCATCGGAATCGAGATTCAAATCGGCGGTCAGTTTTGGATGCCATTGGCAATGTTTTAAAAGCATGACCAGCGCCTCCACTTTGGTTTGGGTGGGTGGAGGGCGATCGACAGGAGGGGCGGGCTGTCGGCGGCAATCGATAATGCGTCTGAAGTCCGGGTCTATGACATAAAGGTAAACCTCCTTCGGGTTGCCATGATAGCGATATCCCCGGCCTTGCTTCGTGCTGCCGTGGGTGTGTCCGATGTGCTGCCAGTTGGCGGCTTTATAGCAGGTGCCTTCAAAGTAGCGGCTGTCGACAAAGGTCTCCAGCAACAAGAGTCGATGGTTGAAATGGCGCAGCCAATCGGCGGGCAGCCGCGCAATATTTAGCGCCAACACATGCGAGGCCAGGTTGGCAATCCGAACCCAAGGCAGGATCAGAAAGCGGCTGTTGGCGGCCAGATGACGTAGGTGTCGTTTTCGTTGACCCGGCGACCAAAGATCGAAGGGGATCCGCTCCATGGAAAACAGCACCATGGCCACGATAATCAGGATGAATACCGTTGCGATTTCAAAGGTCATGGGGTCGGTGGTGGCGAAAATGGATTTTCAGATCGTGTGGCCACGGCGGTTGCCGGGATTCAGCGGCCGGGACCGTGGTCGAACTCGATGATACGGGCGAAGTTTTTATCCGGTCCCGGTTGTACCCGATGGAAGAGCCGGCTCTGGGGCCCGACGCGTCCACCCATATCATAGGTAAAAGCCGCTTGGGCCTCATGACGCAGCCAGTAGCCGTAGCGTACCGCGCCGCGACCGTCGTAGGCCGAGTGAAAATGGAGATAGGCCTCACGCGGTTCCGGGCGGGACTGCACCCAGGCCTCGGGCGCCTGATCGAAATAGAGCGGTACGATACGCCCTTTGCGCGCAGGCACGGGGCGCCCGACATCGGCCAGGCGCTGCCATCTGGCCTCGCCTTTAAAAAGCCGCGCGTTGGCCGGCAGGTCGCGGGTATAAAAAGCGCGCTCGTTGAAGCAGAGGAAATGCAGGCGGCTGAAATCACCGGTGGCGACGGGCTTGAAGTAGTACCCCACAAACGGACCGAAGGAGAGGATTCGGTCGCTCACCTCGATCTCCAGCCGCTGCACATAGCCCCTGGGCACTGCCGGATTCTGACTCTCCGTCTCAGCCTGCTCTGTTTGGCAGGCGGCCAGCAGCAGGCACAGGACGATCGTGCCCCACTTAATCGCTGACGGTATCATTTTTCCACAACTTGCCGATGGCGTAAATGACCGTAGCCAGGACTATCACCAACACCGTTACTGCCAGAGCACGGTTACCGACGGCATCGGTGACGGTGATCTGTCCGAGGTTGGTGGGGTCATAGAGCAGGGGAATCAACCATTCGTGTAAATGGGCAAACAGTCCTGCCCCTACCAGCCCGCCTAAAAGCGCGAAGACGGCATCGAGGCGACCTTCGCCCACCGCCGCCCAGGTGGTGCCCGGGCAATAGCCGCTCAAGCCCCAGCCGATGCCGAAGATGACCGCCGCCAACCCCGTAGCCACAAGGCTGGTGGGCAGCACCATGGTTCGACCCACACCCACTGCCTGCAGGCCGAAAAGCCCCACGGCCGACAGCGCCACCGCCGCCAGCATAAAGCGCGGGATGTCGCCGTCGAGCATCAGATGGGCACGGGTCATGCGGTGGGGATCGGTGGCGCCCACGCGCTGGATGACAAACCCGAAGGCGATCCCGGAAAATAGTCCCAGTAGTATTTGCGTCATGATTTTTCCTCCTTTACGACAGGGCCGTAAACCAGCCGCGCGGTGAGCATGGCAAACCCGAAGATCAGGATACCGAAGTAGAGCCCGCTAAAGGCCAGTTGCGTTGATCCGGAAATAAACAGCCCCAGGGTGCAGCCGCCGGCCAGACGCGAGGCGAACAAAATTAGAAAGCCGCCCAAAAAAGTGGCCAAATATCGCTTAGTCGCCGTGTCGCCGAAGCGGGCGCGCCACACCTCCGGTACGTCCGCCATCGGTTTTTTGAAGCTACGACCGCCGATAAATCCGCCCATGGCCATGCCCAGAACAAAGGCAAAGAGCCAGGAGCCGGGGCCGGGGATCATGCGGTAATGGGCTTTGGACTGGGGATATTCGGGCACGGTGGTGGACCAGAGACCCTTGAGGGTGCTGACGAAACCACTGGATGAGGCCGGTGGTCCGTAAGTGGCGAATATGAATACGATGACGCCGGCCAATGCGAACGCGGCCGGCAACCATTTCCAGTATCCTGGTTTTTGTGTTTGTTTTCGATCCATGGGTTAACCTCCGCAGGAAACGTAGCCACCCTTGGGAGCGCCGCCGTCGGACGTGTCAGTCTGTCCGGACGACTGGCTGCGGGTGGTGGATGTTGTGGCGGTTCGGGCCGATCCGGTACCGGGCAGGGTATCTCCGACCAACTGATTTTCGGTGGTTTCGACCGGGTAGAAATTGGCTGGATTGCCCCACTGCTTCCAGGAAGGTTCGTAGGTGGTGACATTGTCGATACCCATCAAGCGCAGTACAAAATAGCTGAACGAGCTGCGCCGACCCGAATTGCAATAGACGATGATGTCCTTGCTGGTGTCGAGCCCGCGATAGAGTTCCTGCAGGGCGCCGTAAGGCTTGATGTGTTTGGTCTCGCTATCCCGCCAGTTTTCGGTATAGTTGATATTGACCGCCGTTGGGATGTGGCCCAGTTTCAACCCGTTGCCTTGCAGGTCGCGGGTACCTTTCTCACCCTTGTATTCGGCCGGCGAGCGCACATCGATGATTTGATAGTGAGGATCACCCAGGTTGCGGTAGACATCGTCGCCATCGATGATCTCGCGGCCGCGGATCTCAGCCATGGGCGCCTGGTAGAGGATCGGCGACAATTGTCGCGGTTTCGAGTCCAGCTCGTAGCCGGCCGAAGCCCAGGCGTCGATGCCCCCCTCCAGCACGCGTTTGTTTTCATGCCCCAGAATGTCGAGCACCCAGAATAGATATGACGCCGTGGCGCCACCGTCCCGGGCCACCGAGTCGTATAGGACGATGGTGTGCGTACGGCCGATGCCGTGCTGGCCGAGAATCTCCTGGGCCCGCGCCACCCCGACAAACAGGCTGCCCTCGTTAGCGGCGGTGTTGTTGTAGCGAAAGGCCGCCCAGGGCATGCGAACGGCGCCTGGTATGACGCGGCCATCGAAGTGCTCGTCGGTACGCACATCCACAATCACCAGATCATCGTCGTCGGCCTGCTGCTTTAACCATTGGGGGGTGGCCAGTAGATCAGCGTTGGGGTAGCCACCAACGCTCTGCTCTTGCTGAGCCGAGGCCAGCGACCAGACCGCGCCCATCAGCAGCAGTGCCGCCAGGGCGATGAATCGAAGTGTATGATTGCCTTTTGTCATCTCGCCTCCTCGTTGCTTTGGTTCATATCCAGATCGCCATGGCCGCCGGTGGCGGTGGTATGCATACCGACAGCAGGGGGTCGTTATTGCTCTGATTACAAATCCTATTTCTTGCCCTGGTTAGAAAAAATAGGGGCGAGACACTATTTTGCCGTCGAAAGGCAGGTAAAGCAGCCTTGTGAGCCCTTCAGAGGTGATTGCCGATGCAGATGCAGTATGAAAAAGCGGCTCCCGGTCAACGGGAGCCGCTTGTAAAACTAAGAGAGTTTGGCGGAAGGGGCTATCCCAAAATGGCCTTGAGATCTTCTTCGGCGGTGGTGATCGGCATGATATCGAAGTTTTTAACCAGGGTGTCGAGCACATTGGGTGTGAGAAAGGCGGGCAGGGTCGGCCCCAAACGGATGCCCTTAATGCCCAGATGAAGCAGTGCCAGCAGCACACACACCGCCTTTTGTTCATACCACGATATGATCATCGAAAGCGGCAGTTCATTGACGCTGACGCCAAAGGCCACGGAAAGGGCGCTGGCAATCTGGACCGCCGAGTAGGCATCGTTGCACTGACCGGCATCGAGCAGTCGCGGGATGCCGTTGATGCTGCCCAGATCCATATCGTAGAAACGAAATTTGCCGCAGGCCAGGGTCAGCACGATACAGTCCGAAGGTACTTTTTCCACGAACTCGGTGTAGTAGTTACGGCCCGGTTTGGCGCCGTCGCAGCCGGCCACAAGAAAAAAATGGCGGATGGCGTTTTGTTTGACGGCATCGACGACTTTGTCGGCCACGCCGAGCACGGCGTTGCGGGCGTATCCCACGGTCACCTCGCCCTTTTCCATATCCTCCTGGAAACCCGGCAGCGCCAGAGCGGCCTCGATGACCGGCTTAAAGTTCTGATCGGCGATGTGAGTAACGCCGGGCCAACCCACCATACCGCTGGTGAAGATGTGATCCTTGTATTCGTTCTTGGGACGCTGAATACAGTTGGTGGTCATCAGGATCGCGCCGGGAAACTTGGGAAACTCCTTGATCTGGTTTTGCCAGGCGGTGCCGTAGTGGCCGTAAAAGTGATCATATTGTTTGAGGCGGGGATAGCCGTGGGTGGGCAGCATTTCGCCGTGGGTGTAGATGCGAATGCCCGTGACTTCAGTCTGTTTGAGCAGCGCCTCCAGATCCTGAAGGTCATGGCCCGAAACCAGGATGGCTTTGCCCTTTTGATAGCCCAGGGGAACCGTTGTAGGCACCGGATGTCCGTAGGTATCAGTGTTGCCCTTGTCCAAAAGTTCCATAGCCTTGACCGCCGCGCCGCCGCAGCGCATGGCCATGTCAACCCACTGTTGCAAGTCGAGCGCATCACTCTGGATGGCCGCCAGGCCCTCATGGACAAAAGCGTATACGCTCTCTTCTTCCTGCCCCAAAATGTGGGCGTGATCGGCATAGGCCGACACCCCCTTGATGCCGAAAAGCACCGTGTGCTTGAGCGACAAGATGTCCGGGTTATCCGCTGGATAGGATTTCAATCCCACCGCCTGGGCCTGCTCAAGCAACCCTTCCAGGTCTTGTTCGGGTCTGAAATTGGCAGCCGCCCTCAGGTCTTCGACCTCGCCGCCGGCCGATTTCAGCTTGGCTTTGAGCTGATCGCGCTTGTCGGCCGCCTGCTGGATCAGCTTCACGAAACGATCCGGGTCGAAATCTACATTGGTCAGGGTTGAAAAGGCGGCCTTGACGGTAAGAACGTTGACATCGCCATCGGAGATGCCGTGCTTGCGGGCGGTCACGGCCACTTGTGACAGTCCCATCAACGTGTAGAGCAGCAGATCCTGCAGCGCGGCAACCTCCGGGTTTTTGCCGCATACCCCCTGGACCGTGCATCCGGTTCCCTTGGCCGTCTGTTCGCATTGATAACAAAACATGTTGTCCTCCTTTAGATGATTGATAATTTGAGCGAACCGCTTTCGTTTTGCCTTCGGTTTTAAAGATAGCGTTTTTCAGCAGAAGGATATCGATCGCAATCGAATGATGACCGTATGGTACCATCGTTCGTGAACGAGCGTCCGAATCTATTCATATTACAATCGCTTGCGCTGCTTTGAAATAGGTAAAAACCCTTATTTCGATCTAACTGCGACACTGTTTTTGCCAGGTACGATCAGGATAGAAAATGAAAAACCAGCAGTAAAATAAAGCGCCCAAAGAGCAGGATGATGATCAGGGGCAGCACCCAGCCCGGCAGCCGACGAATAAGATCGGTGAACTGTTTGGTGAGCGGTGTTTCCATTGCCGAAGTGGCCTAATGCGTTGCTTTCCACCTGTTTCCGCGGGAATTTTAAGCAACAACGATGATTTCGGTATCGTTTCTAGTAAATCACGGATAGGGTGACCGATCCGTATTCCTGGCTCTTTTCTTGCCCCTCGAACTCTTTGGTGCGACTCATATAGGTAAATCCAAACATGAAGCGGCCATAGCAGATGCCGAACCCACCCCCCGCTTCGGCCACGAAGTTCTTCTTGTCCACGCTATGGCTGTCTCGAAAGGTGTTGCCGTCGAGGAAGATGTTGCGCAAGATGGCCTGGCCGTTGGCGGCCAGCAAAAAATAAAAGCCAATCTGTTCTTGAAAGGCGCTGCGTCTCGACCGCATGACATCGTGGTTGCAGCCGCTGCGAATCAAGCAGAGGCCGTAATCGTCGGGGATGTGGCGCCCGAAGCGCAGTTCAACCCCTGCGTCCGCGCCGGTTATAACGGTCCCCGCCGCCAAACCGGCAAATGGAATCAGGTCAATATCGATCAGTTCGCCCAGTGAGCGTCGGTACCGCCACCGTCGCTCAAAGGCGATATTGACCACCGGTTCGTCTTTGAGCTGATTATCCCAGCCCTGGGGTTGTTTACTGCCGATAATGTCATGGATGCCTTTTTGGGTCTGATCAGCAAAGGAGGAGGGCCCCACCATACCCAGAATAAAGCTCAGCGACTCGAAGGTGGCCGGGCTTTTGTTGTGCAATCCCCACCCCAGATAGGTGATGCCGGCGTAAGGCCGATCATCTTCGATAAGTTCCTGCGTTTCCGTATCCTCGGGTGTATAGATGTTCTGCCCGATGCTGAAGGTCACGTTACGGCGATTGTCTTCATTGCTGAAAAATGGGGCGCGTTCGGCCAAGCGGCCCAGCCAGTTGGGCACGCTGGCATGATCACTGAAATGGGCCAGATCGGGCGATATCCAGCTCAATTTGATGCCGTTGGTGTAGTAGCGGTCGGATCCGCTGAAGAGGTCATTTTCCAGGTAGAGCGAAAACATGCTGGGGAAATTGTCGACGGCGTCGGCAGTCTGGGTGGCCCCGGCCATATGAACACTCATCAGGATAAGCGCCGGTAGCAGTCTGAAAATCCAGATCAAGCGCGTGGTCGCCAGGGTGTATCGGGCGTCCATTGAGTTGTTCCTGCGGGCTCTTACCTATCGTGTGGCGCGAATGCGCCGGGTGGGTCCAATGAGGCGGCGCCGATTAAAAACTACATCGCTATTTAAAATACGCCAAGGCTTCTCTCAACTCCTTATCGATGTCGTTGATGAGTAGGTCCATTTCGGATTTTTGCTGTTGCCAGGTATCGGTATCGGTACTTCCAAGATCTTCCAACTTCGCTTTGGCCTGTTCGTGTTTGCTGAGCAGATTGTCGATCTCAATCTCCGGGCGGCGCTCATCGCGCAACTCTTTTTTGGTGGTCAGGTCGTGCAGCGACTCGCCGAATTTAATCAGCTTGGCGTAAATTTCAGCTCGATAGCGTTCTTTTTCGTCCATGGTCACATCCTTTCATTTTTGGTCGAACATCAATGCAACTCTTAACATCTTTTAAGTTACCACCACGGTACCCATTCAAAAGGGGGTGATTTATGCATAATAGCCGCGAAAGGACCCTATTTTGGGCAAAATCTTATTGACCGATGGGTAGCTGCCGGGCGCATGCGGCCGATGCCCGCGTCGTGAAGTTACGCGCTGACGGCGTACTTGATTTGGTTGAAACAACGATTGCCGCATCGAAAATATGGGGTCTATAACCCATGGAGGTTTGTGGATGGATCGCTTATGATTAAGACGATGGCCCCTGAGGTGTGAGGTGAAAACATGTGCCGTTGGTCAATTCCCCCTGACTGGAAAGATTGAAAATGTCGAACATGATACCGCCAAAGGCTAGACTGTTCGCCTTGAGTACCTGCAGCCACTGCAAGGCGGTTAAAAAACTGCTCGACCAGTACGATATCGAGGTTGAGATGGTTGACGTGGACCAACTTGAGAGCGACTCGCGTAAAGCCGTGCTGGCGGAGGTCAAACAATACAACCAGCGCATTTCCTTTCCCACCACGGTGATTGGTGACACGGTTATCGTCGGCAACAAGGCGGAAAAGATCAAAAAAGCCCTCCGGCAACAAGGATCGGTTGGCCCAGGAGAGTTTCATAATGGCTCAAAAATCGTTTGACCACCGTGAGGCAGTCACTCAGGCCGGCGCACTGATGAAAAAATGCATCAGTGCGCATGGATTTCTGGCCAGTCCCACCAACAGCGACAATTACCGGCGTATCTGGGGGCGCGATGGTATCATTATCGGACTGGCGGGGCTGATGACCGGCGACGACGATATGCCTGCCGCGCTACGCCGCACCCTGCAAACCCTGGCCGACCACCAGGGCCCCCACGGCGAGATTCCCAGCAACGTGGACGTCCTCAGCGGGCGCGTCAGCTACGGCGGCATGACCGGGCGGGTGGATGCGGACCTGTGGTTCGTGATCGGGTGCGGCGAGTACTGGCAGGCCACCGGTGACGATGATTTCATCGAGCACATGATGGCGTCGATCGAGAAGGTGATCTTTTTGCTGGGCGCCTGGGAATTCAACAATCGCGGTCTGTTGTATGTGCCGGCCACGGGTGACTGGGCTGACGAGTATCTTCACAACGGTTACGTGCTCTACGACCAACTGCTCTACCTGCAAGCCTTAAGGACGCTTCATCATTTGGGCAAGGAGGTGACCGGGGTCGACGATCACGACCTGCGCACCCGAATCAGTTTGCTGACCCACCGCATTCAGGCCAATTACTGGTTTGGATCGACCGAAAAAATTCCCGACGATGTCTACCACGAGATCCTCTTTGAAAAAGGGCGCAAGGCGGCCGACCGATGTGCGCGCCAATACTGGATGCCCTTTTTCTCACCCCATGGGTATGGGTATCGATTCGACGGATTTGCCAATGTGCTGGCTTCGCTGCTCGGGGTGGCCACGCCGGAACGTCGAGAGGCCGTGGATGACTACATCGAACAGAATGTTGTGCCGGATGAGATCAAACTGCTGCCGGCCTTTTATCCGGTGATCAAACCGGTGGATAAGGACTGGGAGGAGCTACAGATGACGTTTTCATACCGGTTTAAAAACCACCCCCATGAATTTCATAATGGCGGCTTGTGGCCCATGGTGACCGGCTTCTATGTGGCCGACCTGGTGCGCCGCGGCCGGAGCGAGTTGGCCCGCGACTACCTGGAGGGCATCCATCGCGCCAACGCCATGCCCATGGACGGCAAGCCCTGGGGGTTTCCCGAATTCGTTCATGGCGCCGATTTCACAGCCGGCGGAAACCGCCACCAATGCTGGAGCGCATCGGCGGCTTTGATGGGGCACCATGCGCTGAAAGGCAGAAAGGTATTTACGATCCATGAAGACGATACTGCTGTGCAGTGACCTGGACCGCACCCTGATTCCCAACGGCGCCCAGCCGGAATCGTCGGGGGTCAGAATGGCTTTGGGGCAATTGAGGGCCCGCCCCCCATTGCGCCTGGCCTATGTCAGTGGTCGCGACAAGAAGCTCGTTGAAGAGGCCATAGGCGAGTATGCACTGCCGGAGCCCCATTTTGTGATCGGTGACGTGGGCACCACCCTCTACCGGATTGAAGCGGGTCGCTGGCAACTGGACGACACCTGGCAGCAAATCATCGGCCAGGACTGGGGTGACCATAAGCACGACGACATTACCGCTTGGCTGGCCGATATCGACGCTGCCGGCTTTCGGCCGCAGCCGCCGGAAAAGCAGAACCGCTACAAAGTGAGTTACTACACGGAGACCCGCATTGACACTCAGGCGCTGAAAAAAAGGATCCTCACGCGCCTTGAAGAGCAGGGTGTCGCCAGTCACATTATCTGGAGTCGCGACGAGGCGGCGCAGCGTGGCCTGCTGGACATTCTGCCCCGCCGCGCTAACAAGCTGCGGGCGATCCGTTACTTAATGGATCAAGAAGCCACGGGAGAAGCGCACACCGTTTTTGCCGGAGACAGCGGGAACGACCTTGACGCACTCACCAGCGGGCTGCAGGCGATTCTGGTTGCCAACGCCGCCGAGGATGTTCGGCAGACGGCCTGGGAACATTTGGCCCGGCAGGGCCTCGAAGGACAACTTTACATGGCCAAGGGCGGTTTTATGGGATTGAACGGCAACTACACCGCCGGGGTATTGGAGGGGCTGGCCCATTTTTTCCCCGAAACCGCGGACTGGATTGCAGCGGCCCTGGGTGCGGCGCGGCAGTAGCCCCTGTTTGTTCGCGCGTATCCCTCAGTTTTTCAACCGGTGTCCCGTACTCACCTGCCGACTATCACCTCAGTGGCCCGTGATTCAGATTCTATACAGCCAACTCCGGTACCGAATACACAGCACCCCCCATTGATATTGCCCCCGTGCTTGGTAGGTTTTCTAATTAGATACCGTGATCATTGATCAACCTCAAACTCAAACCTGGCAGATAGGAGGGCCTCATGTACGGAAAAATACTCGTTCCTCTGGACGGATCGAATACGGCCGAAATCGCCCTGCCGCACGTCGAATCGTTGGCCAGCCAGTACGACGCCAGTCTGATTCTACTCTCAGTGATCAGCCCGCTGTCGATCAGCGGCCGTAATACGGCCGCCATGACGTTCAATCAGAAACAGATTGACGATCAACACCATCAAACGGAGCGCTATATTAAAGGGGTGCAGGGGCAGTTTGAAGAGAAAAACATTGCGACCGACATTGAGGTCGTCATGGGGCTTACAGTGCAAGCGATTGTGCAGACCGCCGATGAAAAAGCCGTGGATCTTGTGGTGATCGCCAGCCACGGTCACACCGGCCTCAAGCGGGTCTTTTTCGGTAGCACCGCCTCCGGAGTTTTAAACCGTATCGAACAACCGCTGCTGGTGATTCGAAGCCCGCAGTAGACGGTGAAATCGAACCTCAACAGCTGAACGTATTGGAGCGCGGGAAGCGTGCCTTGCCCGCCTCAATCAAAGGAACAAAGGAAGCTGCCATGCAATGTCCGCAATGCGAAATGTCGATGCAACAGAAGGCCATTGAAGATATCACCATCAACGAATGTCCTGACTGCTATGGTTTGTGGTTTGAACGCGGTGATCTTGATGAGGTCAAGGACGAGGTGCTGCCCGAGATGAGCTGGCTGGATGTCGACCGCTGGCTGGATGCAGCCCAGCTTGAGGCGCACAGCAGCCCTCATTCTTGCCCCACCTGCGGGGACCGTCACTTAACTACGGTCAAGGACCAGCAATCCAAAACCGAAGTGGGTATCTGCCCGCGATGCGAGGGAACCTGGCTGGCCACTGGCCAGTTTTTATATCTGATCAATGCTCTGATCGACGAGGCCAACCAGAAATCGGCGCCGGAATACGTCAAAATCAGTTTGCAGCAGCTTAAGGATGTGGTGATGAATCCGGACGCCCTCGGCGAGGAATGGCAGGACCTGAAGACAGTGCTGGCGATGCTCAAACACCGCATTTTCGTCGAGCACCCTAAACTCAGAAGCGTGCTGATGGGATTGCAGAAATCGCTGCCGCTGTGATGGTGTTCGGCCGATGACTGCGCAACAATACATTTTGCATGAAAATCACACAACTGCCCGGCCGAACCAGGCCCTTACACAGACAACATCAGAGGAGAACGACATATCATGACAATGGGGTTTCACGAAATACAGGTCGAAGAGACACCAGTCGGCAAAATCGTGACGCTGACCATCAAGGAGAAGCTTCGCAAAAAGGACTACGAGGAGTTCGTGCCTCAGCTCGAAAGCTTGATGCAAGACGGTTCAAAAATCCGCCTGATGGTTGAGCTGGATGATTTTCAGGGCTGGACCATGGGCGCCCTCTGGGAGGATACCAAGTTCGCCACCAGACATTTTAACGACATCGAGCGCCTGGCGGTGGTCGGTGAGGCGCGCTGGGAAAAAGGGGTGACCCTATTCCTAAAACCCTTCACGAAGGCCCAAGTGAGATATTTTGATATCGATAACATCGGTCAGGCCCGTCGCTGGATTTCGGAAAACGGTGGGTCGGACTAACATAAACCAAAACGTCACTGGCCGGTGATCCATGCGAGGGTTAATCGATGATCTTGATGTTAGATTTGATTTGAAGGGAAATCTTCATAGCCACACGATCCGGTGGGGCCGGCCGATGGAAATGGAAAGCAGCGTCGATGCGGTAGTCCCAAGAAGCGCACACCAATCGCCTCCCGCCGGTTTGTTGCAAGAAAGATCGCGTTTCAACCGGCGGTGTTGGTATGGTCAAACCATTCGTGTCGTGTCGTGAGATCTCCCCCTTATCGGAGAGCATTTCCTCCAATTGGAAATCGAAGGGGGAAATCATCACCAACGGTTGTCCGGGCTAAGCGGAAACCTTTTCCATCCGCTGCCGCGCCAATTTGCGCACCTCGGGATCGTCGTCCTTCTCGCTCACCTTTTTGAGCAGCTCGGCGTTTTCTTCCTGAAGGACCGCTTGTTTGCGCACCTCGGGGTCGGATCGGGCAATCTTGGGTAGGAAGAAGTCACGTAATTTCATCGGTTCACACCTCCTTTACACATGGTTTGACATCTATTTTATCCGACGCCGTAGGCTGCGTACATAGGGTGAAGACAGTATTTTTCAACCCGAAGGTCGATACCCTACGGGGTACGCTTGGGCCGGGCTTACCCGTTTCTTACCGGCCAGGTGTGAAACCCGTCGCGCGGCTTGAACCCCACGCCCACCATACCGTCCCGGCTGTAGAGGGTCCAGGCGTAGCGGGGTTCATAGACACTGGTGGTCGATGACCAGTAGGCTTCTCGCACATGTCTGAAGGGGTGCCTCGTGGTTAGGGCTGGCGAGTGAGCGCGGAGATCGATCAGACTCTCCAGCTCACGGATGTTGGGCAGACGCCAGTCGGCAAACCCACCCCATTTCCGTTCATTAAGCGTATGAACCAATGTCAAGGCCTCCTGCCAGGTGTGATGATTGCCGGCAGGGTCGGCATCGCGACTCCAGATCAAGCCGGTGCGGGCGTCGTGCACGGTACTGTCGCGCAGTGAAAAGTATTGCTCGGGCGGTTCCGGGGGCTGGGCCGTCGTATCCGATTCTAAAGATACCGGCCACACCATATAGGACCCATGCTTCATGCCGCGGTGTACGCGCCCACCGCCCAGGTGCACATACCAGGCCTGATCGGGTAGGCGGCGGCAGGTGTCGCCGTTCCAGTAGTATCCCGTAAACACATTCTCGAAGGGGTGATTGGCGATTAGGGCCGGGTTGATGTGCTGGTGGCTGATGAGTGAAAAGAGCAGGTCGCGGGAGGGTAGCTGCCAGCCATTGTAGCCGTGAGCCTGTTTTGCCCGCATAGCGGCCACGAACCGCCAAGCCTCTTCCCAGCTTAAAGGAAACTCGGCCGGGTTGGCGTCTTTGCTCCAGATCGCCCCGCTAAAACCGTCGCGGACAACCGCGCCCATCACCTGGAAGCGATCGTCAGCCAATGCGAGCCGGGTTTTCGAATAGGCGGCATCTTGCCCACTGCCTTCGCACGGCAACCGCCGGCCATGCGGGTCGTAGCAGTCGATCTGGTCGGTGTCGAGCAAGCGAGATAGCATGCTCAGCCCTCGTAAAGATTGTTGTGAACACGTGTTGCCCGCCAGCATAATCGCAAGCGTGCATTTCCTCCCCCGATGCTTTATATTGCAATACCACACGCGTTGCGTGTGGACAATTGTCGGGCGGTTTGCATGCCGTGCCCGGATTCTTTTCAACCTCGCATCCGCATGCGGCGGGGCATCCTTTTGCTAACGACGTTTTCTTGCAAGAGTCACATAGATCGTCGGTCGCCGTCGCGCAGAGAGAGGTTGCAGGCCTATGTGCACGGCATAGCGGCCGCGGTGGCGGTTGACCCCGGTTCGCGCGAATACTTTATTCTATAAAAATTAAGGAGTAGTAATGACAAAAACGATAGCCGTGATGTCAATGATGGTGGTCCTGATCGCGGGCATGGCCTCAGATGCCAAGAGTGTCGAGCAGATGAACCAGGAGCAGAGCGCCGAAGCGCTGGCCAAACAGCTGGCCAACCCGGTGGCGGCGTTGATCAGTGTGCCATTCCAGCTCAATTACGACGCCGACATCGGCCCCCTGGACGAAGGCGAGCGCTGGACGCTCAACATCCAGCCGGTGGTTCCGCTATCCATCAGCGATAATTGGAACCTGATTTCGCGTACCATCCTGCCGATGATATCCCAGGACGATATCGTCCCCGGCGCTGGCAGCCAAGACGG
The DNA here is from genome assembly GCA_963783425.1 of uncultured delta proteobacterium. Classification (GTDB taxonomy): domain Bacteria; phylum Desulfobacterota; class Desulfobacteria; order Desulfobacterales; family QNYZ01; genus CAWANO01. Next base: position 717,773 of record CAWANO010000010.1, read on the forward strand.
CATCGGCGACATCGTGCAAAGCTTCTTCTTCTCGCCAAAGGCGCCCACCGACAGCGGCTGGATCTGGGGTCTCGGCCCGGTATTTTTGTTTCCGACCGGTTCCGACGACTTGCTGACAACGGACAAGTGGGGCGCCGGCCCCACGGCGGTGGCGCTGCGACAGCAGGGTCCCTGGACTTACGGTGCCTTGTTCAACCACATCTGGTCCTACGCCGGTGAGGATCAGCGAACTGACGTCAACGCCACCTTTCTGCAGCCTTTTTTTAACTACACCACCAAATCAGCCCTGTCCTTTATTCTGCAGACCGAGACCACTTACGATTGGGAGGCCGAAGAGTGGTCGGTACCCGTCAACTTTTTAGTCACCAAGGTCTCCAGATTGGGTGGCCAGATGTTCAGTTGGGGTGGCGGCGTGCGCTACTGGGCCGACAGTCCCGACAACCGGCCAGAGGGCTTTGGGGCGCGCCTGATTTTCACCTTGCTGTTTCCAAGATAATTGAGGAAAAACGCATAGTGATTGGAAAACCTTGTTCAGCCATGGTTCATCAAACCCTCTATTAGCCCGTGCCCTATGGTCTCGACGGCGTTAGTCCATAACCTCCTTTCGGTGACCCTATGGGGTGTGACGCCTTTCCGAGCGTGGTTCAATCAGGGCGGTTTTTTTGCCTCTACATTTAAGGCGACTAACCCCCTGATGCGTCTGAACCAAAAGAGGGGTGGATAGAATTCCACCCCCCTTTGAAGCTTTGCCCTTTTGGTATGTGAATATTACGAGATGAAATGGCGGTCGCTTCATTTACGGACCGGCTACATGGGCTTTTCCGCTTTTTTAATGGTCTCGCGCAGCTCCCGCGACCCGGGGTTTTTGGCCGCTTTTCCACGAACATCTCCCCGGGTGTAATGTCCATGGCGCCGTTTCAGGTCAATTTTCGCAACTGTTGCCAGGTGTTGCGATAGACGAAAGAGTCGGGCAGGTTGGCCTCCATCTCCTGATAGAGGCGGTAAGGCATCGAAAAACTCATGACATCTTTTTTAAGCAGGCGTTTGAGGGAGAGCCGGGCGGAGATGTCGTTGAGGCCGAGCACGGCCCGGGGGGTACGTGAACGGGCCTCGGCGAAGGTGTAGATGCCGATCGACTGGCATCCGGCGGCGTAGGGAAAGATCACGTTGTCGTTGCTGCGGCGGTGAAAGTTGGCCAGGATCGTCAGGGCGGCGATCTGGTCCATGTCGGCCAGAAAAACGACCACCTCGGGTTTTTCGCTTTCGTCGTTCACGGCGCTCAGGGGCTTGAAGATGACGTGGCTGTGGGGAATATCGACGATGGGCAACTGGTTGATGAAAGCCTGCACCAGCTCGGGGGATTTCACGTAGCGCTCGCCGTGCATGAAATCGTCGAAGGCCTCCTTGCGCATGAACGGCTCGACCTTTTCGCCCACCTGCCGGCCCGTCTCCCACTGTTCATTGCCCACCGACAGAAAGTGGCAGAACCCGGGCTCGCCGCCGGCAAACTCCTTGTAGCGGTTACCGAATCCTAACCCGACCCCGCCCCCCTGACAACCGAAGGTGTCGCGGTCAAACACCGCGGTTTCGCCTTTTACAGCCGCCGCCAGCATGAACATCACACAGCCCCAGCGTCCGTGCTTGAACTGTTTGGCGCCATCGGGGCGCTGGTCACTGAACAGGATGGCCGCGGGTTCGGCCCCGATGGCCAGGGCGTCACGGATGGTGCTTTTCATGGCAAGCTGTCTCCTTTGCTGCAGATCAAATTCATACGGATTTTCCTGTAAACGGTCCGATGGTCACAAGATGACGAACGAATTTCAAATAGATTCTCATTGCCAACGGTTGTGATTTTCGGAAGCCGTACCTATAGTCTACGCTAAATTTTGGTTTCGAGGCAAGCCGCCCCGTGGATGCGTCAGTCAGAAAACTTTTAAGAACACGTTTTGCCATGATCGATAATAGCGATGGGTGTAACAAGGAACGCTCGGCCACCGCGCAGGCTATTTTACTGTTGCCGGTAGCGCCGCTGTGCTGGGCCGGCAATATCGTGCTGGCGCGAGGGGTGGTCGATATTATGCCGCCGGTGGCGCTAGCCTTTTGGCGCTGGGCAGTGGCCTTTTTGGTGCTGCTGCCCTTTGCCTGGCGCCAGACCCGGCGCGACTGGCCGGCGGCGGTGCGGCACTGGAAGATATTGTTGGTGCTCTCTTTTCTGGGGATCTCCTGTTTCAACACCCTGCTTTACACGGCGATGCACACTACCACCGCCATCAACGGCGCCCTGATTCAAACCACCATGCCGGCCATTATCATCCTGATTACCCTGCTATTTTTCAACGAGCGGGTCACATTGTTGCAGATGGCGGGGGTGATGCTATGCGTGGTCGGCGCCGGTACGGTGGTGCTGCAAGGTCAGTGGCACCTGCTGACGCAGATGGCTCTTGTGAGGGGCGATATCCTCATGAGCATCGCGGTGGTGGTCTATGCGCTCTACTCGGCCCTGTTGCGCAAGCGGCCCGTCATGCACCCGGTCAGCTTTCTGGTCTACACTTTCGGCATCGGCGCGCTGGGGCTGCTGCCGTTGTATATGGTGGAGATCGGTCAGGGGCATACCTTTACGCCCGCCTGGGAGACTCTGGCGAGCATTCTCTACGTGGCCCTGTTTCCATCGATCGTGGCCTATTTTTGCTGGAACCGCGGCGTGGAGTTGATCGGCGCCAACCGCACGGGGCTGTTTATCAACCTGATTCCCGTGTTTGCCTCGCTGATGGCAATCGCGTGGCTGGGCGAGAGCCTGGAGCGCTTTCACATGGTGGGCATGCTGCTGATATTGACCGGCATGGTGATGTTCAACCGCCGGCGGAGGTGATGGCGTGTCTGTGGGTTCGGCGCTTAGCGGCCTGGGCCTATGACGAGCGCTGCAGCGTGGCGGTAATGACCCCCGCCCCGATCAGGGCGCTGCCGCCGCAGCGGTTGAAAAAGCGATGCACGCCTGTGCGTTGCATCGTCTCGCGCAGCTGTCCGGCAAAAAAGCCATAGAGTGCGGCGTTGAGCGCCGCCAGGAAAAGAAAAGTGGCCCCCATCACGACGAATTGTGGCAAGGCTTTCGTTTGGGGGTTGATAAACTGGGGCAGGAAAGCCACGAAAAAAGCGATGCTTTTGGGGTTCAGGGCGGTGACGATAAAGGCGCTTTTGCACAGCGATACCCCGGAGGCCTTTGAGGCGCTAAGCGACAGCGCATGACTTTCCGGGGACGAGCGCCAGAGTTTGATGCCCATATAGATGAGATAAGCGGCCCCGATCCATTTCAGCATGGAAAATAGCGCCGCCGAAGAAGCCAGGATCGCCCCCAGGCCCAGCAGCGAGACGGTCATGGCCGTGAAGTCGCCCAGGGTCACGCCGGCCGTCAGCGGCACCACCGCCCGGCGACCATGCGCGATGGCCTGGCTGATCACGAGGATGATGGTCGGTCCCGGCACGATCAGCACCACCATGGCGGCCAGGGTAAACGCGATCCAGATTTCAATGCTCATGGGATTCTCTTTCTCTTAGCAGCGGCTACAAAATATCGCACTAGGCCAAAAAGTAAACCTTTCTGGAATCTGCAGGTTCGGTATGGCCTATTCAAAGGCATCTATAACCTGATATTTTGTCCACCTATAGTCATCGGAGAGATCACGGCGCTCATTTCATTCGCTCGTAATGACGATATTTTATCGGTGTTGTTTTGTCCAGGCGGCGATCGCCTGCAAGGTGTTGTGAAAGCTGCGGTAGCGGGCGTGGGCCTCGCCGAGTGTGACGGTTTCAAAGCGGATCGTGTCTCCCGGAACGGCCTGGGCCAGAGCAGGCAGGTCGCTGGAGATGACCGTGGCGATCTTGGTGTATCCGCCCACGGTTTGCTCGACGAAGAGTACGATGGGTTGCTGGTCGGCCGGAATCTGAATGCCGCCGGGCATGCTCGGTTCGGAAATGATCGATTTGGGCATCTTCGGCTTAGGCGCGACGGGCGGACCCTGCAGGCGGTAGCCCATGCGGTCGGCCTTGGCGGTGATCATGTATTCACCGCAGAGTAGGGTATCCAGACCGGCATCGAAAAAATCATCCTGGGGACCCGGCACCACCCGCAGCCGCACCGGGTCTGTGTAAGTCGGGATCCATTTGGCGGGAAACGCCAGGGGCGCCCCAGCCAGGGTGGCGCCGCCGCTGTCAATCACATCGCCGGCCTTTAAGGGTCGGCCCTCGTATCCACCCAGACCGCCGCCCACGTAGGTGGAGCGACTGCCCATGACCAGGGGTACGTCAACGCCGCCGGTCAGTGCCAGGTAAGCCCGGCAGCCCTGGGTGACCTGTTGGATCGTCAACCGGTCGCCCGGTCTTACCCGCATGCGCTGCCAGGTGTTGACCGGGGTGTCGTTGAGCTGCATGCCCATGCGCGCGCCGGTCAGGGCGATGTCGGTTTCGGCCAGAAATTTCAGTTGCGGCCCCACGATGGTCAGCTCCAGCACCGCCGCGCCGGGTTCATTGCCCACGAGCAGGTTGGCCACCCGGCAGGCGTAACCGTCGAGGGCCCCCGAGAGCGGCACCCCTAGCCGCTGGTAGCCGAACCGTCCCAGGTCCTGGACCGTGGAATAGGCGCCGGGGGTGATCACTCTGAAGGCTTTCATGATGACAGCTCCTGATCACCATAGTGGTTGAACTGCCCTTGCGAGATGGGCACGAAGCGAATAGAGTCGCCGGTCTCGAACAGAAAGGGGTTGTCGCGCCGGGGGGAAAAGAGGGTGAGCGGGGTGCGGCCGATGATCTGCCAGCCGCCGGGGCTGCTCACCGGGTAGATGCCGGTCTGGTCGTTGGCGATACCCACCGAGCCGGCCGGCACGTGGGTGCGGGGCGTTTCGTGGCGCGGGGTGTGCAGCGGTTCGGGCAAGCCGCCCAGAAAGGGAAAGCCCGGGGTGAAGCCGATCATGTAGATGAGGTAGTCGGGCTGGCTGTGGATGCGGACAACCTCGGTTTCGTTGAGGTTGTGGGCGGCGGCCACGCGGTGGATGTCGGGTCCGTAATCGCCGCCGTAACAGACTGGAATTTCGACTACTCGCGGCGGAGGGATCTCGATGGTGTCGAGCCGGCTGCCGAGCTTGATGATAGCATCTTCGAGCGCACGGGGAGCGATCATCGCGGGATCGTAAACGAGCAGCAGCGAGCGGTAGGTGGGAATCACTTCGACAACGCCGGCCAGTGGATGCCGATCCAGCAGCAGGGCCGTGGCGCGCACCCGGCGGTTGATGGCCGGCGAGATACGGTCGCCATATTCCACCAGCAGGCCGCGGTCACCGGCGTTTCGAAAGCGAGGCTGGCGGTAAAGGCCATTTTCCATAATCGGAGGTTCCACTAAACTCTGGTTCAGGTACCGTCGCCCATGGGCGCCACGGTCACGCCGGCGGCCTCGAGGCAGTGGCGGATCTGCTCAACCAGCTCCACTGCCGTGGGATTGTCGCCATGCACGCAAAGGGTTTGCACCGCTAGCGGGATGACGGTGCCGTCAACGGCTACCACCTTGTTTTCGGTGGCCATACGCAGGGCGCGGGCGGCGACCTCTTGGGGATCGTGGATCACGGCGCCGGGTTTTTTTCGCGACAGCAGGGTGCCCTCTGGCGTGTAGGCCCGGTCCGGAAAGGCCTCGTACACCACCTTGAGGCCCACCTCCCTGCCGATGCGGGTCATGGTGGCACCTTTGGCGCCTGCCAGGGCCACGTAGAACAGGTCGGGGTTCACCGAAACGATCGCCTCGGCCACTGCGCGGGCCACGGTCTCGTTTTCCACGGCGGCCAGATAGAGCGCGCCGTGGGGCTTGACGTGCCGCAAGGTGGTGTTCTGGCTCTGGCAAAAGGCCTGCAGGGCGCCGATTTGATAGATGACGAAGGCGCGGATCTCCTCGGCCGTGCACTCCATGAAGCGGCGGCCGAACCCCAAGAGGTCGGGGTAACCGGGGTGGGCGCCAACGCCCACCCCGTGCGCCAGGGCAGTGCGCACGGTGATCTCCATCACCTGAGGGTCACCAGCATGCCAGCCGCAGGCCACGTTGGCCGACGTGATATGGCGCATCACCTCGGCATCCATCCCCAATCGGTAAGCTCCAAAACTTTCACCCATATCACAGTTCAGATCGATGGAAGGCATGGTTCTTTCTCCTAACCACAGTCAAAATCATCGTTATTTGCCGATCATGATTTTCGGCAGATAAAGCACGATCTCCGGAAACAAGGTGATGATGGCCGTCACCAGCAGCATCAATGTAAAAAAGGGCAGCGCGTAGCGGGCAATGTTTAGAATCGGTTCGCCGGTAAGGCCTTGAATCACAAACAGGTTGAAACCCACCGGCGGGGTGATCTGGCTGACTTCCACCATCAGAATCAGGTAGATGCCGAACCAGATGGGGTCGAACCCGGCGGCGGTGACCATGGGCAGGGCGATGGGCAGGGTCATCACCACGATGGAAAAGCCGTCCAGCAGGCAACCGAGCACCACGTAGACCCCGCCCAACAGCAGCATCAGGGTGTAGGGCGAGAGGTTCATCTCGGTGATGGCCGTGAGTGATGGCCGCCGGGATGCCCAGAAAGCCCATCACCCGCGAGAGAAAACCGGCCCCCACCACGATCATCATGATCATGGCGTTGGTTTTGACGGCCCCCATGAGGCAGTCGAACATGATTTTCGGGTTCATGCGCCGGTTCAAAAAGGCAAACACGGTGGCTCCCAGTACGCCCAGGGCGGCCGCCTCGGTGGGGGTGGCAACGCCGGCGTAGATGCTGCCCAGCACCATCAGAATCAGAATGAGGGTGGGGGCCAGGTCTTTCAAGGCCACCAGGCGATCGCCCCAGGTGTAATGGTCCTGGGTGCGCGGGGCGATCTCGGGATTTCGAAGACCGCGGTAGATGATGTAGAGCCGAGTAGACCCCCGACAACAGCAGGCCCGGTAAAATGCCGGCGATAAACATCTTGCCGATGGAGACTTCCGCCAGAATAGCGTAGACGATCATGATCAGCGAGGGTGGGATCAGAAAGCCGAGCGTGCCGGCCCCGGCCAGGGACCCCATGGCCAGGCGCCGGTCGTAACCGAGCTTGTCGAACTCGGCCAGGGTGATGCGCCCCACGGTGGCCGTGGTGGCGGCGCTGGAACCGGAGACGGCCGCAAACAGGGTGCATGAAAGAATGTTCATCAGCAGCAGACCGCCGGGCAGCCGGTAGAGCCACGGCACCAGCGCCTTGAAAAAGCTTTTCGGAGATGCCCGAACGGAAAGAGAATCTCCCCCATGAGAATAAACAGCGGCAGGGCCACGTACTCCCACTTTTCCACCGTGGCCCACACCGAAGAGGCCATGTTGTTGCCGGCCGGCAGCGAGCTGAAGAACGTCATGCCCACAAAGCCGACCATAAAGAGCGAAAATCCGACCCAAACGCCGGCGCTCAGGGCCAGAAAGAGCACTCCGAAGACAATGACGGCCATGACGGCCATGCTGGCGTCCATTAAATCACTTCCTCTCCGGTCTCGATGGCCTCGAAAACGCTTGAACGCTGGTGCCGACGAACTGCAACAGAAAGCAGGCCGCGCCGACCAGCATCAGCGTTTGTGGAATCCAGAGCGGGGTGTTGGTCAGGGTGCCCGAGGTGGAACCGTAGCGATAGGCGGACCGCACCATCATAAATAGGTACCACCACAGGTAGCCCATGAAAACGGTGGTGAGCACCGTGGCCGCAAAGGCGATCACCCGCGCCAACTTTGGCGGCAGAAATCCCAGCACCAGCGTGATGCGGATGTGGCCCTTCTCCTTAAGGCAGTAGCCGGCGCCTAAAAAAATGATCGCCGCCAGGCCGTAAGCGCAGTATTCGTCGGCGATGAGGGTGGTTTTTTCAAAGAGATTCCAGAGAAGGATTTCGAGCAGAATCAATACCGTCAGCGCAACAGAGGATCACCGCCGACAGTTTGGCGGCCCAGTCGCTAATGCGTTCGATCGCTAGGGCAATGGTGTGCATGGGGTCTCTGTTTAAGTGATTGGTGATTAACGCGTTGTGATTGAAGTGAACCTATTGATCATCAGCAACGGCTCGGTAGCTCTATCATATGAAACCAGTTCGAGGAGCAAGGTGGCGCCCCGCCCTGCGTCGGGGCGTCACTTGTCCCAGGTTGCACCTCGGTTGAATTAGCGGCCCAAAATGCGGGCGTACTCGTTGAGGATCTTCTGGGCTTCCTCACCGGCTTTCGCGGCCCATTCCGCCCGCAGCTTTTCGCCGATGGCGTCCAGCTCGTTGCGGAAGGATTTGCCGACCGCGGTGATCTCCATGCCGTTTTCCTGCAAGGTGTCGCGGCTCTTGCGGTCCATGAAGCCGGCCAGGTTCCACATGTCGTCTTCCATCGTCAACGGCGATCTCGAGCACTTTGGCCTGGATCTCCTTGGGCAGCTTGTTCCAGGCCTCGAGGTTGACGTTGACCATGTTGACCGGGCCGACGATGTTGATGGGCGTGAAGTATTTGAGCACCTCCCAGGCCTTGGCGTCTACCCCCGAGACCGACGAGGTGTACATGGAGTCGAGCAAGCCGGCTTTCATGGCCGGGTAGACCTCGCTGAAGGGCATTTTGCGGGCGGCGATGCCGGTGGCCTCTCCGAAGGCCAGGCCGGTGCCGTCGTAGACCCGCATCTTCAGTCCCTTGAGGTCGGCGGCAGATTTGATGGGCCGCTGGGTGTAGATGCCCGAAAAGGGCCACACCGAGGTATAAAGGGTGAACTGATTGAATTTTTTGAGAATGTCGGCATAGGTCGGCTTGGCCAGCTGGTAGAGCAGGCGTTGCTCGAAGGCGTTGGTGGAGACGAACGGTTGGGCCGTCAAGGCCAGGACGGGGGCGTCGCCTTCGACCATGCCGGTGGGCACCTCAGCGATGGCCAGCTGTCCTTCAGCGACGGCACGCAACAGCTCGGGCCTTTGAAGCCCAAGGCCGCGCCGGGGTGCAGCACGATCTCCAGCTCGCCGTCAGTGGCTTCTTTAACGCGGTCTGCAAACATCTGGGCACCCTGGGAATGAAAATTTCCGGCCGGGTAGTTGAGGTGCATGTCCCACTTGGTTTTGGCCAGGGCAGTGGACGCACCGGTGACGGCAAAGATGAGAGCCATAGAGATGATCAGTAGTTTTTTCATTGAATGCTCCTTTCGGTGATGGCGGTTTAGACTCGTCTGACAGTGGTCTATGTGGTCATATACTGCACAATACGCTGCTGAAATGCGTGGATGTGACCGATGATGGTCTCCGTGAGATGGTCCAGGTTGCGATTTTCGACGGCGTCGATGATGCGGTCATGCTCCTCGATCACCGAACGGTAATGGGTCCGCAAGGTCCGCTCGGAATCGACTTCGGTGCCGTAAGAGAGGTAGGCCAGCCGGTTGGTTTCACAACGCACCTTGTGCAGGGCGTTGACCAGGTAGCCGTTGTGGCCGCAACGGGCGTAAAAGTGATGAAAGCGGCTGTTGTAGGAAACCATCTCCACCAGTTCATTGGCCTGCATGGCGCTACGGATGGCCCGATTGGCGGTTGCCATCTCCACCAGGTTGTTGCTGTTTTCGGCCTGCACGGCCAGCTCGGCCACACCGCACTCCAAAATGCGTAGCGCGGAAAAAACGGCGCGGGTGTTGGGCAGCGACACTGGTCGCACCACGGCCCCCTTGTGGGGATGCGTCTCGACCATGAAATCATCGGCCAGGCGCATCAGGGCTTCGCGCACCGGAGTGCGGCCGATCTCAAGTTCCGCCACCAGTTGCTTCTCCTCCAGCCGTTGACCTGGGGCATAACTGAGGGTCATGATGCGTCGGTAGATCCGCTGGTAGGCCTGTTGGCTCAATGAGGGCTTGGGAGCGCCCGCTTGGTCCGGGAAGTCCGACGCCCACTGGGGGTGCGCGCCTGAAACGATTTTAGATGTTGATTCTCCGACCAATGGCATCATGGGATATATTGTTGACGCAATATTAAATATATGTCAAGTATATTTATCCAATTTACGTCAAACTACGGGAGGTAAACCTTGAGTGACAATCGCTACACTGTTCAATCGCCATTGATGGGCACTTTTTATCGCTCATCAGACCCGGATGGAGCGCCGCTGGTGGAGGTGGGCCAGTGCGTGGCGGCCTCCCAGGTGGTGTGCATCATTGAGTCGATGAAAATTTTTACCGAACTGCGGGTAGAAAAGGGCGGCACCGTGCGCAAGATCCTGGTGGAGAACGAGGACGCCGTGATGAAAAATCAGGCTTTGATCGAAATTGAAGTAGATGCCTAACGAGGATTTGTCAATCATATTCGATAAGATTCTGATCGCCAATCGGGGCGAAATTGCTGTGCGTGTTGCCCAGACCTGTCGTGAGATGGGAGTCGGAAGCGTTGCCGTTTATTCCGATGTCGATAAAGATGCCCTGCATGTGGCGGTGGCCGATGAGGCTGTCGCCATCGGCCCGGCGCTGAGTCGCAAAAGCTATCTGAACATCGAACGCATCATTGCCGCTGTACGTGAAAGCGGCGCTCAGGCCGTGCATCCCGGGTACGGTTTTTTATCCGAAAATGCCGACTTTGCCAGGGCTTGCGCGGAGGCGGGTGTTGTATTTATCGGGCCGCCGGCCGAATGTATCGCCAAGGCCGGCAACAAGGCTGAAATGCGCAAAATCGTGGCGAAGGCCGGCTTTCCGGTGGTGCCGGGCAGCACGGCACCGCTTGACGATGCCGACTCGGCCGCAGACCTGGCCGATAAGATCGGCTATCCGGTGATCATCAAGGCCGCCGCCGGGGGCGGTGGACGGGGCATGCGTATCGCCCACGATCGCAACGCGCTTAACAGTGCCTTCGGCGTAGCCGCGGGTGAGGCCCGGGCGGCCTTTGGCGATGCGGCCCTTTACCTTGAAAAATACATCATGCGTCCCCGGCACATTGAAATCCAGATTTTGTCCGATCAAGAGGGCCGCATCGTCCATCTGGGTGAACGTGAGTGCAGTGTCCAGAAGCGTTACCAGAAGTTGATTGAAGAGGCCCCTTCACCCTTTGTCGATGATGCGCTACGTCGTAAAATGGGGGCCACGGCTGTCGGCATCGCCCGGGCCATCGGCTACCAGAACGCGGGCACCATCGAGTTTCTGGTGGACGCCGATAAGAACTTCTACTTCATGGAGGTCAACACGCGCATTCAAGTGGAGCACCCGGTCACCGAATGGGTGACCGGCCTGGACCTGGTGCGCGAGCAGATCCGCATTGCGGCGGGTGTGCCGTTGTCAGCCGGTCTCGATGAGGTGCGAATGCGCGGCTGGGCTCTGGAGTGCCGCATCAATGCCGCCGATCCGGACAACGACTTCATGCCGTCGCCGGGGCAGGTGGGGCACCTGCGGCTGCCCCAGGGTCCGGGCGTGCGTATCGACAGCATGCTCTATCCCGGCTGCCTGGTGCCGCCTTTCTACGATGCCCTGGTCTGCAAAGTTAGCGTTTGGGGGGAGAACCGCGCAGCAGCCATTGATCGCATGCGACGGGCGCTGCGGGAGTTTCAGATTGATGGCATCGCCGTCACCGTGCCGTTTCACCAGTGCGTACTGGAAGATGCCGATTTTGTGCGCGGCGACTATGACACCCATTTTCTGGAGCGATTCAGTTGATGAATTTCAGTAGTGAAGTTTGACACATCCGGATAAATCCTACTTTTTCAATGTTATCCGAGCTCACCTATAAATCCTCCTCATCCTGCAAATCTTCTATGACGGCTACCAAGCGTTCAACCAGATGTTTGTGGTAGCGCCCTCCGGCCGCGCGGTCGCTTCTCGACGGTTGGCCCACCGTGCCGCCGGCCTTTTCCGCCACTTTTTGCATTTCGGCCCGGCTGCTGGGCACGTAACACAATGTGTCGCCCCCGTGGCGGGGATCGATGTTGTAGAGTTTGTGGACGTGGTGAGGATTGTCCTTGGCGCGCTTCATTTTGACCAGGTGCGGGTAGCAGTGCCACATGTGCGAGCCCTCGATCTCCTCGGCATGTCCGACGGGGCCCCAATCCAGTCCGCTTTCGAAATCCTTGGACATATAGGCCGGGTCGAAAATCACCACCTTGACACCGAGTTTGTTTTTGACCCGTTCGGCGGCTATCTGCAGCCAAGTGACGTTGACGATGCGGTGGCCGTTGATGAAGATAAAGTTGTGAAAGCCATGCTCGGCCAGGGAGGCCACCACATCACAGGCCAGCTCCACCAGTACCTCGGGCCGGATGGTAATGGTGCCGGGCAGTACCATGTGATGCGGGCTCCAACCGAACCACAGGGGCGGGGCCGCCAAAACGTGCGTTTCCCTTGCGCTGGCCTCGGCCAAGGCGGTCGCCACCATAGTATCGGTGCCAACGGGCAGGTGGGGACCGTGCTGTTCGGTGCTGCCGACTGGCAGCAGGATGGTCCTTTTACCCTGCTCGATGCCAGCCTTGATATCGGGCCAGGTGAGGTCTTGAAGCCATACGCTATCGGCCATTTTAGTAGCCTCCGTTTTTTGACGCATAATTTCTACATATTGTTTTTAAGGGTAAATTGGTTATCTGTCTAACATTCAAATGGTCAAAGGGTCGAAACGTCGAAAGGTCAAAAAATAAATAAGGGCGAATGATAAATACTTTTCGACTCCTGCCGTGTATTTCTCCTGAAATTGGTTTTATGCGCCTTTCAGACCTTTGAACTTTTTGACCTGCGGTTGTCAATCACTGATTTCACTTACCCCGGCCTCTGCGAAGGAGGCCATTTCACACATGATGCGGCAGGCGCTTTCGACGAGGGGGATGGCAAGGGCGGCGCCGGTGCCTTCGCCCAGGCGAAGATCCAAGTCCAACAGGGGGTGCAGGCCCATGTGGTCCAGGGCGGCGCGCTGGCCGATCTCCACCGAGTGGTGGCCGGCAAAAAGGTAGTGAACCACATTCGGGCTGGCCGTGTGGGCAATGAGCGCCCCGGCCGTGGCGATCACCCCGTCGAGCACTACGGGGATGCCTCCGGCGGCAGCGGCCAGGATGGCTCCAGCGATGCCGCCGATCTCGAGCCCGCCCACCTTGTGCAGGATATCGATAGGGTCGGATGGGTCAATGCGGTGTTTTCCCAGGGCGGTTTCGATGCAGGTTATCTTTCGGGCAAGACCTTTGTCGTCGATACCGGTGCCGCGGCCGGTGACCTCTCGAGGCCGGCGTCCAGTCACCGTGGCGATGATGGCTGCCGAAGCGGTGGTGTTGCCGATGCCCATATCTCCCACGGCAAATATCGCCGGTCGCTCTTGTTTCCAGATCTGCTCGAACACGGTTGCCCCGGCTTCGAGCGCCGCCCCGGCTTCAGCGGCGGACATGGCGGGCTCTTCAAGAAAATTGGCGCTGCCGCGGCGGATTTTCTGATTGATCAAGCCTGATTGAGGGTCAAAATCAGCATCGACCCCCATATCGGCGATGTGCAGGCCGATATCATGCTGGCGGCAAAAGACGTTGATGGCGGCCCCGCCGGCCAGAAAATTGAGCACCATCTGGGCAGTGACCTCGGCTGGATAGGCCGACACGCCGGCGCGGGCAACGCCGTGGTCGGCCGCGAAAACACACAGCGATTTGCGCGATATTTCGGGCATGAGCGTGTTCTGAATGGCGCACATGCGCACCGCCACGCTTTCTAGCACGCCCAGGGCCCCCAGAGGCTTTGTTTTGCCATCGATCTTGGCTTGCGCGGAGGCGGTTAGTGCGCGGTTGGGTGTTTGAATGGCGTTGATGATAGTCTCTATCTTCATGTTGAACGGTTTCCTTTCGTGGATCTCAGGAGCAGCGATGAGTCGTTGGCAATGGGATCAACCGGGATCGAAGGCATCGGGATTAAAATCGAGTTTGAATGATGGGTGCCTTTCTGTCTTTCCGTTTCGATTTCGGTGGCGATCCCGATTTTGATCTGAATGAACCGCCATATTAAAACTGGGTTTCAAGCCACTGCATCGATGGCACCAAATCGTCGACATTAAAGACTTCAATAACGGACAGACCCTGGAAGGTGTTGAGAAAATCGACTACCGTTCGCCGCTGGCGTTTATCAAGACAGGTCAGCGCGCGGTGGTCGACGCCCTTTTCGACGCCATGCAGGTGGACCGTGCCTACACGATCGCCGTAGGTATCGATGAAGTGCTCGATGGAGAGACCCATCATGATTAGGTGTCCTAAATCCATACACACGCCCAGGCGGCTTTGGGCGAGGACCGCCGCCATGACGGTCAGGTCGTAACCCGTGTTTTCAATATGGATGCGGTGAGCCAAGGACCCGAAACGATCCTGTAAATTGGCGATGACCTGCCGGAAACGATCGATGGCAGGCCTGTCGATGAGCAAGGGCGGTATCGCTTCGAAACGGTAATGGTCGATGTGCAGTACATAGGCTGATATCGGAATCTCTGCGAGGCGGGTCATGATCATCTCGATGTGGTCGATGCCATCGGTGATCTCGTCTGTGGTGCAATCCAGGAGTGTGTAATCCATGGGGAGATGCACCACAAAACCGAGGCCCTCCTGCGTTTCCGCCCGCTTGAGAGCCACCAGAACCTTGGGGCTCAGGAATTCGTCGATGTAATGCTTGCCGAAAAGGCAAAGTTGCGCGAAGTCAACAGCGTATTGCAGCCGCTCGACGTTGTAGATGATGTTGTCACACGGCTCGTCATAGATGTACGAGGTGGTGCCGAGGGCAAACGGGAAACGCCCGCGATGGTCAGGAAGCGGTGGGTGGTTCATAGCAGCGTCAGCGAACCTCCCAGCAAAAGTATGTCGCCGATCTCACCGGCGGCACCCAGTACGTCGCCGGTAACGCCGCCGATCTTACGGTTGGACCAGGTGTACATTGCGAGGGTTACTGCAGCCACGATGAGGGCTTGCAGGCCAACCAGAAGCGGTCCCAGCCGGCACAGCCACGCCACCGCGACGACGATAATCAGGGTGCAACCCGCGGTAAGGGCCGTGTCCTGAACGGTGATCCGGCCGATGAAGGGCTTACCCGTGCCTTCCTGGCGGGGATAGCGGCCCCAGGCCGCCAGCAGCACCATGGCCAAGCGTGACCATACCGGTACAATGATCAACAGGGTGATGCCGTGGGGCACGAGCATGAGCCGGTTAACCAGGGCTACCTTGGCCATCAGCGCCAGCACCCCGATGGTCAGGGCGTAGGTGCCGAGGTGCGAGTCCTTGAGAATGGCCAAGCGCCGGGGTGCGTCGGCGTTGGCGAAAAATGCATCGCATACATCGCAGAACCCGTCGAAATGCAGAAATCCGGTGATCAAATAATAGATCAGCACGATGAGGATGCCGCCAAAAGGGGCGGGAAGGGCAAGTGCCCGAAACAGGTGGGCGAGGGCGAAGAGCAACAGGCCGATGATGGCCCCTACCAGAGGAAATAGAATGACCGTATTAGAATAGCCGCCGGTTTCCGGCGCCGAGGCGCTGATCGTCGGCATCGGCAGGGCCGTCAAGGTGGTCCAGGCGATATAAAAATGGCGAAAAAAGGGTCGCATCACTTGATCTGCCTGGCCATGCCGGCAACGCAAAAAAAGAACGCCGAGGCCAGGACCGCCAGGTGCTGGTTGAGCCATCCCAGCTCGTCGCGGTAATGTCGGCTGGCCGCTTCGGCCGGAACGATGCCCAATCCGGTTTCGTTGGTGACCACGATCACGATTTTCCGGGCTGTGCGTGTATCGCGGGCCACATCGGCCAGCGGTTGCTGTTTCCCGGTCACAATTTGGTTTGCCGTGATTTGGAGCATGTCGGCGGGGTTGCTTGTGTGTATGTTCCGGAGTCGGCTGAAATAGGCTACCAAGGCCTCAAGGCGCTGGGGGATTTTTTCGTCATCCAGATGGAAATAGAGGTTACCCAGCCAGGTGGGAATGCACTCCACCAGGGCGATGTCTCCTGCCGCCAGGGCGCGCCTGAGCGCGCTTTCCAATTCAAGAGGCTCCTCACAGGTGACAAAACGTTGCGAGCGCCGCTGCTGGTGGGCCTTGATGCGCCCCGCAAATTCCACGTCCATGGCCTGGCCGGTGGCAATATAGGCCACCGGGCCAAGGTCGGACCGTCGGTCGGCCATGGCGGTGGCAAGTGTTTCGGCAAAGGTGCTCTTGCCGGAGCGGGCGCCGCCGCTGACGAGGATCAGGCTGTTGTGGACGTCGGTCTTCATCGTTCGAGTTTGAACTCCACGGGGATTTCAACCTGGCTGGCGATAGCCTGGCCGTTGCGGGTGGCCGGATCGAAACGCCAGTTTTTGACGGCATCAAGGGCACTACGATCGAGAATATCATACCCGCTGCTGCGGGCCAGCGCCAGCTTCTCCACCGAGCCCGTGGGATCGACCCATACCGCCAGGCGCACCATGCCCTGGATCCCCTTGCGCCGTGCCCGCCGGGGGTAGGCCGGGGGGGGATTGTCGCGGTACCGGGGAACGGCTATGACCACCGCCGGGGCGGGCTTTTGGGACGCCCGCGTACTTGTCGGCTTGGTTACTTTTCGAGGCGCCGTAGCGTGGCGTAGCGGCGCCGGGGGCGTCGATCGAAGGCTTGGAGACGGCGTTGTGGGGGGTGGTTGCCTGACCGATTGCGACGCTTCTTTCGTCATCGGATTGGATTTTTGCGGTGTTGGCCCGGGCTTGCGGGGCGGCGGTATCGGCTTCGGTGCAGGCTGAGGCTTGGCGATGGGTTGCGGTGTTGGGGGTGGCGTTTTGACCGGTTTCGGCGTGGGCACCGGCGCTTCTTTTATCTCTGAGGGGAGGGTTTTGATCGGCTCGGCCGGCATTGGCAGTCGCGGCGGCGCTGTGGGTTTGGCTGGTGCCGGCGGTGCGGTCAGCGTCACTTGCAGGGGGGCTGGGTTGAGGGCCGTACGCGCCGGTGCCTGCCATGGCAGGCTGGATGCCAACAAGAGACCGTGCAACCCCGTGGCCAGAACGGCGGCCGCGATCAGGCGCTTCATGGCCGTGCGTCCGATACGGCCTGCATGGAGATGCGCTCGATGTCGGCTTTACGAATTTCATCGAGCACCTGAAAGAGCCGCTGATAGGTCAGGTCGCGGTCGGCGTATAGAATCAATCCATCTTGACGTTGATCCAGCGGCGTGTTTTTAAGCTCCTGGGAGAGATTCACCAGCAATATGGGGCGTTTGTTTACGAAGAGTGCCCCGTCGGCCTGAATGGTCACGGCGACAGTGCGGGGCTGCTCGATGGGAGCGCTGCTGCTGGTGGGCAGCGCTACCGGCAGGCCCCGATGCACGGCCATGGAGAGCATGGCGTAGATGAAGACCACCAGCAGCAAAAAGACGATGTCAATTAGGGGCAGCATCTCGATGCGCACCGTTTTGCGTGGGATCGTGGGCACTTTCATGGCTCCGCCCTCGGCCGACATTCGTTGGCATGAGCCTGTTTTTCGTAAACGATCTCCAGGCTGGTGGCGGTGCTTTCAATCTCCATGACGGCCCGATCCACTTTGGCGTTGAAGTAGTTAAAGGGAAAGACCGAGAAGATGGCGATGCCCAGACCGGCGGCCGTGGTGATCAGCGCTTGGGCCACACCGACGGTTACTGCCTGGGGGTTGTTGATGCCGGCGCTGCCCAACATCTCGAAGGAGTGAATGATGCCGATGACGGTGCCGAATATGCCCAGCAATGGCGCCACCGTGATCATGGTATCCAACACCCCCATGTAACGGCGCATACGCTGGACTTCAACGGCGGCAGCGGCTTCCATGGCTTTGGCCATGGAAAAATCACGATGCAGAATGCCGCTGATCAATATCCGGATAACAAAATCCCGTGAGCCGGTGACGCGATGGCGGATCGCCTCCCAGTTGCCGTCGCGCGCCAACTCCAATACGGTTGCCACAAGGTTGCGGTCCCGGTTGCGATCGGTGAATAGCCAGAAAAAGATCCTTTCGATCACCACCGTAAGCACCAGTACCGAACAGAGCAGCAGGGGGAACATGACAGGCCCACCCGCCAGGAAGATTTCCAACATCATCGACTCCTTCGGTGCTGTTTGCGAGGGGCGGACCGTAGTGACTCTATACAGGCCCACCCCGAAGCCGCTGTTTTTGGCCGGTAGCTATAAGGCAATCGACACCCCGGCCGTGGCGTTGAACTTGGGCGACGGATAGTAGGCCCTTTCCGTGGGGAAACCGCCCAATACGCCGTAGGCGCTATACGCCTCGTCGGTGATGTTATTGAGATCAACAAAAAATTTCAACCGCTGCCATTGATAGGCCAACTTGGCATTAAGCAGCAGGTAATCTTCCTGCTGACCGAAGGCGTTGCCGAAGTCGCTGATAAACCAGCGCTCGCCCACGTACTGGGCGATCAGCATCACGGAGAACCCGAAATCGAAGTTATAGCCCACATTGGCCGACGCCACATTTTCAGCCACGTTGGGTACCGTGTTGCCGTCGAAGGCACCGCCGGAAATTTCGGCCTTGGTATAGGTGTAGGCGGCACCGATGGTCAGCCGCCCCAGTGTTTGATCGAGAGACAACGCAACACCCTGACGGCGGGTGTCGCCATCGAGGTTTTCATTGGCAAAGTTGTTAGGATTGTAGAAGATTTCATCCTGGGTGTCGATCTGAAAGAGGGCGGTTTCCAGGGCGAGGCCGCTGTCGAACCGGTAGCGCAAACCCACTTCATAGTCGTCCGAGGTCTGGGGGACAAGGCCAGCGTCTATGGTGTTGGTGAAGAAATTGAATAGTTCGTCCAGCAGGGGATAGCGGAAGCTACGCGAATAGCTAAAGTAAACATTGGACTGGGGGGCGAGCAGGTAATTGAGTCCGGCCGTAAAGGCGTCTACGTCCTGGGAGGTCTTGGCCGTGGCGCCGGAAGAAAAGTCGAAATCGGCCTCGTCGCGGCGATAGCCGGCCGATACGGTCAGCTTTTCCACGGGTTCGAACTCATCGTGGATGAAGTAGGCGATGTTGGTCTTCTCGAGTTCGAACTGGCCCGTGGTGGTTTCGCCGAAAAAGAGCGAGGTGTTGACGATATCCTCGACGGAGTTGGTGTAGTCGACGCCCAGAATCAGACGGTTGGCGAACTTGCCGATTTTTTCCCCCATGGTAACCTGGGGCGACACGGTGATGGTGTCGATGTCGGTGTCGCCTTGAAAGTCGCCTCCGGCGAAGGTGGAGTAACTGGAAAACTGGCGGTTTCGAAATCCCAGATCGATTTTAAAGGCGCTGTCGCTTAAAAAAAAGATCTCAGCGCCGCCCTTGGCGTAGCCGTCCTGGGTGTCGGCGAAATCTTCCGGGTTGAGGGAGTCGGTGCGATCGGCGCCGGCCTCGAAGTCGCTCTGCTTGAGCGCCCCGGGCAGCCCCGTGTTGTCGTCGTGATAACCGCCGCTTGCCGTCAGGCGAAAACGCTCACCGGGCTCGAATCCCAGCGACAGGCCCGCGTTACTCAACTCGCTCTGAGAATTGTCGCGATAGCCGTCGGTGTCCCGATAGCTGGCCGACAAGGCGTATGTTAGATCCCGGGCTGTACCGCTGAGGGCGGCCTCGGCCCCGAAGGTATCGTAACTCCCGTATCGCAGGGTGCCTTCGGCGGCAAAGGCCTCGCCCTCTTTGGTGATGATGTTGATGACCCCTCCAGCGGCGTTGTCGCCGTAAAGCACGGCCCCACGTCCGCTGCGCACCACTTCGATCCGGGCGATGCGGTTGAGGGGGATCAAGGCCCAGTCCACGCCGCTCAAGTCCGCCTGATTGATCCGTCGGCCGTCGACCGTAACCAACACATTGGCCGGGGCGCTCTCTCCAAAGGCGCGCAGATCAACCGAAAAGTTGCGGCCGTTGCCGGTGACATCGCTGATATGAATGCCTGCCAACTGGGCCAGTGCCTCGGGCACGCTCTGGGCGGTGCTGTTGGTGATCTGGTCGGCGCTGATTACGGTCACATTGGCCGGCACCGAGGCCAGCGTCTCGGGTTCACGACTGGCCGTGACCACTACGGTATCCAAGGTTACCGCCGGATCGTTCGGGTCGGTTTCCGTCGCCCAGACCGGTGATATCATCCCCCCTACCAAAACTACCATCAAGATCGATACCGCAAGGTGCCACTTTTTCATTGTCACTCCTTCATTGACTAAAGGTTCACGGTGTTATGATTTGTTCGATATGACCAGGTTGTTGAAAACGATCGTGTTTCAATGGCCTTATTGCGCGCCGCCGCAAGGTTTTTTGAGCAGCAGGTGAAACGATTCGAGGTCGACATGTGTGCCCAGCCGGTAAGAATCGACGGCGGCATCGTAAAATCGGGCGATTTGCCCCACCACTTCCCGCAGTTTGCTCCTAGCGGCGGGCAAATGCGCGGGATCGACATGGAAATAGGTGCACTCGCCATCTTGAAATTCCACCAGGCCGCAGGTTTCGGCCCTGCCATCGGCCGTTAGCACCATGGTGCCCACCAGGTGGATCTGGTCGTTACGGGCCTGAACCACTTCTTCCACGAATAACCGTTGGGTGGTCTGCATCGTTCTCCTTGTTGTGGTTATCGTCTGCATCGCATGCAACCCGGGCGCCGACGCCGTGACGGTTGCATGAGGGCTGAAGCTGGGGCGCCGCTGTGCCCAGCAGCAGCGCCCCAGCCCCTCGTCTGGGTGGCATTGACCGGTAAATAAAAAAGCCCTTCAAGCTTCAAAAAAGCTTGAAGGGCTGCACCCAGCTTACTTTACCCCTCACGATGGCCGTTGTCCCTGTAGACCGCAGGGCAAGCGGCTAAGTTGTCAGGCAGGTCTTCTGGCTCCTCCTCCCGTTCAGCAGCCTTCCCGTTTCGCTGGAGCGAAACAGTGGCGTGCGGTGGCTGACCGGTTCCCTCGAGGTGGCCTGTGAAGGCGCGTCTTTCACAAGGGGTGGAGTTACAGCGGCGGGACCACTCCCGGTTTGCACGGGATTCCCTATTAAGCCCATTGGGCACCTAATGGCTTCTTTCCTAAAGGAGCCTTTGGTAGATGTCAAGAAAAAAGCGGTGCGGTCGTGGAGGGCGGTTTATTGATTCAGATGGCGCCCCGGAAGCAGATGGATTTGCGGATAGGCACCCACAGGGCTTCGGTTTACCAGCAGCGGGCAACCATACACTGATTCGAGCCGCTTTTGTTCGAGCACCATATCGGGTGTGCCGATGTGGGCGATGGCGCCGTCGGCCATCAGCAAAACGCGCTGGGCATACATGGCCGCCAGGTTGAGGTCGTGGGAGACCATGATTACGGTGAGGCTTAAGTGGCGGATCAACTGCTCGAGCAGATCCATGATGTGTACCTGATGGCGCAGATCGAGGGCCGCCGTGGGCTCATCGAGTAGCAGCACCTTGGGTGCCTGACACAGCGCCCGGGCTAGAAAGACGCGCTGCTGTTCACCGCCGCTGATTTGGTTGATGCGCCGGTCGGCCAAATGATCTGTGCCCGTAAAGACCATGGCCTCCCCGGCGGCCTGCCAGTCGGCCTTGCCCTCGATGGCCGGCCATCCTAGATGGGGCGCGCGGCCCATGAGCACTACCTGTTGGACGGTAAACGGAAAGCTGAGCGTTGTTGATTGAGGCACGAATGCCACCTGCCGGGCGACCTGGCGGCGTGAGTGCCGACCCAAGGGTCGCCCCATGAGCGTGACGTGCCCGGTTTTGGGGCGCAGCAAACCGGCCAGCGTCCTGAGCAGCGTACTTTTGCCGGAACCGTTGGGACCGATCACAATGAAAAATTGACCCTTGGGCACGCTGAAACTGACATCTTTCAGCACCGGGTTTTGACCGTAGGTAAATGAGAGCTGTTGAGCGGCGATGGGGGCGACAGTGTCGGTCATGTTTTGGTTCTTCGCAGCAGAACGATAAAGAGCGGCGCGCCCACCATGGCGGTGATGACCCCCACCGGGATCTCCCCTTGTTGCGGAAGGGTGCGGGCCACGATGTCGCAAGCGATCATGAAGCTACTACCGCCCAGCACGCTGGCCGGCACCAGCAGGCGGTGATCAGGGCCCAACAGCAAACGTAACAAGTGGGGCGTCACCAACCCAACGAATCCCAACAGGCCGCTGTGGCTGACCGTTGTGCTGACCATCAGGGAGGTGATCACCAGCAGGGCGATGGTTTCCAGGCGCACGTTGAGGCCCAGGGTGCGGGCCATGTCGGCATTGGCGCTGATCAGGTTCATGGCATGGGCGCGCATGAGAATGAAGATAAAACAGGGCGTGACGGTCAACGCCAAACCACCGGTCTGGGCCAGGGTGGCGGCAGAAAAATCGCCCATCAGCCAGAAAATGATGTTATGCAGGCGTGCATCCTGGGCCATGGAGACCAGAAACATGATCACGGCCGAGCAGAAGGCGTTGACCATGACCCCCGAAAGCAGGAGCGAGTCGGCCCGCCAAAACGCCCGCCCGCCGGCAATGAAAAGCAGCAGCGCCAGGGTGCCCATGCTGCCCACAAAGGCGGTCAGCCACACGCCGGGGAAACGGCTCAGCCCCATTAAAATGCCGATGATGGCGCCGATAGCCGAACCGCCGGAAATACCCAAAATATATGGCTCGGCCAGGGGGTTGCGCAGCAAGGCCTGAAATACCAGCCCGCCCAGGGCCAGGGTAGCTCCCACCAGCGCTGCCATGATGGTACGGGGTAGCCTGATGTGCCAGATGATGTCCCCCAGAGGACCCTGGCGGGTTGCCGGATCGACGATGTTGTGGAAAACGGTTTCAAGGTTGAACCCCGTCGATCCCAATGAGAGCCCGATCAGCGCCACCAGGGCCAGTAGCACCAACAGCAGTAGCGAAACCAGCGTGATTTTAGCGGGTAGGCTAACGTAATCGCGGGTCACGGCGCGGCCTCAAAGAGTGCGGGATGCAGTTGGCGCGCAAGCAGCTCCAGCCCATCGACCAGGCGCGGGGTGGGGCGATCAAATAGGTTGGAGGGGGCGATGTAGATCGCCTGCCGCTGCACCGCTGGCAGATGCGGCCACCGCTGCCAGCCGTCCTTGACTTGCTGGAAGACCGCCATGCGATCCATGGAGGTGATGACGATCACCTCCGGTGCCAGGGCCAGCACTTGCTCGACGGAAAAGCGCGGATAGGGCGCCGGACCGGCTGCGACATTGCGCCCGCCGGCCAGCCGGATCAACTCATCGATAAAGGTGTTGCTGCCCACCGAGACAATGGGTGAAATGCCGATCTGGAAAAAGACTCGCGGCCGGCCCGCCGCCGTGGCCACGCGCCCGGTGACCGCCGCTACGCGCTGTTGCATTGTGGCCACGATGACTTGGGCGCGTGGTGCCGCCTCGAGAATCTCTCCCAGGGCCAGCAGCGTTTGCATGACGCTGTCGAGATCACGGGGGTCAACGGCGTAAACAGCTATGCCCATCTGCTCCAGGCGGGTGATGACGCTTTGGGGGTTACCGTCGCGGATGGCCAGACACAAATCTGGCTTGAGGGCGACGATGCGCTCCAGATCGAGCTGGACGTAGGAGCCTACCTTGGGCAATTGTCGGGCGGCTTCGGGGTAGTCGCTAAAGCGGGTGGCTCCCACCAAGCGCTCCTGGCGGCCGATGGCGAAGACCATTTCGGTGATGTTGGGCGCCAGAGCGACTACGCGTCGTGGCGATCGTGGCAGCCCCACCTGGCGCCCCACCAGGTCGGTAACGGTGCGGTGCGGAGTTTCCGCTGCGGTGCCACTGCCCAGCAGCACCAGCAAAAAGCAAAAAACCCAATTGCGATAATATCCGGTCATGGTGATTTGTGGTATGGTTTCAGCGTTGCGGTTGCCTTGCTGACTTGGTTTGTCATCAGTGGCGCCGTCATGTCAAATCAAAAAAGAGTTTCCAGGGAGAGATGCGATGCATCTTTTAACCGCTAGGCCGGTTCGATCAGGGGGGATGCGATGAAACCATTTGCTTCAAAGCCGGTGGTTCAATGGCGGCAGTCAGCGCACCGGACAGAGGAGCAGGCCTTGATCAACGAAGAGCCACTTTCCATCCGTGTGCAGGGCGAGCCCTACGCTGTGGTGATGCGCACTCCCGGGGAAGAACTCGACCATGTGGCCGGATTCTGTCTGGCCGAAGGCATCGTAGACCGGCTGCAAGATTTCAACAACCTCGCTTTTTGCGATGGAGACGACACCAATACCGTCACCGTCACCCTCACGGCGGAACGGCAGGCCCGCGTGCGCGACCATCTGGACCGCCGGAGTTATATCAGCCAAACCAGCTGCGGAATTTGCGGCAAGGCCATCGTCGACGACCTGGTACAGGTGCTGAAACCCACTGACTGTGACCCGAGTTTTACGGTGGGGGCGATTTTGGGACAGCTCGAGGGGTTGCGCGATCATCAACGGTTGCGGGCCGTCACCCGCGCGGCCCACGCGGCCCTGATCGCAGATGCCCGTCTGGCCATGCTGGCCGTAGCTGAGGATGTGGGCCGCCACAACGCCCTGGACAAGGCCGTCGGCAAGCTGTTTCGTAGCGATCGCCTGTCGCAAGCGACCCTTTTGGTGCTCTCGTCGCGCATCTCTTACGAGTTGGTGCAAAAGGCGGCGCGGGCGCGTATCCCCGTGATCGCCGCCGTTTCACGGCCGACCCTGCTGGCCGTCAATCTCGCCGAAAGGCTGAACATCACCCTGGCCTGTCAGGCACGACGGGATGAGCTGCTGGTTTTCTGCCACACGCACCGCCTCAGCCAATGACCGGTTGGCTTCCCGCAGGCTGGAGAATAGAAGCCCAATGATCACTTTTCGCGCGATAATTGAGGTGGATTTAAGCGCCGGGATGACTACCCGGCGCACGCTGACGGAGGCCTTCGGGAGGGACTGGGTTGGCGGGCGGTCGATCAACGCTGCGTTGATGGCAGGTAAGCTGAGCCAGCCCATCGACACTCTGGGGCCTGACAACGACCTGCTGCTCTCCTGCGGGCTGCTGACCGGCACGGCGGCCCCGGCCTCGTCGCGTTTGCACATCAACGCCGTCAGTCCGCTGACCGGCCTGCTGGGCAGTTCCAACATCGGCGGCAATTTCGGCCGCCGTCTGCGGGCCTGCGGTTATGATGGCATCATCGTGCGGGGTGTCTCCGCGCGTCCAGTCTGTCTGGAGATCGGAAGATCGGCGGTTCGTCTGAGCGATGCGGCCCGCTTATGGGGGCTCGATACCTATCAAACTCAGGATAGGTTGGACCAACAGTACGAGAAGGGTACGGTTGACAGCCTTGTGATCGGACCGGCCGGCGAGAATTTGGTCGCTTTTGCCTGCATTGTCTGCAACAAGGACCACACCGCCGGTCGCACCGGTCTGGGGGCGGTGATGGGGGCCAAGCGCCTCAAAGCGATCGTTTTGCCACCGCATGGGTCGCCGCGTCGAAGTCCGGTTACTCCGTTCGCCAAAGCCGCCGTGGCCGATTACGCCAAGCGCATTGTGCAATCGGCCGATTACCGTATTTTCTCGCGCCGGGGAGGCGCGGGCTATGTGCAATGGGCGCATGACAAGGGGTATCTGGGAGCCCGCAATTTTGGTCAGCGGCGTTTGGAAGGTGACAGCGTATTTGATGATGCCGTGCTGGATGATACGATCCGGGAGCGTCGTGGTTGCCGCGGCTGCCCAGTGCAATGCAAGGCCGTCTTGCAGGTTCAGTCCGGGTCGTCGGCCCAACGGCTGTTTCGGCCCGAGTTTGAATCGATAGTCAATCTGGGGGCCAAATGTGGCCTCAAGCACACAGCTGCAATTATCGAACTGGACAACCTGTGCACCTGCCTGGGGCTCGATGCCACCTCCACCGGAACGAGCATAGCTTTTGCCATGCAGATGGCTGAAAAAGGGTTGCTACGTGAGCGCCACACAGGCGGATTGAAAATGGCCTGGGGTGATGCGGGCGCCATGCGGGAAATGATCCTCCAGATGGCGGCCGGAACCGGCCTGGGGGGATTTCTGGCCAGGGGAGTACGGCACGCGGCGGCCGAAATTGGCCGCGGGGCTGACAAGTACGCCGCCCAGGTGAAGGGGCTGGAGTTGACCGCCTACCATCCGGCGGCGCTGCTAGCCTCGGCCCTGGGCTATGCCATCTCAAGCCGGGGCGGGGATTACAACAATGTTTACGCCTCGCTTGAGCATCGCTGGACGCCGGAGATGGCGGCGGCGGCCTTCGGCACAGCCAAGGCCATCGACCCAGCCGCCTGGCAGGGTAAAGGGCGCCTGGTGCACCGGGCCGTGCTGGTCAATATCATGATCGACAGCCTGGGGATTTGTAAGGTGCCGGCGCTGTCGATGATCGGTACCTTTGACTTGGTGCCCGAAGCCGAATTGACCGCGGCCATCACCGGTCGCCCGGTTGTCTCCGAACAGCTAATGGCCGTGGCGCAGCAGGTGGCCACCCTCGAGCGCTGGATCAACCTTCGTCTGGGGATGCGGCCCGAGCAGGATGACCTGCCGGAGATGTTTTTCCAAGGGCCGGGCCCGACCATTGACCGCAACGATTTTTTGCGCATGCGCGACGAGTTTTACGAGGCCATCGATTGGGATCGTGCCGGCTGGCCGTTGGCCTCGGTTGAATCGTTTCCTTTAACCGCGCCGTTTGATTAATGTCGAAAGTCAAAAGTCGAAGGGATCAAGGGTCGCGGTGTCCAAGAGACGAAATGGACGTTTTCCAAGATTCTATCCTGGCAAGGATCTTTTCTTGGATTTTCGACCTTGCGGACAAAAGATCCATATCGGGTTGCGGATAGCAATGGGATGCTAAAGCGTGATCGCCTCTCCAGGAGACATCACCTTGACGGTAACGCCAGTCTGCTTCTTCACCTGCTCGGCCCAGGCGTGGGGGTCCTGCTCGATCACCTCAAACGTATTGTAGTGAATGGGGACCACCTGCTTGGGTTGAATCAGCTCAATGGCCCTCAAAGCATCGGCCGGGCCCATGGTAAAGTTATCGCCGATGGGCAGAATCGCCAGGTCGATACCCTCCTCGCCGATGAGCTTCATGTCGTAAAAGAGGCCCGTGTCGCAGGCGTGGTAGATTTTTTTGTCCTCTAAATAGAACAAGAAACCGCAGGGGTTGCCGCCGTAACTGCCGTCGGGCAGCATGGAGCCATGCTGGGCCATGGTAAGCTTGACACGGCCCCAGTTGAAATCACGGCCGCCGCCGATGTGCATGGGGTGGGTGTTTTCGACCCCCTGGGCGGCGAGCCAGTTTTGGATTTCGAAATTGGCGATGACCAGGGCGTCGGTGCGTTTGGCGATGGCGACCGCATCGCCGACGTGATCGCCGTGGCCGTGGGAGACCAAAATGACATCGGTCGCCACGTCATCATGGCCGATGGGGGCCTGGGGGTTGCCAGTCAAAAACGGGTCCACCAAGAGGCGGGAGCCGCCCACTTGGAATTGAAAGCAAGCGTGACCGTACCAGGTGACTGTGACACTCATTTTACCCTCCTTGCAAAGCTGTTGTATGCGGGGGTTGAAAAAAGGTGACGGTTTCGGTTAGATCTTATCGGGTCAAGACGAACCGAGTTGCGAGCGGCCGTGATTTTCGATCACCGCAAAAGTGTTTAACGCGTTCGATATTCTAACAAATCATCTCCAACAAGGATAGTGTCAAATGGCGCTGACCCTCATGGAAGGCAACGAGGCCATCGGTTGGGGCGCCCTTGAGGCTGGGTGCCGCTTCTTCGCGGGCTACCCGATTACCCCCGCCACCACCATCTACAACACCATGCTCAAACTGTTGCCGCCGGCCGACGGGATCTGCATGCAAGGAGAGGACGAGATCGCCTCGATCGGGTTCTGCCTGGGTGCCGCCATGGCCGGCCTGAAAACCATGACGGCCACTTCCGGGCCGGGCATCAGCCTCTACAGCGAGCAGCTCTCGTTCGCCATCGGCAGTGAGATTCCGCTGGTGGTGGTCGATGTCCAGCGCCTGGGGCCCTCGACCGGTTCGGCCACCAAAGGGGCCGACGGCGACATCCAGTTCCTGCGCTGGGGTAACAGCGGCGGGCTGCCGGTGATCGTTCTGGCGCCGGTGGACGTCAAGGACTGCTTTGAATTGACCATTCAGGCCTTCAACTTGGCCGAGCAGTACCGCTGTCCGGTTTTCATTGCATCCAACAAGGAGATCGGCATGACGCGTGAAACCGTGGCGTGGGATGCCCTGCAAAGGCCCCCGCTGGTGACGCGCCATGGGGCGGTTCCGGATCAGCCCTACCGTCCCTTTGAGGCCGACGAGGATCATCCGGTACCCGATTTTCTGCCGCTGGGCAGTCGACAATTGGTGCGCCAAACCTCCTCCACGCATGGGCCTGACGGCTACATCACCACCGATCCGCAACAGATCGCGTGCAACCAGGCGCGACTTAAAAGCAAGTTGACCAAGGCGGTGGAACGTTTTTCCTATTTCGAGGAACAGGACGTACCCGGTGCCGACACCCTGGTGATCACTTACGGTGTCAGCGCTCGGGCGGCAAGGGTTGCTGTGGAGGCGTTGGGGCAGCAGGGCCGCCCAGTTAGCCTATTGGTTCTAAAAACCCTTTGGCCGGTGCCCGAGGCGATTATCCAACAAAAGGCAGCCACCCATGGCCGCATTGTGGTGGTCGAGATGAATCTGGGACAGTATGTGCGTGAAATCGAGCGTCTGCTGCCCGGCAAGTGGGTCGAATTTTTAGGCCAGATGGACGGTGAATTGATTAAGCCGAAGCAGATCATGGCGTGTATTGAAAACCGATGAGAGGCTGATATGACATCCAGCTTATTGAATGCCAAGCGTCCGCCTGTTTTTTGTCCGGGGTGTTCACACGAACGGGTTTTACATGGCCTTGACCGGGCCCTTGTAGCGCTGGGTTTAGCGGGTGAACAGGTTGTCATTGTGACCGACATCGGCTGCTCGGGCCTCTTTGACACCTTTTTTAAGACCCACGCTTTTCACGGGCTGCACGGCCGGGCGCTGACCTATGCCACCGGTATCAAGATGGCTTGTCCCGAGCTGAGAGTGATCGTGACCATGGGAGACGGCGGGCTCGGCATCGGCGGCGCGCACGTGCTCAGCGCCTGCCGGCGCAACCTGGATCTGACCTTGCTGGTGCTCAACAATTTCAACTACGGGATGACCGGTGGGCAGTGTTCGGCCACTACGCCCAATGAGGCCCGGGTCGGTTCAGGGTTCCTCAACCGTCTGGAGCTTCCTCTGGATATCTGCCAGGTGGCCGGGTCCGCCGGCGCCGGTTTTCTGGCACGGGTCTCCACCTATGACGACGATTTGGCTGACAACCTGAAGGCGGCGATTGAATTCGACGGATTTTCCGTGGTGGACATTTGGGGCATCTGCACGGGGCGATACACCAAACGCAATCGCATCACCCCTAAATCCATCGCGGCAGACTTGAAGCAGGAACCATCTCCGGGGGCATTGGCGGCTCGCAATCAGCGCCGGGAGTACGGCCGCCACTACCGCGAGGAGGCCGCCCGCCTGAAACCCGTGGCGCCACCGGCGATTATCGAGGCCCGGCACACGGCACCGGGCAAAGGGCGCCAGGAGGTGGTGATTGTTGGCAGTGCCGGGCAGCGCATCATCACCGCCGGCGAGATCCTCTGTCTGGCCGGCGCCACGGCGGGACTGCACGCCACCCAGAAAAACGACTACCCCATTACGGTGATGCGCGGCCATTCGGTGAGCGAAATGATTCTGTCCGATGCCCCCATCGGCTACACGGGGATCGAGCAGCCGACGGTGGTGATCGCATTGGCGCAGGAAGGGGTTGAGCGGCGGCGGCGGTTGTTGGAGGCGCTTGAGCCCGCGGCGCGGGTTTACGTGGCACATGGGGTGCGCTTGCCGGACTGTGCGGCCCAGGTGGTGGAGATGGATTTCAAGGCCATGAAAATCCGCGCGCCCGATTGGGCACTGGCCGCTCTGGGCCAAGTGGCGGCTGACGATGCGGCTATCAGCGCGGCGATGTTGAGATCAGCTCTGTCGCTGCGCTTTCAGGGGGACGTTCGCGACATGGCTCTGGCGCTGGTAGAGAAGGTTCTAAGAACTGGTGTGGTGTAGCCTGGTGACCTTGCCGTGAAATGTTTGCTTGAAGAACCATCGATTTTATTGCCTGGCGAACCCCCGACCAGTGCTGTATTTAAATAGCTGCGCGTCGCCTTCGCTGAAGTTCATGATCAGCGAGGCGCTTTGGCCGTCAGCGTCGGAGAGGTTGACGGTGCGCGTTTGGCCGGTGTTTTTATCGAGCATCAATATCCGGTTGCGGGCGGTTCCTTCGGGCGCTTGCGAAAAATCGAAGTCGACTCGCACCGGCCCGCTGCCGCCGTAGGTGATGGGCGACTCCCCCAGCCAACCGCTGTGGGAGACGTTTTGGATCATGAAATAGATCTCGCCGGCGTCGTCCTTGAAAAAGCCCACCGAGATGTCGAAAGGATTGCCGGAATCATTGCTTTCGATTTTGGTGATATAGCGATCGTCGCCCGAACCCCTAAACCAACGGGTAGTGCCGCCGGGCTGGAGGTAGTCAAAGGCGGGTACGAAACGAACCGCCGTAGTGTACAACAGCGACATGGTGCGCCCCAGTTGGCGCACCTGACGATTCAGGCGGGCGGCCGTGGACCAGGCGCCGCTGGGAGCGGCTCCGAAGGAGCCTTCCGAGGTGAAGAGCGCCGGGTCGATCTCGCCGTTGGGTTTGATGTTGTAGACGAACCAGCTGACGCCCTTGAATCCGTAAAGCAGGGCTGAAAAGGCATTCCAGCGCATGTCCGAGCCGGCAATAGACTCCTGGCTGACCTGGTCGCGGAAGGCCTTCAGGTAGGCGAAAACCGGCATGTTGTGGTTTACGCTGGCGCGCCGGACGATTTCCATGTAGCGGTATGCCGAGTAAGAGCGCGGGTAGTGGCTGTAGCCGATGATGTCGCCGATGCCACTGCTGCAGTAATTGTTGAGCAGAGATGACAGCGCACCACTACGTTTGAAGTTGACGATGATCAGCCCATTGGGATCAGCCTGCCGAACCAGATTGATCCCGTTTTTGATCTGTTGCAGGTTGTTAAGGGCGCAGGCTTGGGTTTGGCAGTTGCCAGCCGGCTCATCACCCACCTGGTAGCCGATGCGGCCGGCAGGATCGGCGCCGACATTGCCTATGATGTAACCGTTGGCGGGGCTGCGGCCATTGGCGGCCACCCATGAGATCCAGCGGAAGCCGCCGCCGCTGTGGCTGCGCCAGGCCTGGATCTCGCCGGGTAGCCCGTCGGCCCATAGATGAACGGCATTGGCGCCGAAGCCGCCGTAGTAGTTGTTGACGAATCCGGCCGGGGGTGCCCCCATGGAGACGTTGAGGCCGGCCACGAACATGGCGTTGCTACGCACCCACTGATTGGCGCGGTTTGAGCCGGGCGGGCCGCTGGCGTCGTTGTCGTCCGATGAGGAGATGCAGGCGCTCAGCAGCAGTGCGCACGATAGGATCAACAGGCGTTTCATACAACCTCGCTTGAGTCGTTTTGGTATGACGGTGAGCGGCTATCTAACTATATTGATCCCTAACTATTGATGATTTTTAGCGACAGCGCAAGCCTAAATTGCCAGCCTGGTGTTTCCGGCGCTTGGATGACAGTCGGTCAACATAGGGCAAAGTGTTTTAAAACAATAGCTTCAACAGGATGAATCCGCCCAACAGCAGCACACAAAATAGGATGGCGATAAGGTTGAAATAGCGCTCGATGAAGGCCTGAATTTTGGGGCCAAAAAGGTATATCAGCCCTCCGATCAAAAAAAAGCGCGTCGACCGCGAGACGATCGAGGCCACCACAAAGACCCCGAAATTGATGCTGAACATCCCGGCCGTGATGGTAAAGACCTTGAAGGGAATGGGTGTGAAGCCGGCGATGCCGACGGCCCAGGCGTCGTATCGGTTGTAGAGCGCGGCGATCGTGTCGATCTTATCCTGCAAGCCGTAAAGATCGATAATGCGGTCGCCGATGGCGGCCATGAACTGCCAACCGATCAGGTACCCCAAACAGGCCCCCAGCACCGATCCGGCTGAGCAAATCAACGCAAAACGTAGCGAGGCGGCCGGGCGCCCCACGGCCAGTGCAATCAGTAACACGTCTGGCGGGATGGGGAAAAAAGAGGATTCGGTAAAGGCCAGGATAAAGAGCGCCCAGCTGCCGTAGGGCGAGTAGGCCCACGAAATCACCCAGTTGTAAAGCCGCTTCACGATGTGGTCCAGCCGTGTTCACCGATCAGTTTAACAAAGCGGCAGCTGCCCAGGGTGACCTGCCGGATGCCATCCTGGTCGCGGTAGACCTTGATCAGCTCCTGCACGTGGGCGCTGCCCACGGGGATCACCAAGCGGCCGCCGATGGCCAGTTGGTTGACCAGCACGGCGGGAATCTCGGGAGCGCCGGCGGTGACGATGATGGCGTCAAATGGGCTCTCTTCTGGCCATCCGTTGGTGCCGTCGGCATAGCGGGTAACAATGTTATGGTAGTGAAAGCGGTCGAAAAACCTACGCGCTCGTTGATAGAGGGCGAAAATTCGTTCGATCGTGTAGACGCGGTAGGCCAACTGGGCCAGAACGGCGGCCTGATAGCCCGACCCGGTGCCCAACTCCAGCACACGGTCGTTGGGGCCAAGCTGCAAGGTCTGGCTCATTTCAGCCACGATGTAGGGCTGGGAAATGGTTTGTTGCTCGCCGATGGGCAGCGGGTAGTCGTTATAGGCTTGGTCGCGTAGGGCTTCGCTGACAAATAGGTGGCGGGGCACCTTACGCATGGCAGCCAACACACGGTCGTCATTGACGCCGCGCGCCGCGATCTGGGTTTCCACCATCTCTTCGCGCAGGCGTGTAAAGGTCTGTTCGTTTTTGATCATGGCGGTTTTTGTTCTATCAATACGCCCAGGTGGCGTCAAGCATTGTTGGCGTCTCTTATCGGTACCGCCGACGATCCCGGCGCGGGCCACAAATCACTTGATTTGTGCGGCTTCGAAAAGATAGTTTGAGGGCGTTGCGGCGGTGCACCCAAAAGTGCCGTTTTTTCCGATAACGAGCTTCGATCGGGCCGCTGAACAAGGTATAAAAGGAATTGTCTTGATGGACAACAGTACCCGACACTTGGTCGTTTCCATTCTACTGGCAGTGACGGTTTTTATCGTTGGCGTTATCGGGTACATGATCATTGAGCACTGGGGGGTTCTGGACGCCATATACATGACGGCCATCACCCTTTCGACGGTGGGCTATCGCGAAGTCAACCCCATGAGTCTGGCGGGAAGGGTCTTTACCGTAGTGCTGGTGATCATGGGGGTGGGCTTTGTGCTTTACGTGACCGGCGCACTGGTGCAGTTCATGGTTGAAGGCCGCGTGCGCACGCTGATGGGGAGGCGCAGATTGAGTCGCAATATCAAAAGGCTGAAGAATCACTACATCATCTGTGGTTATGGGCGCATCGGGCGTGTGTTGTACCGCGATCTGAAGCAGAGCCCCATCGAAATGGTGGTTCTGGAGCAGAACATGGACTATGTGCAAGCCATGGATGAGGACGGGGTGTTGTACATCCACGGCGACGCCACCGACGAGGACGTTCTGGTCAAAGCGGGGATCGAACAGGCGGCCGGGTTGGTGGCGGTGTTGGGCTCCGATGCCGACAATGTTTTTCTGGTGCTGACGGCGCGCCAGCTCAACCCCAAACTACACATTGTAGCCCGCGCCAGCCACGCCCGTGCGGCCGCAAAGCTGAAAGCCGCCGGTGCCAACAAGGTGGAGTCCCCCTATGAAATGGGCGCCGTGAGAATGGCGCAACGCATTTTGCGGCCCACGGTCACCTCGTTTCTGGATTTGGCCCTGGCCCGGCAAAGCAACGAAATCCAGATGGAAGAGATTCCGGTCAGCCCCGGTTCCGAACTGGTGGACGTGATGCTGAAAGATTCGGGGATCCGCCAGCGCTTTAACCTGATTCTGATTGCCATCAAAAAGGCCGACGGCGAGATGATATTCAACCCCTCTTTCGAAGCTCGTCTCAACGGGGGTGATACGGTGATTGCCGTGGGTGGGGTTGAAAATCTACGCGGCCTCGATAAAGCTTTAAATCCCCGCCCGCATGCTTAGGGCGGCGTTTTACGGTTTTGTGCGGCCCTATATTTTGTAGATGACCCGTTTTTCGGAGATGATGATATCCACATAACGGTCATGGGACTCCATGGGGACAATCGGCAGAAGCTGCGCCTCCATGGTGATGGCGACCTTGCGGGTGGTGAGGGTCAGTTTGGGAATAAGACGGTCGTAGTAGCCTTGGCCGGATCCGATTCGCCCCCCTTTTTCATCGAAGACAAGCCCCGGTATGATGGCGATATCGATTACGTCCACGGGCACTGCCTTGCAGCGCGCGGGGTTCGGCTCTAGGATTCCCCGCCCACCCATGATGAGATCTTTGGCGGGGTGGCCGACTTTAAACAGTTTCGTGGAGTGGTTGTTGGTTTTAAAGGCCGGCAGAACAACGATTTTGTTATGGTCCAGGCTGTGTTCAATGATTCCCTTGGTGGGGATTTCCCCCTCTTTTTCGACATAGAACAATACTATGCGAGATTCGATGTAGTTGGCAAATTCGGCCAGCCGCTGTTCGATTCGGTCGAGGTTGTCTTGACGGGTCTCGGCCGGCATCTCCGCCACCCGGCGGGAAATGAGATCTCGAATGCCATCTTTGGTCAGTTGTGCCTCTTCCATGAAAACTCCCTTTTAAAGATCATTGACTAAAACCGACCGACTTGTTAGAAAAATGGCTGCAGTCAAGTGCGCCGTTTGACTAATGGGAACTTCAACCAAGCTGTTGCAAAAGTGCACGCTGGCGCTGATTGGCCTGAAACGGGGTTGTATTGAGCGGCCCGCCTCGACCGTACCCCCCTGCGGCACTTTGTAATAAGCCGCTGTACTGATTTTGAAAAACCACCGTGCTTGTAATGTATATCCACACCCTGCTTAATGGGCCGCTATTTGAGTTGGATAAACTCAACGACCTCATACAAGTAAAAGCCTAATCCCTTAATATAGATAAACATATGCTCGAAATCAAGTATATCCGCAAAAATTTTTCCTCCGTGGAAGCCGCGCTTGCGGCGCGAGGCGTTGATGTTGACCTCTCTGGCCTTAAAATTGCCGACCATGCGCGTCGCAAATCGCTTCAATCCTTAGAAGCGCTGCGCCACGAGCGCAACCGGGTTTCGGATCAGATCGCCATCATGAAAAAAGCTGGTGACAAGGCCGAAAAGGCCATCGCCGAGATGCGCGCGGTGGGAGAGCGTATCAAAACCCTGGAAGCCGACCTGGCCCGCCATCAGCAGGTGGTCGACAAGACCCTCATGGAGATTCCCAACCTGCCCCACGCCTCGGTGCCCATCGGTAAAGATGAAAGCGACAACACCCTTGTCAAGAAGGAAGGTACACCACCCGGGTTTGATTTCGCGCCTAAAGCCCACTGGGACATCGGCAAGGATCTGGGGATATTGGATTTCGAGCGCGCGGCGCGAATCACAGGTGCCCGATTTCCACTCTACTTCAGGGCCGGTGCCCGGTTGGAGCGGGCCCTGATCAATTTCATGCTTGACATTCACACCCAGGAGCATGGCTATAGCGAGGTGCTGCCGCCTTTTATCGTCAATCGTGCTAGCATGACCCATACCGGGCAGCTGCCCAAGTTTGAAGATGATCTATTCAAACTCAAGGGGTGGGACTATTTCTTGGTTCCCACAGCCGAGGTTCCGGTCACCAATATTCACCACGACGAGATATTGGAAGAAGCGCAGCTGCCGGTGCTCTACACCGCCTACACGCCCTGTTTTCGATCCGAGGCCGGTTCCCATGGCCGAGACACCCGGGGGCTGATTCGCCAGCACCAGTTCAACAAAGTAGAGTTGGTTCATTTTGCTCATCCGGAACGCTCTTACGACGACCTAGAGCGGCTGCTCAAAGACGCCGAAACCATCCTGCAACGCCTCGAGCTACCCTATCGGGTGGTCACGCTATGCACGGGGGATCTGGGCTTTTCCGCCGCGAAGACCTACGACATCGAGGTGTGGATGCCGGCTCAAAACACCTACCGTGAAATTTCCTCGTGCAGCAACTTCGAGGATTTTCAGGCGCGACGCGGCAATATCCGCTTTCGACGCCAGGGGCAAAAAGGTACCGAGCTGGTGCACACCCTCAACGGTTCCGGGTTGGCCGTGGGGCGAACAGTGGCCGCCATTTTGGAAAATTGCCAGCAAACCGACGGTACAGTGATCTTGCCGGAGGCGATCCGACCCTACATGAACCAGGTGGAAAAACTGGCGTCTTGATATCCCGGCTTGCTCCATCCCGAGGGAAATCCTCACGTGATGACGATTCTCACCCACTTTGCGAGGCCTTGCCACAACCCGTCTGGCAATCGATTGGCTGCTATAGTGTTTGCCGCTGGCCGCTCGCTCGCCATCGCCTTGGTCCTGACGCTGGCCGGCATTTTATCGATCGTCTCCGCTGCAAGGGCGCAGCCGCGCACAGCGGTGTTGTGGGAAGAGCACTATGTGGTCCGAGACGACGGCGGGGCACAAATTCTGTGCGACCCTTACACGGTTCGCCCTAAAGATTGGCTGCACAAAATTTTTTTACGCCGTGGCGAAATCTCTGAGTACGATTTTGGGCAGTTCCTGAAAATTTTCAAGCGCCTCAACCCCCATGTTGATGATATCAACCGGATTCTACCCGGCCAGCTCATTCTAATCCCCTTGAAGAAACTGGCCCCGGCCGAAACCCCCGACCCATCGGCCAGCCAGATGACCATCCCCTTCGCCGGGTTCGCCAATGACAACAAACCGGCCCAGCCGTATCGCGTCAAGGCCGGTGACAGTGTCTCGGCCCTTTTAGCGGGCCGCGGCCTTGACCTAAGCAGCAATGGGGCCGAAGCGACCCTGCAGCGCTTTAAAGCGATCAATCCTCAAATCGCCGACATTGACCAGATCCTACCCGGACAAACCATTTTTTTACCGGAAGCGTTACCCGTAGCGGCGCAAACCGCGCCACAAGTGACAATGGCCTGCCAGGCGGTCGACAGCGATAAATCCTTCGATGATCCGCCGCCGATGCCCGTCCCCCCACCCAGCGGCCACGATACCGGCATTGCCAGCGATGTGGCCGTTTTGGGGGAGATTTTGCAGATGCGCGCGCTGACACGGGGGTTTCTATATTTTCCCATGGATGATCGCAACGATATGCGTCTGGAGTTACGGCGCTACCCCGTGTTGGTGCTTCCCGAGGGGGCGCATTTTTTATTTGCCAGCGCCAGTGATCTTCCCGGTAGCCAGCAACTGCAAGTAATGCAAAACTACTGGCCGCAACTGGATGTGGTCAGGGTTGGCCTCGGTCAGGACAATCTCTACGCGCTGCTGGATGCCTTTTGCGGCCAGCTGCCCCGGCAGAACCATCCTAATCAAATCACCATCGTGGAAAATGGCGTCAGCGTGATGGTTCAGGGCACCTGGGTCGTTAAAACCGCAGGCGATCAAACCGCCGGGCCGATGCACTTCGTCATCATGCCCGCCGGCGATCCGGCGTTGAGTGTTCGTGATGGCCACCTGGCGGCCTATCTGGCCCGACACGCTGTGATCTGGAAGGTGATCGAACCAAGCGGCCGCGTCAGGGGGGCCGGGCCGAAATCCGACA
Source organism: uncultured delta proteobacterium (assembly GCA_963783425.1). Classification (GTDB taxonomy): domain Bacteria; phylum Desulfobacterota; class Desulfobacteria; order Desulfobacterales; family QNYZ01; genus CAWANO01. The sequence continues at coordinate 755,448 of CAWANO010000010.1, forward strand.
TCGAAGTGTCGCCGGATGCTTTCACGATCATGGAGACGGCCGATGCGGCAGGTTTCATAAAAGCCCTGGCAGCAGCGTTGGGGTGGCAATACAGTGCAAATATCAGCGTGCATCGCTTTCGCGATACCGACCGTGCCCACTCATTTGCCGCCATGTTGACCAGCAGCGATGGTCGCATGGTCATCGTTGACAGCGGGCGGATGGAAAAAGAGGCCACCGATGCTCTGTCTACTTCGGGCTTTGCGGTTGTGAGCATGCGAGAGGCGCGTGAGGTCGAAGCCCTGATCAGCGAACTACTCACGGCCATGCAGATCGCTTTCAGCGTCGATCCGGAATTCGTGTTTGACTCCCAGGCCGGTCAAGCCCAGGTACGTTTGCAAATCCGGGGTATCATGGCCAAGGGAGAGCAAGGGGACTTGTTTTTGACGCGCTTTGACATCGACCCCCTGTTGATTGATTTTCTGACGGCGTGCGATATCGCCGTGGTCCGGTTGGGCCTATAGGAGCGTGGCAGGTTGTTTGCCAAACAGACGATTAAGCCTTGAGGGCAACCGTGGCCGATGGCGTGGGTGTCGGTGTGAACAGTGGCATTGTTTTCCGGAGGACTATTACCATGCAGAAACTGTTTTCATGGAACAGGTCACGCGGGCGATTTGTCCGCATGTGGGCCTTTTTGGCGGTGGGGCTGTTCATCGCCGGTTGCGCCACCGATATGACCCAGGAACGCGAGCGTTCAGCGGCCCTGCGCAACATCGGCCAGGCCTACCTCATGCAGCGTGATTTTACGGCCGCCCTGGCCAAACTACTCGAGGCCGAGGCGGTCTATGCCGATGATCCGATTTTACAAAACTACCTGGGACTGGCCTACCGGGCCAAGGCCCGTTTTGCCGAAGCGGCTGATCATTTCAGCCAGGCCATGGCGCTGGATCCGGCCTACGCGCCGGCCCGCAACAACCTTGGTGAAACCTATTTGGCCATGGCACGCTGGGATGACGCCATCGCCGTTTTTGAACCGCTCTCCGAGGCGTTGCTCTACGCTACCCCCCATTTTGTCGACCTCAATCTCGGATGGGCCTATTTCAATCGTAACGATATTCCCGCTGCTCTCAGGCATTACCAGAAAGCAGCGGATTATTATCGCCAGGGCACCCCAAAGGATGTCAATTACCTCAAGGCGCAACGCGGGGTGGCGCGCTGTATGGCCGCCCAAGGCCGGCTTGAAGCCGCCCGGCAGATCACCAGTGACACCATTGCCCTGGCCCCCGATTTTGCGCCGTTATTTTTGGATTTGGGGCGAATCGAGTTCGAACGTAGAGACTTTTCAGCCTCGGCCGAGGCTTATCGAAAAGTAATTGCGCTTGCACCCGACAGTATGGAAGCGCGGGAAGCGCAAATCGCGTTGCAGCAGCTGCCCTGAGGGGTTTCGATTGGCCGGTTAATGAGCGTCGGGATCAGAATCGGAACGTCAGCGCCACCCGTGCCCCGCCGGTCCGGGGGGTGAATCCGACCTGCAAGGTTAAGGGAAATTTCTCTTGAAGCCTCTTTACGGTCTGTTCGGCCGACCGGCGATTGAATTTGTGGGCCGCGTTGACCGCGCTGAAAAAATTGCCCACGTAAAAATTGAGTCCCACCACGCCGATTAAAGTGCCCAATGCCGGCTGGTCGTTGTCAAAGGCTTCCCAGCTGGCCCACCAGGTCAGCCCGTTTAAGACAAAAGCGACGAGAGCGTCGCGATAACGCTGGCTGTAAATGTGCCCCGCTCCGGGTACGATGGCCAGGATGCCTGCCACGGCGGGATTTTTATGGGCGATCAGCTCCGGATTCTGTAGTTCCGCCATCAGCGGCGCGAGGTTGTAATCGCTCTGCCCTTGCGGGCTCAGAGCTGCCAACCAGTTGGCGGCATCATCGAAACGCAACCTCTCGATCAACACCCAGGCGCCCCGGTAGCGGGCTTCGTCCACAACGGCGCGGTCGCGGCTTTGTACAATGGCATTGTTCAGGCTGATCAAGGCCTGGTCATAGTCCTTGCGATTCAGGTGGGCCCGGCTTTCGAGCAGGTAGGCCTGAGCGGCCAATTCGACCATTGCCGGTTGGTCAAGGACCTGCCGGCAGACCCGAACCGTCTGGTCGTTGTCGCCGGCGGCAAAGTAAGCCTGGGCGGCTTGGTAGAGCGCCCGGGATGCCCGCGGATCATCAGCATGAAAAAAGGTGAAACGTTCAAAAGCGTCGGCGGCGGCACGATAGTGTTGCTGATCCCATAAGTGCTCGGCATAGCTGAGGGCTTGGTCGGCATCGAGCCGGGGCGCGGTCTCGGTTCCGCCGGCCGAACAGGGCGCACTGATCCACACGTGCAGCACCATCAGCAGCAGATAGGCCTTAAAGCGCAGTAGGTACGATTTGTGTCTTAGCGCGTTGTGCAAAACGGTCTGTCTCGATGCTGTGCGGTGGGGGGTGGCTTCAGGTCACCCGTAAAACCTCTTCCACGGTGGTGGTGCCCTCGACCACCTTTTCGATGCCATCGCCACGTAGCGTACGCATGCCGTTTTTAAGGGCCGCGGCCCTGATCTGCTTGGCATCGAATGTGGTCAGGATGACCCCTTCGAGATGCTGGTCGATCTCCATGATCTCGAAAATGCCCATCCGCCCCAAGTAGCCGGTGTTGAAACAGCGCGAGCACCCCGCCGCCTCGTAAAATGAGTGGTTGCCGACCCCGGCCGGATCATCCCCAGCGTCGCTAGCGGGCTGCACGGGTCGGGGGTGTAGGCCTTTTTGCAGCTTACGCACAGCACCCGCACCAGGCGCTGGGCGACCACGGCAATCACCGACGAGGAGATCAGAAACGGCTCCACCCCGATGTCCACCAGGCGGGTGATGGCGCTGGCCGAATCGTTGGTGTGCAAGGTGGAAAAGACCAGGTGGCCGGTCAGGGCCGACTGGACGGCGATTTCGGCTGTCTCCCGGTCCCGGATCTCCCCGACCAGGATGACGTCCGGGTCCTGGCGGACGATGGAACGCAGCCCCCGGGCGAAGGTCAGATCGATCTTGGGGTTGACCTGGATCTGGCTGATCCCCGTGATTTGATACTCCACCGGGTCTTCGATGGTGATGATGTTGATATCGGGTATGATTGATGGAAGACAGGATGGCATACAGGGTGGTGGTTTTGCCGCTCCCCGTAGGGCCGGTCACCAGGATGATGCCGTTGGGCGATGGTGACGATGCAGCTGCATGGCCGCCATGGCTTTCGGCCGAAAGGCCCAGCTCCGACAGGCGCAGCAGATGCCGGACTTGTTGAGCAGGCGCAGGACCACCCGTTCGCCGAAGGCCGTGGGGATGGTGGAGACCCGGACGTCGATGTCCTGGTTGCCGATTTTGACGTCCAGGCGGCTGTCCTGGGGGAGGCGTTTTTCGGCGATGTTCATCTTGGCCATGACCTTGATCCGGGAGATCAGGGCCGGCTGGATCCACTTGGGCGGGGTGAGCAGGTCGTAGAGAATGCCGTCGACCCGGTAGCGCACCTTGAAATCGTCCTGGTAGGGCTCGATGTGAATGTCGCTGGCGCGGGCGTTGACGGACTGGGAGATGATGTGGTTGACCAGCTTGATGATGGGCGCATCGCTGGTGTCGTCCAGCAGGTCGGCCGTGTCCTCGATTTCGCTGATGATGGTTCGGCCGTCTTCGTCCATGTCCTGCACGAGCTGTTCGGCCGATCTCGGGGCGGGGATCGTAGGCAGGTTGATGGCGGACAAAATGGCAGCGCGAGTCGCCAGGACCAGTTGATAGGTCGTCGACCTCCAGCAACCGTGCCAAGTCATCGGCCGCGTACAATTGAGCCGGATTGTAGATGGCGATGTAAAAGGGGGGAGCGCTGTCGGTGGCGTCGCCTGGTTTGTGATCGATGGCGATGGAGCTGGCCGTGCCCAGGGGAATGATCAGGTGTTTTTTGAGAAAACCGATGGGCACCCGCTCGAGATGATCGATTTTGGCCCCCTCCATGGGCAGTTCAAAGGCCACCGGCAGACCGTACTGCACACCACGGGCGCTCAAAAGCGTCGTCTCGGTGAGATATTTTTTCTTGAGCAGGATCTCATCCAGGGCGCCCTGACCCTCGCTTACCAGGCGCTGAGCCTCGGCCAGATCAGCCTCGGCCACGGCGCCGCCGGCGTGTAAAATCGAGGCAAGCGCGTTTTGCATCATCTTTTCAATCTCATGGAGTTAAAATTCACCACCACTTGGGGTGCCAATATCCGGAAAAGCCTCATCATAGACATCGTTCTCGTCTTCGAACCAAGGTTCAGGTCCTCCCGGCAGTGGTTCATAGAGTTTCAATACCCCCGAGCGCACCTCGTCGATCTGCTTTTGTTTCAACTCGTACAAAGCGGTGGCTTCCGTTGGTGATTGAACCACTTTGGGCGTTAGAAAGACGTAAAGATTGGTTTTTTCTCGGGAATCGCCATGGCTTTTAAAGAGCCACCCAAACAGTGGGACGGCCCCCAAGCAGGGGATCTGGTTGGTGGCGGCGGAAAAGCTCTCATCGATCAGGCCGCCGATGACCACCGTGTTGCTGTCCAGGGCCACCACCGTGGTATCGATGGTGCGCTTTAAGGTGGTGGGACGCTCGGCTACCTGGGATTGCCCTTGTGAGAGATCCTCAACCTTGGTCACCTCCTGGTAGATCTTGAGACGCACCATGCGGTCCTTGCTGATCTGAGGCGTGATTTTGAGGGTGATACCCACATCGCGATACTCAAAGGTGTTGTAGGACTCCACCTCGGACGAACCCGACTTGGTCTGGTAAGGGATGTTTTTACCCACCATGATGGTGGCTTCCTGGTTGTCTGTGGTCAGCAGTTGCGGCGTCGACAAAATGTGCACATCGCGATCGTTTTTATAGGCGTTGACGATGGCCGCCAGACTGGGGAATTTGATACCTCCGATCTCCACCAGGTCGCTGAAGACGCCCAGGGAAAAGCCCGGCGGCAACGCGGCGGCGGCACCCTCCTGGGGTGAGATCAGTCCACCGATATTACCAAAGTCGTTACCACCGCCGAAACCGCCACCGATGATGCCGGGGCGGCCATTGATGTCGACATCACCGCCCCCCACCCACTGGGTCCCTATCGTGAAATCCTTTTCAACGTCGACCTCCATGATCAAGCATTCGATGTAGACCATGGCACGGGGAATATCGAGTTGGGCGATGATCTCCTCGAGCACGCCGAAATCATCCTTTTCGGCCATGATCACCAGACTGTTGGTGGCCTTGTCGGGCATGATCTTAACCTTGTCCGAGATGACGGCCCGTTTTCCACCCTCGGTATTTTCCTGGCCTTCACCCTTGGCAGGCACCTCCTGCAGCACCGCCGCCAGATCTTCGGCCGTGGCGTGTTCGAGGTAGTAAACGCGGATCTTTTCGCTGCCGCGGGGCGTCTGCTTGTCGAGCATCTCGATCAGTTCACGCGCACGCACGATCTCCATCTCGCTGGCCAGCAGCACCAGGGTGTTGGTGCGCTCGTCGGCCATGAAGCGGATCGACTCCTGGGCCGATTTCTGTCCTTTGATGGGCTGGCTTTTGAAAACCGTCTCCAGCAGCTGGGCCATCTTGGTGGCATCGGCATGCCCTAAAGGAATTACCGCCACCTCCTGCCCGACGCCCGGCTTGTCAACGGCGGTCAATATTTGCTCCAGGCGTTGTATATTGGAGATGGTGTCGGTGATAATCAGGGAGTTGGTTTGAGGATAGGCCAGAATGACACTGGTTTTGGCAATCAGCGGTGCCAGCAAGCGCCGCATCTCCTCGGCGTTGGCGTAGGTGAGCTGAATGAGGCGGGTGGCCATGCGGTCGTTTACCTCGGGCTGCTCCTCCGGGTCGACGATGGTTTCAAGGCTTTTGGAACGGGCCACGGCCGAGGGAACGATTTTGGTGATTTCACCGGAAGGTATGGTGGTGAATCCATTGAGCTCGAGTACCGATTCGAATACCTTGTAGGCCTCGTCCACAGTGATCTGGGTGGGCGAATTGATGGTCACCTTGCCCTTGACGCGGGGGTCCACCACGAAATTGGTGCCGGTCAGCTCACTGATGAACTTGATGAAGACACCGATATCGACGTCGTTGAAATCGATGGCCACATAGGGTTGCGTGTCAGCCTCGCTCTGTTGGGCCAGCGCCGGCCAGGGCAGTTCCGCCACCGCCAGCAAGCCCAACAGGATCCCTAGTGCCATCCAGCGGCGAGGCCGGGTTCGCAGTGATGTTGTCATAGAGGTTCCCACGTTACTCAATTTGATATTCGATAGTGCGTTCGGCCCCGCCCCGCCGAAGCTGCACACTGACATTGTCGGCATCGCGCAGGCTGGTGTAAAATCTCAGGGCATCGTCGACCGATTGGATCTGCTCGCCGTTGACACCGGTGATGATGTCACCGCTGCGAAGGCCGATGTCGGTAAAGAGCGATCCGGGTCTGACACCGCTCAGCCGCAACCCGTCGGGCTGGCCGTTGTTGAAATGGGGCATTACCCGGGCTTGTCGCATCAGCTCGTTGACGTTTTTCATGGCGTCTTCCACCCGGGCGCGGCTCAAGCGCACCACCGAATCTCCTTCGCCGTCCAGCGGTGACGGTGGCGGTGGTTGGTCCTCGACAACGGCACCCGGGCCGGGTCCGGTATAATCTGGCCGCCTTCGACCCCCGGGGCTCGATTTTTCAATCTCCAATATCTCATCCTGGCCGTTTACCGTCAACACAATGCGTTCGCGTTCAATCGCCTTGACGATGGCCTTTTGAATTTCATCGCCTTCATGCAGAAGCTGTTGCTGGCGGGTCTTGCCGTCTTGAAGGATAGCCACAGCCTTATCCGGCGGGCCGGTGACCGTTCCCCAGAGCGTCAGGTTCAACTTGGTGGGTTTGAGGGGTGCCTGGGTGACAGGCTTTCTGGGAGTTGCGTCCGCTTCAGATTCCACGCCGAAGAGATTGCGTTTCTCGATGGCGGCGTAATTTTTCAACGGTTTGGGCGCCTGGTCTTCATCTTCAGACACCGTGTTGCGTGCCGCTGCAACAGGCGGCGGTGTCACCAGTTTGGCACTGAGCAACCGATATCCCCCGCGCACCACCATATAGGCCGCGGCCGTGATCAAGCCCAGGATCAATACCCCTATCAAAGCGCTGATTGCCTTATGAGATAGCAGCTGCATTTATCGAAAATTAACCGCTGGGTTGTCGATGGCGCCCGTGACCTGTATGGGCAGTCCCTGCTGGGCCACATTGTTGCCCAATAGGGCGACGGGCACCTTTTGGCGCAGTTTGTTCAAAAACACCGGACGGGGTTTGATCGTCCCCGTCAATGCCAGCTCACTGGTACTGAGCGGGCGGCGTAGTTTCAGCGTGCCGCTGAAAGCAGCGGTGATTTCAGGCCCTTCCAGCGTTAAACGGGTCACTTTAACCTGATCGGCCACAAGCTCCAGGTGCGCTTCGGCCTTTTTGATGCCGATGCTGTCAATGTCAAACAGCGGCTGGGTGATGGTGATGCCGCCGTCGCTCAAGGTTATTGTGCCCTCGCCGGTTTGGGGGGTTACGGTCCGGTCCAGTGAAAGTAAAGAGGATAAGTTGCCCGAGACTTTGAACTGCTTGATAAAACTTTGCAGGGGCAAGGCTTCCAGGTGTAACCCCTCCACGCTGGCGGTTACCGCCAATCGTCGATTTTCGCCCACGTTCAGGGTACCGTCAAGTCGACCTCCATGGGCCTTGCCCCGCAAGACCACCCGGGGGGCGCCACCGAGCAGGGCGCTTAATTTGGGCCGGGCCGTGGCGCGGTCGATGACCGACAAGGGGATGTCTTCGTACCACAAGCGTGTCTCTTGCATCACCAGCCCTGGTGGCAACCCCGGTCTGATGGTGCCGACATCCATCTGCAGCCCGGGATCGATACGGCGCACCAGATCGGCCAGGTAGCGTCGCGCCGGGCCGCTTGGAAAGAGCTGGTAGACGAAAAAAATCAGTGCCGCAACCGCATATAGCAAAAACAGGAGGCTCTTTTTCATGACCGCAACACCGTTTCAACCAGCAGTGTGGCTTCGAGAAGCCCTTTTTTGTCCCCCGATCTGGTGATGGCGGCCCGCTTGACGATCACCGTCGGTTCCGATGTCTCCACGCGGTACAAGTAGGTTTTAAGTTCCTCCAAAGTGATGCCTGCCAGCTTCATCTCCACTGCTGATATTTTGTAGGGGTTTTCTTTGCTTTCGCGAACCGAAGGCCGCATGTAGGCGATGCGTCGCTTGATATTACTGGCCCCGGCCAGGTTGTCCAAATAGGTAAATAGTGAAAAGTTGGGCGCCCGGCGTTGTAAGTGACGCTCGGTCTGGGCCGAGACGGTTTCTACCTGTGCGTATTGTACGCGCAAGCGCTGGATTTCGCCCAAAGCCGCCTCTTTGGCGCGCGCGGCCGTGGTGAGACGCTCCACTTTTGTCATGTAAGGTGAAATGACCCACTGAACGAGTATGAACACCAGCAGGGCCGTTATGGCCGCAAAAACGCCCCATCGTTCGCGCCGGTTCAGCTGAAATCGCACCGGATCTCCTCTGCCGGAGGCACTATTGCAGTTTCAGTTATGGCCATGACCTGATTCAGGCTCCTTTTCTTTAGGACGTCGTCACTGCGCTGAAATTCACGCGAATCTTAAAGCGAACCTCATCGCCGTTTTTATTCATGTTGGCAGCCGAAATTACGGCTGACTCGACCCAGGGTTGTCCGGCCAGGCGGTCGCGAATCTGATCGACGGTGTTAAAGGCACTGGTGGTACCGGTCAAGGTCATATTATCCGGCCCCACGGTGACGTCGGTCAAGAGCAGTTTCCAGTCGGCAGGGAGGATGCGGCTGAGTTCGTTGATGATGTCCACTACACTCAGTCCGCGCAACGTTAACAGGTCGCTGCTGGTTTCGGACAAGGCCGCGCTGATGTTGGACCGCATTTGTTGCAGGGGATCGACGATTCGTTTTACTTCCGGAAAGGCCGTTTTGAACTCCTGTATGATCTGGCGGTCCAAACGTTCTACGCGTTGGTTGAGCACGTGAAGGTCTATCCAGGCATTAATACCCGACAGCACCAGAACCAGGCCGAGCAGCACCGCCGCCGCGGATAGAAAAGGGCGGTGTTCGTCCACCAGGCGCATGGCCCGGCCGTGTTGACGATGAAAATTGGGCACCTCCAGTTGCTGCGACAGACAGAGGGCCAAGGCCAGGGCGTTGTCCATGGCCGCAGCGGGACTTTTGGCGTCATTGCCCGATGTTACCTGGTGCATCTGTATCAAGTCCAGCGGCTGCAGCCTGAATTGGATGTCGTCTGAAAGCGATAGAGATCGCCCGGCCATGTCGTCAGGGACCTGGCCGCTGAAATAGCCCTGGCCGGGCAGGGCCTCGATTTCGCCGCGATCAAGCATCGCCGCCGTACTCAGCCGAATTTGCGCGGCCATGGCAGCCCAGGGGTCCAGGCCGCTGGCTGCAAAACGGAAACTGCGAGTGGCCAGCACCTTTTGGGATTCGCAGACGAACAGGGTCCAAAAAGGTGGCGTGCCTGTCAGCAGCATGACTGTGGGTATAGTGTCATCCGTGTCATCCGAGGTGGGATGAGCTGGTTTCCGCGGGACAGTGGCAGCCGCCATAGGCCAGGCGCCTACGGTGACCAGCTCGGGCTCGATGGCAAACTCCGCCAGTGTCGTCATGCAATTGGCCAGCAGCGATTGGTCGATGGCGGCTGCAAGGACCGGCTGCGTGGCGCCCTTTTGCTTTTGCGTCAGCAGCAGGAAGTCCAACGCCAGGGTGTCCGCCGCCACCGGCAAGGTCGCTTCGATCTCAAAGGGCAGGGCCTGCCGGATCTTGGCGCTGTTCCGAAACGGGAAATCGACTCGGCGGATGTAAAAACGGTCGGCCGGAAGCGAGAGCGCCACTGCGGCGTCGCTGATATCGAGTTGGTTACAAAGAGCCCCGATCAGATGGCGCAGATCCTCTTCAACGGTGGTGTGCTCTGACAGTGCGACCTGGGCCGTGGCTTTGATCTGAACTTTTTTCATGCCAGCACGAACCTGGACGGCATAGGCGTCGTCGTGGCGGATGTCGATTCCGATGATTCGAAGGCTCATGGTTGTTCAAGCAGGTTTGTCATGCGGTTTTGGGCCGTTTCGGTCGTTTGAATGCGGCCGCCGTCGACCTGTCGGCTTAAAACGTGGCAATAGAATTTTCCGGTGGTCGGATTGTTCTTGCGTTCCGCGACCACCGTGATGCGCCTCCATGTTTCACCCATCTGGGCCGTGGCTTCGATGCGAAACAGATCGCTACGCGGTGTTAACAGTCGGGGATTAATGACAATTTGACCGCATCCGGGCGCTTCCTTATACCATGTTGGCGAGGAAAGGTCATGGATATAGTTTCCATCGTCGGTGGCGTCGCGGTATTCGACGATGGTTTCAGCCAGGTCGGCATGTTCCGCAGGTAGCAGTGCGGCGATCACCGGCAGTTCGGCGGTGTTGAGGTTGATTCTACCCCGGTATGTGAACTTTCCCGCTCGGGCAGCCGTCATGCCATGCACGGTGAGGTAGCGCTGCAGCCCCAACTTTTCATCGGCCCCCTGAAAAAGCTCATCGCTGATACCGCGCACCAGCCGCAATTCACTCAGGTCCTGGATGGGTCCGTTGCGGCAATCGTAAGGCGGATCCAGGTTGCGGTAATAATCATTCTCGGCGCCGTTAAGCCCGGTGATGGCGTCGCCGTCGTTAAAATCGAGCCAATCCTTCAGGGCACTGATGATGGTCAAGGGTTCGATCTGCTCTGAAAACTCCCGTCCAGCGGTCATCACCTCCATGAAACGGTTCCAAAGCACAAGCTGCTGCGGATTGTATTGCTGGCCGGCCGGGTAGAGCACCAAGGCGTTGACCTGAATCCGGGATAGTTCGTCGCTGATGCTAAAGCTGACGCTGCCTTGCTCAAATTGCAGCTCGGCGGCAAGTTCGGCCCGTTTTTCAGGGTCTGCCCAGGGCTCCTGGAGCGAATCGAGCTGGCTCTCGCGGGCATCTTTGACCAGCAGGGCCATGGCCGCCTGGATGCCGGCCTCGGCCATCTGTTCGCCCATCAGCAAACGGGCGGTGGCATGGGCGGCGCTGTAGTAATGATAGACCTGACGGTGCTGCGTCAGGGTGACGGCCACCAACACGGTGATCACCGACAAAGTGACCAGCAGGGCGATGCCGCGTTCATTTTTAAGCGGCTTAAGGAGTGTCATTGCACTAGGGTGTCGTCATGGCGGTGCGCGTTGTAGCAAGCGCAACGCGGGTTATCAGGGCCAGGCTCTCGGCGCCGTTGTTTAAGATCAAATCGATCTCGACGTTGACCGGGGTGGCAAAATCGGTGCTTTCATCATCAGAGTTCCAAACGGACCGACTCTCTCCATCGGCATCGAAAAAGGAGAATTTCAACGACTCGAGATGGGTGCATAGCACCGGGTCCTCGGGTGCCGGCTCGAACTCGCCGAAGGGGTATAGCTGGTCGGCGCGGCGCAATATCATCCCGGAGCGACTTTCCTGGGTGTAATAGGTGATGCGGGCGGCACTGTATTCAAATGGCCCTTGGCGGCTTTGGCCGATGTGGGCCCCGGAGACAAACTGCAGTTTGGGAAACTCCTCGCCGGCCAGGTATTGGGTTTCGGCCAGGAACCGGTAGGGGTCGGGGTCACTGGTGACGCCCGGCTTGGTGTAAGCGGTGGCACTGGTGACACGTAACTGTTTCAGGTCGTCGGCGATACGGTTCAGGCAGTATTGACCCATGCGGGCCAGGCGCATTTTTTGGGCGATGGGTTCGGTTTGGGTAAAAACGGCGTTAAACGACCCAAACAGCGTCACCATGATGACACTTAAAATAAAAATGGCGATCAACAGCTCCACCAGGGTGAACCCGCTGGCGGTGGTAGTTGGTGCCACGGCGAAAGGCCCGGATTTTTGGGGCCCTATTGGTGTTGGGCTGGGCGTTCTCATTGACTTTGGAGCAAGCGGTAGGTGCTTAGGGTAAAGTTTTTATCGGTGGCCGCGGTGCTGATTTCAACGTCGATGCGTGCCAGTTGTTCCTCGGTGCCCTCGAGGGCCTCGGACGCCATGATCGTCACCGTGGTACGCCAACGGTAAGCGGGGTGTTGGGGGTCGAAATCGCCCGTCTCTTCCCCTAAGCCGGCATCGTCAAGGACCGCCGGCAAGGCCGCGATTTTCTTCTGGGCCAGAAGGGGGGCGATAGACTGGAATTGGGTGGCCTCGGTTACGGATAAGGTCTGGGAGTGGAGCTTGTAGATGGCCAGCAGCACCGTGGCCAGTATCATCAGGGCAACCATCACCTCCAGCAGCGTAAAGCCGCGGTTATTGCCAGCGCTGGGCATAGGTTAAAAAACCCTCGAACTGGTCGACCGGGGTGAAAAAAGGCTCGATAAAAAGTGAGTATCGGTGATTGGGGTAGCGGGTCATGTGGAGCACGATCTGGTCGGCATAACCGTGGCGCGAAAAGCGGATGGCCACATCTTCGGCCCCATCCGATGGTTGCCGAGGTCGATGCACCTGGGCCACGCGGACACTGTCGGGCAGTACCAGTGCCTTTTCCAAGGCCTGCGTCAGGGCCAGTTCGTCCATCTCCGCGTGGCTCGACCACATGAGCTGCCGGGCCATGTCGACGTGCAAGAAATAATCGCGCTGCTCGGCAACGGCCGCGGCCCGCAGCTTGGGTACCGTCAGCATCACCCAGCGTGAGACTTTTTTGGCGGGATCAGACAGAAAACCATCATCAAGCCGCGGCGTAGCCCAGAAAAGCAGCATACCTATCAGAGCCATGACCACAATGAGTTCAATCAAGGTAAAACCTGAGGCTGCCCCTTTGGCCAGCGGCCGTGTGAGCGGTATGGCGGCCTTCGGTGCGAATGGGCTCACGTTACTCGATATCCCAGTTGTTGATGTCGCTGTTTTCTTCTTCCCCGCCAGCAACGCCATCGGCGCCATAAGAGATAATATCGAATTCACTATTGGTGCCGGGGCTGAGGTAGACGAAGTCATTGCCCCAGGGGTCTTTGGGCAGGCGCCCTTTTTCCAGATAGCCGCCCGTACGCCAGTTCTGGGGTACGCGGCCGTACTCGGGGATAACCACCAGGGCGTTTAGCCCCTGTTCGGTGTCGGGATAGAAGCCGCTGTCGAGCTTGTAGAGCTTGAGGGCGGTTTCCAGGCTTTGGATCTGCATCTTGGCCTTAATACGCTTTGCCTCTTCGGGCCGGCTCATAATGCGCGGCACGATCAGGCCCGCCAAAATCCCCAAAATGACGATTACCACCATCAGCTCTATCAGGGTAAACCCGCGCTCGGTCAAAATGGCCCTTTTGGCCAGCCTTTTTGCTCTCATAAACCTTATCCCGTCGTCATGCGTTGATTAAAAATAGAGTGTCACCATCTTCAGCCGATCAGCTGGTTCATTTCAAATATCGGCAAACAGATAGACAACACGATAAAGCCGATGATCACTCCCATAACCAGAATCATCAGCGGTTCGAGCAGCGAGGCCAGTCCCACAATGCGGCTTTCGGCCTCCTGCTCGTAAATGGTGGAGACCTTCTCCAGCATCTCTTCCAGTTGGCCGCCCTGTTCGCCCACAGTGACCATTTGCACGGGCAGGCCGCTGAAATAGTCGTAGCGGGCGAGATGTTCACTCAAGCCGCCGCCCTTCCCCACCTCGACGGCCACCGAATCGATGGCATCGGCAATCAGGCTGTTGCCGGTCACATTTTTGGCAATGCCCAGGGCTGTGAGCATGGAGACCCCGTTTTCCAGCAGTGAGCCCAAAGTGCGCGTAAAGCGTGCCACGGCCAGCTTGCGTGTCAGGGGGGCCATGACCGGCAGCCGCAACCGCAGCTTGTCGATCATGTAACGGCCGCGGGCGCTACGCTTGGCGGCACTGAAGCCGATCGCACCCGCCAGCAGGGCCAGGGCGATCAACCACCACCAGCGGCGGAAAATTTCGCTGACGGCGATCAGAAAGCGGGTGGGGGCCGGCAGGGCGCGGTTCATGTCGGTAAAGATCGAGGTGATATTGGGCACGATAAAGGTCAGCAGCAAAAAAAGCACCAACACCCCGATCATGGCCATCAGCAATGGATAGATCAGGGCGGCGCGGATGCGGGTTTTGACCGCCTGCTGGCGCTCCATGATGTGGGCCAGGCGGTCGAGAACGATATCGAGATTGCCGGCCGATTCGCCCGAGCGCACCATGTTGATGTATACCGGCGAAAAGGTGCCGGGGAAAAGCTCCAGGGCTTGTGCAAAGCTGTTGCCTTCAACGATGGTGTCTTTGACCTTGGCCATGGTTTTTTTGAGCCGCGGCCGTCCGATGTGGGGCAAAAGGGCGTCAAAGGCCGACACCAGCGGAAAACCGGCCGCCACCAGGGTGGAGATCTGGCGGGTGATCACCGCCAGCTCCGCCGGGCGAATGCGGCCAATCAGGGCGGGCATGGCCCAGCGGCGCGGTTTTTTCAGCGAGTGGGCGTCGTGAACCTCTTTGACCGAAACGGGAAATAAGTGGGTGGTGCGCAGCCGTTGGCGTGCGGCCACGGCACTTTCGGCGTCGATGATCCCCGACGTGGTCTTGCCCCGTTGGTTGAGGGCGGCGTATTCGTAAACGGGCATGGGGCGATAATATCAAAAGGTTATCGGCGACACAACCGCGAACCGCCTTCAAAAACTGTTGACACGGTTTTGGATCCCAATATACTGATTCGCAATAAAATTCATGTGCTTACCCATAAAAAAGGAAAAACCGGTGCGTAATAAAACAACTGGATGGGCAGGCCTTTTGATCCTGATCCTGGTGGTGGGATGTGGCTCGGAGTCGGGTATCGGCGGTGATGACAGTATCGGCGTCGAACTGACCGCTCACGACAACGGTACCGTTACCGGCGACGGTACCACCTCCATCGATGTCGTCAGGAGTGATTGTGAAACCGGCGGCGGTGAAGGTGCGGAATTGAGTGCCGAACCCTTTTTCGACACCCTGGGCAAGGCGCGCTTTACCTATTTCCCGCTGTGCACCGATTGCCCCGAGGGCGCCACCCAGGCCTACATTATCGATGGCTACACCGTGGCGTATATCCCGATTCAAAGCCCCGACGGCCGGGGCGGCTCTTTTTTACCGCCGGCACTGGTGAACCTCGACCAGAAGGTGCTCAGCCAGATCATCCTCTCGCGCGATTTTACCACGGTTGAACGCACTATTATCCTGATACCCATAGGCACCAAGAACGAATACCTGAATAAGGCCAGCGCCCGGGGAATAGCGGTTTCCAGCCTCTACAGCGTGCGTGTGACCTTTTTCGGCCGTAGCCGCACGGGGGGCGACTTCAGCCTGACCAGCACTCTGGAGCTCTCTTTCGGCAGCTACGACGCCTGCCAGGAACCGTAACCTAGGTTATCCATACCAGTTACCGCCGGTGAAGGCCTTAAAAAGTGCTCCCGCTTGCGGGGCTGGCTTTAATCTTCTGCTGCTGGAGCTGTAGAATCTGGGGCGTGATAAAGATCAGCAGCTCCTCCTTGGTGTTGTCGTCGATGCGGTTTTTGAAGAGCCAGCCCAGGATGGGGATCTTCGACAGCCATGGCAGCCCCGCCTCATCGACCCTTTCCCTGGTTTTTTTAATTCCGCCGATGACAATGGTGTCGCCGTTTTCCATCAGAAATTCAGTTTCGGCTTCCTTGGTATTGAGAAACGGTACGCGCGACCCAAATTCATCCGCATCGGTAAATCCGGCGATATCCTTCTTTTGCAGTTTGAGTCGCATGGACACGCGCCCGTCGGGGGTGATGTGCGGCGTGACCGTCAACTGAAGCTCAATCTCCTTGAATTTGACGGTGTCAATGGTGCTGCCGCCCGTGCTGATTCCTTCCCTGTAAGGATACTCAAGGCCCTGTTTGATAATGGCCTCCTGGTTGTCCATGGTAAGCACGCGCGGGGTGGAGATGATTTTGACATCCCCTTCGGCTTCCCTGGCGTAGAGCTGGGCGTCGAGCAAAAAGGGCGTGCCGAAAATACGCGCGAAATTGAATCCGGCGACGGGCGCGTCCGGGGTGGGGAAGTTGATGGCCGTGTCCCAGCCGTAGGTGCCGCCGACCATGCTGAAGCCGCGCTGGGGGCCGATGCCGGCGCGCGGGTCGTCGTTGGGGATGCCGCCGAACATGCTCCAACTGATACCCAGCCCACGGTAAAACTCTGAAGAGGCCTCCACGATGCGCGCCTCGATCAGCACTTGGGGTGTGACCCGGTCGAGCTGTTCGACGATCTGCCTGGCGCGGGCGATGGTTACGGGTACATCGGTGAGAATCAGGATGTTGTTGCGGGCATCAACGCTGAGGGTGCCGCGGCCGGAGCCGTCCACATTCTTGGTGAGAATTGCTTCGATGTGGGTTTTGATGTCCTTGTCGGCATTGGCGTAATTGATGGTAATGTATTCGGTCACCAGATCAGCCTGCTGTTCGGCCAGTTGCTTGGCTTTAAGTTTAGCCGTGCGGGACTCACCTTCGGCGCGCAACGTCTCCTGAGTGGCGATGCGGATGATGTTGCCTTCCAGGCGTTTGTCGAGCTGGTTCATTTTCAGCACCAGATCAAGCACCTGATCCCAGGGCACCGGTTTTTCCAGCGCCAACGTCACCCGACCGGTGACATTCTTGTCAACGGCGAAATTGTCGCCGCTAACATCAGCCAGCACCCGAAACACGTTGCGGATATCGGTATCGTGAAAATTGAGGATCAGTTTTTCACCCGTATAGGTGGGGGCGCCGGCATCGGCTTTTGACGCCATGGCGGTTTCGGGGGGCGTAGACTCGGCCACGAATTTGTCGTCTGCTGGAGGGCCGGGCGCTGTTGGGGGCGTGCCGCTGGCCGTTGCATCAGCCGCAGGTGCGTTGCGTCCGGACGTTTCGAAGGTCAGCGTCAACAGATTTTGATTTTGATCGACCAGGTAGGGTACCCGCCGGTTAAGGTGCACATCCACCCAGGTTTCGGTGGGTTCGGCGGTATTCTGACGGCTCTTGACGGCGCCCACAACCGCGCGAGCGGGCAAAGACCGGTCGGCGTCGGCGGCCAGGCGACTGTTTTGAAGATGCAAACGGACGAGATCGGGGTTGGGCCTTGTTACGCGATAATTCGCCGTTTGCGAGGTGCGTACCCGCACCTCAACCGGCCCGTCGCGCCGAGGACCGTAGTGCATGGACTCGACCGTGACCGGTGGCGGTGCGGTCTCGTGGTTGTTGATGGTGATTTGCAGCCCTTCGGCGTTAGTCTCGGCCCTGTAGCGCGACAGGTAGGACGTTTCGGTATCCAACACCAGACGCGTCTGGCGGTCCTGACCGAAATAGCGGATCTGGCTCAGTTGGGAGGTGTTGACGGGCATAACCTGCTCACCGCCAGCGGGCGGCGTCAATCCGTAGATGTCAAACACAATGCGCGGCGGATTGGCCAGGGTGAAACTGTCGAAGCGTTCGATGGGCCGCGAACTGCGCACCTGGACCCGCGTGGCCGTGGGCATGCTTTCGGTGGTGACGGACGACAGGCGTAGCGGAGCGGCAGGTTGGCCTTCGGGCAGAGCGCTGTCGGTTAACGCTGGTGTGGCGTCCGTCGCAGGTGCTGCCGTGCGCGACGCCCCTGGTTTGGGGACCGAAATCACCAGGTTTCCGGCGACCTGATCGATGTCGTAGGGCGTGTCTGCCACCATCTCGACCATCAACTGAAGGGGCGCATCCGGGGTGGTGGCTTCTTCGATGGTCACACGGCTGATGTTGCCGGCACCGGCTGTCGGCATGGGTGCTTTGGCGGTCGAGCGTGTAGCGGGGAAGAAGAAGAGGATTGCCGGCGGATCGGGCCGTTTGATGGCGGTAAACTCCAGGTTGGCGTCACTGGTGATGTGCAGCTGCTGGCTGTTTTGCGACTCGACCAAGGCGATGCCCTGGATGGTTTTCAAACCCGGTGCGGTGGCCACCAATGCTGCGGGCGCTTCGGCAGCCGGCGGCGGGGCCCCGGCGCACCCCCACAGCAGGCACACAAAGGTTGCTAAAGTGGTGATCAACGGCCAAGGAAAGCGGGGTCTCTGGTTACTGGACAGATGATTCACTGGGCTCCGGCTCCTCTTGGGTGTCGTATTGTAGTTGTAAATCCCGGTGATGTTCGTCGACGCGTCCGTCGCTGCGCTCGGTTTGCTCAACAACGATGACGCGGTCTTTTAGAATCTGAGCCACGCGCCCGCCGCGTAGGCCCAAATGGGTCCCGATCTCGACAATATGGCCCTTTCCGTCACTCTCTTCGAGCAGGGCTTTGGGTTCCCCGCGGCTCCGAAATGTGGAGGTGAGTTTGAGTTGGTCGAGAGCGATGGTCTCAAGGGCCGTCTGGGGAGAGCGGCGGCGATAGCGCGGTTCTGATGCCGTTAGCGGATCGGCCTCTGATTCCACTAGAGGGACGAAGGGGTCGCGCCTGGCTGAAAAGGCGGGCCCTTGCTGACGCGGTAGCATCAGGGCATTGGGGTGGCTCAGACTATTTTGACTAGCGCTCTGGTGTGTCGGATTTTGGGGTTTGTGCTTAACTGGTTCGGCCAGCTGGTTGGTGGCCGGCGCCGTCGTCGGGGTGGCCGTCTGTGTGCTGTCACCGCACCCGATCAAGAGCGCCCCCACCAGAAACACTCCCCAAAAGTGTCCCGTGATCTTGGCCCGTGCTGTCATGAGGCTGTCTCCTCAGGGCGATTTTGAGTGGCGGTGTCGTCAAATTTATAGGTAACCGCCCGGCAGTCAACCTTGAGCCACCCGCTGATCGGGTCTGGCGCCATGGTGATGGTGTCGATGTTGACCACGCGTGGCAGGTTCGCCACCGATTCGAAAAAGCGGCCCACGCCGCCGAAGCTGCCCGTTACACTGATCTTGATGGGAATCTCGGCGTAGAAAGTGAAATCCGTCGCCGGCTGCGGCTCAAAGAGCAGAAATTCGAGCCCGGCCGCCTTTCCGGCATCGCTGATACTGGCCAGCAGCGATGGAATTTCATCACTGGAGGGCAGCGCTTGCAAGGCGTGGTTGAATGCAGCCTCCACCCGACGGGCCAGCTGTTCGGTCTCGTCGGCCCGTTCGGCTTTGCGCTTGAGCAGATCAAGCTGCGCCGACAATACCTTTTGATCGCTCTGCAGAGCGCGGAGCTGCAAGTTCTTGGGCAGATAGGAAAGCCAGGCAAAGAGCAGCATCGGCAGCAGCACGCCCAGTAGGGCCATGAGCAGGCGCTGCCAGCGCGGTATGGTAAAATAGCGTTCGGTCAGGCTGTCGATGCGCCCCGTCGATGGGGTATCGTGGTTAAAGACCATAATCAGGTCCCACCGTCGGGCCTTACGTCCGTAGCGCTCGGCTCCGGTTGCCAGTTGCAGCCGATGGCAAAGGCTTTGAGGTGTGTATCAGCGTTGAATGTTTGGCGCTTGAGCAATTTCAACCCCACCGTCGCAAACAGGGGCGATTTTTCGAGCCGGGTTAAAAAATCGGCCACGGTTTTTTCATCCATGGCCACACCGCTGATCTCAACCCCCGTGGCGCTGCTCGTCAGGCTCGTCAACCACATGCGCTCCGATATGAGATTGGCGGAGACATCGTTGAGCAACGCCACCGGTCGGAAGCGCCCCTGTTCGAGGCCGCCGATAATGGCCATCTTCTGTTTCAAAATCCGGGCCTTCTCCTGATTGGCCGTCACCTGACGGTTCATTTGGTGGTAGGCTGTCACCTGCTGGCGGATATGCTCGCTTTCGGTCGTGAGCTGTTTGATGTGTCCGGTCAGGTGAAGGTGGTATCCCACCAGGGCCGTCAGCAAGAGAGCCATGGTTGCGGCGGCAACCGTCAGCATCCGTTTGAAACCAAGCCTGGATTGATATTGACGATAGGGCAGCAAGTTGATGCGGATCATTTGTCGTTGGCCCTCCGTAAAGCCAGACCGACGCTGATAGCCGCTTGGGGGGCAACGCCACGAATGGTGCGGGTGTCGAATCGGTCGGTTTTGATCACGATGGGTCCAAATGGATCGAGCAGGTCAATTTCTATGCCGGTTTCCAGCGCCAGCTGCTGCCTGAAGACCGGCACGTTAGCGCCACCGCCGCTCAAGTAGATGTGAGTGATGGGTTGGGTGGCGTAGCTGTTGCTGTAAATCTTCACGGTTTGGCCGATTTCGGTGCACCAGCGGTTGGTAATGTCCAGCTCGAGGCGGTAGAACTGGTCCGTGGCGATGCCGCGGGCGCTGTCGCCGAATTTGATGCGTTGCGCCTCGGCCTCGCTACAGCCCTGCTGCTGGGCGATGCGCTGGTCGATTTGCCGGCAGCCGAAAGGCAGGTTGCGGCTAAACAGCGGCAGCCCGTCCTGCACGACGCAAAAAAGGGTGCTTTGGGCGCCAATATCGATCAGAGCCACCGTCTCCTTAGCGTGAGGGTGGCCCTGATAGAAGCTGTTTTGAAGAGCGAAAAGGTCCACATCCACGATGCACGCTTTTAAATTGGCCGCCGCGGTGGCCTGCAGGTAAGCGTTGATGGTCTCTTTTTTGGCCGCTACCACCAAAATGTCCATCAAGTGCGGGTTAACGGGGTGGTCGCCGATGACGTGAAAATCGATGTTGACCTCTTCGAGGCCGAAGGGGATGTGATGCTCGCTCTCCAGCAAGACTCGTTCGTAAAGATAGTCATCGGCGCTTTTTTCAAGAGCGATGGTCTCTTTGACGACCGTCTGGCTGTTTAGGGCCAGCGCCACTTGACGGGTTTTGAAATCGTAGCGCTGAAAGAGCTCACTCAAGGCATCGGAAAGATGGGCCATATTGGCAACGGCCCCCTGTTCGATGGTGCCGGTTGGCAGTTCGAGATGGCCGTATTGGCTTAAGGTATGGCCTCTTTTTAACGGCGTCAGCTCGACCGCCTTGATGACTGCCGAGCCGATGTCTAAACCGACGATTTGTTGTTTTTGACGGAACGGCATGGGTGCGCTTTGCCAAGGGTCTTCATCATTACAAATGATTACAGGTGGTTTGAGCCCTATTTTTCACAAATCGGGTTCTCCCGTCAACATCTTATTGCCCGAAACAGGCCCGTCCCAGCCTCAGGCGGCAATTGCTTGACGCCTGTGGGCCCATCGGCTATTTTGGCCGCTGAGAGTGTTATCCAGCAGCGTTGGCTTTGGCGCCGCATTTTTTCCGCGCCGGCTACCGGTATAGGAGCGCTGATTGATCATGTCCCCCAAAAGCGATCAGATTAAGCATGAGAAGCCGTTTCGCCTGGTCAAGGCCTTCACGGCCTCCAGTCTTCTGCTGATATTTATAGGAACGGTGGTCATTAGCGCCATGAACATCCGTTACGCCCGCCGTATTCAGCTGGAAAAAAGCAAGGAGTATGCCCTGGCGCTGGTGGAAAACCTCAACCACCAGGTTTTTCTGCAGTTCATCGTGCCCGTGGCCTTGCGCTATGGGCGTATCCAGTTGCGCGAGCCCGATCAGTTCGAGCGTCTGGACAAAGTGGTGCGCGCCACTTTGCACAGTTTTAAGATTGACGCAGTCCATATCTTCGACATGAGCGGCACCGTTTCCTACAGCTTCGACCAGGCCTTGATCGGCAAGACGGATCTGGGCGGACAAGGCTATCAGCGTGCCCTGGAGGGCTATCCCAACTCGGTTCTCAAGCAAATCGGCAGCTTTTGGCAGATCTATCTGGGCATTCCCAAAAAGAGCCTGATGGTGACCTTTGCGCCTTTGCGGGCGGAAAAGCTGCTGTCGACCATCTCCGGGCCGGTGGTGGGCGTGGTTGAGATCGTGCAGGACATCACTGAAGAGTATCGGCGTATCTCTCACTACCAGACCCTGATCATCGCCACCAGCGCCCTGGTCATGGGGGTGCTCTTTTTCGCGTTACGCTTCATGGTCAAACGTGGCGAGGAGATCATTGAACAAAGGGCGCTGGAGCGCTTGCGGCTCGAAGAGCAGCTGGCCCGTGCCAAGCACTTTTCGTCACTGGGCGAAATGACCGCCGGCATTTCACACGAGATCCGCAACCCGTTGGGTATCATTCGCAGCTCGGCGGATCTGCTGGCCAAAAAAATGGCTCAACTGGAGCCGGGCAACCAGATCCCGGCGGTTATCGTGGAAGAGACTCGGCGTCTAGACAACATCATTACCGATTTTCTTAACTATGCACGGCCGCGTCCGCCCAATCTGACCAACTGCCAGGTGATCGAGGTGATCGAGAAGAACCTCGATTTTCTCAAGCCGCAGTTGATGGCCAGGGGTTACACGGTTATCAAGGATTTCAGTGAGCCGTTGCCAACGGTGATGGCCGATACCGACATGCTCTATCAGGCCTTTTTGAACATCTTAATCAATGCCATGCAGGCCATGCCCGACGGCGGCGTGATTCGCATCCGCGCCATGTTGCAGGGCCGTCTGGTGGTGATCTGTTTCGATGACGAGGGTCAGGGGGTGGCCGAGGAACAGATGGAAAAGGTGCTCGATCCTTTTTTCACCACCAAACCCAAAGGCAGCGGTTTGGGGCTTGGCATCGTCAAGAACATCATCGAGGTACACGAAGGCGAACTGCGCCTATCAAACCGCACCGCCGGCGGCTTGCGGGTCGAAGTGCGGCTGCCATCACAAGCCGAATTCGCCATTGGGCAAGATCAGCTTTGAGGAAAAAATGGAAACGGTTCTAATCGTAGACGATGAGAAAAACTACCCGCCTGTCATCAGCGCTGTTTTGCAGGAAGAAGGGTATGAAACACTTATGGCCAACAGCGGCCAGGAGGCACTGGAGGTGTTGCGGAAAAACGAAGTGGCGCTAGTGTTGACTGACATGAAAATGCCTGTCATGGACGGCATGGCCTTGCTGGAGAAAATCAAATCCAAGGATCCCGACCTGCCCGTGATGATGATGACGGCCTTCGGTACTGTGGAAAAGGCGGTGGAGGCTATGCAAAAGGGGGCCTACAATTACATTCTGAAGCCGTTCGACAACCAGCAGCTCATCGCCTATGTCAACCGGGCCGTGGCCCACTACCAGATCGTGCGTGAAAACCGCAGCCTCCGCAACGCTTTTCGCGAGCGTTACAGCTTCGGCAACATCATTGGCCGCAGCAAACCGATGCAGGCGGTATTCGAGCTGATCCGCAAAGTGGCCCCGGCCAGCGCCTCGGTGCTGATCGAGGGCGAAAGCGGCACCGGCAAGGAGCTGGTGGCCAAATCGATTCACTACAACAGCCCCCGCCACGACAAGTCCTTTGTGGCCGTTAACTGCTCGGCCTTGGCTGAAACTCTGCTGGAGAGCGAACTTTTCGGTCATGAAAAGGGGGCTTTCACCGGCGCCGTGGCCACCAAGAAGGGGCGCTTCGAGCTGGCTACGGGCGGCACCCTCTTTCTGGACGAAATCGGTGAGTTGTCACCCAACCTGCAGGTCAAGCTGTTGCGGGTGTTGCAGGAAAAGCGCATCGAACGAGTGGGCGGGGTCCAATCACTGGATGTGGATATTCGGCTTCTGGCGGCCACCAATAAAGATCTCAAGAAAGAAATCGCCGCCGGGCGCTTCCGGGAAGATTTATATTATCGATTGAATGTGGTCTATATCGGCATGCCGCCGCTTCGCGTTCGAAGTGAAGATATTCCACTGCTCGTGCAGCATTTTATCAAGAAATATGCCAGCGAACGGACCGCCGCCGAGGCGGTCACGGGCATCGACCAGGATGTGGCGCGCCTTTTTTATGAGTACCCCTGGCCCGGTAATGTGCGTGAGCTGGAGAATGTAATCGAACGGGCCATCATCCTAGCGCCGCAGGCCTTGATAAAGGTCTCGGACCTACCCCGGGAGTTTCGGCAAAACGCCTATCAAAGCCTCGATCTGGAAGATATCCCGGAAAACGCCAAGCTCTACGACACCCTGGCCATGGTCGAACAGATGATGATCCAGCGGGCTTTGCGGCTCTCCGGTAATGTTCAAGCCCGGGCGGCCGAGCTGCTGGGTATCGGCAAAAGCGGCCTCAACCAGAAAATTAAGAAGTTTGGACTTGATCTTAGCGACAGGCGCTGACCCGCATCGCCGTTATCCCTTAGCGGCCTCTTTGGCGAGGGGGGCGTAAGCGGAGTCGGGATAATCGGTGACGATTTTTTCAAACATGTCGGCGGCCTCGTCGCTCTTGTCCTGGGCTTGGGCGATGATGGCGGCGTTAAAGAGCGATTCGGCGGATAGCGGCGCGGGCGCGCCTTGGGCGGCCTGCTCGAACTGGGTGCGGGCGCCGGCCAGGTCTTCTTTAGCCAGCAAGGCCTTGCCCAGGTTGGCACGGATCATGGGGCTGTAAAAAGAAGTGCCCTGAGTGTCGCCCAAGGCCGTCTGATAAAGTTTCAGGGCCTGGTCGTATTGACCGGCGCGAAAACCGATGTTGGCATAAATGACCCGTCCGATCTGTGCTGCCGGGGTGCTTCCGTGGTTGTCGAGCAGCGCCTCATAATCGGATTTGACTTTTTCATAAGCTTTCAGCGGATCCTTTGCCCCATCCTGGAGCTGTTCGACGTAGGCGCTGTTGGCTTTGCTGAGCATGCCAAAAGCGCTGCGGTTTGTGGTGTGCTGGTAGTAGCGATAGCCAGAAACCGCCGCCAAAACTACGAAAAGCGCAATGACGCCGTAGGTTAACTGGCGTTGGTAGCGGGTACCGAACTGGATCAGGCGCCCCATGGTCGTGATGAACTCGTCGGGCTCCTTGAGTAATTTTTTGCGATTAAGGGGTTTTTTGGCCATGCGTCGATAATCCTTGTGTGTTAAGCGGCGACCTGGTCAGAGGGTGTTCAGGAACACCGATAGGCTCGCCGAATCATATTGCTTTAAGCCGGTCTTCCTACCACACCAGCGAATTGTGAAGCCAGCCCTGATCCCCATCGGCGTGCTCGATCTCTAACCAATCCCCTTCACGTTTGAGCACCTTAAAGGGGACACCACCGTCGCTGGTAAAGAGTATGTCGTGATCGGTGCCCGGGCCGGAACGTACATTGCAGTTATTTTTATCTTTACGGATGATGACGGTGGAGACCTTACCCACCAGAGACGCGTGTACCCAGGCGGTGTCATTTTCAAAATCTTTGAAGTGATACCAGCCATCTTTTTTTCGATGACTTCGATGGGGTGGTACTTCTCCACCTTCCAAACCTCCGCAAACTCGGTGCCCGGGCCGGAGCGTACATTGGCGGTGTCAACCGTGATGGCCATGCGGTCGGCAAAAACGGGCTGGGCGAGAAGGGTTAAAGCAAGGCTGGCCAGAGCGATGATCAAAAGGTTCGGTGGTCTCTTTGGCATAGTGATCAGCTTTCCTTTGGCTCGATGTTTGGTGGGTTGTCCGGGGCGCTGACGCGCGCTTGCTGGACCCCTAATCTATGGCACCCAAAAGACCCGCCGGGGTGCGTCCAAGCGCGTCAGCCCGGCCTTTCGGGCTGCTTGGTGCGCCGCCTTGACGGCCTGGGCCGTGACTGGATGATCCAAGCCGGGCATGTTTACGGCCTCGCCACAGGGCCGATATTGGCCCATGACATTGACATAGGTGTCGGTGGAGATTTCACGGGCGATAAACTGCATGACCTGCGGCGTACCCGCTATATCCCTTGGCATCACCAAATGGCGCAACAAAAGGCCGCGCCGGGCGATGCCGTCGGCATCGATCACCAGATCCCCCACCTGGCGGTGCATCTCCTTGACCGCCCGGCGGGCCGCCTGGGGGTAATCGGGCGCGTTGCAGAGCGTCTTAGCCACGAGCGGGTCCCAAAACTTGAAATCGGGCATGTAGATATCGACGACACCGTCGAGAGTCTCCAGTGTTTCGACTCGATCATAGCCACCACTGTTGTAAACCAGGGGGATGTTGAGCCCGTCATCCGCCGCCAGGGCCAGCGCCTCAAGAATCTGCGGCACGACGTGGGAGGGTGTCACCAGATTGATATTGTGGCACCCTTGGGCCTGAAGCGCAATCATGATACTTGCTAGGGTTCTGGCGTTGACCGGCTCGCCCGCACCCTGGTGGCTGATGTCAAAGTTCTGGCAGAACCGACACAACAGGTTGCAGTCGGTGAAAAAGATCGTCCCGGAACCGTTGCGCCCACTCAGGGGCGTCTCTTCGCCATGGTGGGGTCCGTAGCTGCTCACCCGCGCCAGCCGGCCGGTTTGGCAGATGCCCCGCTCATCGGCGAGGCGGTCGACCTGGCACTGGTGGGGGCAGAGGCGGCACGGCTTCAAAATTGCCCTTGCACGGCCTATTTTGGCATCCATCCCTCCGGCGCGGATCGTTTGCAGATAGCAGGGCGGCGGGGTTGCCATGATCAATCGGATCTGCTGCTGTGCGTGCCGTGCGGTCCAGACGTCTGGCTCTCGATCACGAGCAACCCGGAATCTCGTAGGTGGTGCAATTGCCGCTGGGACAGCTACGGGTAGTGCTGCTGGCGCCGGTGTTGCCGCCGCTTTGCCCCATGGCAAAGTTGGTGGAGCTGAGCACCCGCGAAAACTTCTGTGACCCGCACTCCGGACAAGCCACCTCTTTTTCTTCCTGTCCGTTGAAAAGCAGCACCTCGAAGAACGCTTCGCAATCGGAACATTTAAATTCATAAATCGGCATGATTATGCTCCTTGGCCTCGGATATTCTCCAGCACCTCCGCCGCAAATCAGCACTACGGTACGGCGTGCCTTTGGAGGCCGGGTTTATGGCGTCAATGCGCAAAGGCAATTGTGTTGCCATTGCTTAACCATATAATATAACCGTTCCAGTTCCATCTCGTCAAGGTACTTCAGCAGACGGGCGGGTCGTCAGCATCTCATCGGCGTGGGCCAAGGTTTTGGCGGTGACCTGCTCGCCGCCGAGCATGCGGGCCAACTCGGCCACGCGCTCTTTTTTTGCAACCGCTCTATGGCGGTGACGGTGCGCCCCTTGCGGGTTGATTTGGTCACCCGTAAATGATCGTCCCCAAAGCGGGCGATTTGCGGCAAGTGGGTGATGCAGATCACCTGGTGTGTTCGGGCCAGCTGCGCCAGCTTGCGGCCCACCACTTCAGCGGTTTCGCCGCCGATACCCGCATCGACCTCATCAAATACCAGGGTCTCCAGGGCGTTGCCGGCAAGGATCGTTTTTAGCGCCAGCACCATGCGTGACAGTTCGCCGCCGGAGGCGATGGCTGAAAGGGGCTTAAGGGCCTCACCCACATTGGGGGCGATTAAAAATCGGGCCACGTCGATACCGCTGGCGTCGGTCCGGGCCCCATCGACGGTGAGATAGACGGCGGTATCGCCATCAGCCGGGCGCGGTTTGAGCTGCACTTCGTAACGTGCTCCGGGAATGCGCAAGGCGGCCAGGGCGGCCTCCACCTGGTGGGCCAGATCCATGGCGACCGCGGCACGCCGATTGGACAACTGGCGGCACAGTTCGCTCAGACGCATGTGATCGCTTTCTAATTGGCGTTGCAGATCGGCGATGCGTTCGGCGCTGTTTTCGGCCTGGTCCAGGGCAGCCTCGGCCGTGGCCAGGTGCGCCATAATCGTCTCGATGGTGCCGCCATATTTGCGTTTTAGCCTGGTGATCAGGTCGAGACGCGCCTCAACGGCCTCGAGTTGATGGCCATCGAGGTCGATGTCGCCGAGATAGCCCTGCAACTCCTGCACAATATCAGCGATTTCGAGGCCAACTTGCTCGATACGCTGGGCTTGCGGCTTCAAAGCCGGGTCAATCTTGGCCGCCGCCGCCAGCTGTTTGTGAGTTTGGGCCAGAAGATCCACCGTGGCGCCCTGCATGCCGTGGAGGATCTCGAGGCACTCCTGGGTCGACTGGTATCGCATCTGGGAATTTTGCAGCAGGCTGCGTTCGGCTGCCAGGCTTTCGTCCTCGCCGAGCGTCAGGGCGGCGGCCTCGATTTCGTCGCGCTCAAAGGCCAAAAGGTCCAGCTCCCGGGATCGCCCGGCCCGCATTTCGAGCAGGCGCCGCAGGTCATCCAGGGCGGGTTCGATACGCTGCAAGCACTGCGCCACTTTGCGACGTAGCGGCAGTAGATCGCCGAACTGATCGAGAATCAATAGATGCTGGGCCTCGTCGAGCAGGCCCTGGTGAGCGTGTTGGCCGGAGATGCTTGCCAGGTGGGCGGTGATCTGGCTCAACATGTTCATGGTCACCATCTGGCCGTTTATGTATATGCGGTTGGGGCCGCTGGCGGCCACGACTCTACGGATCAGCAGGCCATCGGCCGGGTCCAAACCGTTGGCACGCATGGCCTCGGCGGCGGTACCGGTCGGCCGCACCGAAAAGAGCGCCTGCAGCTCGGCAAATTCGGCTCCGGTGCGAATGGCTCGGGCATCGGCCCTGGCGCCCAACAGCAGGTTAACGGCCTGAATAACGATGGATTTGCCGGCGCCTGTCTCGCCGCTTAAAATGGTGAGGCCTGGTTTGAAACGGGCCTGCAGATCGTCGATGATGGCGAAGTTGCGGATGATCAGTTCTTCGAGCATTTCCAGGGGCTTTCCGCTGTTGGGGTCACATCGACCATGCCACAGCATCCCTGTTTTGTAAATCCTCTTACGGCCGACACAACAGTATTGTTTAGACCCCGGAAAAAGAGCAGTAGGTCTTCGACCTAGATTGGTCGCTGGGCAACCGCCCATAAAGTTACAATGACGTTAGATTGCGGGCTAAAGCCTTTCAATTTTGTAATATTTCTCCAGCACCCCAGGCAATTGCGCGACAGGGCAGTCACAAAAATGTGAATTAGAGTAGAGTCAGCGTGTGTATTTAACCCACTTAGCCCCCACAGCGCTAAGGATTTGAATCGTCTATCAATCTTTGGTATAAATCTTGCTCTATTTTTAAAAGCCGCCTGTGCGTCAAGCGGTAGCGGCCTCAGGTGAGTACTATTTAACCCAACATCAGCCGAAGCTTTATTTTAAAGGTGACAGAGATGTGCCGATTGTTTGCCATTACCAGCGACGAGCCCATGTCGCCCATGCTGGCCATCAACGCCCTGGACGTCATGCGTGAGGGGCACGACGGCTCCGGTGTCGGGCTTTTTCTACGGGATTTGGGCGGCCCCTTCGATGAGATGAGAGAGGCGCCGATCCTCTCCGGGATTTTTACTGAAAACGGGCTCAAGCGCCTGGACCGGTTCATGATGGAAAAGGGTTTCATGACCAAATACAAGCTGACCTTCAAGTTGCCCAAAAAGCCGCCCGCGGATGTGCCAAAACGCGATATTTACCTGATTCGGGCCTATGAGTTGCCCGAGGCCTGGGAGGATCTGGACCAGGAGTTGCTTTACGATCGCATTCTGGATGTGCGCCTGCGGCTGCGACAGATGGGCGAAGAGAAAAAAGATATGATCGTCTTTTCGTTTTGGCCGGATGTGATCATGCTCAAAGAGGTTGGTGACCCACTCACCGTAGCCAAATACCTGGGGCTCGACCGCGGGGATTTAAAGGCGCGGGTGATTATGGCCCAGGGGCGTCAAAACACCAACTACGCCATCAACCTTTACGCCTGCCACCCTTTTTTCCTGCAGGGCTATTCCACCATGACCAATGGGGAGAACACCGCCTTTATTCCCATCCGGGAGTATCTACAGTCGCGGGGTTTCCCCGGCTACACCGGCTATCAATCCGACTCGGAGGTGTTCACCCATATTCTTCACTACACGTTGAAGCAGCTGGGCTTGGGTATCGAGGCCTACAAGCACATCATAACGCCGCTGCAGGAGCACGACCTGGCGGGGCATCCCAACAAAGCCTTTCTCAAGCACCTCAAGACCATCTGCCGACAGCTGATCATCGACGGCCCCAACTGTGTCATCGGGTGCCTGATCGACCATTCGCTTTTCATGGTCCAGGATCGCAAGAAGCTTCGCCCGGGGGTTGTGGGCGGGCGTCCGGGCTGCTTTGCCTTTTCATCGGAGATCTGCGGACTGGATGCAGCCATCCCCGACCGGGACAAAACCAAGGATTTTCAACCCATGCATTTGGACACGGTGGTTGTAGGACCCGACCGCCAGGAGATTCAGA
Source organism: uncultured delta proteobacterium (assembly GCA_963783425.1). Classification (GTDB taxonomy): domain Bacteria; phylum Desulfobacterota; class Desulfobacteria; order Desulfobacterales; family QNYZ01; genus CAWANO01. The sequence goes on from CAWANO010000010.1 coordinate 785,533, forward strand.
TATGCCGTCAAACCGAAAAATTACCCCCTCTACACTGAGCGTCAAGGACTTGCCCTGGCAGATTTTGTGGGACAAGCAAAAGTGTACACTCTGCGGCCAGTGCACGGCCGTATGTCCGGTGCAGGCCATCGAGCCGGCCGTATTTCGCAAGCGTGTGCTGCACACGCAGCTTGCCGAAAAAGCGCAGGTGGATGATCAGCACACGGTATTTTACGGCATCCGCCAGAAGACCGACCCGGCCTATGCCTGCGTGGGCTGCGCCATGTGCAACATGGTGTGTCCCAACGACGCTGTTGTGCCAGCCCGGGCCGATGAGATCGACAAGCTACGCTTTCATGTCAACCGCGGCGGACAGCCGCGGCGGCGCGGCGGCCGGCGCAACGACCCCACCAGCCTGCTCGACCAGATCAAGTTCGTGCGTATTTCTATGCTGACCGATCCTGCGCTGGACGCCGGGCGCCACGAATTCGAGCTGCGCACCTTGCTGGGCCGCGTGCTGCCGCCCGAGAAAAACTTGCAATTTCAGCGTGAAAACGGCTGGATTCCGCCCATCCAGGAGATCTACCCGCTGGTGATCGGCGCCATGAGCTTCGGGGCTCTTTCGCCCAACATGTGGGAGGGGCTGCAACTGGGCGTGGCCTATCTCAACGAGCAGCTCAATATGCCGGTACGCATGTGCACGGGCGAAGGTGGTTGTCCGCCGCGCCTGCTGCGGTCGCGCTTTATCAAATATGTGATCCTGCAGATCGCCAGTGGGTATTTTGGATGGGATGAAATCCTGCGGGCGATTCCCGAAATGAAGGAAGACCCCTGCGCCATAGAGATCAAATACGGCCAGGGTGCCAAGCCCGGTGACGGCGGCCTGCTCATGTGGCACAAGGTCAATCAACTGATCGCCACCATCCGGGGGGTTCCCCAAGGGGTCAATCTGCCCAGTCCCCCCACCCATCAAACCAAGTACTCGATCGAGGAGGCGGTGGCCAAAATGATCCAGTCCATGTACATGGCCTGGGGGTTTCGGGTACCGGTCTACCCCAAGATTTCGGCCACCTCCACAGCCCTGGCGGTGCTCAACAACCTGGCCCGCAACCCCTTTGCCGCCGGTCTGGCCGTTGACGGTGAAGATGGCGGCACGGGGGCGGCCTACAATGTCTCCATGAATCACATGGGCCACCCCATCGCCAGCAATATCCGTGACGCCTACCTCAACCTGGTCAAAGTGGGCCAGCAAAACGAGATCCCGCTCTTTGCCGGCGGTGGGGTCGGCAAAAACGGTAATCTGGGGGCCAACGCGGCGGCACTGATCATGCTGGGCGCCAGCGGGATTCAGACCGGTAAATATGTGATGCAAGCGGCGGCCGGCTGCCTGGGCAGCGAGGGCGACCGCTGCAACATCTGCAACATCGGGCTGTGCCCCAAGGGCATCACCTCCCAGGATCCGAGGCTCTACCGTCGGCTCGATGTGGACGACGTGGCCCAGCGCGTGGTGGACATGTTCCTGAGCTTCGATACCGAGCTGAAAAAGATTCTGGCCCCGCTGGGGCGTTCGACCACCTTGCCGATTGGTATGTCCGATGCCCTGGGGATCGGCGACTATCACGCCGCTCAGCGGCTATCGATACAATATGTGGTTTAGTGTCGGTTGCGGTTTTTCGCGTAAACTCTATCTCACGTTGCGTTATTTATAGGGAGATCATCCAATGAACACCCAGCCGTACCATGTCATCTCCGGGAGGGAAAAGGGCGAACGCCTGGCATCGCGCCTATTGGAAGAGCGCATCCAGACCGCCTTGTTGCAGGGGGTGCGCCAGCTGGAAATCAACGCCTATGGACAACACGGTATCGGTGGCCGGCTCTGGAACAGCGGTGGTGAGGCCGTCGATGTCAAGGTAAAGGGGCATCCCGGTCAGCGTCTGGGCGCTATGGGCTATCCCAACACCCACATTGAACTGTTTGGCCCGGCTTCCGACGATGTGGGCTGGCTCAACACCGGTGCGCAGATCGTGATCCACGGCAATGCCGGCAACGGTGTTGCCAATGCCATGGCGCAAGGCAAAATCTTCGTGGGCGGCAACATCGGCGCCCGCGGCATGACCATGACCAAGCACAACCCCCGTTTCGAGCCGCCCGAGCTGTGGGTGCTGGGCGGTGTGGGCGATTACTTCGGCGAATTCATGGCCGGGGGGGTGGCCGTGATTTGCGGGTACGAGCCTCAAAACAGGGACAATGTGCTCGGTTATCGTCCCATAGTGGGCATGGTGGGGGGCGAGGTCTTTTTCCGGGGAAGTATCGAAGGCTACAGTGAGGCCGATGCCTTGTTGACGCCCATCTCCGATGACCAATTGGCGTGGCTCTTTGACCATTTAAAGCGGTTTCTGGATAAGGTCGGCCGTAGCGAGCTATTTAAAACGCTGGCCGTCAAGGAAGAGTGGCAGCTGATCCGCGCCCGCACCACCATGGAAAAGCGCAGCCGCTCCATGGTCTCGATGCGCGACTTTCATCACCGCGTCTGGGAAGCCGAACTGGGAACAGGCGGCTTGGTGGGAGATTTGACCGATCTCGACCGCAGTCCGATTCCCCTGGTGCCGACCGGAGAGCTGCGCCGTTTCGTGCCGGTGTGGGAAAATCGCACTTACCTGGCGCCGTGTGAAGCCACCTGCCCCAGTGGTATTCCCGTACAGCAGCGCTGGCAGTTGATTCGCGAAGGGCGTCTGGACGAGGCGGTTGATCTGGCCCTGGCCTACACCCCATTTCCGGCCGCCGTGTGCGGGTATCTGTGCCCCAATCCCTGCATGAAGGCCTGCACCAAGCAGGAAGCCCTGATGGCACCGGTCGACGTGCATCAACTGGGCCGGGCCAGTATTGGTGCCGGTGATCCGGAATTGCCGCAGATCAGCGGCAAGCGGGTGGCGGTGATCGGTGGCGGACCGGCCGGTATCTCCACGGCCTGGCAGCTGCGACTCAAGGGCCACGATGCGGTGATTTTCGATCAGGGCCAACAGCTGGGCGGCAAGGTGACCCGTGCCATTCCTAACTTACGGATACCCGCGGAAATAGTGCAAACCGAACTGGAACGGGTGCGGCGGGTACTGCCGCATGTCGAGTTGCAGCAGAAGATCGGGCCGGGCGCGTTTGCAAAGCTGCGGGCCGAATTCGATTTTGTGGTGGTGGCCGTGGGAGCCCAGAAGCCGCGCACCCTGCCGGTGCCGGGCGCTGAGCGTGCCATCAAGGCCTTGGACTTTTTGGCCGACGCCAAGTCGGGCAAGACGTTGCCCGGTAAGCGGGTGGTCGTTATCGGGGCGGGCAATGTGGGCTGCGACGTGGCCGCTATGGCCCATCGCCTGGGTGCCGAGCAGATCACCCTGATCGATGTGCAACAGCCGGCCTCTTTCGGCAAGGAGCGCGAGGAGGCCGAAAAGGCGGGGGCGGTCTTCCGCTGGCCCTGCTTTACCAAAGAGGTTACCGGCCAGGGCGTGGTGCTGACCGACGGCGAACTGCTTCCGGCCGACTCGGTATACATCTCCATCGGTGACGCCCCCGAGCTCGATTTTCTGACCGACGACGTGCAGACCGAACAGGGCTTTATCACCGTCAACGAGTTCAATCAGACCAGCGCGCCGGCGGTGTTTGCCATCGGCGACGCCATCAAACTCGGTCTTTTGACCGACGCCATCGGCCAGGGCCGCCGGGCGGCCGAGGCTATCGACGACATTCACCACGGCCGCCGGCCGGCCGGCCGGGCGCGCCGCGTGATCGACACACGCCGGGTGACCCTGGAATATTTCGACCCCCGCATCGTCGAATACAGCGACATGCAGAGCTGCTCGAGCAACTGTTCCTCGTGCGGCAGCTGCCGCGATTGCGAACTGTGCGTTTCGCTCTGCCCCCAGGCGGCCATCAGCCGCCAGGTGCCCGAAACGGGCGGTTACGAATACGTGGTCAACGCCGATTTGTGCATCGGATGCGGGTTCTGCTCGGCGGTGTGTCCCTGCGGTGTTTGGAATCTGGTTGAAAACAGTTCCCTATCATAGTATGCAACCGTGCAAGTTGTTGTGGTTGGTTTGAGCTGTTCTTAGATGGCACCATTTCGCGCAGGCAGCGGCGCAACCAGGCTCGCCCTCCTTCAAAATGACATTTGCGTGCTTGCTCCACCATTTGGAATTTAATGAGTTGCGGACCCGGTCCGTTGTTGGTGTGATATCAGCCGCCATAATTTTCGCGTCATGGGGCCAGATGCCCCATGGTTTCGAGGCAATATAAGGTGGATGCACTGCTGGTTTTAGAAGATGGGCGAGCCTTTGCATGCCGCTCGTTCACCGGCCCCGGCGAGGCTTGGGGTGAAATCGTTTTCAACACTTCCATGACCGGATATCAGGAAGTGCTGACCGACCCCTCCTACCGTGGCCAAATCGTCACCATGACTTACCCCCTGGTGGGCAATTACGGCACCAACCTCGAGGATGTGGAGTCTGATCGTATCCAAGTGGCGGGTTTCGTGGTGCGCGAGTATCAGAATTTCCCAAGCAATTACCGGTCGCGTGCCTCGCTGGGCAACTATTTGCAAGAGAGCCGCATTTTGGGAGTCGACAGCCTGGATACCCGGGCGCTGACCCGACATCTGCGCAATGCCGGTGCGATGCGGGCCGGAATCTCAACCCACAATCTCAGCCGCCAGTCGCTGCATGGAAAAGTGCTCAAGACCCCTTCGATGGCGGGACAAAACCTGGCCACGGTGGTGAGCACCGAACAGGCTTACTTGTGGTGCGCCGCCGCGCGACAGGCGCTCACCGACCGGCAGCGCCCGCTAGGTACCGACACCTGGCCGGCCGACGATGAGCGGCCGCGGGTGCTGGCGTTCGATTTTGGGATCAAGTATAACATTTTGCGCCAGTTGAGCGCGGCCGGGTTGCAGGTACTGGTGGTACCGGCCGACACCAGTGCCGAGACGGTAAAGGCCCTGCAACCGGACGGCATCTTTCTTTCCAACGGCCCCGGAGACCCCGAGCCGGTGGTAGCGGCCGTCGCCACCATTGAGCGACTGATCGACTACCGGCCCATGTTCGGCATCTGTCTCGGTCACCAACTGCTGGGACTGGCCCTGGGCGGCCGCACTTTCAAGCTCAAGTTCGGCCACCGCGGGGCCAACCAGCCGGTGAAAAACCTACTCAACGGACGTATCGAGATCACTTCGCAAAATCACGGTTTCGGGGTCGATGTGAACAGCATGGACCAAGGCGCGGTCGAGCTCACCCATGTCAATTTGAATGACCAGACCCTGGAGGGCTTCCGCCACCGCAAGTTGCCCCTGCTGGCCGTTCAGTATCACCCCGAGGCGTCTCCCGGGCCCCACGATGCCGATTACCTTTTTGGCATATTCAAGGATATGATCCTGACCGGAAAGCCCGCCTATGCGTGATTTTTCACCACGCTTAACCCATTTGCAGAGATGGATCGCATCGTCCCCTGACCATGCCCAAAAGAACCGACTTACATAAAATTCTCATCATCGGCGCCGGCCCCATCATCATCAGTCAGGCCTGCGAGTTCGACTATTCGGGCACCCAAGCCTGTAAAGCCCTCAAGGAGGAGGGCTACGAGGTGGTTCTGATCAACAGCAACCCGGCCACCATCATGACCGACCCCGAGACGGCCGATCGCACCTACGTGGAGCCGATCACGCCCGAAACGGTGATCAAGATCATCGCCGCCGAGCGCCCCGATGCGTTGTTGCCCACCCTCGGCGGGCAGACCGGCCTCAACACGGCGCTGAAGGTGGCCGAGACGGGCGCACTGGAAAAATACGGCGTGGCCATGATCGGCGCCTCCACCGAGGCGATCCAGAAGGCTGAAGACCGCGACCTGTTTCGGCAGGCCATGGCCCGCATCGGTCTACGAATTCCCAAAAGCGGTATCGCCCACAACATGGACGAAGTGCGCCAGATCGCCGAGCAGATCGGTTATCCGATCATCGTGCGCCCCAGCTACACTCTGGGCGGTACCGGCGGCGGCGTGGCCTACAACCCAGAAGATCTTGAGATCATCGCCCAGGCCGGGCTGGACGCCAGTTTGACCACCCAGGTGATGCTCGAAGAATCGGTACTGGGCTGGAAAGAGTACGAACTGGAGGTGATGCGCGACCACAACGATAATGTCTGCATCATCTGCTCTATCGAAAACATCGACCCTATGGGAATTCACACCGGCGACAGCATTACCGTGGCACCGGCACAGACCCTTACGGATCGCGAATACCAGATGTTGCGTGACGGTTCGATCGCCATTATGCGCGAAATCGGCGTCGACACCGGCGGCAGCAATGTGCAATTTGCCGTCCACCCGGGTACCGGCGAGCTGGTGGTGGTGGAGATGAACCCGCGCGTGTCGCGCAGTTCGGCTCTGGCCTCCAAGGCCACCGGCTATCCCATCGCTAAGATCGCCGCCAAACTGGCCGTTGGCTACACCCTTGACGAGATCCCCAACGACATCACCGGGGAGACTTTCGCCTCCTTCGAGCCCACCCTCGATTACTGCGTGGTCAAGATTCCGCGCTGGACCTTCGAAAAATTTCCCGAAACCGAGGACGTCTTGACCACCGCCATGAAGTCGGTGGGTGAAACCATGGCCATTGGGCGCACCTTCAAGGAGGCTCTGCAAAAAGGCGTGCGTTCGTTGGAGATCGGCCGGTTCGGCCTTGGGGCCAGCGGCGACGAGCCGCCTCCGGATGACACTGAACTCGAAAAGCGACTGGCGACGCCCAATTCCAAACGCCTCTTTTACCTCTTCGAAGCCCTCGAGCGCGGGTTCAGCTTGGTGCACATCCACCAGCTTACGGCCATTGATCCCTGGTTTATCGACCAGATCGGCCAGTTGGTGCGAGAGCAGCAGGCCTTTGCCCAAACGCCTGCGCCGCTGACGCCGGAGCGGTTGTACAGGCTCAAATCTTACGGATTTTCCGACGCCCAGTTGGCCCAACTGAGCAACAGCAGCGAACTGGCCCTACGCCACCTGCGGGCCGAGTGGGGCCTTCAGCCGATCTACAAGCTGGTGGACACTTGTGCGGCCGAGTTCAAGGCGGTGACGCCTTACTACTATTCGACCTACGAAAGCGAGTGCGAGGCGCGGGTCTCCGCCGATGACAAGGTGGTCATCCTGGGCGGTGGCCCCAACCGGATTGGGCAGGGCATTGAGTTCGACTATTGTTGTGTGCACGCCTCCTTCGCCCTCAAGGAGGAGGGTGTTGAGAGCATCATGGTCAACAGCAACCCGGAAACGGTCAGCACCGACTATGATACCTCCGACAAGCTCTACTTCGAACCGCTGACCTGCGAGGATGTGCTGCACATCGTCCAAAAAGAAAAGCCGGTCGGCGTGATCGTGCAGTTCGGGGGGCAGACGCCCCTCAATTTGGCCAGCGCGTTGAAATCAGCCGGGGTACCCATTTTAGGCACCCAGCCCGAGAGCATCGATCGGGCCGAGGACCGCAAGCAGTTCCAGTCCATGCTCCAGAAACTGAATCTGCGGCAGCCGGCTAACGGTACGGCCGAGACCATCGAGGAGGCGCGCCAGGAGGCCGAACGGGTGGGATATCCGGTGGTGGTGCGACCTTCGTTCGTGCTGGGTGGGCGTGCCATGAAGATCGTATACGATAGCGCCGAGCTGGAAAATTTCACCCGTCTGGCGATTGCCGCCTCCAGTGAACATCCCGTACTGATCGACCACTTTCTGGAAGCGGCGCTGGAGGTGGACGTGGATGCCATCAGTGACGGTAAGACTACCATCATCGGCGGCATCATGGAGCACATCGAAGAGGCGGGCATTCACTCAGGTGATTCGGCCTGCGTCCTGCCGCCCCAGGGCATCACGACCCGGATGCTCGATAAAATCACCTGGGCCACCAAGGCCATGGCGGCTGAACTGGGGGTGATCGGGCTGATGAACGTGCAGTTTGCCATCCAGGGCGATTCACTGTACGTGCTGGAAGTGAACCCGCGCGCCTCGCGCACCATCCCCTTTGTGAGCAAGGCCACCGGGGTGCCACTGGCCAAACTGGCCACAAAGGTGATGCTGGGGCGTACGCTGGCGGAATTGGGTTTTGTCCGGGAGGTCGTTCCAGCCCACATTTCGGTCAAAGAGGCGGTGCTGCCCTTTGACCGTTTTCCCAAGGTGGACACCTTGCTGGGGCCCGAGATGAAATCAACCGGTGAGGTGATGGGGTGCGATACCGACTTCGGGGCGGCCTACGCCAAAGCCCAATTGGGCGCCGGGCAGCAGTTGCCCGTCAGTGGTACGGTCTTTATTAGTGTTAACGACCGCGACAAGCTCAGTGCGGCCGAGGTGGCCCGCCAGCTCAGCCAACTGGGCTTTCAGATTCTGGCTACTACCGGCACCGCCGCCTATCTGGCGCAAGCGGGCATCGACAACACGGCCATCAACAAGGTCTCCATGGGGCGGCCACATGTGGTCGATGCCATTAAAAACCACCAGGTTCAGCTGGTGGTCAATACCGCCTCGGGCGGCGGCGCGCGCGCCGACGGATACGAGATTCGCCGGGCGGCCATTCAGTACCGCATCCCGTACGCAACCACGCTGGCCGGTGCCCGGGCCGTGTGTGCCGCCATTGCCACCTTAAAGACCCAGGTACTGACCGTCAACGCCTTACAGGATTACTGGCCCAAGTGGGAAAATGCAGTGTCACAATGATCGGATGCCACGGGATTGAGCATCGCCCTGATCGATCACTTCCAGCCCAAGGAGTACTCTGATGCCCGGTAGCAAACCGGAAAGAACGTTGCCCGATGCGCCTCAACCGCCCGCTAACTGCGAGGATCGACCGCGCGAGGCCTGCGGCCTTTTCGGCATTCAGGGGCACCCCGAAGCGTCGCGTATGACCTATTTCGGGCTCTATGCCTTGCAGCATCGTGGGCAAGAGAGCGCCGGCATCGCCACGGTGCAATCCGAGCGTGTGGTGGGATACATGAACATGGGATTGGTGCCGGACGTATTCACCGACGAGCACTTGGACACCCTGCAGGGGCTTAGCGCCGTCGGTCATGTGCGCTACTCCACCACCGGGGCATCGGTGCTCGCCAATGCCCAGCCCTTCGTGGTGCACCATCGCAAGCGCTCGTATGCGGTAGCCCACAATGGCAACCTGGTCAATGCACACCACCTCAAGGCCGAGTTGGAAGAGAGTGGCTCTATTTTTCAAACCACTCTGGACAGCGAAGTTTTTCTGCATTTGTTAATCAAAAACCTGCACCAGGGTTTTGATCAAGCCCTTGTGGCGGCGGCCCAACGGCTACAGGGCGCCTTTTCGTTTGTCCTGCTCACCAGTGAGGGTGAAGTAGTGGGCATCAAGGACCCCACCGGTTTCAGGCCACTGTGCCTGGGGAAATTAAACGGCAGCTATGTGCTGGCATCCGAGACCTGTGCCCTGGATCTGGTGGAGGCCAAATTCGTCAGGGAGCTGGAGCCGGGTGAAATTGTCATTATCAGCGATGAGGGGGTAAGAAGCCTCTTTATCGAAACCCCAAAACGCCGCACCTTCTGCATCTTCGAGTTCATCTATTTCGCGCGGCCCGACAGCCACTTTTTCGGCCGTAATGTCTACCTGACCCGTAAAGCGCACGGGCGTCAATTGGCCAAGGAGTCGCCGGCCGAAGCCGATTTGGTGATGCCTTTCCCCGATTCGGGCTCCTACGCTGCTCTGGGATACTCGGAGGTGTCGGGCATCCCTTTCGAGATGGGCATGATACGCAACCATTACGTGGGACGCACCTTTATTCAACCCACCCAACACATGCGCGATTTCAGCGTGCGCGTGAAGCTAAACCCCGTGCGCTCCCTGCTGGTGGGTAAGGACATCGTTATCGTGGAAGACTCCATTATCCGCGGCACCACCGTCAAGACCCGCGTCAAGGCGTTGCGTGAAATCGGGGTCAAGCGGATTCACTTGCGGGTCAGCGGTCCGCCCCATCGCTTTCCCTGCCACTACGGCATCGATTTTTCGAGTCGCGGTGAACTGATCGCCGCCAAAATGAGCGTGGCGGCGCTGGAAAAGGAGCTGGGGCTCGATTCGCTGAGGTATCTGAGCCTGGAGGGACTGCTGATGTCGACGGGGGTGGAAAACCCCCAGGATAACTTCTGCAAAGCCTGTTTTGACGGTTGCTATCCGGTTGATTTTGATCAGAATCTATCTAAGTATTGCATGGGAAAGAGGTAGCCTTGACCGCCGCCATGCCATCCAGGAAAACCGTGGCATTTACCCAAAAGGCGGTCAATGTCTTCTTCCATATCCTCACCCAATGTAACCTGCATTGCCGCCATTGCTACATCAATCCTGACCAGCACGGCCGCCAGCATCTGTCCATCGGAACCATCAAGGCTTGGCTGGCGCTCTTTGCCGACCATAGCAAAGCGGCCAATGTCATTTTTTTGGGGGGTGAGCCGACGCTGCATCCCGGTTTGGCTCCGGCGGTGAGGCATGCCCGCCGGCTGGGGTATCAATCGGTCACTATCGACACCAACGGGTACCTGTTCAACTCCATTCTCGACAAGGTCACCCCGTCCGAGGTGGATTTTTTCTCTTTCAGTTTAGACGGACCCACGGCCGCCATAAACGATCCCATTCGGGGCGAGGGGTCGTATCGGGCCTGCATAGAGGGTATGGCCGCTGCGCGCGCGAAGGACTTCAACATCAGTTTGATTTATACGGTCAGCAGCGCCAACATCGACGCCTTGCCGCAAATCTTACCGCTGCTAAAAAAAATGGGTGTAGCGCGGTTTTTCATGCAGGTTATCGGAATTCGTGGGCGCTGTGCGGCCAGCGAGCGCGACACCGGTCAGGTGACCCGTGAACGCTGGAAACAGATTGTGCCGCCCTTAGCCCACGAAGTCGCCCAAGCGGGCATCGTCACCGTTTACCCCAAGGTTTTTTTGGATGCGAATGAAGCCTTCGAATGCGCCGGCCTGGTGGCCGACAACTATTTTATCTTTCCCAATGGCCGCGTTTATCGCTGCCCGCTCTGCGAGGATTATGATTTGCACGCCCATCAGATCGTTGAAAACCGTCTGGTGCCCCAGCCGCCCATCAATGAAAGCGATCTTTTCGCACTGACTATCCCCGAAGGCTGTGTGATGAACCGCCTGATTCAGCCAGACAACCTGCGCTACACTCCCGCGGGCACCCCCGCCTACCAAATCGCCTGTTGCCTGCTCAAGCAAGAGGTCTCCCCCTCCTGAGACAGCAATGGGTTGCATGACCTTCCACCAACTGAAACGTTTTGAAACAGGCTCTGCGCTTAGACTATTTTCGGGTTAGGGAGTTGCCTCGGTGGCGTTGGGCTTCGAGTAATTTAGCGTATTTCAGAAAGGAACCACCGGCCTTGGAGAGGGAGATCACCAAACCGTCAAAGCCGTCCAGGGCGCCGCGTTGCAGCAGGTAGGTTCTGAAAAACATCCAACCTCCGTGGGTCACCGGTTCCCACCAGTAGGCAGTGTGGCCCTCACGGGCCAGCTGGCGGGCGGCCAGGGTGGAGTAGCGTTGAAGTTTCTCGATGATATCGGCGTAGTTCTGGTAGCTGTGGTGTTCGATGTGGGCGTCGATCTGTTTAATGGTGCCTGACGCCAGCCAGCGCTCATGCACCAAGTGGTCGCTGAACTTGCCCTTGGTGCGGTTGAGCAGGCGCACTTCACGTTCGGGCCACCAGCCGCAGCGGCGAATCCAGCGGCCGTGGAAGAAATTTTTGCGATAGACATAAAATGCGGCGATGTTTTTAAGGTGCGAAGGGTTGAGTGCCTTGATCTTGGCCGCCAGCTTCGGTGAGGCTTTTTCGTCGGCATCTATCAGCAATACCCAGTCGTTACGGCAAAGATCGACGGCGGCTTGCTTTTGGCGGGCATAACCCTGCCAGGGGATGTGAAATACGCGTCCGCCGGCCGCTTCGGCCATTTGCGGTGTGTCATCCTTGCTACCTGAATCCACGACTACGATATCGTCGGCAAAGCGTGCGCTGCTAACGCAAGCGGCGATGCGATCAGCTTCATCCTGTGCAATGATGGCCACGGATATTTTCATGATGTATACGCCCCGTTTCCGGCAAAAGGCGGTACTGTCCTGCGTAACCCGGGTGGGCCTGCCCATCCCTGCTGCAGCCCAGCCACCAACGAGAGTAAAAAAACGGTACCTGCGTCGAGCAAGTGCCCATTGAGCATGCCCGTGATCATTAATACCATAACGGTGTAGAGAACGAAGCTACCCCGATCGCTGTGACGGTGACACCAAGCATTTTTTAACAATACCACATAAAACCAGGTGTAGGCCAGCACCCCCAATAACCCATAACTGGCCGCCATGTATAAAATGTCGTTGTGGGGTTGGGAAATGGTCGGGTCGCTGACGCGGCCGCGCTGTTTAAGTGCCTCCTGGTACCCACCCGTGCCGACACCCATGATGGGGTGCTCGCGCAAGATCTGGAGGGCGCCCTGCCACATGTAAAAGCGATCCTGATGGGTGGAGTAAATTTTCCCCCAAGCCTTCTCCGATCCGGCATTGATGTGGTAACGTAGTTCATTGACCGTCTGCTGGGCGCGGTGGCGCACAACCGGCGAGAGCACCATCAAACCCGGCAGAATCAAGCAAATAATGAGAACTTTCCACATTCGAAGACGGTAGGCAAGGTTTTTTACCACCAACGGTGAGAGCAACAAAAAAGCCAGGTATCCAGTGCGGCCATAAATGATCATTAAATGGGCGAAGTAGAGTCCCATCAGGGCAAGAAAAATAGTTTTTGGCCTTAGGCTTACCGCGGTTTTAAAGTAATAGGATCCCACCAGAATGGCGATGATCAGATAGGCGCTTAAGGTATTGTACTGGCGGCCGAATCCCGTGAAGTACTCGCCACGCGAGGCCACAATCCCCGCCATCTGACAAAGCCCCAGCACAGCATTGATAGCGACTCCGGCTAAAAAAGCATACCCGATGGGCCTGAATTTGTAGCCCTTGAAGGTCAGGGCCGCCATAGCCAGGCTGTTGATCCAATAATGGGTCTTTGTGGCGAAATTAAGGCCCATGGGATTGGGTTTGGGGGCGTAGATCAATCCGAACCATGGTAAGAAAAAGAGCAGTAGAATTGGCCAGAGCCAACTACTGTGGATGATGCGCCAGTTACGAAAAGCCAGCCCCGAAAAGAGCCAGACGGCAATCACCAGTCCCCCGCTGATTTGCATGGGCGAGGTGCCTATGCTCATGGCGAGAAAGGCCAGTGCCACGGCATAGTAAAGCACGGTTTCGGGATCAAAACGGCGTGCTAAAGCCATCGTCGGGTTTTGGCTCGTCATGCGGTTTGAATACCGATAGGGATCAGCATTGTCATGGAGTTTCGCCCATCAGCGGGTTGCGCCTAAACAGGTCGTAAAAAAGCCCGATCCTTGAATGAAGGTCGGGCTTTTAAAGCCGTTACGGACTTTGGCGAGAGGCATTTTGCCTAACGCCATTTAAGCTCGGCCGGCGGTTGGCGCTTGCGGCTATTTCACTTCCGGTCGCGGCAGCACCTTGGCCTGTTCGGCGATTTGAGGCACCTTGTGCTCCCATTCGATGGCCATCAAATGGACGCCGTGCACCCCCTTCATCGATTTGAACTCCTCGATCTGTTCGCAGGCGATGTTGATGCCTTCCTCGGCCACCTTGCCCTTGCCGGCCCCCTGCAGGCGTTTGATGACCTCATCGGGTACGTCCATGCCGGGGACCTTGTTTTTCATGTATTTGGCCATACCGACGCTCTTCATGGGGGTCACGCCGGCCAGTATGTAACACTTTTCGGTGAGCCCCATGTCCTTGGCCTGGGCCACCCATTTGCGAAATTTTTCCATGTTGTAGATGCATTGGGTCTGGATGAAATCGACCCCGGCTTCGACCTTTTTGGCCAGACGATGCACGCGCCAGTCAAAGGGGTCGGCAAATGGATTGGCGGCGGCGCCGATGAACATTTTGGGCCGGCCCTCCAGATCCCCGCCGCTGAGAAATTTACCCTCGTCGCGCATCTGTTTGACCATGGCGATCAACTGCATGGAGTCGATATCGAAAACGCCCCTGGCTGTGGGGTGATCGCCGAATTGCTGGTGATCGCCGGAGAGGCAAAGCATGTTGCGGATGCCGTGTGCATAGGCGCCCAGGATATCGGCTTGCATGGCTAGGCGGTTGCGATCGCGGCACACCATCTGAAAATTGGGCTCCAGGCCCTCTTGCAGCAGCAGCAGCGACGCCGCCCAACTGGACATGCGCACCACGGCCGTTTGGTTGTCGGTGATGTTGACGGCATCCACGCAGCCTTTCAGGTGGGCCGCCTTTTCCTTGACCTCTTCAACTTCCGCGCCTCGCGGCGGCCCCAACTCGCCGGTGAAGGCAAAGTGCCCGGCGGCCAGAACCTTTTCCAGATTACTTCCTGATTTGTAACCGTTCTGTGCTGTGCTCATATAATCCCCTTTTTGCGTCGGCAGCGTTACCTATTCGGCCTTGTCCTTATCGGGCTTCTTATAGCCCGGTTGGAGCAACGTGCGTGGTGTCTGGTCCAGCCAGTTGGTCGGTGGATGAATCTTCTTAATGTTGTCCAACCGGTCTTGGGTGGCCAAGCGCTCGAAGATTTTAAACCAGGCACAATCTTGATCCTGGCTGATTTCACATTTGCCGCCGTTGGTGCCGCCGCAGGGGCCGTTGTAGAGGCCCTTGGCGCACATGGTGACCGGACAAATGCCGCCCGTCCAGCCCAGCACGCAGCTCTGGCAGGAGCGGCAGCGCTCCTCATACCAGCCCACATCCTGATTGACGGCTAGACCGGAGGTGTCCAGGGCCGGAAAAACGGGCAGGCCCGGAAAGCGCTCGGCCAAAAACTGCACCCCCACCCCGCAGGCCATGGAGACCAAGGCCTCGTAATCCTTTACTTTGTCATCAAGTTCGGCCAGGTATTCCCGATCGCACTGACGTTCGAGGGTGACACCGTCGATCTCGAGCGGGTTGTCATCGAGCTTGCGGGTCATATCCAGCTCGGCATTCAATACGGCCACCTCTTTTTCACCGCCGGCCAAACAGACCGCCACACAGGTGCCGCAACCCACGTTGAGCACTTTTTTATAGGGTGCCAGCATCTCCTTGAGTTCATCCAACGGTTTTCTTTTGCCAACGATCATGTTGCCTCCTGTCGTGCCGCTTGGGTGTCAGTCGAAGTTGAGCGCCTTCCGGTTGCGCTTACATGGCCGATTCGGGATGAAAGACCAGCACATCCTTGAGGTCATCGCCCAGGTATTCGCGCTCGTTGGGGCCCAAAATTCCCATGGAGAGGCAGATCAGCGTCCACAAATGCGTGGTTTGCCAAGGATGTTCACGGATTTCGCTTAGATCGTGGATCTGGGCGTGGCAGTTGTGGCAGGGCGTAATACAGTAACCCGCCCCGGTGGATAGAATTTGGTTCGCTTTCAAGCTGCCGTATTGGCGGCGCGCTTCGGGCAAACCGGATTGTAAAAAGCCACCACCGCCGCCGCAGCAATAATTGTTGGAGCGGTTGGGCTGCATGTCGATAAAATTCTCTTCACCCACTACCGACTTGACCACAAATCGCAGGTCTTCGGCCACCGGATCACCAAAGGACTTGCGCACAAGCTGGCAGGGATCCTGAACGGTGAATTTAACCTTCAAATCTTTGTTCCAATCGCTGCTGACCTTCAGTTTGCCTTCCCTGATCCACTGCGCGTAATATTGAATGATGCTTTTGATCTCGAAGTTGGCTTCAATCTTGAACTTCTGCAGTCCGAACCGGACCGCGAACAGTTCGTGCCCTCATTCGGTATTGAGCCAGACCTTACAGCCCAGATCCTCCACGGCTTTCACCTTGGTGCGGACGATGTGCTCCCAGGCTTCATCGTCGGCCATGAACATGCAGTAGTTCTCGGCCGCCCATCCTTTGGTGCCATAGGTCCAGTCGGCGCCCACGCCATGCAGGATTTTCCACAAAGGCACCATCTCGTCAGGCTCTGTGACCGGCTCTCGGGAGTTCTGGTTCAGGAAAAATTCCGCACCCTGCTTATTGACAGGTGCCTGCATCTCCTTGAACTCCGGCTGGCTCTCCTGGTATTCCTCGAGGACATCGGTGACCACAAATTCAAAATCTTCCTCCGTGGCGCCCATGGCACTGCAGGTGTCGTTACGAAGGGCCATATCGCAAGAACCAAGGATGCCCTTAGGGCGTTTTTCCCGGGGCCAGGATTGTCGGGCAAAGTATACCAACTGGGGGATATTGATTTTCATTGGGCATACATAGACGCAGCGCTGACACATGCTGCACATCCATGCCCATGGTGTTGTAGTGACCTCTTCATCCATGCCCAAGGCCGCCATGCGCAGAAACTTGCGTGGATCCATGCCCTCCAGCCCGGTGGCGGGGCAGCCTGAGGAACAGGCCCCACAGGTGAGACAGAGGCTCAGGTTGCCGCCGTCAGGCAGCAGCTCCTTGACCTTGTCGATAAAAATGCTCTTCTTTTTACCACCTAACTTGATTGCCTCATCAGTCATAGTTTGCTCCTTAAGATGCTTTGACTTTGGCCCGTAAGGGGCTTGGTCCCAGCGACTTGATATGTTCGGTCATCTCATGGGCGTAGGCCGCGAAGGTCGGCCCTTCACCCGACGAGAGATTATACATTCTCACCCGATCTTTTTCCAGACCGATCTCTTCAAGTAGCAACCGTACATGCTCGACACGTTCGCGGCAACGGAAGTTGCCTTCGTTGTAGTGGCAGGTGCCCTCAAGGCACCCGACGCAGTAGGCACCGTCGGCCCCTTTTTGAAACGCGCGCAGTAGATGGATTACATCCACCTTGCCGGTGCAGGGCACCAGAATGATCTTCACGTTGGCCGGATAATCCAATCGCATGGAACCTGCCAGGTCCGCGGCTGAATAGCCTCAGTACTCGCAACAAAACGCCACGATGGTGGGTTCAAAATCGGTCATCATCATCTCCAGACGTCAGTTTGGTGAACGTTAATCTCCGCTATCAGATGGTGGAGATTTCCATTGCCGCCATGTTTGCCCCGAGAGGCACCCAAGCGCGTGGCAAGCCCTGGTGTTTGCGTTCACCAGGGCTTGCTGGTAATGCCATTTAATCCGTGCAGCACTTGTCTTAACGATGCAGGACACTGAATCCATTATTCAAATGAAAAATTATCTATGCCATAATATGATTTTGGGGTCAAGGTATTAAGCACTGCGGCGGGACGGCGCTGACCCCAGGTAGATACCACCGATGGCCAGGGCCACCCCCAGCAAGTTGACTATCGTTACACTGCGCCCGAAAAAGAGGATATCCCACATGAAAGCCAGGGTCGGCTGCAGCAAGAGCGCCAGGCCCACGACTGAGGGTTGAACTCGATTTAAGGCCCCGGTGATTACGATCCAGCCGACTACCTGGCACAGCAGCCCTAAACCCAGCAGGGCCAGCAGGGTCTGTCCGTCACCAATGGCAAAAGAGCGCTCCTGCGCCAGGCCCAACGCACCGAGCAGCAGTGCGGTGACGGCCGTGACGCTAAAAAGGTTGACCCACGCCGGTACCGTGGTGGGCAGCCGCTGGGCTGTGCGCAGCATGATCGTAAAGCCGGCATAGGCCGCCGCGGCCGTCATTGCCCAGTAAATACCCAGGCGGTCGGTTTGGGGCAGCTGATGCCACTGGATGCCAAGCGCCAAGGCCAGCCCGAAAACCGTTAGTGGTGCCGAGACCAGCATGCGTACGGTGACCGGTTCGCGGAAAAAGAGGACCCCCATGGCAGCCAGAATAAAGACCTGAAAATTGGTGACAATTGTTGCCAGGCCCGGGCCGATGTAAAGAATGCTGTGGTGCCAGGCATAGAGGTCGGCGGCAAAAAAGAGTCCCGCCAAAAGGAGCAGGGCCAGGTGGCGGCCACCGGTAAAGAGCCGCGGCCGTTTGTAGAGCATCCACAGCAACAGGAAAAAGGCGCCGAAGGCGACGCGGTAAAAGGCGGAGATGCCAGGTGCGATGTGGGTCAGCTGTACGAAAACGGCTGAAAAGCTGATGATGGTTCCCCCCAGCGCCAACCGTGCGATGGCGGCGGTATCAGCGGGCGCTGCGGGGGGCTTGCCAGTTCGGTTTTGCGAGGCGGGCTCCTTGGCCAAAGTGAAAGCGAATGATAACCTGTTGCCATAGCCGAAGCCGGTTGCAACGTCAAGCGGTCAGAGGCCGTACTATCTTTTTAAATTTCCGGTCCGCTGGTAGGGGTTTCACCCGCTGAGGCTCTATGGTAAATCAGAACTATTTGAATCTTTCGCCAATTGAGCCAGGCATGAACACGACAACGTTATCGGTAACGGGCCAACGGCCAGGCAGCAGGAGGCGCGTATGAACAAGCTGACCCACATCAGCAACAGCGGTCACGTAAAAATGGTGGATGTGACCGAAAAACCGGCCAGCGTGCGATCGGCCAGGGCCCGGGCAACAGTTCATCTTGGACGGCAGACACTCGCCCAGGTGCTTGACTTCAAGGTCGCAAAAGGAAACGTACTGGAAACGGCGCGCATTGCCGGCATCATGGCCGCCAAGCGTACCGGCGACTTGATTCCCATGTGCCACCCCCTCAACATTACCCACGCGCAGGTTGATTTTGCGCCGGAACCGCAAACGGGCCGCATCGTCGTGACGGCCAACGTGCGCCTTTCCGGCCCCACTGGTGTGGAGATGGAAGCGTTGACGGCGGTTTCGGTTGCCTGCCTGACGATCTACGACATGTGCAAAGCGCTGGATAAATCGATCCGCATCACCGATATGATGTTACTTGAAAAGGCGGGCGGCAAAAGCGGCCACTACCGGCATCCCGAAGCGGGCCGTTAACCCCAGGTCAAGCGAGAAATATTTACTAACCTCATAAGAAAAAACTCGAAATCTCCTTAATATCAGTGTATTATAAGTTTAGCAAAACAAGAACACCTGATACGAAAGGAAGATTTCGAGTGAAAAGAAATATTAACCCGGCAATAAAATACTCGAAGTTAATTCAATAGTATGCTATAACTATGTGCATGAAAAAAATAGATGCACGAAAACTACCGACAGAGGCCCAGCAGCAGATCCGCAACCAGGCAATCCGACTTAGAAAATCCGGAAGGACCTACAAAGAGATTGCCGAGATTACGGGTGTTCAACCAACCACAATTTGTATGTGGTACAAAAAGTACGAGCAAGGCGGAGCCATAGCGGTTCGGATCAAAAAGCGAGGCCGACCTAAAGGAAGCTGCCGGACACTGACCCCAGAGCAAGAGAAGGTTTTGAAAAAATCCATGCATGACAAATGTCCCGATCAATTGAAGCTGCCCTTTTGCTTATGGACGCGCATCGCTGTCCAACAGTTGATCAAGCAGCTGTGGGCGATTGATATGCCGATTCGAACTGTGGGTGAATACCTCAAAAGATGGGGCTTTACGCCCCAGAAGCCATTGCGAAAGGCTTACAAACAAAATCCAAAAGCCGTGCAAGCCTGGATGACACAAGACTATCCGGAGATTAAAAAAAGAGCCCAAAAAGAAAAAGCAGAAATCCATTGGGGCGATGAAACCGGGCTGTGCAACGATAGCTACCATGGAGCGCAGTTATGCTCCGCGTGGGCAAACACCAGCTGTTAGGCTTCATCCCAGATGTGAGCGCGTCAATTTGATCTCTTCGGTAACTAACCAAGGCAAGGTTCGCTTTATGGTTTACAAAAACCGGATGAACTCGCAAACGCTGATTAAATTCATGAAACGGCTGGTCAAGAGTTCAAAGAAAAAAATATTCTTGATCCTTGATAATCTGAAAGTTCACCATAGTATGAAGTAAGGATTGGTTGAAAGGGCGTGAGGATCAAATCGAGGTTTTCTTTCTACCATCGTATTCACCGGAGCTTAACCCAGATGAGTATCTCAACTGCGACTTAAAAGCCGGCGTTCACTCGGGGGTACCAGCCAGAACGAGAAAAAGCAGCTCGGGCAAAAGGCAATCTCGCATTTGAGAAAACTCCAGAAACTACCCGGTCGCGTTAAAAAATATTTCAGGCATCCGAAAATTGCTTATGCTGCATAGAGTTTATCTATATAATTGCCGGGTTGATATCACCCAAAAACTTTCCAAACGCAAGAAAAATATCGCTAAACGTCTTGAAAAGAGAAACTGGTCCGAGAGAAAAAAGCCGATGATGGCGGGCAGGAACATTTGCTAGAAATTGACGGGCGCCACCAAGGCACGGCCCATGGGGGTATCGGTAACATCCACCAACTGGCTATGCACAGCGGATTGATCAAAGAGATTGATCATCGTATGAAGTTGCTCAAGCGGAATCTGCCGTATCATGATTCGGACCATATTTTGAATATCGCCTACAACCTGCTGGCCGGGGGGACATGTTTGCAGGACATCGAGCTTCTGCGAAACGATATCGCTTGGCTTGATGCCCTGGGCGCCAAGATCATTCCGGATCCGACCACGGCAGGCGATTTTCTTCGCCGTTTTACTGAAGACCAAATCACCGAGTTCATGGAAGTCAAGAACACGGTTCGTAGCCGCATCTGGCAAAAACAGCCCCAATCGTTTCGAAAAGAGGCCATCATCAATGCCGATGGGACCATCTGTGCTACCGATGGTCAGTGCAAAGAGGGTATGGATATTTCCTATGACGGCCAGTGGGGCTATGGACCATTGGTTATCTCCCTTGCCAATACCCGTGAGCCCCTTTACATCGTCAACCGTCCGGCCAATGCCCCTTCCCACCTCAACTCGGCCTTCTGGATCGATAAGAGCCTCGATCTGGTTTGTGACCAGTTTGAAAAGGTTCAACTCAGGGGCGATACGGACTTCAGCCTGACTGGTAATTTTGACAAGTGGGACCCGCGCTGTACCTTTATTTTTGGCATGGATGCCAGGGCCAATCTCGAAAAAATAGCCAACCAAATCGACCCATCAGGTTGGCAGCCTCTTGAAAGAGAGCCAAAATACAAAGTCAAAACCTGGCCCCGCCGCAGACCCTCAAACGTCAAGCAACAGGTGGTCAAGAAACGCAAATTTAAACGGATCACCACCACGGCGGAAGATATCACTGAATGTGAATACCAGCCGGGCAAATGTAAAAAGCCCTACCGCCTGATCATCTTGAGAAAGACCGTAACTGTGCTGCAGGGAGAACTCAATCTATTCGATGACATTCGCTATTTGTTCTACATCACCAACGACCGGAAACGCTCAACCGAACAGATGATCCATTTTTATCGTGCCCGCAGCGATCATGAAAATGACATCGAACAGTTGAAAAACGTTGTCCACGCCTTTACTCCGGCCTCTGACAGCTTGCTGTCCAATTGGGCACTGATGACCATCGCCTCCTTGGCCTGGGATCTGAAAGCCTGGTATGGACTATTGCTCAGCTATCGCCCCTTGGGACTGTCCATTGTACGCATGGAGTTTAAACGCTTTTTGAACACCTTTATCCGCGTACCCTGCCTGATCATCACAACCGGCCGGCGGATTCACTACCGCCTGATCGGCTACAATGAGAGGCTGAAACATATCATCAAATTCTCTGATACCATTAAATCCTTCGGGGTTACATGATCGACAACCATCGGGCAGCGCCGCCATGGGGGCGGTTGTGAGCCCAGCTTAAATCGATGAAAGGAACGGCCCAGCGTCTGAAACCAAAATTTAAACCGAGCGATCTTAAAGCAAAGGATAAGTGCGTTTTCAATTTTACTCATAACCACCACAATGTAGTGGTTTGCATGGCTGCCAGATCGATGCTCAGATTTTCTGCTCGAAAATTTATTACTCGCTTATTTTGGGGTTAACCCAACCGCACTCAAGGAAGGCAAATGACCGACAGCATCGCCCAGGCCTTTTCGTTTGCCGTTGAAAACCTCTACTGGTTCGGTGGTGGGCTTGTGCTGGGCTTGCTGCTGGGGTGGCTGGTGGCGCGCATTCGGGCCGGTAAGATCATTTTGGAGAAAACGGCCCGTGTGGCCGCGGCCGAAAGCCAGTTAGGCCAGCTGGATGAGCTGCGGGACACCCTGGCGCGCCGCGAAGCGGCCATCGCGGCGCTGAGCGATGAGATCACCGAGCTGAAAATCTCGCGAAGCGCCATAGAGACCCTGCTGGGCGAAGCGCGGCAAAACGCCCAGGAGAAGATCGACCTGCTCAAAGACCTACAACAAAACCTCAAGGAGAGCTACCAGAGCCTGGCGGCCGATGCGCTGCATCAAAACAGCCGCGCTTTTCTCGAACTGGCCGATCAGACCCTGGGCAAGCACATCGCCACATCTAAGCAGGATCTAGAAACGCGTACCGAGCGCATCAAAGCGGTGGTGCAGCCCGTACACGAGGCCTTGGGGCGCTACGCGCAGCAGGTGCAGTTCATGGAGCGCCTGCGTGAGAGCGCTTATGGCAGCCTGGAAAACTATCTTAAATCACTCAGCCAGAGTCAGGCAGAATTGCAGCTGGAGACGGGCCGCTTGGCCCGGGCCATGCGCGTGCCGCACGTGCGCGGCCGCTGGGGCGAAATCACCCTCAAGCGTACCGTGGAGCTGGCCGGTATGTCGACCCACTGCGATTTTGACGAGCAGGCCACTATCAGCGCCGGTAAGCGTCAGTTGCGGCCCGATATGGTGGTGCACATGCCCGCCGGCCGACAAGTGGCCATCGATGCCAAAGTGCCGCTGGCGGCTTACCTGGAGGCCCTGGAGGCGGACAACGAGCAGGAGATTGAAAAAAGACTTGAGGCACATGCCGGGCAGATGGCCAGCCATGTGCAGCAGCTGAGTCAGAAAGCCTACTGGCAGCACCTGCACCCGTCGACCGATTTCGTGGTGCTATTCATCCCGGGTGAAAACTTTTTTGCCGCGGCGCTAGCCAAGCGACCCGACCTGATGGAGTTTGCCGCCGAGCGTAAGGTGATTCTGGCCACGCCGGCCACCTTGATTTCGTTGCTGCGCAGCGTGGCCCTGGGGTGGCAGCAGGCCAAAGCGGCCGAAAGTGCCCGGATCATCGCCCAGCTGGGCAAGGAGCTATACGACCGGCTGGCCACCATGACCACGCACATGGCCCAGATGGGGCGCGATATCGACCGGAGCATGGCTAGCTACAACCGCATGGTTGGCGCCTTGAACCGGCGGGTGCTGGTGTCGGCCCGCAAGTTCACCGAGCTGGGTGTCCATGTAAAAGATGAGGCCGCGCTGGAAGATCTCGAGCCCTTGGAAAACACGGTCCGATCGCCGGAGTCGGGTGAGGTTGCACCGTGACCAAGGGCGATCTGGCAAGACGCTGCCAAAGTTCGGCTGTGTGGTTGGCGACGGTACTGATTCTATGGGGCTGCGTCCAGGGAATGCGGCCCGAGGATGCCCCATCGCCGCCGGCCATGGTGGCTGTAGACGGTCGAGCGCTGCAAGTTTTCGATGATGATTTGGCCTACACGGGGCTTGTGGCCGCCATCGATGAGAGCCTGGCCTACCTACGCACGCGTCCCGCCACGGCCCGCTATCATTTTGGCCCCGATGAACATCCGCTCCCGGATGTGATTGAAACCCTGACGCATTTTAAAGCCTTCGTCGGGCAGCGTCCCAGCGGCGCCCAGTTGGCGCACCACTTGGCCAAGGAGTACCATGTTTACCGTGCCGGTGGCCGCGACGGAGGCGGTGAGGTACTCTTTACCGGCTATTACGAACCCTTTTTAAAGGGAAGCCGCACACCTCGGGGCGCATTCCGGCATCCAATCTACGGCCGCCCCTCGGATTTGATGACGGCGGATGTCGGCCGCTTTCGTACCCAACACACCGGGCTCGAGCTGCGGGGGCGGCTATCGGGCCTTGAGTTGGTTCCCTACGCCGACCGCGCCCGGATTGAAGCCGAGGGGTTGCCCGCCGCGGTGGCGCCGGTGCTGGCCTGGGTAAATGACCCGGTGGCGCTCTTTTTCTGCACATACAAGGTTCGGGACGGGTCTATCTGGATGACGGCAGTTTTCTGAACGTACACTACCATACCACCAACGGGCATCCTTACCGCAGTATCGGCAAGCTGTTGATCGACCAGGGCAAGATCAGTCGCGAGGCCATGAGCATGCAGGCCATTCGCGACTACCTGACACGGCACCCCCAAGAGGTCCCGGCGGTGCTCAACACAAATCCCAGCTACGTCTTTTTCAAATTGGAAAAGAGGGGGCCTCTTGGATATTTGAACCGGCCCCTGACCCCCGGCCGCTCGCTGGCACTTGACCGGCGAATTTTCCCCCCGGGGGCGCTGGTGCTGGTCAAAACCCAAAAGCCGCTGATGACTGCAGACGGGCGCATCGCCCGCTGGCAGCCTTTCACACGCCTGATGCTCAACCAGGACACCGGCGGTGCCATCGAGGGGCCCGGCCGTGCCGATCTCTTCTGGGGGAACGGCCCCTATGCGGAGATTGCCGCCGGTCACCTCAAGCACACCGGCGAACTCTACTTTTTTGTGCGAAAACAGTGAAAAATGGCGTGGCAACGACCACGCTGCCATCCTGGTGAGGATGGGCGTCCTGGCAGGCGCCGATGAGCGCCCCGATCAAGTTGGCTGGTGAATTTTTATCAAATTGGTGGTATATACCTCTTTTTTACTACCATACGTAGCTTCGCATTCGGCTGGGAAAAGAGCGCGGAGTGAAAGGGAAGATTATGTTCGGCATCGGCATGCCCGAATTGCTGTTGGTTTTGGCGGTGGCTCTGATTGTGATCGGGCCCAAGAAATTACCCGATCTGGCGCGGTCTCTGGGCCGGGCGCTGGGGGAGTTCAAAAAAGCCACTGAAGACCTGAAGGGCTCCCTGGGAGTGGATGAGGAAATGGGTGATGTAAAGAAAGCGTTCGATGACATGAACCGCGAGGTGCGCAGCGCGGTGGATGTCAACCCGCTCAAATCGAGCCCCAAAAAGGGGAAAAGCGGTGCTGAAGAGAGTGCCCATACGTCGTCCGAGACGCAAAAGTCCAGATCCGAAGCCGAGCCGCCCGCCGATGGCGCTTCAGATGCCCCCCAGCCCGGGGGCGATAACGGTAGCGAAACCCAAATGTCCGATCTGAAAAACGCCTTTGATGGTCTCAACGAAGGTAGCGCGACGGCTGCTGATGGGCCGGCCAACGGTGAAACAGACTTGAAACCTTAGCTGTTAACGACCTTCTCGACAGGAGTTAGCGGGTGACCACTGAAGAAGATAAAATTCCATTTACCGCCCACTTGGTGGAGCTGCGTAACCGTCTGGTGGTCTGCTTTATCGCTATCGGAGTGGGATTTTTGGCCTCCTATTTTTTCAAGGAGCGCATCTTCGAAATTTTAATGGCACCGTTGAAATCGGTCATGGAGAGCGGCGACAAGGTGATTTTCACGGGACTGCCGGAGGCCTTTTTCACCTACCTGAAAGTATCGCTGCTGTCAGGACTGATGCTGGCATCGCCGGTGGTGCTCTACCAGTTTTGGATGTTTGTAGCCCCCGGCCTGTATGCGCGTGAAAAACGGGTGCTGCTGCCCATCGTGGCGCTGTCGACCTTCTTTTTTCTGGGCGGCGCCCTGTTCGGGTATTTCATTGTCTTTCCCTATGGGTTCGAATTTTTTCTAAGCTTTTCGACCGACACCATCCAGGCGCTGCCCTCCATGCGCGAATACATGACCTTTTCGACCAAGTTGCTGATCGCATTCGGCCTGGCTTTTGAACTGCCGCTGGTGATTACCTTCATGGCCAAGATGGGGCTGGTGTCGGTGCCTTTTCTAAAGAAGAACCGAAAATACGCCATCTTGCTCTTTTTTGTCGGCGCGGCCGCCATTACGCCACCGGACGTCGTCACTCAGATCATGATGGCCGTGCCCATGATGGCCCTCTACGAACTGAGTATTTTCGGTGCGCGCGTGTTTGGACGCAAATCCGACCCGGAGAGCGAAACGGACGAAGAAGATGAAAAAAAAGCGGCGGACGAGGCTTAAGCGGGCACAACCATGGGAATTGTTATTGACAACGGCCAGGATCTTTTGATAAAATACTTACCGTTTTAAACTTTCTAACATACCGTTTACGTTGCATAAACCAAAGCTTGGTCGTTTTTAATTTCTGCCCGTTCAACATGGCGGGTACAACAAGGTTCACCCAATTGATCCTGCAGGCTGCGGTCAATGCCCACGTTGTGTTTGTCATCTGGGATTGCACAACGATCCGGACACAAAACCGATGCCGCGGGGCGGGTTGAAAGGAGGAAACGCGTGTTGGAAAAACGGAAAGGAACTCTTACCCTCATCATCGTTGCCATGGTCACCTTGTTTTTGTCGGCGGGGCTCAATGCCGGGGATTTTCCTGAGATGATCAAAATGCAGTCTCCTGAGTATGCCGAACACACCAAGGGCATCGTCGAATTCTCCCACGGAAAGCATGCCGATGAGTACGAGATCGGCTGCGGTGAGTGTCACCACGATGACAAAGGCCAACCGCTCGAGCTTAAAAAAGGCGATGCGGTACAGCGTTGCATCGAGTGCCACAAAGAGCCTGGAGAGCGACCCAAGGGCAAGGACGCGCCCAAGCTGAGCAAGGAAGAACGCTTGGCGTTCCACGCCGAAGCGCTGCACTACAACTGCAAGGACTGCCACAAGGATCACAACAAGGAGAACAACACCAAAGCGGCACCGACCACCTGCACCCAGTGCCACCCCAAGACCAATTAATGAATTAATTAGCGTGTTGGTTTGAGCTATGACTACCCGACGGGGCCCGCGAACGACGACAGTTTCGCCGGCCCCGTTTTTTGTTGCCAAACGCGGGCGGCGGCCACCATGGCGGGCGCCCATTGGGGGGTGCCCAGGGCGTGAATATGGGTGTATAGGGCCAATACGTTCTTATAACTGATGCCGTCACGGCGGTTGGCGAACCCCACCCCGCGCTGAATGCCCAGGGCCAGGTCCGTGTCGCTGCCCTCCCAGCGAATGATGCGTGAGTAGTGAAACTCATGCCCCCGCAGCTCGGTACCGACCTCGAAGTAGGGGTTATGACGTTCTACCTTTAGGATGGTGTAACCGTGACCCTGGGGCCGTTTGGAGAGATCGCACACCAGCGGCAGCACGCCGACCATAGGATAGGAAACCCCTTTTAATACAATCGCCTGGCCCAGATACATCAGTCCACCACATTCGGCGTAAATCGGCAGGCCGGCCTCGGCCAGCGCTTTGAGTTGGGCGCGGAATTTGTCATTGGCTGAAAGCGGCTCCACGTGGGTTTCGGGAAATCCGCCCCCCAGATAAATACCGTCGAGTCGATCAAGGTTGGCCGACGCCAAAGGGCTGATGTAAACCAGCTCTGCACCGGCGCGTTCGAGGGCCTCAAGGTTGTCGGGGTAGTAGAATTGAAAAGCGGAATCCCTGACGATGCCCAGGCGCACAGGTGGTGTGCCATCTTCGCTTTTCAGCGTTGTGGGTTGATCGACCTCAACCTCGCCGGACAGAGGTGCAGCACCCTGTGCGATTTGCACAACCGCCTCCAAATCGATGTAGCGGTGGGCGATTTGGGCTGCGGCGTCCACGGCCTTGCGGGCGGCCTGGTGTTCGGCCGTGGGGGTCAGGCCCATGTGGCGTTCGGGGAAATTTTCCTGGGGCAGTTTGTAAATGGCTCCCACCACCGGAATGTTGCAGAAGCTTTCAACGCTACGCCGTAAAATACTCTCGTGCCGTGGCCCGGCCACGCGGTTGAGTACCACACCCTTGATTTTTACCTCGGGGTCGAAGCCGAGGCAGCCCATGAGCGCGGCGGCCATGGTGCGCGTCGATTTGGTGCAGTCGATGCAGAAAATAACCGGTGCCTGCAGCAGCTTTGCCAACTCAGCCGTGCTGGTCTTGCCGGCCAGGTCGATGCCGTCAAAGAGGCCGCGATTGCCTTCGATTACCGCGATATCCTCTGAATGTGTGTGTCTGAAAAAAGAGTTGCGAACAGCAGCGGGGGGGCACAAGAAGGTGTCGAGATTGTAACAAGGCCGGCCGGCTGAAAGGGCAAGCCAGCCGGCATCGATATAGTCGGGTCCCTTTTTAAACGGAGCGACCGCTTGGTTCTGCTCCCGCAGAGCTGCGATAATGCCAGTGGAAAGGACCGTCTTTCCCGATCCGCCTCGCAAAGCGGCAATGACAACTCGGGGGATGTTCATTCTGGGGATGCGGCGAACGCCAAGAAATTCAGCCTTGGGTTGCTGACCCCATTAACCCTCATGCTCGGCTGAGGCTTGTTTGCCGGCGCCTTTGAGACCGTACATGGAGGTACTGCCGCTGGACCAGTATTCCAAAACTTCATCCTGCACCAGCTGGTTGATGATCTTCTTGGCTTCGCGGGGCTTGGCTTCCAGAATTTTGGATAGATCGTTGAAATAGAATTTCGATTTCGTTTTGGCTTTTTTGGTGAGTGCGTCGACAATCTTTGCCTTTGACTCTTCGTAATCTAACGCCATCGGATTTTTCCTTTATTAAACCGGCAACGGCGAAGGGGCATCGCCGCGCGGCGAGCCCCTTCGTCTGATGTCGTTGGGTTTAGAACTTGAACAGCGTCGACTGACGCCAGGTGTAATAAGCCGGATCACGGAAGTCATCGATCAGGTGATGGGTGAAATCCAGTTCACACTTCTCGAAGAAACGCTCCCAGCCGATACGCTCGGCCCAGTCGCCCACGCGCTCGTACTTATTGGCGCCCTTGGCATAAGCCTCCACGATCTTCTTGATGCAGGCCGTGGTCGAGTCCCAGCGCGGTGCTTCGTTGGGCAGGAAGGCCACGACCACCTTGGAGAACTTGGGTGCCGAGATGCGGTTGGAAACCTTGCCGCCGGCCATAATGACGATACCGTCGCCCTCTTTATCCGCCAGCGGCATAGCCGGGCACATGGTGTAGCAGTTGCCGCAAAACATGCAGCGCTCGTTCTTCACGGCCACGCTCTTGACCTCTTTGCCCTTGACCTCTATCTTGGACGGCCGGATAGCGGCCGTGGGACAGGAGGCGATGGCCAATGGAATTTCACACATCTTGTCCAGGTACTCATGGTCGAGCATGGGCGGTTTGCGGTGGTAGCCCAAAATGGCGATGTCCGAGCAGTGCACGGCGCCGCACATGTTTAGGCAGCAGGCCAGCGAGACGCGCAGCTGGGCCGGCAAACGATGGTCTTTGAAGTCGTCGAAAAGGACATCCATGGTGGCCTTGACCGGACCGGAGGCGTCGGTGGCCGGGGTGTGGCAGTGAATCCAGCCCTGGGTGTGAACGATGTTGGTCACACCGGCGCCGGTGCCGCCCACCGGGAACTTGTAGCTGCCGCTTTCAAACTTACGGCTTTCAAGATCTTTGACCAGCGCGTCGACTTTGCCGGCGTCATCGACCATGAACTCGATGTTGTTGCGGGTAGTCCAGCGCACATAACCGTCACAATGCTTTTCGGCGATATCGCAGATTTCGCGAATGTGGGTGGTGCTCATCAGGCGGCAGCCACCGCAGCGCACGGTAAAGACCTTGTCGCCCGATTCGGCCTCGTGCACCAGCACGCCGGGTTTGAGAATTTCGTGATGCAGCCATTTCCCCTTGTTCTTAGCGATAACCGGGGGATAAAACTGGTCGAACTTCTTGGGACCGATGTCGGTAATCCGGTTTTCCATCGGTTTTTGAGGATTGTATCCTGAAGAGATAAATGCCATGTTTGTTCCCCCTTCTTATCTCTGGTGGTGTTTTCTGAATTCGTCCACGTCGCGTTCCCAGCCGCCTTCAACTTCCTCTTCCTTCCAGAAGATGTATGGGTTGGTACGGGGCTCCTGAACCATGCGCGGATCGGGTTCGAACCCGGTCACTTCGAGCAGCTTCTGGAGGCCCTGGCGTTTCATCAACTCGCCCAGACGTTCACGGTTTTTGCCCTCTTCCATCCACCAATCCCAGATGGGTTCGATGACGGTCTCCTTGATTTCGGTGTAGGGTGCCTCGGCCTTGATAAAAGGCACGATCAGCGAACCCATCTGAGCCCCGTCAAGAATGGGCGCCTTGGCGCCGGCCAGAATGGAGAGACCGCGGTCGTCACCGATGCGCAGGGCCTTGGGCATCACATTGAGGCAGTGCATGCAGCGCGTGCACTCTTTGTCGTCGATCTTCAGCTTGCCGCCTTCCATCCACATGCACTCGGTGGGGCAAAGGCCGATGACCTCTTTATTGATGTCGAAGGCGCCCCAGTCGTGTCCGGAATGGGAACCGCCGTTGGGGGGAATTTCGCCGCCGATGTAGGCCTGAACGGCTTCCTGGTCGATCTTGATGTTGTCGCGCCAAGTGCCGACAAACGAAAGGTCGGCGCGGGCGATGGAGGCCACGCAGCAGTTGGGGCAGCCATCGAACTTAAACTTGAATTTATACGGGAAGGCCGGGCGGTGCAACTCATCCTGGTATTCCTGAGTCAGGTCGTAGCACAGGTCCTGGGTGTCGTAGCAGGCCCACTCGCAGCGCGCTTCGCCGATGCAGTCCGCAGGCGTACGCAGGTTTGAGCCGGATCCGCCCAGGTCCTGATTGAGTTTGTGGGTCATTTCATAAAAAATCTCTTCCAGCTGCGGCGTGGTGGTGCCGAGGAAGATGATGTCGCCGGTGGAGCCGTGCATATTGGTGATACCGCTGCCGCGGAAGTCCCACAGGTCGCACAATTGGCGCAGATATTCGGCCGTGTAGAATTTGCCGCCCGGCTGGGCGATACGCATGGTGTGAAAATGGGCCACGCCGGGGAAGTTTTGCGGTTGGTCGCAATAACGACCGATGACACCGCCGCCGTAGCCAAACACACCAACGATGCCACCATGCTTCCAGTGGGTCACGCCATCCTTGAAAGAGAGTTCAAGAATGCCCAAGAGATCATCGACCACGTCGGTGGGGATTTGAAACTCGATCCCTTCTTCGTTTTTGGCACGTTTTTCGGCCTGCTGCTTCATGTCAGACACGAAACTCGGCCATGGCCCAGATTCTAACTGGTCCAACAAGGGGGTTTCATGCTTCATTTGTGTAACCTCCATTAATCGTTATTAATTATCCTTGTTTTGCTCCAAAAGCCCCGCTGTGTATCGGTGGGTCCGTCACCTCCTCTCGAATAAACTTTTATCCTTAGATTGTGGTCTATATGTCGAAACTGTCAGCGCCATTTTTGGCGATGATATCGGTTACACAAAGCAGATTCGCCACAATTTGGCGGTCATTTTGGCCAACGGATCCCACTATTATCTCAGGGTCGGGTTGGCTGTCAAGGGCAATAGCCGCTGCTGATAATAGCCCCAAAAAAGAGCTATTTATCAGCGAACATTCAAAAAAACATTTATAAGTTTTATCGGGTTGATTTGTCAATAAAAAACGGTGACAAAACCTCGCCCAGGTTTTTTGCATGGGCTTTGAGGCGTGAAACCAAAAAGGATGTTTCAGTGGTGGCGGGAGTCCAGGCAGTGCATATGGCAGCCAGTCGCCCCTCAAACTGAGATGGTGAAAGGCGTGAGAGGGCATAGGCTATCGCCAGGGGCAGGTCTTCGAGCCGGGGATCTTCCACGGCCAGGCGGCCCGCAGCTTCGAAAAAGCCCACCAGGGCACCCTCAAGGGCGCAGGCCGGGGCCCAGACCAAAGGACCGGTGCCGTCGAGGCGATCGAGCCGCAGGCGCAGGGTCATGTGTAGGAAAAAATCGAGCAGGCCCTCCAGAATGGCGTGGAACGAATTTGCCGGGGCGCCCTCGATCAAGGGTTGGTAGGCGCGGGCCGTTATCATGCGCAGGTTTAATGTGTGGGAGCGTACGCCGACGACGAAATCTCCTGCGGCCATGTGCCAGGGGAAGATCTGTTTGAAGCTGAAAGGGTCGTAAAAACGGGTCAATACATTGGCCGCCTGGCGGTAAATTTCGACGGCCTGCGCCGGGGAGAGAAAGCTAGGGCCAGATGGTCGCCACAGCTTGATGCCCAGGGTATGGTCGGGGCGGTGGCTGAGGTGAAATTCATGGTAACCGTCAAGCCACTGGGCCATGAACATGGGCCAGCGGGCAGTTTTGTGATCAGCCAGGGCGTAGACCGCGGGCAGGTAGGTGCGTGTGGTCTTGGCCCCCAGGCGTGCCAGGGTATGATATTCGCGCCGGAGCGCGGCGGCGCCTGAGTCCGACAGGGCTACATTGACGGCAAAGGCGGCTGTACCGCTCTGGGTTGCGATTTCGACCCGAGCCGGGTGATAGAAGGCGCCGTGCTTTTCGAGTGTGATCCGGACGGGGAAAGGGTTGAGGGTGGCCGACGGCTTCTGCTGGTGGGCAAGGGCGCCGAGCAGCGGTTTTCGGGCGGGACCGTCG
The DNA here is from genome assembly GCA_963783425.1 of uncultured delta proteobacterium. Taxonomy (GTDB): domain Bacteria; phylum Desulfobacterota; class Desulfobacteria; order Desulfobacterales; family QNYZ01; genus CAWANO01. Next base: position 817,895 of record CAWANO010000010.1, read on the forward strand.
AGAAAGGCCACCACTGCCGAAAAATAGTCGCCCACCGTCGGCTGGTGATCAGTGTCGTGGGGGGGCACCGCCCCCAGGATCTCCTTCCGTTCCATCGGCATGGACCACTGCCAGCGGGGGTCGGCCGGTGTGACGGTGTCATCGGCCCGATAGAGGCAGAATTCGAAGGGCAACGGCGCTATTTTTCACCGTCGGCTTCGATTTCGCGCTGAATCTCGGGCGCGACCTCGTAGCCTAAATCTATCGCTTTGCCGCAGTGAAGGCGGGCTTTTTCAAGATCGCTCTTTTCCAGGTAGCATATGGCCAGGTTGTTGTGGGCGACGGCGAAATCGGGTGCCAGTTTAAGCACCTTGTGGTTGGTCTCGATAGCGTCGTCAATGCGCCCCTTGGCCAGGTAGGCATTGGCCAGGGTGGCGAAAGCCTGGATGAAGCGAAAATTGAAATGGGTGGCTTTCTCAAGCGCCGTGATGGCCTCGTCCACCTCCCCGCGCTGCATATGCACAAACCCGATGTTACCCCAACCTTCGGAAAAACCCGGTTTAACGCGCACGGCACGACGATTGAAGTCTAAACAAGATTCGAGGTCGCCCTGCCTGAGGCGCAATCCGCCCAACTGGACGTAGGCCTCGGCCAGGCCCGGGCTGCAATCGATGGCTGCGAAAAGTTCGTTTTCGGCCTCTTCATATTGTTTAATCCCCAGCAAGGCCACGGCCAGGTTGTAGTGGGAAGTGCCGCAATCGGGGTTTGAGGCCAGTGCCCGGCGTTGCCGCTCGATATATTCGTGGACATTCTTGGCTTTTTCCATAGAGGGTGTTCCTTTGTCGGTTTCAAGGTTCGATCAAGTTGAAACAGGCGAGCCGGCATGGTGCCGGACTGCGGTCTCCTGGTTGTTCGGTTGCAAAATTGTGGCCCAAAACTATGGTTTGGTACCCATGATTGTCAAGGCGGCCCGGATGCCTGCCGGTGTTTGGGCGATCTTCCACGGGCAAGGCGGCCGTTGCCCGCATCGGTCCCCAAAGAGCGATTGCCCGTCGCGGTTGTCGCTTTTTTCTTGACACCCCATTGATTTCATTATTTAAATTTTAGCTATAACACGGTCGACCAAGATTTCCCGCTGCCACCCTAACGACAATCGGCGGCAGGATCTCAACCTGATCCTGACAGGCTGCCGTTGGTGTCGGCTTATTACCACATGCTTATGGCCACATAAGGAGGAGCAGATGCTCGCTGGATGTTACACGGCACTGGTGACACCGTTTTCCGAGGGAGGTATTGACCAGCAAGGGTTGGCGCGGCTGGTGGCCTTTCAGATCGAAAACGGCGTGGACGGCATATTGGCGGTGGGCACCACGGGGGAGAGCCCCGTGCTTTCATGGAAAGAACACAACCAGGTCATCGAGTTCGTGGCCAACAGCACGCGCGCCAAGGCGCTGTGCATCGCCGGAGTGGGCAGCAACAACACCACCGAAACGCTGGCGGCATCCAAACATGCCGTGGCCAGCGGCGCGGAGGCGTTGCTGCTGGTCGATCCTTATTATAATGGTCCAAGTTCGTTGGAGATCAGACGCGAATATGTGGTGCCCGTGGCCGCCGCTTTTCCCGATACGGCCATCATTCCCTACGTCATTCCTGGGCGTACCGGGGCGCAGTTGCTGCCCGAGGATCTGGCGCTGCTTTTTCGCGACCATGCCAACGTGAGTACGGTCAAAGAGGCCACCGCAAATGCCGACAACATGCGCCGCACGCGCGCCTGTTGCGGGCCCGATTTTACCATTTTATCCGGTGACGACGGCATGACCCACCAGATGTTGAGCGACCCTGATATTGCCGCCGCCGGTGTGATTTCGGTGGTCTCGAACATTGCTCCCAAGGCCGTGGGGGATATGGTGCGCCACTTCAAGGCCGGCCGGCCGGAGGCGGCGCAGGCGCTCAACACGGCCCTGGCGCCCCTTTTTGGACTGGTGACCATTAAGACCACCGAGGAGACCGAATTTGGCCAAGTGGTTTGTCGCGCCCGCAATCCGCTGGGCATCAAAACCTTGATGCAGATTATGGGAATGCCTTCAGGCCCCTGTCGCCAGCCTCTGGGGCGCATGACCCGCAAAGGTCTGGAGGAGGTGCTGTCGGCGGCCCGCAAGGTGTGGACCGAAACGCCGGAAATACTGCAACCCGCGGCAGACTTTTTCAACCTTGACATCGCCGTCCGCCTCGACGACCCGGCCAACTGGCGGCAGCTTTTTTACGAGGCGTATTAACACACCACGCCGGTGTTTTAAGATCGTTTGGGTGTCCCATGCGCAGCCGTTTTATTGACGGCGGCAAGGGGCTTTTTCAGGTGTTGTCCCCGGTTGCGCTTGGCCCTTTCAACCTACTGTATAATTTCCCACCCGACCACACCACAACTGCAACCCCGCCCATTTTATGAGTGGCTTTCAGGCATTATATCAGCCACTTCCAATTGCTATAGATGCGCCACGGGGTTTTTCCTGTTCTGCTAATCGACTGCCCGCGGCCGCACAAAATTTTATATTGATCTTCGATGGGGTGGATGGTAAACGAATCACTTTGGTTCAATGCTAAAAGCCGGCATTAGAACTTAAATTTGAAGCCTTTTACATTTTTTTAAGGAGCATCTGGATGAAAACTTTCAACGTAAAGGATCTGATGGTCCCGCTGGCGGAGTATGCCACCGTCTCCGAAGATGCCACTTTGTTCGATGCGATCCAAGCCCTGGAGAAGGCACAAGAGCAGTTTGACCAGACCCGCTATCGCCACCGGGCCGTGCTGATTCTTAACCAAGACGGCAAAGTTATCGGAAAGCTCAGCCAGCTTGACGCCCTAAAGGCGCTGGAGCCCAAGTACAAGACCTTGCAAACCGACGGCAGCGGCCGCCATTTCGGCTTCAGCACCACCTTCACCAAGGGGATGCTCAATCAGTTCTCACTGTGGGCCAGCCCGTTGACCGATCTGTGCCAAAAAGCCTTCGACCGTAAGGTAAAGGCGTTCATGTACAAGCTGAGCGAGGGCGAGTTCGTTCGTGAAGACGCCTCTTTGGATGTGGCCATTAACCAGCTCATCATGGGGCAACACCAATCTTTGCTGGTGACCAATCAAGCCGATGAAATCGTTGGCGTATTACGGTTGACTGACGTATTCGCGGCCGTTTTTCAAACCATGGCCAAAGAGTGTCGGCCGGATCAGATCTAAAAGATCCAAATGTAACTAACCAACCTATTTATCAATTTATTCACAGGAGGCGCGCCATATGAGCGATGGTCAAAAAGACGTGGCAAAACCGATCAACTGGAGAAAAATCGTATTCCTTTTCCTCGGCATCATTCTTTTCACCGTCGTCTACACCTCCTCACCCTGGCCGGATGCCATCGATCCGATGGACAAACATTTTGAACTGACCCGGGAGGGCAAAGGCGCCCTGGCGATTTTTCTGCTGGCCGGCACATGGTGGGTGTTCGAGGTGGTGCCCATCGGCGTCACCAGCCTGGCCATCGGCGTGCTGCAGGCGCTCTTTCTAATTCGGCCTGCCAAGGTGGCCTTCAAGGACTTCATGGATCCTTCGGTGATGTTCATTTTCGCCTCAATTGTCATCGGTTTGGTCTTCACCAAAACTGGTCTAACGCGACGGCTGGCCTACAAGATGTTGGCCATTGTGGGCGAACGCACCAGCATGATCTACTTGGGGTGCTTTGTGGTCACCTCGGCCCTGACCCACATCATGGCCCATACGGCCGTGGCGGCAACTATTTACCCACTGCTGCTGGCCATCTATTCCCTCTACGGCGAGGGTGACAAGCAGACCAAGTTCGGCAAGGGACTCTTCATCGGCATGGCCTATGTGGCCGGGGCTGGCAGTATCGTCACCTTGCTGGGCGCTGCGCGCGGTGCCGTGGCGCTGGGGTTTTACACTGACATCGTGGGCAAGAATGTCTCTTTTTTCGAGCTTACTTACTACATGTTCCCCATCGGATGGATCATGACCTTTTTGCTGTGGGGCTTTTTCATGATCTTTTTCAAGCCGGAGAAAAGCAGAATCCCCGGTCTAAGAGAGAAAGCCAAACGGCTCTATTCGGAACTGGGGCCGTTGCGGCGCGAAGAGATCATCGCCAGCGTGATCGTTTTCGCCTGTATTCTCACCATGTCGTTGCGTTCTTTTATTCCCGCGTTGCAGCCGGTGGATAAAACCGGCATCATTCTAGTATCCACCATCCTCTTTTTCGTAACCGGTATTCTCGATATCGACGATCTGGAGTCGATTCCCTGGAACATCATCCTGCTCTTCGCCGGTGCCATGAGTATCGGCTTCTGTCTCTGGGAGACCGGCGCGGCCAAGTGGCTGGCCGTCAACTGGCTGGCCATGTTCCAGGAAGCCAACTGGTTTGTGTTTACGATGAGCATCGCCTTTTTCGTGATGATGATGACCAACTTCATCATGAATGTGGCCGCCATCGCCATCTCGTTGCCGGTGGCTTTCGTAATTGCACCCTACCTGGGCGTGGCTCCCGAGGTGATTCTGTTCGCCTCGCTGGTGACGGCGGGCATGCCTTTTCTGCTGCTGGTGGGCGCGGCGCCCAACGCCATCGCTTACGACTCTAAGCAGTTCTCGACCGGCGAGTTTTTTCTCTACGGGATTCCGGCCAGCATCATGCTGATGGTGGTAGTGGGATTTGCGGTGTATATCCTCTGGCCGATAATGGGAATGCCGGTGACGATTCCGCATTAGCTGCCATTCGCATATCAACCCTTACGGTCGATTCAACGTTTAACGGCGTTGAATCGACCGTTTTTTTGGGGCTCATCCGAATAACGCATACTTTATTGGCTTTGGTTGCCGTGTATTGATCGAAGTCGAATTCACCCTTTTCGAAAACCACGTTGGCATCAGGCGTTATCCCGCTTAAATCCCCCTTGATCCCCCTTTAAAAAGGGGGAACTGGAATCGCGGCAACAACAGACCAAATCCCCCCTCGAGGGGGGTCAGGGGGGTGTTATTTACGCCCTCTTTTTTGAGATTCAATCCCGCCACCCAGAACCCGCTGACAAGATAGTTATTAAAACCCACCGGCTTTTGGATACCCGAACGCGTCCGTTACGGCGACCATCGAAATCGTGCCGCGGCCACCGTATCAAAGACCATAATTAGATATAACATACTTATATCAAAGGTGATCTTGTTAAAAAACAGCCTTGACAATGTGGCACTCATTTTGTAAATGAGTTTTAATTAAAGCGGTGTCGCCATTGGTGAGCGGGTGTTGATTCATAGCACCTAAGTTTGTGATCACCACCACTACGGCTAACCTGCAATTTGTTCCTGGATGACCAGCCATGACCCAGGTGCGACGACGATTACCGATGTACCCGCACCTCACTTGGAAGATGGCCGGGCATTAAGAGTGACCAATCCCGAGACCCATCAGCGCCACATGCATATCAAGAGTGGATCCGGGATACCCGACGAGGCCTTCGTCGCGGTTCGACATCAGGGGTATTGGTTCTGGATCGACGAGACCGATGTGATATCGAAACTGGCGCTGACCTTTATGATGATCCTCTTCTCCCTGGCGGAAAGCGGTACCGAGGCGCAGGCGCCGGTGCTCACAATCGGGGCTGGATTTTGACCGATCGTTACCAGAAACCTACCCGGGTTATACCCGCCGAAGGATAATAAAATTGAGATAATCGAGGCTGTGGTGTTTTTCAGGGGCCTCAAGAATTTCGGTTACGCCGTAGCGGTTCCGGCCCCATTGGTTCATCAGGCCTGTCATCACCGTCATGTCGGCGCCGAAGGCATCGAGCTTGTTGACCTGGCCGCTGGCGTCGGATGAACTGTGTTCGATGATGCACACACCCGTTGACAGAAGGCAGCGCATCCAGGCGTTGAGGCATTTTTCGGGATCGTAGGCGTGGTCGAGGGAGTTGCTGTAGATGAAATCGACGGCGTCGAGCCACTCGGGTTTGACCTCATGGAAGTCCCACTGGATGGTGTGGGGAAACTGCCCGGCTGTGTCGGAAATCTCCGTGCCGATCACTTCGCAATCCAGATATTCCCGAAACCAGGCTTGCTCCTTGCCCCTGCGGGTACCGTGGCAAAGCCCGAATTCGGGCTGCCCAATGGTTTTTTGAATAAAATCGGCCAGAAAGGCGATGTTGCCTTGGCGGGCCCAGACCGCGTCGATCTTATCTTTGTTGCCCCTGATTTGCAGACGGCGGTATTTGTCGTAATCAAAAGAGCCGTCGCTTTTCATATACTTGTACTGCGAAAAACCGCGCGGGTCGCGACGGACCCCGGAAACACCAATGCCCACCAGATCGCCCAACCGGACCAGCGTTTTTTGTAAAACGCCGCGCGTCATCTTGGAAAACTTTGAAATAGCTGGCGTCCTTTATTTGTCCACGACCGATTCCCTGAGCTTGAAATCCCCCTCCTTGAAGAGCAAAAATTTCAGCCAGCGCATGCCGAATTTGAGCAAGGCGATTTCGTCCGCCTTGATGGCCGTTACCGTCTCCGGGTCGATCGCGTAGCGCTCAAGAAACGAGCTGTTGAAAACAAAATCCCTGAATTTGTCGATGTTATAGCTGGCCAGAAAAAACATGCGCTTGGCCTCTTCGGTGAGCATCACATTTTTTGGAAAGGAGCGCTTGCGCACCACCAAATCGGTCCATTCGGCGTTGATCTCGTCGTGGATATCGACGCCCTGATCCTTGCGCCACTCTTCCACGCGCCACTGTTTCGGCTCTTCGAAACCCAGACAGTGGGACTCGTGCACAAAAAAGTAAAAGCCGTCGTCATCGGCCCCCTCCTTGTGGCTCAGCGAGGCTACCCCCAGGGGATAGTAGCGGCAGGAGGTGGGGCGGTCGGCATAGACCAGACAGCCGTCATCGCGCACAAAGGGGCACGACTCCTGATCGTCGTCGAGCATCTTGAGAGTCACCACGGGCAGATCGGTCTTCTCCAGTATTTCCGGCTTGGTGTAGATGGCCAGAAATTCATCTGAGGGCAATTCCAAGCGATTTTTAAGGCGGATGATGTCGTAGGGGGTCAGCACGATATTGATGCCCCGGCAGCATTTGGTGAAGCACTTGACCATCTTGTGGCATTCGAATTGAAAACGGCTATCTTTGCTCAGTTTTTCAGGTCTAATTTCGGCAGGGGTTTGGTCCTCGGCCATGGGTGGTTCCTTTCTCGATTACGGCGAAAAAAGCGATAGTGCTTGTCAACCAACGCTCCCTAAATAACCCTCTACGGTGCCAAGAGTCAACCGCCGTCCGGAAGGCTGGGCTGGATGATTTCGCCAGGGTTTGCGATGAGGGCCGGGCGTGTCAACCGTTGGACCTGGAATTTGGGCTTGATTTGTATTTTCAAACTGGAGTACATTTTTTATTTAGGTTTAAGATGATAGATACGGCGGCATGCAAGAGCGAAACAGTCACATAGGTGAATCGAATGGCGACGCCACCGCTACCGAAATGCGTTGCTGGCCGGTGGCGGTCGCCAGGCGTTATCTCGGCCGCCTGACCACCGGTGGTGAGGTTGTTGAACAGCTGGCGCGCTTTTGCCGCCAGGAGAAAATTGCGGCGGCGCGGTTCAGCCTCAGCGGAACTGTGAGCACTTACACCATCGGCAGTTTCGATGAAACCCAAAGGGTGTGGGTAACGCACCGCCAAGCGAGCGCCGCCACCATCGCTTCGGCTTACGGCACCATGTTACCGCGCAGTGATGATGGGACCCTTTTTGTTCAGGCCCAGGCGCTTTTCAGTGATGCAGGCGGACAACTGGAAGGGGGGCGGCTTTTCCCCCCTACTATTGCCCACCAGATAGAGTTTGAGCTGCAGGTGCTGAGCGGCGTCGTGCCGCGGCGCTACTGCAACCCCAAAAGTGGTCTCTTCGAGCTCCACGCATAGTGTTCGGGGTAACCTTGATTAACCTTAAGTTAAGGGCGGTCATTTTTCGCATCGCCCGGCACAATGGACTCAGAGCCAGGGGGAGGGGGTTTCATGACCATTTCCATCACCAAAACGACACAGCCCAAGCCAATGCCGGATCAGTCCAAATTGGGTTTCGGCACTTTTTTCAGCGATCACATGTTCAACATGGATTACGATCCCCAAAACGGCTGGCACAACCCGCGCATCGAGCCTTACGGCAAGTTGAGCCTCGATCCGGCCACCATGGTGTTTCACTATGGCCAGGCGGTTTTTGAGGGACTCAAGGCCTACCGCACCGCTCAGGGCCGCATTCAGCTCTTTCGCGCCAAGGACAACTTTACGCGCCTGAACCGCTCTTGCCGCCTGCTCTGCATTCCCGAAATCGACGAGTCCCAGATGTTAGGCGCCCTGAAACAGCTTTTGGAAGTGGAGGCGGCCTGGGTGCCAAGCGCCGAGGGTACCTCGCTCTACGTGCGGCCCACCATCATTGCCACCGATCCCTTTCTGGGCGTGCGGGCCTCGTTCGGCTACCGCTTTTTCATCATCCTCTCGCCGGTGGGGGCCTACTATCCCGAAGGCTTCAACCCGATCAAGATCTGGGTCTCCAAGGACCATGTGCGCGCCACGCCGGGCGGCGTGGGAGAGGCCAAGACGGCCGGCAATTACGCCGCCAGCCTGCTGGCCGGAGATAAAGCCCACGACGCCGGTTACACCCAGGTGCTGTGGTTGGACGGGGTCACCCGCAAGAACATCGAAGAGGTGGGCTCGATGAACATCTTTTTCGTCATCGACGATGAGGTGATCACCCCCGCTCTGAGCGGCAGCATTCTGCCGGGCATCACCCGTGATTCTGTGCTGGCCTTGACGCGATACTGGGGTATGCGTGTCTCCGAGCGCCAGATCACCATCGACGAGGTGATGGCGGCCCATGCCAAGGGCCGTCTGCAGGAGGTTTTCGGAACGGGTACGGCCGCGGTGATATCGCCCGTGGGCGAGCTGAAATATGACGAAAAGGTGATCGAAATCACCCAGGGCCAAGTGGGCCCCCTGGCCCAGAAGCTCTACGATGCCATCACCGACATCCAATACGGTAAATCAGCCGAGTTTCCGGAATGGATCGAACCGGTAACTTGATGGTGCTCTCGGGACAAGATGATGACCGAAACTGAACGAACCGGTGCCGCGAGGGCATTTCGCACCAAAATGGCGGCGGAAAACCTCCCCGATTTGGTGATCGACACCTTTGTTTACTACTACGAAAAACTGGTTGCCGGCGATAAGGGCCTGATTGCCGATAGCCAGATCGATGCCGTTTCTCCGGAGGAGATGGCCGCCTACGAGCGGCTGGCAACATTCGAAGCCGCCGGAAGCGAACGGTTCGGTCAAACCGTGATGATTCGGCTCAACGGCGGGCTGGGCACCAGCATGGGCTTGCGGTGCCCCAAGTCGCTGTTGGCCGTCAAAGATGGCCGTTCCTTTCTCGAGATCATCGTCGGTCAGGCGCACGGCCAGGGCGCCCAGCTCTCTTTGATGAACAGTTTCAATACGCAGACCGATACCGAGGCGGCATTGGCGGCCATGCGCGCGGAACCCGCCCCGCGCCTATTCCTGCAAAACAAGTTTCCCAAAGTTGACCAGCAAAATTTGACCCCGGTGGTGTGGCCCAGTAACCCCCACCTGGAGTGGAATCCGCCCGGACATGGGGATATCTTCACAGCTCTGCGCACCTCCGGGCTGCTGGATCAACTGCTGGCCGAAGGCGTACAGTACGCCTTTATCGCCAACGCAGACAATCTCGGCGCTACGCTGGACCCGGCCCTGCTGGGCTATTTTGTCGATCAGGGTGCGCCCTTTATGATGGAGGTGGCCCAAAAGACGCCCTCGGATATCAAGGGCGGCCATCTGGCGCGCCTTAAAAACGGTCGGTTGGTACTGCGTGAATCGGCTCAGTGCCCCAAGGAGGAGCTTGACGCCTTTCGCGACATCCGGCGCTACCGCTATTTCAACACCAATAACATCTGGATTCGGCTCGATGCCCTCCAGGCGCTGATCCAGCGGCGCGGTGTGCTGGCCTTGCCCATGATCATCAATCCCAAAACTCTCGACCCGCGCGATCCCGACAGCCCGCCTGTCTACCAGATCGAAAGCGCCATGGGTGCGGCCATCTCGCTTTTCGACAACGCCGTGGCCGTGCAGGTGCCGCGGTCCCGTTTCATGCCGGTCAAAAAGTGCGCCGACCTGCTGGCCGTGCGTTCGGATCTCTACCAGCTGCTGTCCGACTGGTGCCTTCAAGCCAACCCCGCCCGTCGCTTAGGTCCCCCGAAGATCGACCTGGACGATCGCTTCTATAAAAGGGTCGATGACTTCGAGGCGCGTTTCCCCGCCGGTGCGCCCTCGCTGCTCAACTGCAGCGCGTTGACCATACACGGTGACGTGCGTTTCGACGCCGATGTGGTCGTTGAGGGGGCGGTAATCCTCCGCAACCGGCACGCCCAACAGGCGTTGGTGCCCAAAGGGCGCGTCCTCAGCGGTGAGGTCGAACTGCGGCCTTGATGTGGCCTGGTCGGTTTGCCAAGAGACCCCATGTCGACCCTCTGGTGACGCCCATCCTAAGCTCACGCCCGATCGGTTGAATTTTTCGGGCGCTATGTTCACAATCATCTATCACCAGAATTCGGGTTTTTTTGTCCCAATGAATTTCAACCAGAATCGCGGCCGATGGTTATTTCGGGAAATTTAGCGCAGACGCCGGCACCGGGCAGCACCCACCTGCGGTTTTGCGGGGATCTGCAAGCTTTTAAGCTGGTGTGTGATCCCGTTCAGGCGGGGACGGCCTACCTGCGTACCAACCTGGGGCAGGCCGATATTCATCGGCAAGAAATTGTTGATGCGGTGCACAAGGACCTGCCCCCGCTGGCCAAGGACTGGTTCGATGTTCCCATGAGCGAGGTGGCCGAGGGGTGCTTCCAGATCACCGTGCCCCTGAGCGAGGTGGGGCACTTTGAAGGCAAGTGCTATTTTTTGCCCGAAGGCAGCACGACGCCCCATTGGCCGGCAGGTGCCAATACGGCGCTCAATGTAGAGCCGGCCGATACGGTCTGCGGTAACACCATCTATAACGCCTTTGTGCGCCAGTTCGGCGCCAACAAATACGGGTTGTCGTTACAACCGGAGCAATCCTTGGCTGTCAAGGCTCTGGATGAGGCGGGTTTTTCGGTGATCCCGCCCACGGGCACCTTCCGGGATCTGATGGCCGAGCTCGATTTTATTATCGGCACCCTGGGGTGCCGGGTGGTGATGCTGCTGCCCATTCATCCCACGCCCACCACCTACGCCCGCATGGGTCGTTTCGGCAGCCCCTATGCGGCCCTGAATTTTAAGGCCGTCGATCCAGCCTTGGCCCAATTCGATCCCAAAGCCACGCCCACCGAACAGTTTCTGGAACTGGTGGACGCCGTTCACGCCCGGCAGGCAAAGCTTTTTTTGGATATCGCCATCAACCACACCGGCTGGGCAGCCACGCTGCACGATACGCACCCCCAGTGGCTGGTGCGCGACCGGCAGGGTCGTATTGAAATGCCCGGTGCCTGGGGGGTGACCTGGGCCGACCTGACCCGGCTGGATTACAGCCAGAAAGCGCTCTGGCGCTACATGGCCGGGGTGTTCGAGTTGTGGTGCAGACGCGGGGTTGACGGCTTCCGGTGCGATGCTGGCTACATGATCCCCGTCGAGGCCTGGAAGTACATTGTGGCGCGGGTGCGGCAGCGCTTTCCGGAGACGATTTTTATCCTCGAGGGGTTGGGGGGTCCCATGGCGGTCACACGGCGACTGCTCGATGAGGCTGGACTCAACTGGGCCTATTCGGAGCTGTTTCAAAACTACGACCGCGCCCAGATCGAACATTATCTGCCCGAGCCGCTGGCGATTTCCCAGGCCGCCGGATTGATGGTCAATTTTGCCGAAACCCACGACAACGAACGGCTGGCGGCGCGCTCGAAAACTTGGGCGCGCCTGCGAACCGCCCTGACGGCGCTGAGCGCGCCTTACGGCGCCTTCGGATTTGCCAACGGGGTGGAGTGGTACGCCGACACCAAGATCGACGTGCATGGCGCGCCCTCGCTCAATTGGGGGGCCGACGACAACCAGGTGGATTACCTCCGGCGCATTAACTTGATCTTGTGCCACCATCCGCTTTTTGCCGATGGCGTGGCGATCAGCCAGGTTCAAAGCGGGGAGGGCAACTTCGTGGCGCTGCTGCGCCACCATCAAGGCAGCGGTCAGATGGTGCTGGTGCTGGCCAATCTCGATGACCGCAGCGCGGTGGCGGCCGGCTGGCAGCCCGAAGTGGTCGGTTTCGGCGAAGGGCCACTGTGGGATCTGGTGAGCGGCGAAGCGGTGGCGGCTCGGTGGCAGGAGGGTACGCCGCGGGTCGATCTAGCTCCCGGGCAGGTGATGTGTCTCACCCACCGAAATGACGACCTGGAACGGCTCGAAAAACCGGAACCAAAACCCTTTGATGGACTCTTGCCCCGGGTGCTGCGGCAGCGGCTGCGATCCAAGGTGTTGGAAATTGTACTGCATTACAAAGGTGTAGACGATTGTGCCGCCCTGGCCCTGGACGAACTGGCCGAAGAGCTGCGGGATGACCCCGTGACGATGGTCAGGAATTTTATGCCGGACAGTGAGCCCGCGCCCGTGGTCGAGTGGCAATGGCCCCGGGATGAGCGCCGCGAGGTGATGGTGGCGCCGGACCACATGCTGCTGGTGCGTGCGCCGGCGCCGTTTCGGGTCACCCTGGCCGCGGGCGAGCACACCAAAGTCCGGCAATTGTCGCTCCCCGGTGCCGGGGAGCATCACTTCGCCCTGTTGATGCCCCTGCCCGCACCCGAAGAGAGCTATCGCCGCTATCGCCTGAAGATCACCCTTTATCGCGCAGACCGCATTGAACGGAGCGACGGTCCGGTGCGCTACCTGCGTCGGTCTGGGCAAACGACGGTGTCCACGTGTTATCTTCGCCGTGATATCCGCCATGCTCGTCCACTGTTATTAGACAGCAACGGCCGCGGCGCGATGCTGCGCGCCCCGCTGCGTTGGGCGGAGCTGACCAGCCGTTATGATGCGCTCCTGGCCGGCAATCTCAATCCGGACTATCCCGAAGACCGCTGGATCATGTTTACGCGCTGCCGTGTCTGGGTGGTCTATCAGGGCTTTTCGACCGAAATTAACGGCAACTGTTTCCAACAGTTTGTTCATCAGCCTGGATCGGGGGGCGTGTGGCGTTTTGTGGTGCCCACGGGGCAGGGCGAGTTTGTCACCCTGCGCATCGGGGCCGCCATGGCTACCGGCCGCAATGCCATGGGGCTGCTCTTTTATCGCGAAAGCGACCAGGATGGCGGGCGCAGCCTCAAGGCGTCCCGGCCGGTGCGGATCATCCTGCGGCCAGATGTTGAAGACCGCAGCTATCACGACACCACCAAGGCCCACGCAGGCCCGGAAACGGCCTTTCGCCACGCCTTCCGTGCTGAAGCCGATCGCGTTACTTTTGGCCAGGATGCCCGCCGTCTGCTACGGATCGATGTGCCGGGGGGGCAATTTTTCCCCGAGCCGGAGTGGCACTACATGGTCCACCGGCCCCTGGAGGCCGAGCGCGGGCTCGATCCGGACTCGGACCTGTTCAGCCCAGGCTATTTCCAGTTCGAGCTGACCGGTGGTGAGCATGCCCTTCTGACGGCCACGATGGCGGAAAGCGATGGTTTGCCGGATGATTTCGAGCGGCGCCTGATCGATGTGACCGCGACTGAACTTCCCGGCGACAGACACCCGCTTGACACGGCCTTGCACGCGGCGCTTCAGGCCTACGTTGTCAAACGCACACCACTGAAAAGCGTGATTGCCGGCTATCCCTGGTTTCTGGACTGGGGGCGCGACGCCCTGATTGCTGTGCGCGGCATGATCGCCGCTGGGATGACCGAGGCCGCCCGGGAGGTGCTGCTGCAGTTCGGTCGCTTTGAAGAAAACGGCACCCTGCCCAACATGATCCAGGGCCAGGCGGCGGGTAATCGCGACACCTCCGACGCCCCGCTTTGGTTTTTCACTGCCTGCCACGATCTGGTGCGGGCCGAAGGTTCGCACCGCTTTTTGCGGCAGGCCTGCGGCGACCGCACTGTGGGTGAAACCTTGCTTGCCATGGCCAAGGCCGTCGTGAAAGGCACGCCCAACGGCGTAGGTATGGACCCAGCCAGCGGCCTGGTTTTCAGCCCGACCCATTTTACCTGGATGGACACCAACCACCCGGCCGGTACCCCTCGTGAGGGCTACCCCATCGAAATCCAGGCACTGTGGCATGCCGCCTTGCGTTTTTTATGCCGCATCAACGGTGATGAGCAGCGCTGGGCCGCCCTGGCCGACCAGGTGCGCGAGTCCATCACGCGCCTGTTTGTGCTGCCCGATAGCGGCTACCTAAGCGACTGTCTGCACGCCTCGCCCGGGGTGCCGGCCCAAGATGCCGAACCTGACGACGCCCTGCGCCCCAACCAGTTACTGGTGGTCACCTTGGGTGCGGTCACCGATCAAGCGCTGATGCAGACGGTGGTTCTGGCCTGCCGCGAACTGATTGTGCCCGGCGCGATTCGCAGTCTGGCCGATCGGCCTCTCCGACGACCGCTGCCCATCGCGCACCACGGTCAGGCGCTCAACGACCCCTACCACCCCTACCAAGGGCGTTATGCGGGCGATGAAGACACTCGGCGCAAGCCGGCCTATCACAACGGCACAGCCTGGACCTGGATCTTTCCCAGCTTTTGCGAAGCCTGGGCGATCGCCTTCAACCACAGCCCGGGCGCACGAACGGCGGCGCGGGCGTGGCTGCAAAGCGCACTGGACCTGCTCAATGGCGGCTGTGTGGGTCAAATCCCCGAGATTCTGGACGGCGATGCCCCCCATGCTCCCCGGGGTTGTGACGCCCAGGCCTGGGGGGTGAGCGAGGTGCTGCGGGTGTTGCGGCGGCTTGACGATGGGGAGTAATTTTTGCCAAAGTCTTAAATGATGGTATATTGAAGAAGCATCGTTGTGATGAAAATGGATTGTCCCTTAACCGCCAACATTTGGCGGCAAGGAGGTGCCCGATGGCGTTGAAAAAACAATATTTAAAATCCAAACCGGTGTGCAAGGTGACCTTTCGGATTCCCAAAAAGCGGCCCCCTATGCCGATCAGGTTCATCTGGTCGGCGACTTCAATGGTTGGGATACCCGATCCCTGCCCATGCAGCGGCTTAAAAGCGGGGCGTTCAAGTTGGTCGTTGACCTGGCCACCGGACGCGATTACGCTTTTCGGTATCTGATCGATCAAAAAATATGGGAAAACGACTGGGAGGCCGACAGTTATATTCCGTCACCTTTTGAGGGGGTCAACAACTCCGTTGTCAGCCTGTCATCCAAATAGAAAGCATTTTCAATGTATGATCTGAAAATATTTCGGGTGTTTCCCAAAGTGCCCGAACCGCTGGCCTTTTTAGAGACACTTTCGCGCAACCTGTGGTGGTCCTACGAACCGGAGGCCAAAGAACTTTTTCGACGGGTAGACCCGCGTCTGTGGGCTTCTTGCGGGCGCAACCCCTTGAGCTTTCTGGCCGCAGTCGACCAAAGCAAGCTGGAGCGGCTGGCCGAGGATGAGGGGTTTATAGGCCAAATGGATGTGGTCCAGGAGCAGTTCATCCACCGTGTGGAGCTGCCTGTCGACCGGGGTAATCAACCCTTCGGGGATAAAGAGACCATCGCCTATCTCTCCATGGAGTTCGGGCTGCACGAGAGCATCCCGCTCTTCGCTGGCGGTCTTGGTGTTCTGGCCGGGGATCACCTCAAATCGGCCGATAACATGGCATTGCCGCTGACCGGTATCGGCCTGATGTACCGGCAGGGGTATCTGAACCAGTTTCTCGACGAGCACGGCTGGCAGCAGGAGTCTTACCCGGAAACCGAATTTTATCAGCTGCCGATCCGGCGCGCCCGTGATGCGGCCGGCAACGAGATCAAGGTGACGGTAGCCGGCCCGACGGGAGACATCCATGCACTGGTGTGGCGTCTCAATGTGGGTCGCGTGGCGCTCTATTTGATGGATACCAATTTAAAGGAAAACAGTGCCGAAGCGCGAGAAATTACCTCGCAACTATACGGGGGCGATCTGCGTCGGCGCCTCTCTCAGGAGGCGGTGTTGGGTATCGGCGGCATCCGGGCGCTGACCGCTTTGGGCCTTTTTCCGAAAGTGACACACATGAACGAAGGGCACTCCGCCTTTGCCAACCTGGAGCGCCTGGCGTTGATCATGCGCACCTACCATGTGGACATCAAGACCGCCATGGAGATCGTGCCCCGCACCACTGTTTTTACAACCCATACCCCCGTGCCGGCCGGTCACGATGAATTTCCGGTTGATATGATTGAGCCCGTTCTCAAGCCGTTTGAAAATGCTCTGGGGATCGGCCTGAAAGAGATTGTCGCCTGGGGCCAGCCGCTCGGTGGCGACGAGAGCGCGCCGGTCTCAATGTTTATTTTGGGCTCTCGCTTGGCCAATTACTGCAACGGGGTCAGCAAATTGCACGGCTTGGTGGCGCGCAAGATGTGGGCCCATTTGTGGCCTGAAAAGACCCAGGACGAGGTGCCCATCACGCACGTTACCAACGGTGTCCACGTGCCCACCTGGCTTTCACCGGAACATGGGCCGCTCTACGAGCGTTACATCGGACCTGACTGGCACTCCCGCCAGCCCACTGCCGAAGCAGTGTGAGCAGATCGATCAGGTCTACGACGAAGAGCTGTGGCGGGCCCACGAGATTTGCCGGGCGCGACTAATCGCCACCTGTCGCGAGCGCATGGTGAGCCAGTACAGCAAACGCAATGCGTCGGCCGACATCATATCCGAGGCCGCCAGCGTGTTGGAACAGGGCGCGCTGACCATCGGGTTCGCGCGGCGTTTCGCCAGTTACAAACGCGCCAATCTGCTGCTGCGTGATCCCCAGCGGTTGGAGGCGATCCTGACCCATAAAAAGTATCCCGTACAGCTTATTTACGCCGGAAAAGCCCACCCGCGCGATAACGAGGGCAAGGAGCTGATCCGCCGTTCATCGAGTTCGCGCGCCGGCCGTCACTGCGTAACCGGATCGTGTTCATTGAAAATTACGATATGCATGTGGCACGGCACATGTATCAGGGGGCCGATGTCTGGCTTAACACGCCCCGCCGGCCCATGGAGGCGTGCGGCACATCGGGCATGAAGGCGGCGGTTAACGGCTGTTTGAATCTGAGCATCCTCGACGGCTGGTGGGCCGAAGCCTACACGCCCGAGGCGGGCTGGGCCATCGGCCAGGGTGATGATGGCTACGGCGATTGGGAGTACCAGGATTCAGTGGATGCCCAGGCGCTCTATAATGTGCTGGAAAACGAGGTGGTGCCGGCATTTTACAACCGCCGCAACGGTGCCGCGCCGACCCAGTGGTGTGCGACTATGAAAGCCTCCATCAAGCTGGCCATGCGACAGTACAACAGCCTGCGCATGGTGGGCGAGTACAATCAATACTATCAGCCGGCGGGAAAGCATTTCGACCGGTTGGTCGACCAGGAAGCCGCCGAAGCGGTGCACATGGCGCAGCGCATGGCGCTGCTTCATGCGCACTGGGAGAAGATCCACATCGACCAGCCCCAGCGCGAAAAGGATGTGGCCTACAACGTGGGCGACACCTTTACCGTCACCAGCAAGGTCTACCTGGGGGAGCTCCCGCCCCAGGAGGTGGAGGTTCAGCTTTTTTCGGGCGTCTTAAAGTCGGTCAACACGGTTGCGGCCAGCCAGACATCGCCTATGCAGCTGCGCGAGACCCTGGGCGAGGGCGATTACCTTTACGAGGGGAGGGTTACTTGCGAAAGTGCCGGCCGTTTCGGCTACACCGCCCGCGTGATTCCCACCGGCGACCCCTGGATTCGAAACCGGCCGGGGTTGCTGACCTGGGCCCAAAACGCTTAACGTAACACCCGCTATCAAATCACGACAAAGCAATCGCGGAAATAGTGCCGCATTTGTTCGGCCAAGAGGCCACGCCATGACATCATCTGCTCGCTCACCGAGAATTCTCATCGTCACCCCGGAGGTGACCTATCTGCCGGACCGCATGGGCAACATGGCCAACTGCCTGACGGCCAAGGCGGGCGGTCTGGCCGATGTGTCGGCGGCCCTGGTCAACGCTCTGTTCGAACAGGGGGCCGATGTCCACGTGGCCCTGCCCAATTACCGCGCTATGTTCCAGGCACCGCCTGGCGCCCTTGCTGAGGAAAGAGCTGGACCAACATCCGGCGCAAGATGCCCGACGACCGCATCCACCTGGCCGAAGACCGGGCCTTTTTCTACCTGAACCGGGTCTACTCCAGCTACGGCGAGCGAAAACACCAAAATGTCCCTGGCTTTTCAGCGCGAGGTCATCAACAACATCATCCCCCGGGTCAGCCCGGACCTGATCCACTGCAACGACTGGATGACCGGCCTGATTCCGGCCATGGCCCGGCAGGCTGGGCATCCCCTGCCTGTTTACCATTCACAACATCCACACCGTCAAGACGCTCCTGGCCGCACATCGAAGACCGCGGCATCGATGCGGCCTATTTCTGGCAGCATCTCTATTTATGAGAACATGGCCCCCGACTACGAAGCGGCCCGCAACACCAACCCGGTGGATTTTCTGGCCAGCGGCGTTTTTGCCGCCCATTTCGTCAACACTGTCAGTCCCACATTTTTCATGAGATTGTCGAGGGCCGGCACGCACTTCGTCGAACCAGCCCCTGCGACAGGAACTGATCCAACAAGTTGATGCCGGGTGCGCCGCCGGCATCCTGAACGCGCCCGATCCGGCCTTCAATCCGCCAGACGACAAGCACCTGGTGGCACCTACGATGCCGCCGGCCATCACGCAGCGGCCAAGCGGGACAACAAACTGGCACCTGCAGAAGAAGCTGGGGCTGATCCAGGATGACGAGGCGCCGCTGTTCTTCTGGCCCTCGCGCCTGGACCCGATCCAGAAAGGCTGCCAGCTGCTGGCCGACATCCTCTACCGATGTCATCTCGCGCTACTGGGACCAGAATCTGCAGGTGGTCTTCGTGGCCGACGGCGCCTACCAACGGGTATTTCAGGGACATCGTCGACCATCACGGCTTTCACACGCGTGGCCGTGTGCGATTTACCGAACAACTCGAGCATCTGGGCTATGCGCGGCCGCCGATTTCATGCTGATGCCATCGCTGTTTCGAGCCCTGCGGGCTGCCCCAGATGATCGCCCCCATTTACGGCGCCTGCCGGTGGCCCACGACACCGGCGGTATCCACGACACGATCGCCCATCTCGATGCGACGGCCAAAACAGGGAACGGCTTCGTGTTTGAGGTTTACGATGCGGGGGGCCTCTGCTGGGCCATCGAAGAGGCCATGCGTTTTTACAATCTACCCGTCGATGAGCGCCGGCGCCACGATCACGCGGATGATGACTTCGGCGGTGAGACTTTCAACCACGCCGTTACGGCCCGGCACTACATCGACCTCTACGAAAAGATGCTGGCCCGGCCGCTGATCGTGCAGCCGCCTGTTTAACGCCAAACACGCGCCGTTCGCAGTACAATCGACGAAAGCCAAATGATGACCACGCATGGTTTGACATGACCGCCCGCACGGACCCCATCGAGCATTGGGTGGCGCGCGATCCGGGCCTGACACCGTTTGCGTACCAATTGAAAGCGCGCCAGGCGGCGGTTGTGCGTATGGCGCGTCGATTAAGCGACGGGCACGACGACCTCGCCGAGTTCGCCCTGCGGCCATCATTACTTCGGGCTGCACCGCGACGAAACAGGGTGGGTCTTGCGCGAATGGGCCCCCAACGCCACGGCCATCTACCTGATCGGCGAGATGACCGATTGGCGGGAAAAGAGCCGCCTTTGCGCTTACAGCGCATCGACGACAACGGCGCCTGGGAGCTGCGTTTACCGGCTGACAGGCTGGCCCATGGCATCTCTACCGCTTGCGCATCCACTGGCCGGGAGGCGACGGCGACCGCATTCCCGCCTGGCCCGGCGCGTGGTCCAGGATCCGAACACCTGATCTTCAACGCCCAGGTGTGGGCGCCCGGCACGAGCCTACCGCTGGCGGCACCGCGATTTCGTGACCGCTCACCGACCGCGCTTTACATCTACGAAGCCCAGTGGGCATGGCCCAGGAGGCCGAACGGGTCGGCACCTACTGAGAATTCACGCGAGCAGTCCTGCCGCGAATCTGCGACGCCGGCTACAACACCCTGCAGCTCATGGCCGTCCAGGAACACCCCTACTACGCCTCTTTCGGCTACCAGGTCTCCAACTTCTTTGCCCCCTCCTCGCGTTTCGGCACCCCCGAGGAGCTCAAGGCACTGGTCGACGCGCGCCCACGGCTCGGGCTTGCGGTGATCATGGACCTGGTCCACTCCCACGCCGTGCGCAACGAGGTCGAAGGCCTCAGCCGCTTCGACGGCACGCGCTACCAGTATTCCACGACGGCGCACGCGGGCGCCACCCGGCCTGGGACTCGCGCTGTTTCGACTACGGCAAGCCCCAGGTCCTGCATTTCCTGCTCTCCAACTGCCGCTACTGGCTGGACGAGTTCCGCTTCGACGGGTTCCGCTTCGACGGCGTCACCAGCATGCTCTACCACCACCACGGCCTTGGCAAGGCCTTCACCTCTTACGACGACTATTTCGGCGACGCGGTGGACGAGGACGGCCTGACCTACCTGGCCTGGCCAACCGCCTGATCACGCAGGTCTCGCCCGACGCCATCACCATCGCCGAAGATGTCAGCGGCATGCCCGGGCTTGGCCGCGCCCGACAAGGGCGGGGTGGGGTTCGACTACCGCTTTGCCATGGGGGTGCCCGACTACTGGATCAAGCTCGTCAAGGAGTGCCGATGACGAGCACTGGCACATGGGCCAGCTGTGGTACGAACTGACCAACCGGCGCCCGGAGGAACGCACCATCAGCTACGCCGAGTCCCACGACCAGGCCCTGGTGGGCGACCAGACCCTGATCTTTCGCCTGGTCGGCGCCGATCATGTACGACGCCATGCGCATCGGCGACCGAGCACCTGGGCGTCGACCGCGGCATGGCGCTGCACAAGATGATCCGGCTTGATCACCCTGGCCACGGCCGGCCACGGCTACCTGAACTTCATGGGCAACGAATTCGGCCACCCGGAATGGATCGACTTTCCCCGCGAGGGCAACAACTGGTCCTACCACTATGCCCGGCGGCAGTGGCATCTGCTGGACGACCCGAACCTGCGCTACGGGCAGCTGGCCCGTTTCGATCGAGCCATGCTGGTCCTGGCGCGTCAGTGGCGCTTGCTGGAGACACCAGCGCTGCAGCTGCTCGAAGATCACAACGATCGGAAAATCTTGGTCTTTGGCCGGGGGCGCCTGCTGCTGGCCTTTAACTTCCACCCCCAAAATTCCTACTCCGATTTGGCCGTCACGGCGGCGCCCGGAGTCTATGACCTGGTGCTGGACAGCGACCGACCCGAATTTGGCGGGCACGGGCGCGTCGAACCAGAGCAGGTCTATTTCACGCTTCCCGCCGGTGACCACCGCAGCGAACTTTATATCTATCTCCCCAGCCGCACCGCGCTGGTGCTGGCCGCGCGCAAGTCTTAGTGCTCCTGTTCGTAGAAACGATGACGTAATGAGGGCGTCAAGGCGAGGCGGGAAAATAAGCAATATCGGGAATATTGCGTTTTTTCGCAACGCCGTCAGCCGGGATGGATTGGCGGCCGAATGTCATCGATTTGCGAATAGGAGCATGGCGCTAGCACAAGGACCCGTGTCTCGTTTCAAACGGGTGCCAGGGCGCGGTGGCGTCGTTGCTGATAAAGGAAGGCGTCGAAGGAAAAGATCGCCAGGGCGGTCCAGATCAACCCGAAGCTGATCAGTTGGGCCTGGCTGAAGGGCTCGTGGTAGATGAACACGGCCAGCAAAAAGGTGCACGACGGGGCGATGTACTGCAGAAAGCCGATGGTGGTCAGTTTCAGGATGCGCGCGCCGAAGGTAAAGAGCAGCAGCGGCACGGCGGTGGCTGCTGCGGTGCCCATCAAGAGCAGGTCGACCCGCGGGCCGAGTCGAAAGATGGCGCCGGTTCCCTGCTGGTTGAGGTACATCAGAAAGGCCAGAGCCGGCACCGAGAGCAGCAGGGTCTCCACGGCCAGGCCCTCAATGGCGGCCACAGGGGCCAGCTTGCGCACCAGGGCGTAGAATGCGAAACTAAAGGCCAGGGCCAGGGCAATGCCGGGAAATGTGCCGTAATAAAGGGTCAGGTAGCCGACGCCGACCACAGCCAGGGCGACCGCCAGCACCTGCAGGCGTCGCAGGCGCTCGCCGAGAAAGATCATCCCCAGCAAAACGTTGACCAGGGGGTTGATGTAGTAGCCCAGGCTGGTTTGCAAAATGCGGTTGGTGTTGATGGCGTAGATGAAGAGGAACCAGTTGGTGCCCACCAGCAGGGTCGAGACCATCAGGATCAATAGCAGGCGGGGGCTTTTGAGCGCATTGACAAAATACGGCCAGCGTTGGGTGATGGCCATCAGCGGCAGCAGCAAGGCGAAGGACCAGACGATGCGGTGCATCAATATCTCGAAGGGCGGCACCATGGCCAGGCTCTTGAAATAGATGGGGGTCAGACCCCAGATGAGATAAGCGGTCACGGCACTGGCCAGACCGGCCGCCAAGGGCGGTTGCGCCGCCGCCGCTGCGCTGCTGCTGTTCGTGTTCATTAAAGCGAACGTTTGTTGGTCTTGTAGAGGCGGATGACCTTGTTGACGTAGGCGCGAGTTTCATCGAAGGGCGGCACGTTCTGGTTGTAGTGGTCGACTGCTCCGGGGCCGGCGTTGTAGGCTGCTAGTGCCAATTTCATATTATTATCATAGCGCTGGAGCATCTGTTTCAGGTAGCGGGTGCCGCCCATGATGTTCTGGTGCGGATTGAAGGGGTCGCGGATGGCGAGCGCCTTGAAGTTGCAGGGCATGATTTGCATGAGCCCCTTGGCTCCTTTGGGGGAAATGGCGGTTGGATCGAAGGCCGACTCGGCCTGGATGACCGACCGGATCAGCGCCGAGGAAACCCCGTGTTTACGGGCGGCTTTGGCGATGATGGCGTCGTAAGATTGGGGCGGTCGATTGACGATCTTTGAACGATAGGTGGCCGCCACCGGCGTTTTTAAGAACACGGTATGCGTTGCGGCCGGTTTCTTGTCGGTAAAGCAGCGCACGCCTTTTTCATTGACATAGAGGTAAATGTCGGCCAGCGTGCCGGAGCTGGCCCAAAAGACCAACATTGCGGTAATCATCGTACCCCAAAGAAACCGGGGATGCCTTGGTAGGCATTGATTATTATATAATGGTGTTTCCATGGATATCGTAAACGCACGGTTCGTTCGCACCAGCCGGAGGCTTACCATTGCGCCTCCGATATGGATAATATAGTCTAAAATCGACCGCTTGTAAAATAAGTTTCTGCGCTGAGCATCGGGCGTCACCAAGGCAATGGAAACAGATCGGTGAGTGGGGAAAATGCCATGACCAATAGATCCGTCACCATTAACCCAGCGGACGTGCTTTTGTCATTGGGGGCTCAATTCAAAGGCAAGCAGGCTTTTACACTCGAAGATTGGCGCAGCAAACGCTCGGTGGTTGTTAAAAATAGCGATCTGGCAGCGATTTTTCGAGCGATCAGACGCGCTGCGCTTGAAGCTTACTTGGAGCTCGCAGGGCAGGTAGGACAGCATGTCCCCGCCGCTGAAGCAAACTGTCGAATATCGCAAACGGCGGCAACGTTAGTCGATGAGATCCTAATCGCGCGCAAGAACGTGGCCCTATTTCGCCAGTTGGGCCTTGACGGGAGTACGATGCCGGCCACGGTCACCTTGCCGGTGACCCGTATTGACAGGCCATCGGGCTACTATTACCCGGAAAAAGGGCGCACGGCCTGGTTTCGGGCGCACGGCGCCATTTCGGTGGATTCCAACCGGCTTGTTCGTCTCGATGCGCAACCCCGGTGGCAAGCGCTTCTCAACGTCGAAACCGAGGCTTACAAAGAGGACCCTTGCACCCTCTTTGGGATCGCTGGCCACGGCGCCTTCGTCTACCTGCTGCAGGCCAAACGGCTTAACGGCCGCAGGTATCTGTTTGGAAAGCTGGTACACGACGGCCAACGGGCGGTGCGGATGACCCACTGGGCCAAACTGGTGGGCGCCAATGCCGCCACATTGATCAAGCACGCCGGCTTCGATGCCAGCCAACTTTGAACGGGCGGTGTGGTTAAGGACGATCCGCCCGGCGTGACGATGTGGGACGGATTCAGGTTAGCGTGAGCATTTTGGAGGAGAAGGACTATTTGGGAAAATTTTTATACTCTTTCGGCATCATCGTATTTGGTCTTGGGCTGGGTGTGGCCGTTCAGGCGCTGGATCGCAGCGGCCGTATGCGCCTGCCGCTGGCCATCGACGACCTGCGCAAGCTGCTTCAGAAGGTGGCCCTGCTGGGATTGAACCCGGTGGCCATTGTGGGGGCTATCTGGACGGTACGTATTCGCGACGCCAGCCTGATCGCGCTGCCCTTTGTGGGCTTTTTCGCTTTGACCATCGGCGGCCTGCTGGCCCTGGGCGCCGCACGCGCCCTCAGGCTTTCTCATCGGAAAACCGGCGCCATTTTCGGGTGCGGCTCTTTCACCAACATCGGCTCTATCGGCGCCCTGATCTGTTTCATCTTTTTGGGTGAGGCGGGTTTCGCGTTGGTGCCCATCTACAAGCTTTTTGAAGAGGTTTCCTACTACGCCATCGGCTTTCCCATCGCCAAATTCTTCAGCGGTGCCGAAGCGAGCGATGCCGGCGCGGCCGCCCGGCTAAAAGGACTTTTCCGGGATCCGTTTATCCTGGTGGCGGTCTCCAGCCTGGTTCTGGGGGCGCTGGTCAACGTGAGCGGCTTGCAGCGACCTGCCCTCTACGGGGCCGTCAATGCGGTGGTAGTGCCGTTGGCCACCATCATGCTGCTGGCTTCCATCGGGCTGGCCCTGCGCTTTAGCCGGGTCAGCGATTACGTGCGCGAATGCGCCGCAGTATCTCTCATCAAGTTTTTGCTCGTGCCGGTGTGCGCATCGTCGCTGGCCTGGGCCATCGGTTTCGGTGCCATCGACAACGCCCTTCCGCTGAAGGTGGTCATCATACTCTCTTCGATGCCGGTGGCCTTCAATGCTCTGATTCCCCCCTCCATCTATGACCTGGACCTGGACCTGGCCAATTCGTGCTGGTTTGTGACCACGGCGCTGCTAGTGGTGGTGCTGCCGCTGCTGCTTTTTGTGATTAGCCAGTTATAAGGATCCTTATTGGTGGGTATGGGTATTTTCAATCGGTTCTCCGGCTGATAGAAACCAGGAGTATATATTTTCTACTGAATTTAACTATTGATGAGTTATAGTGTAAAATTTTTACACCTACAACGGCTGCAAGCCTATTCTTATCGCTCACAGCCGCTATTTTTTGACAGAGCTTGCATCGATAAGCCCGAAATTGTTTTTAGACCCGATAGTCTTTTGTTCATATTGTTCAAAATGGGCCGCAATTTGCTCCCGAGTCCCGGCTGACATACATTTTTCAAGGACCGGTAGAAGCTTCGCGTTTTCCCTACGGATATGCTTTCTAAAAAGATCAATATAACCTTCGCACAATTGAATTAACTTTTCCGCTGAGCCATTTGGTTGGGGGAACGCTTTAAATTCCAGCTTTATGGCCTCGAGCATAGATCGGCCGGTTTTATGCTCAGAACGCAGATCCGCTATCAGACTTGTTACCTCCGGTCTTTTGGATGATTCCATAGCCGGAAACAGGATTTCGTCTTCTTTGCCATGATGGCACTTGTCGATAAATGTTTCGACCAAATCAATACACTCTGCAAACGCTTCTTGCCTCGATTGCTTTGGTTGCTCCAATTTGCCCAGCATTTTCTGCCAGGCCGCAAACAGCTTCATAATCCGCCCATGGTCTTCTCTCAAATTATCTTCAGGGCGCATGTTCCTATTCCTCGATTACGATGGCCCCGGGCGCGCATTCTGTTGCCGCCCGTTGGACAAGATCCTCAAGGTTTTCAGGCACTTCATCGACAAGGACACTTGACGTCATTTGATCTTCATCGTAAGCAAATACTTCGGGACACAACTTATTGCAATTCCGATCGCCCATACACAAATCGTAATCAATTTTTGCCTTCATGATGACCTCCTGTGAGATTTGATTTTATACCTGACTCAGCAACCTATAATAATTTCAGGACGATTTCCAAATTTATCAATGGTAATTCAGTGTCATTAACTTAAGCGGTTGTGAAACCGCTTAAGTTAATGACACTGAATTGTTAATAACATTTTAAACAGTAGTCCTGTCAAGTGAAACGGAAATTATAAGGGGGACGCCCCGTCCTCTCTATCGGTAACCCATCTCTTCGGCATAAGGCTGCCAACGAGATCACAGCCTGGCACGAGAGGAGGCTTTCCCTATCCAGCACTCTCCGCCCAATTCCGGCGGGTATGGCCTCTCATGGTACGCACTTCCGTTGAAAAGTTGCTATTCTCATCTATCGGATCAGGTTGGCTCCCAAAACCTAAAAACCACACAAATTAGCATGGAGATCGCCACTGTGCTTGTGCGCAACATCCCCGCCTAAATTTGCCACCATTGAGGTACGCTTAAATTAATGCTTGACAGTGTCGAACTATCTTGTATGATGAATTTTGAATTCAAAATACAAAATCGGCTCTTTGTTGATAAACAGGTTGCATCATAACCCGACAGGAGTTGGCCGGACCGGCTGAAAAGGATCGATGAATTTAGGCGCCGCCCACGAAAATCTGGATCAGCAAGCCTATTCGATCATCAAAAAGATGGTAATCGACCGCAAGCTGATGCCAGGCGACAAGATCTCCCAGGAGAAGCTGGCCAGTGAGCTGGGGATCAGTCGCACGCCGGTGGTCAGCGCCCTTAAATATCTCGAAAAAGAGAAACTGGTTGAAGCCAAGCCGCGCCGGGGGTTTTACGTACGCCTCTTCACCATGCACGAGATGGTCAGCATTTTCGAGCTGCGGGAGGTGCTGGAGGGGTTGGCCGCACGGCGCGCCGCGGCCCAGATTTCAACGGCTCAGATCAAAGCGCTGGGTCATTTTTTTGATTCATTCAAGCAAACCGCCAAAATTGCCGACCTGAAGGGGTATGCCCGGGAAGATCGCCGCTTTCACAACTTTGTGACCGAAGTGGGCGCCAAGGAGTTTTTAAAGAGCATTCTGCAAACCTACAATATCATCAGCTTTTCTTACCAGGTGGTGTCATCGGAAGGGCTGGTGCGCTCGCCCGATGAAACCATCCACGAACACCTGGCCATCATTGACGCCATCTGCGGTAAAGACAAAAAGCGGGCCGAAGAACTGATGCGCAGGCATTTTAAGCAGTCCATCGCACGTTTGAAAAAAGAGATTGCCGCCATGGCGGCCGTTGGCAGTGATGCAACAGGGCGCCAGCCGCCCTTCAGGCCATCGCTGCAAAGGGCCTCCTAGTGCTCGCTGGTCATGGTAATGGTGGAGCGATTGGGAATGAGAGAGAAGAAGGAGGTGCCGTAAAAATACGAAACGGTCCAGTTGTGGTCATTCCCCTTGGAATGGGAAGCCGGCAGATCCGAATAGGCTATATATACGTCTGGTCGGCAGTGACGAGAGGCAGGTGTTTGTGTTTTATCAGAGAGGATCTTTGTGACAGGTTAGAATGCTGGTTTAACCGAGAGACCGGGCAGAAGGACGATGCCTGTATCGAAACCGGCCTACCGATGGGTCCCTAGCGGAAAAACCCGTGACACTAAAAGGAGGAGTCGAAATGAAGAAGAGTCTGATTTTTGGTTTGGTGGTACTGTTGGCCCTGGGGGGCGTGGCCTTTGCCAAGGATTTTCCCAAACGAAACATCACCACCGTGGTGGTCTGGGGTGCCGGTGGCGGCACCGACACCTGCAACCGCATCATCATGGCCGAAATGGCTCCGTTCTTGGGGGTCAACGTCAACGTCATCAACAAGACCGGCGGCGTTGCCGGCTCCGTTGGCATGAGCCACGCATTCAGCCAACCCCATGACGGCTACACGCTGTGCGGCCTGTCCGAATCCAACGTGACCGCCGGCGTCCAGGGCGGCTGGGACAAACGCTTCGACGTATGGGATACGTTCATCGTCGGCGGCTCGCCCGATGTCATTTCCGTCACGCCCGACACCCCCTACCAAACCCTTCAGGACCTGATTGAGGCCGCCAAGAAGGAACCCGGCAGCATCAAGGCCGCCGCCAGCGGTGCCGGCTCGATCCATCACCTGAACCTGCTGGCCGTGGAAAAAGGCTCGGGCGCCAAGTTCAACTTCATTCCCTACAAAGGGTCCGCGCCGGCCCAGAATGCCGCTATGACCGGTGAGGTTTCCGTGGTGGTCACCTCCCTGGCCGAACAGCAGCAACTGCTGCGCGCCGGCAAGCTGCGCGCCCTGGGCATGCTGATCCCCGACGCCTTCGAGGTGGAAGGGCTGGGAAGCATCCCGTCATCCTTCGACGCCTATCCCGGGCTGTCCGAATACCTGCCCATTTCCCAGGCCATCGGCTTCGCCGTGCCGGCAGACGCACCGGATGACGCCAAGGCCGTGTTGGTGGACACCTTCAACAAGGCCATGGCCACCGAAAAGGTAAAAACCTGGGCCAAGGACAACTATTACCTGCTGTCGGGCAAATCCGGCGCTGAGGCCAACGCGGAGTTTGCGGCCCTGGAGTCCAATTTTGCCTGGACACTGTGGGAGCTGGGGGCGGCCACCGTGGATCCGGCCACGCTCGGTATTCCCAAACCTTAGTGCACCTATTCGCAAATACGATGACATTCGGTCGCCAATCCATCCGGGCTAACGGCGTTGCGGAAAAACGCAATATTCCAGATATTGCTTATTTTCCGCGCCTTGTCAGCCCGGCGCCTTGACGCCATCATTACGTTACCGTTTTTACGAACAGGAGCTCTTAGTTTGACGCCTATCGATTGGTGCGGACGGCGGTTTTCGCCGCCGCACCGTGCCCCCGGATTCGCCCTGGCGAGCCCGGGGGCGCGCTTTTGCAGATGTGAGAGGTGCCGATCATGATGGACAAGGAGAAGCTGCGCAAGGCGGATATTTTTTCCGGCGCAGTGATCATGCTGTTTGGTCTGTGGGTCGTTTATCAAGCGGCCCAGATGCCAATGAAAGACTCCTACGGTGGCGTACAGAATGTGTGGTACGTTTCTCCGGCCCTGCTGCCCCTGTTCGTGGGCGCCATGATCGCCCTGCTGGGGGCGCTATTGATTCGCATTGCCCTTAAAAGCGTTGGCCGCAAGGGGCTGCGGGAGGTCTTGGCGTGGCTGGGCAGCACGAAGCTGGTCGGGTATCTTAAAAGCCCGCCGAGCATTCGATTTTATGCCATGGTCGTGCTCTTTTTCAGTTTTGTCTTTCTCAACATTCCTCGCATCGACTTCTTTGTCTGCGCGCTGCTCTTTTTAATCGTCTTTACCACCCTGTTCTATTTCGATGATGATCTTCTATTAAAAAAGCTGCTTTACTTCTACCTTGCGGGTTCATTGGTGCTGATTGTTTTCTTCGCGCTTGGGTTGTCCACCGCTCTGGATGCCGTTTTGCCTTATCCCGCTGACTGGCTGGCGCTGATCTTCATTGCCGCCTACGGCACGTATGCCTGGATGCTGGTGCGCAACAGCGCGGCGCTACGCCGAAAATACCGCACCGCCTTGATCATCGCGGTGGTGGCCCCATTTACGATCGGGTCGATTTTTAAATACTTTCTGCTGGTTCCCATGCCGACCGAAGGGATGGTTGTGGCCCTGCTGGATGCCATCTGGTACTGGGATTTTTAGCGTGAAACCGCAGGAGCGCCTCAACTCATGATGCTATTTGACCGTATCGGAACCTTTTTCGGCATTGTCGCGCACCTCGCAGCGGATCCCATGAACATCGCCGTTTTGTTTGGCTCCGTGCTGCTGGGTATCATCTTCGGGGCCATGCCGGGATTGACTTCGACCCTGGGCGTGGCAATTCTGACGGCCCTGACCTACGGCATGGACACGGCCCTGGCGATGGTGTGCCTGCTGGCCATCTATGTAGGCGGCACCTACGGCGGCTCCTACTCCTCGATACTGATCAATATTCCCGGCACGGCCGCGGCCGCAGCCACGGCCTTGGACGGATACCCGCTGGCGTGTAAGGGCGAGGGCGGGCGAGCCATCGGGTTGACCACCACGGCCTCGGCCATCGGCACCATCATCAGCATGCTCTTTGTGGTCAGCATCTCGCCGCTGATTTCACACTTCGCCCTGCAATTCACCTCGTTCGAGTTTTTTCTGCTGGCTTTTTTCGGTATTTTGATCAGTGGCACTCTCACCAGCCCGGATCTGGTCATCAAGGGTTGGATTTCCGGGTTTCTAGGGCTTTTTCTGGCCTGCGTGGGGCGCGACCTGCTGCAGTTTTACCCCCGTTTTACCTTCGGGTTGTCCGAGCTCGACAGCGGGGTCGAGGTCGTGCCTGTGCTGATCGGGGCCTTCGGCATCCCCCAGATCATCCAGGTGCTCAAAGACCGCTTCCAGATCGGTGAGACCCAGCGGCTGCAGCGCATCATTCCCGAAATCGGCACCGTTGTTCGCAACATCCCGGCCATCATCCGTTCGGCCCTGATCGGCGTGGGCATCGGCGCCGTACCCGGCATCGGTGAGGATATCGCCGGTTGGGTCTCCTATGGCACGGCCAAAAACACCTCCAAACATCCGGAAACCTTCGGCAAGGGAGAGTTGAAAGGGGTTTTGGCCAGCGAGACGGCCAACAACGCCTGCGTGGGCGGGGCCATGATCCCGCTGCTCAACCTGGGTATTCCCGGCAGCCCGCCGGCGGCCATGCTCCTGGGTGCACTGATGCTGCACGGCGTCACCCCGGGTCCCATGATCACTTTCGAGCACCCCACTTTCATCATGGAAGTGGCCGCTATTTTGCTGCTGGCCTCGTGCGCCATGTTCGTCACCGGCCTGCTGCTCGCCAAACAGGTGGTCAAGGTGTTGCGCATCCCAACGCCGATTTTCATGCCGATCATCGGGGTTTTGTGCATCATCGGCTCCTATTCGCTGGGCCTTAACATCTTCAACCTCTACCTGATGCTGCCGGTGGGCATTATCTGCTATTTTCTGACCGAAATGGGCTATCCCATCGCGCCCCTGGTAATCGGGGTGATTCTGGGCCCCATGGCCGATGAGAACCTGCGGCGGGCGCTGATGGTTTCCCAGGGCAGTTTCATGCCTGTTTTCCAGCGACCGGTTTCGTTGATTCTCTTTCTGATCATCGTGCTTACGGTGATCAGTCAGTTCGAATGGTACCGAAAGTTCAAGCGGCGGGCTTTAAACAAGATTCGCAGCCGCGGCCAGAGTTGTGAAGCAAGTCTTGATGAAAACGAACCGAAACCGTGACCGTGTCGCCAACTGTGGCCGGTGCTCTGCCGGCACGAACATATCTTATTACTTTACAATGACCATTGGGTTCCCCGCCCGCAAAGGAGGCGCACATGCTGAAAATGGGCATTATTACCGGATTTCTTTCCAAGACCAAAGACCGTTTCCACGAATACAACGCGCCCCTGGCGCTGGCCGAAAAGTTCAAGCTGATGTGCCAGATCGAAGGCTACGACGGCGTTGAAATCGTCTACCCTTACGAGGTCAGCGACGCGGCCGAAACCGGCCGGTTGCTGAAACAGCACGACCTGCAGGTGGCGGCGGTCAATGTAAACGTCAAGGCCGAACCCGAGTTTCGCAACGGGGGGTTGACATCGCATCTGCCCGAGGTGCGTGCCAAGGCGGTGGATTTTATCAAACGCGCCAAGGATTTTGCCCAGGCGGTGGGGGCCGACAAGGTCACCTGCTGCCCGCTGGGCGACGGCTACGAGTTCTCTTTTCAGTACGATTACGCCACCGTCTGGCGATATCTGGTGGAGGGGTTCGGCGAGGCCGGCGGCTATAAGACCGAGATCCCGCTCTACGTCGAATACAAGCCCAGTGAAACCCGCGGGCGCTGCTTTATCGACTCGGCCGCCAAGACGCTATGCCTGCTAAACGAGATTGGTAACCGCCAGATGGGAGTGACCCTCGATTTCGGCCACTCCATCTACGGCAACGAGCATCCGGCCGAGGCGCTGGCCCTGCTGGCCGAAAGTCCCTACAAATACTACATCCACGTCAACGATAACGACGGCAAGTGGGATTGGGATTACTTTTGCGGCACCAAGCATTTTCTCGAATATGTCGAGTTTCTCTACTATCTGAAAAAATACGGCTACAACGACTATCTGACCTCGGACACCTCGCCCACCCGCTGGGACATCAAGGGTACCTTCGAGGCCAACAGCCGCATGACCAACAAGATCTGGCAGCGGCTGGATCAGGTGGATGGCGGCCGGATTGCCGAACTGATGGCGGCCGGCGATTACCTCAAGACCTGGAAATTCATCGAGGCCAACTTTTTTGCCATCACATAAGCGAAACCACCGGACAGCGCCCTTGCCGGAAAATATTCCCATCGAAACACCCGAGCTACTCGAATCGCCGCCCCTGCCGGCCCCCTGGCCGTCGGGGTTGCTGGCCGATATTCAAGGCAAGGTGGCGGCAGATAGTGGCAAGGTGGTGGTGCTGGACGACGACCCCACCGGCACCCAGACGGTGTATGGCATCCCGGTACTCACCCAGTGGTCGACAGCGGCCCTTGCGGCCGAACTGCAGGGCCCCCATGCGGCCTTTTACATTCTTACCAACTCTCGCAGCCTCACCAGCGATGCGGCCGGCCGCCTGAACCGTGAGATCGGCCTCAATTTGAAAGCGGCCGCCCGCCAAGTGGCGCTGCCGGTGGAGGTGATCAGCCGCAGCGACTCCACCTTGCGCGGGCATTTTCCAGCCGAGGTTGAGGCACTGGCCGAGGCTATGGAGATGGGCGAGCTGCCCTGCCTGATCGTTCCCTGTTTTTTCGAGGGC
Organism: uncultured delta proteobacterium; assembly: GCA_963783425.1. GTDB lineage: Bacteria > Desulfobacterota > Desulfobacteria > Desulfobacterales > QNYZ01 > CAWANO01. The sequence goes on from CAWANO010000010.1 coordinate 850,978, forward strand.
GGTCGTTACACGGTCAACGACATTCACTATGTGGCCGAAGGGGATCAGTTGGTCCCAGCGGCCCAAACTCCCTATGCCGATGACGCGGCTTTTGGCTATCGCCACTCCAACTTGCGTGATTGGGTGACGGAAAAGAGCGCCGGCCGCGTGCACCGCGACGAGGTGGTCGCCATTAGCCTGGTCGATCTGCGCCGTGGGGGTCCCGATCGGGTGACCGATGTTCTGGGCGCCCTGAAACCGGGCTCAGTATGTGTGGTCAATGCCGCCGAATACAGCGATTTGGAGGTTTTCGTGCTCGGCTTGTTGCGGGCCAGGGCGCAGGGGCATCGCTTTTTGTACCGCACGGCTGCATCGTTCGTGCGGGTTCGTTGCGGCCTGGCGCCGCGTCGCCTGCTCGACACCCGGGATCTGGCGACAGACAACCGTAACGGCGGCCTTTTCGTGGTTGGCTCCTACGTGCCCAAGACCACCGCCCAGGTTGCGGCGCTAAACGCGGGCGGCGACATTGCAGTGCTGGAGATCGATGTGGGGCGTCTATTGCAACAGGATCAGCGTGATGCTGAAGTCGCCCGGGTCACCGCCGCCATGAATGGGTGTATCGGCACCGGCGGAGACGTATTGCTTTACACCAGCCGCAATCTGGTCAAGGGTGACGACGCGGCCCACAGCCTGGCCATCGGTCGGCAGGTTTCAGAGAGCCTCATCCGCGTTGTTCAGGGGCTCGTCCACCAACCGCGTTACCTGGTGGCCAAGGGCGGCATCACCTCCAGCGAGGTGGCCACCCAGGGCCTCGGGGTGCAACGGGCCATGATTCTGGGTCAGGTGCTGCCGGGTGTACCGGTGTGGCGGCTGGGTGAAGAGTCGCGCTACCCGCATCTGGCCTACATCGTTTTCCCCGGAAATGTTGGCGATGCCGACGCCCTGGTGGCCATCAGGGATCGCCTGCGCCCTCGGCAACCTTGAGACGGGGGTTTCGCAACACACCATCATTAATTGACATACCGATATAAAGGAGGAATTCAATGACCGAGAAAAAACACACTGTGCGTACCATTCAACAGATGAAAGACAAGGGCGAGATCATCACCATGCTGACGGCCTACGATTATCCCACTGCCAAACAGATCAACGACGCCGGCATCGACATGATTCTGGTGGGTGATTCCTGCGCCATGGTAGTGCACGGCCACCCCAACACGCTCAACGCCACCATGGACATGATGGTGCTACACTGCGCCGCCGTGGCGCGCGGGTGCGCCCGCACCATGGTGGTGGCCGACATGCCCTTCGGCTCCTTTCAGTATGGCATCGAGGAAACCATGCGTAACGCGGCCCGTTTTGTGACCGAAGCCAAAGTGGACGCCGTGAAGTTCGAAGCCACCCACAATCACATCGCCAAGACTAAGGCCGTTGTGGAGATGGGCATCGCCGTTGTGGGGCATGTGGGGCTGCATCCCCAGGCTATCGGCGTGCTGGGCGGCATGACGGTGCAGGGAAAATCGGTTGAGACGGCCCGCAAAGTGGTCAGCGAAGCCTTGGCCTTGCAGGAAGCCGGTGTCTTTGCGATCATTTTCGAGGCGGTACCGGCCAAGCTCTCGGCCTACGTCACCCAAAAACTAAAGGTGCCCACCATCAGCATCGGCGGTGGACCGGGTTGCTCGGGCCAGTTGCTGGTCACTCCCGACGTACTGGGCATGTTCGATGCTTTCACCCCCAGTTTCGCCAAACGCTACAACAACTTCAACGAGCAGATGAAGACGGTTTTCACGCAATACGCCCAGGAGGTGCGCAGCGGCGCGTTCCCGACCGAAAAGCACTCCTACGACATGTCCGACGAGGTTTTGGCGAAGATCGAAAAAGAGTTCGGGTAAATCGGGATCGGGGTTGGGGGGTGGCGGAGAGAGAGGGATTCGAACCCTCGGTGGAAGTTTCCCCCCACACTCGCTTAGCAGGCGAGCGCCTTCAGCCGACTCGGCCATCTCTCCGCTGGGGTGGGTCAATTGGTAATGCGTGCGTTTAAACACCTTCGTTTGAAATCAGGCGACGGTGCCGGCAGCAGCGCCTAATAAGCACAAAAAAGGCCGTAAATGCAACGGTTTTTTACGTTTTCGCTCTACCTTGGCGCTTCTATTCAATCGAAAATTTTATCGTTTAACATACCCAGACCTTCAAACACCGATAAGGTAATAGATCATATCCAAATAATCAAGCCGATTATCCCCGCCCCATCGCTGAAAATAAACCCCACCCGAGCGATCAAAAGGTGACGATACCCCTCAAAGGGGGATAGATACCAAAGGACAGGTTTTGATGGCGTGTAAAAAGTCCCATCTACTGCGTTGTAGTGATTTTTCAGATCCTCGGCATACTACATGTATGGCCTCGGCCCTGAAAAATCACTACGCCTTGTATATGAAACTTTTTACTTAGCCATCGCGCTACTTTTTACGAGTTCATCAGGTTTTGACAGGATCCATCGTGCGGTGATATCCCAGTGTTTCTCTATACAAAGCTTTCGAGTTTCAGTGTTATCGCTTTTTGTTCAGCGCCTCTGAAGTTAGATGGCCACCGAACCGAAATATTAGGAAAAGACGGCATGCATTTTAAAAACCACACCCGCAACGCATTTGGCAAAACCGACACACCGCAAAACACCATTAGCAATATCACCGCCGGTTTTGATCGGCTGGGTTATGATATCCGTTATACGCCCTTTCAGGTGGCGGACCACATTCACTGGTCCCAGATCTGTATCGATGCCATAAATTTGCAGTGTCAGGGAAAGGGCTTGACACCGGAGCTTGCCAAGGCCAGTGCTTACGCCGAACTGGCCGAGCGGTTCAGCGGCGGGCTCTTCTTTCAGCACTTTGAAGAGCAGGTTCGCTTCAACATGCCCGCCCTTTACAGCCGGCAGGTCAACCGCTTTTTAAATTATGAATGGCTGGGCGGCTATGTGAACAGCCACCAGGACAATCTGAAGGACGATCACCTGACCATAGAGACGCTGTTGCGCAACCGGCCCCGCCTGACGCCAGGGGATATCGAAACAATCAAAAACAGCCAAATGGCCAGGCACTGGGTTGACGGCTACTCTGTGCTGCATGACAAAACCATCAAGGTTCCCATCAATTTCATTGCCTACATTAACGCCTCTAACGGCATGGCCGCCGGGAACACGCTGGAGGAGGCACTGATTCAGGCCGCTTGCGAAGTGTTTGAACGTCACACCCAGATTCAGATCATCAAGCCTGAAAAGAGTGTTCCCAGCATCGACAAAGGCACCGTGGAAAACAGCCGGTTGAAATCTATGATATCATTTTATGAAAACGAAAACGTGGAGATCATTTTGAAAGATCTCTCCATGGACGGGCGGTTTCCGAGCATCGGCGTGCTTTTTATCAATCACAATTTGCGGCCTGGAAGACTCGAGCACAAAATTCTGGTGCCCGGTGTTTCTTTCAACATGGACGAAGCGCTCAGTCGCTGCTTAACTGAAATCATGCAGGGCCGCAACACACTGAAGGTGCCCAGCCCCGCTTTTGACAAACCGCTCTCGCACCACTCGCGTGTTGAAAACCTCTACCTGTTGTTCAAGTGCTGCATCTCCCAGAAAGATATTTCCTTCCTTGAAAAAGGGGACACCGTCGCTTACAGGAACAGCCGCAGTGAAGATATCTTTACGGAAATCGAAGTGGTCAAAAAGGTATGCCACGCCCTGGAAACAGACTTCGTTGTATTGGACCTCGCCCACCCGGTGCTGAAATTCCCTGTTGTGCGGGTCGTCCTGCCTGGGGTTTCGGACTTTTTGCCATTTGTCTACGAAGATATTTTAACATCCATAAACACCAACCCCGATTCCACCTGGCACGGTGAGCATTATAAAAGCGTGATGGACTCTTTTTTTGGTGCTTGTATTTAATGAATTTTACCGGAACAGATGTGAAAGGAAAAACCCGAACACTTTTGATTTGACTTGGGTTTTCATGCCTGGAAGGTTGTTTTAGATGTTAGGTGGCGGAGGGAGTAGGATTCGAACCCACGTCCCGTTTCCGGGAAACGGTTTTCAAGACCGCCGCTTTCGACCGCTCAGCCATCCCTCCGCTTTTACCGAACCGAAAACGGGTTTTCGCACCGGCACGGCAGCAGCATTATTTTTCGCGCTTGGTTCTCTTCTCGGCTCGGCGCATCAAACATCAGAGCCAATTTCAAAACGTCCCATTTTGCTCAATCTCCGCCTCTGGCGCCAATTTAATTCCTCGAAATACGAGCCGTATCCCTGTGGCTAAAATTGGCACCATCCTTGGCCTTGTACAAACTGAAACGTGTTGAAACAGGCTCATCAGCTACTATCTGAAAAAATAGCATCGACACCAGAAACGGTCAATAGCTTTGAGCATCAATAAACCGGAGGGCCAGTGCGCCGGTCGCCATGGCGGCACCACCCAAAATCGAAATCAATGCAAATCGATCCGAAGGGCAAAAACAACTTGACTCTCCAAACGCATGGTATATTGTTTTGCGAAATTGGCCCAACCCTCATTAGATCGTTGTACCGGGAGTAGAGACTGTGAAGGAAAAATACGAAATTTTAAGAGACAAGGCCGACGGCCAGCTGATCATCAAAGAGTACGCCGAGATCGACAAAGAGCTGCCGGCGCTATTGTGCGACGAGGTCTATGACCTGGCGCAGATTCAAGCCGTCGCCGGAAGCGGCGTGGCTGACCTGATTGCCGCGCTGAGAACCAAAAACCTCTATCCGCCCTCCGCCTATGCCGAGCGCATCGCCTTGGCCGTCATGGATCTGCTCGAAAACGACGGCGAGAGTGCCGAGGTGCTGACCGACGACATCGAGCTGCTGGAACCGCCCGAGGAAGTGGAAACCGCCGCCGCCAACGATGACAACGGCGACGAGATGGATCAGCTGATCGATGACGAAGATGACGACAACGGCGTCGATGACGACGTATTGGAGCCCGGCCTCAAAATCTCATCGCTCAAGGTGGCCGACGATGAATCGGTCGATGCCGATGACGACAGTTGATGGGCCCTTTTCAGGGCCGCACCCTCTCACCTCGTCCCAATCCATGGGAGCGTTGTTTTAATCCACCAATATCGCTGCTCTTTTCGCCACGCCGTGTGAATCAAATTCACTCTTTGAAGCGGTGAATTTTGCCTTGACAAAACCGGCCGCGTATATTTTAATTCCACACTGAGAGAGATCGATTTGCGCGACGCCGTGGCGTCGCTTTTTATCTGCAAAAATCGTCGTTTATCGCTCGTCATAAAAAGGTTCGTGGCCTTCGCGGTTTTTCCCGTACCCGCCATGATAGCCGGTTTGGCAAACAGTAGCGCGCCGATTCACCCCATCGCCAGGGTAGCGGGCGGATTTGGCGCAGACGGGAGCGACCCCGTCTGCGGTACGGCACCACTTGAATCAAGCGTTGGGCGGGCATCCGGCGTGATGGGTGTTTGCAAATCGTGATGAGGAGATGCCCAAGACGGATCAATTCGCTTGACAATGCATAGAGTAGCGCCTGTTCCTAACCGATACACAAAGGAGGAGTTGATGAACATCGAAAAGCAGTTCATGGAAAAACTAGCCCAATTTGGCGTTAGCCGCCGTGATTTCATGAAATACTGCACGGCCCTGACAGCGACCATGGGGCTTTCTTGCTCACAGGTACCCAAGGTGGCCGAAGTGATTGCCACGCCGGCGCAGCGGCCACCGGTGATTTGGCTGCACTTTGGAGAGTGCACCGGATGTACGGAGTCGCTTCTGCGCGCGCACTATCCCCACATCGACCAATTGGTGCTGGAACTGCTCTCTATTGAGTACCACGAAACCATTATGGCCGCCGCCGGCCAGCAGGCGGAGGAGCAGTTGAAACAGGCGGTAGAAAAATATGCCGGTAAATTCATTTGTGTCGTGGAAGGGGCCATACCCACCAAATTTGACGGCGCCTACGGCAAAATCGGTGGCAAGACTTTTCTGCAGGTCGCCCAGGAGGTATGTCCCAAGGCCGCCGGGGTGATTTGTATCGGTGCCTGCAGCTCATTTGGTGGTATTCAGGCCGCCGCGCCCAATCCCGGCGGATATAAAAGTGTTGGGGAAGCGCTGGGGATGAAAACCGTCAATGTCACCGGATGTCCCCCCAACCCGGTAAACTTTGTGGGTACGGTTGTCAACTATCTCCTGTTGGGCAAGTTGCCCGCACTGGACGAGCAGGGCCGGCCTCTGTTTGCCTATGGCAAGACCATCCATGACCAGTGCCCACGCCGGGGCCACTTTGAAAACGACGAGTTCGTGGAGGAGTTCGGGTCCGAAGAGGCGGTTATGGGATACTGTCTATACAAAATGGGTTGCAAGGGTCCCGACACCTACAACAACTGCCCGATCGTCAAATTCAACGATGGCACCAGTTGGCCCATTCAAGCCGGGCATCCCTGCATCGGCTGCAGTGAAGACGCTTTTTGGGACAACATGACGCCCTTTTTTGAAGAGGCCTAACCCGATTTATTTCGACGCAAATATTTGCCAGTAGGAGGAGAAAACATGTCAGAAAGAATCACCATTGATCCCATCACCAGAATCGAGGGTCATATGCGTGTCGAGGTTGAGGTCGAGGGCGGTAAGGTTACCAACGCCTGGAGCTCGGCCATGATGTTTCGCGGTATCGAACTAATCCTTCAGGGGCGCGACCCACGGGATGCGCCTCTGTTTGTGCAGCGATCGTGCGGGGTCTGAACGTACACCCACTATCTGTCCTCGGCGAGGGCAGTCGAAATGGCCGTTGGCGTCAAAATTCCCGATGCGGCCCGCATTCTCCGCAATATGTTGCACGGCGCTCAGTTTCAACACGATCATATCGTTCACTTCTATCATCTGCATGCCCTGGACTGGGTCGACATCGTCAGCGCCCTGTCGGCCGATCCGGTGAAAACCGCCGCTCTGTCCGACAACGTCAGCAACGCCCCCCATGGCGGCGCGGCTTACTTCAAGCGGGTGCAGGAGCGTATTCAGACCTTTGTCGACAGCGGCCAACTGGGGCCCTTCAGCAACGCCTATTGGGGCCACTCGGCCTATAACCTTCCGCCGGAAGCCAATTTGATGGCCGCGGCCCATTACATTGAGGCCCTGCGGCTTCAGGCGCGTGCCGCGCGCATGCACGCCATCTTCGGCGCCAAAAACCCGCATCTGCAGAGTCTGGCCATCGGGGGTGTGACCTGCGTTAAGGATCTGACGCCGGACCGCATCGCCCAGTTCCTCTTCCTGTGGAAAGAGACCCAGGCTTTTATCGAAAACGTCTATATTCCTGACCTGCTGGCCGTAGCCTCCTTCTACAAGGATTGGGGCGCCATCGGTGGCACCACCAATTTCATGGCCTGGGGTGATTTGCCGGAAGGCGACCAGGAGCCCGAAACGCTGTTTATGCCCCGGGGTGCCATTTTCGATCGCAACATTGCCGATGTTAAAATGGCCAACCAGGAAGCGGTGACCGAATATGTCAAACGCTCCTGGTATGAAGACGGCGACGCCAAGCACCCCTTTAAGGGCGAGACGCGTCCGCTGCAGGAAGATCCCAAGTTCGAACCTGACGACGGCAAGTACAGCTGGTTCAAGGCCCCGCGCTATGAAGACCGCTCCTGCGAAGTGGGTCCCCTGGCGCGCACGCTGGTGGCCTACGGTTATGGTAAACCTGAGGTCAAAGCGGTGGTTGACAGCGTTCTGGCCAAGCTGGACGTGCCGGCCGAGGCGCTATTTTCCACCCTGGGTCGCACCGCCGCGCGAGGTATCGAGGCCCTGGTTGTCGGCCAGCGCATGGAAGCCTGGATCAACGAACTGGTGGGGCAACGTCAAGGATGGCAAGGCCCAAACCTACCAGTCCTGGGAAATGCCTGACACGGGCATGGGCTACGGCCTCAACGATGTGGCCCGGGGTTCGCTGGGTCACTGGATCGAGATTGAGGGCGGCAAGATCAAGAACTACCAGTATGTGGTGCCCTCCACCTGGAACCTGGGCCCACGGGATGAAAGAGGCACCCCGGGTCCCCTGGAAGAGGCCCTCATCGGCACGCCGGTGGCCGATCCTGCAAAACCGTTGGAAGTGCTGCGCACCGTGCATAGCTTCGACCCCTGCATCGCTTGCGGCGTGCATGTGATCGATCCGCACTCCAACCAAGTCTACAAGGTTCGCGCCGTTTAATCGACGCTGATCCATCTGAACCGTGCGGCCCGTCTGGAACAGGCGGGCCGCTTCGCTTTCTGACGGTTTACCGAAAAGCGTGGTCGCGGTGCATTCGCGAGCGAAATTGAGACACCTTGGCGGGTGACTCATTTTAAACCGTCGATGACAAAGAGCGGTGTTGCCAAAGATGAAAAATACGTCTCAAGATGAGCATATCATGGTCCTCGGTGTCGGCTGTACGTTGCTGCGCGATGAGGGCATCGGGGTCAAAGTGGTGCATGCCTTGTTCCAGCGTTACGATTTTGCCGACAACGTGGAGCTGCTTGACGGGGCCACCTTGGGTGTCAACCTTCTGGGTTACATGAGTCAGGCCGATCATTTGATCGTGGTGGATGCCATCCGCAACAACGGTCAGCCCGGGGATCTTTACCGGCTCTCGGGGCAGCAAATCCCCGATCGCATCCGCGCCAAAAACTCTCTGCACCAGGTCGATTTTCTGGAAGCACTGACCCTGTGCCAGGCCCTGGACAAAGTGCCGCAAACAGTGATCCTGGGTATCGAGCCCGAGGATATCGATACCTGCAGCATCGAGTTGACCCCCGCCGTGCAGGCCAAATTCGATCAACTTCAGGCCATGGTGCTGGCCGAGCTGGACCGGTTGGGTGCGACCTACAGCTTCAAAGTGGAAGGTGACGACGATGTGTCTTGCGATACCCTCTAGAATTATCAGCATCGACGGCGACATGGCGCTCATCGACGTGGACGGCGTGCGCCGCCAGGCCAGCTTGCTGCTGCTGGAAGGCGCCCCGGGTGGGGGAGTGGGTGATCGTGCATGCCGGTTTTGCCATTCACAAGATCGACGAGGTTGCGGCCCAGGAATCGTTGCGGATTTTAAAAGAGACCGCCGCGGCGGTGGAGTCCGCCATGGGGCGCCCCATCAAGCCGGCCATACCCGACGACGAGGTATGACAACGGCCGTGATAGCCCGCCGCATCACCGTTGAAGGGGATGGTGCAGGGCGTAGGGTTCCGCCCCTTCGTGTTCCAACAGGCCCGGCGCCACGGCCTCGCCGGCCAGGTCTCCAACAACAGCGCCGGCGTGCTCATCGATGTCGAAGGCCCCTCGACGGCCATCGAAGCCTTTACCGGCGAGCTTATCGATAAAGCGCCCCCCCTGGCGCACATCGTGGCAGTTCGTGTGACCGAGACCTCACCCGGCGGCCACAAGAGTTTCGTCATCATCAAAAGCAGCACCACCGCCGAAAAAACCACCCTGATCTCCCCCGACACTACGGTCTGCGACGATTGCCTGCGGGAGCAGCGCGACCCCGCCGACCGCCGCTACCGCTACCCGTTCATCAACTGTACCAACTGCGGGCCGCGCTATACCATCATCGAAGATGTGCCCTACGACCGGCCCAACACCACCATGCGCCGTTTCGAGATGTGCGCCGATTGCCAGGCCGAATATGAAAACCCGGCCGACCGGCGTTTCCACGCCCAGCCCAATGCCTGCCCGCTGTGCGGCCCGCGGGTCACGCTTTTTGACAACCGGCGCCGGCGCGTCAATGGTGACGATCCCATCGCCGCCGCCCGCCGGCAGCTTGGGGCCGGGAAGATCGTGGCCGTCAAGGGATTGGGCGGCTATCACCTGGCTGGCCGATGCCGCCGAGCGAAACGGCCGTGGCGCGTCTGCGCCGCCGCAAGCTGCGCGAAGAAAAACCGTTGGCCCTAATGGCCGCTGACTTGGCGCACATCGAGCAGTTTGCCCACGTCAGCGATGACCGAAGCGCGCTTGCTCACCTCCGCCCAGCGGCCGATCGTGCTGCTGGCCAAAAAGAGCCGATGCCCCATCGCTTCCGGCGTTGCCCCCCGCAACGGCTATTTCGGGGCCATGCTGCCCTATACGCCCCTGCATTACTACTGCTGGCCGAGGCGCCCTTCGTGCTGGTGGTGACCAGCGGTAACCCCAGTGATGAGCCCATCTGCCATCGACGACGACGAGGCCTTTCAGCGGCTGGCGGGGATCTGCCGATTTCTTTCTGATTCACGACCGGCGACATCTACCTGCGTAGCGACGATTCGGTGGTGCGCCACGTGGCGGATGATTTGCGCTTCATCCGCCGCTCACGCGGCTACGTGCCCGATGCCGATCTTTATCAACAAGGCCATCCCGGCCACTCTGGCGCTGGGGGCCGAGCTGAAAAACACCGTTTGCCTGAGCAAGCAAAACCGGGCCTTTGTCAGCCAGCACATCGGGGATTTGGAAAACCTGCAGACCTACCAATTTTTTCAGCAGACCATCGAACACCTGCAACGCATTTTCGATGTGCACCCCGAGATCGTGGCCTTCGACCAGCACCCCGACTATCTCAGCACCCAACATGGGCTGGCCATGGCCGGCGTCAGCAGGTGCAGGTTCAGCACCACCACGCCCACATCGTCAGCTGCATGGCCGAGCACCACCTGGACGGCGCCGTGCTGGGCCTGGCCTTCGACGGCACCGGTTTCGGCAGCGACGGGACCATCTGGGGCGGTGAAGTGCTGGTGTGCCGAGCCCGACCGCTTCCGGCGTGTAGCGCACCTTGGCCAGTGGCCATGCCGGGCGGCGCGGCGGCCATTCGGGAACCGTGGCGCATGGCCGTGGCTTATTTGACGGCCACTTTTAAGAACGATGCCCTCGACCTGGGACTGCCACTGCTCGAGGCGGTGGGGCCGGCTAAGGTAGGGGTGGTGTGGCCAAATGATCGCCAAGGGCATCAATGCGCCGCGCACATCGAGCATCGGACGCCTTTTCGACGCCGTGGCCGCCCTGGTCGGTCTGCGACAGGCGGTCAGTTTCGAAGGACAGGCCGCCATGGAGCTGGAGGGCATCGCCGATCCGAATGAGCCGGGTCTTTACCCCTTTGAGTGGGGCGAAGGGGATGTGGCCGAGGTGCGTTTTGCGCCCATCGTCGAAGGGGTCGTAAAGGACACCCTGGCGGCGATGCCGGCCCCGGTGGTCGGCGGCCCGTTTTCACAGACACGCTGGTGACGCTTTTCGCCGAGCTTGGCTGCCATCTGGCCCGGCGTTACCATCTTGAGCGGGTGGTGCTTTCCGGGGGTGTTTTTCAAAATGCGCGCCTGCTTACGGGGCTTGTGCGGGCATTGACGCAGCGCGGACTAACGGTGTACACACATCGTCTGGTTCCCAGTAATGACGGTGGCTTATGCCTGGGACAGGCCGTGGCCGCAGTCCGCCATGGCTTCCCGATCATCAACCGGATGAGTAGATTATGACCTTAAAACACGCCCAGGAGTATCGCGACGCCGCCACGGTGCGTCGGCTGGCGGGCGAAATTGCGGCCAAGAGCCGCCGACCGGTGCGCCTGATGGAGGTGTGCGGTACACACACCATGGCCATATTCCGGCACGGGATTCGCTCGCTTCTACCGCCGCAAGTGACCTTGCTGTCGGGACCCGGATGCCCGGTGTGCGTCACCGCCCAGGGCGAGATCGATGCGTTTGTGGCCTTGGCCCGTCGCCCCGATACCATCGTGACCACCTTTGGTGATCTGATGCGGGTGCCCGGCAGCGGCTCGAGCCTGCAGCAGGAGCGCAGCCGGGGGCGGGATATCCGGGTGGTCTATTCGCCCCTTGACGCGCTGACCATCGCCCGTGAAAATCCCGATCGTAAGGTGGTTTTTCTGGGGGTGGGTTTCGAAACCACCGCACCCACCATTGCCGCCGCCATTTTCAGCGCCAAGCAGGCCGGAATTACCAATTTTTTGGTTTACGCGGCTCACAAAACCGTGCCGCCGGCGCTCAATGCCCTGATGGCCACGGGTGACGCCCAACTGGACGGTTTTCTGTTGCCGGGGCACGTCTCGGTGATCATCGGCCTGGATGCCTACCGGCCCTTTTTCCAAGCGCAGCAGGTGCCCTGCGTGGTAGGCGGCTTCGAGCCGGTGGATATCATGCTCGCTGTACGCATGCTGATCGAACAGATCGAAAAGGGCGCACCGGCCCTGGAGAACGCGTATAGCCGGGCGGTCAGCGACGCCGGCAATGAAAAGGCGCGGGCGTTGATGGCCACGGTTTTCGAGACTGCGGACGCCGTGTGGCGCGGCATCGGCCCCATTGCAGCCAGCGGGCTGGCCATATCCGAGGCCTATGCCGATTTCAACGCCGCCGATGTGCTCGATATCCGGGTCACCGACGCACCAGAACCCAAAGGGTGCGCCTGCGGCGAGATCCTGCTGGGCACAAAAACGCCGCCGGATTGTCCGCTCTATAAAAAACGCTGCAGCCCCATGAACCCCGTGGGGCCGTGCATGGTCTCCACCGAGGGCACCTGTGCAGCCTATTTCCGATACCACAACCCTTGAGCGAAAGCCCATGACCAACGAGCCCGACCATATCCAACTTGATCACGGTAGCGGTGGCAAGATCGCCCATCAATTGACCACCGACCTGCTGCTGCCCATGCTCGAAAACCCCCTGCTGGCCAAACTTCACGACGGCGCCATTTTAGATATCGGCCAGGACCGGATGGCACTCTCCACTGACACCTTTACCGTCACGCCGCTCTTTTTCGCGGGTGGCGATATTGGTGATCTGGCCGTCAACGGTACGGTCAACGACGTGGCCATGTGCGGGGCCAAGCCACTCTATCTAAGCCTGGCGTTGATCATCGAGGAGGGTTTCGCCATGGCCGACCTGAAGCGTATCCTCACCAGTATCGCCGCGGCGGCGGCGGCGGCCGATGTGAAGATCGTTACCGGCGATACCAAGGTGGTGCCCAAAGGGTGCGCTGACGGCATTTTCATCAACACCACCGGTATCGGCCTGATTCCCGACGGGGTGCGCATCGGCGCCGATAGCGCCGTGCCGGGCGACAAGATCGTGATCAACGGCGCCATTGCCGATCACGCCATCACCATTTTAACCCAGCGCGAAGGGCTGCACCTGCAGGCCGATGTGCGCAGCGACACGGCGCCCCTCAACCATCTGGTGGCACGCATGCTGGAAGCCAGCCACGACATCCACGTGCTGCGCGATCCCACCCGCGGCGGTGTGGGCACGGCCTTAAACGAAATCGCCGTGCAATCCGGGGTGGGCATTGAGATCGACGAGGCCGCCATTGCCGTCAACGCCGCCGTGGCCGGCGCCTGCGAGCTGCTGGGGTTCGACCCGCTCTACCTGGCCAACGAAGGCAAATTGCTGGCCTTTGTGGCGCCCCATGCGGTGGATGAGGTGTTGGCGGCCATGCACCGCAATCCCCATGGCGATCAGGCCGCCGTCATCGGTGAGGTGGTGGCGGGGCACCCCGGCAAGGTCTTTATGCAGACGCTGGTGGGCGGGACTCGTCTGGTGGGGATGCTGGCGGGGGAGCAGTTGCCGCGCATCTGCTAGTAACCATTCAGCAACAGCATCTTTTAGTCCAGTGCTGCGTTTTCGCGTTTTCGCAATCCTCGCCATAGCCACACTATGGCTGCGGTTGCAAAAACGTTCATGCCTTGCACTGAACAAAAATCTACTGTCTCTGAATGCTTACCCGTTACATTTCTTTGTTTGGTCAGGATCCAGTCATGGTTTCGAGTCATAAAAGAGAGGCGGCGCCCAAAACGATCCACATGGTCAGTCTAGGGTGCGCCCGCAATCAGGTGGACTCCGAGACTATGAGCGGACAACTGCTGGCCCACGGCTGGCAGTTCACCGACCGGGCCGAGCAGGCACGGGTGATCGTGGTCAACACCTGTAGCTTTATCGAAGCCGCGGCCGACGAATCCATTGAAGCGATTCTAACGCTGGCCCGCCACAAACGAGAGGGGCGCTGCCGGCGGCTGATCGTGGCCGGGTGCCTGCCGGAACGCTATGGCGAAAAGATCGCCGAAGCGCTGCCTGAAGTGGATACCTTTTTGGGCACCGGCGCCTTTGATCATATTATTGAGGCCGTCGATACGTCCGCGGAGGCCCTTCCTGCCTGCCTGTTGCCCGACCCCGACACCATCACCAGCGGCCTGACGCAGCAGGCGCGCTACCGCCAAACGGCGCATCTGGCCTACCTCAAGATCGCCGAAGGGTGCGACCGCCACTGCACCTACTGTATCATTCCGCGCTTGCGCGGACGTCAGAAGAGCCGCCCGCCCGAGGTGATTGTGGCCGAGGCGCGCGGACTGATCGCGTCAGGGGCGCGGGAGCTGGTGCTTGTGGCCCAGGAGAGCACGGCCTACGGCAGCGATCTGGCCGGGCCGCAGACCCTGGCCGATCTGCTGATGCTGCTCTCCGACCAGGTTGGTGACGTGTGGCTGCGCGTCTTGTACGGTCACCCGTCGAGTTTGCTTGAACCGATGATGCGTGTCATGGCCGAGCGGCCCAACATCTGCCCCTACTTCGACCTGCCTATCCAGCACGCCAGCGATCGCGTGCTGCGGGCCATGGGCCGCGGCACCACCCGGCAGTCGCTCGAACGGTTATTCGATCAGATCCGGCGCGTGGTACCCGAGGCGGTGCTGCGCACCACCGTTTTGACCGGGTTTCCCGGCGAAAGTGAATCCGATTTTAATGCGCTGCGTCGCTTTGTGGAGACCATTGGCTTTGATCATTTGGGGGTATTTTGCTATTCCGATGCTGATGATCTGGCGTCGCACCGGCTCGACCAGCATGTGCCGGCGGCGGTGGCGGCCCAGCGACGCGAAGCGCTGATGGCTTGCCAACAGCCCATTTCAGCGGCCAAAAACCGATCGAGGGTGGGCGAGGTGTGTGATGTGCTGGTGGAGACCGACGCGCACCAGCCCATGGCCGCGGGCCGCACCATGGGCCAGGCCCCGGAAGTGGACGGCGTCACCCTGATCAGAGGCGACGCTGATCAGCGGCCGAAACCGCTGGCCGGGGATGTGGTGCGGGTGCGGATTGTGGACGCCATGACCTATGATTTGGTGGGTGAGCGGGTATGAAACAGAGCCTCAAGCGCAAAATTCTCAGCAACGTCCAGGCCGACCTGGTCGCCGTGGAAACGGCCCTGAAGACCAACCTCGACCCACAGCTCGAGCTGGTTGCACAGGTGGCCGGCCACATCCTGTTTTCGGGCGGAAAACGGTTACGGCCGCTGCTTACGGTTCTGGGCGCCAGAATGTGCGGATTCGAAGGGGCGGCCGCGGCCAAGGCTGCCAGCATGTTCGAATACCTGCATGCCGCCACCTTGATACACGACGACCTCATCGACGGCGCTGACACACGGCGGGGGCAAACCGCCGCCCATGCGGTTTACGGCAACGAGATCGCTGTCCTGACCGGCGATTTTCTGCTGGCCCGCGCCCTGGCCATTGCGGCCGACACGGCCATTGTTGAATTGGTGCGGGTGATCGGCGAGGTCACTGAGCAGATGTCATTAGGCGAGATTGACCAGTTGGCGCGCAAAGGCGACGTGACCTTGAAGGAAAGCGATTACATGGGGGTGATTCACCGCAAAACAGCGGTGCTCTTTCGGAGCGCCTGCCGGGCCGGAGCCCTGCTGGCGGGGGCGCCGTCAGACAGGCAGGGCGCGCTTGCCGATTACGGTTACCACCTGGGCATCGCCTTTCAAATGGCCGACGACCTGCTCGATTACACGGCCGACGGCAACGAGCTGGGGAAAAAGGTCGGTGCCGATTTGCGGGAGGGAAAGTTGACCCTGCCGGTCATCCACGCCCTTGCCCGCGCCACCGCGCAGGATCGCGAGCGCATGGTGGCCATCATCGCTGATGCCCGTTTCAGCACGGAAGCTTTTGCTGAACTGGTCGCTTATTTAACCACTTATGGCGGTATCGATTACACCCGGCAACGCGCGGCCGAGCGTGTCGGGCAGGCCAAAGCGGCCCTGGCCACCTTCGCCGACAGCCCCACTCGGCAGACACTGCTTGACATCGCCGATTACGCCCTGGTACGTCGTCACTGAACCCATGCTGCGCGAGCTGAAGCGCTTCGATCCATTATGACGCCTCCCAAATTCATACTTTCCCTCAACCTGCCCAACATCATCACCGTGGCGCGGATTTTGCTGACGCCGCTGTTTCTGATCTTTTTGGAGCAGAAGCGTTACGGCTCGGCCCTGATGATTTTCTTCGCGGCGGCCGTTTCCGACGGGCTGGACGGCTTTTTGGCCCGCTATTTCAACCAGCGCACCGAGCTGGGCGCCTATCTGGATCCCCTGGCCGACAAATTACTGCTCAATACCGCCTTCGTGGGCATGGCGGTGTTGGGGCTGCTGCCGGTCTGGCTGGCGGTAACGGTCATCAGCCGCGACGTTTTCATCCTCTTGGGGGTGGCCATATTCTTCCTCACCGGCACGGAATTGAAGGTCGATCCCAGCATTCTCAGCAAAACCACCACCTTCACCCAGTTAACGACCGTTTGCCTGAGCTTGTTGTCGCCATCACTGGTGCCCGTTCCTGATTGGATCCTGCATTTCTGCTACGGCGCCACCATATTTTTTACCATCGCTTCAGGGGGGCACTACCTGATTGTGGGCTTGCGGCTGCTTCAAAAAAACAACGATCAGCCGTAATCGTGTGGGCCGGCGGGCCGGTGGCAGGCGAGGCCCATTTACCTTGACAGCCCATCGGCCAGATGTTAAATGATCATCCGTCATCGCAATAGGCGCGTAGCTCAGGGGGAGAGCGCTACCCTGACACGGTAGAGGTCCAGAGTTCAAATCTCTGCGCGCCTACCAAAAAATATCAAGGGGTTACGGCTGCGGCCGTTGCCCCTTTTTGTTTGTGGTGGCCACCGTGTGCCCGGTTTAACAAAATGAAATTTCAAAGTTGATGGCGTCGTAAAAAGTCCCATCTACTGCGTTGTAGTGATTTTTCAGATCCTCGGCATACTACATGTATGGCCTCGGCCCTGAAAAATCACTACGCCTTGTATATGAAACTTTTATCTTAGCCATCGCGCTACTTTTTACGAGTTCATCAAAGTTGGCCTTCACCCACAAAACTACCGGCATTTCCAGACAATATTCCAAGAATTTTACGCATGTTTTGACATGATCTTTCTTCCAATGATAAATCTGTAGCGTGGCTCTAAGTCGTTTGTTCTGACAGATAACATTACAAAAGCGATGATATCCAGATCGATGGGCCTGTCGCTTCGCTCCAGGCCCATCGGGCGCGGTTGAGGAGGGGAGTGGATCGCTCAGCGCGGCCCATCAACGCGGTTCGAGCAGACAAACAAGCTCGCTCCTCAACCGCGCCCGATGGGCCGTATAAAAAGATGCCTAACGAGATCATACCATACCTTGAAATGTGTCAGCGTGAAGGTGTTAGCCTTCAGCGGGGAATGAATTTCGAACTCCGCGACCAGCATTCTGTGATCTTGATGTCAGTGCGTCCAAACGCTCCTTATGCAGACCGACTTGAGGATGATGGGACGACATTGATTTACGAGGGACACGATATACCCCGCTCCACACAAAACTCGAACCCTAAGATCGTGGACCAGCCAGCACACACGCCCGCTGGCGGCTTAACGCAGAACGGACTTTTTCATCGAGCAGCTCAATTGTTCAAGTCTGGCGAACGAGAACCGGAGCGGGTAAGAGTTTACGAAAAAATCAAGCAAGGCATTTGGTCATACAACGGCATATTCCATCTGGTTGATTCTTGGCAGGAGTCAAGTGAAGGACGTCAAGTATTCAAGTTCAAACTGGTGGCAGTCGAGGGAGAGGAGGACTTTTCTGTTCCTGTTCCCTCTCTATCAAAGCTACGCCGTATAATACCGACCTGGGTCAAACTTGAGGTATGGAAGAGGGACGGAGGCAAGTGCACAATGTGCGGCTCTGATGAAGATTTGCATTTTGATCATATCATCCCATGGTCAAAGGGAGGCTCATCTTCAACACCAGATAATATTCAACTTCTTTGCGGAAGACACAACCTCCAAAAGCACGATAATATTGAATGAATGGCCAACAAAGGCATGAAGATGGACGGGCTATATCTTGAAATTTCGATGGACCTTGGTTGTTTTCAATTGAAGTGGCTTTTACCATCTCGGGGGTTATACTCGCCCGCCACTTATGCCCATCGGGCCGCGGGTGAGCAGTAGAGACCCGCGAAACGCGGCCCATCAAAGCGGTTCGAGTCAGACAAGCAGTTGTTTGCTGCTCACCCGCGGCCCGTAATATTCTTACCAAATTTATTAACGAAAGGCAGCAACTTCCGGTTAGGAAATTGCATGGAAAATATTAATATTTCAGCATGTTAACTTCATTTTTTACTTGACAAAGGGTGATAAGTGTGCGGCGGAATTTTGTATAACCAATAATATCAGGAGGTTATACATGCCGCTCAATTTCAACCCTTGGTCAAAGCAAGATTCTTTAATTTTTGACACTTTCTTTCAACCCTCTTTAAGAGCCATGGATAATGTGTCGCCCCTTAAATCTTCGGGTAATCGGCCTTTGCAAATGAACTTCGAGGACCAACTGCGGATACTGGTTTATTATCATCTTCAAGAACATACCTCCGCGCAACATTTGTTGCAGGAACTTGAACAGGATGAATTTGCACGGGACGCAATTGCCCCTGAAAAAGGGATCAAAAAAAGTTCCTTTTCCGAGGCGATCAACGGTCGTGGCTTAGAACAGATGATGCATGTCTTTGAGAACCTCAGAGCCCAGGCCGACGGTCTTTTGCCCGGCAGTTGTCCGGAACTTGGTTCCTTGGTGGGCATCGATGGTTCTTTGGTTGATGCCACGCTATCGATGTACTGGGCCGATTATCGCAAAGGATCCAAAAAGGCCAAGGTCCATGTCGGCTTTGACATCAATAAGGGTATCCCCCGCAAGGTCTTTCTTACTGACGGCAATGGTGCTGAAAGGCCCTTTGTGGGCCGACTTCTGGATCAGGGCCAAACCGGCGTCCTTGATCGAGGTTACCAAAGCCATCAACGCTTTGATCAGTGGCAACGGGATAATATCCAGTTCATCTGCCGCATCAAAGCTAGAACCATGAAAACGGTTTTGAAAACCTTACCCGTCGAGCCTGACAGTAGCGTCTTTTTCGATGCCATGGTTCTTTTAGGCACCCGCAATGTCAACGAAACTCAAATCCCTTTGCGTTTGGTGGGCTACAAGATAGCCGGTGTAAAGTACTGGATTGCCACCAACCGCTGTGATCTTACCGGCGAACAGATTGCCGCCGCCTATAAACTGCGCTGGGACATCGAAAATTTCTTTGCCTGGTGGAAACGGCACCTGAAAGTGTACCACCTTATCGCCCGAAGTCGCTATGGTTTGATGGTACAAATTATCGCTGGCTTGATCACCTATCTACTCTTGGCGATATATTGCCATAAGCAACACAAGGAGAAGGTCTCCATCAGGCGGGTCCGGCAATTGCGAATTCAAATACAAAACGAATTGCGCACAAAGCGGGTTTTACCGATCACGCACGCAAGAATCAGAAAGAACATAAGCTACGACCGGTTAATGCAAAAACTTAACCGGAAATTACTGAGTTTTTATCAATTTGATGAAACAACCGAGTTAGAGACACAGATTTTATTGGCGGGGGATTTGGATTTAATTGAAAAAGGTGCACCCGTTAGCGGCCAAGTGACCGGATCTCATCGCGCTTGTCAGAAAAGATAAAAGGACGCGGTTTCAAATTAACCTGAAACGCGTCCTTTTGCATTTTTCAATGATGGGCGCGCGGCCCATCATAATCCGCAAGGCTCTACTCCTTTAACTTGCACTCCTTATCCCATTCGGAGCAGGCCTCTTCCATGGGGGTTTCGTATTTGAGCATGCACTCGCTGCACTCCATGTCCACGTTGGGCACGTCGCCGAAGCGTTCCTTGAGCTCTTCTTTACTGAGGTGACTGACCGCGCTGCAGCCGCATTGGGGGCAGGTGGTTTGTATCTTGTAGCGTCCTTTTGCCATGTTGGCCTCCTTGGGGGTTAAATTTATCGATGATGGCGTCGTAAAAAGTCCCATCTACTGCGTTGTAGTGAATTTTCAGATCCTCGGCATACTACATGTATGGCCTCGGCCCTGAAAAAACACTACTCCTTGTATATGAAACTTTTTAATTAGCCATCGCGCTACTTTTTACGAGTTCATCATCGATAGTTAAACTGAAATCTATTTGAGAATTTGATCCAACTCATCCGGCGGCAGCAATTCCTCGGCCAGCACCACTTCGCGTACGGTGCGTCCTGATTCGTAGGCCTTGCGGGCAATGGCCGCGGCGCGGTCGTAACCGATGCGCGGCACCAGAGCGGTGACCAGGGAGATGCTCTGTTCCACGTAACTTTCGCAGCGGGCCGCGTTGGCCTCGATGCCGCTCACGCACCGCCGCGCGAAGAGCTTCACCACCTTAGCGAGAATCTCAATGGACTGCAACAGGTTGTAGGCCGTGACCGGCAGCATGGTGTTGAGTTCGAAATTGCCGCCCTGACCGGCCAGGGCGATGGTGGCGTCGTTGCCAATCACTTGGGCGGCTACTTGCAGCACCGCTTCCGGCAGCACCGGATTGACCTTGCCCGGCATAATCGAGGAACCGGGCTGCAGTGCCGGCAGCGTGATCTCGCCAATGCCGCAGCGCGGGCCGGATGCGAGCCAGCGGATGTCGTTGGCGATCTTGACGAGATCGATCGCCAGGGCGCGCAGGGCGCCGCTCATTTCAACCGCTCCGCCCAGGGTGGCCTGGGCCTGAAAATGGTTTGGGGCCTCGATAAATTCGCACCCGCTGTGGTCGGAAATTCCGGCAATGGTCTGGGCGGCAAATTGGGGGTGCGCATTGAGGCCGGTGCCCACGGCCGTACCGCCCAGGGCAAGCGCCAGCATGCGTCCGCGGGCGTCGGCAATGCGCTGGCGGGCCAGGGCGATCTGGTGGGTATATCCGGAGAACTCGTCTCCCAGGGTCATGGGGACGGCATCCTGCAGGTGGGTGCGGCCGATCTTGCGGACTGGTGGCAAATTCTTTAGCTTTGGCATTCAGCGATCGGGCCAGCTCGGCCAGGGGCGGGTCGAGCCGACGAGTGGTTTCGGTCACGGCCGCCACATGGATGGCGGTGGGAATGACATCGTTGCTGGACTGGCCCAGGTTGACATGATCGTTGGGGTGCACGGGCGCTTTGCCGCCGCGGGCCCGCCCAGCAACTCGTTGGCCCGGGAGGCCAGCACCTCGTTCATGTTCATGTTGGTGGAGGTGCCCGATCCGGTCTGGAATATATCCACCCCAAACTCGTTGTCGTGCTTGCCGCGCATGGTCTCGTCGGCCGCCGTGACGATCGCCTCGGTTAGATCAGGGGTGCAGCAACCCAAGGGTTCGATTGGTCTGGGCGGCGCATTTTTTAATCAGGGCGAGCGCCCTGATCAGGGCCACGGGCATGCGCAAGCCGCTAATGGGGAAGTTTTCCAGGGCGCGCTGAGTTTGGGCGCCGTAGTAACGATCCGCCGGCACCTGAACTGTGCCAAGCGCGTCCTTTTCTTCACGATACGTCATGGCTGGTGATCAATCGCTGGGTGTGGGTGTCTCTCTAATTATCGACTTTTGGGCCATAATTTCATAAAATTGAACAGCGTGACCAAAAAATCAAGTCGGCCGAAGAATACAGCCGGCGCCTCGCGGCGGCGCCAGCCCCATTGATTCGGCTTCACCCAATATCACAAAAAGGACTTTTCCATGACGACAATGAAAGCGTTACAACCTCGCCTGCTACCGCTCGCCTTGCTGGTGGTGCTGCTTGCTCCGTGGCCGGCGGCGGCGGGACTGCAGTACGACATGCTCGAAGAGACTTACGCCCTCAACGGCGAGAGCCAGGGCGCGCGTATGCTGCGCATTTTTGTCGATGGCCAGGCGGTGCGCGTGGAGGCCGAGGACGAGGTGACCATTGTCGATCTGCAGCAACTGGCCGTCTACCAGCTCGATGTGAGTGCCAAACGCTACGATCAGACCGACTTGAAAACCTTCGGCGGTCAGCTGCCGAGCATTGAAGGCGAGGCCGGCCAGATGCTCGAGAGCATTTTGCAGCAGGCCTTTCAGACCCAAATCGTGCCCACCAATGAATTTGATGAGGTGGCCGGTTACAACTGCCAGAAACATGTGGTCAGCTCGTTGCTCTTCAACGGCGATTATTGCCTCTCCAGGGAGGTGGTTGGCTTTGACCAGGTGCGTTCGCTGGGGATCAAGGCCGGTCAGGCCTTGGAGGAGAACCCTTTGGCGCGCCAGATCAATTTTCCGCTCTTGATGGAAAGCCTGGCCGGTTTCCCGGTGCGTTCGGTTACGCGCACCCTGGACGGCACCGTTGTGATGACCATGCAGCAGAGCCGCAAAAAGGGGCTGCAGCCGGCGCTTTTCAAGGTGCCGGCCGGATATCGTCGGGTAGGCGCTCCGTAATTTCTCGCCGGGGCCTTTTTTGATGAGTTTTTGATTTCGCGCGGCGTCAAAAGGGTGACAATTCACAATATTTACGGATGGCACAAGCCGGGGTTTTCTCAGCCTTCTCCCCGCCTCCCTCCCCATCCGTATCGGTCGGGGACTCATGGGTAACGCCATGAATTCCCGGCCATTTTTTGGGGCCCCGCGGCAGAATCTCCTCCCCGGCGACTTCGGTTACAACGCTTGAAAAATGACCGGCGATCCGGTAAAGCGGGTATCGGGGCTTACGATTGACATCCGCTACAATCAACCTCGAACAAGATCAGGTTATCACAATGAAACTCGGTATTATTGGAAAGGTTGGCGCCGGCCGCCGGACGATTTTTCAGGCGCTGACACGCCTTGAGATCGACGGCGCCCAACAATTTGAGAGCCAGGTCGGCACGGTCACCGTGCCTGATGAAAGGGTGGAGACGTTGAGCCGGCTCTACCATCCCAAAAAGACCACCTACGCCCAGGTGGCCTACCAGTTGCCGGCGCGCCTGAGCGGTGAGGCCACCGAAGAAGCCAAAATGCAAACCATGTGGAACCAGGTGCGCGAGTGTGACGCCCTGATCGAGGTGGTGCGAAATTTTTCCCTCTATGGTGAAGACCTTCCTCAACCGGCGGATGATTTCAGCAGCATGGACCAGGAGTTGATCCTGTCCGACCTGATGGCGGTGGAAAAGCGCCTCGAGCGCATTGCCAGGGATCGTCAGCGCGGCAAAGCGAGCCTGGCCGAAGAGCAGGCCCTGCTGGAGCGCTGCAGGGAGGCACTGGAAAACGAACAGCCCCTGCGGCGTTTTACCGATCTGGCGGCGGCCCCGGCTCTGCGGGGCTTTGCTTTCTTGTCGGCCAAGCCCATGCTGGTGCTGATCAGCAACCCTGAGGAAGAAGAGGCCGCGCCGGAGGTGCCGGGCCTGACCGACAGCCAGAACTGTATTGCCATCCGCGGCCTGCTTGAAAAGGAGCTGACCCAGATGGCAGCGGAGGACGCGATGGAGTATCAGGCGGCTTTTGGCATCCAAAAGCCGGCGGCCGAACGCGTAATCCGCCACTCCTACGATCTATTGGGTTTGATCTCGTTTTTCACCGTGGGCGACGATGAGGTCAAAGCCTGGACCATCCGCAGCGGCACCCCGGCGGCCGAGGCGGCGGGCGTCATTCACACTGATCTTCAAAAGGGGTTCATTCGGGCGGAGGTGTTGGCGTATGCGGATCTGATGTCTGCCGGCAGTTACGCCGAGGCGCGCAAGCAGGGCACCGTGCGGCTGGAGGGTAAAACCTATACGGTCCAGGACGGCGACCTGATGCAGATCCGATTCAATGTGTGATGAGCGCCGCTTCAGATCTCACCATACTGGCCGGGCCCAAAGCCTATGAACTGATCCGGGAGGGCGGGCTTGCCCCCAATCAGGTGGCCGTGATGGCGGGCGCGGCCGGCGGGCCCAAATGGCTGATTTTAGGGCAGCTGGACCGGCTTCTTTTTTCGCGCTGGTTTGCCAGCCGGAAGGCGCCGCTCTTTCTGGTGGGATCCTCCTCAGGGGCCTGGCGTTTTGCCGCCGCCTGTCATCGCGATCCCGTTGCCGCCATCGACCGCTTCGAGCGGGCCTACATCGATCAATCCTACAGCGCCCGCCCCACTCCCGATAAGATCAGCGCCCAGGGGCGCAAAATTCTACGCCGGCTGCTTTCGGTCGAACCGCCCGAATCTTTGCTGCAACACCCCTTTTTGCGGCTCAACGTGCTTGCCGTGCGCTGCAAGGGGCCCGCCCGGTCGGAGCGCCGGCTGCTACAGGCCGCCGGATTGGGCGTGGCCTATCTGGCCAACATTGTCCACCGCGGCACTTTGGGCTGGTTTTTCGAGCGCGCCCTGTTCCACGATCCCCGTCAGCGGCCCCCTTTGAGCAGCGGGAACGAGTTTCCCACCCGGCAGGTGGCCTTGCGGGGCGACAACCTGCCCCAAGCCCTGATGGCCTCCGGATCGATTCCCTACATCATGCGCGGCGTGCCGGATATTTCCGGGGCGCCCAAGGGCCTCTACCGCGACGGCGGTATCATCGACTATCATCTCGACCTACCTTTCAACACCCCCAACCGCATCACGCTCATGCTCCACTATACCGACCGCATCGTTCCTGGTTGGTTCGACAAACGCCTCACCTGGCGAAGGCCCCGCGCCGGGCACATGCAGAATGTGCTTCTGGTGGCGCCTTCGGCTCGATTCGTCGAACGTCTGCCCCACCGTAAAATTCCTGACCGTAACGATTTTTATCTCTATCAAGGACGCGACCGTGAACGGGTCCGTTACTGGCAGCGGGCGGTGACGGAGAGCCGGGCCCTGGCCGATGCTTTCTGGGCGCTGGTTGAGAGCGGCCGCATCCGTGATGAGGTGCGGCGGCTGCCCGTGTCCTGAAACCGCTTTCGAGGTCGTGCGAAAAATCATTTCAACAATGCCATTTTCTGCAAATTTGGAGCTAATTCTCCTTAAAAATCGTCGATATGATAACAAATTTAAAATATATTTACCAAATCCCTTAAATAATAAAAATTTTGTTGACAGCCTGCTCAGCTTTTCTGTAATTTAAGGACAGTTTTACCCAACCCACCCATACCGGCCATCGGCCGTTTACACCCGATAGCGGTTCGATATCCGCAACCGCAGAGCGAACCGTGGCGCACAACCGGAAAGGCACTGAACCGACGATTAAAGGAGCCCAGCATGCCGACCGAATCCCTCAAAACCCCCCTTTACCCCTGGCATGTAGCAGCTGGCGCAAACATGGCCGACTTCGGCGGCTACGACATGCCGCTGTGGTACGTTTCCGCCAAAGAGGAGCATCTTTGCGTGCTGACCCAGGCCGGCATGTTCGACACCAGCCACATGGCGCTGGTGGGTGTGACCGGTACCGGCGCGCGTGACCTGCTGCAGTGGTGCTTTACCAAGGATCTGGCACGGGCCGTCGGTTCCCCGCCTGCGCCGCTATCGGCCGGGCGATGCGTTTACGGCGCCTTTTGTGACGAGGCCGGCGGGGTGATCGACGATGCCATCGTCTATCAAATGGCCGAGGGCGACCACCTGGTGGTTGTCAACGCCGGCATGGGGGCCGCGGTTGCCGCGCACCTGACGGCCCAGGCCGGTGCGCGCGAGGTGATCGTTACCGATTTCACGGACCAAGTGGGCAAAATCGACCTGCAGGGACCGGCGGCGGGCAAGATCCTGGCGATGCTGCTCGATGATCCCGAGGCCGCTTTCGAGCGACTGGTCTACTTCTCCTTCAAGGGCCACTTCAGCCCGACCCAGGGTTCGGTGCGCCTCAAGGACGGCACCCCGATTCTGCTGTCGCGCACCGGCTACACGGGTGAGTTTGGGTTCGAGCTCTTCATGGTGCCCGATCGCACCGCGAGCGTCTGGCGGCAGCTCATCGAGGCGGGCGGCCCCCTTGGCCTCAAGGTGTGCGGCCTGGCGGCGCGCGACTCCCTGCGTGGCGGGGCGGTGCTGCCCCTGTCGCACCAGGACATCGGTCACTGGCCCTTCATCGATCATCCCTGGGAGTTCGCCCTGCCGTTCAACGATGACAAAAGCGGGTTCACCAAACCCTTTCTGGGCGACCAGGCTCTGCTGACTGCCCGGGACAAGGCCTTTATCTATCCTTTCGTGGGCAATGATCTGCGCAAAGTATCCACCGCCGATACAGCCACGGTCAATGATGCCGAAGGCGCCCGCATCGGCGAGGTGCTCACCTGCGTCACCGACATGGCCATCGGCCGCGTCGACGGGCGCATCGTCAGCATCGCCAGTCCGCAGGCTCCAGCGGGCTTTAAGCCCAAAGGGCTTTGCTGCGGTTTTATCAAGGTGGAAAAGGCCCTTTCCACGGGAGAGGTGGTTACGATACAAGACAAGCGCCGCAAGCTGAAGGTCTCCATCGTTGAGGATGTGCGACCGGACCGCAGCGCCCGAAGACCCCTAAAACAGATGCTCTAAACGACAAGGAGGCCGCTTATGAAAGAGATCAATGAACTCCAGCTCCCCGATGATTTGAAATACGCCGATGATCACGAATGGGCCAAAGCCCAGGGTGACGTGGTGCGTGTGGGCATCTCCGACTATGCCCAGGATCAGCTAGGCGACATCGTTTTCGTGGAACTGCCCGAGGTGGGTGAAAGTTTTGAAAAGGGGGCCGAATTCGGCACGCTGGAGTCGGTCAAGGCCGTCTCCGAGATCTACATGCCCCTGGGGGGCGAGATCGTGGCCATCAACGAAACACTGGGGGAGTCTCCCGAAAAGGTCAACAATTCGCCTTACGGTGAGGGCTGGCTGGTCGACATCAAAGCGAGCAACCCGGATGAGCTGGTGCAATTGATGGACAAGGCGGGCTATCTCGACATGCTCAAAGGACTATAGCCATGAGATATCTACCCCATACCCAGGAAGAGATCGACGTCATGCTCAAGGTCGTGGGCGCTGAAAACCTTGAGGATCTGTTTAATACCATTCCCGACCACTGCTGCACCCTGACCCACCTGGACCTGCCCGAACCTTTTACGGAGTGGGAGCTCAACGGCCACATGGACGAATTGGCAGCCAGCATGGGCGCCAGTTCCACCTACCAGGTTTTCATGGGGGCGGGCAGCTACCATCATCACATCCCGGCCGTTTGCAGCAACCTGCTCAGCCGGGGCGAGTTTGTGACCGCCTACACCCCTTATCAGCCCGAAATCAGCCAGGGTACGTTGCAAGCCATCTACGAGTACCAGACCCTGGTGACACGTCTGTTGGGACTGGATGTGGCCAACGCCTCCATGTACGACGGCGCCTCGGGGCTGGCCGAAGCGCTGCTGATGACCATCCGGGTGACCCGGCGCAAGAAGGTGGCCGTTTCGGCGGCAGTGCATCCCCTTTATCGCAAGGTGGTGCAAACCTATTTCGAGCCCACCGGTTACGAGGTGGTGGAGATTCCCTTCGACAGCAGCGGCCGCACCGATCTGAAGCAGATCGGCGATCTCGATCAGCTGGCCGGCGTGGCCGTGCAGTCGCCCAATTTTTTCGGCTGCGTCGAGGACTTACAGCGTATCGGCGACCAGATTCACAGTGACCCCAAGACCCTGTTCGTGGTCGGCTTTAGCGAACCGCTGGCCTATGGGCTCTACAAAAGCCCGGGGGCCCTGGGGGCCGATATCGCCGCCGGTGAGGGCCAGAGTTTCGGTATCCCGCAGTCGTTTGGGGGACCGGGGCTGGGCATGTTCGCCGCCCGCCATAAGTACGTGCGCAACATGCCCGGACGGCTGGTGGGCCAAACCACCGACAAGGAGGGCAAGCGCGGCTTCGTGTTGACCCTGTCGACCCGCGAACAGCACATCCGGCGCGAAAAAGCCACCTCCAACATCTGTTCCAACCAAGGGCTTTGCGCCACGGCCTCGGCCATGTACATGGCCACGCTGGGGGGCACCGGCATTCGCAAACTGGCGCGCCTCAATTATGACAAGTGCGAGTACCTCAAGGGCGCTCTGACGGCTGCCGGCATCGAACTGCCCTTTACTAGCCCCACCTTCAATGAATTCGTGGCCAAGTTCCCCCCCGGGTTCGATGCCACCCACCGCGCCTTGCGGGATAAAAAAATCGTGGCCGGGTTGCCTCTGGAACGCCTCTACCCGCAGCTGAGCGATCACTACCTGCTGTGCGTGACGGAGACGCTCTCAAAAAGCGACCTGGACGCCCTGGTCAAGGAGGTGACATCATGAGCGAACGTATCGGCACCCACGGTTTGATATTGAACGAGCCGCTCTTGTGGGAAAAGAGCGTCGCCGGCCGCAGCGCCTTTTCATGCCCCAAGCCGGATGTAGATCCGGCCCCGCTGGATGATAAGCTGGCCGGGGAGGGGCCCGATTTCCCCGATCTTTCCGAGGTCGATGTGGTGCGGCACTACCTGCGGTTGTCGCAATGGAATTTCAGCGTCGATACCGGCATGTACCCGCTGGGGTCATGCACCATGAAGTACAACCCCAAAACCAACGAGCGCCAGGCGGCCATCCCCGGCTTTTGCGGGGCGCACCCGCTGCTGCCGGCCGAACTGAGCCAGGGCGCGCTGGCGCTGCTCTACAACCTGGAGCGCTATCTGGCCAAGATCACCGGCCTGCCCTGCGTCACCGTGCAGCCGGCGGCCGGGTCGCACGGTGAGTTGGCCGGCATGCTGGTGTTTGCCGCCTATCACAAGGCCCAGGGGAAACCCCGCAGCAAGGTGATCATCCCCGATACGGCCCACGGCACCAATCCGGCCAGCGCCGCCCTGTGCGGCTTCACCTCGGTGCCGGTTCAGTCCGGCCCCAAGGGCATTCTGGAGGTGGACAGCGTGGCGGCGCTGATGGATGAAGAGACGGCCGGCATCATGATCACCAATCCCAACACCCTGGGGCTTTTCGAGCAAAACATCCGCGAGATCGCCGAGGTGGTACACGCCAAGGGCGGTCTGATCTACGCCGACGGCGCCAACATGAATGCCATCATGGGGGTGGTCAACATGGCCGACAGCGGCGTGGACGTGCTGCATCTGAACCTGCATAAAACCTTCTCCACGCCCCACGGCGGCGGCGGTCCCGGTGCCGGACCGGTGTGCGTGACCGAGGCGCTGGCGCCTTTTCTGCCCATTCCGCGGGTGGTCAAGACCGACGAAGGCTACCGCCTGGACAACGATTACCCCCAGTCGGTGGGCAAGCTGCACGCCTTTTACGGCAACTTCGGCATCTTGATCCGGGCCTATAGCTACATTCGTAGCATGGGCGCCGCCAACCTGAAAAAAGCGGCCCAGCTGGCCGTTCTAAACGCCAACTACATCAAGGAGAATCTCAAGGGCATCTATCACCTGCCCTACGATAGGCCCTGCATGCACGAATGCGTGCTGAGCGACAAACACCTCGCCGTCCACAAGGTGACCACCCTGGATGTGGCCAAGCGTCTCATGGAGTACGGGTTTCATCCGCCGACTATCTACTTTCCGCTGGTGGTGCACGGTGCCATCATGATCGAGCCCACCGAGACGGAGAGCAAAGAGAACCTGGATGATTTCATCGCCGCCATGAAGGCCATCGCCGCCGAAGCGGCCGAGACCCCCGACCTGTTGCATGAAGCGCCGGTGACCCCCAAAGTGCGCCGGCTGGATGAGACCGCCGCGGCCCGCAACCCGCGCCTGGCCGGGTAGGGTGGATATCGAAAAGCCGTCATCGATTGACGATTTTGGGATTGACGAATCGGCCTTTTGCGGCAATGATTCGAATGTTCGATAATCGATTATTACTGTAACCGTTGGAGGACCCATGGCCGGTAAATTTATTCTGACCGCATTTTGCAAGGACCGCCCCGGAATTGTGGCCGATATTTCGCAGGTCATTTATGAAAACAACTGCAATCTCGAAGACTCCGCTATGATGACCCTGTCGGGTGAATTCGGGATCATATTGCTTTTTTCACCGCTGGCCGGTGACAATGACAATGGTTTGCAGGAGCGCCTGGACAGCGCCTGCCGCCGGCTGGAGCGCGAACGCGGGATCACGGCCTTTATTCGGCCCATCGATGACTCCCTGCCGGCCGCAACCGCCCACACGGTGCCCAAGAAGATCCGTGTAGAGGGGATGGATCAGGCGGGTATCGTCTACAAGGTGAGCCGCTACCTGGCTGATCAGAACATCAATATCCGCACGCTCAATTCAAAGATCGTCAATTCGCCCGAGAGCGGCGGCGCTATTTACCGCATGGTGATCGAGGTCGATTTTCCCGTCGATATGGCTCCCAAAATCATCGTCGACGGGCTCAATGCCATCGGCGAGGCACTAAACGTGGATGTGATCTTCGAGGCTTAACCGGCAAATTTCGGAAAATCTTGCTTATAACTCACGATAAACAGCAACTCAGAGGCGTAAGATTCCCGGGATAAGCGGCCTTTGGCGTTCTTCTGATCAAAACGATTAAAAACGGAAAATGTTATGAAAATAGTGGTTGGATTTGACGGCTCCAACGCCGCAATGGACGCCTTGAAACTGGCCGTGGTGCACGGCAGGGCTTTTCAAGGCCGGTTGGCGGTGGTCACTTCGCTGATGGGCGGCAAGGATATCAAGGATGAAGAGATCCGAAAGGCCGAGCGGCAACTCGAATTTGCCGAGGATTATTGCCGCAAGGAGGGAGCTGAGTGCGAAACGCACCTGCTGATCCGGGGCATGACGCCGGGCGAGGATCTGGTGACCTTCGCCGACGAAAAACGGGCCGGAGAGGTCGTAATTGGGGTCAAGCGTCGCTCAAAGGTGGGCAAACTGCTCTTTGGATCCAACGCGCAGTACGTTATTCTCAACGCCCCCTGCCCGGTGGTGACGGTACGATAGCTGCGAGACTAAGGCCCAAGGCAGGTCAGATAAGCTTGGGCCGACACACCTTCTTTAGGTCCCAGGCCTTGAGCTTGAACGATTTGTCGTGTTTGCCGGGGTTGAAGTAGACGATATCCTTCTTAGTTAGATCGGTATCCATGTATATTGGCAAGGGCGTAAGCTGGCCAAAGGGCGGCACGCAGCCCACCTCGCAGCCCACCTTTTCCAATACCGCCTCGGGCTTGGCAAAAGATACTTTTTTAGTGCCGATGCCCTTGGCGGCTTTTTTCCAATCCACCCGTTTATCGCCGGGCATCACCAGAAGCACCATCTCTTTCTCTTTAGTCATCAGCACAAGCGACTTGACGGTCTCGCTTTCGCTCACCCCCAGGGCTTCGGCCATGGTAGGGTTGGTATAGACCGGCTCATGTTCAACCACCTCGTAGTCGATCTTGTGCTGCTCTAGTATATCGATGATTTTGGCTTCGACCGACATGTGCGCCTCATTTCGTTTGTTTACTCGTCGCTCCCGGAAAATTGCTGATATGATTGCCATGCGATTGAAAAACCATTGCGCCTGGCCAACAAATTTCGGCATTCAAAAAAGGTTGTTATTGGCGACCAAACTATTCTTCCGCTGCTTTTTTTCTATAAAGCATGCCTGGAAGGATCTATTACCATAGAATCAAAGGTGATGGGTTACGCCAAGCGGTTTCATTGATTGAACATGCCAGCTCGATAGGCCTTCAAGTAGTTCATGCAATAATCGTCGCGGCCGGCCAGGGCCTCGGCGGCGACAATGCCGGCCATCATCGGCTTGTCCAGAGGGTTGACAATGGCCCCGTCGAGTCCCTTGGCTATGGCCATGGTCATAAATACCTGGTTCATGAACTTGCGCGCGGGCAGCCCATAGGAGATGTTGGAGAGGCCGCAGGCGGTGTGCACACCCGCGAAGGCGGCCACGATCCGTTCGATGGCGTCGAGAAAGGCTATGCCGAAGGTGCCGTCGACCGAAACGGGCTGCACCAGCGGGTCGACGAAGATATTCTCGACGGCGATGTTGTGCTGGATCAGCCCGTTGACCAGTGCGTCGGCAATTTTCAAGCGGTCGTCCACCTGCCGGGGCATGCCCTGATCGCTCATGCAAAGGGCGATCACCTTCAACTCGGTGCCGGCAATCAGGGGCAGCAATGGGTCATAACGCTCTTTTTCCAGAGAGATGGAGTTGATCATGGCAACGCCTCGGTGAACCCCCAGTGCCGCCTCGATGGCGGCCGGGTCGGGGCTGTCGATGGCGCAGGGCTTGTCGGTGGCTTGCTGGACGGTTTTGACCAGCCACATCAGGTAGTCGGGCTCTTTGCCCACGAAGATGCCGGCGTTGACGTCGATGTAATCGGCACCGGCTTCGGCCTGGTCCACGGCCAACTTTTGAATGGTTTCGACATCCTGTTCTTCGATGGCGGCTTTGACAGTTTTGCGGCTGGCGTTGATCAACTCTCCAATGATGATCATGATGGCCTTTCTCCTATTTGGGCAGCCGTTTTCGGCGGTATCTGCGTCCTGCCCGGTATCAAACCAGGATCTGCTTGACCAGCTTGACCGCACCCGGGGCATCGGCACTGTAGCCGTTGGCTTCGATCTGGTCGGCAAAGGTCTGGGTAACCGGTGCGCCGCCGATGATGGTTTTCACCGACATGCCCGCTTCCTTGACCGCCTTGATGGTTGTCTCCATGGCCGGCATGGTGGTGGTGAGCAGGGCCGACAGCGCGATCACATCGGCACTGTTTTCCGCCGCGGCCTTGACGAAGGCCTCGCTGTCAACGTCCACGCCCAGGTCGACCACCTCGAAGCCGGCGCCTTCCAGCATCATGGCCACTAGGTTTTTGCCGATGTCGTGCAGGTCGCCTTTGACCGTGCCGATCACCACTGTGCCCTTGCTCCGGCTCTGGCCTTCGGTCAGAAGAGGCTTTAAGAGCTGTACCCCGGCCTTCATGGCCTGGGCGGCCATGAGCATCTCCGGTACAAAAAGTTCGCCGGTGCTGAACTTTTCGCCCACCTCATCCATGGCGCTGATGAGCCCGTCGTTGAGGATGGTGGTGATTTCAGTGCCGCTGTCGAGCTCGGCCTGGGTGAGGGTGCGGGTCTTTGCAGCATCAAAGGCCAGCACGGCGTTGAAAATGTCTTGAATTGCCATGGAGCAGCTTCCCCTTTTGGTTTGGTCACAATTCCCGCGTTGTTCGGTGTTGAAATGCTTACCGTTTTACCTTTTCTGACCTCCTCCTTTAAAGGTATTCTGCGGCGTGGGTCAAGGGAAGAATCAATTTTTGTGAAAAAATCGTCATTTTTGGCGCAAGGCACGAGCGCCGGTTGCATTAAACGATCATTTGGCGATGCAAAACCCCTCGAATGGCAGATGGTGTTACTGAGTGCCCAGTCCAGTTCATAGATGCGAATCTTTTTTGCTGCGCAAGGCCGCTGAGCAAAAAAAATGCTCGGGGGCCGCCATAACGCGGTAGCCCCCGAGCGTATTTATTTGCTATTAAGATAAAATCCGATCTATTTTGCGGCCGCGCGCGCCGCATCAAGCCATCCGTTCCATGTGTCCGTGTTTTTGGAAATCCAGTCATCCACATGTTTTTCGATGTCGCTCTGGGATTTCTCGCCATCGTTCATGCGCGTGTTCTGCTCATTGATATCCGCCAAGGGGAGCTCGAATACTTCAAAGAACTTCTTTGCGGCGGGGTTCGCCTCCGCAAACTTCTTGTTGGCCACGACACGGATATCGGAAGCCACAAATCCCAATTTTACCGGATCGCTAACCGCGCCATCGATGCCGGACAGGGTCATACGCTCCTCGGAGCCTTTCTGCGCGTCGCTGGGCATGATTTCGGGCACATTGATCCACAGCACGTCTTGGCCCGGTTTCAACTTGTAAACGGTCCAATTGGGCGTCCAGGTATAGAAGAAAACCGGCCCTCCGCTTTTGTAGTTGCCGATGGCCGAGGCCATGCCGGCTTCATAAGCGGCCGTGACCGGGTTGATATGGTCTTCCAGACCGTAGGTGGCGAGATGATGCGTGATCACTTTTTCACAGCCCCATCCCGGCGGGCAGGCGGTGAGGTCGGCCTTGCCGTCACCGTTGGTATCAAAAGCCTTTTTGACCTCATCGCGTTTGAAGTCATCTAGGGACTTGATGCCAAACTCTTCTACATCCTTTTTTGAAACAAGATATCCGCCAAGGCCGCCCGCTTTGGCTACATAGCCGTACATGCCGGCATCTTCCTCAAAACCTTTGGGCAGTTGGGCGTTGTGCATGGGAAACCAGCCATTGGCCCAATAGTCGACATCACCGAGGGCCACCGATTTGTAAAAGATCGGGTTCTGCAGATCCTTGGGCGCCTTGACATCGTATCCCAGTTCAGTCAGGGCGCGGCGCACCAGCGCCTCTTGGAAAAAACCGGTGTTCCAGGTGGCCCGCGCCGGCTGAACCGTAACACCCGCGCCCGGCTTCATGTCATCAGCGACGGCGGGAATGGCGGTCAGCGACAAACAAACGATAAGGGTTGTTAACAGTCGTGTTACCTTTTTCATCAGATCCTCCTTTGTTGAGTTAGTTGATTCATTTTGGGTTCTACGCGTTATGAACGCGCCTTTTTCTTCTTCTTCGCCATGGACTGGGTGATGCGGTCCAGCACAATGGCCATCAACACGATGCTAAGCCCGCCTATGACCGCGCGGCCGATATCGAGGGTGTTGAGTCCCAGGATCACAGGCGACCCCAGCCCGCCGGCGCCGATGAGCGCCGCGATAACTACCATCGACAGTGCCATCATAATGGTCTGGTTCAATCCAGCCAAAATGGTGGGCATGGCCAGCGGCACTTGAACGCGGGTCAGAATCTGCCAGTTGGTGGCACCAAAGGCCTGACCGGCTTCTACCAGCTCCGGGTGTACCTGCCGGATCCCCAGACTGGTCAGGCGGATGATCGGCGGCAAGGCAAAGATGATGGTCGCCAGCACCCCGGCCACGTTGCCCACCGAAAATAGCATCACGATGGGCACCAGATAGACAAAGGCCGGCGTGGTCTGCATGGCATCCAGCACCGGGCGAAGACCCGCCTCGAACCTGTCACTGCGTCCAGCCCAGATCCCCAGGGGAATCCCCGCCAAAGCGCAGAAAAAGACCGAAGCCATCACCATGGCCAGCGTGGTCATGGTTTCCACCCATAGGCCCAGCAGTCCAATAATTGTCAGAGAAATGATCGTGAATATCGCCAACGTCTTGCCTGAAAACCACCAGGCGGTCAGGGCCAGAGCGACGATGACGATAATCGGATGCAGGGCGTTGAGGCCGGTATCGAGCCCGCTTAGGGTCTGTTCCACCGGCCATTTGATGGTCTGGAAAAATTCCCGGTAGTTGTCGACCAGCCAGTCGACAAACTGTGATACCCACACATCGAGTGGAATGACCTTCTCTTTAAACATGTCAAACATGATCGTTCTTCCTTATCGTGCGAATGTTCATCGCCTTGCTACCGCCGTCAAGACGTCCGGTTTCATCATGAGCCTTGTTGGGCCTGTTCGTCCATGCTCTTTTCCGTGCGATGCAGGGTTCTCAGAAAGCGGTTTTTGGAAACCACGCCCAAATAGTTATTGTCGTCGTCGACGATTGGCACCGGCCAGTCGCTGGAGGCGATAGCCGGCAGAATTTCCTGCATGGAGTCGTTCTGGTTGTAGGCCTGGACGTTTTCCAGAAAGGCCTGTTTGAGCGGCTTGTCGGGTGCGTCTTTGTCCATGGCCTCACGCAACGATTGCGAGGAGACGATGCCTAAAAAACGTCGCTGGCCGTCAATAACGTAACAGTGGTGGCGCTCGCTGCCACTGAGCAGCTCGTGGGTGGCGCGCAGGCTGCCGGTCTTGGTGATCATGATCGTCGGATGACTGTCACGCACGATGTCGCCGGCCGAGACCACATTGGTTGGATCGACCCCTCTGAAAAAGGCGCGCACGTAGTCGTCGGCCGGATTCTGCAGGATATCCTCGGGCGTGCCCACCTGCACCACACGGCCGCCTTCCATGATGGCGATGCGATCCCCGATGCGAAGGGCTTCATCGAGATCATGGGAAATAAAAACGATGGTGCGCTGTTCTTGTTCCTGAAGTTTGATCAACTCATCCTGCATCTCGGTGCGGATCAGCGGATCCAGGGCCGAAAAGGCCTCGTCCATGAGCAAAATGTCCGGGTCCACGGCCAATCCCCGCGCCAGGCCCACCCGCTGCTGCATGCCGCCGCTAAGCTCCGCTGGATAGGCATTTTCCCAGCCGGCCAACCCCACCTGTTCCAACGCCTGCAGGGCGCGCTCTTTTTGTTTGGCCTTTTCCACTTTGGCCAGATTCAGGCCGAAGGCGGCGTTGTCAAGCACGGACAGGTGCGGCATGAGCGCAAAAGATTGAAACACCATGCTCATGTTGTGAAGCCGGAACTTGACCAGTTGGTCGTGGCTCATGTTGGTGACATCTTTGCCGTCCACGGTCACCTTGCCGGCCGTGGGCTCGATGAGCCGGTTGAGCATGCGCACGATGGTTGACTTGCCGGAACCGGAAAGTCCCATAATAACAAAGACCTCCCCGTTTTCGATGGCAAAGCTGGCGTTATCAACGCCCACGGTCATGCCGGTCTTTTCGTAGATGGACTCTTTGTCGTGTCCTTCCGAAAGCAGCTTGAGGGCCTTTTTCGGCTGATCGCCGAATATCTTGTACAAATTTTCAACTACGATCTTTTCCACTGGTTATGGTCCTGTCTCGATTGCTTGGCATGAATAACGCGGCGCAGCGGTGGGCGCACGCATGCCCTCGTATCAGGTTTCGGTTTGTTCGCCGATGATGTTGGTGGCCAAAAAGGGCGCCGCCTGGATCGTCTTGGCATCCATTATGCTGACCAGGCGAAGCAGGGCACTCAGGATCATGGTTTGCTCCCAGGCCGGCAGACTCGTGAAGCGCTGTGTGAAAGCCTCCTGCATCAACGGCGGAGCGGATTCGACAATATCTTGGCCCGCGTCGGTGATTCGGATCATGATTTTTCGTTTATCATGTTCGCTGCGTTTGCGGGCGATCAGGCCCCGCTTTTCCATGCGATCCATGATGCCGGTCACCGTCGCCTGACTAAGGCTGACTGCCTGTGCAATCTCTCCAGCCGTCACCTCGTCAATGCTGGATATTTCACGTAAGATAACCAGTTGCGGTCCGGTCAGCCCCACCCGCTTGACAAGTTGCCGGCTGTTCAGGTCAATGGCCTGAATAATTTTGCGTAAGGCAATCATCACATTATCGCTGGCAGATGGGGTTATGCTGGCCATAGTTCTAAGGCGGTGTGATTAGACACAATTAATTTATTTCGCACGCTAAGTTTTTTTGAATGGTCGCTGGGATCACGTTACACCTTCAGACATCAACTACTCATGTGATGGTGCAATTAAATATATTAACACAATGCACTAAAAGTGCAAGAATTATCATTTTATAGTTTGCTGGCCCGCCTTCAGGACGAAATCTCAGAAATAGATCGAAACGTTGAATCATGCCATATTATGGTTTGCGTTCAATCTATTTATTAGCACACAGGAGCATTATAGTGCGGTCGATTTAATCGTTGGTGGAAGTGATGGGACGGGAAGGCCAGAAATGTGATTAACGTTGAGCCTGTTTCAAAACATTATCGCCAGTTTTTAACCAGCTGGTCAAGCGCTTGGATGGTCTCTGGGGGCATTGGTTTGGGCTGATGCTCCATTTTTAGCAACGTCTGTTCTCTTAAGCGTTCATCAAAACGGCGCCCTCCCTGCTCGAGCCAGGAATCATAGTTTGACCTGTCGAACAGATCGGAGTACCAAACATCTCGAAAATACTTTAGGGTGTGCTCATCGGTCATAAAATGACCACCGGGGCCGACGCGATGGATCACATCGCCCGCCAGCGTTTCCTCATTCACCTTGATGCCCCTGGTATACTGGTTGAGCATGGCCAACACTTCGTTGGCTAGTACCATAAAAGCGGGAGAGGCCAAGGATCCGTGGTCGAGCAGCCCGCAGTCATGAACAAGATTGGCACCGCTGAGAGCCGCCGACTGGCATGAAAATGTGGCCTCCGCGGCGGCTTGACAATCGGGCAGTTTCGCGTCGGAGCAGCCAGCGGTGCCAAAGAAGGGAAGCTTGATGTGCTGCGCGATCTGCGCTAGGGCAGCACCCATTAGAATCATCTCCGGCGCGCCGTAGGAGAAAATTGTTGTGCGCATATCCATCACGGTGGCAAAGGCGCCGCAGATAAAAGGCGCTCCCTTGCGTATCAATTGGGTAATGACTAAACCGCAAAGGGTTTCGGCCATTCCCAGTACAACAGATCCGGCAAACGAGGCAGGTCCGGTGCTTCCGGCCTGAGGCGCTCCGTAGCAGATTTGGGGAATTCTCTTTTCGGCACAAAACACCATTCGATCGATAGTGTCATTGGTAAATGTCAGCGGAGAGATGGGGTCGGCCAGCATAACAATGGTCGGGGCATTTAAAAACTGCTTTTCACCACCGGCGATAATCATCGCCATCTCGTAAATCTCTTTCAGACTCTCACAATTTTGACAACAGAAAACCATTGGTTTTGTGCTGTGGGTCAGCGCTGCCTTGAGCACCAATCGATCGGCGAATTTGGCGGGTACATTGTCGGCCATGCCAAATGTCATACCCCAAGTAACATGGGGCAACGTGTCAAGCAAAGAGGCCGTTTTGTAGCAATCCTCCAGCATAAATTTGCGTCGCTCGCCGGTAAACGGCTCGAGGTAGTCGATACAATCCAAGCTGGCCCCGAACCAACTCCGATTTCGCTCGAGCTTCACCACGCGCTCGCCATTGCGGTTGCCCAGAACGACCCGTGATGGTGCGCTACGCAACGCATCTTTCACCATCCAATCCGGGATGCGCACCAAATTGTTGTCTACGCGCGCACCGGCGCCGTCCAGAAGCTCCAGAACCCGCGGATGGGTGATTTTAACGCCGGTCCGCTCGATCACCTCCATGGTCGCTGAATAGACCTCCTCGACATCATCCGGATGGAGCACATTAAGTCTAGGTTTCATTTTGGGCTCATAACGATCTGGCATCGGCAGACCACTTGGTTGGTGGGAATGGGGAATTTGTCATACAACCTGATAAGCAGGTTGACAGAATATAGAATCCATGTCAAGCTTCAAATCGACAAGAATTATTTTCATAAAGCACCTCAGCCTTATCAGGTGAACAAAGCCAACGTGGCAAGATTCATGAACTACAAAACCATCAAACGACAATCTGCCGCCGATCTTGTGCGAAACCAGATTCTCAACAGTATCGAGTCCGGTGAGTTGAAACCGGGAGATAAATTACCCACCGAGCATCAGCTTTGCCAGATGTTCGGCGTGGGCCGATCAACTATTCGAGGCGCGATCTCAACGCTGTCAACACTGGGCTACATCAACAGCATACAGGGCAAGGGCAGTTTTGTGCGGGAGAGCCTCCACCCCGAGGCGGCCACAAGTGTGGCGCTACGGGATATTCAGTCGGCCGCCAATATTCTCGATCTGATGGAAGTGCGGGAAATTCTGGAATGCAGTGTCGTCCGACTGGTGGCTCGCCGAGCCGATAAAGAGGATTTGCAGCGGATTCAGGGTGCTTTGTCAAAGATGAAATCCGCCAATCAGGAGCAGGGTGGTTTTACTGAATATGACTTTGAATTCCACACCGAACTTGCCCGGTCAACGGGCAACCAGATGATTTTTTCAATGATGCGGCAAATTGTTGAAAAAGTCCACCAAGAGTATAAAAAATTCCGTCCAAAAGAATTTTTTCAGCGGGACCAAGCCGTCACGACAGCCGAACAGGTTGTTGAATGCGTGTTCCGTGGTGATGGAGATGGGGCGGCCGGCGCAATGCGGGCACATTTAGCGCTTGTGACCACGGAAATCAAACGCAAGCTTCCGGACGTGAAGTGGATCAAAAAGAGACCTTAACGCGCCATGCGTAGGCGATGGTCTCAACAAATATTAATCCAGGTGGGAGGTTCAATATGAAAACGCAAGCCAGAGTTGTCGTCATCGGCGGCGGTGCTATTGGCACCAGCATTCTGTATCATCTCTCCAAATACGGCTGGGAAGATGTCGTGCTGGTGGAAAAACACGAATTGACCTCCGGCTCCACCTGGATGGCCGCCGGCAACTGCTCCTTTTTCCACAGCAACTACTATTGTACCCGGGTCAATATGAAAAGCATCGAGATTTACCAAAAGCTTGAGGCGGAAACCGGCCAGTCGCCTGGCTGGCACACCACCGGTTCCATCCGCACTGCCGACAATCCCGGGCGCATGGAAGAGCTGGGATACATTTTCAGCATGAATCGATGCCTGGGACTGAACGTCAATTGGGTGAGCCCGGAAGAGATCGCCCGGCTGCATCCAATGATGAATGTTAAGGGAATCACGGCTGGTCTCTATTGGCCCGATGATGGCGACGTGGATCCCAACGGTATCACCCAGGCAATGGCATTGGGGGCCAAGAAGCAGGGCGCCGAGATCTATCCGCACACGCGGGTTACCGGTTTAACCCAAAAGACCGATGAAGAGTGGATCATTCATACCGACAAGGGCGATATCACCTGCCAGTGGGTGGTAAACGCCGCCGGACTTTGGGCGCCGCAGGTAGCGGCCATGGCCGGTCTAGAGATCCCCTCCATCGCCGGAGAACACAGCCACATTCTCTTTGAAGCCATCGATGCCGTCAAGGATCGCGACGGCTATTTGCCTCTGGTTCGTGATCCTGATCTTTCCATTTACATCCGCCAGGAGATGAACAGTCTGATTCTGGGGCTTTACGAGAGTAAGGTGAAGCAGTGGCATCCTGAGGGGGTGCCATGGGATTATGCCCAAAGTGAGTTGGCACCCGATTTCGATCACATTGCCGATTACATCGAACATGGAATCCACCGCTTTCCCATCATGGGTGAAACCGGCTTTAAACACACCACGGTAGGGCCCATCACCTATACGCCAAACGGCGACCCTCTAGTGGGGCCGGCCTATCCGCTGAAAAACTACTTTCTGGCCTGCGGCTACAGTTTCGGCATCACCCAAGCCGGGGGGATCGGTCATTACATTGCGGGATGGATGATGAATGGTGAGCCGGAGATCGATCTGTGGCCCGTGGACAGCCGGCGTTATGGTTCGTTTGCCAATTGGGCCTACAATCACGAAAAGATCGAAGACACCTACCCGCGCCTCTACAGCATCATTTACCCCAATGAATTTCGGGATGCGGCGCGGCCCAACCGCACCAGCCCGATTTATGAATATCAGAAGGCCGCCGGAGCGGTTTTCGGGGATTACTTCGGCTGGGAGTGTCCCAACTACTTCAGCGAGGCACCTGAGGACGCCTACGAAAAACCGAGCTGGAAACGCACAAACGCATTTCCCTACGTGGCCGCGGAGTGCGAGCATGTCATGAACCATGTCGGTTTGCTGGACCTGACCCGCTTTGCCAAGACCAAGATATGCGCTGCCGGGGCCGAGGATTGGTTGAACCGGATGACCTGCCAAAAGGTGCCGGTGGAAAGCGGCCGCATCGCCCTGGCGCCAATGCTGGACGCCAACGGTAATTTCAAGAGCGATATGACCATTACCAAGGTGGCCGAAAACGAGTATTTCTGCGTAACAGCCAGTGTGGGCAAACGCCACGATCAACATTGGCTGATGATCCATCTGCCGAGCGACGGTTCGGTTTTTATGGAGGACCTGACCTACAGGCAGGGATGTTTGGTGCTGGCCGGCCCCAAAGCCCGGGAAGTTCTTGCCGCGGCATCATATGGGGATGTGTCCAACGCGGGCCTGCCCTTCGGCCGCAGCAAAACGATTTATGTCGGGCGCACCTTGTGTCGTGTCAACCGCATGACTTACGTGGGCGAGCTGGGGTACGAAATATTTCACCCTATTGAGTGCCAGATCTCCGTCTATGAAGCCTTGATGGCGGCGGGAAAACCACACCAACTCAAGATGTTCGGCATGCACGCAATGGATTCCATGCGCCTGGAAAAGGGTTATCTGGCTTGGAAGTCGGAGATGAATGTGCATCATACGCCCCTGGAAACCCCGATTGCCTGGACCGTTAAATGGAACAAGGATTTCATCGGCAGAACCGGTTTGGAGAAGGTTAGAAAAGCAGAGATGCCGCTGCAGCTGATCAGCATGGTAGTGGCGGCCGATACGGCCGACGCCTGGGGGTACAACCCGATCTTCAAGGGTAATGAGCGGGTCGGTATGACCTCTTCGGGAGGCTACGGTCACCGCTTGCGAAAGAGCCTTGCCAACGGCTACGTGCCGCCGCAGTGGGCTGCTCCCGGAACTCAATTGGCAGTGGAGATTCTGGGGAAAAAATATCCGGCCGAAGTGGTGACCATGCCTCTTTACGATCCTAAAAATGAACGCATGAAGGCTTGAGCGCCACGCCGCGCCGGGACGCGAGTGGCTCGAAAGGCAAAGCGATGTGGACCGAAAACCTCAAAACAGGTCAGTGCGCCTGAGCGCATAGGTCTTGAAGGACAATGCCATGCAAATTTACGTCTGCGTAAAACATGTACCGGACACCGCCGCCCCCATCAAGCTGGCCGGTACGACGGGCTATGACGAAACCAACCTTAAATTCATCGTAAACCCCTATGACGAATATGCTTTGGAAGAGGCCGTGCAACTGGTGGAGCAAAACGGAGGTGAGGTGGTGGTGGTGACCGTGGGGCCGCCCAAGGCGGCCGACACCATCCGCGGTGCCTTGGCCATGGGCGCCGATCGGGCCATTCTGGTAAAGGCGGAGGCACAGTTTTTGGACAGCGGCCTGACAGCCCAAGCCCTTAGAGCGGCCATTGAAAGGGATGGCCAGGCGGATATGATCTTTGCCGGTAAAAACGCGGTAGACACGGAGGGTTTTCAGACGGCTTATCGCTTGGCCGCGGAGCTGGCCCTGCCGGTGGTCAGCGATGTGTCCCAGCTTACCGTGTCAGATGGAACAGCTTTGGCCCAACGGGAGCTGGGCGGGGGCACCCGGCAAGTATTGGAGATGAATCTGCCCTGCGTGATAGGCGCCACCAAGGGGCTGAATGAACCTCGCTACCCAAAATTCCCCGATATTATGAAAGCTAAAAAGAAACGCACCGACACGCTTAAACTGGCTGAGTTGGGTGTCGATCTCGACGCCTCTCAAGCGAAGCTCACCCGGCTGGAGGCAGTCCCTGAGCGGTCTGGCGCCCACATGCTCAAAGGTGTGGATCTGAAGGCTCAGGTCGGCGAACTGGTTCGCATCCTCAAGGAAGAAGAGAAGGTGATCTGATAACCGCCCGTCCCGTTTTCGGCATGATCGCTTTTAGGGGCGGAGAGATTCAGGGAGACACAGGGAGACATTGGTATGGCCAAGATTGGCGTGCTCATCGAAACCGAAGAGGGAAAGTTCAAGGAAACCAATTGCGGAGTCCTCACCGCGGCAAGGGCCGGTGGCGCAAATGAGGCGGTTGCGCTGCTTTTGGGTGGCGATGGTGGTGATATCCAACCCCAGCTGGCCGCTTACGGCGCGGACCGGATGGTCTCTATCACGGTTGCCCAGGGCGATCTTGACACCAGCCCCGATTTACA
The DNA here is from genome assembly GCA_963783425.1 of uncultured delta proteobacterium. Lineage (GTDB taxonomy): Bacteria > Desulfobacterota > Desulfobacteria > Desulfobacterales > QNYZ01 > CAWANO01. Next base: position 894,586 of record CAWANO010000010.1, read on the forward strand.
GGCCCGGGCGCTGGCCGCGGCCATGGCGCATTTCGACCTGCAGGGCCTTGTGGGCCTGGCGAGCGCCGCGGGCCGCGATTTGTTTGCCCGGTTGGCGGCTCAGCTGCGGGCCCCTTTGGTATGTGACGCCGTGGCCGTCGATTTTGCCAATGGCACCGTGCAAAAATCCCATTTTTCCGGCAAAACCTTAGCCACCCTGCAGCTGCCCGGTAACCCCTTGCTGGTCGCGCTACGCCCCAATGCCGTCGAGCCTGTCCAAGCGCCGGCCGACCCCTCGTTGGAGACCTTCACCGCCGATGTTGCGGAACCCGGTTTAGTGAAAATCGTCGAGGTTAAAAAGGGGGATGCCCGCAAGGTAGACCTCACCGAGGCCAACATCATCATCACTGGCGGCCGCCCCATTGGTTCCGCCGATAATTATCAGATACTAGAGGCTTGCGCCGAGGTGCTCGGCGGCGCCGTGGGCGCCTCCCGGGCAGCGGTGGACGCCGGTTTTGCCCCTCACAGCATGCAGGTGGGGCAAACCGGCAAGACGGTCAGCCCCACCCTTTACATCGGCTGCGGCCTGTCGGGCTCCGTTCAGCACTTTGCCGGCATGAAAACCAGCAAAATAATCGTGGCCGTGAACATCGACCCAGATGCCCCCATCTTCCAAAAGTGCGATTACGGCATCGTCGGCGATTTGTTCGAAGTGGTGCCACTGCTTACCGAAACGCTAAAGCAACAAGGCGCTGATTAAACCCGCTTACCAGACGGTTCACATCGATCAGTCACCCTTGCACATTCAGTGTCTGCCCCGCATGAAAGCTCCCGGCGGGTTGACCAGCCCCTCTTCAAAACGACTCAGGCGCAGGGGGTTTGCTTCCGCGCGCATCTTGCCGGTGATCAGATCACAGGTCCAGCGGCCCGTGGCGGCGGAGAGCATGACGCCAGGCCAGTAGGCGCAATTGAGGTAAAAGCCGGGAATCTCGCTGACCGGTCCGATCAGGGGTTGATCGTCGGGGGCATGGACATACTGGCCGGCGTAGACCGACAGATCTTCCTTTTTCAGATCATCGACGACCTCGGTCCAGAAGGGGCTCAAGCGCGAAACCATCTCCAGCGTGAGGGCCGGAAAGTCCCAATCTCCCTGGGGATCTTCCATGGGGTCGCTCTTCGGCTCTGCGGGGTCGTGCCAGCCGAGCAGGGCGCCGCCGGTCTCGGGGCGCCAATAGCTTTCGTTGTCCACATCCATGATCAAGGGCGCCTCTTTGGGGATTTTGGGGTGTGGCGCCACAAAAACGCGCTGCCGGCGAACCTGGTAAATGGGAAGCTCCAATCCCAACCAGCGTCCCACATCAATGGCAAAAGGCCCGGCTGCATTGACCACCACACGGGTGTTGATCCGGCCGCGATCGGTGTTAACGGCGCAGACCCCCCGGGCGTCGCGTTCGATGCCCGTGGCCCGGGTCCGAAGATAGAAGCGCGCATTCTCAGCGGCGCGGGCAAACCCCTGGGTGACTTCGTGGGCCGAAAACCAGCCATCTTTGGCCCGATAGGCACCGGCTTTGATTTGAGGGTTCAGCCAAGGCCAGCGTCTTAGAATTTCGTCTCCGCTAAGGTGTTCGGAATCGGTAACCCCCACCGCATGATAATTTTGAACCGTGGCTTTAACGACCGCCGTCATTTCCTGCTCGGTGGTTAAAAAGAGATAGCCGCCATGGTGCAAATCAATTTCGTAACCTTCCAGGCCGGTCACATCAGCGAAATTCTCCCACACCTCGATGGATTCCTTGGCCAAAGCCGCCATGGCCGGTTCGGTGAATTGGGCCCGGAAGGATTCGATGGAGGCCGTGGTGATGAGTGTGGAGAGGCCGTCGCGCATCTCCACCAGGATGGTGGATAGCCCGGCCCGGGAGAGCCAGAAGGCGGTGGCCACACCGATGATCCCGCCACCGATGATGACCGCATCGGCGGTTTCCCGGTTAAAGGGCTCCGGCGTCAATATTTTTCGCATAATTCAATACTCCTTGTTTTTTAAGAGCCCCCCACTCTCAGATCCTCCCGGGCATAAGGGATGCTTCCCACCACGGCGACATATTCGCGCCGTCGGGCTTCAGCGGGCCGTCCGTCCGGGAGTCGAATTGCACCTCGGGGTGAAAACGGTAGGTGTGCAAACCCCAAAAACATGATGCGTTTCCGCATGCTTACGAGTAGTAGCCTTTGGCTTCGAGCGCTTGCGCCGCGGCCGGCAGCCCGGCGGCGGTGAGTGTTTGGCGGGTAGGGATGCCGTTGTGATCCCAGCCCCGGGCGGCATAGTACCAGTCCAGCAGGCGGTCAATTTTTTGCGGGCCGATGAAGTGTCCCGCATTGGGCCCGTCAGGGATCGGTTCGTGGCTGAAGCGCGCCGGCGGGTAATCCCAGACGCGACCGAAACCCTCGATCTCGCGGGCCGAAAAGGCTCGGGTCAGGTGCCATACTTTTTCAGAAATTTTAAGCAACTCGTCCCAGGTGTGCGATTGGCCGGTGATGACCTGGAAGAGGTGTTCGTAGTGGTTGACCTCGAAACCCAGTTCCATCAGCTGCAGCCGGCACACCCCCAGCATGTCGAAAGTGGGGCGCAGATGCTGCGATTCGATGACATAATCGGCGCATTGCCGGCCGATCACGGCTTTCGGTAGGGGCTTGACTTCGCCGCCCGATGCAATCAGATCGTGTACACTGGACCAGCTGCCGGCCACGTCATGGCCCAATACCCAGGCCCGGCCGTGGTGCGCGCCGATATCCGAGGTCAAGTAGGCCAGCATCATCGAGGGTGCGTTGCGGGTTTCGTATCCGGACCACTCCAGCCCCTTGACATGGATGGCAAACGCTTCGGACCCCTGCCCACCTGCCGTGCGGCCGCTTTAACGCCGTCGGCCAGCAGATCGCCGATGCCCCGGCGGAGCGCGATCCGCTCGAGAAGATAGGCCACCGTCTCGATATCGCCGAAACTGAGCTCGCGACCGATCTGCGCGCGGCTCAACAACCCTTTTTCGAAACATTCGATGGTCCACGATATCACCGCGCCGGCCGAGATGGTATCCATGCCCCAGCTGGTCGCACAGATAGTTGGCGTAGGCCACATCCTCTATGGTTTGCAGCAGGCAGTTGCCGCCGAAAAGGGCGATGGTTTCAAATTCGGGACCCTCGACATAGGCGTCGCCCAGAACGGGTTTTGGCATGGCCATACTTTGCCACACGGGCGTCGGGCAGCCAGAAACAGCCCTTGTCGGTGATTTTAAGCCGTTCGATAATGGCCTTGCCGTTGATTTGCTGGTAGTGTCCGGCAAACGAAGTCTGGAAAGTTACGGGTGGGAAAGACGCCGACCTCATTGATCCAGTTGGTGATGCCGGCGGTTCCTTCGGGGGTCCATCCTTTGAAGCCCGGTTTGTCTGAAATACGTTGCGGTAAGCGTCTTGCCCCGGCTTCATAAGGCCCCAGGCATGTCGTGAACCGGCAGGCTGCCGGTGCCGCGAATGGCAATGGCCTTGATGTTTTTTGACCCCAGCACGGCGCCGACGCCGGTGCGGCCGGCCTGGCGGCCGAAATCGTGCGAAATGCAGGCAAAGCGCACTCTTTTTTCACCGGCCGGCCCGATGGTGATGATCTGGAAATCTTCCCCCAGATCCTTTTTAATTGTGCTCTTCGGCGCTCAAGGCGCCCTGGCCCCAATAGGCTCTCAGCGCGGCGTATCTCAACCCTGTCGTCATCGATGAACAGGTAGCTGGGGGCCTCTGCCATGCCGGTGAGTACCAGCAGTCGTAACCGGCAAATTTCAGAGCCGGGCCGAAATGGCCGCCCATGTTGCTGTCGGCATAGCCACCGGTTGCCGGCGATTTGGTGCCGAAATGGGTTTTGCCGCTGGCCGGCATAAAATGGCCGCTCAAGGGCCCCGTGGCGGCAATGAAGCATATTCTGCGGAGCGTAGGCATCCATGCCGGGGGGCAGTTGATCGAAGAGGATCTTGGCGATAAACCCGCGCCCGCCGATAAATTCCCGGGCCATTTGTGGCGGCAGCGGTTGTTGCTCAACGTGATCGCGGCTCAGGTCGATGCGCAGAATTGTGCCCGCATAGCCGTTCATTAGGCCACCTCCCGGCCATGGGATTGAAACTGGATCGCCCCCCGCGGGCAAACCTCTACGCACGCCCCGCACAGGATGCACTTTTGGGGTACATCCTTGCCGGTATGGATCACAATGACATCGTTGGGACAGGCTTCCACGCAGAGCTGGCAGCCGCTGCAAAGATCGGAGTCGATGCGATAGATGCCGCCATCGTTGCGGATAGCCTCTTCGGGACAGGCCTCCGCACAGGCGCCGCACTGGTCGCACAGATGGATGCGGTATGTGCCCGGAGAGGGAAAGCGGCCTTCGATGCGCAGCAAGGCAAGCGAGGGGCTGACCGCCTGGTAGTTTGTGATGGCGCATGCCAGCCTGCAGGCGGTGCAGCCTGAACAGCGTTCATCAATGGGTTGCAGCATAATTAAGGATTCCTGTTGGTGCAGAGCGAGCAAAAAATCGCTCGATTCAGGTTATAGTTGGTTGTCGTTGCCTTTGTCAAAATCGTAATCGAAGTCGACTTCACCATCGTTGTCTAACCCGCCACTTGCCCAGCAGGCGTTGCCGGCAACAAACCGTGATCTTTGCAGAAACCCGATAGTCCGCAAGTTTCGATTTCGATTTTGATTTCGATATCGATGGCCGTTTGTTGGCCGGCGCTTCACTGACAACGGGCTTTTGTGAACGGATTGTGAGCGAGAATGGTTGCGTTCAGATCGATTTATAAAGTAAGCATCAATCGGATGATCCTGAACAGACGCTACAAAACCGATTGAGTCGTGTTGCCAAATGGCTAAAAAAAAGAAGAAAAAGTCAAAAAAAATAGGGCGTTTGCGGCGGCTTATCGTCCGTGCCGCGGTGGTCGTGGCTGTCATCAGCTTCGTGTTGACCGTGCCCTGGCGCTGGCTGCCGCCGCCCACCTCGGCCTTCATGCTGCAGCACCGCGGCCCCGTTCAACAGCGTTGGGTGCCCATGGAAAAGATATCGCCATCGTTGGCCATCGCCGTTGTGGCCGGCGAAGACCAGCGCTTTCCACTGCACCACGGGTTCGATTTCGACGCCATATCAAAAGCCCTGCGAGAAGACCGCGCTAAACTGCGGGGCGCTTCCACCATCACCCAGCAACTGGCCAAGAACCTCTACCTGTGGCCGGGTCGCAGCTTCGTTCGCAAAGGCCTGGAGGCCTACTTTAGCGTGCTGCTCGAGCTGACCTGGCCCAAGCAGCGCATTCTCGAGGTTTACCTCAATGTGGTCGAGTTCGGCCCGGGTATTTTTGGGGCCGAGGCGGCCAGCCAGGCCTTTTTCAACCGCTCAGCGCGTCAAATCAGCACAGGTCAGGCGGCATTACTGGCCGCCGTTTTACCGAACCCCAAGCGCTACTCGGCGCGACGCCCCTCCGAATACGTGCGCCAGCGGGCCACCTTTATTTCGCAGCAGATCAAAGCCCTGGGCGGGCCTGACTATCTGCTCTGGCTCTGACCACCGAAACCGACTCCCACTATTTGGCGTCATCATTTGCGACTTTGGGCATAAGCTTCCAGCTGCCGGGTTAGCCGGGGTACGATGTCGAACAGATCACCGATGATGGCATAGTCGCTACGCTGCACCATGGGCGCATTGGGGTCGGTGTTGACGGCCACAATGGTGCCGCTGGTTTTCATGCCGGCAAAGTGCTGGATCGATCCGGAGATACCGCAGGCGATGTAGAGCGCCGGATTGACCGTGGTGCCGGTCTGGCCCACCTGCATGCTGTGGGGCACCCAGCCGGCGTCCACGGCAACCCGCGATGCGCCCACGGCCGCGCCCAGCACCTTCGCGCATTCGGCCAACAAGGCAAAATTTCCGCCGTTCTTCATGCCCCTGCCGCCGGAGATGATGATTTGCGCCTCGGCCAAAGGCTGCTGCCGGCCGTCGCCGCGTTCGACACCGGTCACGGTGACGGCGGCGGGATAGATATCGGCCTCGAACCGCTCGATGCGGGCCTCGGCCTGCCGTGGTTGCGGTGCGATGCGGTTGGGCCGGATGCCGAACACCGCCGCTGCCGATTCGACCTGGAACGTGGCGATGGCCTTGCCCGAGTACAGGGGCTTTTGCGCCCGCCGGGCGGTTAGATCCACCTGCAGGCAGTCGAGCAGGCAGGCGCAGTCGCGCAGGGCCGCCACGCGTGGTAAGAGCTCCCTACCCAAGGCGCTGGTCAATCCCAACAGCACCTGGGCCTGACAGTGATCCATGGCTCGGTTGATGGCATGGGCCCAGAGGTCTGGATGCCAGGCGATGGGGCCGCCGGGTCCCTCGACAGCCAGGATGCGGTCGACCCCGTGATCGGCCAACAAAGGCCGGAAACGCCCGACCTCGGGGTCCAGCACCAGGGCGAACACCTTCCGGCCCGCTCCCTGAGCGGCGGCGACCACGCCCGGCAGGGTCGGTTTAACATGGCCGGCGGCCGTTTCAATCAAGATCGCTACGGCTGTCATCTCAAATTACCCGAGCTTGGCGGCTGAGTTTTTCAATCAAGGTGGTCACGGCCGCTTCGGCCGCTCCTTCGATCACCTCGCCGCGGCGCTGCTCCACCGCCGGCCGTAGCGCTTTCAGCGTCACCTGCCGCGAGGGCAAAGAAGCGGGCAGGTCGGCGAGGTCGATCGTTGCGATGGGCTTTTTGCGCGCTTTGACGATATCGGGAAAGGTGGGGTAGCGGGGTTGGTTGAGGGACTTGGCGGCGCCGATCACGCAGGGCAGCGGCAATGACAGGTGTTGCCGCCCGCCGCCCTCCAGCTCGCTAGCCACGGCCAGGGTGTCGCCCTGGCGATCAATGGTAACGGCGTTGGTGGCCACGGGTATTTGCAAACGCGCGCCGAGGCGGAACATGGTCTGATATCCTTCGCTGTCGATGGCCGCCTTGCCGGTGAGCACCAGGGCCGCGCGGCCGTCTTCGACAATGGCGGCGGCCAGGGCGGCGGCGGTCTGGGACCCGTCTAAGCGCTGATCGCACACCACATGCAACCCGCGGTCAGCGCCCATGGCTAGGGCCGCGCGCAGGGTGTCGGCGGCGGCGATTTTACCTACGGTTACCGCCACCAGCTCGGCCCCGGGAAAGCGGGGTTTGAGCCGCACCCCGGCCTCCACGGCATTTTCGTCGTAGGGGTTGAGCAAGTAGGTGATGCGTTCATCAATTTCGGCGGGGCCGACAATGGTGATGGTTGCCGCCGAATCGGGAACGTGCTTGATGCAAACGTAAATGTTCATGGGGCTTGGTTTTTAGCCGTTGTTTCGCCTCGAAATCGGGTTCGAATCTGTCGATATCGATAGCGATTTGGATTTGGATGACCCAGCTACCCATTCACCGAAAAGCTGCTGTCGGGGTTGATCTCGCGTTTGCGCGAGAAGAAGCCCGTGTCGAGATTGCGGCCCAAATAGCGCATCTTGAATTGAAAGGGCGCTTTGTCGTGATCGAGGCCCTTTTCGCAGGCGTCGATCAGTTCGGCCATCATGGCGCCCACTACGGGCGCGTTCTTGTACTGGTTGCCGCTGGTGCCGATGGCCAGGTAGAAACCTTTCAGGTCGGACTTGTCGTAGATGGGAATCCAGTCATCGGAGACATCGTATAAGTCCACCACGCCCCGGGGCTGATGGGGAATGGGCAGGGTGGGTACGCGCTTGGCCAGACGGTAGCACTGGGCTTTCCACTGCGCATCGCTCAACTGGTTGTCGCGGCCGGGGCCGCCTTTTCCGGCATAGAAGTCATCGGGGTCGACCCACTCCTGGGGATCGCAGTCAGGATCTTCACTTCCGATCAGGAACATGTTGCCCACCTCGGGACGGTAGTAGCAGCCCACATCGCCGTCGGAGGTGTGAAAACCGTCTTTGAGGTAGTCGTAGTCGCCGGGCGAGGGGCAATGCATCACTTCATGGCGCAGGGCTTTGGTTTTGATGTTGCAGCCCTCGAGCACCCCCTCGGCCATGGCGTTGATTTTATACGAGTGGGGACCGCCCACATTGACCACAACGGGCGCGTCGATGCGGGTGCCGTCCTTGAGGGTGATGCCCGTTACGCGGCCCGCCTCGCTGCGGATGTCGACCACCTCGGCATTGAACATGAACTCGGCGCCGTGGGTCTCGGCGGCGCGCATGATGTTGTGGGCCGATAGCTCGGGATCGTTGACATAGCCACCCTCGGGGCAAAAGAGGGCGCCTTCGAGATCTTTGTGGGATTCATCCCAGAATTTGGGGTCCTCGGGGCGGCGCACGGGCCAGTGCTGCTTGAGTTCGTACACCGGCACCATCTTCTTGACATCCTCGATGGTGATTTCGCGGTACTCGACGCCCACCGCGTCGTAGTGTTTGCGCACCTTGCGCCAGTCGTGCCCCTGGGACTTGAGCAGCAGCGAACCGGTGTTCATGTAGCGCGCCAGCCCTTTTTCGTCGTTGACGTGGCCAAGGTAGTTTTCCCAGTCCTGCCAATATTTGAAACCTTCGTAGGCAAAGGCCACGCCGTCTTCGGTGGAGTAGTGGGCGCGCACGATGGCGCAGGAGCCGGCCGTGGAGCCTTGGCCGGCATCAGCGTGCTTGTCGACAGTGAGGGTTTTGTAGCCCATCTTGGCCAGCTCATAGGCGATGGGGCAGCCGATGACACCGGCGCCGATGATGATGGCATCGTATTTTTTCGTCATGATGAAGCCTCCTGCATGTTTACTTAAACACTGTTATCGTCGTTCGGACCGCAACTGCAAATTCAGCCCGGTTTTGCCGATCGTAACCAATATTACAACATTCAAGCACCAAACGGCAAACCAATCACAAATGCCAAATTTCAAATAGACGAGCCAGTTTCAAATTGGTATCCGCCTACCCTTGGAAACAATCCTTAAGCCAGGCCTGAAACCGCCGTTCGCCAGCCGGGCGCAGATGGTACTCGGCGCCGGCATCCTGGATGGCGTGTGCCATGTCGTGGGCATATCCCCGAGAACAGGTCAAGAGAATTCCGGCTTGTGGGTCGCTGTCGGCCGCCACCACAATCTGGCAGGGCACATGCGCAAACGGTCCCTGGATCAGGGCCGGGGTCTCTTGATTGGGGCGGCCCAAATCCAGGGCGCTGAGCTTTTCGCAAATTGCAAAGACGTCAGGGCCGAAAAGGGCCAGAAAGACCGTGGCCTCGGTCACATCGGTGTAGGCGCTCTGCGCGGGTACCTCAACGCTTTCGCCCGCGAGGTGCCATATCGATGCCTGGGTGCCGTTCATGCGGTTGATCATCACACCGTTTTGGCAAGCGCACCGGCCGGGAGCCCCAGGCACGGCCACACCGGCCGGGGTGAAGCGGCCGACATCGCGGTTCTGGAGGTCCCAGCGGGCACAGTGGCTGAGGTCGACCAGGTGGGGCCCTTGACCCTCGTTTTCATATTCCAGCACCACGGTCCAGTCGTCGCGTTGAATGGAATCGACCGGGCGCACCCCAAAATGGACCGGTGTGCGCCGTGTGATGGTTGTCATGTTTGCCTCCATTAAATATGGCCCCTTTTGGGGTTCATCCGAACAAAGCGTGCTTTCAAGAGTTGGTTGTCTTAGTCGAAGTCGAAGTCGAAATCGCTATCGAAATCGTTCGTCACACAAAAAAGGTTCGATTTCGATTTGGATTTCGACTTCGATTCGATTTGGAATATCCTGCCTCACATCATTCACCTACGCATTACATTCTCATACGCTCGCCCTGGGAATCGTAAAAGGGCATCTTGGCCACCCGCGCCTTGACCAGATTGCCGGCGCAGCCGGGTTCGTAAATGCCCAGCTCGGTACCCTCGGCGCTCAGTTCGTCGTCGACCAGGGCCATGCCCACCGGTTTGCCGAGAGCGGTGCTGTGGCGGGCGGTGCAGAGCCAGCCGCGGACGCGATCGTCGACAATGGGCGAGCCATCCTTGGGCGGCGGCGCCTGGTCGTCGACGGTGGTGATGCCTACCAGCTTCAAACGGCCCTTTTGGCCTTCGGTTTGCTCCAAGGCAACGCTGCCCACGGTTTTGGCCTCCGGTTTGTTGCGATACCACAGAAAATCCAGGCCCAGATCGCGCAGATTGGTGCGCTGTTCCGACTCCGAGCCGATGATCAAATGCCCCTTTTCAAGCCGCAGGGTGCTTTGGGCTTCGAGGCCGAAGTTGGCGATGCCGAACTCCCGGCCGGCTTCCATGAGCACATCCCAGAGTGACTGCATGGTCGAGGCCGGGGCGTGAAATTCGTAGGAGAGTTCGCCCACGAATCCCAGGCGCATGGCGCGCACGGGGATTTTTTCGGCGATGGTAAACTCGCGGTAGGCGCCGAAGTCAAAGGCCTCATTGGAGACGTCGTGGTCGGTGACTCGTTCGAGCACCTTGCGGGCGTTGGGGCCGGCCAGGTTGATCACACCCATGGCGTCGGTCAGGTTGACCAGATGGTAGTCCCAGCCGTCGAAGCGGGTGTGATAGCGAAACCAGCCCACCGTATCACCGGCGCGGCCGGATGAAGTAGTGAAGTAATAGTCGTTTTCAGCTTGCTTGACCACCACGCCGTCGTCGATGACGCAGCCGTCCTCGTTAAGCATGGCGGCGTATTTGATGCGGCCCTCGGGCACCACGGCCAGATTTCCGGCATAGATACGCTGCAGGGCGCGCTGGGCATCCGGGCCGAAAATGCGGAATTTGCCAAGCGTTGAGGCGTCCAGCATACCCACGTTGCCCCGCACTTGCGCGATCTCTTTTTGCGCGGCGGCGTCATCGGAAAAACGGCGCGCCCGCAGCCACACGCCCATCCGCTCCATTTGCCCGCCGCCGGCCACCTGGCTGTCGTGCAGCGGCGTGCGCTTGGACATGATGTGACTGCTGCCGGCGTAGGTGGCCATCAGCACCGGGGTGATAGGGGCGCGCATGGTGGTCGGGCGCGGTTCGGTGTCGGGCGACTGGTGGGTCTGGGCTACGTAAAGCGGCAGGTTGTGACCGGGGATGCCCCCCTGGCCCGGCCCGGTGCCGGCCGAGGTGAAGCGCTTGATCAGCTCGGGCACGTCGAAACCCATGGCGATGGCCTGGTCGACGTTTTTGAGGGTGGTGTCTTCATCGAAACAGATAAAGGTTTTAGCGCCCGCTACGGGGGCCGCCGCCAGCTTGGTGCCACGGGCCGGGCCGGGCCTTTGGGCCAGGGCGGCGGCGCTCTTCTGGATCTCCGTTTGCAGGTTGAGGCCACAGTCGGCGGCCGCTTCGAGACCGGCCAGGGTGCCCGAGGTCTCGATGGCGTCGGCGTCGCTAAGGCCCCATAGACGGCCGGCGGCATGCACCTTGTCGGGCATGGCGGTGGGCAGAAAAAAGCCGCTGCGGTGGTCGAATCGCAGTTTGGCCTGGCACATGGTCAGCGCGGCGGTCAGCGGCGTCTGGCCGGCGGCGGCCACCAGCAGATCGGCCGCCATGGTGAGGGTGTGACGGCCGGTGATGGCGGTGAGAGTGACCTTGTCGAACCCCTTGGCGCCGTGGGCCTTGGCGGCCATCCAGCCCCGGTAGAGGGGAATATCGCGCTGGCGCAAGCCGGCCACCAGGGCGTCGTTCTGGCCGTCTTCGCGCATATCGGCCACGCCGGCGATGGTCAGGCCCAGGTCGTGCAGATCCAGGGCCGCTTCCAGGCCCAGGTCGTCGCCGATGGAAAAGACAGCCGTTTCGCCGGGCAGGATGCCCCAGGTGTGGGCCAGGCGGTGGGCGCATCCCACCTGCATCACACCGGGGCGTTCGTTGTTTTCAAAGAGCAGAGGCCGTTCGATGCAGCCGGTGGCCACCACCAGGCTAGTGGCGCGAATCTCGATGTAGCGCTGGTCGAAGGGGTCGCTCTCGGTGCCGCGTTGAAAAGCGGTGATGAGATTGTTGTTGTAGACCCCCAACAGGGCCGTGTTTTCGAAAACGCGCACGTTGGTCTGCCCCCGAAGCGCTCGGGCCAGGCCGTGTGCGCGCCGGTAAAGCGGTGTGCCGTCGGCATCGGCCGCGCGGCGGTACTCGAAATGGCCGCCCAGGCGGGGCCGGTTTTCGATCAGGACCACGCGAAACCCCTGTTCCGCCGCCGCCAGGGCGGCGCGCATGCCGGCCGGGCCGCCGCCCACCACGCACACGTCGGCCGTGGGGTAGATCTCGTCGAAATTGCCCGGCATGCGGAAACCGGGATCGAGCACCCCCAAACCGGCTGCCTTGCGGATGCGTTTGATGGCCTGGGGCCAGAGCCGGGCCGGTTTGTGCATCGTGCGGTAGTAGAAGCCGGCCGGCATGGCAAAGCTGAGGTTGTCCATGAAGGCCATGGCGTCGCTCTGGGCGGTCTTCGAAAAGGCCACGTTTTGGGCCATCACGGCCATGCCGTTGCGAGCGGGGGTGTTTTCAGCGCGCACGTTGGGCTCGCCGTCCACCTGCATGAGGGTGTTGCTGCACTCACCGTCGAGGCTGTAGAGGCCCCGGGGGCGATGGTATTTCAAGCTGCGCGAAAAGACCCGCACGCCGTTGGCGTAGAGCAAGCTGGCGATGGTGTCTCCGTTCACGCCCTCGTAGCGCTTTGCGCCGTAGGTCAGCCACACGCTCCGGTCCGGTTCGATCTGCAGGGTCGGCAGCCCGCTCACTCTTTTCATGACGAAACCTCCAAGTTGGTGCGGGTGTCGCGATGGATGGTAAACCAGAGGCCGCAGCCGTCGCGGTGGTACCACCACTCTTTTTGCACCCCGGCCACGCTTTGGGTCATGTGGACGTAGTCGGCCCACCGTTCAGGGGTCAGTCCCTCGTGTTCAGGACGCGGCCCTTTGTCCTCGCCGCCGAAGCGAAACTCGTATCCGTTGCGCTTACCGCAAATGGGGCAGGTTATGGTCATCGACATGGCGTTGCTCCCGAGTCGTTTGTGGTGTTCCCATAGCGACTCTATTCATTTTGCTTAAGTGTTTGTTCAGATGATTCCAAAAAATGTTACAGACCGGACCGACTTAGAACGGCTATAGCCCACTGCCTGGTTCCGGCGTCGTTTCTGAATCCTGCTCGTGCTCAGCGGAGCGGTGCTCGTGCTCGTAATCGATGTTTGCTTGATACTCTGTTTGCATTTCGGCAACACCATCGAGTTTCTGCGCCATGCGTGTCAGCATTGAAACGATACGTCTCAGCTTTCCTTTCATTACGAGGCTCGTTGCGGCATCCAACCCACCCGATGCAACCAGGACGTCCTGGATTGCAGCACATTCAAATGCTGATCCGCGGGCAATATCGAAGAAACGGGCTCGGTCCTTTCGGCTGCGTTTGCCGTTCCCTTCGGCAATGTTAAGCGGCACCGACTGGGCGGCTCTTAGCCACTGGTCGCGAGCATGACGATGAAACCCAGACAATGCTTGGGACACATCGAATGAAGCCGCCGTGTATTCAATCGCCAGCCGGTAAACGTTCAGGCGGTCATGGTCGAAAATCATCTCGGTCATAAGTGCTGTTTCTCGAGTACGAGCACGAGCACCGCCGCAAGCGGCTGAGCACGAGTACGATGCAATTAATTATCAGCGCTATACGTCACCAACGCCGCCGTTTCGCCCATCAGGCGGTGCTGCTCGAAACGCCGCAGGGTGAAAGGCTTCAGTATCGGTGGATACTCGTCCGTGGCCATGAACTGGGCCATGTATTTGCCGGTCACGGCGCATGATTTAAAGCCGAAGTAGCCCCACCCGCAATCCACGAAATAGCCTTCGATGGGGTCATTGCCGTCCATGATGGGCGCCATGTCGGGGGTCATGTCGGCCAGCCCGGACCAGTGGCGCATGAACTTCAAACCTCGCAAGCAGGGCATGATCTCGGTGAGCGCCTCGGCCTGGTGCTTGATGTAGTAGGCCGTGGTCTGAGTGGTGTAGTTGGGCCAGGGGTCCATGTGGGCCCCGGTGGCGATCTCCCCCTTGAGGGTCTGATTGGCGTAGACGTGGTAGGCGCCCGACGAGACCACATGGTTGAGCAGCGGCTTCAGGGGCTGGGTCACCATGGCCTGGATGTTGAGGACGCTGATGGGCAGCTTGATGCCGGCCAGGCGGTAGGAGATGTCGGCCGAGTAGCCCCCGGCGGCGTTGAGCACGCGCGGGGTGTGGATCGTGCCCTGGTCGGTGGTCACGGCCGTCACCTTGCCGGCCTCGGTCTCGATGCCGGTCACCTCGCTGCCCTGGAAAATGTGCACGCCGCGTCGGGCGGCCCCTTTGGCCAGGCCCCACACCACGGCGTCGTGGCGCAGGATGCCGCCGGCGCCGTGAAACATGCCGCCCTGGATGGGAAATCGCGGCCGTTCGGAAATGTCCAGCAGCGGGATCAACTCCTTACACTGCCGGCGGTCGACCATTTCGATATCGATGCCGTGAAACTGGGCGCTGCCCACGGCCAGGCGCATGGCCTTGAGGGCGGCCTCACTGTGGGCCAGGTTGAGGTTGCCGCAGTTGTAGAACATCAGGTTGAAGTCGAGTTCCTGGGTCAACACCGGCCACAGCGCCAGGCCCTCTTTGTAGAGCGGCAGGTTTTCCTGGGTGCGCTGATTGGCCCGCACGATGGCCGTGTTGCGGCCGGCGCCGCCAAAGCCGATGTAGCGCTTTTCGATTACCGCCACGTTGCTGAGATTGTGGTCGCGGGCCAGAAAATAGGCCGTGGCCAAGCCGTGCAGCCCGCCGCCGATGATCACCGCGTCGTAGCTTGATTTGAGCGTGGGCGGCGCTCCCCACAGGCGTTTGTATTTGCCGATCATGGCTGTTTTACCCCGTCTGAATTGATGGCTCCGGTCACAGATGGTGCTGTACCGGCCGTGTATTTAGGTTCGATAAACACCATGAAAGAAAATGTGTCAAGAAAAAACCCGGCCACCGTCATAAATAATGGTGACGGAAAGGGATGAAAAAATATAACTATTAAATATTATTTTATAAATTAAATATACTGAGATGAAGCAGAAGTCATCTTATTTCGGTGGGCGGGTAAAGAGAGCGCAAAAATAATCGATGAGTGGGGTTGGGGCGGAAAGAGCGGCAAATGGCAGATAACAAGCTATTGACATGGCCTATTTGATAAATTATCAGGAAAATGAATTTGTTGATCAAAAGCGCCTTTCAATGTAAATGAAATCAAATATTTCAAAAATTGTGCGATAAGGCCGATAAAATGAATCAAAACCTGTCACATCCCGTTGCCCACCGTATTCAGGCGCAAGCGGGCCACCTGACCCCCAAGAGCCGCGTGCTGGCCGACTTTGTGCTGGGCCATTCACGCAAGGCGGTCTTTATGACCACCAAGGAGCTGGCCGACGCCTGTGATGTGAGCGAGGCCACGGTGGTGCGTTTCGTGGGCCACCTGGGCTACAATGGGTATGGGGATTTTATTCAGACCTTGCGGGATTACGTGGACACCGAGATGACCCTGCTGGAGCGGGCCGAGCTGCCCGACATGAAAGGCGGCGCCTCCGATCGGCTGTGGCGGGTGCTCAGCGAGGAGATGGACAACCTGGCGCAGTTTTACGAATCGGCCGACCGCGAGTTGCTCGAGCGCTTCATCACCGAGATGGCGAAGGCGCAAACGCTCTATGTGGTGGGCGCGCGCCTCTCCTACACCTTTGCCTATTACCTGGGCTGGTCGTTGACCAAGATCCGTCATGACGTGCGCATTCTAAACGGGAGCGACAGCACCGTCATCGATCAGCTCTGTGTGGCCGATCGCAACAGCGCGGTGGTGGTGATCGCCACCTCACGCTATCCCAACGAATTGATCCGGCTGGGCCGGCTGGCGCGTCGCCATGGGCTGCGGCTGCTGGTCATCACCGACAGCCAGGCCAGCCCCCTGATTCCCTTTGCGCACCTTGCGATGGTAGCCCCTTCGACCCACATCCCTTTCATCGGCACGCCGGCCACCATTAGCTGCATCATCAACTACCTGGTGATGGAGCTGGCCACCCGCGGCGGCGATAAAGTGGTGCAGCACCAGCAGCGGCTGGAGCAGACCTACCGTGAGAACGATATCCTGTTCAATCTCGAGCGCACGGATGTGGGTGCGTTCTGAGGCCACCGGCCGGGCGGCGGTAAAAAAGGGGTTCTCGTTGTTGTAATCGCAATCGAAAATAGCGGGCTATTCGGGTTTCCGTAGCGGTAACGGTGAGGTGCTGGCGGAAGTTTCAAAAAAGCTTTCGTGTTGTCAGTGAGCGTTAGCGAAACGGTTCTCGTGCTCGTGCTCGTAATCGGAAATAACGGGCTATCGTGACTCTTGCGAGGGTGGCGCTTTGTTGCCGGCGAAAGTTTGATTTTTGATGAGCGTGGTTTCGAATACGATTTCGATTTCGAAAAAGATAGCGGATGGGGGTTAACAGGGCCGGCCGTTTGCTATCCCACCGCTTCCACCAAGGCCTCCTCGAAGATCGTCAGTCCGGTATCCACTTCGTCGGCCGTCAGGCTCAGAGCCGGGCAGAAACGCACCGTGTTCTGGCCGCAGCCCAGCAGCAGCAGGCCTTTGCGAAAGGCGCACTGGATCAGGCGGCCGCGCAGATCGGCGGCAGGGGTTTTGCGCTCGCGGTCGAGCACCAGTTCCACGGCTACCATCAGGCCCTTGCCGCGCACATCACCGATGCACTCGTGGCGCTGCTGGAGGGTCTTCAGCCCGGCCATCATCTGGTGGCCGCGCTGGGTGGCATTGGCCATGAGTTCGCGCTCGAGCAGGTCGATGGTGGCCAGGGCCGCCCGGCACGAGACCGGGTTGCCGCCGAAAGTCGAGGCGTGGGAGCCGGCTTCCCAGTTCATGATTTCGGGCGGGGCCAGCATGGCGCCCAGGGGCATGCCGGAGGCAATGCCCTTGGCCAGGGCGATGATGTCGGGCTCGACGCCGAAATGGCTCATGGCGAACATCTTTCCGGTGCGGCCCATGCCGGCCTGCACCTCGTCGGCCACGATCAGGATGCCGTATTTTTGGGCCAGGGCCGCCAGGCGGGGGTGAAATTCGGGCGGCGGCACGACGTAGCCGCCTTCGCCCTGGATCGGTTCCACGAAGATGGCCGCCACCTCTTCGGGCGGCAAGGTGGTGCGAAAAAGGGTCTCCTCCAGCCAGCGCACGCAGGCCATGTCGCACCCGGGGTAGGTTTCGTTGTAGGCGCAGCGGTAGCAGTAGGCGTAGGGCACGTGGGTGATGCCCGGCACCAGCGGGTTGTAGTGCTTTTTCTGGATGGCCTTGCTGGCCGTAAGCGAAAGCGCGCCCATGGTGCGGCCGTGAAAAGCGCCGAAAAAGGCGATGTTGAGTTCGCGCCGGGTGTGCCAGCGGGCCAGCTTGAAGGCCGCCTCCACGGCCTCGGCCCCGGAGTTGCCGAAGTAGACCTTGCGGGTCCCGCCGCCGGGGCTGATGGCCGAAAGCTTTTCGGCCAGCTCGATCTGGGGGCGGTAATAAAAATCGGTGCCCGACATGTGCAGCAACCGTCCGGCCTGGTCCTGGATGGCCGCCACCACCTCGGGGTGGCAGTGGCCACTGGCGGTGACGGCGATGCCGGACGTAAAGTCAAGAAACAGGTTGCCATCCACGTCCTCAATCCAGGTGCCGCGCCCCTTTTCAGCCACCAGTGGATAGTCGCGGGTGTAAGAGGGCGAGACATAGGCGCTGTCGAGCGCCATAAGCCGGGCCGCCTCGGGCCCGGGCAGGGGGGTGCGAATCAGGGGTTTCGGCATGGTGGATCTCCTTCGAAACTGGGTAAAAGTGTGGCACGAAAATGATAGCTTGCGATATAATGAGCCCCAAAATAGCGCTAATTGTGCCATATAGATGCAAAATCGTAAACTGAAGCCGGCACCGACTTTCTGGATAACCACATAACACATAATCCAAAAAGCGTCGCTGTTTGCAAAATGGTGGCGCTTTTCAGGTTCCGGCAGGTTAACCGTGACGACGGTTAATAGCCTCTTGGTTGGCAACGATAGATTTAAATAGATGGGTGGTAAAATTTGTATTCCCAATTGGCAGAGCCAGTTTCAAAACGCCTCATTTTGCACGATCTCTGCGCCTGGCACCAATTTTAATCCTCGAAATACGGGGAGTATTCCTGTGGTTACCATTGGCACCATCCTTGACCTTGAGCAAACTGAAACATTTTGAAACAGCCTCGGCAGGTTCACGATTTAAGTTGTAGTTCCACGGTTTCTGAGACCAGATCAGGCTGTGGTTTGTAATAGTCAACATTCCCACCTATCAAAATGCTTGAAATGTATAACAAAAGTGATTGGGGATGAATATTCGGATAATATGTCTCTTAATGAAGGTTGGCGAAAATTCCTATGATTTTGGCGGGGAATGCAATTGTTATATTGATAGGTCTCATTATATTTTAGCGACCAGGAGATGAAATGGCTTAAATAGCTACCAAAAACAGATCATGAAGAGCCTGTCCAACAACCTCTAAATCGCTGAGAACAAATACAATATAAAGGATCTACAACCATTCCAGACACAATATATTGTAGTAGTGACATTTAAAATTTGGGTTGTCGGACAGCCTCTGAAGCGGAATATAATATGAATTTGAAGAGCCTGTTTCAAAATGTTTCAGTTTGCCCAAGGTCAAGGATGGTGCCAATTGTAGCCACAGGAATACTCCCCGTATTTCGAGGATTGCTCCCGCGGTTAAAATGTGCGCCAGCCTTGACCTTGGGGGGGGGACTGAAATATTACACGACAGGATATTTGATAAAACAATTCAAATCCATATAAATTCCATAGAGGAATATTGCACAGGGCGAGAAAAAACACATAGCACGCATGTTTTTTCCTAAGACATCATGGTGACATTGGAATCGGAGGGACGGAAATGAAAAAAACGAGTATCTTGTTGATTCTGGTCGCTCTTCAAATACTGTTTGTTCTCAACCCGGTTAAGGCCGATGCGGCTATTATTTCCGGTCGGGTGACCGCCGCCGAAGGCGGCGCGGGCATTGCCGGTGTAGAGGTGCGTGCGTATGCAAGTGATAGCGATTTTCCTGCCTTAGCTGATGATACTACCGACAGCAACGGCGATTATGAGTTAAACGGCCTGGATGCGGGCAATTATAAAGTTCGATTCTGGGCTGGAAATACCGGCTATATTCATGAATGGTATAATGACAAGGCCGATTTTGAAAGCGCCGATCCGTTAGCGGTGACAGAGCCCGGCCCTACCAATATTAATGCAGTTCTTGGGTTGAGCGGGAGCATCTCCGGCCGGGTGACCTCCGACGGCGTTACGGGCATTGAAGGTATATCCGTGCGTGTGCATGGCAGTACTACTGGCTATTTTGGTGATGATATTACTGACAGTAACGGCGAATATACGGTATCCGGCCTGCCCGGGCCTTATCATAAAGTCGAATTATATGATCTTGACGGCGACTATGCCACTGAATGGTATGAAGACAAGACCAATTATTTGACCGCCACTCTGGTTCCGGTTACGGTGCCCAACACTACCGCCGGCATTGATGCGGTTCTTGAGCTGAGCGGGAGCATTTCCGGCCAGGTGACCGACGGCATTGAGGGCATTGCCGGTATAGATGTGCGTGTGTATGATAGCATTAACCGTCGTTTAGTTTCTGTTTCCACCGACAGTAACGGCGATTATGAGGTAACCCGCCTGCCCTGGGGAGATCTTAAAGTCGAATTTTATGATTCCAGCACCCGCTATATCAGTGAATGGTATAATGACAAGGCCAGTTTTACCAGCGCCGACCCGGTAACGATGACGGCGCCTGCTCATATCTCAAATATTAACGCGGAATTGCAGGCATTAGGTGACGAGCTGACCGTGGATTTCGGCGTCAGTGGGCTGTATAGCTATGACGGCGGCTGGGCCAGGCTTACTACCGGAAACGCCCAGTGGCTGGCAGCCTACGGCGGCAAGCTGGCGGTCGACTTCGGCGTTTCCGGGTTTTACGAGTATAGCGGCGGTGCCTGGACCCGGCTCACCACGGGCAATGCCGACAACAACGGCAACACCATGGCCGCCTATGCCGGGGGCCTGGCCGTGGATTTCGGCGCTAGCGGTCTCTATTTTTACAACGGCGCGCGCTGGGCCAGGCTCACTACCGGCAACGCCCAGTGGCTGGCAGCCTACGGCGACAAGCTGGCGGTCGACTTCGGCGCTTCGGGGTTATACGAGTATAACGGCAGCGCTTGGACCCGGCTCACCCCGGGCAATGCCGACAACAGCGGCAACACTATGGCCGCCTATGCCGGGGGCCTGGCCGTGGATTTCGGCGCCAGCGGTCTCTATTTCTACAACGGCACGCGTTGGACCAAGATCAGCAGCGCCAACGTGGACTGGCTGACATCCTACGGAGATATGCTGGCGGCCGACTTCGGCGTCTACGGCCTGTGGAAGTACAACGGCGCCTGGACCAAAATCACCACCAGCAACCCTGACAACAGCGGCAACACCATGGCCGCCTATGCCGGGGGCCTGGCCGTGGATTTCGGCGCCAGCGGCCTCTATTTCCACAACGGCGCCGGCTGGACCCGGCTCAGCAGCGGCAATCCCCAGTGGCTGAGAGCCTACGGCGGCAAGCTGGCGGTTGATTTCGGCGCTTCCGGAATGTGGGAGTACGACGGTTTCGGCTGGACCAGAATCACTACGGGCGATGCCGACAACAGCGGCAACACCATCATTGACTGGTAAGCTGCCAGCCCATAAACCTGACGGCCCCGGGCCGGGTGCTACACCCCGGCCCGGGGCTTCTGGCCGTGGGCGGGCTGAAATGTTTCTAAACAGAATATTTGGATAACTACTTTAAATCCTTACAAGTATCAGATATCGGTTTATCTCACTGGGTAAGGCAAAATATAAGTACTCATATTTTCCATCTTTGGACAAGATGGTCACATTTGAAATCGGAGGGACGAAAATGAAAAGAACAAATATATTATTAATTCTGGTCGCTGCTCAAATACTGCTTGTTCTCTGCTCGGTTCAGGCCGATGCGGCTACTATTTCCGGCCGTGTGACCGCCGCCGACGAAAGCGGCATAGACACCGGCGTGGGAATTGCTGGTGTGGAGGTACGTGCCTATGCAGTGGGTAGCGAGTTTCCTGCTTTAGGTGATGATACTACTGACCTCAACGGCGAGTATGAAATAACCGGCTTGGATGCGGGCACTTATATAGTTAAGTTCTGGGCTGTAAATACCGGCTATTTTAGTGAATGGTATAATGACAAGGCCGATTTTGGAACCGCCGATCCTTTAATGGTGACAGATCCCGGCTCTATCACCGGCATCGATGCGGTTCTCGAGCCGAGCGGGAGCATCTCCGGAACGGTGACCGATGAGAGTAGTGCGCCCATTGCCGGTATATGTGTATTTGTGCATGGCAGCGTGACTGGCTATTTAGGTGATGCCACCACCGACAGTAACGGCGACTATACGGTATCCGGCCTGCCCGCGGGTAATCTTAAAGTCGAATTTGATGCGTGTGGGTCTAACTATATCAGTGAATGGTATGATGACAAGGCCGGTTTTCTCACCGCCGATCTGGTACCGGTCACGGTGCCCAACACTACCGCCGGCATTGATGCGGTATTACAGCCAATAGGTGACGAGCTGGCCGTGGATTTCGGCGCCAGTGGGCTGTATAGCTATGACGGCGGCTGGAGCAGGCTCACCACCGGCAACGCCCAATGGCTGGGGTACTACAGCGGCAAGCTGGTGGTCGATTTTGGCGCTTCCGGATTCTACGAGTATAACGGCGGCGCCTGGACCCGGCTCACCCCGGGCGATGCTGACAACAGCGGCAATACGATGACCGCTTTTGGCGGTGGTTTGGCGGCGGATTTCGGTGCCAGTGGTCTCTATTTCTATAACGGCGCGCGCTGGACCCGACTCAGCACAGGCAACCCCCAATGGCTGGCATCCTACAGCGGCAAGCTGGCGGTTGACTTCGGCGCTTCCGGGCTATATGAGTATAACGGCAGCGCCTGGACCCGGCTCACCCCGGGCAATGCCGACAACAGCGGCAACACCATGGCCGCCTATGCCGGGGGCCTAGCCGTGGATTTCGGCGCCAGCGGCCTCTATTTCTACAACGGTGCGCGTTGGACCAAGATCAGCAGCGCCAACGTGGATTGGCTGACATCCTACGGTGGCATGCTGGCGGCCGACTTCGGCGCATACGGCCTGTACACGTACAACGGCGCCTGGACCAGAATCAGCAGCGGAAACCCCGACAACAGCGGCAACACCATGGCCGCCTATGCCGGGGGCCTGGCCGTGGATTTCGGCGCCAGCGGCCTCTATTTTTACAACGGCGCCGGCTGGACCCGGCTCAGCACCGCCAATCCCCAGTGGCTGAGAGCCTACGGCGACAAGCTGGCGGTCGATTTCGGCGCTTCCGGAATGTGGGAGTACAACGGTTCCAGCTGGACCAGGATCACTACGGGCAATGCAGACAACAGCGGCAACACCATGATTGACTGGTAGGCTTACTCTCACAAACTTAACGGCTCCGGGCCGGGTGCTACAACCCCCCACCCGGGGCCTCTTTTTGAGCTTTAGTTGATTCGTCTTGATTTGACACTTCAATCCTGGTTTGTACAACCAAGCCAACGTGTGCTTGATGCTTTCGGAAAGGCTGCTGAGCCCCAACAAAAAAGCGGTCAACCCGAATATCTATGGGTTGGCCTTTTTACTAGATATGCAGAAAACAGATCGGCACACTACGGGCAAAATCCGTGTTCCATGACTATTGATTGCCTCAATTATTCTGCAGATATCAGACTAAAAAATCCCCGCGATTCTTTAAATTTATCATCTTTTTTCAAAACGCCCAGTTTTGTACAATCCCTGCATCTGGTCCAAATTTCAATTTTCGAAATTCTTAGGATTGTTCCTGCAGTTAAAATGTTCGCCAGCCTTGACTGTGGGTGGACTGAAATGTTAAAGAAGTCTCGTTATTAGAACATCTGAAAGCCTTGTGGATACCATTATGGATTGCCTCGCAGGGCAAGATAGAATACATCGTAGAATCATTTTTGACGACTTCGGAAAAAGTCCGATATCGGCGTTACGCTTTACCCCCCCCCCGTCATTGCAGCGCACCATAAGTACGCCTCATTCCTCGGGATTCGCAAGCCTTCATCTCGAACTTTTTACGAAGCCGTCGGAAATGTGAATTTTCGAGTCTGTCATTTTTTATCCCAAGCCATTATGGTCACATTAGAATCGGAGGGGCGAAAATGAAAAAAACAAGTGTATTGTTAATTCTGGTCGTTGTTCAAATACTGTTTGTTCTCAGCCCGGTTCAGGCCGATGCTGCTGCCATTTCCGGCCAGGTGACCGCCGCCGACGGCGGTGCGGGTATCGAGGGTGTACAAGTGCGTGTGTATGACAGTAATAATAATTTTCCTTCCGTTGGCTCTGATTTTACCGATGAAAACGGCGATTTTACGGTAACCGGCCTGCCGTCGGGCGATTATAAAGTCCAATTCTATGCTGGAAATACCGGCTATTTTCATGAATGGTATAATGACAAAACCGATTTTGACAGCGCCGATCCGGTAACGGTCACAGATCCCGGCACCACCCCCGGCATTGATGCAGTTCTTGAGCCGAGCGGGAGCATCTCCGGCCAAGTGACCGACGGCAGCGCGGGCATTGCCGGAATAAATGTGCGTGTGCATGGCAGTACTACTGGATATTTAGGAGATGCTACCACTGACAGTAACGGCAACTATACAGTATCCGGCCTGCCATCGGGTAATCTCAAAGTCCAATTTTATGCGTCAGTCTCTGGCTATATCAGTGAATGGTATAATGACAAGGCCGATTTTGGCAGTGCCGATCAGGTAGCGGTAACGGCGCCCAACACCACCGCCGGCATTGATGCGGTTCTTGAGCATGGTGGGAGCATATCGGGCCAGGTGACCGACGAGATTGCGGGCATCGCCGGTATAACTGTGCAGGTGTATGACGAGAATGACGATACCATTGCCATAGGTTCCGGTTCCACCGACAGTAACGGCGACTATACGGTAACCGGCCTGCCGTCGGGTGATTATAAAGTAGAATTTGATACGTCAGGCACCGGCTATAGCAGTCAATGGTATAATGACAAGGCCGATTTTGCCAGCGCCGACCCGGTAACGGTGACGGCGCCCAACCCTACCGCCGGCATTGATGCGGTTCTTGAGTATGGTGGGAGCATATCGGGCCAGGTGACCGACGGCAGCGCGGGCATCGCCGGTATAACTGTGCGTGTGTATGACGAGAATGACGACTCCATTACCATAGGTTCCGGTTCCACCGACAGTAACGGCGACTATACGGTAACCGGCCTGCCGTCGGGTGTTTATAAAGTAGAATTTGATACGTCAGGCACCGGCTATAGCAGCGAATGGTATAATGACAAGGCCGATTTTAGCAGCGCCGACCCGGTAACGGTGACGGCGCCCGGCCTTACCGACAATATTGATGCGGATCTTGAGGCGACCGGGAGCATCTCCGGCCAAGTGACCGACGGGATTGCGGGAATTGCCGGTATAACTGTGCGTGCGTATGACAGCAATAATGTTTCCATAGGTTCTGATTCCACCGACAGTAACGGTGATTATACGGTAACCGGCCTGCCGTCGGGCGATTATAAAGTTGAATTTGACACGTCAGGCACCGGTTATAGCAGTCAATGGTATAATGACAAGGCCGATTTTGCCAGCGCCGACCCGGTAACGGTGACGGCGCCTGATGATACCCCAAATATTAACGCGGTGTTGCAGACATTTGGTGACGAGCTGGCCGCGGATTTCGGCACCAGCGGTCTCTATTTCTACAACGGCGCACGCTGGACAAGGCTCAGCACTGGCAACCCCCAATGGCTAACAGCCTACAGCGGTAAGTTGACGGGCGACTTCGGTGCTTCCGGGTTATACCAGTATAACGGCGGCGCCTGGACTCGGCTCACCGTAGGCGATGCCGATAACAGCGGCAACACTATGGCCGCTTTCAGTAGCGGCCTGGCGGTAGATTTCGGCACCAGCGGTCTCTATTTATACAAAGGCGCGGGCTGGACCAGAATTAGCACCGCCAACCCCCAGTGGCTGACAGCCTACAGCGGCAAGCTGGCGGTCGACTTCGGCACCTACGGCCTGTGGAAGTACGACGGCGCCTGGACCAAGATCAGCACCGGCAGCCCCGACAACAGCGGCAACACCATGGCCGCCTATGCCGGGGGCCTGGCCGTGGATTTCGGGGCAAGCGGCCTCTATTTCTACAACGGCGCCGGTTGGACCAAGATCAGCACCGCCAACGTGGATTGGCTGACATCCTACGGCGGCATACTGGCGGCCGACTTCGGTGCCTACGGCCTGTGGAAGTACGACGGCGCCTGGACCAAGATCAGCACCGGCAACCCCGACAACGGTGGCAACACCATGGCCGCCTATGACGGGGGGCTGGCCGTGGATTTTGGAGCCAGCGGCCTCTATTTATACAAAGGCGCGGGCTGGACCAGGATCACCACCGCCAACCCTCAGTGGCTGACAGCCTACAGCGACAAACTGGCGGTTGATTTCGGCGCTTCCGGAATGTGGGAGTACGGCGGTTCCGGCTGGACCAAAATCACAACGGGCAATGCCGACAACAGCGGTAACACCATGATTGACTGGTAAGCTGACCGCCCATAAACTTAACTGCTCCGGGCCGGGCGCCACACCCTGACCCGGGGCCTCTTTTTGAGCGTATCTGTTACACAGCTTTGTAAACGTTATGTTATGCCATGCCTATCTGTTCGGCCATATTGTCCACAGACAACTCTAACGCAAAGAATTTGATCAGTGATAGTCATTGAACACAATCAAGGCGGCCATGATTGATCGAGCAGCCATAAAAATTATGAAAGCTGCATATTTACAGTGTGCATAGCGACGCTTGCCAGCCGATAGGTTGTAGAGTTTTTAACTGTCGCCGCAGGGGCAAAACCGCCGCCCATTTTACCGCCACTTTTTTGTGAAAAACTTTCGGGCGGTTATTTCGCTAAGACTGGAAAGTTTTCAGCCCACCCCCAAGCATAACCCACCAATATTACAAGGAAAAATAAGCCTAAGCGTAACCGTTTGTAATTGTAATGATTTCAATCCCTTAAGGTTGGATTCTCCGCCACCTTAGCTGGATCGTTCATTCAAAAAGGGTCTATAGACTTGGAAAGTAATAAAACCAATCTTGAGATAAACTCCCAGGCTCCTCAAATAAATGCTATTGCCATAGCGGCGCTATAGAAAGGCCACAAGGGTGTGCCGCGGCGAAATAGATTTGAATGGTGCAGACGACCAATAGCAGTATTAGAAAGGTGTAGTGCTCATAATGCCTTATGGTGACGCGAAGTGATTACTTGTCGAATTCGGTATCGATTACCGGAAAATTTTATCTATACGGGTGGTCACCCTTCAATTTCACGCCCATAGATATCCTCGAGGCGTACTATGTCGTCTTCCTCTAAATAGCTGCCCGACTGCACCTCGATCATTTCCAAGGGTACTTTTCCGGGATTGGCCAACTGATGGACCTCACCCAGTGGGATATAAGTGGACTGGTTTTCCGTAAGGAGCAGTATTTTATCTCCGCAGCGCACCTCGGCAGTGCCCTTTACAACAACCCAGTGCTCGGCACGATGATGATGTTTCTGCAATGAAAGCCGAGCCCCCGGCTTAACCACGATACGCTTGACTTGAAAACGCTCTCCCTGGTCAACACTGTCGTAACTGCCCCAAGGGCGGTATACTTGGCGATGCAGCAACAACTCGGGGCGCTTTCGCGTTTCCAATTGGCCGACTAGCCCTTTTATGTTTTGGGCGTGATTACGATGAGCAACCAGGGTGGCATCTTTTGTGTCAATGACCATTAAGTCATCCACTCCTAATAGAGCAACTAAGCGTTGCTCGGTGTAGACAAGATTGCGTTTGGCTTGATGTGCTGTGACATCACCGCGCAATACATTCCCCTCGGCATCTTTTTTGCCGAGATCCCAGACCGCATTCCAGGCCCCCACATCACTCCAACCGCAATCAAGCGGCACTACGGCCGCTTGGGTCGTCTTTTCCATGATGGCGTAGTCAACGGAAATGGGGGAACAGGCCTCAAAGGCGGTTTTGTTAACACGGATGAAGTCATTGTCCACAGCCGGTTTTGCCATTGCCTGTCGGCAACAGGTTAACACATCAGGCGCATATTGGTTAAGCGCTGATAAAAAACTGGTGGCCTGAAAAAGGAACATACCGCTGTTCCATAGGTACTCACCACTTTTGAAAAAGTGTTCAGCCGTTGTCTGATCCGGCTTTTCGACAAAACGCAACACCTGGCTACCATCACCATCATGTTGAATGTAGCCATAACCAGTTTCGGCATGTTTTGGCACGATGCCAAAAGTAACCAACCGCCCTTGCTCGGCAAGGTTTGTGGCGGCATTTACAGCCTGCTGAAAGGCGTTTATGTTCGTAATCACATGATCTGCCGGTAAAACCAATAGCATGGCTTCTTCCAGCCCGACCTGCTGAGCGTACAAAGCGGCCAGGGCTATGGCGGGGGCTGTGTCTTTGCCAGTGGGTTCAAGAATAATGGTCTGGTGCTCGTGTTTGAGTTCACGCAATTGCTCGGCAACCAGGAAGCGGTGCGCCTCGTTGCAAACAACAAAAGGGCCATGCAAGCCGGAAAGACCGGTCAAGCGCGCAAGCGTAGCCTGAAACATGGTTTGTTCGTCTACCAAAGGCAAAAATTGTTTGGGACGAAGCTTGCGTGATAATGGCCACAGGCGCGTGCCGGATCCTCCAGCAAGAATGACCGGTATGAGGTCGCTCATCATTTGATAACTCCTGTTTGGTCATCGTTTTGGATATATTTTTCTGCTTAAAAAGATAGCTCGGTTATCCAGAAAGCACAAGTGAGAAAACCGGAAATCGGGTCGATATCCCACTTGGTTTCGTTCTTTTTATTGTGGTGCATCGTCTTGGCTTTTGCAGCTGGCACCCGAGGCTATGGTAGCTGTTTGGAGCCAAAAGCGCTTTAAGGCTAACGGCATTGATGCCGGATTTGCGTGTATTGAACCACCGCATCGCTGCAAACGACAGTGTGAAGCCACTGCCGGGCCTGGCGCGGGGAACCTCAGTAAGATGGATGCCGTTTCGGCCACAATTGATTTCTGCAATCCTGGCGGTTAGATAAGCTTCAGGCTAAAAGAAATTCAGATGCCGCCATTTTATTTCGATCGTGTCGTAGGCCTTGAGGCTCACTTGACCACAGTCAGAGCATGTGAACGTGCTGCCTTTGGGAAAATCGAGGTGAATCTCTAAACGCTTTTTATTAGGATGAAACTCCGCCGCTGTTACCTGCCAGGGAGGTGCAAAACCAAGGGCCATTTGAAGAAGCTCTATGTCTTTCATAATCCAATTCAACTATCTGTGTTGTGGGATCACGATCAACAGGGCATCCACATGATTTAGCGAGGAACCAAAAAGTTGCTTTATAAGACTGAAAACTTCACCCTATATATTCCGCCACCAGTTCGGCGATATACATGGTTTTGATCTCTTCCTCTTTTTATCGATTTTTGATAGATTTCAAATAGCGGTGAAATTAATACAGGGAAGATATCATGGCCATAAAATGGAAAATAGGGTTGTTTTTCCTGCTTATGATCCCTTTGCAGGCCGTCTTTGGGGCCGTCGCGGGTGACAAGCTTCCGGACATTTTCGAGTATCGTTTCCCCCACATTGATCCGATCAAGATTTATTCGGGACCGGTCAAGTTTGCGCATAAAAGCCACATTGTTGAGTACCGGATCGCCTGTGTGCGCTGTCACCACACGCTTGAATCGGATGATGCGCGCGCAGACACTCCCTGTAAGCAGTGCCACACCAAAGAAGGGTTCCCGCGTTTTGAAGACGCCGCAAGTCTGAGCCCGGAAGAGAGACAGCAACACTTCCTGGTTGCGCTGCATGCCCAATGCATCGACTGTCACATCGATGTCAGGAAAAACAATAGGCAAAGCAGCGTACCCATCAGTTGTACGCGCTGTCACCTGCGAAATTGAGCGCTGAACCTCTAACCCTGGATTGTCACGTGCACACGTGAGGAGATTTGCCAAATGCAAAGAGGGTTAACCAGACGATCATTCTTAAAAACCAGCCTGCTGGGGGGGGCGGGAGCCGCATCCGGTCTGCTGATCCCTCAAACTGCCAGGGCCTCCAGGGGCGGCGATCTGTGTACGCTCTTTGATTTGCGCAAATGCATTGCTTGCGGGGCCTGTGTGGAGGCCTGCCGTGACATCAACAACCATAAATTTCCGGTTTTGGAGGGACCGATACCGGTCAAGTTTCCGCAAAGCCAAGTGACCATCGAAGATTGGACATCGCCCGAGAAACGGGAGGTCCGAAACCGTTTGACCCCCTTCAATTGGTTGATGATCCAGACCGCCAAAGGTACCTACAAGGGTGACGATTTTGAAATCCATTTGCCCCGGCGGTGTATGCACTGCCACAACGCCCCGTGCGTTAATCTGTGTCCCTTTGGCGTGGCTTTTACCCAACGCAACGGCATCGTCCGAATTCATCCCGACCTGTGCATGGGGGGCGGCAAGTGCAAGGCCGTCTGCCCATGGCTAATCCCCGAACGACAATCCGGTGTGGGATCATATCTGAACCTGCTGCCGAACTTTGCAGGCAACGGGGTGATGTTCAAGTGCGACCGCTGTTACGACAGAGTGGCGCTGGGAGAATTACCCGCTTGTATCGAGGCCTGTCCCAAAGAGGTACAGACCATCGGCTATAGAAAAGAGATGATACAAAGGGCGAATGCACTCGTAAATGAGATCGACGGTTTCATTTATGGAGAAAACGAGAGTGGCGGTACCAACACGATTTATGTCTCGCCGGTTCCCTTCGATGTGCTCAATCAGTCCATCGTAACTGGGACTGGAGAGCCGCATTTGAAAACCGTTTCCGATCCCATGGCGGCAATTAATCGTATTGGTCTGGCGCTGGTGGCCGGACCGGTTATCGGAGCGGTCATCGCTTCCGTCAGGGTGAAACGTTCCCGTGACCAATCCGGCGGAGAGGAGCGTTGACCATGCCAAACGATCGTTTCGATATTTATGTGCGATGGGCCTATCGGTTGGCGATAGCGGTATCCCTGTTCACCGGGATCGGCAATATGCCCATGTGGGGCCGATTTTTCGTGGCGGATATACCCGGATTTGGATGGTCGGGTAATTTTTTTATCAATATGTATGTTCACTACCTTTCCGGAGCGCTGCTTCTGACAATATCATCTTACTACATCTTTCTTTACAGCCAGCGTAGCGATAAACGTATAAAGATATCCGCGCCTGGTGTTGTGAGGGGTGCCTTACTCGGCCTTGTGCTCATTTCCGGCCTGTTGTCAGCGATTAAAAACCTCGCTTTCGTTGACCTGCCTTTGACAGGACTGATGGCCTTGGTTTTTCTCCATCTCGGTAGTGCGATGGCCCTCATTTTTTTCGCTTTGGTTTTTTGGTTACGCAAAAAGCCGTGGATGATTACAAGCTGACGCGCGACCACCAATCACTGCAAGGAAAGGAAATTCCATGGGGCTAACACGCAGGCGGTTTCTGCAACTCACCGGTTCGGCGTTTGCCGGTCTGACGGTTGGCGGGATCGGATTCGATTTTCGTCCGATCTCAGCCCACGCACAGCAATTAAGCTTCAAGAGCGCTCGTGAAACCAAAACGATATGTCCCTACTGCTCGGTTGGCTGTGGGGCCATCGTGCATACCAAGCTTGACGGAGACCAGCGTACCCTCAACATCGAAGGCGACCCCAACAGTGTAATCAATCGAGGCGCCTTATGCCCGAAGGGTGCCGCCCTGTTTCAGCTGGTCGAGAATGAGAACCGCTTGACCCGCCCCCTGTATCGCGCGCCCTATTCCACGCAGTGGGAAACCGTTTCCTGGGAATGGGCGATTGATAAAATCGCGGACCGCATCAAACAGACCCGCGATGCCGGATTCATGCACCGCAACGAACGCGACAAGACCGTCAACCGGGTGACCAACATGGCCTCCATGGGCAGTGCCGTCATGAATAACGAGGAGTGCTGGCTCTACCAAGCCCTGCTACGAGCGCTCGGCCTGGTTTATATCGAGCACCAAGCCCGGTTGTGACACAGCTCGACGGTTGCGGCTCTGGCAGAGTCGTTCGGTCGCGGTGCCATGACGAACCATTGGATCGATATAAAGAACAGTGACTGTATCCTCATCATGGGCGCCAACCCGGCCGAGAACCATCCCATCTCGTTCCGGTTCGTGATGCAGGCCAAGGATAAGGGTGCCACCCTGATTTGTGTGGATCCGCGATTTACCCGCTCGGCAGCGGTTGCCGATATCTATGCCCGGTTAAGGTCCGGCACGGACATCGCCTTTCTGGGTGGCATGATCAGATACATATTGGAAAATGACCACTGCCAGCAATCGTATGTTACCCACTACACAAATGCATCTTTTATCGTTAACGCGCAGTTCGGCTTCGAAGAGGGCCTTTTTACCGGGTTCGATCCTGTTACGGAGCGCTACGACACCGCTAAGTGGGCGTTTGAAACCGATGCCGAGGGGCTGCCCCGGCGCGACCCCACGCTGGTCCATCCGCGGTGCGTGTACCAACTGCTTAAAACGCACTATGCCCGCTACGATTTAAAAACGGTTTCCAAAATCACCGGAACCGCTGAAGAAGATCTGCTGACGGTGTATGAGAGATTTGCCGCAACCGGTGAGGTCTCCCGGGCCGGTACGGTCTTATATGCCATGGGCTGGACCCAGCATACGACCGGCGTTCAGAATATCCGGGCCATGAGCATCATCCAGCTGCTTTTGGGTAACATGGGCCTTGCCGGCGGTGGGATCAATGCGCTGCGCGGACATAACAACGTGCAGGGATCCACCGATCACGCCCTTTTGTTCGGGAACTGGCCCGGCTATCTGGGCATACCGCGGGAGTCCGACCACAATCTATCAACCTACAATCGCAACCATACCCCCGTGAGCAATGAGCCGCGCGCCACCAACTGGTGGAACAACTTTCCCAAATATTCGGTGAGTTTTCTAAAATCGATGTTCGGAGACGCGGCAACGCCCGAAAATGACTTCGGGTACCCGTGGATGCCCAAATGCGACGACGACCGCAGTTACTCATGGTGGAAGCTTTTTTATGCCATGTGGCACGGTGACATCAATGGCTTTTTTGCCTGGGGGATGAACCCGGCGGCCTCGTGCGGCAATGTCAGCATTATTCGCGAGTGCCTGACGCGCCTGGACTGGATGGTCCACGTCAACGCATTCGATACCGAAACGAGTGCCTTCTGGCACGGTCCGGGCATGCTGCCCGAAAAGATAAAAACCGAGGTGTTCAGCCTGCCGGCATGTACCTCGGTAGAAAAAGAGGGCAGCACCACCAACAGCGGCCGTTGGATGCAGTGGCGCCATGCCGGGCCGGCGTCGCTGGGCCAGAGCAAATCCGACGGTCAAATCTTGATCGAGTTGGGCCGTAAACTAAAAACACGCTATGCGCGCGGCGGCACATTTTCCGAACCGATCCGCCATCTTAAATGGGACTACACCACCAAGGGCGAATTCGATCCCCACAAAGTGGCCAAAATGATCAACGGCACCTTTGTCGAAGACGTAACCATTGACGGCACGACCTATAAAAAAGGCACGCTGGTGCCCAGTTTTGCCTACCTGCGGGACGATGGCAGCACCTCCAGTGGGAACTGGCTCTACTGCAACAGCTACACCGAAGCGGGCAATCAATCCGCGCGACAGGGACAGAGCGACGCGCCCGGCAAGATCGGCAGCTACCCCGATTTTGCCTGGTCCTGGCCCCTCAATCGGCGGATTATCTACAACCGCGCCGCCGTCGATCCCATAGGGCAGCCCTGGGATGAGAGGCGCTGGGTCGTTCGGTTCGAAGGCGACATTAAGGGCGGCAGGTTCGTCGGCGGAAAATGGGCCGGCGACATCATCGACGGCGGCGGAATGCCGCTGATGCATCCGGACGGCAGCCTCAATGAAAAGGGGCGCTACCCGTTTATCATGCTCTCTGGCGGTGTCGGTCAGATCTTCACCCCCAATCTCAAAGACGGGCCGTTTCCGGAGCACTATGAACCGTTCGAAAGCCCTATTACGGAAAATCCGTTGAGCCCCCAGGTCAGGCCGCCCCTGCTGCGATACGCACCTAAAGTCGACCTGCCGGCCAAGGCGGACCCCCGCTTTCCGATTGTCTGCACGACCTACCGAGTGACCGAGCACTTTCACACGATCACCAGGATCGTCCCGTGGAATCTGGAACTGCAGCCACGGGTGTTCGTTGAGTTGAGCCACGAACTGGCCGCGGCCAAAACGATCGCGGCCGGAGAACGGGTACTCGTGGAAAGTTCGCGTGGCCGGCTGGAATGCACCGCCGTCGTTACCCACCGTTTCAAGCCGCTGACCATTGCCAATCAAATGGTGCATCAAGTAGGCATCCCCTTCCATTTCGGCTGGCGCTGGCCGGTTGGCGGCACGGAAGAGAGTGTCAACATCCTGGTTGCCACGGCCACCGACCCGACGGCCGAGATCCCGGAATTCAAGGCATTTATGGTAAACATTGTGAAATTGAGCGAAGGGTAGAACCATGGGCTATGGCATCTTCATCGATACGACCCGTTGTGTTGCCTGCAAAGGCTGTCAGGTCGCATGCAAGCAATGGAACCGCCTGCCAGCCGAAGCGACCGAAAACGTGGGGAATCTCCAAAACCCGTCTGACCTGTCATATTCCACCTACAAGCTGGTACGAATGCAAGAACGGATCATCGACGGCACCTTCCGCTGGCTCTTTTTCCCGGATCAGTGCCGTCACTGCCTGTCCGCGCCCTGCCTGTTGTGGGCCGACAATCCGGACGCCATCTTTCAAGACCAGACAACCGGCGCCGTGTTGTATACCGAAAAAACCCAACACCTGAATACCGAAGCGATCATCGGGGTCTGCCCATACGATGTGCCGCGCCGCGGCGGCGACGGCCTGCTGGCCAAATGCGACCTGTGCAATGCCCGGATTAAACAGGGGCTTGAGCCGGCCTGTGTGCAAACCTGCCCGACGGGATGTCTCAACTTTGGCAGTTTGAAAGATATTCGCGCCATGGCGCTCGAGCGCATTGAACGCGTCAAACAGACCTACCCAGCCGCGCGGTTGCTGGATGCCGACCAGGTGCGGGTCATTTTCCTGACCGCCTTTGCACCAAACAAATACCACGAGAAGGCCAGCTCGTTCGATCCGACGCTTTGGCAAACCCGGAAAAGCCCCATATCATGACCCGATTGATTCACAATGAAAGCCTCAGAAATATTGCCATCATCTCTCACGTTGATCACGGTAAAACCACTTTGGTGGACGCCCTGTTTCGCCAAAGCGGTCTGTTTCGGGCCGGCCAGGCCGTGGATGAGAGGCTCATGGACTCCATGGATCTGGAGCGCGAGCGGGGCATAACCATCGCCGCTAAAAATTGCGCCATCGTCTGGAAAAAGATCCGCATCAATATTATCGACACGCCCGGCCATGCCGATTTCGGCGGGGAGGTGGAGCGGGCACTTTCCATGGCCGACGGCGCGATCCTTTTGGTGGATGCGGCCGAGGGGCCGCTGCCCCAGACCCGGTTCGTGCTCAAAAAGGCGTTGGCAACAGGCCTTAAAATCATTGTGGTGATCAACAAGGTGGATCGGCAGGACGCCCGGCCGGAAGCGGTGCTGGATGAAATCTACGACCTGTTGATTGACCTGGATGCCAGTGAGGATCAGCTCGATTTCCCCCTGCTCTACGCCGTCGGTCGCGACGGCATTGCCACCCGAACCCTTGAGGAAAGGGGCACTAACCTACATGTCTTGCTGGATACGATCGTGGCCGAAATTCCCGCCCCCACCTATCATCCCGATGCGCCATTTCAGATGTTGGTATCCGACCTGGGCTATTCAGATTATTTGGGTCGCCTGGCCGTGGGCAAAATTTTTAACGGCACCGCCCGCTCCAAAGACAACCTGGTCTGCCTTGGTGAAGCAGGAAGCATCCCCCTAAAAGTCTCCAAGCTCCAAATCCACGAAGGGACGGGCCTTGTGGATGCGGAAACGGTTTTACCGGGCGATATTGTGGTGTTGGCAGGCATTGAAGACGTGCGCATCGGCGACACTATCTGTCACGGCCAAACCCCGCGGGTGCTACCGAGAATTCGGGTGGACAAACCCACCGTCGCCATGAAGTTTACCATTAACAACTCGCCTTTTGGTGGCAAAGAGGGCAAGTACGTTCAGTCCAGTCGTCTGCGGGAGCGGCTGCAAAAAGAGACCCTGCTTAACGTTGCCATTGAAGTGGAAGCCACCGCCGAGCGGGATACGACCCTGGTCAAGGGCCGGGGGGAATTTCAATTGGCGATTCTCATCGAAACCATGCGGCGGGAAGGATTTGAGTTTTGCGTGGGGCGTCCGGAGGTGTTGTACCGTTACGAGAATGGTGTTCGACTGGAACCTGTCGAGCGGCTTTGGGTGGATTGCGAAGAGCGTTTTTTAGGCGTTGTCACCGAAAAACTGGCTTTGCGCAAGGGCAAGATGCTGACTTTGACCAATAATGGCAAGGGCCGGGCGCGCATGAATTTTTCCATACCCACCCGTACCCTCATCGGTTACCGGGATGAATTTCTCACAGACACCCGGGGCACCGGCATTATGCACGCCCTAGTTGACGGTTACGAAGCCTTCCGGGGTGATTGTCCCAGCCGTTTCACCGGATCGATCGTGTCGGACCGCTCCGGTCACTGTGTCGCCTATGCGCTCTTTAACCTGGAGCCGCGCGGCCGTCTGTTCCTGACACCCGGCGCGCCGGTGTATGAAGGGATGATCGTCGGCGAACACAACCGGGGTCAAGACATTACCGTAAATCCCTGCAAAGAGAAAAAACTCACCAATATGCGCGCGGCAGGTAAAGATGACAATGTGATGCTCTCACCGGTCAAGCCCATGACCCTGGAGGCGGCCATCAGTTTTATCCGTGAAGACGAGCTGGTGGAAGTGACGCCCTTATCGATCCGATTGCGCAAAACGGAACTCTCCGGGCAAAAGCGTCATGCCCAGCGAGGCCGGCTGATGAAACGCGAATGAGATGGGAAAATTGGCTGGTCACAGCCGGAGGCAAGCCCGGGGCAATGGTTGCCACCCCTCGACAGCGAGCTGGCCATATCAACCGCCGTTTATCCCAGCGGTAATGACCAGATTATTGCGATGGATCACCTCGTCGTAGGGCTTTGCTCCCAGACGGCCGGCGATTTGAGAGGTTTGCAGCCCCATGATGGCCCGCGTTTCAGCGGCGTTGTAGTTGATCAGGCCGACGCCCAGTTCACGGCCGGCGCGATCTTTAAACACCACGGCCGCGCCATGGCTGAAATTTCCCTCCACCGCTACGATACCGCTGGGAAGCAAGCTCTTTCCCTTTTTAACGATGGCTCGAACGGCGCCCTCATCAAGGCTTAAAGCCCCCCTGGGTTTGAGGGTGTAGGCGATCCAGCACTTGCGGCGGTTGAGCTTGCGGGTGTTGGGCACGAAGTATGTGCCGTGGCGTTCGCCGCGCATCAAGCGCAGCAAGATGTCGGTTTTGTCGCCCTGGGCGATCACCATGGGCACGCCGGCGCCGGTCAATTTTTTGGCGGCGCGGATTTTGCTTTGCATGCCGCCGGTACCCAGGGCTCCGGCGATCCCTCCGGCGTAGGATTCAATGCGTTTTCCGATGGCGGCGACTTCCGGGATGAGCACCGCGTCGGGCTCGGTGCGCGGGTCTTTGGTGAAAAGCCCGCCGATATCGGTCAGGTTGATCAGCGCATCGGCGTCCATGAGCAGGGCGATCATGGCCGAGAGGTTGTCGTTGTCGCCCAACTTGATCTCTTCGACCATGATGGTGTCGTTTTCATTGATGATCGGAACCACCCGCCAGGAGAGTAGCGTGTTGAGGGCATTGCGGGCGTTTAGGTAACGCTTGCGGATGTTCAAATCCTCCGCGGTGAGCAAGATCTGGGCGACATGCTTGCCGTAACGGGCAAACTCCTGCTCATAGGTGTGCATCAGGCCGCTTTGGCCCACGGCGGCGATAGCCTGACGGTTGGGGATCGATTCGGGCCGCCGATCGAGTTGCAGGGTCTTCATGCCGGCGGCCATGGCGCCCGACGAGACCAGCAGCACCTGGCGGCCGTCGTCAATCAGGTGACAGATTTGGCGCGTCAGGGCGTCGATGACCGCCGTGTTGAGGCCCCTGCGGGCGGTGAGCACGTTGCTGCCGACTTTGACGACAATCCGTTTGCCGCGGGTAAGGTCTTCCAAGGGTATGATCTCTTCTGCACTAGTACGGGTAGGTTTTTGACAAGCGGCGATGGACGAAGGGGCGCGCCTGGGGGCCAGTGTAGTCGCCCACCTGGTGGCCCTTGCCCATCAGCCGCCATTGGTAGATGGTCAGCCCCTCCAGCCCCACCGGACCACGGGCGTGGATCTTGCTGGTGCTGATGCCCACCTCGGCGCCCAGCCCGAAGCGAAAGCCGTCGCTGAAGCGGCTGCTGCAGTTCCAAAAGGCGCAGGCCGAATCGATACGGCCTAAAAACCGCCGGGCCCTGTGCCGGTCGGCGGTGACGATCACATCGGTGTGTCCGGAGCCGTAGCGATTGATGTGGGTTGTGGCCGCCTCGAGCGTTTCCACCACCCGAATGGAGACGATGTAATCCAGGTACTCGCTGCGCCAGTCGGACTCGTCGGCGGGGAGAACATCAATGTGGCGGCGGGTCTTTTCACAACCCCGGATCTCCACACCCTTGGCTGCCAAGGCCTGCTGCAGGGGCGGCAGTACGGTGTCGGCCAGCGCGGCATGGACGAGGATCGTTTCCACGGCGTTGCAAACGGCCACGTATTGGCACTTGCTGTCGACGGCCAAGGCCACGGCCATTTCCAGGTCTGCGGCCCGGTCGATGTAGAGGTGACAGATACCGTCGGCGTGGCCGAGGACCGGGATGGCGGTGTTTTCCATGATGTAACGCACAAAGGCATTGCTGCCGCGGGGAATGATCAGGTCGATGTCACTCTCCAGGGCCAGCATCTCGGTAACATCGGCGCGGCTTTGCATGAGGGCGAGCCATCCGTTGGCCACGCCGCTCCTTTCACCGGTATCCTTGATCAGCCGGGCCAGGATGCGGTTGGTCTGGGCGGCTTCGTGCCCCCCTTTGAGCAACACGGCGTTGCCGCTTTTCAGACACAAGGCCGAGATTTGCACCAGGGCATCCGGACGCGATTCGAATATCACGCCGATGATCCCGATGGGGCAGCTCAGCTTGTAGAGCTCGAGGCCGTCATCCAGTTCGGTGGCCGCCAGGGTCTGGCCCACCGGATCGGGCAGCGCCATCAGGCTTTGCAGGCCCGTGCAGCTTTCGGCGATTTTAGCCTCGTCAAAGCGCAGACGTTTCAGCAGCGGCGGGGCCAGGTTTTGGGCCTGGGCGCGTTCAAGGTCCTGGCGGTTGGCCGCCACGATGGCCGCGGCATTTTTTCTGAGGGCGTCGGCGATTTGGGCCAAAGCGCGGTTTTTGACCTCACCGGCGGTGGCGGCCAGCTCGATGGCCGCGCTGCGGGCTTGCGCGGCCGATTCGCGAATATTCATGGGGATTCCCCCTTTTGCATGTCCTGGCGATGATCGTAATCGCCAGCGGCGATTCACTTCCTGGCAAGCTTTTAGGGAAAAGCCGGGGTGTCGTCAAGGGGTGTTTGCACGAGGGGGTGACCAAACGGCGCGGCCGCGGTACGCCGCGGGATGGGTGCAAAAAAACAGAGCTCGCCGATGATCAGCGTTTTTTAAAGATCTGGGCGGCCTGGTCGATGTCCTCGGGGCAAAACACGAAAAGGCATTTTACTTCAGGAGAGCTGACCACCGAGCCGTAGACATAGTTGATGTTGACACCCTCCTGGCCGAACTGGGAGGCAATTTTGGCCAGTTCGCCGGGTTTGTTTTGCAACTCGACGGCGATGACCGGCATCATGTCGAACACGTAGTCATGCTGGGAGAGCAAGTCGATGGCTTTGTTGGTCATGCCATCGGAAGGCAGCAGCCGAAGCAGGGCGAACTCGGCCGAATCCTTGCGCATGGAGTTGTAGCTGGCCGCCGAGGCGATGCGCTTGAGCGACCGGCCGCGGGCCTTGAAGAGTTCTTTGACGTAGCTGGAGGCGTCTTGAATGGTGATGGCGTCGATGTTGACTCCGGCTTCGCCCAGCAGGGTGGCCAATTTGCCCAGTTCGCCGGGCTGGTTCTTTAAAAATAGCGATATTTCGGTTCTGACCATGATCTTTATCCTCGTGGCCGTCGCTGTTAAGGCGTCGGTCTTTTGGCCGGATCGGTTTACTTGGTGCTGAGCACCGGACAGGGTGCTTTGAGAATCACGTATTGGGCCGTGGAACCGAGCAGCAGCTTCTGGGCCCGGGAGCGCTTTTCCACGCCCACCACAATCAGGTCCACGGCCTGTTCGGTGGCCAGGCGCACCAGGTCCTCTCCGGGGGACATGCCGCGCGCAGTCTGGAAGACTTCGGTGGTAACCCCCTGGCTGTTGAGCCTCTTTTTCACGTCGCCCAGGTGAGCCTCGGCTTGGGCGATATCTTCAGGGCGTTCGCCCTTGCCGCCTTCGGTGGAAGTAACCACCATGACGTGTCCGCCCTGCTGCTTGGCATAGTCGCCGGCCAGGGCTAGGGCGGCTTGAGATTCCGATGATCCGTTGTAGCCCACCAAAATTTTCATCTGCGCTCTCCCGTGCCTACATCCAGCGTTTGCGCCGTTTGTAGGATTTGACTTCCTTGAAACGACTTGCGGCCGCCGCCCTGGGTGATGCCCATGTAGAACTCTTTGACATCGGGATTGTTCTGCAGCTCCCGGAAGGGCCTTCCAGCACGATTTTGCCCGACTCCATGATGTAGGCATAGTCCGAAATTTCCAGGGCGATTTTGGCGTTCTGCTCCACCACCAGGATGGTGGTGTCCATCTCCTGGTTGATGCGGACGACGTTTTCGAAGATTTCCTTGACCAGCAGCGGCGCCAGACCCAGGGAGGGTTCGTCGAGCATCAGCATTTTGGGCGCGGCCATCAGAGCCCGCGCAATGGCGATCATCTGCTGTTCGCCGCCCGAGCAATAGCCGGCCAGCCGGTTGGTGACTTTGGACAGGCGCGGAAAGTGCTCGTACATCATTCCATGGTCTTCGCGGATGCTTTGGAGCCGTCCTTGCGGGTGATGGAGCCCACGCGGATATTTTCGTCCACGGTCAGGTGTTTGAACACCCGCCGGCCTTCGGGCACCATCACGGCGCCTATGCTTCACCACCTCGGTACCCAGCTCGTTGGTGATATCGTCGCCCGTCAAACTTGATATAGCCATCACGGATAAAGCCGTTTTCCGGTTTCAGAAGGCCGCTGATGGCCCGCAGGGTAGTGGTTTTGCCGGCGCCATTGGTGCCCAAAAGCGCCACAATGCCTCCCTCGGGTCCACGTTCAGGCTGACCCCGCGCAGCACCTGGATGATATCGTTGTAGACCACTTCGATATTGTTGACTTCAAGTAAATATCCGTTGGTTGTCGGGTTTGCCATGATTTTCATTGGGGTTGGGCATGGGTGGTGTTTCCCACCCATGCCGGTGGTATTTTTTATCGAAATGCCAAATTCCGATTATTGGATCTTTTCATAAACTCAGACACAAAGGGATCCCCCACGGCCTGCAACACGCCGCCTTCCACGCGATAGATCTGCAGCGCGATCGACGCCCCTCCTTATCGTCTTTGGAGTAGGTGACCGGACCGACGGTTGTTAATGGGGTAATAGGCATTGTCGCCGTTCATGGCCAACAGTTCCTGGTAAAGGTTGTCGCGGTTGATCTCTTTGCCCGCCGCTTAACCCGCCGGATGGCCTCCACGGCCACCTGGGCGACCATCATGCCGTTGGTGTAGTTGTGCGAGTTGGCGGTTTTTCGTCACGGCCGTATTGTTTGGCCAGGGCCAGCTGGCAATCGGTCCTGGGGCCCTTTTCCGAGGTCAGGGGTAGGAGGTGGTCCAGTAGAAGTTCTCGGCCGCCGAACCAGCCAGGGCGATCAGGTCATTACCGCCGGTGTAGTGGGCGCCCAAAAAGGTGATCTTGCCCGCTTCGCCAAAGGTGGTGGCGGCAATGCCCAGGCGCTGGGCATCCTTGATCAGCGTAGCCACAGGCGACTGAACGGTGTGGCAGATGACATACTGTACATTTTTGCTTAGCAGGCGCTGCAAGGTGGCGGTGTTGTCCAGATCGGTACCGTGCTCGACCACTTCGACGATCTCCATCTTCAGCCCGGCCTCGACGGCTTTCTGGGTGTCTTCCACTGGCCCGCGACCAAAGGCCGAGGGGTGGATGAACATGGCGACCTTAGGGGTGTCGCCCTTGTGGTTGGCGACCACATACTCGGAGAGCGTCACCACCTGGTTGGAGTAGGAGGCGATGGGCAGAAAAATGTAATTGGCGTCATCGAGGTTTCCCTTGTGAAACGAGGCCGGGATGGTCGCAATCTTGACTTCCTCGAAATCCCGTTTCAGACCCAGGGTGCTACCGGTGGAGTAGTTGAGGTAAAGTACGATGCCCTCATCGATATAATCTTCGAAATTACGTTTGGTGATATCGGTTTTGTACTGATCGTCACGGATGAAGCACTCCACCGTATCCTCGCCGAGCAACTTCTCTTCGTTGACGTACTTGATGTAGTCCTCAACGCCCTTGGCGTAGGGGTTGCCGGCATCGGATGTGGGGCCGGTGATGGCCAGGGACAATCCCAGCTTGTGGTTGTTACCCGCCTGGGCCTGGGCGCCGAAGGCAATGAGCAGCAGTAAAACCAAACCAGTCCGGATGAAAAACGCTTTGTTTACCTTCATGTGCTACCTCCTTGTTGATCCTGTTTAAGTGACAAGCATGAGCGCGAACGCGTGCTTCAATTTCGCGCAGCCGGCACCAGATGACTCAAAGGCCGAAAAAATAGGGTTACGGTGGCGTCAGTACCGAAACGGCCACAGTTTGAAATAGGACTTTATGATCCGCCACCAGTTGGCAATCCCCCTGGGTTCGAACATCAAAAAGAGCACAATCACCAAGCCGAAGGTCAATGGCCGCAGGGCGGTGGAGAGGTTCATCATCCCCGGCAGCAACGCGCCCACGAATTCCGACAGGTGTTCCACTTGCAGGTCGAGCAACTGAATCGCGGTTGGGCCGAAAAAGCTGCCGGTCAAGGTTCCCAAACCACCCACAATGGCCATGGCCAGATAGGAGATGGAGTGGTGAAGCGTAAAGGACTCGAACCCGACGCCTCGATAAAGATAAGCATGCAGCGCTCCAGCCACTCCGGCCAGAAATCCCGCCAGGGCGAAGGCGTAGACTTTGGTCAACCCCGGGGACATGCCCATGGCGTCGGCGGCGCGGTCGTTGTCTCTCACCGCGGCCAGGCAGCGGCCGTAGCGGGTGCGCAGTAGGTTGCGAACCCCCAAACCGCTCACCACCACGACGATCAGAATTACATAGTACCAGAAGATGTAGTGCTGATCTCTTGAAACCCTGCCGGTCAACCAGAACGCGCGGCCGATAAAGATCGTCTGCCCCTGGTTGAAGAAGGTCATGAAATTGATGACCCACTGGAAGATCATCTGAAACGACAAGGTGGCGATGGCCAGGTAGAGATGTTTGAGGCGAAAGGCCGGCAGCCCCACGAAAGCGCCGAACGTCGCCCCCACTCCACCGGCGACCAGAATCATCAGCGGCCAGGCATGGGTCAGCACAACGTGGCGGTCACCCAGCAGTTGCGAGAACGAGGCGATGGTGTAGGCGCCCACACCCACGAAGGCGGCGTGGCCGATGGAGATCAGCCCGGCGAATCCGGTCAGCAGGTTCAATCCTAAAATGGCCACGATGGCGATCAGGGTGTTGTCGATGACCAGCATATTACGGTCGCTGAGGCTGAAAAAGAGCGGCCAGGCAAAGAGCACCGCCAGAAAGCCGCAGAATATCAAACGGTCGAGGTGCGTCAGGAAAATACGCTGCTCGTCCTTGTAGGAGGTAAAAAAGTTACCGGTTGCCAGCCAGCGATTGGTTGCCATGCGCTACACTCGCTCTATTTCATGCGTGCCGAACAGGCCGTGGGGCTTGAACAGCAAAATGATCAGTAAGATGATATAGGGCAACAAATTGGCCGTGCCGTTTAAGCCCCAGTTGCCGTCCAGGTAGCCGGCGGCAAATTGCTGGATGAGCCCCATGATGATGCCAGCCACTACGGCGCCGATGATGGAGTCGAGCCCGCCCAAAATCACCACTGGAAAGACGGCGATGCCGTAAGCGTGCAGGGTTTCGAAATTGAGGCCGGTGATGTTGCCGATGATGGCCCCTGCCGCCGCGGCGCTAAAACCGGCTGTGGCCCAGGCCAGGCCGAAAACGCGTGGAATGGAGATGCCCACCGACATGGAGGCTAGCTGATCGTCGGAAACGGCGCGCATGGAGATGCCCAGCGTCGATTTGGTGAAAAACCAGGAGAAGCCACCGATTAGAATGGCCGTGATGATCACCCCCACCAGTTGCGTCCAGGAGATGGAGACCCCGAAAAAGGAGATGGGCTGAGTGGGCAGAAATTCGGGAAAAGAGAAGTTCTCCGTGCCGAAGGGCGTCAGGTAGATGAGGCCGTCGATAATCGACAGCAGGCCGATGGTCACCATGATCACCGATATGATGGGTTCGCCGATCAACCGTCGCAAAAAGACGCGCTCCACCCCCATGGCCAGGAAAAAGGTGATGATCAGGCTCAAGAAAAAGGAGATGTAGATCGGAACCCCTACCCAAACGGTGAATGCGTAAGTGATAAAGGCGCCGGCGGCGATGATCTGGCCGTGGGCGATGTTGAGCACGCGGCTGGACTTGTAGATCAACACAAATCCCAAGGCCGAAAGGGCGTAAATCGATCCCGTTACGATTCCACTGACCACCAGCTGAAAAAAATAGGTCATGAAGGCTCTTCCATCGTATAGAATTTCAAGAGTGTTTTTACCGTTGTGCTTTGGCCGTCCTGGTACTGGAAAAAGGCCTCCACCTCTTTTGCGGTCACGCTTTTGTCGTAGAGCCCATCGTAGAGGGGTTGATACTTTTCCAGCAAAAACTTGCGCCGCAGTTTGCCGGTTTTAGTCAATTCACCGTCATCGACATCGAGCATTTTGTATAAAATCGCAAAGCGGTGAACTTTAAAGTGTTCCTGCTCCACGTTTTGATTGTATTGAGTGATCTCCCGATACACCAGGTCGGCCACTTCCGGTTTTTGCGACAGGTCCATATAGGTGGTGTAGGAGAGGCCGCGATCTTCGGCCCACTTGCCCACCACCACCGGATCGATATTGATCAGTGCGGCGATGAAATCCTGCTGGTTGCCGAAGATGATCACCTCTTTAACGTAGGGACTGAA
Source organism: uncultured delta proteobacterium (assembly GCA_963783425.1). Taxonomy (GTDB): domain Bacteria; phylum Desulfobacterota; class Desulfobacteria; order Desulfobacterales; family QNYZ01; genus CAWANO01. The sequence goes on from CAWANO010000010.1 coordinate 939,172, forward strand.
TTTGAGTTTGTTTTCGAGAAACTGGGGGCTGAACATCTCATCTTTGCGGTTGTGCATGACGTCGGCCAGGCGGTCGATCACCACCAGGTGGCCGTTTTCATCGATATAGCCGGCATCACCGGAGTGCAGCCAGCCGCCTTCAAGCAGTTCGGCGGTCTTTTCGGGTTGTTTGTAGTACCCCCGGGTTACAGAAGGTGAGCGCGAGAGGATCTCGCCCTCTTCGGAGATCTTGCACTCGGTTTCAGGCAGCGGTTTACCCACCGTGTCCGGACGCACATCGCCGTCGCGATGCATATAGGCAATACCCACAATTTCGGTCTGCCCATAAATCTGTTTCAGGTTTACCCCCAAAGCCTGGTAAAAGGTGAACAGATCCGGCCCCAAGGCAGCACCGCCGGTATAGGCGCGCCGCAATCGCAGCAACCCGATCTGATTGATCAGCGGTGAAAAAACCAATGTACTTCCCAGCCAGGCTTGAAACCGTAACCACAATGGCATTTTTTGACCGGACATCCGATACCTGGCCGCTCTTTCACCGATTTTGATAAAATAATTGTAAAAAAGACGGTTCAGCCAATACGATTCATCGATTTTCAGCCAGATGTTGGAACGAATGGTCTCATAAATACGGGGTGCCCCGAACATGAAATGGGGCCCAATCTCCTTTAAATCCGCCATGGCGGTTTCCACGGATTCGGGAAAGTTGATCGTAATCCCGGTGGCCATTGCGACACCGAAAGAGTTCATTTGCTCACCGATCCAGGCAAAGGGTAGAAAAGAGACATACTCATCACTCTCTTCAAGGGGATCGACCTTGGTGAGCTGAATTCCCATATTGATATAGTTGCGATGACTTAATATGGTCCCCTTGGGCAGCCCCGTGGTTCCGGAAGTGAGGCAAAGGTGGCAGGCATCATCCGGCCCGCCGGCATCCACGAGAGCCTCAAAACGCTGCGGGTGTTCTTTTAATTGCGCCGCGCCCAGTGCGTAGAGATCGTCAACCAATATAAACCAGTCATCGTCGCGATAACCGCGCATCCCCCGGGGATCTTCGTATATTACTTTTTTAACCCCGGGAACCCGGTCGCGAACCTCCACCAGCTTGTCCACTTGCTCCTGATCGTCGCAAAAAACGGCGCTGACTTCCAGAGAATTAAGAATCTGAGAAATTTCGTCGGGCAGGGTGGATTGATATATACCGAGGGAAAGCGCCCCGATGGCGTGGGTGCCTATTGAAACAATCAACATCTCGGGTATGTTGTCACAAATCAGGGCCAGTTTGTCATCTTTTTTAAGACCGATTTTTTCCAGCCCCAATGCTGTTTGGGCAACAAAATCATAGTACGCCTGCCAGGTAATGTTGTTCCAGCACCCGAAATCCTTTTCTCGCAGGGCAACCTTATGCGGTGACTCCTTAACCCGCCAGCGCAACAATTGCGGAATGGTAAATTTAATTAAATGGTCTTTATTTTCCAAATGACTATTCTTCTCCGATGTATGCTTCGATAACCTTGGGGTTCTTAGCCACTGTTTGGGGTGTGCCGAAACCGATCAGTTCACCGAAATCGAATACAAACACCTTGTCGGAGATATCCATTACCACCCCCAGATCGTGCTCGACCAGAACGACGGTGATGTGGCGCTCCTTTTTGATATCCATGATGAAGCGGACCATATCCTCTTTCTCTTCCACATTCATGCCCGCCATGGGTTCATCGAGCAGCAGCAGCTTGGGGCCCAGTGTCAGGGCGCGGGCCACTTCGACCCGTTTCTGGATGCCGTAGGCCAGGGAGCCCACCATGTTTTTGCGGTAGGGCTCCAGCTCCATGAAATCGATCACATCCTCCACATAGGCCCGATTCTGGGCCTCCACGCGCGAGGTTTTGCCGACGTAGATCAGGGCTTGGAGAAAATTGTAATCGAGGTTCTGGTGCCGCGCCAGCATAAGGTTGTCGAGCACGCTCATGCCGGAAAACAGTTCGATGTTCTGAAAGGCGCGGGCCACCCCCAGGCTCGATACCTGGTGAGGGGTGGCCTTGTTCAGGTTGTGATCACCGAAAACGATTTCGCCCGCGGTGGGGTGGTAAAAGCCAGAAATGCAGTTGAGCAGGCTGGTTTTTCCGGCGCCGTTGGGACCGATGATGGAGGTGATCTGCCCGGGATCGACGGTGAGGCTCACCTCGGAAAGGGCTTTCAAGCCGCCAAATGTGAGGGTCAGGTCCGAAACAGTAAGCGTTGTCATGGATTCAGTTCGGTCGTCCGATGGTATTCACGCAAAGCAGCGGGGCATACTCACGTCGGGTTTCGGGTCGCAGCGCCCTGCGCGCCTTGGCATTGGCGAGGGATACGGTTTGCATGGTTGCTTCCCTGTTTGACACTTAAAAACGCTTCTTTTAGCTGATATCAGCGCTGGAATCAAGGCCGCCCTGAGTGCGATATCCTTTTGCTGCACCCAAAGGCGTTTCTCTTTGGACCTGTTGCTGCGACCGAAATGGCCACGTAAAACAAGATTGCGTCGCCCTGGCCGCGTTTGGTATGGATAGCAGGCTGAAGGCGACGCGCCGCTTTCCGCAGGAACCCATCCACGGCGGTTAACAACCCCTGGCGGCGCTCAGGTGTTTGGCAGACCCGCCATCGCGGCCCAGTTACCGCTTGCGATCTCCAAAAAACCTCAGCATCGTTCAAAGCATAACCCACCATTTCCGGATGGATGCGGAATAATTAAATGAATGACGTTCAAAATTTAATTCTCTTATGAAATATTTTGATTTCAAAGTCAAGAGGAATTCGTTGGCGGCAACACTTTTGCGGCTTTTCAGTCGACCAACTATCCGAAAGGGGCTGGTTTGAAAAATGACCACCGCCGGCAAGGGACCGACCCCACCCAAACCGATACCTCAAGGGCCACAAGCACCTTTGACATCGACCGTTTCGTGGCTACGCTGGCACGCCACTACCCCAAATGGCGGGCGCCGATCATCACCCTGGCGGCCCAACGGGGTGCCAGCCCCTTTGAGGTGCTGGTTTCCACCGTGCTCTCCCTGCGTACCAAGGACGAAGTAACCGCCCAAGCCTCCCGGCGCCTACTCTCCCGGGCGCGCACCCCCCAAGCCATGCTCGCCTTGAGCCGAGAGAAAATCGCCGAGCTGATCTATCCGGTGGGCTTCTACCCCACAAAGGCCCGCCAGCTGCGCCAGATCAGCCGTATTCTTCTGGAGCAGTACCAAGGGCGGGTGCCCGACCAGATGACGCCGCTTCTGGCGTTGCCGGGGGTAGGGCGCAAGACCGCCAACCTGGTTTTGGTGGAGGCGTTTAAAAAGGAGGCCATCTGTGTCGACACGCACGTGCACCGCATCAGCAACCGCATCGGTTACGTCAGCACTAAAACGCCCGAACAGACCGAGTTCGCCCTGCGTGAGCGGCTGCCGCCCAAACACTGGATCCGCTACAACGAGCTGCTGGTGGCCTTCGGGCAGGTGCTCTGCCGGCCCATATCGCCCTGGTGTTCGCGCTGTCCGACCTGTGATATGTGTCCCAAGATCGGTGTCGACCGTTCGCGTTGAAGGCGGGTGCCTTGCGGCGCTATAGAGCGGATTGCGCTTGCAGTCGCGCTGATATTATGTTCATTATAACAGGCTGGTATAGCATGCCGGCTTTTGTAACACCCGACCATGAATTCCGGCAGGGCTAGTGTTCATGCAACCACATCATAGGGAGGACGAGATGAAAACCAAGAAGTGGACAACTTTGATCCTTTTAGGCATCGTGTTGGTTTTTCTAAACGGCTGTGGCGACAAAAAAGAGGAAGCCGCGCAGCAGACAACCACCGAGGCAGCCAAAGAACAGGTCCAAGAGGCCACGGACAAAGCCGGTGATATTGCCAAAGAGGCCACGGACGCTGTCAAGGAGGGCACTGCGGCCGCCATGGATTGGTCCCAAGAGAAAATCGACGCCTTCATGGCTGAGGCTAAGACCCAGCTGGGGGATTTTGACGCCAAATTCGAAGAGTTAAGCGCCAAGGCCGCAGAGATGGACGATGCCGCCAAGGCGGCCTTGAGCGGCCAGATGGAGGAGCTGGGCACCCTGAAAGATGCCGCCGCCGAAAAGCTGGCCGCGCTGCAGGATGCCAGTGGCGAGGCCTGGGTTGCGACCAAGGCCGAGTATGATGAATTGATTGAGAAGATCAAGACGCTTTACGACAATATTAAACAAGGCATGATGGGGTAAGCTTGACACCAGTTGGGGCCGATTCGGCCCCGCTTGCTACCATTGGTCCCGCCCTGGGCGCGCTTCAGGGCGGGATCTTTACCACCGATGCGTTTTTTGACAGCGGGTCCCAGTTTTACAGGAGTTCCCGGTGAGCGCCACATCCAACCGCCCTTCCCGGGCCGAACAGGCGACCAGCCTTGCCATCCTTTTTGTCTTGGCACTGATCAGCGTCTACCTGATCGCCACCCAGCGCACGGACAATCCGGCCGTCGTCAATCAGCAAATCGTCTCCGCGCACACCTTCCAGGCCGCCACAGCGAAGGCCGCCCCATTGATGACGACGCTGCCGGCCGGGATCGCGGTGATGTCGCCCGCCGAGCACTTCACCCCCGAAACCCTCTCTGACAAGATCAACGGCAAGGCCGAGCTCTACCTCTCGGCCGGCGTGACCGGTCTTACCAGTCAGCGGTTTCATCTGAGCAGCGCACCGGATGCCTGGGTCGAAATCTTCGTGTACGCCATGGGCAGCCCTGAAAACGCTTTCGCGGTGTTTAGCGCCCAGCGCCGCCCCGACACCATTCCCGTTACGCTGGCGCAGCACGCCTACCGCACGGCAAACGCCCTCTTTTTCATCAGCGGCGCCGATTATGTGGAGATGATCGCCACCACCACCGATGACGCCATGCACGCCGCCATGGAAGCCATGGCCAAAATCTTGCTGACGCGCCACAACGCCGGCGACGTTGCCACAACGCCGGACCCGAAACGTTATTTTCCCCAGCAAGGGCTGGTCGTCGACTCCATGGTGCGCCTGGCCAGCGACGCTTTCGGATTTGACCAGCTGGACGATATTTACACGGTTCGTTACCAATCGGACGAGTCTACCCTGACCGCCTTTGTCAGCCGGCGTGCCGATCCCGAGGCGGCACGGCGTCTGGCGGCGGCTTACGGCGATTTTTTACGTCAGTTCGGCGGTCGTGAAATCGGTGAAGACGAGATCGGCGTCCAAGGCGACGGATTGCAACTGATCGAAATCATGGATGCCGTGGAAGTGATTTTCAGCGAAGGCCCCTTTTTGGCCGGCATCCACATGGGCGAGGAGTTGACCCGGGCGTTCACCCTCGGCCGCCGCTTAAAAGCGCATCTGGCCGCCCTGGAGGTGTCACCATGACAACCGGCCCAGACCAATCGCGGCGCCAGTTTGTGCGGCGCTTGGTCAAGGCCAGTCTGCTGGCCGCCGCCGCCGGTGTGACCGGGTGGCGCTTTCATGATCCCACCGGCCCCCAACCGCAAGACCGCCAGATGGCCGCCGGCAGGTTGCCCGCTTTTGACATCGACGATAACGGTCCCGCGCTGGCCGTAGCCCAGGGTGCCGAGCGTGCCCGAACCGTACCGGCCGTAATCGAGGCCCTGGGCGGCATGGCGCGTTTCGTGCGCCCGGGAGATCGCGTGGTTCTGAAGGTCAACGCCGCCTTCGCCACCCCGGCCAGCCTCTCGGCCACCACCCATCCCGAGATGGTGCGGGCCGTGGCCGAACTCTGTTTCGCGGCTGGGGCCGGGGCGGTGGTGGTGACCGACAACCCCATCAACGATCCCGTTACAGCTTTCGCCCTGAGCGGCATTGCCGATGCGGCCCGTGCGGCGGGGGCGCAGGTGGTGCTGCCGTCCGCCGACCTCTTCACGCCGGTCTCTTTGGCGGGTGGGCGCCTGATCGAACGTTGGTCGGTACTGACGGGGCCACTGGAGCGGGCCGACCGGCTGATCGGCCTGGCGCCGGTCAAGGATCACCATCGTAGCGGGGCCTCCATGACCATGAAAAACTGGTACGGCCTGCTGGGGGGACGCCGCAACATCTTTCACCAGGACATCCACACCATCATCACCGAGCTGGCCCTGCTGGTGCGCCCCACGCTGGTGATACTGGACGGCACCACCACCATGGTCAGCAACGGTCCCACCGGTGGCAGCTTTTCGGACTTGAAAGCCACCCACACCGTTGTGGCCGGTACCGATCAAGTGGCCGTGGACACGTGGGGCGCAGGTCTGTTGGAGCGGCCGTTGGGCAGCCTGCCCCACATCGAAAAAGCTGCCGCTGCCGGCGTGGGCACCACCGACGTGGAGCGCCTGGCGCCGCTCATCATCAGCGCCTGAACCTGAGCGAGAGGGCCTTTTGCCGTGAACATCATTACCACTCGCCGTATCTGCCAGAGCTTCTTTTTGGTGCTCTTTGTCTGGCTGTGCGTGGTGACCCGCCTGGGGGACGGGTGGTGGGTGCTTTCCGGTTGGCCGGTGAACTGGTTTTTGGAGTTGGACCCACTGGTGGCGCTGACGATCTGGGTCACCACCGGTACCGTCTACGCCGGGCTGGCCTGGGCGGTGGTGACGGTCGTGCTGACGATCTTTCTGGGGCGCTTTTTCTGCGGCTGGGTCTGTCCTTTCGGGGCCTTGCACCAACTGGTGGGCTACCTGGCCGAGCGCGGTCTGCCCCTGGCAGAACGCATCCGGCGGCGCCGGTTCCATCGGGCCCAAAATATCAAATACCTGATCCTGATCTTCCTGCTTTCTTCGTTGCTGTGGCATGTGGCCGGTTACCGCCAGCCGGCCCCCACCGCGCTGGTGGGGTTGCTCGATCCGCTGGCGCTTTTTACGCGTTCGATGGATCTGCTGCTATTGCCGCTGGTGCTGCCGGTCTGGGAGAGCGCCCCGGCGCGTTTTTACCAATCGGGCGTGCTGCTGTTCTCCGTCTTTGCCACGGCGGTGGCGCTCAACCTGAAAAACCCGCGCTTTTTCTGCCGCTTCGTCTGTCCCCTGGGGGCGCTTTTGGCCCTACTCTCACGCTGGCAGGTGTGGCGCGTGGGAAAAGTCGAAACACCCTGCAGCAATTGCCAGCGCTGTGACGCCCGCTGTGAGGGGGCATGCAACCCATCGGCCACCATTTACAGCCACGAGTGCGTGCTGTGCATGAACTGTCTCAAGGTGTGTCCGGACCAGGTAATGGGTTATGGTTTCGACACACCGGTCGACGGCGAACGACGTGCGCCCGATCTCCAGCGCCGGGCGCTGATCGCCTCGGCCGCCTCGGGGCTGGTGCTTCAGCCCCTGCTGCATCTTGATAACGCGCTAGCCGGCACGCGCCAGCCGGCACCCATCCGGCCACCTGGCGCCCTGGCCGAGGACGCCTTTTTGGCGCGTTGCGTGCGTTGCGGCATCTGCATGCGGGTCTGTCCCACCAATATCATCCAGCCGGCGGGGCCGGGCTACGGGCTTCAGGGGCTGTGGACCCCGGTGCTCAATTTTCAGATCGGCACCAGCGGGTGCCAGCCGCACTGTATTGCCTGCGGGCATGTCTGCCCCACGTCCGCCATCCGGCCCCTGCACCTGGACGAGCGGCTGGGGATCAACGCCTATGCGGCCGCGGGGCCGCTACGCACCGGCATGGCCTTTGTGGATCGGGGCCGCTGCCTGCCCTGGGCCATGGGCACCCCGTGCATCGTCTGCCAGGAAAACTGCCCGGTCAGCCCTAAGGCCATCACCACCGATACGGTGTTTGAGCCGGTGCGCACGAGCACGGCCCTGACCGTTGCCGCCGTCGAGGCCGACACTTTCACCCTGGCGGGCGTCACCTTGCCGCCCAGCCGGTATGCCAGCGGCGATTACTACCTTCAGGTGGGCCACCGGCAGGCGCGGCGGATCGTCACCCATGCCGGACAGCGGCTGACGGTGGTGTCGGAACCGCCGGGTGACTTGCCCCAAACCGGTGAGAATGCCAAGATAGTGGTCAAGCTGCAGCGGCCCTACGTGGACCCGCGGCGCTGCATCGGCTGCGGAATTTGCCAACATGAGTGCCCCGTGCACACCATGCGCGCCATTCGCGTGACGGCTGAAAACGCTTCGCGAAGCCGATCGGCACAGATGGTGCTGTGAAGATAGCGGGTCTCAAACCGATGATCGAGGCGTACATGCAGACATTTGCATATCAACACCAGGAGGCGTTCAAAGCAATTGTGGCGCCGGAGCGTTTTTCCGTGGGCGAGTCCAATCTCGACCTGCACCGTCAGGATATTTCACCGTTCAAGGCGCCCCGGCCGGCCGGTATCGTCTGGCCGACCAGTACCCAGGAGGTCAGTCGGATTCTCGGCTATTGCCACCAGGAGGCGATTGCCGTCACCGCTTGGGGCGCGGGCACCAGCACCGAAGGAAATCCGGTGCCCATACAGGGGGGTTTGGTGATGGACTTTACGCGCATGGATCAGATCCTGGCGGTGCGTCCGGAAGATCTGCAAGCCGATGTGCAGCCGGGCGTAACCCGCAAACGGCTCAACCAGCGCCTCGGCCGGCACGGCCTTTTTTTCCCGCCCGATCCAGGCGCCGACGCCACCATCGGCGGCATGATCGCCAACAACGCCTCCGGCGTGCAGACCGTTAAGTACGGGGCCACGCGCGATTATGTGCTGCAGATGACCGTGGTGTTGGCCGACGGCCGCGTGATCCAGACCGGCACGCGGGCCCCGAAATCATCCTCGGGCTATGACCTGACGCGCCTCTTCGTGGGCTCGGAGGGCACCTTGGGAATTGTCACCGAAGCCACTTTGAAACTGGCCGGCCTGCCCTCGCACCACCTGGTGGCCAAGGTGGTCTTCGATGATCTGGAAGCGGCCGGCCAAGCTGTGGCGCTGCTGATGGGTTCGGGCTTGCAGCCCGCGGCTCTGGAGCTGCTGCCACCGGCCCTGATCCGCCTGATGAACCATGAAAAGGCGTTGGGATTGCCCGAAAAGCCCTCTCTTTTTTGTGAGTTTCACGGCATCAGTGACGGTGCGCTGGAAGAGACCGCGGCCCTGGCCCGTGAGCTGTGCGAAGATTGCGGGGCCGTCGCTTTTACCAGCGGAGTTCGGGAGGCCGAGCGCCAGGCCCTGTGGCGGGCGCGGCATGAAGCCTGGGAGACCATCCATCGCGCCCACCCGGGCGAGCAGACTATCATCGTGGACGCGGCCGTGCCCATCTCCCGATACCCGGCGATGATCACCTTCGCACAGCAACTGGTGGACCGGCACCAAGTGGCAGGCTACGTCTTCGGACACGCCGGCGACGGCAACCTGCACGTGGTGATGCCCGGCGATCCGGCCGACGAAAAGCAGTGGCACCTGCTCGAGTCGATCAACGAGCGCATCGTCACCCGTGCCATCGAGCTGGGCGGCACTTGTACCGGAGAGCATGGCGTCGGCATCGGCAAGCGCCGCTTCATGCCCCTGGAGCACGGCGAGGCCTACGGGCTGATGCGCAGCATCAAAAGCCTGCTCGATCCCAAGGGTATTTTAAATCCGGGCAAGATGTTCCTGGATTAGCCTTTGCGCCACGTGGTGGTTCTGGGCCATTTTGAAAATGTCCGGGTGGTGTTATATTATGAAGCGTGACGGCGAAACTTTAACCGCAATTTCAAACCAGCGAGGTAGATTATGATACCGAAAATAGAGAAAATTCTTTATGCCACCGACCTTTCTGAAAGCGCCCGCCATGCCTTCGGTTATGCGGCCAGCATGGCCAATTATTACAGCGCCAAAATCACGGTTATGCATGCCCTGGAAGGGTTTAGTGGCACAGGGGCCTGGCACATGGCCACCTATCTGGGCGAAGATCGCTGGAACGAAATGATCAAAGAGCGCGAGAGTGAGGTGGTAGAGCAGCTGCGCGAGCGTCTGGACAGTTTCTGCACGCAGATGCGCACCGAGATGCAGGCCTGCCCTTTTATTGTGGACGACATCAAGGTCAAAAGCGGTAAGGCCGAAGAGGAGATTTTGAAAATGGCCAAATCGGGCGAATACGATCTGCTGATTGTGGGCACCCACGGCCAGGGAGGTTTTGTGGATGCCATGATGGGCAGCACGGCGCGCCGGGTGGTGCGCCGCAGCCCGATACCGGTGCTCACCGTGCGGCTGCCTAAGTGACTATTGGTTTGTCCGTAGAAGAAAGCTATTCGGATCGGTCATCTGTTGCGAATGGTTGAGCTAAGTGCTCCTGTTCGTAAAAACGGTGACGTAATGAGGGCGTCAAGGCGCCGGGCTGACAAGGCGCGGAAAACAAGCAATATCGGGAATATTGCGTTTTTTCGCAACGCCGTTAGCCCGGATGGATTGGCGGCCGAATGTCATCGTATTTGCGAATAGGTGCACTTAAGGGTTCACGGGTTCCAGGATTCGAGGCTTGCCTGCCTCTGGCAGGGTTCAAGGGTGAATAGACCAACACTTGAATCATAGGCCCCTTGACCTCATTATCCAAACCAAATGAGCTATCATAGACCTTCAGGACGATTTGGAGATTAGCACATGCAAATTGCATTTATCGGCATGGGTACCATGGGCGCCCCCATGGCCCGCAACCTGCTTGAAGCCGGATATCCAGTTACCGTACACAACCGCAACCGCGAGCGCGAGATCCCTTTGAGTGAGGCCGGAGCCACCCGCGCGACATCGCCGGCCGAAGCCGCGGCCGCGGCTGATGTGGTCATCGTCTGCGTCAGTGACACGCCCGACGTGGAGGCCATTGTTCTGGGCGAGCAGGGTGTGCTGCAGGGCGCCAAGGCCGGCACGGTGGTGGTGGACATGTCTACCATCAGCCCGGCGGCCACCCGCGCCATGGCCGAGGCGCTGGCCGCAAAAGAGGTCGACATGCTCGACGCGCCGGTATCGGGCGGCTCCGAGGGGGCCCAGCAGGGCACTTTGAGCATCATGGTGGGCGGTGATGCGGCTGTTTTTGAGCAGGTTAAACCGGTGCTGGCGGCCATGGGTAAAACCATCACCCACATCGGTCCTATAGGCGCCGGGCAGACCACCAAGGCGATCAACCAGATCATTGTCGCTGGCACCTACATGGGCGTGGCCGAAGGCATGGTGCTGGGTTTGAAAGCGGGTCTGGACATGGACAAAGTACTGCAGGCCGTTTCCGGCGGGGCAGCGGCCTCGTGGGGGCTCTCCAACCGGGCGGGCAACATGCTCAACAACGACTACCCGCTGGGGTTTCGGGTGAAACTGCATGCCAAGGACCTGCGCATCGCCCTGGACGCCGCCCGTCACAGCGGGGCGGTGCTGCCCGTGGCGGCCCTGGTGGAGCAGTTGGAGGCCGGATTGATCAGCCGCGGGTTCGGTGACGAGGACGTGTCGGCTATGGCGCGGGTGTTGCGGGAGGCATCTGGGTTAAATGATTAACAGTGGTTTCAAAACTGTCACTCAACCTCCACTTTTGGGTTAAAAATGACAAATTAAAAACACCAAATAGCAAATAAATATCAAATTCCAATACTCGGCGCTTTGCACACACGCATATACCGAATGCGATCTAAACTTCTTGGGCATAGTTTTCATTAAGAATTTAGACCTTTGGGTTTTGGATTTTATTTGGGATTTGTGGTTTGATCTTTGTGTTTTAGCCGATTAGTGAACACCAATGAATCATTCCCGCTAAGCGGGGATAACCAAGCCTGGCTTGATGGCCAGAAGGTTACTCTGGAGGATCAGATGATACAGAAAAAACGCTCCCTGCGCCGTGGCGTGGCGGTGGTCGGCGCGGGCATGTCCTATTTCGGGATGTACAAGGATCGCGACTGCCGCGACCATTTCGCCGAAGCCTTTGCGACTATGCGCGCTTCGGTGGACAAGGGGTTCGATCCCGACGACATCGACGCCCTTTATGTAGGCAATTTTACAAACGATTTCTTCGTGGGCCAGGCCCACTGGGGTCCGATCCTGGCCGACTTGCTGGGCCTTGGCCCCAAGCCGGCCACGCGCACCGAGGGGGCCTGCGCCTCCAGCGCGCTGGCCTTTCGAGAGGGGGTTTTCGCGATTGCCTCGGGTTTTTACGACATGGTGCTGGTGGGCGGGGTGGAACAGATGTCGCGCTGCGCCACCGAGGAGGTGGCCGAAGGGCTGGCCTTGGCCACATTCCCCGAGGAAGGGGCGGCCGGGTTTACCTTCCCGGGCGTTTTCGGCGCCGTGGCGGCGGCCTATTTTGAAAAGTACGGCGCCAGCCGCGAGGATCTGATGAACATCACCATCAAAAGCCACACCAACGCGCCCTTAAACCCCAAGGCGCAGTTCAAGGCCAGCATCGCCGATATCATGGCGGCCAAGGTGGCCAAGGCCCAAAAACTGGGCAAGCCGGTGCCGCAGTGGGCTGATGAGAAGGCTTTTCTCAGCGATCCGGCCGCCAACCCGGTAGTGGCCTGGCCCATGCACCTGTTTGACTGCTGCCCCATCAGCGACGGCGCCAGCTGCGTGCTGCTAGTGGGCGAGGAGCTGGCCAAAAATTTCACCGACACGCCCCTTTTCGTGGCCGGCATCGGTCAGGGCAGCGGCGGCGGGCTGACCGGCAAAGCCGACCTGACCTATTTCGAAGCCACCCGCCAGGCGGCGGCCGAGGCCTATGGCATGGCCGGTATGACGCCCAAGGATGTTCAGTTCGCCGAGGTGCACGACTGCTTCTCCATCGCCGAGCTGGTCCACGTGGAGGATCTCGGTTTTTTTAAACCGGGCCAGGGTTTCAAGGCCATCGGCGAGGGGCGCACGCGCCTTGAGGGCGATATGCCCATCAATACCTCGGGGGGCCTCAAGTGCAAGGGCCACCCTGTGGGGGCCACGGGCACCTCCCAGATCTGCGAGGTGTGGGAGCAACTGCGCGGCACGGCCGGCAAGCGTCAGATTCCCAACCCCAATCTGCGCATCGGCGCCACCCATAACCTGGGCGGCACCGGCGGCACCTGCACCATGACGATACTGGAAAGGAGGTAGGCCATGAACGACCTGCCCTTTACCCAGCACACCTTCAACCAGCTCCTCGACCAGGATCAGCTGGCCGGTGCTCGCTGCAAGGCCTGCGGGCACATCACCCTGCCGCCGCGACCGCTATGCCGCGCTTGCCATCAGACCGATCTAGCGTGGCAGACCATGGCAGGCACCGGCACGCTGCGAACCTTCACCCAGATCGCCGTGGTGCCGCCGGCCATGGCCGCCCAAGGCTATGGCCGCTTAAATCCCTATTGTTCGGGTGTGGTGGCGTTGAGCGAAGGGTGCCAAGTGGCGGCGCGCATTGTGGGGATCGATGCCAACGATCCTGGGTCATTGACGATCGGCATGCCCATGCGGGCGGTATTTCTGCATCCCGACCAAGAGCGTGAGGGGCCCACGGTGCTGGCGTTCGAGCCGGAAGTGGTTGAATAGAGATTGTTGTCTAACGTTCAACTTTCAACATCGAACATCCAACGTTGGAATTGGCTGAATTGAGCGATTTTTCGCGAAGAGGAACCCCACACCCCCCTTGCCCCCCTCAAGGGGGGAATTACCAGGGCGGCCCCGTTACCATTCCCCCCTCGAGGGGGGTGGCCACGCCGTTGGCGTGGCCGGGGGGTGTAGTGGGCAGATGGCTTCGGACGGTACTGCTGGGCCATTTCCGAGGCGGGAGCCCAGTGCGTTAGTAGCGCACGATAGGATCTGTTTGGAAGTTGAGCGTTGGGTGTTGAACGTTCAATGGTTTTGTCTTTACTTTCCTTCCAAAATCTCCGCTATCACCTCGAAGTGATCAAAGGGCGGCATCAGACATGCTCCGGCAAAGTGCTCGCGCGCCAGGGCCAGCATCTCACGGGCATTGGAGACGCCTTCGGCGATGGGGTCTTGGGCTTGCTGCATGCGCCTCCCAACGGCCTCGGGCACGGCGATGCCAGCCACCTTTTGGTGCAGAAACTCGGCGTGGCGGGGGGTGCGCAGCGGCAAAATGCCCATGATGACGGGCAACGCCAGCGGCGCCACGGCTGCAGCCAGGGTTTCGACCTGATCGCTGTCGTAGACCGGTTGAGTGACGGCGAAGGCGGCCCCGGCGGCCGCTTTTTTCCGCAAGCGTTCCACGGCCTGGGCCAGGCCGTCGATCTCGGGGTGCGGGTCGAGCACCACGCCCACCTGAAGGTCGGTCTGGCTGGCCATGGCCACCAGATCGAACACATCCAGATCGCGCACCGAGGTGGTGGTGGCGCGGTCGGCCAGGGCCACGAAATCCCCGGTGGTCAAAAGCACCGTCGTGATTCCCAGGGCCTGGGCACCCCACAGCAGCCCCTGTAAGCTGAGGCGATTATGGTCGCGGGTGGTGCAGTGCAGAATGGCCGGGCGCCCGGTGCGCTGCTGAATGAGCGCGCACAGGGCCATGGCGCTCATGCGCGGCTTGGCCACCGGGTTGGTGGCCACACTGAAACCGTTTACCGGCAGCGGGTCAAGCTCAGCCAGCGAATCAAGCAGTGGTTCGGGGTCTGGTCCTGCCGGCGGCACCACTTCCACCAGCGTCACGAATTTACCTGCCTGAATGTCAATCTTGGAAATCATTTCTTATCCTATCGCATTTTTCCGTCAACCTCAAAATAACAATATTCAACACTCAAAACCCAAACAATTTCCAATCACTGAAATTTCAAACTGGTTAAATGGTTTCGGTCCGGCAGTTTGGTCCATTGGGCATTTGTGGCTTGAGATTTGTGATTTTGGTCTGATTTACCTTCGGCAAGAAGAACCTCGTATGCTCCCGGCCCGAAGTCATTTGTTTTGTAATCCAGCCAATCAGGCTGCCGAGGGGGCATTGCCCGCAAAAGGCGGGTAACCTTCGTCGCTAGCGTTCCTCGAAATGATAAATGACAGCGGATTGTTGCCAGAAAACTCCGGCACTCCCAACCCGTCATTGCGAGCGAGTGTAGCGAGCGCGGCAATCTCAGCGGTACTTTGGGGATTGCCGCGTCACTGCGTTCCTCGCAATGACAAACAAAGGACCACCGGCGTAAGAAATTTTCGCAACTTCTCGCTCGCCATCGCGAGCAAGTGTAACGAGCGCGGCTTTTCCGCAGTTTGTGTGGCGAGCAGTCTCCGATAGTGTTTGCATCATTTGTGAATCCGAATAAAGTCCACATAGGCCGTGGCGGCCTCGCCGGTGTTGTCGGCGTCGCTCATGATGGCCAGCGAGGCGGTTTGGGGCGGGTCCATACCGAAAGCCCGCCGGTAGTCATCGATGATGTGGACGCGCTGCTCTTGCCAGGTGCCGAGGTTGGCCGTGCCGGCCTGCAGCGCGATCATACGGGAGCGGTCGGTATAGGGGCTGATGATGACGGACTGGTCGTGCGGGCGGTTGGCCCAGATGTAGTTGAGGCTGCTGTCGGGCGGATACTCGCCGTAGAGCCGTTTGACCAGCCCATACTTAAAGCGCGTGCCGGCACTGGCTGTTTCGGGATCGTACTCGAAAATAATGTAGATCCGGATGGGGTAGTCATCGCCCGCCTTCTGGGTGGCGTCGCCCTTGGTGAACACGTTGTCGGCCTTCCAACGCCAGCTGACCCAGGGGTGCTGGTAGACGTCGAAGCTTTGTTTCAGGATCAGCCCCGAGGCCGATGCGTTGCTTTCGGCCACCAGCATGCTGCCGTCTTCAGTGGGCGCGATGCGGTATTGGCTGTGCGTATCAATTTTTTTAAAGTGCAGCGGCTTCCAGTTGTCGAGGGTGTCGAAATTCTCCTCAAGCCAGACGCCGGCGCTTTGTCCGGAGGCTGCCGCAACCGCGAAACAAACAGCGAAGAAGGCGGTGATCAAGATACGCATGACGCGACCCCATGTATGGGTGAAGGTGTCGATACTCGCTCGTGGACGCTGCTACTTGGCCCGCGATTTGCTGTAGGTGATACCGCCGGTCACTTCGATGTCGGTGCCGTCGACGGCATCATTTTCCACAACGAAACGAATAGCATCGGCGATTTCCTCGGGCTCCACCAGGCGGTTGGCATGCACATCTTGCAGAATGCGTGCTAGGGCCTCCTGGTTCATGCCCTTTAATATGGGCGTGGCCGCGTAGCCGGGGGAGATGGAGGCCACGCGGATGTTGTTGATGCGGCGCATGTGAAACTCGCCGGTTAAAATCTTGGGCCACAGCGCCATGGCGGCTTTGGTGGTGGAGTAGTTGAGCTGGCCCACCTGGCCGGTTTTGTTGATGGAGGAGATGGTGATCAGCACGCCGGGAAAATTGTGATCCACCATGCGCCGGGCCGCTTCGCGCAGGGTCAGAAAGGCGCCAACCAGGTTGACCTCGATCACCAGCTTGAAGTCGTCCAGTGAGGTCACTTTTTTCACCTTGCCGGTGTCGCGGTCGGTGTTGAGCATCAGCCCGTCGCGGATGACGCCGGCATTGGCCACGGCGATGTTGAGAGCCCCGAAGGCGTCGATGGCGCGGTCCATGAGGGCGGCCATGTCCTGCTCGCTGGTGACATTGGCCACGATGCCGGTGGCCGCGCCGCCCGCGGCGGTGATTTCGGCCACCACGCGCGCGATCTGATCCTCCACCACGTCGCCGATGACGATCTTGGCGCCGGCGGCGGCCAGGTTTTTGGCAATGGACTCGCCGATGCCGCTGGCGCCGCCCGTGATTACGCACACCTTGTCTTTGATTTCCATGCCGCTCTCCTTCCTTGAGAAAGATCTCTATGGGTTGTTACGGTGATACCATTATCGCAGCCCCTCCAAGGCGCGTTTGGCCTCGGCGTCGGTGCGGTAAATGTGGGGTGCCACGTTGCGCTCCTTGAGGGCGTCGCCGATCTTCATGCGTAAAAAAGTGCTGGTGGTGTAGCGGGTGACGCCGGAATAAAATCGGTCCATCAGCCCTTTGACCATGTCGGTGTAGTCGTCTACGAGTGTCCGGGGCGATGGTGAAATTGTCGTAGTTGACGATGGTGTAGACCTTGCCGGCCGAGCGGCTGCGAGAATTTGCTCTACGGCGGCCTCAACCTCCTGCACATCAGCCTCGTATTTAATGGCATACCCCTCGAAGTTGACGAAAAAGAGGTCCTCCTGGGAGTCGTATGAGCAGGCGCTGTTCCAGGGAAATGGTAAGCAGGTCATCGATAAGCCCCATGGGTTCGGGCCGCAAGATGCGGCCATCCATCATAGGTCGGGATCGCCGCCGATGATGGGCGTAAAAGCCATCTGAGCCGAGGATGTCGCGTTTCCAGGTCCACGCCCGGGGCGATCTCGATCAGCCCCATGCCCTCGGCGGTGAGCTTAAAGACGCAGCGTTCGGTGACGTAGAGACCGGCTGGTCCTTCTCGAGCGGCGTAACGGCCGCTGAAGGTGACGTGCTCCACCTGCTCGACGAACTTGCGCGCCTTGCCCTCGCTGCACGATGCTCAGCCGGCCGCGTTCGACCTGGCTTTCAAGACCGCCGGCGGTAAAAGTGCCGCACAAAGACCACCTTGTTGGCGTTCTGGCTGATGTTGATGAAGCCGCCGGCGCCGGCCAGCTGCGGGCCGAACTTGCTGACATTGAGGTTGCCGTGCGCGGTCGGCCTGGGCCAGGCCGAGAAAGGCGATGTCCAGCCCGCCGCCGTCGTAAAAATCGAACTGCGAGGGCTGGTCGATGATGGCCTCGGTGTTGGCGGCGGCGCCGAAATTGAGCCCGCCGGCCGGCAGGCCGCCGATCACCCCCGGCTCGGCGGTCAGGGTGATGTAGTCGAGCATCTTCTCCTCGTTGGCGATACTGGCGATGCCTTCGGGCATGCCGATGCCCAGGTTGACCACGCTGTTGGGCTTGCAGCTCGAAGGCCGCCCGGCGGGCGATGATCTTGCGGGCGCTCATCTCCATGGGGCGCGATGGGACTGCATGGGCACGTGGATTTCGCTGCTGAAGGCGGGGTTGTAGACGTTCGGCAAAGGTCTGCCAGTGGTGCTCGGGCTCGGACGACCACCACGCAGTCCACCATGATGCCGGGGATCTTCACCTGGCGGGCGTTTAAGGTGCGGCGGTCGGCGATACGTTCCACCTGCACGATGACAAGGCCGCCGCTGTTGCGGGCGGCGGTGGCGATGGCCAGGGACTCCAGGGTGAGGGCCTCTTTTTCCATGGTGATGTTGCCGTCGGTGTCGGCCGTGGTGCCGCGTAGCAGGGCCACGTTGATGGGCAGGGTTTTGTAGGCCAGGTAGGTCTTGCCGTCAAACTCGATCAGCTCCACGATCTCTTCGGGGTGATGTCGTTGATCTTGCCACCGCCGTTGGCGCGGGTCCACAAAGGTGTCCAGCCCGACGGTGGTGATGGTGCGGGGTTTGTCGGCGGCAATGTCCCGGTACATGTGCGAGATCACCCCCTGGGGCAGGTTATAGGCCCAGATGCGGTTCTCGATGGCCAGCTTCTGAAGGCTGCGGCACCAGGCCCCAGTGGCCGCCGATCACCCGCCGCACCAGCCCCTCGTGGCCCAGGTGATTCAGACCCGCGCTCTTCGCCGTCGCCCTGGCCGGCGGCGTAAAGCAGGGTCAGATCGCGGGGGCGGCCTTTTGCGAGGAAATAGTCTTCCAGCGCCACGGCCAGCGCTTCGGCGAAAGCCGATGCCCACGAAGCCGCCCGTGGCCACGGTGTCGCCGTCGCCGATGAGTTGAATGGCCTCATAGGCCGATACGATTTTGCCCTTTTTGGCCCGAGTGGGCGAGAGCCCCGATAAAAAGGGGTGGTCGTGTCCCACTGCTGGTTTGGCGGTGCTCATCGAACCTTCTCCTTTAAAGCTTGTCATAGCTGTAAAGCAATTGAGTTTTCGGCAGAGTTGCATTACTATAAAGTCTAGTGGCGAAAAATACAAATGGGGAGAGAGATATGAACAATCGCATTCGCACCACCTTGCTTCTGGCGGCGCTGACCGTGTTCCTGGTCTGGATGGGCAACATGATTGGCGGGCGCCAGGGCATGCTGATTGCGCTGGTGCTGGCGGCCGGCATGAACTTTTTCAGTTACTGGTTTTCCGACAAAATCGTGCTGAAGATGTACAAGGCCCAGCCGATCAGCCCCCAGCAGGCGCCGCAACTCTACCAGATGGTGCAGGATCTCACCCGGCAGGCCGAGCTGCCCATGCCCAAGGTCGTCCTGATTCCCAAGGATGCCCCCAACGCCTTTGCCACCGGGCGCAATCCTGAAAACGCCGTGGTGGCCGTCACCCAGGGGCTGCTGAAGATCATGGAGCCCGAAGAGGTCAAGGGCGTTTTGGCCCATGAGCTGGGGCATGTGAAAAACCGCGACATCCTGATCGGTTCAATCGCCGCCACCATGGCCGGGGCGGTGATGATGCTGGCCAACATGGCGCGCTTTGCGGCCATTTTCGGCGGCGGTCAAAGCAACCAAAACCGGGGCGGCGGACTGGGGCTGTTCCTCATGGCCATTTTGGCGCCCATCGGTGCGGCCGTCATCCAAATGGCCATTTCGCGCTCGCGCGAGTATCAGGCCGATGCCAGCGGCGCTAAATTCGCCGGCCATCCCGAGGGTTTGGCGCGAGCACTGGAGAAACTGGGCGCCTATTCCGGCCGCGTTCCCATGAACGCCAGCCCCTCCACGGCCCACATGTTCATCGTCAATCCCTTGTCGGGTGGCGGCATGGCAAGCCTTTTTTCCACCCACCCGCCCCTGGAAGAGCGCATCGCGCGTTTGCGGCAGATGGGCGGAGGGTCGTACCAGCCGCCGCGTCCGTCGGCGTCCGAGCCTGACGGCAACGCCGGCAGCAGCATGTGGGACCGATTGAAATAGGGCGCAACCTAACCCCGCCAATCACGGGTGAAAAGCGACACCAGCGTGAAAGACCGTAAAGGCATCTATTACTATCCTTTTCCCGCCAACCGGCGCGTGCGCATGTACGTGCGCGCCGAGGGCGACGACGTCGCCTTTCGCATGGACAACAGCGATGATCCCCAAATGTGGGCCGAACACGGCTGGCGGCCCTACGCGGCCATCGAGCAGGCCGTCAAGATCTACAACGGCAAGGGTTTCGATCCGCGTCAGGCGTACGATGTCACCATCGCCCGAGCGCTGCTCAAAGAGCACGGGGAGGGGTAGCGAACAAGGGGTCGAGGGGCCGAGGAGTCAAGGATTCGAGGGAGCAAGGCTTGCCCGCCGGGGTTGTGGCGGGGTTCAAGGAGAAATGAATACGAAAATCGAATGCCGACCCGGAAATTCTCAGCGATTAGGTAGGGCGACCGAAAGAGATCAATCATATGTCCATGAATCCCGCCGTCAAAGAGGCCATCACCCGTGCCGTGGCCAACGAACCGTTCGCCCGGCAGCTTGACATCTCCCTGACGGCCCTGGACGACGGCTACTCGCGGGTGGAGATGACCTACGATCCCGCCCGCATGGACAATATCTACAACCGGGCTCACGGCGGCGCCCTGTTCGGGCTCATCGACGAAGCCTTCGAAACAGCCGGGCAGACCGACGGTACCATCGCTGTGGCCCTCAACGTCAACGTCAGCTATGTGGCCAGCCCCGAGCCGGGTGTGTGCCTGATCGCCGAGGCCCGCCGCACCAGCCAAACCCGCAAGACCGCCGGTTATGCCATCAGCGTGCACGACGAAAACGGCCGCCTGGTTGCCACCTGTCAGGCCCTGGCCTATCGCACCGGTAAACCGATTCCTTTCCTGAAATCATAACGGCGTCGTATAACGTCCGATATCGGCGTTACGCTTCATCCCTCGTCACTGCGGCGTACCATAAGTACAACAGCCTTCGGCACCCGCGATAGCGGTATTCCGCGGGACTTGCAGGCCTTGATCTCGAACGTTTTACGAAGCCGTTTGGTATGTGGTGCATAGAATAGGTCCCCCAATCTCCCAATGCTCACTTTGGTTTCGGGCGCAGCATCAATGTTCCGGCCAGCCCTGTCGACGCCATCACCACAAATCCCATAGCCCAGGCCAAGTGGCCGCCGCCGAAAAGGTCCAGCACGATCCCGACAGAGAGCGGTCCGGCAAAGGCCGACCCGAACCCGAGGGTGGAGTGCACGGCCAGGGTCGTGCCGCGCAAATTCGGCGGTGCGGCCGCCACCGCGCCGGCGGTGAGCGAGGCCGAGTCGCCGGTGACGGCCATGCCGTAAATTAAGGCCACAACCACAACCAGCAGGTATGGCGCGGTGGCCATAAAACCGAGGGTGATCCCCACCAGGGCCGATATCAGCATCACCAGGGCGATGATTTTTCTGCGGCCGAAAATGCGGGCCAGTTCGTTGCCGCCGATGCTGGATGGCACCCCCAGCAGGGTGATCAAAAAGGCCACCTGGGTGGGGCTCCAGACAAAGGCGCCGGGTGGCTGCAGTGCCATGTTGAAGACCAGGAATGCCACCACCCAGGCCCGCATGGAAAAAAGCTCCCACATGTGCAGGGCATACCCCCACACGTAGATCATCACCGGGGGCGATTGTACGATTGTTTTAAACTCGCGCCACAGCGCGCGCCGGTTTTCCGTGCTGAAACGGGCCGGGGGCACAAACACCACCAGCAGCGCCAACGCCAGAGCGGCCCCTATAGCGGAGGCGGCGAAGGCCCAGCGCCAGCCGGCCCAGCGGTTGATTTCGCCGGCCAACAGGTAGGAAACGGCGGCGCCTACACTGAAGCTGGCCGTGTAAAAAGAGACAAACCGCGATTGCAAGGGTCCCTCGGCGTGATCGCTCACCACCTTCAACCCCGGCATGTAAATCCCGGCCAGCGCCGCCCCGGCGGCAAAACGCAAACCCAGCGCGCTCCAGAACCCCTGGGCCAGCAGGGCATATCCCAGCGCCGCCAACATACTGACCACCGCCCCCACGCCCATGATACGGCGGGCGTCGACGCGGTCCGTCCAAGCCGAAAGCAGCGGCACCCACAATACATACCCGCCGTAATATGCGGCGCTGATCCATCCGGCGGCGGCGTGGCTCAGGCCCCACTGTTGCTGAAACACCGGCAGCAGGGCGGCAAAGGTGGCAATGGTGGAAAGCCCCGCTATTTCCACCAGGCAAACGATCAGCGTCAGCCGCAACGGCGAGGGTGGTTTCACCTTTGGCACGGGCAACCTAATCGGCGGTCTCTTTCGATATGTCGTCGAGCACCTGGAACACGAAGCGCACCGACCAGTCCGCTGCGGCGCCGTTTAAGGCCAGAGCCACGGCGGCGGCCTCCAGAATCTCCTCCCGGCTCGCGCCCAGGTCAGCAGCACTGCTGACGTGGTATTCAATTCAACCGTAGCAATTCTTGGCCATGCTGATGCCCATGGCGATCAGCTCCTTGGTCTTGCGGTCCAGCGCGCCCGCCTCGAGCGCCATCTCTTCCACCTCGGCCATGGCGCGGAAAGTTTTAATGCCGCTGCGCAACATTGGCAGGGTGTATTTTTTTCGAGTTTTGCGGATCTGGTCGAGGGTTGGGTACATTGAATGGGTCCTTTCTACCCGATTGGCGGGTTTAGCGGGTGATATGTCGTCATTTTGTGAAGTGCACATTCTCACCATATCAAATTTGATGCCTTGGTAAAAAGTCCCCAGGTCGTCATGCCGGACTTGATCCGGCATCCAGGGGTACTGGAATTCACGGGATTCCGGCTTTGGCAGCAATGACGGAAAAACTGGTAATCCGGCCTGTTAAGATACCGTAAAATATGCTCGGCGAAAAACAGGTCAGGTTGGGCGGATAGGATAATAGGATTCTCTTTGCCAATTTGATCCGTCGTCCATTTTCAACTCGATAATTCCCTGGAGTTCGCTGCAGGATAAGCTCAAATTCCCTCTCCCTGGGGAGAAGGTTCGGGTGAGGGGGTAAATCTTCAATCCGTTTTGATGCCTTACATCTTTCTGCAAGGAAATTCAGTTGATGATGCTGACATAATTCTGATCACATTGTATGCAGTTGATGTTTGTAATACATCTCGTTATAATGAGACCAATGATAACAGCTTGCAGGAATATATGCGCCAAGAATATTTTCGATGATTTTACTTCTATGATCTTTGAAAATGCGGCCCGCAATCGGTTTGGCCGGTTGCCCAAAGAAAGCTCGATCAAATAAACCGAGTTCGGGATCTCAATGAACTCAGGGTGCCACCTGCAAATCGACTGGAACGCTTAAAAGGCGATCGGCAAAATCAATACAGTATCCGCATAAATCAGAAATATCGAGCCTGTTTTACATGTAAGTCAGGTCATGCCCACGACATCGAAATCACAGATTACCATTAATGGATCTGCCGGCCGGCGACTTCCCCGAAACCGTCCACCCACTCATCCCGGGGAGATGCTTTTCGACGAGTTCGTTAAGCCTCTGAAACTGACACAAACCGAACTTGCACGCAGATTAGGGGTTTCTTACCCTCGTCTTAACGAAATTATCAATGGCCGGCGTTCGGTAACCCCGGATACCGTCCCGAGGTTGTCGCGGTGGGCATGCCAGCAGATTTCTGGTTGGGCTTGCAATATGATTGGGATCTTTGGCATGCTATGAACAAGCCCTGAAGCTAAACAGATTGATCAGCTGCAACCCATTGGCCGCAGTGAGAAACGTTTTTTATAACTGGAATATAGCACCACGCATCATGGTTGCTTTGGCCCCTAAACGCAAATGGTTAAATAGCGTCAGCTTGGAATCATATCGTTATTTCGGCCGATTTTTCATTTAAGGCTATTCTATAGCCAATATTAGGAAACAAAGAGGTCGTTATCCATGTTCATTGCGATATGTCATCATAGGTGGAAAAATTTTCAATCTATATGTTAGTTATACATGGAAATTGTCCTTAGAAAAACATAGTTGGGCTTGATCATGAACTATGCGCACTGCCCTCTCGACGCAACAATACTTGCCAAGGTTCCTATTGGCAACCGTATTCCCTGGACGCAAATCGCCAGCATCGACCAGTACAAGCAGTGCATAAACGCTATCAAGCAGGTTACAGATGGGTGGTCTCTCGCACGGTGGGAGTGCGAATTCTGGAATCAGGCGTAACCATACGCCCTAGCGGACCAGCCACTCACTGTGCTCGGAGTGGTCCGCTGAGCTTGGACGTTGAGCACATTAACAACGGAACGTCATGAATAAGCTTTGGAATGAACTACTAACAAAAGATACCATCACGCGCGGATGGCACCTTGCCCGCAATGATGTAAAGCAGGATTTTGCGGAAGATCTATACTCTACTGACGTGTATGCACTTGATCTGGACCTAATGGTTAAAGAGACGATAAACCGTTTAATGACTAATACGTACCAACCAAGGCCATTGTTTCGAATCGAAGTACCAAAGGGGCCATTAACGTTCCGGCCAGGAGCAGTCCTGCCTATCCAAGATAGGGTTGTGCTCTCTGCATTAGTCTTGCTAATGGCCCCTGTCATTGACAAAAAGCTTCCGAATTCCGTCTTCAGCTGGCGGCTCAAAGATCCGCTTCCCCAAAAAGGGCCTATTTTCAAAGAATCAGACATAACCGATCTGCCATTTTTAAAAAAAAGGACCATTCGAGAGCGAGTTGATCCATTCGAAGGTTGGTACCGGCTTTGGCCTGTTTTTGACAAGAAGACCCGAAAAGTTTTTCGAGAGGATGGCTATCGTTTTCTAGCCACTTCTGATATAGCTGCATACTTTGAGAATATCCAGATTCCAATTCTTCGTGACAGTCTCTTAAAACATTTTCCCCAAGAAGCTTCACTTGTTAATCTCATGTGCTTGTTTTTAGAAAGCTGGTGTGATCGTACCGGTGACGGGCGTGCCCATCATCGAGGGATACCACAAGGGAACTTTGTTTCAAGTTTTCTCGGGAATATTTTTTTATTACCTCTTGATGATGCCTTTTCCGATCTATCGGAAGATCTTGATATCAAATACTACCGGTACATGGACGATGTGCGGATCTTTGCAAGGCACCGCGAAGATGCCCGTAAATGCATACTGGTTATAGCAAGAACGCTTAAGTCGTTACACTTGAATGTTCAAACTGCGAAGACAAGGATCTATGATGAATCACAGGGCGAAGTTTCGCAGTTATTGATCGATAACCGAGTAGATGATCTTTCCCAGCTTATAAATGAAGTTCAATCAAAATGGAAAGGTGGCCCAGTTGCTGAAGCCTCGAGGAAAAAATACTTAGGTAAGCTTCGAGACATAGCAAAACGTAAATCATCTGGTGGCCAGAAGATACTTGGGTCTCGAACTCCTCTTGAGGGACTCAGTGTTCGCGCTTTCTATCGTTGGATGACTGCACACTCGTTACTTGAAAGCGACAACTACATCAATCGACTTCTGGCTGAAATCTCAAAAAGCGCAGACTCAAGGCTTACGAGAAAGCTCCTATCCGCAGCCCGACGCTTTCCACGTAAACGAATGATTGAAAGTGCAGTTATGCGGATGATAAAGGGAGGTCAGATAATTTTTCCGCATCAGGAAGCTGAATGTTTACGCGCTATCCGATATCTAAGCAATTTTTCGGAAAAGACTATCAACCATTGCTGGAATCAAGTGGTCAGCCAATCAGTTGATCGATACTATCGAATGGAATCTGCTTACTGTTTGAGCCGAATCGAGCTTGCCAAGAAAAGAATCGATCGACTTCAAGAGTTGTTTGATATTGAGGCCGATCCATACGTACAAGCTGCAATGGCATGCTTGCTTGTTCAACGTCGTGAAAAAAATCAAGAAATTGTTCAATTGCTTGTTTTGCACCCAAACGAGAAGGTCCGGGACATTGGGAAGCTATTTAGGACGGTGAAAAATAGCCCAAAATTCGCTAAAGAAACCCTTAGGCACTCTTTTAGGAAAGAGGCGCCTTGGGTTCTATGCGATAACATGCCATTTGTTCACCTTATGGCCGCATCAAGTCGAGCAGATGTAAGGCAGCTTTTACTCGACTCCATCCGAGAACCACGCTTAATGCATCCTATAGCTGGGCTAAGACCGTTACTTAAGATGATTTTTACAAGAACCAGGGAGTCACTGGCATCCTCGGTATGAAAGCTTGGATGCCCAATGCACTCACTCCGGACCGGTTGGCCTGCGCCATTTCCGGCCTTTCACCAGCAATTAAAGGCCAGGATTTCTAATCTGGCTCTGCCTGTCCTTCTCAGCCGTCTATCTCATACGAGGCGTGTAAAAGAGGAAAACTATGTCACTAATTGATCTCTGGAGAAGCCAGAAGATTCAAATTGAACAGAAGCATGTACAGCAAATCATAGCTTTTGCCGGTGATGGCCACTTAAAGGATGGAAAAGAAGCCTCCTCTGAATTTCGTGACTTTTTATCAAAGATTTCATCGGTCCAATTGATCGCTTATGCAAGCCAATGTCTCGAAAATAGCTTCAATGGATCAGGTTTGGCATTGCAAGACATCGTAAATCAGGTCGGTACTAGACTTGGCTTTGATGTTGATTATGGTCGATATAGAGGCGGCTCTGGGCAGATTGGATACGATGGGTTGTGGCAATTCCCATCTGGGCATCATGTAATTCTCGAAGTTAAAACCACTGATGCATATAGAATTGATCTTGAGATTATAGCAAATTATAGAAAGCAACTCATAAAGAATGGATCTGTAATTGAACAAGAATCATCTGTTCTTATCGTCGTTGGGCGCAAGGATACTGGTGATTTGGAAGCTCAGATTAGAGGGTCACGGCACGCATGGGATATGCGACTTATCAGCGTTGATGCTCTAATGAGTCTCATGCGTTTAAAGGAAAATGTTGAAGATCCAAAAACCATACAGCGGATACATGATATTTTGATTCCAAGAGAATTCACAAAATTAGATGAAATAATTGAGATTGCTTTTTACGCGGCTGAAGATGTCAAAGAAGAAGAGCCAATTGAGGAAGAGGAAATACCAAATGACAAGATGCCCAAATTTATACCAGTTTCGTTCCATGAGGCTTGCAAAGAAAGAATAGAAGAAAAGTTTGGTATTAGTTTTTTGAAAAAAAGTAAAGCCTCGTTTTATTCACCGGATAAATCCATTCGTCTAATCTGCGCTGTATCGAAAGAACATGAAAGGGGGAACCAAGTAGGTTATTGGTTCGCCTTCCATCCACACCAGAAAGAATTTTTATCTGGAGCTGAGATTAGCTATGTTGCATTTGGGTGTGGGGATAAAAGCAAACTTTTATTATTTCCAGCAGAAAAGTTCATCCCTTTTTTGGATAATATGAATACCACCCAAAAAGAAGATCGGTTCTATTGGCACGTACAGATATTAAGGAAGGGGAACAATTTCTTTATGCACTTTAAAAAGGACCATAAAGATAAAAATATTAACGAATATTTAATATCTTAAGTGTCCAACTATTAAACACGGTTGATTTGCGACGATAGCGGCGTTACCCAAACAGAAAATCTATATCCATAATATTTTCAGGTGTAGGAGCAAATTCTGTCAACGTGATGAAAACCTTCCTGGCTGCTTGGTTAGCCCTCTTTTTAACTACCACGCCATGTTCGGCACAACACCTGATCGCCAAAAACCTGGAAAGTTTCGATCTGGTGTGGCAGACAGTGAATCAAACCCATTTCGATTCCACCTTCGGCGGTATTGACTGGAAGGCGATGCGCTACCGCTACCGGCCTGAAATCGAGTCCGCCGACAGTATTGAAGCTTTCAGCCGCATCACCAACCAGATGCTGTTCGAGTTCGGACTGTCTCACCTGCTCGTTGCCGACGAGGAGATGCTGAAGACCTACGTGCCGACGTTGTTCGCGGAAGGCAGCGTTGGTCTCGATGTGCGCTGGATCCAAGACAAGGCGGTCGTCACCCGGGTCAGACCCGGATCTCCAGGCCGGGCGGCAGGCGTTAAGCCGGGGGTTGTGATCACCCGAATCGGCGGCCAGGCGGTTGATGAGATTGTCCGGCAAGCGCTGTTTCTGCCGCCGTATAACGAGCGTAATCGCAGGGGCGGTAGCCAACACCCTGATGGGGCACATCGAGGGTCCGGCGGACACATTGGTTTCAATCACCTTTCTGGATGAGCACGACCGGGAAAAGCAGGTGGTGATGACCCGCCGCTCAAGAGGCGAGGGCCAAGTGATCCACGAGGCCATGCCGCCCGCTTTTATCGAATTTGAGGCGAAGCGTTTGGATGGCGGCGTCGGGTACTTCCGGTTCAACCACTTTGCACCGCCCGTGGACACGGCCTTTGCCGAAGCCCTTGAAGGTATGCGCGATGTGCGCGGGCTCATTTTCGACCTGCGCTGTAACCCCGGCGGGTACTTTCGGGTGATGGATGCCATGGTGGAGCAACTGATCAGTGAAAAAACGGCGCTGTATCAATTCCGACTCCGAGACAAACGGGTAGAAAGGGTTCTGGCCCCGGCAGAGCGCCCCTATGAAAAACCGGTGGTGGTGCTCATCGATGTCACCAGCACTTCCTGCAGCGAACACTTTGCCGCCTGCCTGCAGGCGATCGGCCGCGCAACGGTTGTCGGCGAGCGCAGCCCCGGGTACCTGCTGGGCGCCGATTGGATGCGGTTGCCCAACGGCCTGTCGTTCATGCACACCATTTTGCAGCCGATTCCAAGCGATGGGTGCATTGTCGAAAATAATGGCGTTCGGCCGGACGTTGAGGTCGCGTTGACGCGCGGCGATTTGCTCGATGGCCGGGACACCCAGCTCGAAGCCGCCGTGGCGCATATTTTAGAAACGGACTTGCAACAATGAGAGTGCGGAGGAGTTGTTATGGGTAAGTATGATGATTTGATCCCAAGGGGCGGCCAAACGGGCAAGCCGCAATCGAAGGTGTTAGGCGTGGGGGGAAGCCCCCGGCGGGGCGGCAACTCCGATGTGCTGCTCAAGCATGTGCTCAAAGGCGTTGCCGAAAGAGATATCACCGCCACCGGCATCCACCTGCGCGATTTTCAATATCAGGGCTGTGTGGGCTGCGAGCAGTGTCGCAGGGACAAGATCTGTACCGGATTGAGAGATGGCCTCTCGCTTGTCTATCCGGCGATTGTCGATTCACGGGGTTTGATCCTCGTGTCACCCACCCACAATTACAACGTGACGGCCTGGATGAAGGCCTTTATCGACCGTTTGTACTGTTTTTACGATTTTGACAATCACCGCCCAAGAGGGTGGTCGAGCCGTCTGGCCGGGCAGGGGCGCAAGGCGTTGTGGTGGCGATTTGCGAGCAGGAAAGCAAGGCCGATATGGGGTTTACGCTCGAGGCCATGCGGCTGCCGCTTGAAGCGCTGGGGTATGAGATTGTGGCGGAGTTGCCCGCGATTGGCTTTTTTGACCGGGGGAAGGTGAAGGAAGATGAGGCACTGTTGGCGCGTGCCAGACAATGTGGCGCGGATCTGGCCGAAGCGCTTCGATGAGGGATAAAGATGTCCACGGAAAAAGCAGCTAAAGAACTAGCAAAACAGCTCCGCAATGTGGGCCCCAAGCTGGCAACAAAGCTGGTTGATGTCGGTATTGATACGCCGGAGAAGCTAAGCCTAATGGGTGCGAAAAAGGCGTTTGCCAAAATGTATCCCAGCGGTGATGCTTATAGTGATTTTAATGCGGCCTATCTGTATGCCCTGGAGGGAGCCATCCGCGATTGTGATTGGCTTGATATACCGGAACAGGTTAAACGGGAATACAAGCAGTTCGCTCATGACCTTCAACGAAAGAGAATTTGAAGAACAACAAATCTCAGAACGCTGACCGGGTGGATTTATAATATTTGATATGCATTGATAGGGTTGCGGATTCGTAATGGGTCTTATTGTTGAACTCATACTTTGGTTCATGATCGAAGTTGTGTTTTGGGGAATCATGTTCTGGACGGGTCGCTTTTTATCTCAAATTTTATCGATTGGGCGATGGAAACCCGGTCCTGTGGGAAAGGATAAAATAAAAAGAAAGGAAACAAAATTCATAGTTACCGCCGTAATCGGCGCATTGTTTTGGATCGGCCTTGGGGTAACAGCAGTATTGATGAACTCGTAAAAAGTCCCCAGGTCGTCATGCCGGACTTGATCCGGCATCCAGGAGCACCTGATTTCACTGGATTCTGGCTTTCGCCAGAATGACGAGAAAACCGGAAATCCAAATTCTTACAGGACCGTCAGTATTGATTGTAATCCAAAGCCCTTAAAAATCTATGCATATTCCAGCTTGGGCGATTTCAGCCAGTCGAGGGACGTCTCTGCTCGGTATTATGCCAAGGAGAAAATGCCGAAAAGGCCAAAAAGCACGCACCAACTGCAGTCAATGATATGCGGCATTAGCGGCTAATAGATAAAATGAAAGTTTATTGATGAAACCATCTCCTGTTAAAGAGACAATCCAGTTCGAAGACTTTGAGAAACTTGACATCCGAGTCGGCACTATCCTTTCCGTTTCAGATGTCGAGAAGTCCAATAAATTAATGAAGTTGTCAGTGGATTTTGGCGACCATGTCCGCTCCATTCTGGCGGGAATAAAGCGCGAACGTGAAAACCCGAAAGAAATAGAAGGGAAACAAGCGCTTTTTGTCTTGAATTTGCCGGAAAGGAAAATGGCCGGTGAAGTGTCCCAGGGCATGCTTTTTGACATCGGATATGCCGACAAGATTTCACCTTGCCTCGCCATACCCGAAGTGTCTGTGCCGAACGGTTCAAGAGCGGGGTGATATTCGAGTGCTACAAGGCGTGCGGAAGCAACGTGCAATCCATAAGTTTGTTTTTAGATTTTAATGTCGGATCAAAAGTCGGATTTCCGATTTGTTCGATTTCGACATCGATAGCCGTTTCGCTGTCGCTTCACTGACCACGAACTCATGTGGCCGGGTCATAACCGAGAATGGTTGCGCCCAGATCGATTGGAAAAGTGCGCATAAATCGAATGATCCATTTTAGGAACGAATAAAGCTAAATGAAGCCCACACATGCCAGAACCATTATGGCCGGTATCGCCGGTGGATTATCCATGAATGTCGTCATGTTGCTGACATTCCGCCTTCTTGGTTTTGGCTGGAATGGCGGTGGCATCCTGCTTGAGTCACCCGCCCAAAGCAAAAAACTGATCGCTGTTTGGACTGAAATAGAACCGATCCCGCTTGTTGTAAATGAGCCATCCCCCATAATCATCGGTATTATGCTGTTTGGCGTTATTCACGCCTATTTGTTTCGGTGGCTGTCGGTTGCCTGGCCAAACGGCATTGTCAACCGCGGCTTTCGGTTCGCGGGTCTGGTTTTTGTAATGACATTTCTATTTTGGGAATTTTTCACACCGTTTAACATGTTCGGAGAGCCGCTGCATTTAATCGCGCTGGAGTTGGTGTTCTGGGGATTAATTGCATTGGCTGATGGCTTGTCGATTGCGGTGGTTATGAATGAGCGGACATCAGATACCCGGAAAACGATATGGATAAGATGTTAAATCGAATAGAAGCACTTGGTTTTGGAAAATGGTTCCAGGATAATGTTGATCCAGCGGATTTGGATAGCTTTGATATCGCAAGAGTGATTGCTGTTCATAAAGACAGCTATATCATAAATAATGGTGAGAATGATGTTTTTGCCGAACTGATTGGAAAAATGCTTTTTAGTGCGGCTTCTCCGATTGATTTTCCCGCCGTAGGGGATTGGGTCTTAGCAACTTTCTATGATAAAGACACCTTTTCAATAATTCATAATGTGTTACCCAGAAAATCACTACTTAAAAGGAAAACGCCGGGAAAAAGAATTGATTTTCAATTGATTGCCGCCAATATCGATGTTGCATTCATTGTCCAATCTTTGGACACAAATTTCAATCTCAGGAGACTTGAGCGATATTTAGTGATGGTTAAGGATAGCAATATCGAGCCAATTGTATTGTTGAGTAAAAGTGATCTGCTCGACACAAAAGACATCGAAAATAGGGTAGCAGAAATCCATAAGATAATGCCCTTTTTGCATGTACAGCCATTTAGTAATGAAAATGAGGCCGGTTTGAAAAACGTTAAAGATCTCTTGGCTCCCCGGAAAACATATTGTTTGTTGGGATCTTCAGGTGTTGGCAAAACAACATTATTAAACAATCTGATTGGCGACGCTATATTTACAACAAAGACCGTCAGAAAAAAGGATAGCAAAGGTAGGCATGCCACAACCTATCGGCAACTGATAAAGTTAGAATGCGAAGCAATGCTGATAGACACTCCAGGAATGAGAGAGCTCGGTAATTTTTCTGTAGAAACAGGCATTGATGAAACATTTACAGAAATTGCAGAACTATCAGAACAATGTCAATTTAATGATTGTACCCATACTAATGAAAAAGGATGTGCCGTTTTAAAGGCAGTGGAAAATGGGCAAGTACCGGAAAAAAGATATCAAAATTATATAAAAATGAAAAAAGAATCGAATTATAATGAAATGTCATATTTAGAGAAAAAGACAAAAAGATAAACAGTTTGGGAAAATTATGTAAAACGGTAATGAAGCACAAAAAAAATCGGCGATAGCACCTAACCAGGCAAATTAACTCGGACTGGTGAGCCAATTTCAAAACGTCTCATGTTGCGCACCTTTTGCCGGTCGGTTATTTGCAGTGCTGGATGGAGAGAGAGGTTTTTGTTATGCGTGCTTTAAAATTCGATGCCAACACATTATTTGTATCCGCATTTGTTCTTTTTATGGTCTCAGTTACCCTGCCCGGCCGGGCTAACTCCGAGATACCACTTTCTGACGGCGAGACCATCTATGTCTCAGTCTATTCCAATGTCTATGCCGGCCCCAAGAAGGTGCCCTTTCAGTTGGCGGCCATGTTGAGCATTCGCAACACCGATTTAAAACACCCGATTACGATTTTAAAAGTGGACTATTACGACGACCACGGGGCGTTGATTGAACGATATATCGAAAAACCGTTTGAGTTGGGTCCACTCGGTACCACCCATTACTACGTGAAGGAGTATGATAAGCGTGGCGGCTCCGGCGCCAATTTCATCGTCAAGTGGCAGTCTGAAAACAAAATCAACAAGCCCATTATCGAAGGGGTCATGCTGGGGTTGTCCTACGGGCAGGGGTTGTCTTTTACCTGTCCTGGGCAGGCAATTGATGAGCATGGGGACTAGGGCGGTTTCAAACTCCCATCTGAGGCGCGATGATTGAAACAGGCTCTTTTAATATGCTAACCTTATCCATCAGTGCGAGTATTTGCGCCATTAACAAAGGAGAGGAACATATGAAAGCGATGGTTGTACTGGCGGCGGCCTTGATACTGGCGGTTCCGTTTTCGACCCGTGCGGCGGACACCATGAAGGCGTTTCCGCCGGCGCAAAAAGGCATGGTGCGGCATGTGTTGCAGCTTCCGGAACAGGCCGATGAAACCGTCTATAAAGTGGAACTGATGATCGGCAAGACGGTCCAGACCGATGAGCAAAACCAGTACTTTTTCGGGGGCAGGATCGAGACGACAACGCTTGAAGGATGGGGATTTCCCATCTACACCCTCAGCGTTTTGGGGCCGATGGCTGGCACACTCATGGCCGTTGACCCCAACGCGCCCAAGGTGGCCCAATTTATCACCCTGGCCGGAGAGCCTTACCTCATTCGCTACAACAGCCGATTGCCGGTGGTGGTGTATGTGCCCGAGGGGGTTGAGGTGCGTTACCGGATATGGCAGGCCGGAAGCGAGATCAATATGATGAGCGAGGGTTAACATGAGTGTGACAGTGGGGCCTTCTGGAAACAAGGTCCTCTGGCGATGTTGTTACGTAAGCAATGGTCTGAAGCCGCCTGACCATGAACGTTTAATACGCAATGGGCGCTAATAGCTGCGCGACGGCTAGTGTCGCGTCACGATTGAAATGCCGCACTTTGCTTGCCCTTTTTCGCGTCGGCTGCGTTACGCTTTCAGACATATAGGAGAAAACGATATGTCAAAAAGTGTGCCTTGCAGGCACAAAAAATTGCGGCGCAACCTTACGTCATTTCAAACCTGACGCGACACTAGGTGGCTGGATGGCAAAGGGAATAGATGCGGTGGGCTCGTTGTTCGAGGGTATACCGGTTCAATTACCGCAGGAGCTGATCGAGACCATCTATTCAAGGGAGCGCGTCAAGATCGAGCGAATCGTGTCGGAAGGGCACACTTCGCCCAAAGGGTTTTGGTACGATCAAAAATGGAATGAGTTCGTTGTGGTTGTGCGCGGAAGTGCCGGCCTGAAGATCGAGGGCCACGACGATATCGTGGTTCTGAAGGCGGGTGATTACTTGAACATCGCCTCTCACGTGAAACATCGTGTTGAATGGACCGATGCTTCATGCAAGACGATCTGGCTTGCTGTGCACTATTTGTAATCGGGTTATTTCAAAAAACGGTTCATCCGAATAGCGCGTACTTTTGTCGAATTCCTTGTCGTTGCCTTATTCGAAATCGTAATCGAATTCACCCTCGTTACCTGCCCCGCCACTGACCCACCAGGCGTTGCCGGCAACAAACCGTTAGCTTTGCAGAAACCCGATGGGCCGCTATTTCCGATTTCGATTTCGATAGCCGTTTGGCTGTCGTTTCACTGATAATGCGCTATTGTGGACGGGTCATAGCCGGGAATGGTTGCGCTCAGACTGATTTATAAAGTAGGCATGAATCGGATGATCATAGATGGGGCGATATGAAACCACGAATCAGCATGATTACCCTGGGCGTGAAAGACCTGGAAGCCGCGATTCGGTTTTATCGCGACGGCCTGGGTTTTCCCAAGATGGAATCGTCTCCCGATATGGCTTTCTTTCCGCTAAACGGCAGTTGGCTGGGGCTTTACAACCGCGATAGCCTTGCCGAGGATGCGACAATCTCGCCGGACGGCAGCGGGTTTCCCGGATTTACCCTGTCGCACAATGTGGATTCGGAAGCCGAGGTGGATCAAACAATGGACCAGTCCGCATTGGCCGGCGCAACCGTCGTCAAACAGCCGCAAAAGGTGTTTTGGGGTGGCTATTCCGGCTACTTCAAGGACCCGGACGGCTATTTGTGGGAGGTTGCCTACAACCCCCACTTCTGGGTCGGTCCTGAAGATGGGGAGGGTTAACAGGCTCCTATTGTTGCCAATAACCCAACACAGCACACCAGGAAGGATGTTCACCATGACAGAAACACCGGAGCTTCTCTCGCCCTGCGGGCTCTACTGCGGTGTTTGCGCCATCCGCATGGCCCACCACGCCAAAAACCGCAAATTCAAAGAGCGGCTGGTGGATGTGTATTGCGGAAAGGTGCCCGGCAAAGGCGCTCTGACTGACTGTGAACATCTTTCGGCCGACGATATCCGCTGCGAGGGGTGCTTGTCCGACGACCGCTTCTTGCACTGCCAACGCTGTGAGATCCGAGCCTGCTGCCAGACCAAGGGTATCGATGGATGCCACCAGTGCGATGACTTTCCCTGTGCGCATATCGACGACTTCCCCATGACGGTGGGGAAAAAGGTGATTCTGCGGGCCGTTCCCCATCGGCGCGAAGTGGGCACGGAGCAGTGGGTTAAAGATGAAACGGCTCGCTATGTGTGCCCCGCGTGCGGCCACCGGCTGTTCCGGGGCGCGGTACGCTGCAACCAGTGCAAGGCCGCGCTGGATCTGGATTGATACCCAAGGCGGGTGCCACGACCTTGGACAAACAGAAACGTTTTGAAACAGGCTCGGGCGATAATGAAAAACGACATCATCCAACGTTTTGCCGACCGTGTGGGCTATACCCCGGCGGAGGGCGAGCGTTTTCAAGAGGGCGGCCACCGGGTGCGACATGTGAAGCGGTTGGCGCGGGTGGCAGCCCAATATTCCATACAGGCCGAAGTGGTGGCGTCCAGGCACTGCAACAGCGGTCATGTGGTGGGGCAGCGGCTGGTTTTGGACGTGGATGGCAACCTCATTACCCAATTATGCCCCAAACGGGTGTGCGTCTATCTGGTTTCGCAACTCACCGTTCCCGTGGCTCTGATCAACGAAAGACTGAGCGAGGGCCTCGAGCCCAACGACTTTCACTTTATGCGCCAGGTGCGCTGCCTGGACTGCGGGGTCGAGCGGTATGGCTTCGGCGAGGTAACGCTCAAGGTTGAAGCCCTGCCGCGCGTCAAATGAAAGTCTTGGAAATTTCCAGCGCCTATCCATTTTCAGATTCCCTTTTACACCAACGCTGTCGTGATCGACGGACGTCGCCACAGTGCGCCGCTGGCCGACCCCTGACCCTCATGCCGGGTCTCCCGAGATCAAGCGCTTATCGCCAGGTGTTGTCCGTTTCCACCCAATGCGGTGTCAAGCCGCTATCAGCTTGAAAATTGGCGCTAATTTCAACAATTTTGGCGCCCGATGTAATTTACGTATTGGTTGATCCCCGATACTTTGGACGCAACAATTACACGCACCTACGGGGACCCAACTATTGATGAGATGGCGGGGTAAACAAAAGATTTCGGCCAACGAAGTGGCCCAGAAATTCCTGAACCACACCCTTCGCTTGTTGGCCGAGTGCTGGCCGGAGATGGCTCGCAAGCTGTCGCCGCTGGTGCTGATTCCCGAAGCACATTTGCGGTCCGAAGAAGCCCGTCGCCACGTCTACCTGTCGATTTTTTCCACCCATTACTTCGAACTGCCCAACTTCTTTGGCCCGAGCGTGGCCGAAGCGTTACGACAGAGCATATGGACCGGCCTTACGCGGCATGATCACAGGCCCGGGGAACTTCTGATGGAATACGTCGAGGCCATGGCGGCCGCCGATGAGCAATCGGTGCTCTCTTTTTCCGTTGCGGCCGCGGCGCTATACGAAAAGCTGGGTGGAGATTTCATCATCGGCGACGGCTCGAACAAAATGGCCAGCCCAACCGCCACAAGGGCGTTGAGCGAGATCTTTTTCCTGCAGGATGTGAAATGGTGGCGCCAGCTGCAGGCCGAATATAAAGTAGTGGCCGGGTAGCCCGGAAATCTGAAATCTTTTCCATGAATCATGGGAAATCATGATATATTAAAACATTTTAGGGTTTATTGTCCCATTCGGGGATTGGGAGAAAAACCCTCGCCTTTAGGCGAAGACTTCAGTTTGATTGTTGATGCCGCCCCAAGGGTTTAATGGTTCAAGGATTCAAGGGTTCGCGCAAAGGCTTGGATGGTCTTATCTCGACCCCTTGGATCCTACCAGAGGCAGGCAAGCCTTGAACCCCAAGCCTTCGGCTTTAGCCGAAGGTGGTTGACGTGCCGCAATTTAGCGGACACAATTTGACCTCGGGATTGGTCGAAAAAATAGAACCTGTTTCAAAACGTTTCAGTTTGTCCAAGGTCAAAGTCAGTGCCGTTTTTAACCGCGGGCATACCTTCGTATTTCGAGGATTGAAATTGGCACAAGGCGCAGAGGTTGGACAAAATGGGTTGGCTCAATGGAAAATGTTTGACCCTAACGGGCGTTCTCTGAGACGCCTATGGGTCCCGCCATGGCGGGACAATATTGATGGCGTCGTAAAAAGTCCCATCTACTGCGTTGTAGTGATTTTTCAGATCCTCGGCATACTACATGTATAGCCTCGGCCCTGAAAAATCACTACGCCTTGTATATGAAACTTTTTACTTAGCCATCGCGCTACTTTTTACGAGTTCATCAATTTTGAGTATCGGGTCAATAACCTGCTCAGAAGCTTGAGATTTCCGGAAAGATATGCCATGAAAAGAAGCGGTTCGGATCAACATCAGCGCCTTGTTGAAAAAGCGATCATCAGCCCGGCAACTGTTCGTTTCCAGGGGATTATCGGGCTTTTTTCGTCCGTTGCCAAATATCCATACGTGTGGGTCTGGCGGCGGGACCAGACACGATTGAGGGGTGAGCCGCCACAACCAATGGTAGCGACTACCAAGGTGAGAACCAGCGATGAGTTGAAATCAAAAAAGTTTCACAAAGATGATCAGAATGAGCAATAACAAGAACCTATGCGCTCTAACCCCCGCACGCAATTTCCAATATTTTCTACTGGGGGCGCTGCTGGTGATCGTTGCGGGCTGTGCGTCGGGGCCGAAGGCCAGCAGGCTCTATCACGGAATGTCCCAGGCCGATGTGGTGGCTGTTTTGGGGGCACCCGATGGGTACGCCGCTGAAGCCGGCTATACGGTTTTGCGTTACGCCAACGAACTATCCTGGGATCCGTCTTCGCACAAGAGCGACTATTTCGTGGTGCTCAAGGACGGTGCGGTGGCCGGTTACGGTAACGGCGATGTGATCGAGCAGCGCATAGGCGGTATCGTCACCGTGTTCTTGGACCAATTCTAATACCGCGTAATCCGCGAATATCCCGAGATTGTGCCAACCCCATGGCATAGAAACCGTTGGCGGGGTCTTTGCATCTCCATCATTATATGACCACTGATTCACCCCCCGGCTGCATATCGCCAGTGCTGTTGGGGTATTTTTTTTCGCTGTTGAGCCAATTTCAAAGCGTCTCATTTTGCCCAATATCTGCGCCTTGTGCCAATTTCAATCCTCGAAATACGGGGAGTATTCCTGAGGTTAAAATCGGCACCATCCTTGACCTTGGACAAACTGAAACGTTTTGAAACAAGTTCTGTTGGCAAGAAGAGTGTGTCGCGGGTGGGACGGGAACCTTGCGGTATTGGAGCAGGGGGCAATCTGCAATGAGATTGCCCCCTAAGTTGGGGAAGGGACTGTTCAGATCGAGTTGTCACATCCAATACGCACTATAGAAATCCGCTTATTGGCCCCTCCCTGTATTGGACAGTTCCATAGTAATCTGTTCAGAGAAAATGTAAATTACCATTATCGCCAAAATAATTGAAATTTGCGCCAATTGGGCTTTGTGGCGATCAATGCAGTCCTCTTTGTAACTCTTTGGGGAAAATGTGCTCCTAAAAGTTAAACGCATTTCGCCTGTCGGGCCTGATAAAACCCAGAGAGTGATCAACAAGGATGTCGTGCCATGTGGAAATTGTTGCAGAATATCAACAAGAATCTGATTGTGGCGATCCCGGTGCTGATGGCGGCGGGATTTGTGGCCGGCCTTTACCTGGAAGCCGCTCCATTGAAACAACTGATCGTGCCCTTCACCTTTTTAATGGTCTATCCCTTGATGGTGACCTTGAAGATGCGAAGCGGAGTGCCGGAAGCGGTAGCAATGCAGATCACGGGCCACAAAACCAGATCTGTATTTGATCGATATAATATTGTTGACGATAAAGACCTTAAAAACGCAGCTAAGACACAAGAGAAATATTTAAACAATCAAGATAATAATAAAAAAGGCACAATAGTGGGGTTCAAGAGCTAAAATGATCAAGAAATGAGGTTGAGTGCGTATTCCGCTCAAGCAGACCAGTCATTCCGGAGGATGGTGACCACCTGTTTCTAACCAGTTGAGGCGCTGACAACTGTCCACTTAATCGGAGCGAAGCGATGCTGGGCTTTACCTACCTTGCAGACTGGTTTGGCTATCAAAATTTTTTCGGACGCGGAATTCGAAGCCGCACCAATTACGTCGATCATCTGAATTATATACAAAAATATTGGTAACGTTCAAAAGTTGAGGCACGGGAAACGCGGAACCCTCTCCCGTCCCGTTGATTATCCAGCGATTTACATCAGAGCGCAATCGGTTTTATTACCTAATTAAAGATATAAACGCCCGAAAATATTCTCCTTTTATAATTTAAATCATATTCTTGGTTTTAGTTTTATAGCCATATTATAATCGTTGCAAGCCCGATCAAAATCCCCTTTATCGAGGTAGGTATGACCGCGAAGCCTGTAGGCATCCGCTACATTAGGGTTTAGTTGAATAGCCCTATTAAAGTTATCTATAGCCCGATCAAAATCCCCTTTATCGAGGTAGGCCCTACCACGGTGAATGTAAACCCAATAATGATTGCTGTAGCTCCTATTAGTATAAATATCGTATTTTTAGCCTTTACCAAAACAGTCTGAAGGCGAGTTGCCTCTTCAGTTGTCAATTTTTTTGTCAAATTAATCTGTTGCTCTGTCAAGATCGATATTAATTGAGCTAAATTTTCAATCTTAGCCTGTAGGGTTTGAATTTCTTCGTATTGCTCAGTAGCTTGATCATTAAGGTCTTCAAATTTATTGTTAATAGCCCCTAGTTCATCATATGGTTTGTCAAGCTCTCGTCTTAACTCACGTAAGACACCAACTAACTCTCTACCAAGCTCTAACATTTTTCCCTTGGTTGTGCTTGACATCCTTTTACCTTTCAACCAAATCAGACATATAACTCAAGTATTGGACCAGATGACAACTGGTAAAAATAATGTGGGTGGCGATGTATCGAGATTATCGTAAGAATCTGCAGTTTGTCAAAATCGGTGATACACTTTGAATGCTGGCTTTGCTGCGCGGCAAGGGAACAGGGGGATTACCAGTAACTATAAGTTGATGGGCACAAAAAAGGCACAATCGCGAAAAATTGAGGGGTTAGGAAACTCCTAACCCCTTGAAATTATTTGGCTGGGAGACCAGGATTCGAACCTGGGTTGACGGAGTCAGAGTCCGTAGTCTTGCCGCTAGACGATCTCCCAAGAGCAGGGCGGCCGGTTGCCCGCCACCGCAAGCCCCCTTTGTAAGGCATTTGACCGGGGACGTCAAGGCCCTCAGGCTTGGTTCTCGATGCAGGCGATGGCCTGATCGAGGCGTTTTATGGTGCGCTCGCGGTCCAGCACGGCGATGATTTCGAAGATTCCGGGGCTAACCGTGGTGCCGGTGAGCGCCAGGCGGGTCGGTTGGGCGATCTTGCCCAGTTTTAGCCCTGTCGCCTCCATCACCGCTTTAAAGGCCCCCTCCAGTCCAGGCTGGTCGAATTTCTCCAAGGCCGCCAGTTGATGGCGCAGCAGCCGTAGCGGCTCAAGGGCCGCCGGTTTGAAAAATTTGGCGGCGGCCTTTTCATCGTAGACCATCTCCGAAGCGAAATAGAAGCGGGCCGCTTCGGCCATCTCCAGCAGGGTTTTGCTGCGGGTGTTCAAGGTGGCCACCACGGCCGTCAGGTCGGGGCCGCCGCTAACGTCAACACCCTGTTGGGCCAAAATGGGTGCCAGAAGCTGGGCGATGTACGAGGCTGGGGCCTTTTTGATGTGCTCGGCGTTCAGGGCCAGCAGCTTTTCAGGATCGAAGATGCCGGCCGATTTACCGATATTATCCAGAGTGAACTTTTCGATCAGCTCCCGGGGCGTAAAAAACTCCTGATCCCCGTACGACCACCCCAGGCGCACCAGATAATTGATGAGCGCTTCGGGCAGATAACCCATGTCGCGATAGGCCAACACCGACAGGGCGCCGTGGCGCTTGCTGAGGCGCTTGCGATCGGTGCCCATCACCATGGGCACATGGCCGAAAGTGGGCAGGGGTGCTTCCAGAGCCTGGTAGATGAGGATCTGTTTGGGGGTGTTGTTGAGGTGGTCGTCGCCGCGGATGATGGTGTTAATGCCCATGGTAAAGTCATCGATGACCACGCAAAAGTTGTAGGTGGGCGTGCCGTCGCTGCGCTGGATGATAAAGTCGTCCAGTTCACTGTTGTCGAAGGTGACGTGCCCCTTGATGACGTCGGCCACGGTGGTGCTGCCGGTCAGCGGGGCGCGAAAGCGAACCACCGCCGGTTGATCCGCGCCGGACGTGAGCTGTTTGTCCCGGCAGTGCCCGTCGTATTTGGGCTTGCCGCCGGTCGCCATGGCCTGGCTGCGGACCTGCTCCAGCCGTTCGGGTGAACAGGTGCAGTAATAGGCTTTGCCCGCATCGATCAGGCGCTGGGTATAGTCGCGATAAATGTCGAAGCGCTGGCTCTGAAAGTGGGGGCCTTCGTCCCAATTGATTCCCAGCCAGTTGAGGGCCGCGAAGATGGCGTCCACCGATTGCTGGGTGGAGCGCACTCGGTCGGTGTCTTCGATGCGCAGCACGAAGCGGCCTTTGCTGTGGCGCGCGTGGAGCCAGTTAAAAAGCGCCGTTCGCGCCCCGCCCAGATGCAGATCGCCCGTTGGGCTGGGCGGAAAGCGGGTGATGATCTGATTCATGCCCGATATCCTTTTGTAGCAGTTAACTCAGATGAAGCC
Organism: uncultured delta proteobacterium; assembly: GCA_963783425.1. Classification (GTDB taxonomy): domain Bacteria; phylum Desulfobacterota; class Desulfobacteria; order Desulfobacterales; family QNYZ01; genus CAWANO01. Next base: position 981,171 of record CAWANO010000010.1, read on the forward strand.
GCGCCGCGGCAGTTGCTATTCAAAACTCCGAAATTCCCATTTAAAATGGGCGTCATTCGTTTACAGGTGAAAGAATCGCAGCCTATTATTTAACTAAATAAAAGCTAATATGACTGAAGCCCCGAGGTGGGTGCCGGGCGGCAGCATGCTGGCCGTCGCCGCGGCCGGCCTAGTTAAACGACCGCGAGATTTATACCGTACCCTTGAGGCTAAGGAAACAATATCGAATAATATCGATAGGATGAAGGTTACATTGGTCAAGTTGAACGCCCTTGACTCATAGCATACTTGACCGGTGGCTTCAATAGACAGCCCCAATTTAACAAAAATCCTTGACAAGCGGCCGCTTTTCAATTACTTAAAAAATCACTTTTCAAGATTTAACGTATTAATATTAAATATTAATAAATACAATTAGTTAGGAGATTACTCATGGCGGTACCAAAAAGAAAAACATCCAAATCGCGACGGGACAAGCGTCGCACCCATAAAAAAGTGACCGCTGCCGTGGCAAATGAGTGCCCCGAATGTGGTGAGCCCAAGCAGTCTCACCGGGCCTGCCCGAGCTGCGGCAGTTACAAGGGGCGCACCGTGATCGAAACCGAATAGACCTGCAACGGCATCGCGACCTCGCTGGCGATGCCGGCACCCTCTGCTTTTGAAATAGCAGCGCCGACGCCCCGGTTGCAACCCATGCCCCGTGTCACCGTTACCAGGAGATTTAAACCCTTATGAGCCAAACAGACGCTTCTGCATCCTCTTTATATGGATTGGATGCTGAATCCCTACAGATGATACTGGGCATCGTGGCCCAGTTGCGCAAACGGCTTCTGACTAAAGAGAAAATCCTTGAGTACGATGCCAAGGAGCATTTCCCGGAAGAGACCATCCGTCAGATGCTGGGTCCGGAAATCGGTCTGCAGCTGCTTTTTATCCCCGAAGCTTACGGGGGTATGAGCGGCGGTGCCCGGGACTGCTGCGCGGTGACGCGCGAGATGTGCAAGATCTGCCTGGGTGTCGGCACCGCCTTTTTCGCCATTCAGCTGGGGGCGGACCCGCTGTTGGTGGGCGGCACCGAAGCGCAGAAGCAAAAGTGGCTGGGTGCCATCGCCGAAGGTCGCGCCCTGGTGGCCTATGCGGTCACCGAGCCCAATGCCGGCAGCAACCTGGCGGCGCTCAAGACCAAGGCCGATCCCATTACCAACGGTAACGGCACGGTGACGGGATATCGCATCAACGGCAATAAGCAGTTCATCTCCACCGGCGGCTATGCCGATTTCGTGACCGTACTGGCCAACGCCCCCGAAGGCCCCACCTTTTTCGTGGTGGAAAAGGGTACCCCGGGATTTAACCAGGGTAAGGGGGAGATCAAGCACGGCATCCGTGCCTCCAACACCTCACCCTTGACCTTCGACGATGTCGAAGTGCCCATTGGAAACCTGATCGGAGGCGTACCTGGACAAGGGCTCAAGCAGGCCAATCAAGTCTTCGGTTACACCCGCCTGATGGTGGCCGCCATGGCCCTGGGGGCGGGCGAGGCGGCCCTGGAAATCGTCATCCCCTACGCCAAGGAGCGCATTCAGTTCGGCGCCCCGCTGGCCGAAAAGCAGGGCTACACCCACAAGTTGGTGGTGCCCCACGCCGTGCGCCTGATGGTCGCCGACGCTTACATCGATGAGGTGGCCCATCGCATCGACGGCGGTGAGCGCGATCTTCAGGTAGAGGGCTCCATTGCCAAGCTGTTTACCACCGAGGCGGCCAACCGCGCCGCCGACGATGCCATGCAGGCCTTGGGCGGTTACGGTTACATCACTGAATACGAAGTGGAGAAGATCAAGCGCGACGTCAAGATCACCTGTATTTACGAAGGTACCAGCGAGGTTCAGCAGAATATCATCGGCATGTTCCGCTGGAAAAAAACCTGGAAAAGCAAGGGCGGTTATTACCGGCAGATTGCTGAAGAGATGCAGAAGCTCGAGGGCAATGCCGCCGATGTGGGGGCTGGCACCTATGCCCTGGCCACCACGATACTTAACACGCTGATCGATGCCGCCCATCGCAACAAGCTGACCAAAAAGCAGAGCGTCATGTTCGCTCTGGCTGATTTGATGGCCCACGTGGAAGTGGGCGCGGCCATGGCCCGCAAGGCGGCCCGGGCGCAAGCCGACGATGGGCACCGGATGGATTTAACCGCGGCCGCAGCGCGGGTGTTCGCAGCCGATGTGGCCAAAGTGGCCACGGATGTGGCTCTGAAGATCGTTCATGGCAGCGGTGCATTTGATGCCGAAGCGGCACAAACGATCTTGGCGGAGATGAATTTTCACGAGCTGGCCGCCGGATACCGGGGCGTGATCACGGACATGGACATCGTGGCTGCGCACCTGTTCGGGCGGGTGTGATCACCGATCAAGAAATCTTTTTTCCCATCCAAATAAGGGATGGTTACCAAAAATCAGGAGGCGGTTTTTATGTCAATCGAAGATAAAGTTAAAAAAATTGTGGCTGAGAAATTGAGTGTGGACGAGGCGGATGTGGTTCCCGGAGCCTCTTTTGTGGATGATTTGGGTGCCGACTCCCTGGACCTGGTGGAGTTGATTATGTCCATGGAAGAGGAGTTTGACATCGAAATTTCCGATGAAGATGCCGAGAAGCTGGTGACGGTCAAAGATGCCGTCGACTTCATCAACTCCCTGTAGGCGCTGACGCGCAAGACACGGCGGATTTTCCAAGAGGCCATCGGCGCTTTTGGGAAGTAGCGCTTTTACCGAAACCGGGCGGTTGATTGGCGGGGCGACTAGAGGCGAGGCCGGCTGTGGCAAGCGCCCCGGGCGGCAGGCCGTGTTGGGTTAGCATCATCGGTTTGACCCGACCGATCCGTCTTGCAAGCGGCGCAAACGCCTCTCAATCTTAATCCACATGAACAGCGGTGTTGAAAATGAGCGTCACAGAACCAAACAAGCATCGTGTTGTCATTACGGGCATGGGCCTGGTAACACCGGTAGGGATCGGTGTAGACGAAACCTGGACGGCGCTTTGTGCCGGCAAGTCGGGTATCGGTCCCATCACCGAGTTTGATGCCACCGAATTTCCGTCTCAAATAGCCGGCGAGGTGAAAAATTTCAACGCCGCCGATTTTCTGGCCAAAAAGGATGCCGACCGCACCACGCCCTTTATCGCTTTCGCCCTGGCCGCCACGCAGATGGCCATGGAAGACGCCAGGCTGAACATCGATGACGACAACAGCGGCCGGGTAGGCGTGATCACCGGCTGCGGGCTGGGTGGTCTTGCGTTGCTGGAAAAGACCTGCCATATCCTCGAACACAAGGGCCCCCGGCGGGTGAGCCCCTTTTTCATTCCCATGTTGATCGGCAACATGGCGGCCGGCATGATCTCCATCAAGTTCGGCGCCAAGGGGCCCAACGCCTCCATTGCCACGGCCTGCGCGGCCGGGGCGCATGCCGTGGGGGATTCGTTCAAACTGATTCAAAGCGGCAAGGCCGATGCGATGATCACCGGCGGGGTGGAATCGGTGGTTACCCCCACCTGTCTGGCCGGATTCAGCGCCATGAAGGCGCTCTCCACGCGCAACCACGAGCCCCAAAAGGCCTCGCGGCCCTTTGATCGCGACCGGGACGGTTTCGTGGTGGGCGAAGGGTCCGGGATTTTGATATTGGAGCGCCTCGACCACGCCCTGGCCCGCGGTGCTCATATTTACGGCGAAATGACCGGTTACGGCATGAGCGGCGACGGCTACCACATGACGGCGCCCTCGCCGGACGGAGAGGGCGCGGCGCGCTGCATGCTGGCCGCCCTGGACGACGGGAGACTGGCGCCCGAACAGATCGATTACATCAACGCCCATGGCACCTCCACGCCCATGAACGACCTCTATGAAACCCGGGCGGTCAAGTCGGTGTTCAAGGCCCACGCCCACAAGCTGGCCATCAGCTCCACCAAATCGATGACCGGGCATCTGCTGGGCGGGGCGGGCGGTATTGAAACCGTGTTTACGGCCCTGGCCGTTTACCATGGCATTATGCCGCCCACCATCAACTTCGAAAACCCCGGCGAAGAGTGCGATCTGGACTATGTGCCCAACCAGGCCCGCAAAGCCGCCATCAGCTATGCCATGACCAACTCGTTCGGCTTTGGCGGCACCAATGCCTCCTTGATCTTGAGCCGCTTTCAGAAGTAGCGGGCGATTGGTCTGCCAAAACAGAGGGCAGAGCGACCCGGCATTGCGTCATTTGCCAATTTTGCAAGGAGAGAGTGATGAACACCCCGCAAACTGAATTGGCCATCGGCAGCGACCACGCCGCCGTGGATCTGAAAGCCAAGCTGACCGCGTTTCTCAAAGAGCAGGGCATTCGTTTTGAGGATGTCGGCCCCCACGACGACCGCGCGGTGGATTATCCCGATTTCGGCCGGCAGGTGGCCCGCATGGTGTCCGATGGTGATGTGCCGCGTGGTATTCTGATGTGCGGCACGGGTATCGGTATGTCCATGGTGGCCAACCGTTTTCCAGGCGTGCGGGCGGCGCTGTGCAACGATCTTTTTTCCGCCATCATGGGCCGGCGGCACAACGATGCCAATATTTTGGTGATGGGCGCCCGCGTGATCGGCGATGTCTTGGCTGAGGAGATTGTGCGCGCCTGGCTGGAAACTCTCTTCGAGGGCGGCCGCCATCAAAAACGCATCGACCTGATCGAGCAGGTTTGCAGCACGGGCAGCCGCCTTTCTTGAGGTGCGGGCGAGCGCGGCACTTCCCCAAATTGCAGGTGCGTCATGGCAACGGGCCCATGCGGCCCGTTTTGCTTTGGGGCTTCGGGATCTCGGTGTGAAAAGTCTTGATCACGACATCCATCTATTTATTTTTTATGGACATTTGCTTGATAGATAGGGTACATAGATCAGTTGTCGTAATCGGCTAAAAAGACTATCATTGTGTTATGCGAAGTAAGGCCCATGTCGGCCCCTGGGGTTTGAAATATCTAGACGGCATCGCCGGCAGTGGGAGGGGTTGCATTGAAAACCGATCGAGAGATTTCCAAGTCATCACTTTTGGCTACTGATCCGCTGGTGTTTGACGCCATTGAACAGGAGCACCAGCGGCAGCAATACACGCTCGAGTTGATCGCCTCGGAAAATATCGCCAGCGCGGCGGTGCGGGCGGCACAGGGCTCGGTGTTTACCAACAAGTATGCCGAAGGGTATCCCGGTCAGCGCTACTACGGTGGTTGCGAGCAGGCCGACCGGGTGGAGCGGCTGGCCATCGAACGGGCCAAGCAACTCTTTGGCGCCTCGTGGGTCAATGTGCAGGCCCATTCCGGCTCCCAGGCCAACATGGCGGCCTATTTCAGCTTCCTGACGCCGGGTGACGTGGTGCTGGCCATGGATCTGGCCCACGGCGGCCATCTCACCCATGGCAGCCGGGTCAGTTTTTCAGGGCAGTTTTACCGCTTCGTACACTATGGTGTGAATGGTCACACCGGCACCATCGATTACGATGCCGTGGCCGACCTGGCCAAAGCCCACCGTCCCAAGATGATCGTGTGCGGGGCCAGCGCCTACCCGCGCACCATCGATTTCGAACGCTTCGGGGCCATCGCCAAGGCGACCGGGGCACTGCTGATGGTGGACATGGCCCATATCGCCGGTTTGGTGGCCGCGGGGCTGCACCCATCGCCGCTGCCGGTGGCCGACGTGGTCACCTCCACCACCCACAAGACCCTGCGGGGGCCGCGGGGAGGCCTGATTCTGTCCACGCGAAAAGCGGCCGAGCGGATCGACAGCGCCATCTTTCCAGGCACACAGGGCGGTCCCTTGATGCAGGTGATCGCGGCCAAAGCGGTGGCTTTCCAGGAGGCGCTGCAGCCGGCATTTAAAGCCTATCAGCAACAGGTGATGCGCAACGCGCAAACCCTGGCTGAGACCCTTAAAACCGAGGGGTTGCAGCTGGTCAGCGGCGGGACCGACAATCATATGATATTGGTGGATTTTCGGGGTACCGACACCACCGGTGCGGCCGCCGAAACCATCCTGGAGCAGGCCGGCATTACCGTCAACAAAAACAGTGTGCCCTTCGACCCGCGCGGGCCGCGCACCACCAGCGGTATTCGTATCGGCTCGCCCGTGCTGACCACGCGTGGCATGGGCGAAGCGGAGATGCGCCAGGTGGCGTTGTGGATCGCCCAGGTGATCGCCCGGCCCGAACAAGCGGTGGCCGAGACGGTGCGGGCCAGTGTGCGCGAGCTGTGCGCCGCCTTTCCGGTGCCGGCGGGTGACGACCCAAACTGGCCGCCGCCGCTGTGTTGAGCCGAGAACCGATCGGACAAGCCCAATGGCCATACCCATGACACCACCAACGCAGATACCAGATTCAAGTGCCCGGCCCTCTTGGCAGGACTATTTCATGGAGATCACCCACCTGGTAGCCAAGCGCGCCACCTGCACGCGGCGGGTGGTGGGCGCGCTGATCGTCAAGGAGAAACGCATCCTGGCCACGGGCTACAACGGTGCCCCCAGCGGGATCCGCCACTGCCATGAGGTGGGCTGCATTCGCGAACAGCTCAAGGTGGCCTCGGGCGTGCGCCACGAACTGTGCCGCGGCATTCATGCCGAGCAAAATGCCATTATCCAGGCCGCCCTGCACGGGGTCTCCATCAAAGGCGCCACGCTCTATTGTACCAATCAGCCCTGTTCGATCTGCGCCAAGATGATCATCAATGCCGGCATTCTTGAAATTGTCTACGGTGACGGTTACGACGACGCCATGGCCACCGAGATGCTGGCCGAAGCCGGGGTCACGGTGACGCACCATCATACCCAACCACGGGAAGGCCAGCCATGAAATGCCCTTTTTGCACCGAAATCGACAACAAGGTGATCGACTCGCGCCTGAGCAAGGACGGCCTGGTGATTCGCCGCCGCCGAGAGTGTTTGGTCTGCAGCCGGCGTTTTACCACCTATGAGAACATCGAAGAGATCCCCATCATGATCGTCAAAAAGGATGGGCGGCGCGAGGTGTTCAAACGCGACAAGGTGCGCAAGGGGATCCTGCGCGCCTGTGAGAAGCGCAACATCAGTGTCGACCTGATCGAAGAGATCATCGATGAACTGGAGCGCGACCTGCGCGAAGACGGCAAGAAGGAGATCCTCGCCCGGGTGATCGGCGGTCGGGTGATGGAGCGGCTTCACGAGCTCGACGATGTGGCCTATGTGCGGTTTGCATCGGTCTACCGCGATTTCAAGGATGTCAACGATTTCATGGATGAGCTGAAGGGGCTGCTGAGCAAAGAAAACTAACTCGTGGTCGGCATGGATACCCAAAATCACGATCGTTACTACATGCAGCTGGCCCTGGAACTGGCTGAACGAGGGGCCGGGTACACTTCCCCCAACCCCATGGTGGGGGCGCTGCTGGTCAAGAAGGGGCGCATCGTAGGCCAAGGTTACCACCAAAAGGTGGGGGGCGCCCATGCCGAAGTCAACGCCATTGCCGATGCCGGCGCAGAGGCGGCGTGGGCCACGCTCTATGTTACCTTGGAACCCTGCCATCACACCGGGCGCACGCCACCGTGCACCGCGGCCATTTTGGCGGCTAGGATCGCGCGGGTGGTGGTGGCCATGGCCGATCCCAACCCGCACGTGACCGGAGGTGGTGGCGCGTTTTTGGCCCAGCAGGGCCTTGAGGTGGTCTGGGGAGTGAGGGCGGCCGAAGCGCAACGCCTCAACGAGGCTTTTGTCAAACACACCCGTAGCGGGCGCCCCTTTGTCTATCTTAAGTACGCCGCCACTCTGGATGGGCGGCTGGCGGCCGCCACGGGCGATGCGCGCTGGGTGACGGGACCCGAGGCGCGCGCCTTCGTGCATCAATTGCGTCAGCGGGTGGATGCTATCATGGTGGGTATCGGCACGATTGTGGCCGACGATCCCAGCCTGACCACGCGGCTGGCCGACGGCCAGGGGGTGGACCCGCAGCGCATCATCCTCGATCCGCAGCTGCGGATCGCTGAAACGGCGCGTCTGTTGCACCAGCGTTCCACCGCCGGCACACTGCTGGTGAGCGGCGAGCGCAGGGACCCTCCAAAACGGGCGCGCCTTGAAGCATTGGGGGCCGAGGTGCTGGAGATGCCGTTGGCCGGTGGCCGCATCGGCCTGGAAGCGTTGATGGCGGAGCTTGGCGGGCGCGGTATCTGCAGCGTATTGATCGAAGGCGGCGGTGGAACGATCGGCGCGGCCTTGCGCAGCGGCGTGGTCGACAAGGTTTACGCGTTTCTGGCCCCCAAGTTGCTGGCCGGCGACGACGGCGTACCCGTGTGCCGGGGTGAGGGCGCGGCGACCATGGCCGATGCCCTGGTTCTCGAACAGGTGGCTGTGCGGCGCTTCGGTGAGGACTCCCTGGTGGAAGGCTACATCAAACAAGGCGTCTAGGTTTTTGCATGTTCACCGGTATCATTGAAAATTTGGGCACCATCGCCGCCCTGCGATCGACAGGGGGCGAGGGGCGCCGGATCAGCGTGGATGCCGGGCTCGATCTGAGCGGGAGCCGCATCGGCGACAGCATTGCCGTTAACGGAGCCTGTCTGACGGTGGTGGAATTGGCGGGCAGCCGCTTTGCGGCCGACGTATCACCTGAAACCATGCGCCGCACCACTTTCGGCCAGGCGCGGATCGGAGACCGGGTCAATATCGAGCGTGCCATGCGGTTGTCGGACCGCCTCGACGGGCACTTGGTTTCCGGGCACATCGACGGCGTAGGGGTGGTCGCCGAACGCCAGACGCAGGCCAACGCCTGGGTGATCACCATCGAGGCGCCCGAAGCGCTGACCGGTTATATGATCCCCAAGGGCTCGGTGGCCGTGGACGGTATCAGCCTCACCATCAACCACTGCGAGCGCAGCGGGTTTACGGTGGCCGTCATACCCCACACCGCCGCCGTGACCACCATCGGGCTGCGCCGCGTTGGTAACCGCGTCAATCTGGAAACCGACATGATCGGAAAATACGTGGCGCGCTTCGTACGGCCCGACGCGACCGACCCCTTGACGCGGCCGGCGGGTGAAACCGAGGCCAAGGGCACCATCGACAGGGATTTTCTGGCGCGCAAGGGATTTTTGTAATCCACTTGCATATTCAAATTGAGGCCCAAGGATATTTGTATCGACGCTGTTTTTGATCCAATCGGTTTGAGCGTTCGTGCGGCCCGATGGCAGGATCGCTCTGATCATTCACCAAAACACCATCGTCCCTACAGGGGCGTGCAGCAAACTCTGGAAGAAACAGGAAATGCCACTGATTACTATCGAAGAGGCCATCGCTGATATTCAGGCCGGCAAGATGGTCGTTCTGGTCGATGACGAAGATCGCGAAAATGAGGGCGATCTGACCATTGCGGCCGAAAAAGTCACCCCGGAATTGATCAATTTTATGGCCAAGTACGGCCGTGGTCTGATTTGCCTCTCCTTGACCGGCGCTGATTGCGATCGGCTGGGCCTGCCCCTGATGGTCGACGACAACACGTCACCGTTTAAAACCGGATTCACCGTCTCCATAGAAGCGCGCCGTGGCGTTACAACGGGCATCTCCGCTGCCGATCGGGCTACGACGATTCGTACCGCCGTGGCCGAGGATACCGGGCCCAATGATCTGTTACGGCCCGGCCACATCTTTCCCCTGCGCGCCAAAGATGGCGGCGTGATGGTGCGGGCCGGCCAGACCGAGGGCTCCGTGGACCTGGCGCGCCTGGCCGGCTTGAAGCCGTCTGGCGTGATTTGCGAAATCATGAACGAAGACGGCACCATGGCGCGCATGCCGGAATTGGAGGCCTTCAGCCAGGAGCATGGGATCGGCATCTGCACCATTGCCGACCTGATCAAACACCGCATGCGCACCGAATCCTTTGTGCGGCGCGCCGTGGAGGCCAACGTGCCTACAGCCTTTGCCGGCGAGTTGAAGGTGGTGGTCTACGAAAACGATGTGGAGGATTTGCAGCACATCGCCCTGGTCAAAGGTGAGATCGACTCGGCCCGGCCGGTGCTGGTGCGGGTTCACTCCGAGTGCCTGCCCGGGGATATTTTCGGGTCCCAGCGCTGCGACTGCGGCCAGCAGCTGCAGATGGCGCTGGCCATGATCGCCGAGGCGGGCAGCGGCGTGGTGGTTTACATCCGGCAGGAAGGGCGCGGCATCGGGCTGATCAACAAGCTCAAGGCCTACCAGCTGCAGGACCAGGGGCGTGATTTGACCGAAACCGACGTGCACCTGAACTTTTCGCCCAACATGCGCAATTACGGCATCGGGGCGCAGGTGCTGGTGGACCTGGGTGTGCGCGACATGCGCTTGATGACCAACAACCCCAAAAAGCTGGTGGGGCTTTCGGGCTACGGCCTGAAGGTGGTCGAACAGGTGCCCATCGAGATCGCCCCCAACGACTTCAACCGCTGCTACCTGGAGTGTAAAAAGCTGCAACTGGGGCATCTGCTGGGCCTTGAGGCCGATGCGTGAGGCACCATGGCTGGCGGTGTGTTATCGAATGCCCCAGCGCCGGGCGCCGTGATTGAACTTAGTGCACCTATTCGCAAATACGATGACATTCGGCCGCCAATCCATCCGAGCTAACGGCGTTGCGAAAAAACGCAATATTCCCGATATTGCTTATTTTCCACGCCTTGTCAGCCTGGCGCCTTGACGCCTCATTACGTCACCGTTTTTACGAACAGGAGCACTTAGGCTGGCCGCCTGAGCAGCCCATTTTATTTTTATGTATCGCTTTGAGGGCGATCTGACCCCCTTGTAAGAGGAGGAGAGCATATGCCGAATATTATTGAAGCCAAACTGAGCGCCGAGGGAAAACGCTTTGCCATCGTGGTAAGCCGGTTCAACGATTTCATCACCGAGCGCCTGGTGGGCGGCGCCGTGGACGCCCTGACGCGTTCCGGTGCCGATGACGCCGATATCGACGTGGTCAAAGTGCCCGGCGCCTTTGAAATTCCGATGGTGGCCAAGAAACTGGTGGTCGACAGCAAATACGCCGCCGTGATCTGCCTGGGGGCCGTGATTCGCGGCGCGACGCCCCATTTCGACTATGTGGCCGCCGAAGTGAGCAAGGGGGTGGCTATGGTGGGCCTGGAGAGCGGTGTGCCGATCATATTCGGCGTCGTCACCACCGACACCATCGAGCAGGCTATCGAACGGGCCGGCAGCAAGGCGGGCAACAAGGGGTGGGACGCGGCCATAGCGGCCATTGAGATGGCCAATTTGCTGCAAGCCTTGTAATTCCTTGGTATTCAGTTGATTCAGACGACTCGGTTTGCCCCTCAATAGATGCGATAATCCGTCGATTCCGGTGGCCAAGCGGTTAACCCCAAGCGGATCTTTCGTGAAGGATCGGCGATGGCTGGTTAAACGATTATCGTCTCGCTACAACCCCTGATGGGCCAAAATAGGGTAACGATTATGGGTGACCGCCGAAAGGCCAGGGAACTGGCCCTACAAGCGCTCTATTTTTTTGACATGCGGCCGCAGGGTCCGCCCCGCAAGCTGGAGCTGTTTCTAGATTGCTACCCCTGTCCGGCCAACAGCCGGGCCTATTTTCTCGATGTCGTCAACGGGGTGACGGGCCATCTGGCTGACCTGGACGCTACCATTGAACGGTTTTCGAGCAACTGGAAGATCAGCCGCATGCCGTGCGTGGATCGCAATGTGATCCGCATCGCAGTCTACGAATTGCTGCGTCGCGGCGATATACCGGCCAAGGTCTCCATCAACGAAGCGGTGGATATCGGCAAGAAGTATGGCACGGCCGAATCGGGCGCGTTCATCAACGGCATTCTCGACGGTATTCACAATGCGATGATGCGCGGAGAGATTGTACCCATCACCAAAGCGGTGCAAATGTCCCCCCACTCCCCTGAAACGGAGGTTGCCGAGCCGGCCGCCGTGCGGTCGGGGAAATTCTCAGATGCTGCCGGCGATGAGGGCTCACAACCGGTGGCGATAACCATTGCACCGGGTTTGCGAAAAAGAAGGGCCCGCAAGCCGACGACCTCCCCACAACCCAAAGGAGAAGATGCACATGAGTGATCGAAAGATTGTATTGTCAGAATCTGAAATGCCCCGTCAGTGGTACAATATTCAGGCCGACATCAAGACCAACCCGCCCCTGGGACCGGATGGCAATCCCATCAGCCCGGACAAGCTGTCGCCCGTGTTTCCCATGAACCTAATCGAGCAGGAGGTGAGCACGGAGCGCTGGATCGACATCCCCGAACCGGTGCTCGACGCTTTGTGGATGTGGCGCCCGTCGCCCCTGGTGCGGGCCACCGGCCTTGAAAAAGCGCTGGGCACGCCGGCGCGGATCTATTTTAAGAATGAGAGTGTCAGCCCGCCGGGCAGCCACAAGCCCAACACCTCCGTGGCCCAGGCCTATTACAACAAAGAGTTCGGCATCAACCGCATGACCACCGAAACCGGCGCCGGCCAGTGGGGCAGCGCGCTGGCCTTTGCCTGCGCCCTGTTCGGCATCGAATGCAAGGTGTACATGGTGCGGGTCAGTTTCGACCAGAAGCCGTACCGCAAGTCGATGATGCAAACCTGGGGCGCCCAGTGCGGTGGCCAGCCCCAGTACTGAAACCCAAGCCGGTCGGGACATCCTGGCCAAGTATCCCGACACGCCGGGCAGCCTGGGCATCGCCATCAGCGAGGCCATCGAGGCGGCCGTCAGCGACACCACCGGTAAAACCCGCTACTCGCTGGGCAGCGTGCTCAATCACGTGGTGCTGCACCAGACCATCATGGGGCTGGAGGCCAAAAAGCAGCTGGCCATGATCAACGAATACCCGGACGTGGTGATCGGCTGCGCCGGCGGCGGCAGCAACTTTGCCGGGCTGGCCTTTCCCTTTGTGCACGACAAGATCAACGGGAAGCAGATCGATATCTACCCCGTGGAACCGGCCGCCTGCCCGACATTGACCAAGGCGCCTTTTGTCTACGACCATGGCGACACGGCCCGCTACACCCCCTTGCTGCCCATGCACAGTTTGGGACACGCCTTCGTGCCACCGCCGGTGCACGCCGGCGGACTGCGCTATCACGGCATGGCACCGTTGGTGAGCCAGCTGGCCGATGAAGGGTTGATCGAAGCCAAAGCCGTGGTGCAGAGCGAGGCGCTCAAAGCCGGCGTGCTGGTGGCGCGCAGTGAAGGGATCATCCCAGCTCCGGAGACCACCCATGCCCTGGCCTGCGTGATCGATGAAGCCCAAAAAGCCAAGGAAGAGGGTAAAGAGAAGGTGATCCTGTTTAACTGGAGCGGACACGGGTTGCTGGACCTGGGCGCCTACGATCAATACTTCGAAGGCAACATCACCGACTATGCCCTGGGTGACGACGAACTGGCCGAGTCGGAGAAGGTCTTTGCCGACTATCCCAAACCGCAACATTTGAAAAGCCGCTAAGGCAGCATTGATCAAAACGTGATGGAGACCCTGTGACCGAAAAGCCTCAAAATAGCCCCGATCGCTGCCTCCAGCTCGAGCGGCGCTGCCCAAGGTTGGGCGGGCCGGTCTCATTCGGTTACTGTTTGGAAGATGCCGCCGCCCAAGGACCCTGCTGGAAGACCCTCGATTGCTGGTGGGAGTACTTCGATGTGGCCGAATATTTGCGGCGGCGGTTGGGCGATGGGGCCGTGGAGAAGCTGGCTGAGGCCCGACCGAAGCCAAAGGTGCTGTCGCTGCTGGAGCAGATCGAGCGCGCCCAGCAGCGATGCCGCGACGATCGTTAGAAGAGAACTCAGCGAGCGTGGTTTTGGTGGAAAATGCGGTTTCACGCCATTAACGAGTGATGTTTTTGAATCCGATACCATTTAAAGATGTTCTATAAGGAGTGCTGATTTTGAAAATTGACAAACTGACCGTTGGCCCGATCATGGCCAACTGTTTCATCGTCGGTTGCCAGGAGACGGCAAAGGCCGCCGTGATCGACCCCGGGGCCGAAGTGGAGCGCATCCTGGCCGTCATCGAAAAGTCCAACTATACGGTGGATGTGATTCTCAACACCCATGGCCATTTCGACCATGTGAGCGGCAACAACGAGCTTCAAAAGTTCACCGGCGCACCGATTCTAATCCACGCCCTGGACGAACCCATGTTGACGCAGCTCAGCGCCAGTGCCGCGCGCTGGGGCCTCGATGCCACCGATTCCCCCCCGCCCGAGCGCACCATCGCCGATGGCGACGTGATCCAGGTAGGCACCCTCGAATTTAAGGTGATTCACACCCCGGGCCACACCCCCGGCGGGGTCTCGTTTTTATGCGGGCAGGACCTTTTTGTGGGCGATACGCTTTTTAGCGGATCGGTGGGACGCACCGATTTTCCGGGTGGCGACTATGATACGCTCATGGACAGCATTCGTCGCAAACTTTATCCGCTGGGGGATGAGGTGCGGGTTTACACCGGCCATGGCCCTGAAACCACCCTGGGCCATGAACGGCGCACCAACCCTTTTGCGCGCGGCATGTGAATCATTTAGTGATTTGTGATTTACGATCGGTGATTTTAGGTGATCACTTCTGGTAACCTCCGGATATTTTTGGAATGGTTTTTTACCGCACAGGTTGAAATTGAGGTTGTTGCCAGCAGAAAGGAACGCATGCAGTTTCTGATCATTGGCGGTGACGCCGCCGGCATGAGCGCCGCCAGCAAAGCCAAACGGCTCCAGCCCGAGCTGCGCGTCGTGGTGCTCGAACAAACCCAGGATGTCTCCTACAGCGCCTGTGGCATGCCCTACAATATCGCCGACCCGCGGCGCGATATCGATGATCTGGTGGTTCGAGATGCCGAGACCTTCCGGCGTAAGCAAGGGATAGAGCTGCTGCTCGAACATCGCGCAACGGCCATCGACCCCAAGCGCCGTATGGTGCGCGGCGAGGCGGCCGGTGGGGCGCCGTTTCAAATGCCTTACGATCACCTGCTGATCGCCACCGGCGGCCGGCCGACCATGCCTAAGATCGGCGGTCTTGACCTGCCGGGCGTTTGGGCCCTTAAACGTCTGGAAGACGGGCGCCGTATCAAGGATTTTATCCGCGTCCAGGCGGTTGATAAGGTGGTCATCATCGGCATGGGTTACATTGCCCTGGAGATGAGTGAGGCGCTGGTGGCGCGGGGCATCCATGTGGCCCTGGTTAAACCCAGGCCGAGGTTGTTGCCCTGGATGGCCGAAGCGCCGGCACGGGCAGTGGCCAGCGAACTTGAACGGCAAGGTGTGGAAATTTATGACGGCCACCCTATTGAGCGCGTCGCGCCTGACGGCAAGCGGTTGCAGGTGGTGGGTCCGGATTTGCGCTTGCCGGCCGACATGGTGCTGGTGGCCGTGGGGATCAAACCCAACAGCGAACTGGCGGCTGAGGCGGGACTGGCGCTGGGGCCGGACGGGGCGGTGGCGGTCGATCGCGCCCTTCGCACCTCCGATGCGCACATCTACGCCGCCGGTGATTGCGCCGACGCATTCCATGTGGTCAGCGGCGAGCGGACCTGGATTCCCCTGGCCCTGCGCGCCAATCGCGCCGGATGGGCGGTGGCGGAAAATGTGTGCGGCGGCGACACCGAACTTGAGGGAGTGGCCGGTACGGCGGTTTTCAAAGTATTTGACCTGGAGGTGGCCCGCACGGGATTGACCGTCAAAGAGGCCGAAGCGGCAGGATTCGATCCGGTGGAGGGGATGATCGAAACCCGCTCCAAAGCCCACGCCCATCCCGGCTCGGCGACCATTTGGGTGCAGATGACGGGCGATCGCCAAAGCGGTCGGCTGCTGGGCGCGATCATGGTCGGTCGTCACGGTGTGGCCCATCGCATCAACGCCGCCGCCGTGGCGCTGCATGCCCGGTTGAGCGTGGCTCAATTCAGCCAGTGCGACCTGGCCTACGCGCCGCCTTTCGGTCCGGTGTGGGACCCGTTGCTGACTGCCGCCAACCAATTGCTCAAGAAGCTATAGCCCCAACGTCAACGGCTGATTCTAATAATGATCTGAATCCCCCAAGGCCGTGTGACGTCGGCTTCATCGCTTTCCTTCTATTCCATTCAAATCAGATGGTATCTTGTGGGTGGATATCAGTTGACATCGCAACTGATAATCGATATTTAAATTTAAACGGTTATAGGGACCCTATTTCAAGGGTCGAAACGAAAACCAGGGAGGTTTAGCATGGTCGCCTGCGATGAAAACACCCCTCTCGCACCGTGGATCTGTTTCATCTCCAGGCTCTCCATGCGTCACATGGGGATGCAGGTGGAACGTCTGGGGTTCGGCGCCGGTCACCTTTTCCTACTCAATGAACTATACGAGGAGGAGGGGCTCAGCCAAGATGAGCTCTCCCGCCGCGTGGGCGTGGACAAGTCCAACACCTCTAGGGCGTTGGCCAAGCTGGAAAAATCCGGCCTGATCGAGCGCAGGGGCGATCCAGAAGATCACAAGGTTAAAAAGGTGTTTCTCAAACCCGAGGCGCATCGCATCAGAAATCAGTTCAAAGCAATTCAGAAGCTGTGGAATGGTGAGCTGATGCGTGGATTTAGTCGTGAAGAGAAAAAAGTGCTTTTTGAGAGTTTAAGGAAGATTGCCGACAATGCAGAAGCTGCCCTGAATCGGCAGCAAACGGCGATCCATCGTCGCCGGGCGGCGTAAAAAGTGATTGAAGGAGATCTGGTGCAATGGAATTGACCGACATCTTGCCCGAGGAAAAGTGGGCCGCGTTTGAAAAGGAACTTTACGACCGGTATCATATCAACTGCACCGTATATGACAGATCCGGAACCGGCGTTACCGGAAAACCCAACTGGTGTAACCGCTTGTGCCCTCAGATCAAAGCCAATCCCGATTCATTGGCCGCTATCTGTGCCCCGGGAAACCAAAACTTCATGGCGCAATCCAAACGCACCGGCCGGGCCGTCATCGGTGAATGCGACGCTGGGTTAATGAAAATTGCCGTGCCTATTTTCAGCAATGGCGATTTTCTGGGAACGGCCGGCGGGTGCGGGCTTCTGCCCGAGGGGGGTGCGGTTGAGACCTTCATAGTCGAAAAGACAACCGGATTGTCCGAAGAGGAGGTCAACGCCCTTAACGCGGAGGTAAGTACCATGAGTGAAGCGAAAGCAAAAGAAATGGCGGGCTACATTGAACGACGCCTATCGGAGATCATGGGCAACAGTGAGGCGCGGTTGGGTGGTGCAGAAATTGAAACTAATACGGGTCGTGAAAAAATCGATGATCACAAGAGGCTCCAAGCGTTTGTCGATCAATGGGTTGAAGATAACTTGGACGTAAAATCGACATTTCTATTCCTCGGGCAGGCGCTGCAGGAGAAGGCCGATGTCAAAATCGAATTTCACGAGCGGCCCGGTATCAGCTACTCCTTACGGGCGAGTCATAAGAATCAGGCGGACCGCCCCCTTTTTGTGATGATCGATATCATCGACGACGACCCCACGCAGCGCTGGCTCTCCGTCTGCTTTTACGGCGACACCATTTCAGACCCGGATGAAGCGGGTGATCTCATCCCCGAAGGGCTTTTGGGAGCCGACGGATTCTGTTTTGATTTGACTGATTCAGATCAACCCCTGGTCTCTTACGTACACAAGCGTATCCAGGAGGCCTATGCCCATGCCTGCCGGCATCGTCTTTCAAACAAGGAGATCGCATCATGAAAGCCGCAGCACTGATAATCGATGATGTGCGTCGCATGGACTGGCACCATTTCGAGCAGTCGCTTTACGATCGCTTTACCGTGAATGCGGTTACTTTGTCCAAAGAGGGTAAACGCAAGACCGTGGGGAATGTACCTTGGGCCAATGATCTTTGCGCGCTGATCAAGACCAAACCCAACGGTGCCGAGAGAATCTGCAAAAAGGTGCTCGAGGTTTTAATTTACGCCGCCCGGACCCAAAAGGCGCTGATGACTGGCGAGTGTTCCGCCGGCATGAACAAATGGGTGTTGCCGATCATACAAGATGACGAGATCGACGGATACGTCAACATATGCGGCCGGCCTTTCTGCAACGCTGACCGCATCTATACCGAATACATCAGTAAAACCATCGATGTGGATATGGAAACTATCCTCAAGTTGCTGCCTTGCCTCAATCCCATTAAACCGCGCACGTTGAAGGAGATGAGGCAGTTTATCGCAGGATATGCGCGTCCCAATTAACACAGACAGGGGTATTTGTCACAAGCATGCGGACGGTGTGCCTGACGGTTTCAGCCAATTACGTCAGTCAACGATGGGTGGCAGTGAGTTCACAATTTGGTCTGTTCTTGAAGCATCGGTAGCCCCACGTCAGGAGCGCCTCGGTTGAACTCCCATGCCCTCTTCTATCTGGTCAGATGGAAAAAGAATGACCGTGTCGCCTTCGGCAAGCCCTTCCAACACTTCGGCATCTGTCTCGGAGCGATGACCGATACTCAATGGTCGACGCAGGGCCTTCTCCTTCCTGACAAGAAAAACCTTCCATGTGCCTTCGCTTCGGAACAGGGCACTGGTCGGGACGATGAGGACATCTTCGCCCGCCCAGGTGGTAATGCTGGCCTCCAGGCGGTAGCCCGCACCGAGAGTTGGTGGAATTTTGTCAAGCGCTACAATCACGTTGACGCGTTGCTCTTCGACGCCTAGGGCCGACACCTTGGTAAAGGCCTGCGGTTCCACAAGCCGCACCCCGCCGCTTAAAAGCACTTCCCCGCCCCATTGCTTGAAGGTCACCTCAGCGCCGGGTTCAATGCGGGCCGCATCTTCAGAGAGCACATCGACGACGACCTCGAGGTTATTGGTGTCGCCCAGTTCCAAAAGGGGGGTGCCGGCCATTACCACGTGTTCGCTCTTTTCAAGCACCCGAAACACCACCCCATCGACAGGCGAGCGAACTTCCACCGCTTGGCCTTCTACCTGCTGCGGCATGGCTCCGAGCAGGGCCGCCCGGGCCGCTCGAAGCTCCTGTTTGGATGCGGTCAGCGTGGCCTGTGCCGCCGACAAGCGTTGGCGAGCCGACGCCAAGGCCAGTTCGCGCTGCTCGAGGTTCTCCTTGGTTATCAGTTTATTTTTAGCAAGGGTGCGGCCACGCTCGACTTCCCGTTGTTGTTGCTCGAAACGTTCTCGCAGTTCGGCCATTTGTGCCGTGGCAGCCGCCTGCCGGGCTTCGGCCACTGCGATCTGGGCCTGGGCCATCTCGACACTGCGGGCGCCCTCGGGCAATGGATAGAGATGGGCGAGAACCGCTCCTTGACTGACCACATCGCCTTCATCGAGCCCGATTCTTGTGAGCCGTCCCGCTACCGGCGCGGAGACGAGGTAATGCTGGCGGACCCGCGTTTGCCCCTCTTCGGAGACCACGATGCGCAAAGGGCCGCGGCGGACAACATCCGTATCGACCGTGATGGTTGGGTTGATGCCAACGATGACGGCCGCAGCAATTGCGCCAACGGTCGCCATGGCCAGAAGTATCCAAACGATTTTCTTTTTCATTGAAGGCCTATTCTCTTGTTTTAAGCACTTCGACCAAGTCCATTCGATCAAGCCGTTTTCGGACAATCCAGCCGCTCAACACGGCGGCCGCGGCGGTGATTGTGGCGGCCAAAAAGAGGGTCTGCCCGCTTACAATTAGGGGTATGCGGTAGCTTTCACTCTGGAAACCGGCGCTAACGGCAACCGCCAACGCGTGGCCGAGCCCCCAGCCCAGCGGTATGGCAGCCAGTGTGATGAGCGCCTGCTCCCCGAGAAGCAGCACGGCCACCTCGTTGCGGGAGAAGCCAAGCACCCTGAGGCTGGCCAGTTCGCGCCCGCGTTCGGAAAGGGCAATCCGGGAACCATTGTAGATAACCGCTACGGCGATGACGGCGGAAAAGCCAACGATGAAAAATATGGCGATAAAAAGGCCTTCGCTAAGCTGCTTCTCGAACGAGGCCAGGGCCTGTTCGGGCGAGCTGACGCCGGCGATGGCGGGCAGTCGCTTGAGGTGCGTATTGAGGGCCGCGCGGGACTCGGGATCGACTGAAAGGTACGCGCCGCTAAAGGTGCGCCCGCCACGCGCCAGCTGATGCAAGGCATCGATCGGCATGTAGAGGGCGACGCCGAGGAAATCCTCGAAAATGCCGGCCACCGCCACCGGCATCTTGCGTCGTTCACCCTCCAGCACTTCAACCATTAATTGGTCGCCCAGATTGATCTGCAACTGGTCGGCCACATACTGGCTCATCACGAGCCCTTCGGGCGGCAGCGGAGCGGTTTTACCGTCGGCGGTAACCACCCGCCTGAGCTGCGCGTCGGCCGCCAAGCCGGTGATGGCCGCCGTTTGTGTACGGTGCCCCGCCCGCAAGCGCACAGGTACGCTTCGATAAGGTTCCACGCGGGTGACACCCTCGAGATGGGCCAGGTCGTAACGCACAGCGCGTGCGCGTGGTTCGTTGAACGTCAGCGAGAGGTCCTCGCGCTGAGCTATCCGGAACTGAAGCGTCATCATATACTCAACGCCGTCGAACATAAACATGCCCACCACCAAAATGGCCACCGCAAAGGCCACCCCGAGCGCCGAAAGGCCGGCACGCAGGGGCCGCCGCTCGACGTTTCTCAGGATCATACGGGCCGCCGCCGGAAGCAGACGGCCGAAGCCGATGCGTTCCAGCGGCCCCGGTTTAAATGATGCCGGCGGTTCGGGTCGCATAGCTTCGGCCGCCGGCAGCGCAGTGGCCCGTCTTACGGCGCCCATGGCGCCGGTGGCGGCGGCTACGGCGCTCACCGCCACGGCGATGGCGACCAGGCGCCATTGCAGCGTGTACTGCAGGGTAGGGAAGTTGAAAAAATCACCGTACATGGCGACCATACCGCGTCCGAGCCAGATACCGGATCCAATACCCACCACGGCGCCGCCCATAACGGCCACCATGGCAAAGCGCATGTAATGCCGGCCCACTTCTTGACCGCTGTAGCCGAAGGCTTTCAGCACGGCGATTTCGGTTCGTTGCGTGGCGATCATGCGTCCCAGCACGATGTTCATCAGAAAGGCCGCCACGGCGAGAAAGACCGCCGGTATGATGGTGCCGGTGGTGCGGTTGCCTTTGAGCTCACCGTCGAGAATTGCATGGGAGGGTTGGTCCTCGCGGCGGAAGGCTCCCAGGCCGCCGTAGGGTTCAAGTATGCGGTCGACGGCCGCCATGACCTGGTCGGCATTGGCGCCGGGCACCAATGTCAGCACGACTTCATTGAAGGCGCCATCCATGTCGTAGGCCGGGCCCAATACCTGGCGGCTCATCCACAAAATCCCATAACGTTCGTCTTCGGGGTAAAGCGCGCCGGGCGGAACTGCGTAGACGTGTTCAGGTGAAATGGCGGTACCCACGATGTGCAGCTGCCGAAGGGCCCCGTTGATGACGGCCGCCAAGCTGTCGCCAGGCCTTAAACGATTGGCCAGGGCGAAATTTTCGCTGATGACCACCTCGTCGCGCCGACCGGGAGCGACATAGCGGCCCGACTTTAGGTGCAGGTTGGCCAGTTTGGGGCGCTGAGCGTCCGGCACGGAGACGAAACGGCCGAGGGCGGGCACATCCAGCCCGGCCACGTCAAAGGTGGCGGTGAAAGTGACGCGGGTGTCGACGGCGGCGACACCGGGAATCGTTTCAATGCGGCGGCGAAGCGACTCGGGCGCCCGCTTGAGCTGAGACCAGATGTCGGGGAAATCTTGATTCGGCGTAATAGAGGTCGCGGGAGCGCACCAGCGACTCATAGGTTCCGCGCATGGTGAGCACCGTCATGATACCCACGGCCACCACGGCGGCGATGGAGAACAACTGTCCCCGCAGTTGCCAAACTTCGCGAACGAGCTTTTTGTTGAGGGCGCTTAACATCACTTCACCACGCGATCTCATCGATGGCGGCACGACTTTCATTTACTGTGGTGGAGGCGATCTCGCCGCTGCTCATGCGTACCACCCGGTCGCCAAGTGCGGCGATGGCGGCGTTGTGGGTGATGATTGCCGTCGTAGTGCCAA
This sequence comes from uncultured delta proteobacterium, assembly GCA_963783425.1. Taxonomy (GTDB): domain Bacteria; phylum Desulfobacterota; class Desulfobacteria; order Desulfobacterales; family QNYZ01; genus CAWANO01. The sequence goes on from CAWANO010000010.1 coordinate 1,003,191, forward strand.
GCCTGCGGTTGACCTGCTCGAGCACGCCGAGCACGAGCTTGCCGGTCTCCAAGTCGAGAGCGCCGGTGGGTTCGTCGCAAAGCAGCACATCGGGCTGTTTGGCCACGGCACGGGCGATGGCCACGCGTTGCTGCTCGCCGCCGGAAAGCTGGGCAGGGAAATGATCGCTGCGTTGACCCAGATTCACCAGGGAAAGCGCTTCGTCCGGGGACATGGGGGCTTTGGCGATGTCGGTCACCAGAGCGACGTTTTCACGGGCGGTAAGGCTGGGGATGAGATTGTAGAACTGGAACACGAAGCCGACGTTTTCGCGGCGGTAGCGGGTCAGGGCACGCTCGTCGGCGGCCGTCAACTCGTGGTCGCGATAAAAAACCGTGCCGCTGGTGGGAAGGTCGAGTCCGCCCAAAATGTTAAGGAGGGTGCTTTTTCCGCTGCCCGAAGCGCCCAGGATGACGACCAGCTCGCCGCCGAAAAGTTCCAGATCAACCGAGCGCAGGGCGTGCACTGCCACTTCGCCCATCTTGTAGACTTTGGAAACCGAGCGGGCGCGAAAAACAGGTTGACCAACCTGGGCGTTAGGCGTTTCAGGCCTCACGAGATTTCCCCCTGGCGCTGGTTGGGGGCCGTGTGTGGTCCACGCAATGAACCCGCGTTGATCATTGCCTTTGTGCGACTGACGGCTTTGCCGGTCCATGGCAAGCCGGCCGAATCAGTTCTGGAGCGCTTTGGAGATCTCGGCGTCGTTGAGGAGCAGCCTCAATTTTTCTTCAAACGCACGGGGAATGACCTTTTTGGCGTGGCCGGGCGGGTTCATGACGCTGCCCTTAAGGTCATCTTCGCCGACGATGGTTTTTTCGGCCAGCAGTTTACCCTCCCCATCGAAAAGCTGAACACGGGCATTGTATTTGAGGGCGGTGTTCTGATAGGTGTCGCTTTTCCATTCGAGAAGTGTCAGCAACATCAGACGGTCGGCATCCTGAGCTATCAAGCGCGTGAGGACGGATTGGTGCGACTCCGTGGCGGTGGTGCTCATCCTCAAGGGCCGAAAGCCTTTGTTTTTTAGTGCCGCGGCCACCACGTTTGAAAAATCCTCGGCCAGGGCGTTCCCGCTGAGGGTGGTGACATTGAAAGGGTTGCCAAACCCCCCTCGCTGCAGCCCCACGAAATCGGCCTGTTTGTCGCCTGAAACCACATAGGGCCGCTGGTCGTGTGTAGCCAGGGCGACCGATGATGATCCGGAAGTGTCGAGATCGACGGCCACACCCTGGTAGGCATGCTTGTTGCCCACGGCGCAGCCGGTGATAAAAACCATCACGACACTTGCCAATACGAGCGTCCAACCGGATTTTCTGATCATCGCTACCTCACTTTATCTAAATGGTTGGGAAAATTTTGCAACTTATAACTCACCACTCATTAGCAGTTGTAGAGAGGGGGTGTCAAATAGTTGCGGTTTCGCTTTTGGTAATGAGGTTGGATTGCATGGGTGGTTTGACGGGTCGACCTTTGGAACCACCCGTCAGCTTGCCTGACAACCTGGCTGTCTATCCGAAAACCGAACAGAGACCGGTGACCGTTGGCAATGATCTGGTATGCCCAGGTGCTGATGAATCCGATCGCTATCTCCGCCCCCTGAGGCACGATCCGAGGGCGCTTTCTGATCCCCATTCACAAAAAGGGCAAGCAAACAGTGCATGAGACAGGTTCGATTCATTTTCCTGACTTTGAGCATTTTTGGGGTGGGGATATAGGATTTTCGGCAGTTACAGGGCCTGCGCTTCAAAGCAAAATGAGTGTGTCACCTGTCACACCGAAAAGTTGTTTTTAGCTGCTGCCATGTGGGCAACGATCACGAGCTGATGTACAAATCCGACATGGATAGTTCGGCGGCCTTAAAATAACATTCCGCCAGAAACCGCTGCGTTGGCAAGCATGGGCGTTGAATGGTCGGTTGACCCGCCGCCTTGTTACCACCACCAGCGCCCGCCTTGACTTCACGGTCAACTTTCGGCCTGCGGATTTTCCAATCGGGGGATGATGTCAGGTAGTAGCGTTTTTAAAATAGCGACCGGCAACGAGCTGGAAAAGGCATAATCGGCCGCTTGCGGCCCCGAGACATATACGCTGATGGTGCCGAAGTGATCGTCGCCCAGGAAAAAGACAAAAATGGCCGTTCGATTGAGGACTTTTTCGGAAATGATATCGCCGCCGGCCCCAAAGGTTTTATAACGGTGATCACCGGTGCCCGTTTTGCCACCGATAAGCAGTGACTGCCCAGCGCGCGTGACGGCGGCATTTTTCAGGCGGATAGCGGTGCCGTTCTCAACAACATCCACCAAGGCCGTTTTGACAACTTGCGCCGCTTCAGGTGCGATGACCTGTGTGCCGCGGGCTGGTTTGAGTGTCAGAAGGGTTTCGTAGGGCGTTTTTTTGCCGAAATGGAGCCTTTGCATCCGGGTGCGGGGATAATATAGGCCGTCGTTTAGAACAATGCCGATCAATTCGGCCAGTGCCGCCGGCCGGTCGCCGGAACTACCAATGGCGCTGGCATAAGAAGGGGATAGATAATCAAAAGGATAACCCAACTGTTGCCAAGCACGGTGGATATCCTGGAAGGCCTCCAGTTCAATGATGGTTCGAATGCGTTTGTATTGTTTGGTCGGGCTTTTGGTTCTAAACAGCCAGCGATAAACCGCCTGGCGCTCTTGAGTGCTCTTCTCGATAACCTCGGCCAAGGAGGCCTGGGGGTGATGCTGCAGAAAACCCACCAACCAGATCTCAAGCGGGTGGGCATGGGCGAGATAACCGATATCCTGCAGCGGATAGTTGTTCGGCGCGTAGCGGGTATAAAGGGTGTTGATGTACTCAGTGGCAAGGCGGGAATCCTTCAGGACTCTTTTTAGAAAGGCTTCAAAGTCATATAGGGGCGATTCGGGTGTCAGATAGCGGAAGACCGCGGCCAGGCGGTAAGGAGTGGGTTGCATGCCCATAAACAGCAGATCCCTGGCCTCCTCTGGCGATTTCCCATTGTACTTGCGATAGAAGCGTTTGATGAACTGGGTGCCTTCTCTGTCGGCAAAGAGGGTGAGTAGCCGTTTTTTATTGGTTTCGCTCAATCTTTCCAGATAACGAGGTGTCGCTCCATATCGCTGGTATACGTAGTAATAAACGATCTCTCTCATCATGCGAATGAAGACGAGATTAACCGAGCGGCGAAATGCCTCTCGCACGGTCATTGTCCTGGCATTGTCTTCTTTCTTGAAATTGGCAAAAGTGTGAAAACCGCCGCCAGTGAAAAAGCGTTCGGTGACACCGGCCGGGTAGGTTCGATTCATGGCCGCGTCTAAGTAAGTTGTCATGGATTTATCGCGGGCCGTCAGTAGATAGCCCACCGCCCAGCGCGTGAGTGGATCAATGGCAGGATCTGCTGATGTCCGTCCGAGCTCTTCTTTCGGTAAATTTTGGAGCCGCGCGTGAAGTTTAGCTAAGATGTCCAGATAGTGGATTAATACGCGCAACTTGGCCGAAGAGCCCATATCGAGTTTCATCTGTTCGTCGATGTTGAAGGCGCCGTCGAAATTGTTGGTCTGAACTATCAGCACATTGCCTTGAGGCGATCGTTGATATAAACTGAAACTGCAAATAACTTTCGACGGGTCGCCCTTTTCGAGCAGATAGGGGCCTTTGAGCCCCAGTTTTGAAACGTGGGCAGGGTCTTTCAAACGGTAGAGCGCTCGGGTGATGTCCCGCTGAAGCGCGGCGTCCATTCCGGTTCTGACCTCCAGGTCGAGGCGATCGAGATCATAAAATCGCTCAATGGCCAGCATACCCATCAAGTTCGAACGAATGAAACCGGCCGCTTTATTGTGAGATACGTCAATGGGGTAAAGGAGCGAGGCCCTTTTTTGAAAATTCAGCGGAGCGGCGATGGCTGCATCACGAATCTGAGTGGAAATGAGACCCTCGCCGGCCAGCAGCCGACAGTAAGCGTCAGAGAGCGACCTAAGCTTCTCACGGTGCGTGATCAGGTAGGCTGAAGGACGGCGCTGAGCCAGAAAAAGGCTCAAAACCGCTTTTAGCGCACCACCCACTTGGGCCACCCGTTGAGCGGGGAGCGTTTTCTGCCGGGCGTCGAAAAGCAGTCGGGTGGTTTTATCAAAATCCATTCCATACCATGCCCACAAACCATCTCCGACACCCAACACCTCACCGAATCCAGGCGCAGCGGCAAGGGGAATGGCGTTGATGTAGTCGAGCAGAATCCGCCGGCGAGCCTGCAGGGTTTTTTGCCCGAGGGCGTAGGTCCGCAAAGATGCCGATATGATTTGTCTGAGTTTTTCTCGGGCGTTGTCAGTGACGCCACCGGGCGAGTGCCTGAACTTTTCAAGTTGCGTGGCCAGGGTGCTGCCTCCGGCCACGTTTCGATCTTTATCGATCAGGCCCATCGTGGCATCGAATATGGCCTTTGCCAGCCGTTGCCACTCGATGGCGGGGTTTTGATAAGGATCGTCGCCGTCGAGCAGGTGGCGGTTCTCGATGAACAAAAGCATGTCAATTAGAATCGGCGGAATCGATTCAACATCGGGGTAAGCGCGCTGCGGAAATTGGTGACACAACAATTTTTGATCATATCGGTCCAGAATGCAAATACCGCTGCGGGGCTTTTCTTGATAGATGGTAAACAAACCTTTGTCGACGTATTTTATCAGGTTCGGCGACCATCTGGCTTGCTGGTCGACCAAAAACCCCCTTTGATCCAATCTGCGCGTCCAATCGGGAATGCGCGTATATCCCCGGCGGATATCGTCGGGACCATGTTCAGGGAAACGAATCGCCTGGCTGGAGCCGCTTTCCAATTTATAAAAAAATTTATCGGCAACGCGAGAGAACATCGTTGCCTGGAGTCGTGAGGTGTTTACCTCTCTAACAAGCAGGGTGACACCCAATCCAATGCAAAGGATGCTGAAAAGCGAAAAGAAGACGAACCCCTTGCGGCCGCCTCGTCGCTTGGAAGGCGGCGGATCTATGGTTTGTTCTGTTTTCAAATCACTGTTTTGTGTATTCATTTTACCCTGCTACGGTCTACCTCTTTATCCGTTCAAGCTGGTGTGCGGCAATAACAGGGAATTTCACGGCCCGGGGTGATGGTAATTCAGGATGTCGAAATAGGAGCGGATACGACGCACGTATTTGAGCGGTTGCTTGCCATAGCAATAGCCGTAGATGGTATCCTGGAAATAGCGGTACTGGCTGAGTAAAGGCAAGGCGATCACCATCGACGCCCAGCGGTTGGGGTCCAGGTCCATTTTTCGGGCCAGGTTGCGCGCGTCGAGCATATGGCCGACGCCCGCATTATAAGCGGCCAGGGCTTTGTAAAAAGAGTTGACGGCATAGGGTCCGTGTGCGTCCAGATAGCTGAAATGGTGCTTTTTAAGCTGTTTTATCATCCCTTGATCTTTGCTTTTTGTTAAGAATTGATCGATTGCGGCGAGCAGCCGTTTCTGGCCCTTGGCCACCGCCCATCCAATGTCGAGCTGGGGATTGACAGAAAAGGCCACATTCAGCTGCGGGTAATAGCGTTGGAAGCGTTTGGCGGTGAAGCCGGTGACCAGGGCGGCCGGGATGTCACGGGAGGCCACCTGGCGAACAAGCTCTGCGGGCGCCGTCTTGCGATGGGCCACGATCCTTAGACCAAGGTGTTTTTTTTGTAGCGCCATCGCATATTCGTGGGCGGCGCTGTTGCCTAAGAGGTGAACGACTTGGTGCTTCAGGTTAGATTCACCACCAATCTCGGGATCTTTTTTGTTTACTACCCACTGGAGGTTATCTTGGGCGTAGCCCTTTGAAAAATCGACCTGCCGTCGACGGGCCGGCGTGATGGCGGTGCGCGCGGCAATCAGGTCGATATGATTTGCGGACAGGTCGGCTTGCATGGCAGCCCAACTTTTATAGAGATGCATCTCAACCCGGACGCCCAGGTGCGCCGCGAAAAGACGGGCCAGCTCAAGTTCGAAACCGCTTCGGTGGCCATCTTTTTGCTCAAGGCAGCAGACCTGGTTGCGGGTGGCCACCTTCAAAATACCGCTTTCGATGATGTGGAGCAGGCGATCTGACGGCACCGGTTCGATACGCCGCAGCACGCCGAACCAGAGCACAAAGCCCACCAGCATCAGTGCCATGGTGGTTGCGGTAAAGACGACTGGGTGCTCGAAGGCGCCAAATCGATTGGGTGGCCCATCCGGCGGCGTCATCCGCGTCCGTCCGAGTTGCTCAAATAGAGCCTTATGTCACCAGTGGGATCGATTCGATGATCTCCTCAATGTGGCCAGTGGTGATTAACCCCCAGATGGCCGTGGGCGTTTTGCAATTGTTTTTCAGGATTAATTGACGTATAAGGTACTTTTTTTATTGCGACTTCCACGACTTGGCATCGCTTTGGGTCGCTGGGCCGCTGGCGGCGGCCACATGCCGGTCAGAATTCCCTTTCCGATGAGGGGTGATTGTAGCTTAAATCGGCCGTTTAGGCAATCGACCCGGGTCACGAAAGGTCTCTGCTTGCTTGCGACTATGACTGTAACGCTAATCCCCATATGTTCCGATAATATGACGTTTTCGCGGTAGCCCCAATGTCTATATGGACCCCACGAAGAGCCACACGCCAAATTGAGATCGGATCGGTGCTTGTTGGTGGCCAGGCGCCCGTTGTGGTCCAATCAATGACCAACACTCCCACGGCAGACATTGAGCGCACGGTGGCGCAGATCGGGCGCCTTGCCGAGGCTGGGTGTGAAATCGTGCGCGTGGCCGTGCCCGACGAGGCTGCCGCCCAGGCCGTTGGCAAGATCAAAGCGGGTGTTTCGATTCCGGTGATCGCCGATATTCATTTTGATCACCGTTTGGCCATCCGCGCGATCGAAGCGGGGGCCGACGGATTGCGGATCAACCCCGGTAACATCGGTAGCAAGGCGCGGGTGCGGGCCGTTACCGACTGCGCCCGCCACCACGGTATTGCTATTCGCATCGGCGTCAATGCCGGCAGTCTGGAAAAGTCGCTGCGTGACACCCACGGCGGCGCCACGGCCGACGCTATGGTGGAAAGCGCCCTGCGCAGCATCGACCTGATGCACGATTTCGGCTTCGAGGCGCTGAAAATATCGCTGAAAGCCTCCGACGTTCAGCGTACCGTGCAGGCCTACCGGCTGTTAAGCACAAAAACCGATCTGCCCTTTCACATCGGCGTAACCGAGGCGGGCGGTCTCTTTGCGGGGATCGTCAAATCGAGCCTCGGGATCGGCATGTTGCTGGCCGATGGAATTGGTGATACTTTAAGAGTTTCCCTCACCCGCGATCCGGTGGAAGAGGTGCGGGTGGGGTATGAGATTTTAAAAGCGCTGGAGATTCGCCGGCGAGGGCCGGAGATCATCTCCTGCCCCACTTGCGGTCGCTGCAATATCAACCTTTTCGATATTGCCGAAGCGGTTGAGCGGGCCCTGATAACCAGTACCGCTCCCATAAAAGTGGCCATTATGGGGTGCATGGTCAACGGTCCCGGCGAAGCCAAAGAAGCCGATATCGGCATTGCTGGCGGTGACGGGGTGGGGATCCTATTTAAAAAGGGCAAGGTGGTGAAAAAAATTTCGCAAGCACAACTTCTACCCGCACTCCTATCGGAAATTGAAAAGATCAGCGCCGAACACCGAAACCCTAGTGCTGATGATTAGGACCGGAAAGGGATCGAATATGGGGAAAAAGCAACAAACGGCCATCACACCCACCCGCAGCGAAGACTACCCGCAGTGGTACCAACAGATCATCAAGGCCTCAGACCTGGCCGAAACCTCGCCGGTGCGCGGTTGCATGGTGATCAAGCCTTGGGGCTACGCCTTGTGGGAGAACATTGTGCGGGTGATGGACGAGATGTTTCGAGAGACGGGCGTGCGCAATGCCTATTTCCCCTTATTTATCCCGCTGAGTTTTCTTGAAAAAGAGGCCGAGCATGTGGAGGGCTTTGCCACCGAGTGCGCCGTGGTGACCCACCACCGCCTTGAAAACGGTCCCAACGGCCTGGTTCCGGCGGGCGAACTGCAGGAGCCGCTGGTGGTGCGGCCCACTTCGGAAACCATCATTGGCGACGCCTTTTCAAAATGGATCAAAAGTTATCGCGACCTGCCACTGCTGATCAACCAGTGGGCCAACGTGGTGCGCTGGGAGATGCGCACGCGCATGTTTCTGCGCACCAGCGAGTTTTTATGGCAAGAGGGGCACACCGCCCACGCCACGGCCCAGGAGGCCCAAGCGCGTACCGCGCAGATGCTGGGCGTCTACGCCCGCTTTGTGGAGGAGTATCTGGCCATACCAGTGATCCGCGGCACCAAGACCGCCGCCGAACGCTTTCCCGGCGCCGTGGATACCACCTGCATCGAAGCCATGATGCAGGACCGCAAGGCGTTGCAGGCCGGCACCAGCCATTTTCTGGGGCAAAATTTCGCCAAGGCCTCGAATATTAAATTTCAATCCGCCAGTGGTGCCGAAGAGTACGCCTGGACCACCTCCTGGGGAGCGTCGACGCGCATGATCGGCGGGTTGATCATGACCCACAGCGACGACGACGGATTGGTGCTACCGCCCAAGATTGCATCGGCCCATGTGGTGCTAATGCCCATATATCGCGGCGGCGACGAGCGGCAGCAGGTAATGGATTATACCACCAGGCTGGCGCAATCCTTGAACAATATCCGCTACCATGGCAGTGCCCTGCGGGTAGAGGTTGATGACAGCGACCGCGGCGGCGCTCGGACCTGGAACTGGATTAAAAAGGGGATTCCCCTGCGCGTGGAGATCGGGCCGCGTGACATCGTTGCCGATGCGGTGATGGTGGCGCGTCGCGATCAGGCGCCGCGGGATAAAGCGAGCTACCCGCGACAACGCTTCATCGACGAGGTGCTGTCGATTCTGGATGATATCCAGGAGAGACTTTTCGAGCGGGCCAATGCCTACCGCGAGACACATACGCACCCGATTGATGAGCAGGCCGAATTTTACCGTTTTTTCACCCCACAAAATCAGGACAAGCCCGAGATCCACGGTGGTTTCGCCCTGGCGCATTGGTGCGGCAGCGCTACCTGCGAAGCCAAGATAAAGGAAGAGTTGACCGTAACCATTCGCTGTATCCCTTTTGGCGGTCCCCGCCAAGGCGGCCGCTGTATCTGCTGCGGCGGTGACAGTGGACAGCGCGTGGTTTTTGCCAAAGCGTATTAATTCGGATGGCTGGCCGCATTGGTTACAACGCGCCAAGCCGAACCGCCGGCGGTAAAAGGCAAAAACCGGCGGATGATTGTTCGAACATGCTATGATCCGGATTACCGATATTCTCGATAAGGTCAGCCTCTACGGCAATCAAGACGATATGGATCTGATCGACCGGGCCTACATTTTTTCGGCTCAGGTCCATGCCGGACAGGTGCGTCTTTCCGGAGAACCCTACCTTTCCCATCCCCTGGAAGTGGCCAGTCTCCTGGCCGATATGAAGCTCGACGGGGTCAGCATATCGGCCGGGTTGCTGCACGATGTGCTTGAAGACACCCATGCCAGCGAAGAACAGATTCTCGACATCTTCGGCAAGGAGGTGTTGCACATCGTTGCCGGGGTGACCAAATTGAGCACCCTGCCGGTAGGCGGCGCCAAGGTGGCCCGCAAGGCGGAGAATTTCCGCAAGATGTTCCTGGCCATGAATGACGACATCCGCGTCATCCTCATCAAGCTGGCCGACCGCCTCCATAACATGCGTACTCTCAAGTTTCATAAAAGCCTCGCCAAACAGCAGCTCATCAGCCAGGAGACGATGGACATCTACGCACCCATCGCGGCGCGGTTGGGAATCTACTGGATCAAAACCGAGCTCGAGAATATTGCGTTTTATTACCTGGACCGCGATGAATATGAGCGCATCGAGCGGCTCGTGGCCACCGAGCGCGAGCAGCGCGAGGAGTATATTGAAACGGTAAGGGATCTCATTCGGCAAAAAATCGAGGCTTACGATCTGGCGTGCGAGGTGTCGGGACGCTTTAAAAACTACTACAGCATCTACCAAAAAATGCAGAGCCAAGACCTGGCCTTTGATGAGATCTACGACCTGATCGCCTTTCGCATTATTCTCGACTCGGTGCCACACTGCTACGAGGCTTTGGGCATCATCCACTCCGTCTGGAAACCGGTTGACACCAAATTCAAGGATTACATCGGTCGTCCCAAGCCCAATATGTACCAGTCGCTGCACACCACCGTGGTGGGGCCGGGGGGTGAGCGTATGGAGGTGCAGATCCGCACCCGCGAAATGGACACGGTGGCCAACTCGGGCATCGCCGCCCACTGGAGTTACAAGGAGGGCGAACGGATCGACGAGAATGCCACCAGGACCTACGCCTGGATACAGGATCTGGTATCCAACAACGAGAACATCCAGGATCCCAAGGAGTTTCTGGAGAATGTGCGCATCGACCTCTTCCCCGATGAGGTATACGTTTTTACGCCTCAGGGAGAGGTGCTGGAGTTACCCAAGGGGGCCACGCCGGTGGATTTTGCCTACAAGATCCACACCGAGGTTGGACATCACTGTGTGGGCGCCAAGGTCAACAGCCGCATGGTGCCGTTGAAGTACGAATTACAGACCGGAGACCGGGTGGAGATCATCACGGCCAAAGACCGCCCGCCCAGCAAGGATTGGCTGGGGTTTGTTCAGACGGTCAAGGCGCGCTCCAAAATACGCCAGTGGATTAAGTCTGAAGAGAAAGAGCGCAGTGTCTCCCTGGGCCGAGAGATGTGCGACAAGGTGTTTCGGAAGTACAAGCTCAATTTTAACGCCCTTTGTAAGAGCGACGAGATGCGTGAGACGGTGGCCCATTTTGGCTTTAAAACCCTGGACGACTTGATTGCCAGCGTGGGCTACGGCAAGATTACCCCCCTGAAGATTTTGCGCCGCTTCGAAAACGGTCTGCCAGAGGAGGAGAAGCCGGCCGGCGTTCTCGACAAGATATTGGGACGTGTGGGCCGGGGCCAGCGCAAAAAACCCAAGGATGGGGTTACCGTCCAGGGGATGGATGATGTGCTGGTGAAGTTCGGCAAATGTTGCCAGCCGGTGCCCGGCGACAGTATTGTGGGCTATATCACCCGTGGTCAGGGGGTGACGATACACCGCACCAGCTGTGTGCATGCCCTGCGCATGAACCCTGACCGCAAAATCGAAGTCGAGTGGGCCGACGAGCTGCCCTCCACCTACCCCGTAAAGGTGCGCCTGCGTTCTCGGGATCGGGTGGGCCTGCTGGCCGACGTGACCGCCCTGATCAGTAAAAGCGAGGCAAACATCATTACCGCCAACACCGTTACCAATGAAAACCAGACCGTGGAAACCTACTTTACCATGATGGTAAAAGATACCGACCATCTCAGCCGGCTGCTCAAGGCGCTCCGCGAAGTGCGCAGCGTGGTGGATGTAAAGCGCTTGGGGTAAGAACGGCAAACCGCCCAGCCTCACTGACTCGTGATGAGATTGGGCGGTTATTTGAACTGGAAGGTGCCGGGTTGGCTCAGGCCGCTTTGACGATCCGGCCGCTTTTGATACAGGTGGTGCACACCAATATTTTTTGGGTCTGACCGTTGGGTGCCTGGGCGCGTACGCGCTGCAAGTTGGGCTTGAAGCGTCGCTTGGTCACGTTATGGGCGTGGCTGATATTATGGCCCGTCATCGGTTTTTTGCCGCATATGTCACATTTTCTAGCCATGGTAATTCCTCATCAGTGGTCTATCTGACGGGCGGTAGCGGCTTGCGCTTGCCCCGTCGCTTCTATTCTTTCTTAAAGCCCGAAACTGTAATCTATATACAATTCCTTCGCGTTCGTAAAGCGATTTTTTATGATGGGCTTGGGTCGCGCCGGCTGAGAGGGGGTCAATAGAGCTTTTTCTTGGCTTCCCGCTCTTCGATCTTGGCTTGGCTGAGTTCGATGAACTTTTGGGCCTCATCCGCCCAGGACGTGTCGGCGTACTCAGTGGTGACCCGCTCCAGGCGCCGCAAAGCACCATCGTAATGACCGGTTTTGTAGTAGAAGCGACCAATGTAAAATTCGTGCCCGGCCAGATTTTCACGGCTGGCTTGGAGATGTTCGCGCGCTTTTTCGGCATAGCTGCTGTCCGGGTATTGCTGCAGCAGGCGCTGAAATTGTTCGATGGCTTTGTGGGTGGCCGTCTGGTCGCGATCGATACTCTCGAGTTGGTCGAAATAGGAGCGCCCGATCTGGTAGATCACATAGGGTACGGCCTCGTTCTGGGGATGCAGGTTTTCGAACTCTTCGTAGGCGAAAACAGCCTCTTCGTACTCTTCCAAGTGGTAGTGCGAATCGGCGATTTTCAATTCAGCCAAAGCGGCATATTTGCTGAACGGGTACCAGTCCTTGAGGCGCTGAAATGATTCGAGGGCATCGCGATACTTCTCGCGATCGTAAAGCTCCATGCCACTGGTGGCCAAGTTTTCGGCACTCTCTTCGAGTTTGGGGCCAAACAGTCCACACCCGGCGAGCATCAGGGCGATCACCACCACCCAAAGCGCGCAACTAAAGGTATGGACGGGCATCTTGCGATGCCCAAGGCCGGCACCCGCTACCGGACGGTTAAACCCATGCGTGGGCTCACTGCCCGAATCTATTGCCAAGTCTGTGCTGGATGCGCCAGATGGCCTGCGTCTTGAAGTTGGTTTGGCACTGCCTAATCGCTTCATTTACACCAATTTTTTGATAATCTCTTCGAGTTTGGACTTGGCCACAATACCGACAATTTGCTCCACCACCTTGCCCTCTTTGAAGAAGATCAGGGTGGGGATCGATTTGATGCCGAATTTGCCCGGGGTCAACGGGTTGTCGTCGACATTGCATTTTTTAAACTGCATCTGCTCCCCGTAGACATTGGCCAACTCTTCCACCACCGGGCCGATGGCACGGCACGGCCCGCACCAGGGTGCCCAGAAATCCACCAGGACCGGTGACTGCTGGTCGATTACATCCTTTTGAAAACTATCATCACTGATCTCGGCAATGTTTTCCGCCATTGGTTTGTTCCTTTCAGTCTTCATGGGTGAACATAAACAGGCTGATAATAGGGCTCACGATTTGGGATGTCAACAATTGAACCTTGCGGTTGTGATGCCAGAGCGTGTAAACAAAATGAAGGCGGATCCGTTTCCGCACATCTCTTCAATCAATAAAAGGAACCGCATTGCGACATCAGATCAAGGTGGGTGTTTTGATATCGGGCGGCGGCAGTAACCTGCGAGCCATATTCGAGGCTTGCCAGACGCGCAAGATCGATGCCCGGGTTGCTTTTGTGGGCTCGGACAATCCTGAGGCAAGCGGGCTCGAGCGGGCCAGAAAGCGGCGTGTGCCCACTTTCGTGGTTGATTATAAGGCCATCCAGGTCCAATACAGCCAACACCGGCAGCAGATGGCCCTGCCCGCCGATTGCAACTGGAAGCGGTTGCTGAAGTTTCAGCGCCTGCGACCGGCAGATGCCCCGCACGAGGCGCTCAAGGCCTTTTTTATCCCTCGTCTGATGGCCGAGGCACGGTTGCTGGCGTACTTGCGTCAACAGCCGTTCGACCTGCTGGTTCTGGCCGGCTTCATGCGCACCCTGACCCCCTATATCATTGATGGTATCAACCTAGACCCGCATCAGCCCCGCATTATGAACATCCACCCGGCACTGCTGCCCGCTTTTCCGGGGGTGGACGGTTATGGCGACACTTTTCGCTATGGCTGTCGGGTGGGCGGCTGCACGGTACATTTCGTGGACTACGGCGAAGACACGGGTCCGATCATCGGCCAGCGCGCCTTTCGAATTGATCCCGGTGATAGTCTGGAAACAGTGCGACAGCGGGGCCTGGCGCTGGAGTGGGAACTTTATCCAGAGTGTATCCAGCTATTTGCCGAAAATCGATTGCGGGTGATTAGGAAAGAATATCCGCTTCGCGGTGGAAGAATGGTCAGCCGCCGGGTTGTGGAGTTCGTGCCGCGGGTTTACCAAAAGGTCATCGAACGGGGAGCTGTGGCCTGTGGCCGCTCAGATCGCCTTGAGCATCAAGGGGATGGCCACAAAGGTACCTACGGCGCTGCCGATATTGGTAAAGACGACTACCAATAAAATGCGCGTAACGGCGTTTTTCCAAAACCCCTTAAACGTGATGATATCTTCCTGAAGGCTCTCAAGGTCCCTCACCTTGGGCTTGCGGGTAACTGCTTCGACCAGCCCGGAGACCCAACCGGCGGCGATCATGGGGTTCAGGGAGGTCACCGGTGCGGCCAGCACAGATGAGACGATGGTGAGCGGATGTGCCAGGGCGCACAGGGCGCCCACGCCGGCCAGCAGGCCGTTGGCCGCGACCCACATGGTGATCATTTGGGCACCGGTATCGCGACTTTGCCAAAAGCCCGAAACGATCAACCCCACGATCAGCACCGGCAAGAGCCATTTGAACACACCCAGCAGCTTTCCCTTGGGCGGCAGCGTTTCCAGGGCGGCAATGTCAACCGGCTGGCCCCAGTGGCGCAATATGCCGGGCAGATGCCCGGCGCCGACCACGGCCACGATTTGGGGTCCATCGGCGTGGTAAATGTGATGGGCCAGGTAACGATCACGCTCATCGATGAGGATCCGGCGTACCACTGGCAGGGAGCGTCCCAGGTCTTCGAGCATCGATTCGAGCATGTCCTGCTGCTTGAGGCTCTCGATATCCTCAGAGCTGAGGGCATCCGCTTCGCCGACCGACAACACCAGCTGCGCCATCAGTTTCAATTTATCCCAGAGACTCATGGCCTTCCAGGTGCGGCCAAGGGTGGTGCGGATGTCGCGATCGGCCAGCACAATCTGTGCGCCATGGCGGTCGGCTGCCGAGATGGCGCGCAACATCTCCTCACCGGGGCGAATGTTCAAGCGGCGGGCAATGCGCTTTTGAAAGGCGGCCAGCAAGAGATGGCTGAGCAGCAAGAAGGCCTTTTTATCCTTGACCACCTTGAAGATGTTGGTGTCGCGCCATTGATCTTTCTGGGCGATGGCCTCGTAGCGCGACTGGCATAGCTCCACGCAAACCGTGTCGGGCTGGTGCGCATCGATGGTCTCTTCAACCAGGCGGGCACTCTCTTCAGAGACATGGGCCGTACCGATAAGGATGATCTCTTTGCCATCGGCGTTTAGATGATGTATCATTGTTTTCCTTATTATCGATGGACCCACGACCGCATTAGATGCGATCTACGCGCCCAACATTGGCCGCTTTCCGATCGTTGAGGCGCGACCAACCATAAGCGGGATCTTGAGTGATGTCAATGCCATCCAGCCAGGCTGATGTGACGCTGAAAATGCACCCATTCCCATCACCCGAAACCCCATACTACGTGGCTGCAGACGACGAAGTGGTGGTTTTTGAGGCCGCTGCCCAGGCCCGTTTACCGGTAATGCTCAAAGGTCCCACCGGCTCTGGCAAGACCCGTTTCGTGGAGTATGTGGCCCATCGGCTAAAGCGGCCCCTGGTGACCATCTCTTGCCACGAAGATCTCTTCGCCTCGGACTTGGTGGGCCGTTTTTTACTGCAAGCCGACCAGACCGTCTGGCACGACGGCCTGTTGACACGGGCTGTGCGCGAAGGGGCCATCTGCTATCTGGATGAGATTGTCGAGGCCCGCAAGGACACCACGGTGGTTATCCACTCCCTGACTGACCATCGACGCATGCTGACCATCGACAAGCTCGGGGAGAGCATCGTTGCCCACCCCGATTTCTTGCTGGTGGTTTCCTATAACCCGGGATACCAATCGGTTCTTAAGGACCTCAAGCAAAGTACGCGCCAGAGATTCGTGGCCATCACCTTTAATTATCTTGAGGCCGAAGACGAAGCCCGGGTGGTTGCTCACGAAGGCGGGGTGGAGATGGATGTGGCCCGGCGATTGGTCACCCTGGGGCGAAAGATACGCCATATTCGCGAGCATGGCCTGCTGGAGGGCGCCAGCACACGCCTTTTGATATACGCCGCGCGCCTTTCCATCCTGGGCGTGCCCTTGCCCAAAGCTTGCCGGACGGCAATCTGCGAGCCCTTGAATGATGATGAGCAGTTGCTGCAAACGATGTCGGAGCTGATCGATGACCTTTTTTAAGCGTGCGCCGGTCTTTGCCATGGCCCTCAAAGCGGTTTGGCAGCGGTTGTCCAGCGGATATGACCCTGGTCAGCTTGTGTTCAATCGGCTTTCAGCTCGGCCTGTCGTTCTGCCAGCTCATGGCAAGCCGCGATTTTCCGGTGGCTCTGGTTCTGCCCTGATGGGGCTGGCGCTGGCATTGATGGTCGTTCTGGCACCGTCTGGCGCATCGGGTCTGACGGTTGTTTTGGGGCCGATGGGTCACATCAACTGGGAGCGTGCCGAAGTGGTAGCCCATGGGGTCGCCCACGCCGCCCAGGAATGGTCACAAAAGCAGGCTTTGGAAGCGGCCCGTTTTAACCTCTTTTCCGGGCTCAAGACGATACGCATCCTGGGTTCCTTGACCGTGGCCGATGTGGTCAAAAATGATCTCCCAAAAATTGAAGAACTGATTGCGATCATCTCAGCGGTGCCGTTGACGTTACAAAAAGAGCAGTCGGGCGACTCGCTGACGGTGACGCTCTCTTTATCAATGCGAGGCGCTTTTTCACAGTTGATGCTGCCGGCCGAGATCGAGAAAATCGAGGCGGTAAAACCCCTGGAGGCCAAGCTTTATAAAGATTCCGGCGCCACCACTGAAAGTAAGGTCTCACAAGGGAGCAGCCGTCATACCGGTTTAATCGTCGACGCCCTGGGGCTCGACCTTCAGCCGGCCCTCGTCGTGCGGGTCATGGATGAAAACGGGGAGCTGCTCTACGGTCCGGGGTTCACCAGTCGTGATTATGCCGTGTCTTGGGGCGTGGTGGGCTACGCTTCTGGCACGGCAGTGGATCAAAAGCGCCTGGGAGCGACGCCCTTGCGGGTCGAGGCGTTGCGGGTGGCCGGGGCCGGCCGTTCGGATTTAACCATCAGCAACAGCGCAGCCGACGAGATTCGGGGGCTGCCCGAGCATGTTTCCTTCTTACGGGAGTGCCGTATTGTCATTTGGGTCGATTAATCAAAAAGGGCGGGGCATAATTTCTATGAAAGGATTTTTTATACACTTGCGGGTGTTGGTCGTGCCGGTTCTGGTGGCTGGCTTGATGGCGGCCTGCGCGCAGACAGTTTATTCACCAGATCAGGCCTTGGATACCCCCCAGCGCCATGTGGACAACGGTATGCGTTTTCTGCATGCGGGCAAGGTTGAAGACGCCTTCAGGGAGTTTCAACGCGCTAAGGAACTCGACGCCAATTACGCCCCGGCCTATGTCGGTCTCGGGCTCAGTTACGGGCTGATGGGCGACTATCAAAAGGGCCTGCAGACCATGGAGGCGATTAAAAGGCTCAATCTGCCCAATCCCTCAATCCATTACTGATTTCAGGCGGTTAGGAGCCCATCTCGGCCGCTATGACCCTTCAGCACCCAGTGAGTGCTGATCGTTCTGCGACTGGGTGCGGTTTTTTTAGTCTATATGCCCGCCAGGTTGCGGATCTCGTCCACCTTATTGGTTTTTTCCCAGCTAAACTCCGGCAGATCGCGGCCGAAATGACCGTAGGCCGATGTTTTCTTGTAGATGGGACGCAGCAGGTCCAGGTAATCGATAATCGCCGCGGGCCGCAAGTCGAACACCTTAAGAACGATCTCGCGCACCCGACCGGTGGGGATCTTCCCCGTTCCCATCAAATCGACCATGACCGAGACCGGCTCGGCCACACCGATGGCATAGGCCACCTGGATTTCGCACTTTTTGGCCAATCCGGCCGCCACGATGTTCTTGGCCACATGGCGCCCCATGTAGGAGGCGCTGCGGTCTACCTTAGAGGGATCTTTGCCGGAAAAGCATCCGCCGCCGTGGCTGCCCTGACCGCCATAGGTGTCGACGATGATTTTACGTCCGGTCATGCCACAATCGCCCATGGGGCCGCCCACTACAAAGCGTCCGGTGGCATTGATGAAATAGCGGGTGTCGCCATCGGCGAGTTTGGCCGGGATCACCTTTTTGACCACCTCTTCCAGCACCGCCTCGCGTAGCTCCTCGTGGGTGATGTCGGGCTTGTGCTGGGCCGCGATGACCACGGTATCGATGCGCTTGGGGGTACCGTTGTGGTATTCGATGGTCACCTGGCTCTTGCCGTCGGGGCGCAGAAAATCAAGCGCGCCGTTTTTGCGCACCGTGGCCAGGCGTTGGCAGAGTTTATGGGCATACATTATGGGCATGGGCATCAGCTCGGGGGTTTCGTCGGTGGCATAACCGAACATCAGACCCTGATCACCGGCGCCCTGATCTTTGAAAAGCCCCTGGCCGGTGTTGACACCCTGCGCGATGTCGGGTGACTGGTGATCGATGCTGGTGATGACCGAACAAGTCCGCCAATCGAATCCCATTTGAGAAGAGCTGTAGCCGATTTCGCGGATGGTGTCACGGATTACCTGGGGCATATCCACGTAACACTCGGTGGTGATTTCACCGGCGATAAAAGCCAGACCGGTGGTCACCAAGGTTTCGCAGGCCACGCGGCCCGCCTTGTCTTCGGTAAGAATCGCATCTAAAATCGAGTCTGAGATGGCATCGGCGACCTTGTCGGGGTGTCCCTCGGTGACCGATTCGGAAGTGAAATAGTAGGTGTCCTGGCTCATGGGGGCGTCTCCTTTGGAAGCCGTAATATATTTAAAGGTTGAGCAATTGGTGTTATATTGTGGTCTCAGTATTTCTATCAGGGACCTGTGGTTACGCTGATTACAAGTTTAACAGCTGATTGTCAATCAAGCGGGTGCGGCCCACCCAGACCGCCAGCAGCATGCGGGTGGGTGCTCTGATGGCGGAAACATTCTCGAGGGTTAATGGGTCGCACAGGCGAATGTAGTCGATACGGGTTTGCGGTACCCCTTCAATCAGACTGTGGGCCTGGCCGATAATGGCTTCAGCTTCGCGAGTCCCCTGGTCAACCATCTGCTGCGCCATGGTCAGGCTTTGTGAGAGGCATCGCGCCGATTGCCGTTGCGTGGCGTCTAAATAGGTGTTGCGTGAACTCATGGCCAGCCCGTCAGGTTCGCGAATGATGGGTCCCGCCACCACCTCGACGGGCAAGTTCAGGTCCTGGGCCAACTGGCGCACCACCAAAAGTTGCTGGTAGTCTTTTTCACCGAAAACGGCCACGTGGGGTCTGACGATATTGAAAAGCTTGGTCACCACGGTGGCCACGCCGCCAAAAAAGCCGGGCCGTGAAAGGCCGCACAGATGCTCGGGCAGATAAAGCAGGTGGATCTGAGTCTGAAACCCCGGGGGATAGACCTCGTTCTCACCGGGCGCAAAGACCACGTCGACCCCCTCCTGGCGGCACAGGTCAAGGTCACGCGCCACGTCGCGGGGGTAGTTGTCGAGATCTTCGCTGGGGCTGAACTGTTTGGGGTTTACGAAGATGCTCACCGCCAGGTTGTCGGCCAAACTGCGGGCTATGCGCATCAGCGAGAGGTGGCCTTCGTGCAAATATCCCATGGTGGGCACCAGGGCGATGGTCTCCTGCCGTACCCGCATGGTTTCGGCAAGCGTCTGTACCTCGGCGGTGGTTTCAATCAGTTTCATCGGGGGCCCATTTTCCAACCTTTAAGGTTTCGAGCGATGCTAAACTTTTAAATCTAATCTATTATTACATTTATGTCAATCGAATCATCGGAAGTGACCATCGACTTTTCACCCCAAGAAGAGTGACCTATCAGGCGGCGCTTGGGTGAGCGTGACGTTTTTAGCGATTTTCCAGGTGATGGTAGCGGTGGTTGCTTGATCCGGCTGCCCGCGCGCCATGCACAGGGTGCGCAGGGATGACTTCAGGGGGAGGAGAAAAGCTTGATCAGCTTGACCGGTTGTGGTAGCTTGCGGCGAAAATTGAATGCTATTTATTTGTTGGGCAGTGTTTCATTTCTCTTCGGTCATCTATGGCCGAAAGTGGTGACAGCGCCGTTGGCAATCAGCAGGAGGATTGAATAACGATGAATGACGTTCTAAGGCCGATCCTGATCACGCTATTTTGCCTTGGAATGTGCAGCAGTCCGGTTATGGCCAAGCAATCAGCGCATCCGATGCAACAGGAGATCCATCAAGATGGGGAGGCCCAGCAAGGGGCCGCCGCGCACGCTGACGGACACACCGGTGCCGAGGCCCACGATGGCCACAATGACCATCCCAATCTGGGGGAAGTGCTGCCGCTTTGGAGCTGCGCCCCTTTTGCCTGCATGCTGCTGTCCATCGCTCTTTTTCCGTTGCTGGCACCTGAACTTTGGCATCACCATTTCGGAAAGATATCCGCCTTCTGGGCCGCCCTGCTGGCGGTGCCCTTCGTGTTCGTTTTCAGAGGGCTGGCGGTATATGAAATCCTGCACATCATTCTGGCCGACTACGTGCCCTTTATCATTTTGCTGTGGTCGCTTTACACCGTCTCGGGCGGTATCTTGTTGCGGGGCACCCTGCGAGGCACCCCCATCGTCAATACCGGCATGCTGGTGATCGGTACGGCGCTGGCTTCATGGATGGGTACCACGGGGGCGGCCATGCTGCTCATCCGGCCCTTCCTGAGGGCCAACAGCCACCGAAAAAACCGCACTTTCATGGTGGTCTTTTTTATTTTCCTGGTCGCCAATGTGGGTGGGTCATTGACTCCCCTGGGGGATCCGCCCCTTTTCTTGGGATTTCTGCACGGCGTCTCATTTTTCTGGACCTTTAATATTTTACCGCATATGCTGGTGGTGGTGGTCATCTTGTTGGGGATTTACTTCTGCCTGGACCTTTACCACTACCGCAAAGAGTCGCCGCCGGTGCCCGACGACGGAGAAAAGGTCCCCCTGCGCCTGGAGGGCATCTACAATTTCCTCTTTCTGGGCGGCGTGGTGGTGGCCGTTTTGGTGAGCGGCGTCGTGGAGTGGGGCGAGATCAATGTGCTGGGTGTTCACCGCGCCGTGCAGGATTGGGTGCGAGATGGGTTTTTGATCGTGATGGGCGTGCTCTCTCTTGTCGCCACGCCGATTCAACTGCGCGAGGATAACGACTTCACCTGGTTTCCGATTGTTGAGGTGGCCTACCTGTTTATCGGCATCTTCATCACCATGATCCCCTGCCTGTTGATCCTCAAGGCTGGCTCCCAGGGCGCCCTGGCGTTTCTGATCAACGCCGTGGAGGCCCCGCACCACTATTTCTGGGTGACCGGCACCCTTTCGGCCTTTCTCGACAACGCGCCCACCTACCTCACCTTTTTCAACACCGCCCTGGGCAGCTTCTATCCGGGCGTCGCCGAAGCCCAGGCCGTGCCCCTGCTCATGACCGAAAAGGCTATCTATCTCAAGGCGATTTCGACTGGGGCCGTTTTTTTCGGCGCCTGCAGCTACATTGGCAACGCCCCCAATTTTATGGTGCGCTCCATCGCCGAGGAGGCCGGTACGCCTATGCCCAGTTTTTTCGGCTATATTCTCAAATACACCCTGGTATTTCTGATACCGACGTTTTTCGTGATAACCCTAATCTTTTTTTAAAGCGAGCATGAGCCATGAGCTTTAAAAAGGTATTGTTCCATACCCGTTTCAGGGAGTTGGCCTTTGAAAGCCTAGAGTCGATTCTGGAACTCAAGGCGACCGGGCTTGAGCAGATCGTGCTGGCCTACGTGATTCCTCGTGAAGATGTGGCCTTTGTGCCCTACGGCGGCTACCTGCACGATCATGAGGATGAGCTGCGGGAAACAGCTGAGGCGCAGTTTGAAACTTGGCGCGAAACGATTGAAAAAACAGGGGTCAAAGTAACCGTCCGTATTGAAGTGGGCGCCCCCACCGCCAACTTGCTCGATATCGCCGAAGACCACCAGGTGGACCTGATCGTCACCGGCCCCAAAAAGCGTACTTTAATGGAACACATCTATGTGGGGCGGCATATTCTGGATGTGATGCGGCGCAGCCCTGTGCCGGTGCTGATGGCCAAACACCAGGCCGAATTCGAGACCGAAAAGGGGGTGCAAACCTGCACCAACACCGAGATGTTCAAGCGGCCGCTGCTGGCCACCGACTGGTCTCAGCCGTCGCTGAACGCCCTTGATGCGCTGGTGGCCATGAAAAATGTTGTTAAGACCGTTTTGGTGGCCCATGTGATCCGGCAGCGCCTGCTGCAGCGGGCCGATATGGCCGAAGTGGCGCGCCTTGAACGTGAAAGCCGCTCACGCCTGGCCGATTACCAAAACCAACTGACCGAGGCGGGTCTCAAGGTTGAAACGCACCTGGCGCAAGGGCGCACGGTAGCCGAGATTTTGACCCTCTCCCGCAAGCAGTGCGCCTCGATGATCGTGATGGGCCGTAGCGGCAAGGACTGGTTTGAGGAGTATTGGCTGGGGGGTGTCACCCACCGCGTGGCCGAGCGTTCCGAACTGCCCGTCATGGTGGTACCTTGAGCTGCGCCACGCAAGGCCGAAGCACGGGATCTTTGTGAGCCTCACTATCTGTTCAGGTCGGTAACGCACCAATGAACATTTTTAACGCACCCAACATGGCCATCATCGGGGGCGGCCGTTTTTGCCGCAGCCTGCTGGAGCTGCTTCTCAGCGACCTCTTTGACGATCAGCGGCCCAAAATTCTCGGTGTGGCCGACATCAATCCCGAGGCCGAGGGCATACGCCTTGCGGCCAAAAGGGGTATTTTCACCACCCAAAATTACCGTGACATCCTCGAATTTGAAGCGCTGAAGCTGCTGCTGGACCTCTCCGACGACAGCCATGTAGCCGAAACGATCCAGCGCATTTTACCGGCCCAGGTTAACTTGGTGGATCGCATCCAGGCCCGTTCCATCTGGACGCGGCTGCTGCTGGAGACCGAAAAGCGCAAGATTCTACACGAAATCGGCCGTCATCGTCCGCGTGAGGTCGATGCGGTGACCCTCTTTACACGCTTTGCCGATCGATTGATGGATGTGATCGATGCCCGCAACCAGCGATACGAGGAGATCGAGCGCAACTTGCTCGAAAGCCAGCGGGCCACGGCGCAGCTGGTGGAGGGCAGCACCATCCCGACCTTTGTGATCAACCATCAGCATGTGGTGACCCACTGGAACCGGGCCTGCGAAAAGCTGACTGGTTACACGGCCGAGAAGATTGTCGGCACCCAGGACCAGTGGAAGCCATTTCGCGAGCAAAAGCGGCCAATTATGGCCGACCTGATCTTGGACGGCGTCAGTGAAGAGGAGGTGTGGCGCTATTATGGCACCAAATGGCGCAAGTCGGCCCTGATCGAAGGTGCTTTCGAGGCCGAGGAGTACTTCCCGCAGTTGGGCGAGGATGGCAAGTGGCTCTATTTCACCGCCGCGGCCATAAAGGCGCCCGACGGCAAGCGCATCGGGGCCATCGAGACCCTATGGGACCGCACCGAGGACAAACGTGCCGCCGCCGAGCGTGAGGAGCACAACCGAAAACTGGCCGCCAAAACAGAACAGCTACAGGCCAGCCAGCAGACCATGACCCAAATCATCGAAGGCAGTACCATGCCGACCTTCGTGATCGACGATAACCACAAGATCACCCACTGGAACACGGCCCTGGCCCGGCTCACCGGTTACCAGGCCGACGAGATGGTCGGCACCCGCCGGCAGTGGGAGCCTTTTTGGGAGCATGAGCGGCCCTCCATGGCTGATGTGATCGTCGATCAATACAGTGAAGAGGAGATCGAAGCGCTCTACGGGCGCAACTGGCGCCGTTCGTCGCTGATCGACAATGCCTTCGAGGCGGAGAGTTTTTTCCCTAAGATGGGTAAACAGGGCAAGTGGTGCTGGTTTACGGCCGCGCCGTTGCTCGATGCCGAGCGACGCATCATCGGGGCGATCGAGACCATTTGGGACAAAACCGAGGATAAAAAGCACGAGCAGGAGCGTGAGCGCCACAACTGGGAGCTGGCCACGCTGTGTAACATCTACTCGGCCCTGGCCGCGCCTCTGGATGTCAAAGGTCGCATCAAGACGGCCATCGCTGAAATTCAACAGCTGCTCGACGCTGACGGCGTCTGTCTTTTTACCGCCGATGACGGCCGGGAACTTGTCATGCGGTTCGGGCACGGCATCTGTGACGACGTACGCCAGGACCATCCCATCGCCCTGAACGGCGGGATCATGCCCAATGTGGCCCGGGGCGACCAGCTGTGCGTTTTCGAGGATGTGGCCCGGGTTGAGGATGATCAGTTTCGCTATCTGCACGAGAAGGGGGTACACTCGGTGGCCTGCATGCCCCTGACGGCACGGGAGAAAAAGACGTTGGGCCTGCTCAACATCTACTTCAAAGCCGAAAAGCGCTTCAGTGACGAAGAGGAGCACGTACTAGAGCTGGTGGGCAACCGCATTGCAGCCGCGCTGGAGAACTACCAGCTGCAAAGCGAGCTTCGCAAAAGCGAGACCAAGTATCGCTCACTGTTCAATAACGATCCCAACCCCATCTTTATCCTTGACCCGCAAAGCGTTGAGATTTTGGATGTCAATCAGCGCGCCCGGGATGTATATGGCTACCGGCGCTCCGAGTTGATCGGGCGCTC
This sequence comes from uncultured delta proteobacterium, assembly GCA_963783425.1. Classification (GTDB taxonomy): domain Bacteria; phylum Desulfobacterota; class Desulfobacteria; order Desulfobacterales; family QNYZ01; genus CAWANO01. The sequence goes on from CAWANO010000010.1 coordinate 1,027,878, forward strand.
ATTTTTCGACTTGGGCAGCCAAGCCGACGAGGAGCTTCACGAAGGTCTGCGTGCTATAATGCGCAACCAAACAATACTCTTTGCCAAGCGCCGTCACGTGCGCAAGGATCAGTGGCCCATCTATGTCAACATCAACGTGATTTATGCCAAGTACGGCGAAAATGACGCCCTGATCGCCACTACCACCGACATCACCGAGAGCATCGAAAAGGAGACCCAGCTGATCCAGGCCAGCAAAATGACCACCTTGGGCCAGATGGCATCAGGCATCGCCCACGAAATCAACCAACCTCTCAATGTAATCCAGATCAATGCCGATTATCTCAAGAAGATGCTCAAACGCGGCACCCGGCCAGCCGACGATGATCTTGGCGCCATTACCGATGATATCAGCGCCAATGTGCAACGGGCTACGGGGATCATCGGCCACATGCGCGATTTTGCGCGGCAGTCGGACGTGGTAGCTACCAAGGTCAATCTGAACGCGCCCATCGAGGACATCTTCAAGGTGCTCGGCCACCAGATAAAATCGCATAACGTCAGCGTCCATCTGGAACTCGATCCAGAGCTGCCCGACATTTTGGCGCAGCACAACCGGCTCGAGCAGGTATTTATCAATCTGGTCACCAACGCCATCGACGCCATGGACGAGAAAGCCGACCAGGCTGAGGGGCGAGCCGCGGAAAAAGCGCTTACCATCCGTACCTATGCCGAAGGCGGCGAAGTGGTGGCCACGGTCAGCGACAATGGCACGGGTATGCGTCCCGAGGTGCGCGAGAAGATTTTCGAGCCCTTTTTCACCACCAAGGCGGTGGGCAAGGGGACCGGCCTGGGCGTAAGCATCAGCTACGGCATCGTCCGAGATTATAACGGCACTATCGAGATCGACTCCGACCCCGGTGAAGGGACCACCTTCAAGGTGCGCTTTCCGGCCGTGGCGGACGACGAAGCGGGTCGTCGCGTTGCCTCATCAACCCCAACGAACTAAATTGCGGAAAATATGGCCACCCAGATTCTGATTATCGACGATGAACCGGCCAATGTGCGCGTTCTGAGCATGTTGCTGGAAAGTGATGGGTATGAAGTGCTCGCCGCCTACAACGGTGAAGAGGGGTTGAGTGTGTTCGAAGAAAACGCCCCGCATATCGTGCTGACCGACATTCGCATGCCCGGTATCGACGGTATCGAGGTGCTGCGGCGGATTAAAAAGAGCGATCCTGATACCGAGGTGATCATCATCACCGGCCACGGCGACATCGATTCGGCCGTCGAAGCCCTGCAGCATGGTGCCTCGGATTTCATCAACAAGCCGGTTCGCGATGAGGCGCTGGGAGTGGCCCTCAAGCGGGCCGAGGAGAAAATTGCCATCCGCGCCCGGCTCGAGGCCTACACCAACGACCTGGAGACCATGGTCACCATCGCCACCGAGGAGTTTCAGCGCAAATCGAATTTTCAGGAAAAGCTGATCCAAAGCTCCGAAGACGCCATTATCGCCACCGATGAAAACTGGGGCGTGGTGATCTACAATCCGGGGGCCAAGCGCATTTTTGGCTACACCAAAACCGAAGTGAGCCGTTCGGACGTGCGCCAGCTCTACCCGCCCAAGGTGGTGGAAATATTTCACGCCCAGCAAAAAACGCCGGCTGGCGGCCGGGCGCAGCCCTATCAGGAGGTTTGGATCGAGGCCAAAGACGGCCAGCAGGTGCCCACCCGTTTTTCGGGCACCCTCCTGTGGGAAAAAGGCAAGATGGTGGGTACGGTGGCCTTTTTCCACGACATGCGCGAGGTAAAAAGACTGGAACGCGAGCTGGTCAATGCCGAGCGTCTGGCGGCCATCGGACAGACCGTGGCCGGCATGGCCCACTGCATCAAAAACATCCTGCACGGCTTCAAAGGCGGCAGCTATCTGATGAATGTCGGCATTGACAAGCAGAATGACGATAAGATAAAAAATGGCTGGCAGATGATTCAGCGCAATATTCAGCGCACATCGGATCTGGTGATGGATCTGCTCTCGTACTCCAAGGAGCGCGAACCGGAGTTTGAGCCCTGCCTGCCCAATCAGATCGCCGATGACGTGTGTGAATTGCTCATGGCGATGGCCGAAGAACACCATGTAAGGGTGGTCAAAGCGTTTTCACCGACCCTGTGCGAGGTGGTCATCGACCCCCGCACCGCGCATCGCTGCCTGATGAACCTGGTCTCCAACGCCATTGATGCTTGTCTCTTCGATGAGGATGTCACCAAGGATCATGAGGTGCGGGTCAAAACCGGCCAAGATGACGACGGTTTTGTGACCTTCCAGGTGCGCGATAACGGTTCGGGTATGCCTGAAGAGGTGAAGGAACGGTTGTTTACCTCCTTTTTCAGCACCAAGGGCGCCAAGGGCACCGGTCTGGGATTACTGGTGACCAGTAAACTGGTTCAGGAACATGGGGGGGATATCGAAGTGATCTCGGAACAGGGCAAGGGCACGATCTTCAACCTGCGGTTGATGCCGCAGTCGTCCGCGGCCAGAGCTTAGACCAAGGATCGCTCCGTGTTGTAACGCCGCGTGGAAACCTTTAATAACGCCACAACAGTACCCCAGGGAGGACCCTATCCATGGGAAAGAAAGTGTTAGTCGTTGATGACGACCCGGATGTGCGCATGTTCAATGCCACCGTGGTCGAAGAGTGTGGACACACGCCCATCGAAGCCACCAATGGTGAAGAGGGCCTTAAGCTTGCCAAGGCTGAAAAGCCCGATCTGGTGATTCTGGACGTGTTGATGCCGCGCCAGAGCGGCATCCGGCTCTACCGGGAGCTGAAAACCGATAAGGCCTTCAAGGACCTTCGGATTATCATGTTGTCGGGGATTGCCAAGCGAACCTTTTTACGGTCCCAAAAGGCGTTGACAGAGTTTGGGGGCGAGGAGGTTCCGGAACCCGAAGTCTATCTTGAAAAGCCGGTCGAGCCGGAGGAGCTGGCTGAAGAGATCAACAAACTCTTGTCCTGAACTGCTGGGCGAGCGGTATTGGCGGGGCGACCAAAGCGCCATGCGAATGCCCATTTACCAGGCAAGCTCCCTGAGATGCTACCATGATTGAAAAGCTGCTGTTTGCAACGCGATTTGAAGAGCTGCAATTTGACGCGCTGCAGTCGCTATTGAGCCTGCGGCAGGCCGGCTTGAATCACGTGGTGTTTCTCAGTGTGATCGAACGCGACAAGGTGGCCATGCGCCGCGGGGCGGGGTACCACAAGCGCACCGAGGTGCGGCTGCGGGAAAAGATCAACATCCGTTTTATCGACTGGGCCGAAACACTCTTTGAGCAAGGCATGGAGGTGGGGGTTTACATTGTAGTGGGGGGTTGGGCCTCCCAGATTTCGACCGCTGCCACTAAAGAAGAGGCTGATCTTGTCGTTATCGGCCCCCAGAAAAAGGGGCTGCTGACCCAGTTCTATACCGGGTCGGAGCTGCTGGAGATAGTGCATGTCACCCAAAAGCCCCTTTTGGTCTACAAATACCACTCCTCCGAATCGAAATCGGCCCAGCAGCCTTTTGCACGACCGCTGGTGGCGGTGGATTTCGAGAGCGGTGGCAGCCGCAGCGTTGTCTCCTTTTTAAAATCGCTCAAGGCCGTGGTCCAGGGGGCCACATTGATCCATGTGGTGCACGAGAAAAAGCTCAAAGGCGAGTCGGCCATGGCGGTGCAAGGCGCTCGTAGGGACAGCCGACGGCAACTTGAAACGATGTGTGACGAACTGGAAGAGGCGGGTGTCGAGGCACGACCACGCGTCTATGTGGGTGAGACGGTGAGCGAAATAGAGCGCGCCGCCCGGGAAAACCAGGCCAGCATGATTGTCACCACGGCGTCGCTGCGCAGCAATATCTCGGCCCGCTTCGGTGGCAGTGTGTCGCGTACCGTGGCTGAGAAAACCGCGTACCCGACGCTGATCATGCCACCGGAAAGGTCGTAAGCGCGCCCTAACTACAGGAGGCCTTAATGGCGGTTATCACTATATCAAGACAATTTGGCGCCGGCGGTGAAACCCTCGGGAAAAAAGTCGCCGAGCGTTTGGGCTACACCTTTGCCCACCGTGACATTTTGCAACGTGTGGCCGAAGAGGCCAATGTCTCCGAGGATTGGGTGGAGGCCTTCGAAAAGGAGGCCGGCAGCCGTTTCAGCCGGTTCATATCGGGGATGGTCTCGCAGCGCCTGGTGGATCGGGTGCTCAAAGACGAGCGCGGTTACCTGGATGAAAAGATCTATCTCGATTATCTGGTGCTGATTGTCGCCCAGATCGCCGACGAGGGCAATGTGGTGATTCTGGGGCGCGGCAGCCAGTACATTCTGGACGATCACCCCGAAGCCTTTCATATCCTGCTGATCGACGAGTTTGAAAACCGGGTCAACTTCTTGGTCAAGCATTACGACATACCCACCCGCAAGGCCGCCCAAACGGTCACCAATGAGGACCGCCGCCGGGCCAACCTCTACCGCCGCCTGGGAAAAAGCGATTATGACAATCCCGGCCTCTACCACCTGGTGCTTAATATGGGGCGCCTGGAGATGGGGCAAGCAGTTGATCTGGTGTGTCGATTAACCGAGGCCTGAACAGTTTTAGCGGCTCCTTAAAACCCCGCCCGTGCACTCGATTTACAGCGCCGTTAAACAATGACAACGGCCGCCGCGCATTCGCCTCAATGCGTGCATTCAGCAGATGATTAAGATTCACTTTATTATTTAACAATACAGTTGACACTATTCGATGGCCTCTGCTACCTTCGCAAACCGGTACGTGCCATGGGGAATTGTCAGGTTGAATAAGGTGCTGCCATGACCTGCTGCTACCACCCATAGCCTGGAATGACCCGGTACCTCTATGTACCGACATCCCGCCAGCACACGTTATGACGGGAAGGCGGCCGTAACCCTGGGCTGAAACAAACCGTTCGAGACGGTGCGTGCGATTCGATTACCACAAAAATCGGCCCTGGATGGAAAACCTGAGCATCATCATGCAGATCGGTCTCACCATGGCTGGTTGCATCGTGTTCTGTTTTTTCATCGGCCGGCTCATTGACCGATGGCTCGGCACACGCGGCATATTCATCACCATTTTTACCGTGCTGGGTGTGGTCGGTGGCGCCAACGTGGTCTATCGTCAGATCATGGAAATAACCGCGGACTCAACGTCCGATAAAACCGACAATAACGACTCCAGCGATGATTGATAGCCTTAAAGCGACCCAAAAGCGTTACGGCTTCAGAGCCCTGGCCCTGGCCATCGGGCTGGCGTTGATCCTGCTTTCAGCCGGGTACAAGCCCATCGCCAAGGGTTTGCTGCTGGGCACTTTGTTCAGCGTGGTCAACTTTGTGCTTATGGGCCAATTGCTGCCGCTACGATTCGGCCAATCCAGGCGCAAGGCCTTCACCTTCTCCCTGTTTTCCATAGCTGTTCGTTATTTCATCATGGCCGTTCCGGTGGTGATGGCCATCCGCATGATACATTTTCAGTTGGCGGCCACCATCGTGGGATTGTTTGCGGTTCAGGTGGTGATACTGCTCGAACCGCTGTGGGCCAAAATCAACGTCAACGGCAGCGCCAAGGCTGCCAACGGCTAAAGAGAGTGCCATGGGCGAACTTGGAAAAATTCATCAGCTGATCATTCCACTGGGCGGATACCAAATCACCCTCAACCTGGAAGTGATGCTCATGACCTGGATCGTGATCGTGGCCCTGCTGCTTTTCGGCGTCATGGCGGTCCACAAGCGCGGCATCGTGCCGCGGCCCATGCAGGTGGTGGGAGAGCTGATCGTGGGCCAGTTCTACGCCCTGACCGAAGACGCCCTCAACAAGGAGATGGCCGAAAAGTACGGCCCGCTGGTGTGCGCGCTCTTTTTATTCATGCTGCTCTCCAACTGGCTGGGAATCATTCCGCATCTCGAAGAGCCCACCAAGGATCTCAACACCCCCTTGAGTCTGGGTATCATGGGCTTTGTGATCGCTCACTGGGCCGGTATCAAGTCCAAGGGGTTCAAGGCCTACGCCAAGGAATATTTTCAACCTATGTTTTTCATGATGCCGCTTAACGTGATCGGCGAGTTGGCCAAGATCGTCTCCATCTCATTTCGTCTTTTCGGCAACATCATGGGCGGCTCCATTATCATTCTGGTTGTTTCCCATCTCACCTACAGCATCGCCCTGCCGCCGCTGCTAAACGGCTTTTTCGGCCTTTTCGTGGGTACGATCCAGGCCTTTGTTTTCACGATGCTAACGGTGGTTTACATCTCAGTTCAGGTGAAATGATCTCATGCCTTATGATCCGCAAACCTTGATTCAGACCGCCGCCTACATCGGCGGGGGTTTCGCCATGGGGTTCGGGGCCGTGGGTGCGGCCATCGGCGAAGGCTACACCGCCGCCCAGGCCAATCTGGCCGTGTCGCGCAATCCGGAGATTTCAGGCGACCTCTTCAAAAACATGCTGGTGGGTCAGGCCGTGGCCGAATCGGCCTCCATTTTTGCGTTGGTTATCGCTATTTTGCTCCTGTTTCTAGACCTGACCAATGCCGGCCTGCTCAATGCCGCTGCCGCCTTGGGGGCGGGCCTGTGCATGGGCTTGGGCGCCATCGGCTCGGGCGTGGGCTCAGGATTTCCCGGCGGGGCGGCTTGTTTCGGCATTGCCCGCCAACCGGCGGTTTCATCCAAGATCACCACCAACATGCTGGTGGGCTCGGCCGTCTGCCAGACCCCGGCCATTTTCTCCATGGTGGTGGCCTTGATGCTGATTTTCATGACTTTCGAAGGGGCGCCGCTTTATCCCACCTGGGCGGCGCTGGTGGGCGCGGGGCTCAGTACTGGGCTTGCCGCCATCGGTTCCGGATATGGCGGCGGATTGGCGGCCGGCGCCAGCTGCAGTGGCGTGGCGCGCTCACCCGAAACGGTGGGCAATGTCACCACCACCATGCTGGTGGGTCAGGCCGTGGCCCAGACCCCGTCGATCTTCGGGCTGCTGGTCAGTTTTATCCTCATGTTCAAGAGCTTCCCGGAATCGACCACCCTAAGTGCCGCCATGGCACTTTTGGGCGCCGGCATCAGTATGGGCTTTGGCGGTATCGGGCCCGGGGTGGGCAACGGTATGGCGGCCCAGGGGGCTATCCGCTGGGTGGCCAGGCGGGTGGAAAGCGCCGGTGAGTTGATGCGCATCATGCTGGTGGGGCAGGCCGTGTCACAATCGACGGCCATTTATGCCATGGTGGTGAGCTTGGTGTTGATTTTTGTGGTTTAAACGTAACGGTTTAGAAATTAATATTTTTTTCTAATTTGGGTTTGCACGGGTGTGCAGCCAACTTTTTTAACCAGGAGGGATAGGTTATGGCAATCGAAGGTGTGGATCTGGTGAAAGCGGCGGCGTTTCTGGGTGCCGGGCTCTCGATGGGCCTGGGTGCCATCGGGCCGGGCGTGGGTGAAGGCATGGTGGCGGCCAAGGCCTGTGAAGCCATCGGTAAAAACCCCAAAGAGGCCGGTCTGTTGACACGTACCATGCTGGTTGGTCAAGCGGTTTCCGAATCAACCGGCATCTACTCGCTGGTCATCGCGCTCTTGCTGCTCTTCGTGGTTTAGCCACGGTCGGCAAGCGTGTAATCGGTTGGCGGTGGTTTGGCCATCGTACCGCCTTTGAACAGCACACGGTAGGCGTTTATGGAAATCATCAGCACAGTTGCCTTGATCACCATCAACGAGACCTTGATCATTCAGTTGGTGTCGTTTCTGGTGTTTCTCTTTTTTTTCAACCGCATCATGATCAAGCCGCTACGGGGTACCGTCAAAGAGCGGGAGACCTACATAGGCGCTGTTCAGAGCGATATTGTCAATGCTAACAAGAGCTTTGATGACCTTTTGAGCCAGATCGACCGTCAGGAGTCCCACGTTAAAAACGAAGCCCAGGCGTTGCACCAAGCACTGGAACAGAAGGGCACCGAAGAGGCGGCGCAGATTTTCAGCCAGGCCCGCCAAGCGGTGGCTGAACGCAAGAGAGAGGTCCGGCAGATGATCGACCAAAAAATCGCCGAAGCCAAGAAATCCCTCGAAGTTGAAGCGGAAAGCCTATCGGTTCGCATTATGGAAAAGATCCTCGACCGGAGTATCGGATCATGAAGCACTTGTGGCCAGATCGAATGGCCAGGGCCCCTTGGGTCATCATTTTTGGCCTGCTGCTGCTTACCCCGGCCCCGGCCATGGCGGCCAGCGCGGAGTGGCGCCCACTTTACGACACCATCATGCGCTGGGTCAATTTCGGGATCATGGTGGCCCTGTTTCTTAAGTACGCCCGGGGACCGCTAGTCGATTTCATACGCAGCAAGCGCGGCGAGGTGGCGGCGGAAATCAAGCGCTTCGAGCAGGAGAAAAACGAGGCGCTTGCCAAAGTGGCCGAAACGGAACAAGCGCTGGCCCAGAGCCAGGAGCGGCTGGAGTCTATCCGCGAGCGCCTCGTGGACCAGGGCGAGGCGCGCCGGCAGCAGATCGTGGCCGATGCCCAACGCGAGAGCGAAATTATCCTGCAATCGGCCCAATCTAAAATCGAGGCGGATCTACTGCGGGCCCGCCAGGCGCTGAAAAGCGACATGGTGGAACGGGCGGTAGCGCTTGCGTTGCAGCGACTGCCGGCCGAGATGACCCCCAGGACGATCAACGATGGGTTGACCGCTTCATCAGCACCACCCAGGCCGGTTAGTTCCCGCGTAGCCATGTGACGCCTGAACCGAGATTGCCCCGACGGTTAGCGACGGGCGATAATTGGGGAGACAGCCTGTTCAGCCCTGCCCGCACCCCTTGCCCACGACCCTGGACAGCGACCGTTTTTCAAAGGTGAACGTGTTATGAAAAGTACCTCAGCCGATCAACTTGTTGGCGACCTGCTCCAGCGCTGGCAGCGTCACGACAAGACCTTGAAACGAGCGACGGGCACCCACTTGCCGGTCATTACCTTGAGCATGGAGCCGGGCAGCGGCGGCCTCTGCCTGGCCCAATCGATCGCCCAGCATTTCGACTTTGACATCTACAACCGCGACATCGTGCACCGTATCGCCCAGAGCGTCAAAGCCAGCGATGCCTTGATCGACGGCGTTGAAAAGGAGCGTTTTTCGGGCGTCAGCGATTTCATCTCCTCATTGGTGCGTGACCAATACCTGCACCCCGACGTCTACCTGGAACACCTGATGAAAGTCGTGGCCGCCATTGCCCACCACGGCCGGGCTGTGATTGTGGGGCGAGGCGCCAATTTCATTCTACCCCCCGAACACCGCTTCAGTATGCGCGTCGTGGCCCCCTTGGAGCAGCGCGTGGCTAATGTGGCCAAATTTTTCAAGGTCAGCCAGGAGGCGGCAAAAAAGCGGATCGTGGTCAGGGAGTCGCGCCGTCGCGCCTTTGTGCGCCAGGCCTTTAACACCAACATCACCGAACCCTATCACTACGACCTGATCCTCAATACCGGCCGCATGAGCCGCGAAACGGCAGTGGCGGCGGCGGTGGCGGCGGTAACCGAATGGGATAAATCGCGTTAGCGCTCCTTTGAAATAGACCGACCTGGGGCGTTGCCGATGCTCCCCTACAATATCCGTCTGAAATGCGGCCCGCCTTGAGGCGGTCCGCAGACCCCTTGAATGATCCTTCCCCAGTGCCTGAATACGATGGCGGTCGGTTCAACTGCCATTTTGGGTATTGCCTGTTCGAGCGGATTTTTACTTGATATCCTTCTTAAAAGACGAATATACTGTCACTTGGTCATACTAGCCTGCAGCGTTTAAGAGGCCGTCGACGGCCGCGTCAGGCCAGGGCTATGTGTTAACCGTGAAAGGAGGTACCCATGAAGAAATGGATGGTGGTTCTGTTATCAATCTTGTTGCTTTTGCCGGTGGTGGGTGCGACCCATGCCAAAACCCTGAAACTGGGCCTGGATGCCGACCCGGTCTCACTGGACCCGCACGTGCAGCTTTCGGGCGGGATGCTGCAGTTTTCGCACTGGGTCTTTGATCCGCTGGTACGCTGGTCCCAAGACATGCAATTCGAGCCGCGTCTGGCCGAACGCTGGGAGCGTGTAGATGACCGGACCATGCGATTTTATCTCAGGCAAGGTGTGAAATTTCACAGCGGCAACCCCTTTACCGCCAAAGATGTGAAGTTTACCATTGACCGTCTCAAACAGAGCGTCGACTTCAAAGGACTTTTCGAGCCGTTCGAAGGGGTCAATATCATCGATGACCACACCATCGATATCGTCACTAAAAAGCCCTACGCGCTGCTGCTCAACATGGCCACCTACATCTTTCCCATGGACAGCGAGTTTTACAGCGGCACCGACGACACCGGCCAACCCAAGGATGCCATCGTCAAGATCGGCCCCTCTTTTGCCTTGCAAAACGAGTCCGGTACCGGCCCCTTTACCGTCACCCATCGCGAGCACGGCGTCAAGACGGTGCTGACACGTTTTGAGGACTATTGGGACAAAGACTCCCCGGGCAATGTGGATGAAATCATCCTTACGCCCATCAAAGAGGATGCCACCCGCGTGGCGGCGCTGCTGTCAGGCGACGTAGATTTCATCTCCCCGGTGCCGCCCCAGGATTTCAAGCGCCTCGAGGATGATGCCAACGTGAACCTCTTCACCTATCCCGGCGGGCGCATCATCACCTTGCAACTCAACCAGAAACGCCGCCCCGAGTTCCAGAAGCCCGAGGTGCGCCAAGCCATTGTGCATGCCATCAACAATGAGGGCATCGTCAAAGCCATCATGAAGGGCACCGCCACCGTGGCCGGCCAGCAGAGCCCCAAGGGCTATGCCGGGTACAATGAGGCCCTCACGCCGCGCTATGACTTGGAAAAGGCCAAAGCCCTCATGAAAGCGGCGGGCTTCGAAAACGGTTTCGAAGTCACCATGATCGCACCCAACAACCGCTACGTGAACGACGAGAAGATCGCCGAGGCGGTGGTTTCCATGCTGGCCAAGATCAACATCAAGGTCAACCTGAAGACCATGCCCAAGGCCCAATATTGGGATGAATTCGATGCCCAGGTGGCCGACATTCAGATGATCGGCTGGCACTCGGACACCGAGGATTCCGGCAACTTCACCGAATTTCTGGCCATGTGTCCCAACAAAGAGACCGGCTACGGCCAATATAACAGCGGCAATTACTGCAATCCCAAGGTCGACGAACTGACCCTGGCGGCCCAGGTGGAGACTGATCTGGACAAACGGGCGGAGATTCTCAAGGAGATCGAAAAGATCCTTTACGATGACGCCGCCTTCGTGCCCTTTCACTGGCAGAATCACTCCTACGGCGCCAAAAAGGGTATTGATGCCGCCCCGATCCTAAACACCATGAACTTTCCCTATTTCGGGGATATGGTCATCGACTAATCCTCATAAACCATCGGTAGTGCCTGCCCGGCGCTCAACTTCCGGCCTGCCAGGCAACCGAAAAGCATCTGCCGGCCACCGACTGCGGTAACGCATGCCACCGGTGGCCGGCTTTCTTTTTAAAGTGGTTTTCGCGCAGTGAATTTGTAGAAGCCCGTCCCACTTCGGTGGTTGGCGGCGCTTCGGGTAGGCTTTATGTTCGCATTTATCACGCGACGCATTATTCAGGCCGTACTGGTCATGCTGGTGATCAGCCTGGTGGGATTTTCGATCAAGAATAAAATCGGCGATCCGGTGCGGGACATGGTGGGTGAACGGGTCACGCCGGCCGAACGCGAGCAGATCCGCGAACGCCTGGGACTGAACGACTCTTTCCTAACCCAGTACGTGCGCTTTGTTAAAGATGCCCTGCGCGGTGATCTGGGGCTCTCCTTTTTTCATAAGAAACCGGCCCTGGCCGTGATCGTCTCCAAGGCGCCGGCCACCATCGAGCTGGTGATCGGGGCGGCCCTGATCATCATCCTGATCTCGTTTCCGGTGGGGATCTTCACCGCCATTTACCCCAGGCATTGGTTCTCGCGTTTTACCATGAGTTTCAGCACCCTGGGGGTCTCCATACCGGTCTTTCTGACCGCCATCGTGCTCATCTTCATTTTTTCGGTGGAGCTCAACTGGCTGCCTTCCTACGGGCGTGGCCAAACGGTCAACATCGGCGGCTGGGAGAGCGGCTTTTTCACCGCAGATGGCCTGCTGCACCTGATCCTGCCCAGCTTTTCGCTGGCCTCGATCATGCTGCCACTCTTTATTCGGTTGATTCGTTCCGAAATGATGGAAGTGCTGGAAACGGAATATATAAAATTTGCCTGGGCCAAAGGGCTTCACAGGCAACGCATCTGGCTGGTACACGCCTTCAAGAACACCTTGCTGCCGGTCATCACCGTCTACGGCGTGCAGATCGGCATCATGTTCGCCTTTACTATTTTGACCGAGACCGTGTTTCAGTGGCAGGGCATGGGCTTTATGTTCCTGGAGGCCGTGGAACGCTCCGATACCAGCCTGCTGGTGGCCTACTTGGTGGTGGTGGGGGTGCTCTTTGTGGTGATTAATACGGTGGTGGATATTATTTACGGTTTTGTGAATCCGACCATCCGCGTCTCGGGGCGATGATGAGCACGGCTGCAAAGCGCATAAAAGAGTCCTACCTACTCTACAGCTTCCGGCGCGACCCGGTGGCCATGGCCAGTTTCACGGTGCTTGTGGTGCTGATTACCATCGGCCTGCTGGCTCCCCTGCTGGCACCCTACAATCCCTACGATCCAGGCAATATCGACATCATGAACTCCGAGCTGCCGCCGGCCTGGGTCGACGCGGGAAGCGCCGATTTTCTGCTGGGGACCGACATCCAGGGGCGCGACCTGATGAGTACCATGATCTACGGGCTACGGGTGTCGCTGCTCATCGGCTGCGGAGCGGTGATGCTCCAGGCACTATTGGGCATTGTGATCGGCCTGCTGGCCGGATATCTGGGCGGCAAGGTCGACGCCCTGCTGATGCGCTTAGCTGACATTCAGCTCTCGTTTCCCTACCTAATGGTGGCCATCTTCATCAGCGCTATCTTTCAACTGGCCTTTGGTATCGGCCGCTACGAGTCTCTGGCCGTACCGCTCCTGATTGTGATCATCGGGCTTTCCGAGTGGCCCGTTTACGCCCGTACGGTGCGGGCCTCGGTGTTGGGCGAAAAGAGCAAGGAGTACGTCGAGGCCGCCCGGGTGATCGGCATCAGCCGCCGTTTGATCATGTTCCGGCACATTCTGCCCAACACGCTCACCTCGGTGCTGGTGATTTCCACCATCCAAGTGGCCAACGCCGTGATGTCCGAGGCGGCCTTATCGTTTTTGGGATTGGGCATGCCTATCACCAAACCTTCTCTGGGTTCGCTGATTCGTTCGGGCTTCGAGTATATTTTCAGCGGGTCTTGGTGGATCACCCTTTTCCCGGGCATTTTGCTGGTGCTGCTGGTGTTGGTGTTTAACCTGCTGGGCGACTGGCTGCGTGACGTTCTCAACCCAAAACTCTACAAAGGGTAGCGGTGCCATCAGATGTCCCATTTGCTGGAAGTTGACAATTTGAGCGTTAAATTCGCACTACGGTTCGGGGACCTGGCCGCCATCGACGGGGTCAGCTTCACCCTGGAGCGGGGAGAACGCCTGGGACTGGTGGGCGAAAGCGGCGCCGGTAAGTCGGTGACCGGTTTTGCCATCATCAATCTGCTCAGCAAGCCAGGCTATATTGCCGGCGGGACGGTGACTTTCGACGGCCGCCGCCTGGATCAGCTCTCCGAGGAGGCGCTGCGCCAGATCCGTGGCAACCACATCAGCATGATCTTTCAGGATCCCATGATGACTCTGAACCCGGTGCTGAGCATCGGCACCCAGATGGTAGAAACCCTGCGGGCCCACAGGGCTATTTCGGTCAAAGCGGCTGAGGCGCTGGCCGTGGAAAAGTTGCGACGGGTGCAGATCCCGTCGCCTGAGAAACGGCTGCGGCAGTACCCCCACGAATTTTCAGGGGGCATGCGGCAGCGGATTGTCATCGCCATCGCCCTGATCAGCGACCCGGCCCTGATCATTGCCGACGAGCCCACAACGGCGCTGGATGTCACTATTCAGGCCGAAATCATGAACTTGCTGTACCGGCTTTGCAGTGATGAACAGATGGGGCTGATCCTGATCACCCACGACCTGGGGGTGGTGTCGCAGACCACCGAGCGAATCGTCGTGATGTACGCCGGCAAGATTGTGGAAACCGGCCCCACCCGGGCGGTGATTGATCAGCCGCGGCACCCTTACACCCGGGGCTTGATCAAGGCGCTGCCCGGCGTCATGGCCGCTCGCCAGCGCTTGCATCAAATTCCCGGCATGATGCCCACCCTAACGGCCATTCCGCCGGGGTGCGCATTTCACCCCCGCTGCCAATTCGCACGGCCGGTGTGCGAGAGTGAAACGCCCGATCTGGCCCACGCTGATAAAAACGGGCGCGGGGCGGCTTGTCACATGGTTAAGGCGCAACTGGCCTACCCGGCGGCGCCTGAATCGATTGCGGGCTGGCCCGACGCGGGCTTATCATCCCATGAAGAGCGCTGAGATGACCCAAGCAAACGGCTTGCTGCGTGTCGGCAAGCTGGTCAAACATTTCGACATCTCCGGTGGCCTGCTCGATCAGCTTCGCTGGCAGGGGGGGCGGGTGGTGCGCCAGCACACCGTCGTCAAAGCCCTCAACAGCGTCTCATTTTCCATCGGCCCGGGTGAAACCTTCAGCGTGGTGGGCGAGAGCGGTTGCGGCAAATCGACCCTTGCGCGTGTCATTATGGGGCTCTACGCCCCCAACAGCGGCAAGATCTTTTTCCGCGGCGACCGTATCGATGGACTCAATCCAGTGGCCATGCTCCCCTTCCGGGCCAAGATGCAGATGATTTTCCAGGACCCTTACGCCTCGCTCAATCCGCGCAAAACCGTACAACAGACCCTGGAAGAGCCCATTCGGTTCCATTTTAAGCGTCTTTCGGGCGCCGAAGTCCGGCAGCGCGTGGCGGAGGTAATGTCGCAGGTGGGGGTGGATCCCAAGTGGGTTACCCGCTATCCGCACGAATTTTCGGGCGGTCAGCGCCAGCGTATCAGCATCGCCCGGGCCTTGATGGTGTCACCGGAGTTTATCGTGGCCGACGAGCCGGTGTCGGCTCTGGATGTTTCCATTCAGGCCCAGATTTTAAACCTGCTGATGGATATGCAGCAGGAGCACAATCTCACCTATCTGTTCATTACCCACGACCTGGCGGTGGTGCGCCACATCAGCACCCGCGTGGCCGTAATGTATCTGGGAACGCTGTGCGAGCTGGCCCCTACTGCCCGCTTGTTCGAATCGCCCCGCCATCCCTACACCCAGGCCCTGCTGGCGGCCATCCCCCAATTGGGTCGCGACCATGCGCCCCCCGTCAAGCTGCATGGCGAGGTGCCCACCCCCATCGAGTTGCCCTCCGGGTGCGTATTCCATGGCCGCTGCCGCCATGCCAACCAGCGCTGCCGAGCGGAAATTCCCCTGTTGCTGGGCGAAGGTGAGACTCAGGTGGCCTGCCACGGCGTGTCCGAAGGGCGATTGTAACGGCCCGGCAAAAGTGCTGGAACCGCGGCATTTTTCCTCGGCACTTAACCGTCAACGGTGAATCTGTGTGGCTCGGCTCGACATTTTTCGTTTTTGGACTTGACAACCATTTCCATAGCATTAAAGTATGGTTTAGCAACAAACCCCTGTTGCTTTGTTGTTCATTCAACCTCCTTCAACCAGAGCAGCCCTTCTCCCAGATGAAGGGCTGCTCACTTTTTTGAGGATCGTGGCATGGTGACAAGGCTCGGTGCACACTTGATCCTTCTCGGGCAACAGTGGTATGGGATTTCAGTGCGGCGTCGCCAGGGTTGCGCCGGTCAGGGATACTGACCCTGACGATCGCCCTTTCGTTTTCCACTAGGTCGATAAGGCCACTTCTATTTGATAAGAGATAAGAGGTTCGCTTATGACCGATACCCCAACCCCGTCGCATCCCGGCCGGATCTTGGGCCTTTCCGGTGCCTACTGGCAAACCTGTGCGCTTCACGCCGCCGTCCAGCTCGACCTGTTTTCCGCGCTGGGCGATGAAAGCCTGTCGGCCGAAACTTTGGCCCAAAAGGTGAAGGGGGATCCGGACGCGCTGGCGCGCCTGATGGATGCCTTGACGGCCATGGGGCTTTTACAAAAAACCGGCCCTAATTATGTCAACAGCGATCACAGCCGGCGTTATCTGGTCAAGGGTTCGCCCGATTACATCGGCTTCATGATTCTGCACCACCGCCAGTTGATGGCCTCGTGGCATCGCCTGGACGAGGCGGTGTTAAGCGGTCGGCCGATTGCCGAACGTGCCAGTGGATCGGATGACCCCGGCTGGCGCGAAAACTTTCTTATGGGCATGTTCAACAATGCCATGTTGATGGCGCCGCAGCTGGTCGATGCCATCGACCTCTCCGGGTGTCGTTATCTGCTGGACATGGGGGGCGGACCGGGTACCTACGCCATCCATTTTTGCCTTAAAAACCCCAACCTGCGGGCCACGGTCTTTGATCTACCCACCACCGCGCCTTTCGCCCGCAAAACAATCGCTCGCTTCGGCTTAAGCGACCGTATCGATTTTCAGCCCGGTGACTACACCACGGCTGGTGACATTGAGGGCCGCTACGATGCGGTCTGGATGTCCCACGTCCTGCACGGCGAAGATGACGACACCAGCCGTCGCATGATCGCCAAGGCCGTGGCCGTGGCCGCGCCCGGCGCGCGGGTGATGATTCACGAGTTTATCATGAACGACACCCGCGACGGACCGCTTTTTCCGGCCCTTTTTTCGCTGAATATGCTATTGGGTACCGAAGGGGGGCGCGCCTATACACAGCAGGAGTTGTACGAGATGATGTCTGCGGCCGGAATCGAGAAACTTGAGCGACATCCCTTTGTAGGGCCCACCGAATCGAGAATAGTCATGGGCCGGGTGCCTGATTAGGAACGGCTATTCTGAGGTGGTTTGATCCCCTTCTGGATCAGCCATCAACTCACCCACAAAGCTACCTACCACCACCTTGCTGGCCAGTTTGATCAACATCTGACGCTCATCAGCGGTGATCCAGATGCGGATGGTGGCATCCTTGCTCTTTTTGAAGACGCCGCCCACATGCTCGAGATCGGGTACCACCACCCATGTATCGTAGGTGCGATCGTCAATCTTGATGGTTTCACGTCCTACCACCGTGGCGCGTCCCCACACATTTTTTTTGCCGTCGGTGATGGGCCGTTTAACGACGACACCCTCGCGCAGCGGCTGGGTGCGGACATAAAAAAATGCCGAAAGGGGATCTAAGCTGCCCGGCATCAAGGGGGTACGTTCTTTGCGTCCGCTCAGAGCTTCATGATAGAGGGCCACCCCTTCTTCTCCCTGCCACTTGAAGCGGACCACCTCCTGGCGGCGATGGCGACCTTCGTGCTGGTTTTTATGGTACAAGAGCGAGCGTGACATGTTGGTTTCGGCCCAGGCTTCGATGGTGTCCCTGACCTTGTAAAAGGCGTCGAGAAAGCTGTTGGAGTGGGCCGTCATTACAAAGTGGTAGGCTTCAACCCCGTCGAGATCGGTCACTTGGCGGACTTCGCTGGTGGCCGTGCCCACGTCGATGAAACCCCACCGCAGGTTGTAAAGGAGCTTCTCCCCCGGCGCAAATGGCACCTGTGTCGCCCATGCACTGGCGGCGCCCAGGATCATTACCGCGGCCGCGATCACCGCGGAGACCTTGTGGCCCATTCTCTGGCGATCACCGCCTGCAGTTGCCCGGCCGGTCTTTCCATTCTTTTCCATTTCAACCCACTTTCAGGCTTTGTTTGACGGTGTCGATGGTCTTCTTGGATCCGTTTACGACGATTGCAGCACCACCGCCTTGATCAAGAAAATGCGAGGGCGCGCCACCAATGTCAAGCCGGCCTCGGTCGCGCAGGCGATCGTGCGGGCAAACGCTTTTCGTGAGACGTGAAGGGGCGGCTCCACCACCAGCACCGCTGCGTCGGGCGCCAGGATGGCGCGCAGCTGGTCGAAAAGCTTTCGCGCATCGGGTACTTCGTGCACCAAATAGAATGCCAGGGCGAGGGCGAAGGTCGAGATGGCCGGCTTTTTCCACGGGGCAGACGTTGCTATGGATGGGGGTCAATTTTCGTATCCTGAAGTTCGCTGGCGTTGGCTGGGTTGCAACCCTGGTCCTGTATGGTAGCCTAAGAGCAAAGGCCTGTAAAACAGCTTCGCACATTTAAATTGATTTTCAGAAAAGATGGGCATGCCAGACACTATCGAACGGCTTGGCCGCTCCACAATCCAACACGGCCCGCTCAACCGGCGCATCTATGTGATCAAGCTTCACCGTGATGACGTGCCTGATATTTTAGGAGATCTCGACGCCTTGACCCGCCGCGAGGGCTACGAAAAGATCGTGGTGAAGGCGCCGGCCGCCCTGGCGGAGCTATTTGTAGCCGATGGGTATCGCAAGGAGGCCGCAATCCCCGGGTTTTTTGGTGGCCGCGAAACCATGGCATTCATGAGTAAGTTTACGGCCAAAACGCGCCTGACCGACGGCCATCTCACCCGCTATCGATCAATGCTGGCAACCATTGATCGTAAAAAGCCGTCCCGACACAGGCCTTCGATCTCTGACCGGGGGGCGGTGATCCGTTGCCGACCTGACGATGCCGGACCGCTCAGCCGTCTTTACGGGCAGGTTTTTATTAGTTACCCCTTTCCCATTGACGATCCCGCCTTCCTGCGTCGCGCAATGAAGCATCACGTGAACTACTATGCCGTCCGGCACCGGGGGCAACTGGTGGCCGCAGCCGCAGCCGAGAAAGACCTTGAACACGGCAGCGTGGAGATGACTGATTTTGCCACCGTGCCGGTGCGGCGTGCACGCGGCCTGGGCACTCGGCTGCTGGCGGTGATGGAGAGCGATATGGCCGATATAGGCCTGACCACTTCCTTTTCCATCGCCAGGGCCGCCTCCTTCGGCATGAACGCCGTCTTCGGCAAGCAGGGTTACCGCTGCGGCGGGCTGCTGATCAACAACACCAACATCGCCGGTCGTATCGAAAGCATGACCGTTTGGTACAAACATTTGCCGGCGAAAGCCGATTCAAGCGTCTGATTTGTACTTGTGTTGGCCCGACTGGCATGGTAGGGCATCAGCGCCGTGGAATTTGACACTGACATCAATGCGGTGTTAGGAATTTTATCAGCACCCTATGGCTGTTCAGCCGGGTGTCCACATCTACCTCGCGCCCAACAGCGAGGCGTCAGGAGTTTGAGCCATGTATCTTGAAGAGACCCTCCACCCGGTTGAGTTTGAAAGATCCCATGAAACCATAGATGTTCCCTTGGATAAAATGGAGCAAAAGCTCGTCGATTTCCTGGAACATTACGGTGAGCCCTACCTGCTGGATCGTCAGTTTTGCGAAGTGATTGGCCAGGGCAGCGGGGAGGCGAAACTGCAACGGTTGCTGGCAGCGACCGGTTACGATCAGGACCCTGACGGATTTTTCGCCAATGTTGCCGATCAGCTGGCGCGTGCCAATAGCGACCAGAACCGACGTTTTGTCGTCAATGGCATCGAACTGCCCTACCTGGTGCTGCTGGCAATGATGACGGTGATGCTTCCCGGCGACCGCTTCATCTCGGTCAATTCAGTGGAGCGCTACGAAAAGCTGGGAAACATTGAGGTCCCCATCGATCAGCGGGCCGCTCTGCAGCGGGTGCTCGACACTTACCCGGTGCGTCTTTCCATGCACACCGTGCGTCAGATGCGCTTGTCGCGGGACGTGGCCTTCCAATATGCCCCCTTCGTGGAGGAACTGGACCCGGTGGGGCAGGTCAACACCTGGGTGGGGCAGTTTCACGACGGCCTGCTCGAACGCATGTACCGCAACCGGGTGATATTTCTGCTCAACATGAGTTGTCCGGTTTATTGCCGCTTTTGTTTCCGCAAACACAAAGACCTGCGCAACCAGACCAACCCTACGGCCGAGAAGGTACGCCAAGCGGTCGATTATGTCGCTCATTCGCCCGACATCAAAGAGATCGTCATCACCGGCGGCGACCCCTTTTTGAACAAACAGAACATGCTGACGGCCGTTGATGGATTGCAGCAGGTGCCGCATGTGCAGAGCCTGCGCCTTGCCACCCGTTCGGTTTCTTATTACCCGCATCTTTTTTACGAGCGCGACGCGTTCTGGCTCAATTGGCTCAAGCGCAAGCAACTGGCCCTAAAACAGGCCGGCAAGCGTCTGGAGCTGGCCACCCACTTCATCCATCCCGACGAGATCTCCATCGAGAGCCTCGATGTCATCACCAAACTGGTTAAAGCGGGCATCAGCGTCTATGTGCAGACCCCCTTTCTTGAAGATTGCAACGAAAAAGGGCCGGAACTGGTGCGCCTGTTTCACCTGCTGCGCGGTGCCGGGGCGGAGCTGCACTATATTTATATCCCTTGCAGCCCCATTCACGGCAATAGCATCTACTGGACCCCCATCAACAAGGGGCACCAGGTTGCCGCCTATTTGCGGGCGCACCTTTCCGACCGAATCATTCCCCGTATTTGCACGGCAACGCCCATCGGCAAGATCGACTGGCACACCAGCGGCTGGGCCGTGGAACGGGACGCGGTGGACGACCACTTCATATGGATTCGGACCCCCTATCGGCCTGAGTATTACCAGACCTTCGCCCAAAATGTTGAACAGCAGAACGTGGTCAGAACCAACGCTGAAGGGACGCTGGACGCGCGTTTCATGGCCGAGATCGGTGATGAGACGCTTTTTTGGGGCACCCGCCCGGCGCGAGTGCCTAAAACAATCACGGTGGACCCGGACGCCCTGCAGCAGGCCAAAGCCCTGGTCCTTGCCGACCAGCGTATCGGCTTTAGCTTGGTACCGACCGGTTCCGACACTCTCTGGCGGCCTCATGAAACCCGTGTTGAAATCGACGCAGAGGCCGGCGACGACGATCTTACCGCCATCGGCAACGATGCGCGCATCAGCGATGTGGTCATCACCGCGCGGTGCGACGCCATCGAAAAGCTCCACGAAATCACCACAATCGTTGAGCGGTTGCGGTCGTTTCAGCATGTCAACGCCGTGCGCCTGCGCAGCGTCAATTTCAACTACAATCCTGGGTTCTACAGCGCCGGGGTGGTGGAAAAATTAGGGCAGCTCAACCACCTGGCCGTTTCCAATCCCCTGCGGCTGGAGATTGAAACGCAGTTTTTGCATGCCAGCGAGATCACCCCCGCCCATGAGGCGCTGTTAAAAATCCTGCGTGAGCGGGGCGTGACGGTTTACGCCAACACGCCTCTTCTATGTGGGATCAACGATTCTCCCGACGAGATGCACCAGTTGGCTTACGCCTTGCGACAGATGGGCATGGAATTTCACCATCTCTACGTGGCCGGCTGGCCCCTGCAGCGCCAGTGGGACCCGGCACAGGCGATCACGGTGGCCGAGGTAATCGATATTGCCTCCGAGGTGCGCCAGTACGGCAGCGGCCGGGAAATTCCGCGCTATATTATTCTGACCGCGCTGGGCGAGGTGGATTTCGGGTTGACGTCGCGATTCGTGCGCCACGAGGATCAACTATGGGTCAAGCTGCTGTCCTATGATCTTGACTATTTTAAAGGCTTGGATCCCGCCTATCAATGGCCGCAAGAGGTGCGCAACGATGACGCCGGGCATCCGATGGTGACCGTTGCCGGATTGGTCGCCGATGACGACTTTATGATCCGGTAGTAGGATAGGGTTTGGTGAACGGCCGGCCTAATCCATCGATGCGTGTCGAAAAACGACGTGGCCATTAAAGAGCGTCATCAACACTGTCGTTTCGGCGATGGCCATGGGGTCGACACGGAAGATGTCGCGGTCCAGCACCACCAGGTCAGCAAACTTGCCCAGCGAGACACTGCCCAGCTCCTGTAAGCGACCGTAAAATGCCGCCGGTGCGGTGGTGTATCCCTGCACGGCCGACTCGACCGATATGCGGTGCTGTGGATACCATCCCCCTGCGGGCGTGCCATCTTTTCGTTGGCGGGTGACGGCGGCGTGAATGCCCACCCACGGGCTGGGGTCGCACACCGGCGCATCGGAGCTGAGGATCAGGGGTACGCCGGCCGCCAGCATTTCCTGGTAGGGATAGGCCCAGCGGGCCCGGTCGCCGACGCAGGCGTCGATCATGTTCATGTCCAGGATCATGTTGTGGGGTTGCACGCTCACGGCCATCTTCAGCCGGGCCAGGCGTTCGATATCCTCGGACCGGATGAACTGGGCGTGCTCGATGCGGTGAGGCAGGGCTGGAGGCGACACGCCATCGCTGTCACCGTTGCGCCGCTTTTTTTGAAGATCTTCAAATATCGTGATCGTCTCGCGATTGGCCCGGTCGCCGATGGCATGTACGATAACAGCCAGCCCGGTCCGTTCGGCCAGCCTGATCCGGCGCATCAATTGATCCATGGGAATCAAGGGCATACCAAGGCCGGCATCGTGATAAGGTTCCAGTACCCACGCGGTGCGGGCGCCCATGCCGCCGTCGGCGAAATATTTGAGATGACCGATGCGCAGGCGATCGTCGCCCAGGCCCGAGCGTAATCCCAGGGCCGCCATCTGCTCCAACTGCTCGCCAGGAAGGCTGACCCAGCAGCGCAGTTCCAGCTCACCGCGCTCGTTCAAGATCTGCCACGCCCGTAGCGCGGCGGGCCCTTCCATCCCCCCCATGAGGCGGATGTCGTGCACCCCAGTCAGCCCCAACTTGTGCAACCGCACCACTCCCTTTTGCATCCACTCCACCACCTCGCCGTCGACCGGCTCCGGTATGACCGCTTTGATGCGGTTTGAGGCCAGTTCGCGCAGGATACCGGTCAAGCGTCCCGACGGTGTGCGTTCGAACTGGCCGTCGGGGGGATCAGGGGTGTGGCGGTCGATACCGGCCCGCTGCATGGCCGCCGAGTTGACAACGGCCAGGTGAAGATCGCAGCGCCAGAGGGCCACCGGGTGGTCGGGAGCGGCGGCATCGAGCTGGCTGCGGGTGGGCATGATCGCTTGGGGCCAGTCGGCCTCATTCCATCCCTGACCGATGATCCACTCTCCGGCCGGCCGCTGGGCAGCGGCATGGGTCACCTGGTCGAGCAAGGCCTGCAGTGAATCGGCCCTGGATAGTTCCAGCTCGCGCAGCCCCAACGCCCAGGTATAGAAATGAAAGTGGCTGTCGATCAATCCGGGCAGCACTGTTCGTTCGCCCAGGTCGATTTTGGCGGTGCCGCGGGCGGCCATGGCCGTCACTTCCGCGTTGTCGCCGATGGCCACGATGCGGCCGTTTTTAATTGCCACTGCCTGGGCGCGGGGGATCTCGTCGTCGAGGGTGTAGAAACGGCCATTGAACAGAATCAATTCGGCAAAGGGTGTAGTGGCCTTCACAATAAAAATCCTTGGGGAAAGGGGTCGCGATCATCGGCCACGAATTGATGAATGCCGGTGATCTGGGCGTTGCCCCGCACCTGGCCTACAATTCCCCCAAATTGCCCAATGGTCACGGTTCGCGCAATGCGCCCTTCAAAGCTGGTGCCCAGGGGGCCGCTGTTTGTGTAGATATCGCCGGGGGCGAGCTTGCCCTGGTGGTGAAGCAGAGTCATCTTGGCAGTGGTGCCAGTGCCGCACGGCGAGCGGTCCATGTGGGCCTCACCGTAGATCACGGCGCTTCGGCCACCACTGCGGCCGGGATCGTCATCGTAAAATTCGGTTACGTCGACCGTGGTAACCTCCGGGCGCAGGGGGTGGGAGACTTGAAGGGCGCGGTTGGCCGCCTCGATCACAGCCATGCCCAGTGAAATCAGACGGCGGCTGTTGGCCGGGATCAGTTCGATGCCGATGGCGCGGGCCGAAACCATGGCGAAAAAACCGCCTACGCAGACCAGATCCACCGGAATCGTGCCATAGCCCGCCACCGTCAGCTCGCGGCCGGAGGCGTAAACAAACGAGGGCACCATCTCAATGGCTACGGACTGTACACGGCCCTGGTGGATGCGGGTATGAGCCTCAAGAGGGCCCGAGGGGGTGTCGACGATGATATTGGTGTCGCCATCCGGAGTTGGCAGGGCGCCGATTTCGACCAGTGTCACCACCGCGCCGATGGTGGCATGGCCGCACAGATAGGGGTAGCGACGGGCATCCATGTAAAAGAGACCGAAATTTCCTTTGTCGCTGACCCGTTCGGTCACAACGGCCGCCATGATGCCTCGGTGTCCGCGGGGTTCGCGGGTGAGCAGCTTTCGCACGTGATCGAAACGGAATTCGAAATAGTCCCGTTTGGCTTTCATGGTGTCGCCGGGCAGGGCGCCCACACCGCCGACGAGCAGGCGCGTGGGTTCGCCTTGGGTGTGGGAGTCGATGGTCATGAGTCGGTCGCCAAAACGGGCCGCCAACGTCTTTTCAAGCCGATCAAGGTTGAGCATAGTGCACCTCCTAACTGGCATTACTATGACCACCGTCGCCCGGTTGATCAACCACAAAAGCAAAAAACCTGAAAACCGACCGAACGGGTTTCAGGCTTCAGATTGTCTTTCGGCGGAAAAGCCGGATCAATCGGCGGCAATGAGGTGGCAGTGGTGGGGCGACACCTGCACGCTGACCGCCTCACCGATATCGTAGATGCGGGTTCGCATCATACTGATGACATGAATTTCGCGCTCGCCACCCAATTCGATGAAGTAGCTGACTTCACCGCCCATGTAGCTGCGGTCCTTGATGCGGCCTTCAAAGTGGTTCATCCCCTTCTCCGGTTTGAATTCATCCTTGGGGAAGGCATCGAACCTTTGGGCGCGGACAATCAGTTCCACCTTGTCACCGGTTGAAAATCGGCCTTTGTTCTCGGCCAAAAGAACGTCACCGGTCTCTATCCGCACCTTGACATGGCCGTTGTCAACGTCGACGACTTCTCCAGTGATGAAATTGGAGTGTCCCAGGAAATCGGCCACAAAATGATTGACCGGCTGGTTGTAAACGGCTTCAGGGGGGCCTTCCTGCTGCTTGCTGCCATCTTTCATGACCAGAATCTTGTCGGACATACTCAACGCCTCGCGCTGGTCGTGAGTGACAAAGATAGTGGTGACGCCCAGTATCTTTTGGAGGTTGTCCACCTCGCGGCGCATCTCCTCGCGCAGATTTTCATCCAGGGCCGAAAGCGGTTCGTCCATGAGCAGGACATCCGGCTCGATGACAATGGCCCGCGCCATGGCGATACGCTGCTGCTGTCCACCGGAGAGCTGGCTGGGCATGCGTTTCTCCACCCCGGGCAGGCGCACCATTTCCAGGGCTCGGGTGACTTTCTCCTTGATCTTTTCCTTGGAGACGTTGCGGTATTTGAGGCCGAAGGCCACGTTGTCGAAAATAGTTTTGTGGGGAAAAAGGGCATAGTTTTGGAAAATCATGCCCAGGTTGCGTCGGTGGATGGGCGTGTCGTTGATGCGCTTGCCCTTGATAAGGATATCGCCTTCGGTGGGCGCTTCCAGCCCGGCCACCATGCGCAGCAGGGTGGTTTTGCCGCACCCGGATGGGCCCAGCAGCGTCACCAGAGTGCCCTCCTCGATCTCAAAATCCATCTTCTCGACGGCGACAACCTTGCCGAAACGTTTCATAATGCCTTTGAACTGCACCATGGGCTGATTTTTGCCGGTAGTCACGCTTTTGTCCTTTTCCCTCTTGTGTCGCCGAAGCCTGAGCCCATTTGCGGTGCGGCTCCGACTCCGGCGATGGTGTGACAGCTTTTCGTTAGGATCTTACTGGATAAGAATTATCCTAACTTCCGGCTATGATACGATCCCACTGCTCGGTCCACTCCACCTGGTTGGCATTCCAGTAAGCCGGATTGGCAAACAGGTAGCCTTCCAGTGTGCCGGTGGGGTCGAAGGCCGGCATCTGTTTGATCTTTTCGGTCAATTCCACCTTGGTCGGGTCTAGACTGGGCGGATAGTTCTGCCCTTCGGAGACGGCTATGGCCGCCGGCGTTTCCAGCATGAAGTTGAGTAGTTGCTGGGCGACCTCCAGATCGCTGCCTTTGAGCACGAAGAGGTATTCCATCCACGAGTAGGTGCCTTTGGGTGCCAGGTAGCCGATGGGATGGCCCTCCTGCTGAAGTGCGGCCACGCGCCCGGACCAGGCCACGGTGGCATAGATCTCCTCGTTGGCCAGCAGGCTCATCAGTTCGGCACCGGAGGCCCAGTACTTTTTCATCAGGTCGCGCTGCTCGCGCAGGGCCGCCCAGACGGCCTCGAGGTCTTTCATGTCGTTGGGGCTCTGACCGGTGTGCAGCGCCGCGTACCACATGTTGGTTCTGAAGTCGCCGCCCCAGCTGCCCAGCTTGCCTTTCAACTCCTTGTCCCACAACAGGGCGACACCCAGCTTCTCAGCCTTCTCCTTGCTGATGTGTTTGGTGTTGTAGGCGATGCCGGTCTGCCCCAGGTCATAAGGCACGGCTGACAGGGTGCCCTCGGTGATTTCGCGCAACGGTTTGATCATGGCGACCATCACATTCTGGAGATTGGGGATCTTGGTCTCGTCCAGTACCGTTGAGAAGCCCAGCTCCGTGTAACGGGCATAATCGAAAACGGCGCTTAGGTGGGCGATATTGAACTCCCCGCCCGGCGGAAAAGAGGCCTTGACGCGTGTCAAAAAAGAATTCATGTCGCCGAATTCACCGTCGACAACTTCAATCCCCGTGGCTTCGGTGAAGGGTTTAAAGGCATACTCGCGAAACGCCTCGGAAACCGACCCGCCCCAGCCGTCAAAGCGGATCGACTTGGCGGCCCAGGCCTCTCTCACGGCGCCGCCAAAGGGCGAGCCCATCAGCCCGAGAGAAGCGCCGGCAAGGCCGAGATATTTGAGAAAGTGTCGGCGGCTGAGCTTGCCGTTGCGATACAGGTCGTGGACCCGGTCCAGTTTCTCTTTGGTAACGATAGTCATCTGTACTCCTTTCAGTTGTGGTTGTCGTACTAGGATCTAAATTTCGAAAACTTGCGGGACAAAAAACCGGCCAACAAGGGTGTAGCGATGGTCAATACAATCATCACCGCCCCAAGGGCGTTGATTTCGGGACTGATGGAGTTTCTCAGCATGCTAAAAATCTTAACCGGTACCGTCTGGTTCTGGGCTGTAGCCCAGAAAAGCGTGGCCGTAATGTCGTCGAAGGAGATGGTAAAGGCAAATAGGGCTCCGGCCAAAATGGCCGGTAGCAGCAGCGGGAAAGTAACATCCCGAAAGGTTTCAAAAGCGTTGGCCCCCAAGGTTTTGGCGGCTTCCTCGTACTCCTTTTTGATGCCCACCAGCCGGGCCTGGACGATCAGCAGCACGTAGGGCAGGGTCAACACCACGTGCCCGATCAGCAGCAGAACGAAACTTTTTGGTTGCTGCAGCCAGCGCAAAAAGAGCAGCAATGCCACACCCAGTACCACCTCCGGGATCATGATCGGCGACAGCAAGAGGGTGTTGATGGTGTTCTTGCCGGGAAACTCGAAGCGGATGAAGGCCAATGCGGCGAGGATACCAATGCCGGTGGAGATGACCGCGGTCAGCGCGCCCAGCACTAGCGAGTTGCGGAAGGCGTCGATAATCGCTTGGTTTTGGGCCAGTTTGATGAACCAGCGGAAACTGATGCCCTCCATGGGGAAGATGCCGAACTGCTTGGGATTGAAAGCCAGCACGATGACCACCACGATGGGCGCAAACAGGAAGACATAGACCAGAAGGGTGTAGATGCGGATCATTGCCCATCCCGGCGAAAATTGCTTCATGCTTCAGTTCCTTGAAAACTTTTGAAGATCTGGTTGATGCCCAGGTAGCGATTGTAGGTCCAGACGATGATAAAAAGCAGCGAGAGCAAGATTACGCTGATGGCCGAACCGAAGGGCCAGTCCAGCGTGCCGATCACGCGCTTGAAGATGAGGTTGGCGATCATGTCGTTGCCAGGGCCGCCCAATATCATGGGGGGCAGGTAGGTGCCGGCGGTGAGTACGAACACCAGCAAACAGCCGGCGCTTACACCGGGAAGACTCAGGGGCAGCGTCACTTCCCGAAAAGCCTGCCACTCCGTGCAGCCCATGCAGCGGGCCGCTTCCAGCAGGCTTTTATCAATGCCTTCCAGGCTGACGTAGATATTGAGTACCATGAAGGGCAGCAGATACATGATCAAACCCATCAAGACGGTGAACTCGTTGTAGAGCATGGAGATGGGTGTTTGAATCAGCCCGATCTTCAACAGGAAGTGGTTGATCAGTCCCGAATCGCCCATGATGTTGATCCAGCTCATGGTGCGAATGATGAAGCTGACCCAGAAGGGTAGCATGATCAACAGCAGAAAGACCTGCTTGAAACGGCTTTCGCTGCGGTAGAAAAAGTAGGCCGGGATATAACCCATGACGACGCAAAGGAGAACCGTCTCAAAGGAGATGCGGATCGTTCTAATCAGGATTTTGGGGTAGAAAAAGTCTTCAAAAAACTTGGCGTAGTTGCCAAACTGAAAGGCCGGAATGTCTGCGCCGCTGGGTGCGCGCAGCCAGAAGCTGTAGACCACGACAAAGCAGACCGGTATGACAAGTAGGAAAAAAACCGCACTCAGGGCTGGGGCCAATAGTGCCCATGGTTTCCAGGCTTTGGTGTGCATTTTCTATCTATAAGGAATTAATATGAAAGATCATCAACATTTGATGCTATCGATAAAAGCCATCAACGGTGATGACAATGTGAAAGAGGTTACCTGATCAGCGCCGAGGCTCTCAATTGAAGCGGCTGTTTGCCGCCGTTTCGACGAAGAAAAGCAAAACAGATCGGTTGCATTTTTTTGTCATCACTTTTTTATCGTAGAGGAAATGAGCATTCATGTCAAGAAAGAGGTCGTTGTGCCAATCGATTATTTCCACTGTATTTGGTGGTCTTCAAGATAAGGATGCCCTAAACCCATTTGCTGTAGGGATTTATCAGGAGATTACAGGTGTTGCATTTTTTCAAGTAACAAGGCCCCTTTGGTGTCAAGCCGGGGCCACTTTTTTCTTGACCGTTACGGGGGGAGTCAGGCAGATAATGCCTATATGCGGAAAACACAGTTGGGGTGAAATCGGGCCCGGCGGGTTGCCGATGTGCAACCGGAAAAGGAGATGCTATGCCTATGGAGATAAACGTGCGCGCGGTTTTGGGGCAACACCTGTTGATCGACGGCCAGCCGGTGATCATGGACCTGGCACGATCCCACGGCTGCTGGATCGTCGACCAGCGCGACGGCGCCGATTACCTGGACCTTTACAGCATGTACGCTTCCCAGGCCATCGGCTACAATCATCCCGAGATGATCAAAGCGCGCAAGCACCTGGGCCAGGCAGCCATCCAGAAGCCCACCTGTTCGGAAATCTACACCGAGGAGATGGCCCGTTTTGTGGCGGTGTTTGGGCGGGTGGCCATTCCCACCTACTTGCCGCATGCCTTTTTTATCGAAGGTGGTGCCCTTGCGGTGGAAAACGCTCTGAAAGCCGCCTTTGACTGGAAGACGCGCATGAACATGGCCGCCGGCTACGGTCACATCCCCGGCGATATGATTATCCATTTCAAGGAGGCCTTTCACGGCCGCAGTGGCTACACCCTCTCATTAACCAATACCTTCAATCCCGACAAAACCCGATATTTCCCTAAGTTCGACTGGCCGCGTATTGACAACCCCAAACTGCGTTTTCCAGTCGACGAGGCCGAAGTGCAGCGGGTGGCGGCGGCCGAAGCCCAGGCCCTCGACCAGATCAGGCAGGCCATCACCGCCCACGGTCGGCGCATCGCCGGCTTGATCATCGAGCCGATCCAGAGCGAGGGCGGCGACAACCATTTCCGCCGGGCCTTTATGCAGGCGCTACGGGAGCTTTGCACTGAAAGCGAGATCATCTTCATCCTCGACGAGGTGCAGACCGGCATCGGCCTCACGGGTCAATTCTGGGCGCACGAGCACCACGGTGTCGAGCCTGACATCGTCTGCTTCGGCAAAAAAACGCAGGTGTGCGGCATCCTGGCCGGGCCGGTCATTGATCGTGTGCAGGACAATGTCTTTGCTCGTTCCAGCCGTATCTCCTCCACTTTCGGAGGCAACCTGGTGGATATGGTCCGTTGCCAGCGCATCCTAGAAATTATCGAAGCGGATAATCTCGTTGCGGCGGCCGAGCGGCAGGGCTTCTATCTGCAGGGTGCACTGAGGGCGCTTCAGGCACGCTTTCCAGATCAGGTGACCAATGTGCGTGGGCAGGGTCTATTGTGTGCTTTCGACCTGCCCGATGCCGATGCCCGAAAGTGCTTCGTGGATGCCTGCGCGGCGGCCAGGGTGCTGGTGGTGGGTTGCGGGCCACGAAGTGTACGCTTGCGGCCGCACCTGATCATTACCCCGGCCGAGATCGACCATGGCCTGGGTGTCATGGCCGGTGTATTTGAAAAGATGTTGTGAGGCCTCTTGGAGATGAAAGAGATGTTGGTAGTGACCCCGCCATTGCTGGATGATCTGTTGCCGCAACTGGTGGCGTTGCGCCATGCCATCCACCGCCGGCCCGACCTCTCCGGACAGGAGGCGGCCACAGCCAAGCGTCTGTTTGATTTTCTGGCCCCTTTCGAACCGGACCGGGTTGTCGAAGGCCTGGGTGGATGCGGCCTGGCCGTGGTGTTTGCCGGGAATCGGCCTGGACCCACCACGGTCTTTACCAGCGAACTGGACGCGGTGCCCATAGCCGATCAGGGTATGGGATCACATCGCTCGCAGGTACCCGGAGTGGGCCACCTGTGCGGGCACGATGGTCACATGGTTGCCGCAGTAGGGATAGGGGCACTGTTGGCCAACCGGCGGTCATTCAAGGGTCGGGTGGTGTTGCTGTTCCGGCCGCAGGAAGAGACCGGCCGGGGCGCGCCCGCCGTGGTCAGCGATTCACGACTCGTTGCGATGAACCCCCGTTACATCTTCGGTTTTCACACCATGCCCGGATACCCGCTGGGCGCGGTGCTGTACCGTCAGGGCCTTTTTGCCTGGGCGGCCACGGACTTCGTGGTGGAACTGTTGGGCAAGTCCGCCCACGGCGGTCAGCCGGGGGCGGGGCGCAGTCCGGCCATGGCGCTCTCGCAAATCATCGAGCGTTTTGATAATTTAAGCGCCTGGTCCGATCTGGACCTCCAGGGCCACGACAGCCAGGCGGCCTACGCCCGGTTGGGTGAAAGCGACCACGGCACCACTCCCGGCAGCGCCCGCATGCGGGCCACGCTACGCAGTCGCAGCGATGATGGGTTGCAACGATTGTGTGATCAGGCCGATCGAATGGTGGCTGAAATCGCCCGCAAAGCAGGACTTCAATGTAAGAGTTGGTTCGAAAACTGGATACCGGCCACCCGTAACCACCGCCAAGCCATGGAACTGGTGTTAACTTCCGCCCGTGAGGCGCGTTTGCCTGCAATCGAATTGGATGATGCCCAGCGCTGGTCGGATGATTTCGGGGTGCTGACGCGACACTTTCCCGGCGTCTTTTTTGGTCTGGGAGGCGGTGCCGCCTGTGGACAGCTTCACGGCCCGGACTTCGATT
This sequence comes from uncultured delta proteobacterium, assembly GCA_963783425.1. Taxonomy (GTDB): domain Bacteria; phylum Desulfobacterota; class Desulfobacteria; order Desulfobacterales; family QNYZ01; genus CAWANO01. Next base: position 1,059,503 of record CAWANO010000010.1, read on the forward strand.
TTCCCGATGAACTGCTGGCGCCGGCGCTACGGCTCTACGCCGCGCTGGTGGCGCGCATCAACGGCGCCTGACGAGACAGTGCCCATATTTAAGCGCGCTAACTTCGACGAAGATAGAATGGGTGCGTGAGCCCTGGCTGGGATAGGTGGGCAGCGCCGAAGAGAGGCTGTTGGCGCTGCCGCCGATCTCCACGCCATATTTATCTCTTGTCGTCCATCCCCCCTGAAACAGCGCCACGCAACCAGACGCCATGTGTTTGTCGAGGGTCACCGTTATCTCCATTTCACCCTGAGCGCTTCGCACCCGAACCCGATCGCCGCTCGTAAGGCCGCGCCGCTGGCCGTCGGCCCGGTTCATGGTCAAGGTGATATCGATCAGATGCTTGGCCCAGCGAAGATTGCTGTTTTGGGAATTGATGCGATAGTGGCAGTGGGGGGTGATCAAGGTCAGAGGGTAGGATTTATCGGGCTGGGCCATGAACACTTCGGGCGTGGCCGTACCGCCGGCCGCGGCAAAGCCTTGCGATCGGATTTCAATTTTGCCCGAAGGGGTGTTCAAGGGATTTTGGAGCGGGTTCTGGATGAACGCCCGCAGACCGATGCGTTGCTGATCAGGACCGCGATAAATCCCGCTGCGCTTAAATTGATCGATATCGTCAACTTCCGACTGGGCCATTAAAAAATCGAGCCATTGCCCGGTCGTGCGGCCCTCGCTGAAGCGGTCGCCGAACCCCAGTCGACGAGCCAAGCTGGTGAAAATGTCGTAATCATGGCGGGTGCCGTCGACGGGGTCGATGGCCCGCTGGGAGTAGAAGAGGCGGTTGTCTCCACCGGTGATGACATCCTCGCGCTCCAAAGAGGTGGTGGCCGGCAGGATGATGTCGCTGAAGCGGGCCGTGGGGGTCATGAACAGGTCCTGGGTGACCACGAAATCCACCGTCTCAAAGGCCCGCATGTTACGGGTGATGTCGCTGCCCTGGTTGAGGAAATTGGCACCGACGCTGTAGATGGCCTTGATCTTGGCGGGGTGGCCCACCGCGACCCCTTTGAGCACCAGGTCGGTCCACAGGTAGACAGGGATGGCCGGTAGTGGCCTAAGGTTCGGCACTGGAATCGTTGGAAAGCGCGGCCCGGGAAGCTTGTAAGGGGCGGCGCCGGAAGCGCCCCCCATGAGGCCGATGTTGCCCGTGGCCGCCTGCAAGGCAACGGCAAAACGATAGTTTTGCTCGCCGCCCAGGACTCTTTGGATCGAAAGTCCGGGCAGCAGGGCGGCCGGCTTGATACTGCTGTAGTGCCGGGCCAGTTCGGTGATGGTACTTTCGGCCACCCCACAAATTTCAGCCGCCCAGCCGGGGGTTTTGGAGCGTTGGTCCGACCGCCCCATGATGTAATCGGTCAGCTCGGCGAATCCGGTGGTGTAGGTATCGACAAAGGCGTGATCGAGTCGCTTTTCGGAGATGATCACATAGAGCACGGCCGCCATCAGGGCGCTGTCGGTACCCGGGCGGAGGCAGATCCATTGATCGGCCAGTTTGCGCACGGTTCGGGAGCGTCGCGGGTCGACTACAGCCACGCGGGCGCCGTTGGATCGGGCCTTGGCGATCAGCGGCGCCCAACGGCTGCTAAAGAGCCGCGCCGAGCAAACGTTGGCGCCCCAAAGCACAATGAGGCGGCTTTTTTCAAGCGTCTTCGGGTCCACCCCGACCTGGGTGGTGCCGAAAAGGTGCTGTGCTGTATAGTCGGCCGCCGCGCTGGAGTAGGAGTCGCACCGGTCCACAAAGCCGCCAAAGAGGCTGAAAAAACGGCGCGTCAACTGGGATGTGTTGTGAACCGCCGCCCGGCAGGACCCGGATCCGCTGAAAGGCAGCACGCTCATGCTGCCATGATTTTGTTTGATCTCGGCGAGCTTTTCGGCCACCCGGTCTAAGGCCTCGGGCCAGGTGATGGCTTTGAATTGGCCTTCGCCCCTATCACCGGTTCTGAGCAGCGGTGTGACGATGCGATCGGGCGCATAGGTGGTCTCCATCAACCGGTAGCCTTTGATACAGCCCCGAAGGTGGTCGCCGCCCAGGGGGTTGTCGACTATTTTTCGTACCCGACCGTTGCGCACCGTGGCCAGCAGCGGACAGCCGCCGCCACAGTCGCGGTCGCAAGAGACCGGAATGGTGCGGTCAGCGCTGTTTTCTGAACGGGTTGTCATGGAACGGCAAGTTCAGCGAGCTTGTTTCATGCTATTTCAGGAAAATATAATCGGCATCGTCAATGTCGATCATGCCCGGCTCGGTGATCTCGTCAATCTCCGGTAAGATGACGGTGTAAGGCAGGGCGCTACGTTTTTTTACCTGGGCCGGGATGCCCGCTTTCCAGGCGTGGCCGTTGCCGGTGATGACCACCATGATCGTGTCGGGATTGGCCGTCAGGTAGTCGATGGCGTTGATGGCCATGGTGTTGTCCCATACCAATTGCGCCTCACAAAAGAAGGTAAAATCGAGCTGGCCGTGGGCGTGGGCGCCGTAGGCGTTCCGGATAAAGTCCATGTAGATTTTATCAACCCGGCAGGCCACCTCGTCCAGTTTGCCGCGCTGCGCTTCACTGAGTGACTTGAAGCCGCTTTTGGCCACCTGCTGGGTGATGGCGCGCGACAGATTCAAGCCGACCACGGGCAGGCGTCGTTCACGGGCGTACTCGAGGATGGGCGCATACAGCGACCAGTCGAAGTTCCAGTTGTCGTAATAGATGCGCTGGAAATCGCCCGCATCCATTTGCCCGCTGGTCCAGTGGTCCAGGTCGGGCTGTGCGTCGCTGCGAAACATCTCCATGCCGATGGCCACCGGGGCACCGGCCTCCACCAGCGTTCGAATCACGGCCAGCTGCATGGCGTGGTGCTTGGGGTCGGTATGGCGTTCGCCAACGAAAATGAGTCGGTGTTTTTTGAGCGCCTCGCTGGCGTCGGGCAAACCAATGCGGGCATCGTCTGCGATACTGTAAAGCGGGTCACTTTTCAAAGCGGCGTCCGCCGCAAAAGCGCCTCCATGGCCCGAAAGGAGCAGTGCTATCCAGATCAAGTGTTTTTTCACGGTCGCCTCCATGTCGAAGTAAATAGGAGTCCGGCTGATTGCCGGACTTCTATATAGCACATCTTATCGTGTTTTTACGGCATGATAACGGTGTCGATCACATGGATGACACCATTTGAGGCCTCGATATCGGTCTATATGACCTTGGCATTGTCGAACACACGAGATGCCCGAATGCGATTGCAATGGCTCGGTGCTATCAGCAACGAACAGATTAAACGGGTTGGGTGGCAAAACCGCCATGCCGATTTTCATCAATATGGCGGCACCCAATTCAAAGCCTTGGCCGATTAGGCGCTCAAGACCCGTTCCATCTCGAAGAATAGGTCCTGCTCGCGGATCACCCCCACGGGCTTGTCCGCTGAAACGACCACCAGCCGGCGGACGTTTTCAGAATACATCCGGAAGGCGGCTTCCATCAGGCTGGCCTGGGCATCGATGGCCGGCGGCGGGGGCGACATGATATCTTCGACCTTCACTCCGGCGTTTTTTCGAATCTCGCTGCTGAACATGCCTTTCCAGAACATGGGGGAGTACTGGATGCTGTCGGCCATGGAGGGTTTGGGCGCCAGAAGGTAGGCCGGCATGATCATCTTCATCAGGTCGGTGATGGCGACGATGCCCACCACCGCGCGCGCCTGGTCGATAACCAGCACGGAGCGGTGGCCGGTTTCCATGATTCGGCTGGTGGACATGCGGCAGGAAAAGGATGCTTTCAGCTCAGCGATGACCGCGGCAACGTTCTGATCTCCGGTAAGGGTGGTGTACTCTTCGATGGGGACCATGGCCTCACGCACATTTTTTTCCAAATGGTAAACGGGCGCCTTTCCTTTCTGGTGGGATTCGTTGATTTTGGCGGCCAGCAATTCAATGTCGCAAGGTTTGGAAAGATAGTCGAAAGCGCCTTTCCCCAAGGCCGCTCTGGCGGATGTCAGGTCGCCATGCCCGGTGAGCATGATGACGGGCAGGTCCGGTTTGCGCCGTTTGATCTCCTGGAGGGTTTGCTCACCGCCGATGCCGGGCATTTTGATGTCGAGAATGACCACGTCTGGTTCCACGTCCAGTTTGTCCAAAGCCTCTTCGCCACTCGCTGCGATGATGGTGTCGAATCCTTTGCGGTTGAGAATTTTCTGAGTTGTGGCTCGAAACTGAGCCTCATCGTCAACCATTAGCACCTTAATATTTTTAGCCATGTGTGCGTCTCCTTAAAGTTCCGGGCCGTTTGTTCCGGATAGGGCAAAAGGGGCGATCGGTGGCAAGGCAAGTCACCTTTGTTTTTTATCAGCGCTGCTCAACGGCCACCTGATCACGGTCACGGCATATCGCTTCATCGCTACAGTATGCCAAGCTTGTATAGAAGCCCGGCGACTAGGATAACCACCGTCAGGAAAAAGTAGAATTTTCGCTCGGCGTCGCGATTGATATACATTCGGCCGTTTTCAAAGCGTAGCGGTTTCGTCTTGGGGTGAACCTGAATATCTTGGTGGTCCGCCATGCGTCGCTATCCTTTCAGGTTTTGGGCTAAAAGGCCGGAAGCACGCCAAAGCCCAGCAATTGCCAGTAAACAAGGACCATGATCATCAGCATAATCTGTGCAACGAACCACATGATTACGCCGACCCGCAGGAAATCCTTGGGCTCCAGGTAGCCGCTGGCATAGACGATGGCGTTGGGCGGCGTGCCGATGATCAGGCAGTAGGCAAAGGAAGAGGCGATGGCCGTGGCCATGGCCATGAAGGGCAGAAGGTGGTGCCCGGATGGGCCAGGCCGGCCATGTTCAGGGTGATGGGGCCCACGGCCGCCGCGGCCGGGCCGTCGGCCATCAGGTTGGTGATGACGGCCGTGATACCGTTGGTGGTGGCCAGCAGCGGCAGGCCGGAGTCCATGCCCAGCGGGGCCAGCGGCGTCGATGACCGGTGCGGGCCATCCAGTAGGCGGCGCCGGTGCTGTCCAGGGTGCGGCCGAAGATGATGGCGCCCGGCATAGAGCCAGACCACGCCCCAGTCCACCTTCTCCTGGTAGTCGCGCCAGTTGACCACCCCGGCGAACAGGTAGGCCACGGCGCCGGCCACGGCGATGACGCCGATGCCCAGGCGGACGGGCAGATGCCCATGTCATAAAAGGTCTTTTCCGTGAACCAGCCGAAGACCATGACCACGAAAATAATCAGGGCGACGATCTGCTGCCGGTTCCAGCCGCCCATTCTGTCGATCTCATTCTGCAGCTGGTCCATGGCCGGGGCCAGGGAGGTGATCTGGGGTTTGAACCGCCAGTTGACCATGAACCAGGTGATCGGAATCATGATGATCACAAAGGGCATGCAGTAGATGATCCACTGGAAATAGCCGATGTCGATCCCGAACATGTCGTTGAGATAGGTCATCATGATGACGTTGCGGGCGCCGCCCGAGGGGGCGCCCGGGCCGCCGATGTTGCAGGCCATGGCGATGGTGATCATCAGCATTTTGGCCAGCTCCGGATCTTCCGGGACTCTCGTGGGTCAGGCTGTTCTGATAGAGCAGGATGCCGATGGGCAGAAACATGGCCGCCAGGGCGTGGTCGGAGATAAAGGCGGCCAGGGGCGATGATGATAAAGAAGATCAGCGTGATCCATCGTACGTTGGGCACGGCCAGCTTGCGGAACATGGCCAGGCACATCCGCTTGTCCACACCGGTTTTGACAAAGGCGGCGGCGAACATGAGGCTGCCCATGATGAACCAGCAGGCGTCGTCCCAGTAGAGCATGGCCACCTCTTTTCGCGAGAGCACGCCGGTGAATACCAGGATCAGCCCGATGCAGAAGGCCACACCCGGCAGGGGGATGCATTCGGTCAAAAAGCAGAGCACCACGAAGGCCACCATGGCGATGGCGACCTTGATGTGCCAGGCGCCCTTATCGGCTGCGGCGCGATCCTTTTCCGAAAGGTTGTCGTACTTGAGCCCCTCGCGGCGCAACGCCAGGCCTTCGCCCATGACCCGCTGATACTTTTGGTCATTGACCTGACCCTTGATAAATGCCGCGGCCCGGTCGAAATTTTTTTGGTCGGCGGGGATTTTCTGGCTTCGGGCCCATTTAAGGTCCCGTTTTAAAAAGGCCTCCCGACCAAGCGAGCCCATGAGCATGTTTTCGTGCATGATCTGGGCCACCAGCAGCTCCCATTGCTCGGTATCCGCTGATGGTTTGTTAAACAGGGACTCGGTGAAAAAGTTGACCACCGCTTTTGGGGCAACTTTGTATTCAACGCCGACATCCTTCATTCCATTAGGGGTGGGCATGAAGAGAATAACAAACAATAGAACCACCGGGATGGAGAAGATTTTCCAATCCACATATTTGTCATATCCGGTCGCTTTTTTTAACGGTTTGCTTTTCATGGATGTCTTCCTTGTCGTGGTCAAAATGACGGATCACAGATATCTCATCTCTGCCATCGGATCGTTGCCTACTCTTTTTCCTCATCGAGTATTTTTCTCGGCGACCCCATATATTTTCGCATCTGGACCATCCTGATCTTTTCATCCAGCTGCTGCCGCCTGGTAAATGCCTCCTCGGCAATCTGGATCAGGTCGTCCACCTCGGCTGGTTTCATCAAGTAGTCGCTAGCACCCGATTTGAGTCCCTGCACGGCCGACTCAACAGTGGCGTGGCCGGTGAGCATAACGACCTCAACCATGGGGTGCCTGGCTTTAATAGCCTTTAAGGTGGCGATACCGTCCATTTCCGGCATTTTGACGTCCAATATGACCACGTGGATCGATTTCTGATCGAGCAGGTCCAGCGCCATGCCGCCGCTCGATGCCGTGATGACGTCATAGCCCTTTTTGGCCATCAGTTTTTGGGTGGTGGCCAGAAACCGCTCCTCGTCATCGACGAGCATGATTTTCATGGTACTCATAGCTCGAGTCTCCCTTATCGAGTTGGTTGGTTGTCATGTTTACGCCCGGCGCCAGCCGTGCCTCGGGGGCCGGCGCGTGGGTGGCGCCGTTACGTGGCGCAAGGTAATTTAACGGTAAAGGTGGTCCCTTCGCCCAGTCGGCTGGCCACCGCCATGCTGCCGCCCATGCTTTCGACGATGCCGTAACATACCGAAAGCCCCAATCCGGTGCCTTCCCCGACCGGTTTGGTGGTGAAAAAGGGCGAGAAGATTTTGTCCATGTTTTCCGAGCTGATACCAGCGCCGTTGTCGGTCACTTGAATTTCTACCCAGTGGCTCTCCAGGGACTCGGCCTTGAGCACCAGATTGCCCCCGGAGACACCGTGGCGGGCGATGATGGCATCAATGGCATTGTTGAGCAGGTTGAGTATCACTTGCTGGAACTGGCCGGTGTCGGCCCGAACGATCATCGGCCTGGTATCCAGTTGTTGCTGAAAATCGATACCGTGCACCCGCGCTTTTTCTTGGATCATTTTGGTCACGTCGGGCATTAAGCGGCTCAGGTCGATGTCGACCACGTCGGGGTCGCTCTGCCTGCCAAACTTGAGAATCGCCTGAGTGATTTTGGCGCAGCGGGTGATCTGCAGTTTGATCTGATCAAGGGAGTCCTCTATTTCCGAGACGGTCTCGGATTGGGCCAGCGAGCCCTCGGACCTCAGCTCCTCGAGCAGGGTTTCGATCAGGGTCTGCTCCCCCTTGATGATTTGAAGCGGGTTGTTGATCTCATGGGCGAAACCGGCGGCCATCTCGCCCAGTTCCGCCAGCCGACTGGTGCCAATGAGTTGTCGGCTCAAGGATTGCTTCTCCGAATCCACTTTTTCCATGCGGTGGACGATGCGATCGGTCACGAAGAAGGCCACGGCCACAATGGTGGCCCCGCCGAGCAGAAAGATCCCCACCGCCAGATAGAAAACGTCATAGAGGGCGGCGAAAGCCTCGGCGGTTCGCTGGCGGGCAACCAGAATCCACTGGCCGTCTTTCAGGCCGGCTGTGGCGTAGAGGTATTTGCCGCCGTCCAGGTCCCGTTGAATAAAACTGTTGATGGCCTTTGCCTTCAACGTGGGGCCGATGTGGTCGGCGCTTTGCGACAGGACGGCCCCGCCCGACCGTCTCGAGGTCTGCAATACGCCGGCGCTGTTGACGATATAGGCCTCGCCGGTCTCGCCGATATGCACCCCGTTTACCAGAGACTCAAAGGTATTGTTGTCGATGGTGGCTCGAAGCACCCAGCGCTCGTCACCGGCGCCATGCGCGATGGCGATCACAAAATGGGGCTCCTGACGGTAGCCCATGAAGGCGTCGCTGATGTAAAAACCGTTCTCCATCACTTCCATGAACCATTCGGCATCGCGATAATCGCGACCGACTAGATGGTAAGGTCCCTCGTAGGAGACATGCGTGCCCTGGGCGTCGAAGACACCGAGATCCGTGAAGGCATGGGATACATTTTTCAGGTGTGCAAATACGGTCTTGAGGATGGCCGGATCGCTCAGCTGCTCGAACGTGTAGGCATTGCTGATAAACTCGATATCGCCACTTCTTTCTTCGAGAAAATTGTCGATGATCTGACGATGATCGTCGGCGATCCGGTTCATGCGTGCGATGGTGCCGTTTTCCAACGAGCTTTTGTGGGCATAGAAACTGATGCCCATGATGAGGATAAAAGGAATGAACGGCACTAGAATCATCGCGGTGAGCAAGAGGCTCCGGATGTTTCCGTAGCTGAGGTGTTTTTTTTCACCACCGCCTGAAGCGGTTGATTTGGATTCGGCAGACATGCCCTCACACCCATAGATCGCCACTGACGATGCACCTGTGGCTGGCTACAAGTTTGGTTTTGCTAAAAGCTCCCGTATGGGACCATTGCGCTACTCGGGCTTGAACATGCCCCCGCTACGGCGCATCAGTGCCCTGGCCTCTGCTTCGCGCAGACGCTCGGCGCGGGCGGTTTTCTGCTTACAGGCTGCTTCCAGCTTGGTTGTCAGTTCGTCGAAATCGGCCGGTTTAAGCAGATAGTCGAAGGCGCCCGATTTCAGCCCCTTCACTGCCGTGTCGACCGCGCCGTGGCCGGTCAGCAGAATGATTTCAACCACGGGATAGCGGGTCTTGATCTGCTTGAGCGTCTCGATGCCGTCCATACCCGGCATCTTGATGTCGAGGATGATGACGTCGATCTCCGGCAGGATCGCTACCCCTTCGTCTTCGGCCAGCACCGCCAGGGCCTCCTGCCCGCTGAAAGCGGTGCGTACCCGGTGGCCGGCCTCGGTCAGTCGCAGAGACAACATCTCTACAAAATCACGTTCGTCATCGACGAGCAGTATATTGATCGGCAGTTTGACCATCGGTTGTTCTCCTTAGCGGCTGATGTCCGCCATCGGCTGATCGGCGGCTTTGTTCGGTTTGCGGGGCAGGATTACCTTAAAGGTGGTGCCCGCCCCCAATTTACTTTCCACTTCGATGCGCCCGCCCAGTTTTTCGATGATGCCCTTGGATACCGAAAGCCCCAGGCCAGTGCCTTCGCCCGGCGGCTTGGTGGTGAAGAAGGGCTCGAAAATGCGTTCAAGGTTTTCGGGTGGGATGCCCGGGCCGTTATCCCTGACAATGGCAACGGCTTCGGCGCTGTCACCGCTGATGACCAGCTCGACGGTGCCCCCCGCATCGACCGCCTGCAGGCCGTTGGTCACCAAATTGATCAGTACCTGGCGCACCTGGTAGGGGTCGCTCCAGAGCTGCATTTCCTTCATTTCGCAGGCGGCGGTCAATTCCGCTTGATTTTCGGCGGCCACCTTGCGGGTCATTTCGAGTACATCCATGGCCAGATCGGAGAGGTTGAACTCTTTGATCATGGCGTCGGCCTGCCGGGAAAAGCTCAGCAGCTGGTGGGTGATGCGGCGTGCGCGCGTCACACTCGATTCGATTTTATCCAGGGCCAAGTTGAGATCCTTACGCATCTCATCGGACAGAGAGCTGTCCTTGGCGGCCCGGGTTCTGAGCCAGCCGGCCGAGTCATTGATGATGGCCAGGGGGTTGTTGATTTCGTGGGCCGTGCCGGCCGACAGGGTCCCCAGCGCCGCCAGCCGGTCGGCGGCGATCAGCTGTTGCTCCATTCTGACCCGGAAACGGGCCTCCCTGGCCTGCTCCTGCTGCCGGATGAGCTTGTCAAAGGCCTGCCGGATCTTGCCGATCAAGTGCTCGATCTCGATAGGTTTGGTCAGGTAGTCGAAGGCGCCGGCCTTGATGCCGGCCACCCCCTCCTGAGTGTTCACATTGCCGGTGATCAGGATGACCTCCGTATCGGGGTGGTCCTCCCGGATGTGTTTAAGCACCGTAAGACCGTCCATGCCCGGCATGCGGACGTCGAGTAGCACCACATCCACCGGTTCCTGTTCCAGAGAGGCCAGGGCCTCTCGCCCACCGCCGGCCTGATTGACCACGGCACCTCTTTTTTCCAGCCGCCGGGCCAGGGCCTCCCTGAAGCCGCTTTCGTCATCGACGATCAGTATTCGGGTTCTTCGTTCTCCACGCCACATGGTCGTCTCCTATACCAGCCCCAGCACGTTCCACCACAGGGCGCAAATGACAATCAGGGCGGTCAGCAGAACAGGCGTCGCTACCAGCCCGGCCTTGGTTAGATCCGATGATTTGAACTGCCGGTAGGAGTAGGCGATGGCGTTGGGCGGGCAGCCGATCACCAGCAGCATGGCAAAGGAGGTGGCCATGCCCAAACAGAGCGCTAATACGCGCGGGTCGACACCTTCGAGCTGAGCCAGGGGGATCACGATGGGCAGGATCAAGGCCGCCGCGGCCACATTGGCCATGGCGTTGGTGACCAGCGCACCGAAAACCGCCACCCCGATGAACATGATCAGCCAGCCGCTGCCCTTAAACAGCGGGAAGAAGAGGTTGGCGAAATAGCGCGCGGCGCCGGACTGGTCCATGCCCAGGCCCAGGGAGATGCCGCCACCGAAGATAAAGAGCACCGTACCCCACTCCAGATGCTTGTGGATATCTTCCCACTCGAGCACGCCGCTGACCACCAATACGGCGATGGCCACGATGCCGGGAATGGAGTAGTCGAGCCCGTGAAGACCCTTGGTGAGCCACATGCCGAAAGCCAGCAGTAAGATCACGGTGGTCTTTTTTTCAAGGGGAGTCCAGGGGCCCATTTTCTCATCGAAGCGCGGCAGTTTGATGCTCGTGTCGGGCCGGTAAACGAGGTATAGGACGCACACCGCCAGAGGGACGCAGATTATCCCCGCCGGGGCGGCATATTTGATCCAGTCGAAAAAGGTGAGTTCCAAACCGGTGAACTCCTTCAAAAAGGCTGCCGCCACCATGTTGCGCCCGCCGCCCACCAGGGTGATCATACCCCCGGATGAGGCGGCAAAGGCCACAGACAGCATCATGAATTTGGCGGTACGTGTGTGGGGCTTAATACCCGCCGCCCGCATCAGCGGCAACATGGTGGCGATGCCGATGGCCGCCGCCGCCGCATCGTGGAAAATACCCGAGGCCCAACCCAGGCCCACGGCCAGCATGAAGGTAAAGCGGGTAACGCTGTCGCCCGCCTTGCGCGCGATAGCCTGGCCGAGGCGTTGGGTCAGGCCCGCCTTTTCCAGCGCGATGGCGTAGACCAGGCAGCACATGATAAACACTACCACGGGGTGCATGTAGGGCGCCCAGGCCCCTTTGACATCGGTGACACCGGTTACAATCAGCAGCACGCCGATACAAACCGCGGTGATCTCCAGCGGAATCGGTTCGAAGATGAACAGAAACAGCAGAAAGGCCAGCATGGCCAGAAAGCGCTTGGCGGTGGGCGACAAGCCATCGACGTAGGCGACCTTGACCTCGCTCAATTCCAGGTCCGCGGCCTGCTGCTTAAGCCATTGGGCCGTGGCCTGAGGCTGACCCGGGTTGAGCGCCCGGACGAAATACCCTTTTGTCTTCTGGCCGTTGTTGTCGTCGGTGGTGAAGTCATCACCGGTTTGGGCCAATATCTTTTTATCCGGATCACCGATAATTTCGAACTTGGTCCCCTCCGGCCGCGGGAGGAGCATGACGATCAGTCCGAGCGCCAGGGCAATGCCTAATTTTACCAGTTTGTTTTTGAAAAACATATTCTCTCCCAAGAAATGATCAGCTTGTTTCGGTTGCCATCACTGGCCGCAGGCCGCGTAGATGATCTCCAGCAGGCTCTCCAGGTCGCACGGTTTGGTCAGGTAGTCAAAGGCCCCTCGTTCGATGCCTTCGCGGGCCGCCTGTTCCGACCCGTGCCCTGTCAGGATGATCACCGCCAGGTCGGGGTCCATCTTCTTAAAGATCCGCAACACCTCGATACCATCCATGTCCACCATCTTCAGGTCGACCACGGCCACGTCGAAAGTATTGCGTCTCAGCAACTGAATGGCCTGTTGTCCCGTGCTGGCGGTGGTTACATCGAGATCCCGTTTGTGGAGGCGCTTTGAGAGCACCTCCAGGTAGCCGACCTCGTCGTCCACCAGCAGTAGACGGATCTTGTCCTTGCCATCGGCCATCGATCTTCGCCTAGTAGCCCTTTTGAAGGGCGATCATGTGAGCTTTGGCCTGAAGGATTTTCTCTTCATGCTCACGCTTTTTCATGGCGGCCCGGTCGATTTTAGCCATCAGCAGGTCGATTTCGCACGGTTTCATCAGGTAATCGAAGGCGCCGGCTTTCATGCCTTCGATGGCGCTCTCCACGGTGGCGTGGCCGGTGAGCATGATGACTTCCATGTTGGGATGGGCTTGCTTGATGGCCGTCAGCGTCTCCAGTCCGTCCATGCCGGGCATTTTGACATCGAGAATGATCACATCGAAATTCGAGCTGCCGCCGCCCGCCTTGAGTTTATCCAAGGCTTCCTGGCCGTTGTAGGCCACGGAGACCTTCAGCTCTCTTTTGGCAATTCGCTTGGCGAGCGTGTCCACGAAAGAGACCTCGTCATCGACCAGCATGACCGACGGTGGGACCAGTGAGGTGAATCGATAAGTCATGGTTTCCTCCTATTGCTTCTGAAAAACATTATTCTGAGTTTCCGAATGATGGACTTTTGTTCCCACCGCGGAGGCCGAAGCCTCCTGGCTGCGGTTATCGCTTGTCACCGGCAGCTCGATGGTGAAGATGGTGCCCTTGCCTTTGGTGCTTTGGACCTTAATATTTCCGCCCAGCTTTTTGATGATGCCGTAGCAGATCGACAAACCGAGACCCGTTCCCTGGCCCACCGGCTTGGTGGTGTAGAAGGGATCGAAGATTCGGGCCAGGTTGGCTTCGGCAATGCCGACGCCGTCATCGGCCACAGTGAGAAGGATTTGGCCGTCGCTGTAACGGGTGGTGAGATTGATGACACCTCCCGATGGGCCCATGGCATCGACGCTGTTGTTGATTAAGTTGAGCAGCACCTGCTGAACCTCGGTAGCCGAGGCCGTCAGCGGCGGCAAGTTGGGGTCCAGGTGGGTTTCGATATGGACGCTGGCGTAACGCGCCTTCTGATCAACGAGGGTGATCATCTCCTGAACCAGTTCATTGAGCTCGAAGGCCTTTACCGTGGGGTCGGTCTTTCGGGCAAAGGAGAGCAGCTTGTGGGTAATCTCCTTGCATCGTCCACCCTGGGTTTTGATCTGGGCGGTGGCTCTTTCGATTTCAGTCAGATTATCGGGTTTGGCCGGATCCTCCTCCGCCAGCAGATCTTGGATCCAGCCGGCCTCTTCCACCATGATGGCCACGGGGTTGTTGATCTCGTGGGCGATACCGGCGGCCAGCTCGCCGATGGAGGCCAGCCGCCCGGCTTCGACCACCTGATCGCTCATCTTCTCCTTCTGTATGATGACCTCCTCGATGCGCAGCGTCATGCGCCGCGAGACAAAATAGGTGAACATCGCCACCACCGCGGCCCACAGGAAAAACAGGAAGATGGCGATCACCCTGATCCGGTTCCAGGTGGCAAAGGCGTCCGACAGCTCCTGCTGGAAGATCAGTTTCCAGCGCCCGTTGTTGAGGGCCGTAACGGCAAATATGGCGTCGCGGCCGAACTCGTCGGAGATCTCTTCGATGAGCACTTTGTCCACTTCCAGATTGGCGTTCAGAAATTTGCGGTGCGGGCCGCCGAGGGTATCGATTTCAAACTGAGGGTGGGTTTGGAGTTCGCCGTTGTGGTTGACGATAAAGGCAAAACCGGTCACGCCGATTCTGATGTTGGAGACCAGCGCGTTGAAGGCGTTGAAATCCACGGTGGCCCGTAGAATCCACTGCTGACCCTCCCAGGGGATGACCGCGGCCACGATAAAGTGGGGTGATCCTCGCAGCCCGCTGAAAACATCGCTGATATAATGCTGGTTTTTCTGGGTCTCAGAGAACCATTTGGCACCGGCATAGTCGGCCTTGGTCAGGTTAAAGGGCCCGGAATAGGCCTGCTGCACGCCGTTGGGATCGATCAGTCCCAGGTCCACAAAAACACCGCCGTACTCTTCGCGCAAAATGGCCAGTTTTTTGGTCAGAAAGACCTGGTCGGCCAGATCTTCGGCCGGGTGCGATCGCGCCAGTACGCGGATGTCGCCCAAGCGGTCGGTCAGAAAGTTGTCGATGGTGCGGCTGTGTTTTCTCACCAGCGCCGTCAGATGATCGGTGATCTTGGTGTGGTAGGCGTTGCCGAACTGTTGAAGAATGACGAAGCCGATAACCAGCAAGGGCACCCCGGCAACCAGCATCACGGTCAGCACCACGTTTCTGGTTTTCGGCTCCTGCCGGCCATGCTGAGTTGGGTGGTCTTGCATGCGTATCCCCTGTTATGGTGCCAAACGGGCGCCCCCGGCCGCTGTAATAGATCGCCGGTCGCTTTCCGACTTGGATTAGAGCAACCTTTGTGCCATTTTTTGCGCTGCGTGCCGCCAGAAGCGAGAGAGATTGATTTGCTAACAATTACGAAAGGATATGGAATTTTTGGCTGGGTGTGGCGTCGCCTGCGGAGGCAAGACGGTGGGGTGATGTGTCAGGAAATTTTACAATGAGTTAAGAATTTTTTTCAGGCGCCTGAATTTAAAGTTGCCGAAAAAACCGGCCCAAATGGCATCGGAACCATCCACCACAGTCAGAACGTATTTTAAATAAGGCCGCCAATGGGGCTGATCGAGTCGATACATAAAAATGGAGGGGGTGCGGTGGATGGCTATGCCATCAGGCCTTCCCGGCATGTCAAACCACCGTTCAGACCAGCATGGCTTTGTAGCGGTTTAACTGCCGGTCTAGCCCCTTGGCGTTGTCCATCAGCGTATTGAGTTCATCCCAAAAGCGTCTGCCGTGGTTTTTTACGCGGGTATGAACCAGCTCGTGCAGGAGGATGTAGTCGATCAACTCATGGGGCAGCCGCACCAGGTTGAGGTTCAGGTTGATATTGTTTTTGGCCGAGCAGCTGCCCCAGCGGGTTTTCTGGTTGCGGATAAAGACCCGTTTGTACTCAAACCCGTGTTGCCGAGCCAGTTCCGCCAGCCGCCCAACCAGTTGCCGGCGGGCCATTTCGCGGTCGACGGGCCCGGATTTACGGAGCTCGGCGGCCGTTTTTTCCACCGCGCCCATGCGCTTGATGTGGCGCTTGATCCAATCCACCTTGGAGCGGGCCACCGCCTCAGCCCGGGCGTAAGAGACGCCCCGGGGCACCGCCACGCGCACGCCCTTAAACGGTTTTAGGGAGATGTTGATGTGCTTGGCCCGACGGCTGCGCTCGAGCAGCACCTCGCCGACGCCCGTGATAGTGATGGTTTTACTGGTCATCGTGGAAATAATCCAATCAGAAATTGCGCCTACGGGTAATTTTTGAAACGATTGGACACCGGCATACCTTGGAATTTGGTGTGCTGGAAGCCTTGTTGATCTTTAACGCGAGTCTGCTTACATCTGGCCAATGAATTCCCCGCCCCGCCAATAATAAATCCCCGCTCTCGGTAACAACCAATGAAATCCCACATTGAAACTACGATTGAATTCCCCCCTTGAGGGGGGGTAGGGGGGTGTTATCCGCGCCCTATTTTTTCAAAACAACGTTGGCGTCAGACGTTATCTTGCAAAAATCTCCCTTAATCCCCCTTTACAAAGGGGGAATTAGAATTTTGCAGTTTGTTTGTGGTTGGCTGCATAGCACTTGCATGTCCAGCCATTTGAAATTCCGAAGTCAGCATTGATTTCTGATTGCCCCCCAATGATCTACAGAATTTCCGACTCGGCCTAAACGAAACAAATCCCCCCTTGAGGGGGGTCAGGGGGGTGTCCAATGGACCGTTTTTTCTTCAGCACTTGGCCAATTCAAACCCATCAATCCACCGATTCAGGCCCAATAGCACGCCCTCCATGTTTCTTTTCACATCGACGTCCAGAAATCTTATCACGCGGATGCCATAAGACTCCAAACGATTCTGCCTTGTGCGGTCTTTAGCAACCTTACAGTTGTGGGTTTCACCATCGATTTCAATCGCCAACATCAGCTGATAACAAAAAAAGTCCACAATATAATCGCCGATGGGCTTCTGGCGTAAAAACTGATACCCCCGCAGCTGTTTTCGCTTGATCTGGTTCCACAGAAGTACTTCAGACAAAGTGCTTTCGTTACGCAACTGCCTTGAAAGGACCGTCAGGTTGGGGTTGTATGGAATGATTTTTCGGCGTGGCATGGTGGTTCCGGCTCTACACTCCCTTAGCCCCCCTCAAGGGGGGATTTGAGGTGCGGTTTTCGGCAGGGTTTTAAACCTTCCTGGCCTGACGGAACATTTTTTCTCTTTCGTCTCAGCATATTCCCGCCTCAACAACAACGGTAAAAGTCCCCCCTTGAGGGGGGCCAAGGGGTGTAATCCTTGCCTTGCTCGTCTCGAATTCAAGGCCGCATGGGAAACAAAACCATTGCATATAATGGAAATTTTGTGTTCTCAGTGCGCTCTCATGCGGCCACTATTTTTTAGCCACCATCAACCCCCGATCACGGGCCATGTTGATGTAGGTTTCCACCACCGTGCGGGGCGGTTCGTAGCGGGGTTGGCCGGTTTTTTCGCGCAGCGAAAGGGCTTCGAACTCACAGGCGGGCACGCACAGGCCGCAACCGATGCAGCGGTCGAGGTCGATGGCAGCCGTGTCGTCGACGCGGATGGCATCCATCTGGCAACGCTCGGCGCACAGCCCGCAGGCGGTACAATCTTCCTCGCTCACCTGCGCGTACCAGTTGCTGTCGATGAAGCGGGCGGGGTGTTCCATGGATTTGATGTTTTTAAGGATCTGGCAGCAGCAGCCGCAGCACATGCAGATGTTGGATGGCTTTTTGGCGTTTCCCGGCTGCAGCACCAGGCCCTGCGCCACGGCCTGGCCCAGAATTTGTAGGGCTTCGTCGTGGTCGATGACCCGGCCCAGGCCGTTACCTTCGTAGTAGTCGGCGCCGGTGCCGAAGATGAGGCAGGCCTCTGCCAGCTTGCCGCAGCCCTCGCCCACCATGGCGTGCTCCTTGCGGCAGATGCAGGGGGCCACCACGATTTTTTTCTGCTTTTTGATGATCTGCTCGGCCGCCTCATAGGGCATGATCTTCATCTCGGCCGAAACGCTCTGAGCCACCGGCACCACCCGCAGCTGTTTGGTGTTGTGCCGGCCCCACCCGTTTCGAATCAGGTGGGGAAGGTATTCGTTGACGTCGCGGATGAGATCCTCATCCAGACGGTTGACCTGATATTCCCAGATCCCCACGGCAAACTGATTGGCGCCATAGCGCAGGGTGCCGTTGCGCTGGGAGCGGAAAACGAGCCCTTTGCGCGACATGCTCTCCAGCAGCGCCGCCAGTTGTTCGGCATTTTGGCCGGCTGCGGGCGGCGATATCGGCCACGGTTTCGGGAACCATGCTCAGCAGCAGGGCCGTTTGCGCTTCAGTGGGGGTAAATAGCCGCCGCAAAATGCGCAGTTCCACGCCGCTTTCGGTGGCCGGAAAACCGGCCGGCAAGTGGTCGAGGTGGTGGGCCAACTGTTTGTAGATATCGGTTTCTGTCATCACAAGCTCCTGCGTTGAGGTCTTTTTGGGGCCGATTATGGCCGTCTGCCCGGGGGGAGTCAAACAATATCGGGATTCCAGCCGCCACTGCGGCGATCGACTTGAAAATTTTCCCCTGAGCTGTCATATTTCGCGCTTATAGGCCTCTTTGGGGGTCGTTGGTGTGGATTCCACATAATACCGGCCGCTGGCGGCCGGGCAGTTTACGGAGAGAAACCGATGGAAATTATTGTATTGCTCAAGCAGGTGCCATCCACCGAGGCGATGGTGGAGGTTGACGAGAGTGGCAAGGCCATTAAAACCGCGGACATCAACTGGGTGATCAGCCCCTATGATGAGTTCGCCGTGGAAGAGGCCCTGCGTATCAAAGAGGCCCAGGGCGGCACGGTAACGCTTTTAACGGTGGGACCCGAAAAGCCCAGCGAGGCGATGCGCACGGCCATGGCCATGGGGGCTGACAAAGGGGTGCTGATCAATGACCCGAGGGCGGTCGGCTGCGGATGGGCTGGCCACGGCGCAAGGTGTTCAGCGCGGCGCGTCAAGACGATGAACCACTGATGTGATCATGGCCGGCCAGCGGGCCGTTGACGATGAGGGTTACCAGGTGGGCCACGGCCGTGGCCGAGCTGCTGGAGATTCCCTCGGTCACCCTGGTAATCAAAGCGGAGATCAGCCGACGGCAAGCTGCGCTGCACGCGCACCGTGGAAGGGGGTACGTTGATGCTGGAGGCCCCCTGCCGACGCTTTTTACGACCCAACGCGGACTTAACGAGCCCCGTTACGCCTCTTTGCCCGGGGTGATGAAGGCCAAGAAGAAGCCACTGGAGGTCAAGACCCTGGCGGATCTGGGTCTGGAGGCAAGCGCCCTGGATTCGGCCAAAACCCAGGTGGTGGCCTTGAATCCGCCGCCGGAACGCACGGCCGGCCGCATGATCGAGGGCGACACGGCTCAGGCCAAGGCCGAGGCGTTGGTGAAGGCGCTACACGAGGAGGCCAAAGTCATATAGAGTCGATCCACGACGTATCAAATGACAATTGGCGACACAACATGAAGGCAGACTTTAACATGCCACAAGCGGCGTTTTGACAATTGGGACGAAATATGTCCGTTGAGGGAACAGAGAAAGGTGAGCTTCGAGGCCGCCAGTGAAGGCAAGCGGATGGCTGATGCCCTGGGTGGCAGATGTAGCGCCCTGATAATGGGCACGGCGCCGGAGACGGTTGCCGAGTCCCCGGCCGAATACGGTGCGGATAAAATTTTCACGGTGGCGTGACGCGGCTCTGAGCGATTATCGCATGGACGCCTATGCCAGGCCGCGCGGCGGTGGTAATGATGTCGATCCGGCGATGGTGATAATCGGCGCCAGCTTGGGGCAAGGAGCTGGGCGCGCGCCTGTCGGCGCGTCTGGACGCGCGCCCTGGCCACGGACTGTGTGGCCTTGCGTGTTGACGGCGATCGACTGGTGGCCACGCGGCCGATATACGGCGGCAAGCTGATGGCTGATGTCAAGCTGCAGGGAGCGCCGCAACTGGTTACGGTGCGGCCCAATGCTATGACCGTCACCCAGAGCCAGGGCGCCGGCGAAGTGGCCGCGGCGGAGGCGGTGGTGGGAAATACGGCCCTCGTGTTCAGTGGATAAAAGCCTGAGACGGGCCGCATTGAACTGACCGAAGCCGATGTGGTGGTCACCGGCGGCCGCGGCATGGGCGGTGATGACTACACGGTGGTGGAGACGCTGGCTGAACTGCTCGAAGGCGCGGTTGGCGCCTCGCGCTCGGCCGTGGATGAAGGCTGGCGCCCCGTGGCCGATCAGGTGGGCCAAACCGGCAAGACCGTGGTCCCCCAGTCTCTACATGGCCTGCGGTGTGTCCGGGGCGATTCAGCATCTGGCCGGCATGTCCTCCTCCAAGGTGATCGTGGCCATCAACAAGGACCCCGAGGCGCCTATTTTCCTCAAGGCCGACTACGGGATGGTGGGAGACCTGTTCGAAGTTGGTACCCGGCTGATTACCGAAGCCGGAAATACAGACTCAAGGCGTAGCGGCGCCCGGGGCCGATGTCGGCGACTTTTTCTATAAACTGAAAGAAGTTTCGATGGAACTGAGCGAATCACTTTTGATGTCGTCTTTGTGGGTGGCGGGCCGGCCTGCCTGGCCGGAGCCATCCAGCTGATGCAGATGGCCCGCGCGGCCGGACGTGAGATGGAAGTGGCGCTGATTGAAAAGGGTGCTAAAATTGGCGACCATGCCGTGAGCGGTGCCGTGCTAAACCCGCGCGCCTTAACAGAACTAATGCCCGGACTACGCTGACAAAGGGTTGCCCCATCGAAAGCGACGTGCACGGCGACGCCTTCTATTTCCTCACCCCCAGCGGCACTTACAAGCTGCCCATCGTGCCCCGGCATATGCACAATCCCGGCTGCCACATTGTCAGCCTGTCGCGTTTTACCCGCTGGCTGGGCGAGATGGCCGAGGGGATGGGCGTCAATATTTTTCCAGGTTTTGCCGGCAAGCAAGTGCTTTACGGCCAAGACGGCCGAACCGTTGTGGGCGTGCGTACCGGCGACAAGGGGCTCGACAAACAGGGCCGGCCCAAGGCCAATTTCGAGGCGGGTATGATCTGATGGCCAAGGTGACGGTATTTCGGCGAGGGGGCCCGCGGCAGCCTGATGCAGGAAATGGCGCCGGCGTCTGGGGCTTTTTGAAGGCTGCCAGCCGCAGGTGTTTGAGACCGGCATCAAAGAAGTGATCAAACTGCCCGAAGAGAACTATTTCAGCCAGGGCCCCATCAACGATATCCATCTGATGGGCTACCCGCTGGGACTGGAGACGCCCGGTGGCGGGTTTATCTACCAGATGCGCGACAACCGCGTCGCCATCGGTTTTCTGACCGCCCTATGCTACGAAGACCCGCGCATCGACCCCTACGAGGCGTTCATCAAGTTCAAGCGCCACCCCTTCGTGGCCCAAATCATTGCCGGCGGCAAGGTGGTGGAGCAAGGGGCGCGCACGGTCTCTTCGGGGGGCTCTACAGCTTGTCGCGCCTGGCCGTCGATGGTGCCCTCTTCGTTGGTGGCGCGGCCGCCATGCAGAATATGCCCGGCCCTGAAAGGCGATTCACCTGTCCATGAAATCGGGCATGCTGGCGGCCGAAACGATCATGGAGGCCCTGACCCGCGATGATTTCAACGCAGGCGCCCTGGCCGCCTATGAAACCGGCTTCAAAGCCTCCTGGGCTTACCAGGAGATGGCCGAAGGGCGTAATTTTTCCCAGGCGCTGGCCAAAAAGGGGCTGGCCAAGATGCTCCACTTGGGCGCCCAGTATGTAACCGCCGGTAAAGGGGTGCGCGACCACATGCCCCACCGGGCCGACCATAAAACCCTTAAGGCCCTATCCTCGGTGAAGCCCGAAGCCTGGGTGCCGCTTGATGCGGGTGATTATGACGACACCCTTAACGTGGACAAGCTCACCGGGGTCTATCTGGCCAAAATCAAGCACCGTGAAGACCAACCCTCGCACATCATCGTGCACGACTTCGACCTGTGCATGGAGAGATGCTATCCCACTTACGGTAGCCCGTGCACGCGCTTTTGTCCTGGCGTGGTTTACGAAATCGCAACCGATGAAAAGAGCGGCAAGAAAGCGTTGAAACTCAACCCCTCCAACTGCTTTCATTGCAAAACCTGCGACGTCAAGGATCCCTACGGCAACATCACCTGGACCTGCCCCGAAGGGGGCGAGGGGCCGGGGTACACGGTTTCGTAATAGACCGTTTTGTTTACGGGACCCATAAAGCTGCAACATTTCGAATGAGCGTAGCGAGGACCTCAACACTCAGCTGACCTGACGACTGAATTTAGTGCCCACAAAGGTTACTGCCATGAGCCTATCCGATGTGCCTATTGTTATCGTGACCGGCGCCTCGCGCGGCCTGGGCGCCGCCACCGCCGTGGCCTTGGCCCGCATGGGCGCAGGGGTGGCCTTGATGGCCCGCGGCGCTGAAGGGCTGGCGGCCACCGCGGCGGCCATCCACGACCAGGGCGGCAGGGCATGGACTTTCGTGGGTGATGTGGCTGTCCATGCCGATTGCGCGCGCTGCGTAAGAGATACGATCGATCATTTCGGTCGCCTGGACGGGATCGTCAACAACGCCGGAACCCTCGCCCCACTCGACACCACCGCCAATGCCGATCCCGAGGCGTGGCAGCGCAACCTGCTGGTGAACGTGGCGGGACCCTTTAACCTAATCCATGTTGCTTTGCCCGAGCTGAAACGGCGGCGCGGCCGTGTCGTCAACGTCAGCAGCGGCGCGGCCGAGGTGGTGATCCAGGCCGCAGGCGCCTACTGCGCCGCCAAAGCCGCCCTCAACCACTTCACGCGCGTGTTGGCGGCCGAGGAGCCTGAAATTACGGTTGTGGCCATGCGTCCCGGGGTGGTGGACACGGCCATGCAGCAGGTGCTCAGGGATCAAGGCCCCCGGGTGATGCCCGACGAGCAGGCCGCCTACTACCGCGACCTGCAAACCAACAACCGTCTGGAGCCGCCCGCGGTGCCCGGCCGGGCCCTGGCCTGGTTGGCGTTGGAGGCCCCGCGCGCTTGGAGCGGGCGCTACATGAGTTATGATGATCCCGACTTGCTGGCGGCCCTGAAACGATAACCGCCGTTGCTGCAGCGCGGCCTTCCCGCATCAATATCCTGGTCGACAATGCTGCCATGAAAATATGGGCCTCATTGCTGCTGCTGATCATTGCACCGACGGCATGCGCTAAACCCCCAGTGTACTCCATGCCCCCCGATTTCACCCAAAACCCGCTGGCGCACCCGCAAACGGTGGTGGAGCTGCTCTATCAACAGTACGATCAATGGCGGGGGGTGCCTTACCGTAAGGGCGGGCTTTCGCGCCGCGGTGTGGATTGTTCCGGCCTGGTCTTTCTCACCTACCGCGACAAGTTCGGTATCGCGCTGCCGCGCACAACCCGGCTGCAGGCCCGGTCCGGACAGCGGGTGTCGCAAAAGCGCCTGGCCGCCGGCGACCTGCTCTTTTTCCGAACCGGCTTCAGCGGACAGCATGTGGGCATTTATATCGAAGAGCGCCAATTTCTACACGTCTCGGCCAGCACTGGCGTTACCCTCTCCAGTCTCGATGACCACTATTGGCGCCGGCGCTATATGAAGGCCGTGCGCATCGAACCATGAGGCTCCGGGTTAGCCCCCAATATTTATTAACCAAAATATTATCGCCTGTATCAGGAGCTTGGTTTGCGGCATATTTGTTCTCTGAGTGAACTTGTTTATGCTAGGGGGTTTATGAAAAAATCTATGCCTAAACCGCTAACCGACTAAAATAAAAGGGTATAAAAATAGATAACCCCCAAACAAAACTATTGACTTCCTTTTTTCACATGATATAGTTCACGATGTGAATAAAAAGCCTGAAAAGATTACCGTCCATCAGGTGCAGCAATTTCAAGCGCTGATCACCAAGCTCTACCAGTGCTGCAGCGAGCGCATGCAGTACCAGAGCGAGCGTTTCGGGCTGCCCGATGCCGAGCTGCGATGCCTGATGCTCTTCGGCGACGAGCGCTATCTCACCGCCAGTGGCATCGCCTATAAGCTCAACGTGGTCAAAAGTCGGGTGACGCGCATCATCAACGGGCTTGAGCAAAAGGGGCTGATCCAGCGCGTCAAAGACCCCAAGGACTCGCGGGTCACCCTGCTGCGTCTCACCCCGAACGGAACCAAACGACTGGAGGAGATCAAAACCTTCATCTCGGATTTGCACTACGAGATCTTGTCCCACATGGCGCCGCCGCAACGTCGAGCGCTTCTGGACGATCTCGATCTGCTAAAAAATTCCATGGAGGCAGTCAAAGAGTTGATGGTATGAATGCTGATCGGGTGCGGCGTGTTTTTACAACGACTGCATTTCAGGCCAAAGCTGAAACCGGAAAAATGACCCAGCAAACAGACAAGGAGGCTGATGTGGACACAACCAAACTTGAAGAACAAGTGGCGGCACTGGAGGGCCAGGTCAAGTTGTTACAGTCGAAGACCGCCGAAAACAAAGTGGCCCTGATTGTTTTCAGCGGCGATCTGGACAAGGCTTTGGCCGCATTCGTGATCGCCACCGGCGCCGTGGCCATGGGGATGGAGTGTATGATGTTTTTCACTTTTTGGGGCACGCCGTTGTTGCGTGATAAATCCAAAAAGGTCGGGGGCAAGGACACCATGAGCAAGATGTTCGGCACCATGCTTCCCACGGGTGCTTCCGAGGCAAAATTGTCCAAAATGAACATGAGCGGCATGGGCACGAGCATGATGAAAGCGTTGATGAAAAAGAAGAACGTCTCATCCCTGGAAGAGTTTATCGTCCTGGCCGAGGAGCTGGAGGTCAAGATCTACATCTGTGAAATGTCAATGGATTTGATGGGGTTCCAGCGTGAAGAGATGATCGAATACAAAGATCTGCAGTTTGCCGGCGTGGCCACCTTTCTGGCCGAAGCCCAGAATGCAAAGATCACCCTGTTTATTTAACCCCTAATTCTAAACCATAACTACAATGGAGGTGTGTCATGGAAATTGCCAAGTCATTTGACCTGAAAGGGCTCTCGTGCCCGATGCCGGTCGTTAAAATCAGCAAGGGAATCAAAGAGGTGGAGGTCGGCCAGGTGGTCGAAGCCATCACCACCGATCCGGGCTCGCTGACCGATTTCCCGGCCTGGGCCAAAACCAGCGGCAACGAAATCGTCGACACCATTCAGGAAGAGGGCCAAATCCGCTTTCTGATCAAACGTGCGGCGTAATAGTAACCGAAACGGGTGTCACGCATCACCGCTGTGGCACCCTTTCTCACGATTCTAAGCTTCTGTTAACCATCGACGGTGCAGCCCGCCGGGGAGGTGTTGTTTGGATACGGTCATCTATTTCATCCTGGTTCCCATGGTCTACGCGGCCGTTGCCATATTCCTGGTGGGTACGGTCGTTCGGCTGGTTCAGATCATGCGCGCCCCAAAGCAGCCCACAACCCTTCAGATCTACCCACAGCGAAAGCCCGCCTGGCTTTGGGCCCTGCATGATACGTTTTTGTTTCCCACGGTGCGCAAACACCAGCCGCTTTTTTGGGTGGTATTGATCGCCTTTCATGCCGCCCTGCTGCTGCTGATCATCGGGCATATCGAGCTGTTGGGTGATTTTGCCATTTTCCAGATCATTCCCCACGAGGTCTTTATCGGCAAGGGTTTTGTAGGCCTGATACTGGCCTTTAGCCTGCTTTACTTTCTGATGCGGCGGCTCTCGTCGCCGGTCAAGGAGCTGTCGGTGCCCGAGGATTACTACCTGCTGATTTTACTCTTTCTGGCGGTGCTTTTCGGCAGCGAGATGGATTGGGCCAGGCGCTGGTACGGCTACGGCGAGATGGACGTGTCGCACTACCGCGACTATCTGCTGAGCTTGGTGACCCTGCGGCCCGAACTGCCCTACGAGACCACGTTCAGCGGGCACTCCTTTATGCTGGTGGTGCATATTTTTTTCGCCAATCTGTTTTTGGCCTTTTTCCCATTCAGCCAGGCCATGCACTCTTTTCTATCGCTGCCGGTGAATAAATTCAGAAGAGGTTAGATCGATGGACGCCAAAACGCGCGACAAATTGCTTGAACTGTTCGAATCCAAGCTCAACCAGGCTATGCAGCTTTACCTGGAGACTTGTACCCGCTGTGGCGTGTGTATCGAGGCGTGTCATGTCTACGCCTCCACGGGTCAGGTGCAGCATATCGCCGCCTACCGGGCTGAGGTCGTACGGCGGATCTATAAAAAATACTTTAAGGCGCGGGGTAGGGTGTGGCCCAAGGTCGGTGAATGCAAGGAATTGACCGATATGGCACTGGAGGAGCTCTACCAGGCCGCTTACTCCTGCACGGGCTGCCGGCGCTGCATGGTCTACTGTCCGTTCGGGATCGACACGCAGATGCTGATGTCGATCGCCAAACTGCTGCTGATCGGGGCCAATGCGGAACCCGAGATTTTATCGATGCTGGCCGACACCTCCATCGAGAAGGGAAAGTCCATTGAGTTGTTCAAGGAGGGATTTCTGCAGGGCATTAAAAATATTGAAAACCAGGTTGTCGAGCGTTGGCAGGTGGAGGCCGGCGAAACCGCGATCCCCGTGGGCGTGGAAGGGGCCGACTTGCTCTATGTGGCCCTGGCCGGCGCGCATTCGATCATTCCGGCCGCGGTGGTCTTCAACGCCGCCCGAGAGAATTGGACCCTGAGCTTTTTCGAAGCAGTCAACTTCGGCGCCTTCGTGGGCGACCCCAGGCGCACCAAGCTGATCCTGGATCGCATCATCGAAGAGGCCAAGCGGCTCAAGGTAAAAGAGGTGTGCATCTGCGAGTGCGGCACGGCCTACCGGGTGATGAAACAGCTTTCCGGCCGGCAGCCCTTTGAAGTGACCGCGATCACCGAAGTGCACGCCCGTTACCTCAAAGAGGGGCGTATCCGGCTCGATAAATCCAAGGTCGAGGGACCCGTCACCTACCACGACCCCTGCCAGATTGCCCGCAACGGCGGCATATTCGACGCGCCCCGCTACATCCTCAACCATCTCACCGATGACTTCCGCGAAATGAGCCCGGAGCCCACCTACAACTGGTGTTGCGGCGGCGGCGGTGGCCTGGTGGCGCTGGGCGAAGATACCCTGGATTTCCGGATGAAGTCCGCGCGGGTCAAATCGGAGCAGGTCGGCACGACCGGGGCGGCCATCCTGGCCACGGCCTGTGAAAATTGTCACACCCAGCTGGACAATTTAAACGATCACTACAAAATGAATGTGGAGGTCCGATTCCTCTCGTCCATGGTCGCCGATGCGCTGGTGGCCTGATCACGAGTCCCATCTAAAGGGAGACGGTCTCTTCGACTCGTGGGCCGCTAACCTTTACTGCTGCCTCTTTCGCGGTAGCGCCATTGCCAAGAACACCCAGCAATCCTGTTTGCTGATGCCGGTAATCCAATCTGAAGGAGAGTGCAATGAAAGCCAAAATCACCCTGACTATGATCGTAGTAGGCTTAACCCTGTTACTGGCAGCAACCGCATCGGCCACCAACGGCGACAACCTGATCGGGGTGGGCCCCATCTCCCGTGCCATGGGCGGCGTGGGCATCGCCAGCCCCCAGGACGCCATCAGCGCCGTTTTTTCCAACCCGGCCGCCATGTGTTTCGGGCCTTATTGTCCCGCCTCCCAGTTCGATTTTGCTGGTACCCTGTTCATGCCCCATGTGGAGGCCCGCATATCGCGCGCCAATGGTGAAGTGACCGCCGAGAGTGATGAGAAAGTATACGCCATCCCGGCCATCGGCTTTTCGATGCCCATAGGTGATGGGTCTGACTGGCGCTTTGGCCTTTCGGCCTACGGGGTCACCGGTTTGGGGGTCGACTACCGCGGTACCGCCATTGACAACCCCAAAGGATTCGACTTCAGCGGGCAGGGCAAGGGGCCTTTTGCGCCGCTGGTGGCTGGTGAGTTCACTTCCCTGCAGATCATGAAATTCGCCCCGGCGGTGGGCTATGCGCTGTCCTCCAATCTTTCCCTGGGCATCGCCTTGCACATCGACTATTCCAGCCTGGACCTGCGCAACGGCAGCTCCTTCGGCTATGGGTTCGGTGTTCAACCGGGGCTGATTTACAAACCCATCGATAACCTTTCCTTGGGGTTGACCTATAGCACCCCCCAGAGCGTCGATCACGAAAACGTTAATGACTTTGATCAGGACGGTACCCTGGACGATCTGGAGCTGGAGGCGCCGCAACAGTTTGGGGCGGGTATCGCCTACGAATTTTCCAAAGTGCTGGTCGAGACAAACCTGAAATGGATCAATTGGTCCGGCGCTGCCGGTTATGAAGATTTTGACTGGGATGACCAGTGGGTTTTCTCTATCGGCGCCCAGGTCGAGGCCATCGACAATCTGTTCCTAAGGGCCGGCTACAATTACGGTGAGAATCCCCTCAAAACCCACGACGGCTTCGACGGCAGTTTCAATCCGGCCACGGGCCGACCCAATGACGCCGTTGATGTGCAGGGCACTACCATCCCGCGCTACTATTATGAAACTTTTCGCATGATCGGCTTTCCGGCCGTGGTGGAGCACCATCTGACTCTGGGGGCGGGCTACCACTTCACCGAACGCCTCGGCATCCATGCCGGTTACGTGCGCGCTTTTGAGAAATCGGTTTCGCAAAAGGGAACCGATCTATACGGGATGCCGGTGGAGCTGGAATCGACCTTGAGCGAGGATAGTATCGAATTCGGATTGTCCTACCGGTT
Organism: uncultured delta proteobacterium; assembly: GCA_963783425.1. GTDB lineage: Bacteria > Desulfobacterota > Desulfobacteria > Desulfobacterales > QNYZ01 > CAWANO01. The sequence continues at coordinate 1,087,858 of CAWANO010000010.1, forward strand.
TTAGTGCAAAACCCTGATGGGCTCTTTTATGAAGGAATACGAAACCCTGTAACATGTAGCGCTACCGTTTTTCGGACTTTGTCCGCTTTTTTGGTAAGCAGCAGCCCAGCCCGAAAGACCGACCAAAAGATCATGGCCCCGTTAAAACGACATGTTTCCGGCAGGTCGGCCTTTTGAGACTACAGCAACCGCATCTTTGCATAAAATGCGAAAAATCTGACAGCAAACGGTCAGGCTGTGCCCATTTCACGATCGTTTTTCCTGCTTAGAATATCGACCGATGACAAATCCAACTACTATCCCGAACCCGCTTTTGCAACAGCTCACGGCCGCTTGGAAGAAGGAGGGGCACCATGGATGACAGATTAAATCGATTCAAATTTTGCGACTCGTGGCTCTATCCCTACATTGACGTCGTGTTCGCGCGCCTGCCGGAAAATATTCGGGATGAAATCCTCGATGACACCGGCTTTCAAATCTTGTCCAGCGCCGCCCTCTCTGATGAATGCGGTCACTTGTTCAACTTTGATCAGCCTCTGGAGTATCTTGTTTACCTCAACCCGGCTCTGATGTTGCAGCCGGATCATCGTCTGGAGTGCAGCATTGCCATGGAGTTGGCCAGTTACGTGGCATATAAGAAACAAAAAAACGAAGATGCGCACTGGATCCAGGCGCTTTTAATCAGCTGGGGTTTCCAAAGCGAGGTCGATGCAGTCTGCTTTTGCAGTACCGTGGCTGGCTCCAGAGCCTACAAGGCCGGTTACGAATGGGCCCGGGGACAAAGTGAAGATTACCTGATGCTTCATTTTGGCATTTACTACGACGAGTGGAACCGAAAGGGGCTGGTGCAAATGTCCAGGGATCAATTAGAGAAACTCCGCGCCCAACCCTCCCCGAGGCGCCTTCTCCCTTCTGCGGCCTTAGAGGAGAAAAAACAGCTACCTGAAGGGGTAACTGACGACGAGGCCCTTATAGAGGGAATCATGGCGGCGGTCAAAGAGATTAAGCTGCGGGCCAATACTGACGCATGATGACAGCGCGCCCTATGAACGATATCAGAAGACAGCAGACGAAGGGCTGCTCAGGACTTGCTCACAGGAATTTATAAGATTTGTGCGGTAGAGAGGATTGTTAACCGAACCTATGGCCCGGGAAGGGGGGGCGAACCAGACCTTCCATCTAAATGGTATGTCTCAATGATTGAATTGGTATAGTTGAAAATTTCGATTCATAAATACTCAATATTCGGATCATTAACCTTGATTTTCTGACCAGGCCAAATCCAGCACCTATGTATGCATCGGCTTTTTCCTCTGACACCAAACGCAAACCTTTTCGTAATCTTCAGAAAATACCAATTGTATTTCAGAAAAATATCGGCTTATTCTTTGTTATAGCTTTGCCACCCGTCAGTCTGTTCAATTTCTCTGATGGCTTCGTGCACTGCATCATATCCTTCTTTTACCAGATCATGCACCATTTCCACATCTGCACGGTTGTAGGCGCTTAACTTAGGAGTAATGAGGACATCGGCTCCTTCGGTCTGAATGCGAGTAGCATTGTCGATAGCCAGATCCAGAGCATTTGCCAAAACGTCGATTATATCGTCGGGCTTTTGGTATTTTCGCTTTGCGTTTATATCTACCCCCATAATCATCTCAGCTCCCATCTCTTTTAGAGGAGAAATCGGAACATTTTCAACCAATCCACCATCCACCAATAGCCTGGACCCAATCTCAACCGGTATAAAAATGCCAGGAATACAGGAGCTGGCCATCACAGATTCCGCAACATTTCCTTCCTTCAAAACGACCTTTTCGCATGTTCCGATGTCTGTAGCTACCACCGCAAGCGGGATTTCGACGTCTTTAAATTGGGCATCTCCCACTGTCTTTTTAAGCATATCACCGAGCTTCTTGTTTGAAAGCAGCCCATATTTAGAAATAGAAAATCCGGCCGTATCGAGCCAATTCAAATCTGTGACTTTGGTTTCAATTTCTTCCGGAGTGAGGCCGAAAGCATACAATGCGGCAATAAAAGCTCCGATACTGGTCCCTGCAATGCTGGTGATTTTTATCTTTCTTTCTTCCAATGCGGCCAGAACGCCAATGTGAGCAGCTCCAAGAACTGCTCCACCACCCAGTGCAAGGCCTATGCTTTTCATATAATTAATCTCCCCGAATATTGTAATTCCTTCAGAGGTCGCTCATTTCCCAAATACGTTTAGGCGTCTTATCGCAACCGAGCAATCCCTGTACTATGGCTTTAAGATGTTGATAATGTTGTTGACCAATTACTAAACAGCGAAGTTCAACCATTCTGGCATTGACCTTTAGTATTTTCTGCCAGATTCATTTTCACCAATATTTTTGGTATTCATGAAAATTCCGGTCAGGAATGCCAGCTCTAAGTCTCATCCCTGAAAATACTTGAAAAAACCTAAAAGTGTCCACCAGTAGTTTCAAATAAAGCAGGGATTCGTCCTGAGAATCAGACCTGGCATCCAGGTGCTTACCATTCGACAAACCCTCGCTCATCTTTTCAAACAGCCTTATGTGAGCATCTTCCAAATTGCCAGCCTATTCAGCAATATATGTGATTGGGTTTTATTGACTCTTGCAGCAGACATCGCTGCATTTCGATAAATGCCGCTCCATTGCGTTCTAATCGTTCGGCCATCTTTAATGCATCTAAAGCGGTATATTGTTCCATCTTTTTCCGAAAAACTGATCTCGTCGGTTAGTCAACAAATTTTGAAAGGCTCTGTATCACAGGATTTAACAGGATTATTTTTCCAGATTTTTTAAAACGCCAGAAACTCGGCCTTCACTTTTAGAATAGTTCCATTTGTCCATCACATCACTTTACCATTCTCCACAGTTCACCCTGGTTGCATTGTTTAGGCAAGAGCTGGGATTTTTAAGCGAAGCAACCGTTGGCGCCAGTCCAACGCGGTCACCTTCATCCAGAACTGTCTCAAAATCAGCCACACGATTGTTAACAAATATGATTTTGATGTCCGCCTTTTTGATCCCAGCAGCCTCAACCAGTGCTCCGACGTTTTGACCGTCTTCGAGCTCATAAGTGATTCTCTCTTTAGACTCACACTTTTCTGGATTTTCCAATTTATCGAAACATTTAAGATCTACTTTCATGGTTACACCTTTCTGTAAATCAATAAAAATGGATCTCAGTTGGGTCCATCAATGCGCGATAATAAACTTCGGTAAGGTTGTCAGGTCAGGTTGATCTCGGGGCGAATGGATCCACTGACGAACAGGATCTGTAAAACCATACTATAGTGATATATTTAAGTTCCAACAGCGGTAAAGTCAAATCATTGAATACAGGGTGGTCGTCGCTTGGGTTTTGTTGGTATTGGAGGTCTTAGGCAAACAGTATTGGTATTCGAAACCATTTTGTGGGGGGAGGGGGAGCCCTCGGTCCAGATGGCTACAAAACAACTCCCTTTTGTCAAATAAGGGCGCAGATTTTTCAATCAGCCGTTAATGATCCTCATGCCGCCCTCGTCATAGCGATCTCCCTTGACTTGGTCGGCCAGGCCATTAAGCTTTTTCAATTCGTCATCGGCCAGGGCGGTATCGTATGCACCGAGGTTAACCTTCAAATTATCGAGCTTGGACGTTCCAGGAATTGTCATGACATCATCGCCGCGGCTAAGGACCCAAGCAAGCGCAATTTGTGTTGGTTTGCACG
>CAWANO010000011.1:0-14598 GCA_963783425.1 uncultured delta proteobacterium
CGATGGCTCAAAGGCCCTTTCGGGCGTGAGTACGCCCGTCCCCGCCACGCGCTCTTCCGCAATGAGTTTTGCGCCAATGGCCATGGGAATTCCCACGCTGCGAGTGTATGCTCGCAAGCCTTCCCACTCCGGCACACTGCCGTCTGAGGAAGGGTGGCGGTTGGTCAGCACATACTCGACCCTGCGGTTATGGCAGGTGCCAACGACCTGGACATGCAGGGCATAGCCGTAAAGATCGGTGCGCTGTCCTTCGGGAGCTTGTTGCAAGTACGCGCCAATGGCGTCCATGATGCCAAAGGTTTCCCCCTTCAGGGTTACAGGATCGTTTCGAAAAAAGCCGAAATCGTAAAGAGCCTGGATGAGGCCCATGTTTTTCGGCGGCCAAGTGCCTCGCACCTCGATCAGTTCAACACCCTTCGCTTTTAAATATTCATGGGCGGTGACCGTTTCGGCATGGGGGATGATCCATTGCGGATGGGTGCCGAAAGGGTGGGGCAGCGGGATGTCGCGCGGGCGGGAAAAAGGCAGCACCTGGATAAAGTGACCGTTCTCAAATACCACACGGCCCGGCAGTTTGGGATTATATTCATAGGTCGTGGTTTCGGTAATGGATGGAGAGAAAGCAATGGGGCGAAAGGCGCCATGACTGATCCTCACGGTTGCCACGGTCTCCATCTGGTCGGCGGCGTATTTTACCATCATGTCGGTTATTCCGGGCGTCATGCCGAAGCCGGGCACATGTGCACGGCCACATTTTTTGAACTGTTGATTGTATTTGTACTCATCCCCAAATCCGTTGAGGTTGATGCCGTGGCAACCAGCGGCGGCAATACAGGCCGTTGAAATGTCGTTGAGATGAATGGTGGTGCCGTCCATGACGACGTCGTACTTTTCAAATAGCGCGATGGCCTGGTCGCGTTGGGTAACGTCGCACAGGCAGATATCGACACGGGGATCGGCCAATTCGGCCGCAAGTGCGTGGGCGGCCCTTTCGTTGATATCGGCGATGGTGATGGTCCCAAAACTTGAAAATGCCACCAGATCCCGTACCGCTTCACTGCATATTTTACCAGCGCCGCCCAGGCATATCACTTTCACGACAGGCTCCTTCCCGTCCACAATTGTGTTAGGGGCCATTTTGGCATTTTTGCAAATGGGCTATGCCCAGAAAATGGAAGCCTCGACGGCTGTCAATAGTTTCTTTATGTCTGTTGGCCAGATATGGCCGATGTTGCCGATCCTGAAGGTGTCCACATTGGTGACTTTCCCGGGATAGATGACAAAGCCCTGGGCTTTGAGGTGGTCGTAGAAACGGTCGAAGCGGTAGGCGGGATGCGTCGGGCTTAAAAAGGCGGTGATGATGGGAGAGCGCAAGTTCGGGGGCAGTAAAGGCTTAAACCCCAGCTTCTCCATCCCTTTTACCAAGCAGTGGTGATTTTCTCTGTACCGTTCGTGTCGGGCGGCAATTCCGCCCTCTAACTTAAGTTCTTCCAGCGCCTGAGCAAAGGCACGCACGGTGTGGGTGGGGGAAGTGAAGCGCCACTTGCCGTGCTGGGTTTGCATGATTTCCCACTGATCGAAAAGGTCGAGACTCAGCGAGCGAGCATTGCCGCGGGTGCGCTCGAGAACCGCCTGACGGGCGATGATAAAGCCGAAGCCGGGTACGCCCTGAATGCATTTGTTGGCGCTGCTGATAAGGTAATCGGCTCCGATGCGATCAAGATCCATGGGCATACCGCCGAAACTGCTCATGGCGTCTACGATGTAGATTATGCCGTGTCGCTTGACTAGCGTGCCAATCTCGGCGATCGGGTTGAGCATGCCGGTGGTGGTTTCGCAATGGACCACGGCCACATGGGTGATGGCCGTGTTGGTCGTGAGAATTTTTTCGAGAAAATTCAAGTCCGGCGCAGCGGTCTCAGGGCTGGCTTGAAGCGATACGGATATCCCGCAGCGCCGGGCGATGGCCTCCATGCGGTGGCCGTAGGCACCATTGGCCAACACGAGTAATCTTCCGCCTGAGGGCACGGCCGTGATAAGGGTGGCTTCGACACTGAAGGTGCCGCTGCCTTGCATTAATACGGCGGTGTAACCGTCGGAGCTGGTGGCAAGGTTCACTATATCGCCGCGGATATTTTGCACGATGCGCTTATAGTCGTCATCCCAGGTGCACCAGTCCCGCAGCATGACGGCTTTGACTGACGCAGTGGTGCTGAGAGGGCCGGGCGTGAGCAGCAGATAGGGGTTGCTCGGTATCTGGCTGTCTTTCATAGTGGTGGGGATCTTTCTACCGGTTTCAGGTTTCGATTTCTGTCAGGGCGTCGTCAATGATGTCAAGCGCCCGGTCGAGCTCTTCTTCGGTGACGGTCAAGGGCGGCGAGAGTGGAATCACATTGCCCTGGGATGTCTTAAAGCTCAAGCCGCGCTCCAAACAGGCATACATGAGGCGATCGGCTTCATCGACGGCCCGAAGTTTTGTATGGCGGTCTTGAACCAGCTCGATGCCCATCACCAAGCCGACTCCACGAAAATCGCCGATCAGTGGATGACGGGTGCGCATCTCCTGAAGGCGTTGGAGGCTGTAGCGCCCTAACGCTGCTGCGCGGCCGGGCAGTTGTTCATTTTCCAAAACCTTGATAACGGCCAATCCGGCGGCGGTGCCCAGGGGGTTTTTTTCATGGGTGTAGTGCCCGATCGCTTTTTCCGGGAAATCGGCCAAGTCTTCGCGCACCACCATGGCCGCCAGGGGAATCACGCCGCCACCGAGACCTTTGCCCAGGGTGATGATGTCCGGCGTCACCGCAACGGTTTCACTGGCGAACATGTGACCGGTTCGTCCCAGGCAAACCGCGGTTTCGTCGAAAATCAGAAGCGCCCCGTGGCGATGGCAGGCATCGCGAACCGCCTGCCAGTAGCCCGGCGGCGGCGGGTTGACGGCGGTGTTGCGAATGGGTTCGGCGATTAGCGCTGCCACATCGCCCTCTTTTTCCAGCACATATTCGATGTAACGGGCGCACTTGAGATCACAGGCATCGCATCGGCCCACTGGGTCCCAGATGCAGCGGTAGGGTTCGGCCGGCGGCACCAGCTGCGCTCCTGTCAGCAATGGGCCGACACCTTTGCGAAACATGGTCTCGCCGCTGATGGACATGGCGTCCAGGGATGCGCCGTGGAAGGCATCCCACATGGAGATGGTTTTAAAACGGCCTGTTACGGCGCGGGCCGTTTTCAAGGCCATGCCGACGGCAATTGTGCCGCCGGGGGCAAACAGCATTTTGCCCAGCGGTGCGGGGCTAATGGCTACAATTTTTTCGGCCAGTTCTACAGCCGCCCGGTTGGTGTAACGACGGGTACAAAAGGAGAGCTGCCCCAGCTGATTTTTTACTGCCGCAATTACATCAGGATGGGCGAAGCCGACTTGGTGCACGCTGTTGCCGTGAAAATCGAGGTAGCGCCGCCCTTGAAGATCGACAATGTGGCTGCCCGTGCAGTGAGACAGTGCATTCAAGCAGGGTGAAGAGAGGCTCTGGTGCACGAATATGTCGGCATCGCGTTTGAGCCAGTCTCGTGTTTCGTCGTCAATGGTTCTTTCCGCCCAGCGGCGCCGGTGGGGTGATAGATTGCTGTCACCCTCGGAAAGATCGATGGATGCTGGCTGGTGCGAATCTAGGGGCATAGCGGATGTTCCCCGCCCCGCAGGCGCGCTTTGATGTCGTTGATAATGGGGTCACAGGCCCAAATACCGCGAGCCACGTAATGGGCGCCGGCCTCGCGATAGCGGTCTTCAATAGTCGAAAGCTGCTCGGACAAGCGGTCATCGGGCAGGGCTTCGACCTCGGCTAAACTCAGGCCCAGTTCATTGCCTGACTGTGTCAAACCGATGGTCCACATGCCGGCGTTGAGTCCTTCCTGGATATCGCTGACGGTATCGCCGACTTTGACGCAGGCGTGCAAAGGGTGGATCTGCAGGCGGATGGCGTTCAGATAAGCCATCCAGGGGTAGGGGCGTCCGGCGGGAACATCCGAGGCACACACAACAGCGTCAGGGGTAAATCCCTGTTCAAGGGCCTTTTGGCGCAAAATTGCCATCATCGGCGCGGTATATCCAGTGGTGGATCCGATGCGCAACCCCCTCCGCCGCCAGCGGGCGATGGTACTCTTCGCGCCGGGGATCAATTCGCAGTGGTTTTCGATGGCCGATATCATCATCGGTTCGGTGATTTCATATAGAGCCGTTATGGCTTTTTCGTCGGGAGGGTGCCCGTGCTGCTTGCGCCACTGGTGCTGGACCGTATCAAGGCCGCAGATGGCGCGAACATGGTCGCGCTTGGCAAAGCCCATGAATTGGCGCGCCTCGGCCACTGTTATGACGATGTCAAACTCTGCGAAAGCGCGGACAAAAACAGCGGCGGGACCTAAACAGCCGTAATCGACCAACGTGCCGGCCCAATCCAACACAACTGCCTGAAGCGGGCCGTTATAGGTCTGGGTCAGGTCGAATATCGTCATTGCTTGACTCCTTGGGTAATAGCGGATCAGGGCAGTAGCGCTACACGTATTGCCGCTCCACTGGCGGCTTTTTCGAGCGCGGCATTGACCTCTTGTAACTGAAACCGGTGAGTCACCAGATTTTCGAAACAAAAGCGGTTCTTGGCGGAATCGAGGAAATCGACCGCCATCTGCAGGTGCTTGGTGTCGTAATTGTGCAAACCGGTCAGGGTAAGACGACGCCACACCAAGTCACAGGCATCATAACTGAAGCGGGCATCGGGAAAGGAGTTGCCGATCTCCACCAGCCGTCCACCGGTGCGTAGGCATTTAAGGCCGGTGGGAATCAAATCAGCCGACCCGGCCACTTCGAGGGCGCTGTCGGCACCCAATCCATGGGTCAATTTTTTTACTTCTCGGACCAGGTTAGTTGTGTCCATGTGGTGAACGTTGAGGGTATCGGTGGCGCCGAAGGAGCGAATGAATTCCAGCCGCCGATCACGCTGGTCGATCGCGATGATTTTGTGGCAGCCGTAGAAAGCGGCCAAGGCCGCCGCATAGATTCCCAATGCGCCTGCACCTAAGATGAGGACATTATCGAACGGTTTGAGGGCGGCCATTTCCCAACCCGCCACCACGGTGGCCAGGACACAATTGGCCGGTGCTGCCTGCAGGTCATTGATCGTGTCGGGCAGCTTGATGACCCCGGTACCGGGCGTCAGGTAGCAGTATTCGGCAAAACCTCCCGTAAAGTGGGGTGGGTCGGCGCAAGCGGCGTGCCCGTATTTTTTTAGATGGCGACATTTCATGGGCAGACCCTTCTGGCGGCAAAAATAGCACTGGCCGCAACTGTCCATGATGGTCCAGGTAATGCGGTCACCGACGCTAAGGGGCTTGTCACCGGCGTCTGCGTGAACACCGGCCCCCATTTCGGCAATGGTGCCGACGATTTCATGGCCTAAAATGGTGGGTAACCGCGAGGCGCGACGCCCCAACCAGGTATGGACATCGGACCCGCAAATGGTGCAACAGGACACCTTCACCAGCAAGCAGCCTGGGGCAACGGTCGGCAGGGGGTAGTGCACAATTTTTAATGGATGCCTTGGATTTAGCATCACAGCGGCACGAGCAGTAGCAGGTCTCATTTGAATTCGGACCGGATCAGTTCAGGCAAATCCTTCACGCTATCGATCACATGGGTGTGACGGTATCTGCCCCAGGCGCTGACCGGTCTTGGGCCGCTCAAGACGCCGACCACACCGCGGCATCCGGCGTTGTGCCCTTCGAGCATGTCGGCCGGCGTATCGCCCACTTTGATGACGTCGTGCACGCTGGTAATATTCAGTTTCTCCATGGCGTAAAAGATCATATAGGGCGCCGGTCGGCCGCGGCCGCCGGGGATGCATTCCACATGAACCGCAATGTCCACCAGACCGTCACGCAGCCATCCCAGTTCCTCCATGACCGCCTCGCTGATTGCACCATGAAAGCCGGTATCGGTGGCGACCTTGATGTCATGCTCGTGGCACCAGCCAAAGGTGGCTGCTGCACCGGGAATTTCTTTCACACTGGTTCGGTAGTAATCGATCATAAGGGATTCATAGCGCTCGAAAAGCTGCTCGGCTGACCCAAGTGTGGAAGGGTCGGGGTTCTGTTCAAAATCCCTGATATCCATGCGTTGTCCGCGGGATCGAGCAATAAGGAATTGAAACAGGTGAATTTTGTTGGTGCCCATATGGTACAGGATTTCATCAGGTGTTACCTCGAGGCCAAACTCACGGGCTGCCCGATGGATACAATCGCGGACGGCGGTGTCGCCCGCTACCGTGGTTCCCGAGAGGTCGAACATGACCATTTTTATTGGTGGCATCGTGCATCCTATGTGTTGTGGGGTGGTTTTAAAAAAGGTCCAAAAAGACTCTTTTATAGAAGTCAGGTCGATCGAGGCGCATTGATGAAACGCTGTCGAATGCAACCGGAGATAAAATCGATACCGTAAACGGTGACTAAAATCATGATGATCAAAAGCGACACTTGATCCCAGGCCATAACGCGGATGCGATCGGCCAGCTGCAATCCGATGCCGCCGGCCCCGACAATCCCCAGGATGGTGGCCGAGCGGGTATTGGATTCAAAGTAGTAAAGTGAGTTGGAGAGCATCACCGGAAATACCTGCGGCCAGACGGCATACACCATGGTCTGGATGGCATTGGCGCCGGCAGCGCGCACGCCTTCCATTTGCTTACGATCGATATTCTCGATGGCTTCTGAGAACAGTTTGGCCAGCTCGCCGGTATTGCTGACGGCAATGGCGAGGATACCGGCAAAGGGCCCCAACCCGACAACGTTGATCCAGACCAGCGCCCAAATCAGGGCATCAACGCCGCGCAGAAAATCGACGAAGCGCCGCAGTCCAAAGTGAAAAATAGGGTTACCGATCACATTTTTGGCCCCCAGAAATCCCAACGGTACAGAGGCCAAAGAGGCCAGCAGTGTGCCTAAAAAGGCCATGCCCAGGGTTTCGAGGATTGCCTGTACAAAGACCCAGGTGCGGCCATGGCTGGCCGGTGGCAACATGAAACGCAGCACGCCAAACAGCTTGCCAAATCCGGTCTTGATGCGCTCGAAATCGAAAAATCCCAGTGTCATCAGGCAATAGACGGCAAAGAACGTAACAGCCAATGCTATCGTGGCAGCGGTCAGGCGCTGACGCCAAGATTTACTGAAGATCTGGGGGTAAAGCGTCGCGATCTCTGCTTCGCGGCGGGTCCTGATTGGGTGGCTCATACCACCCCCACCGTGCCGATAAAGCGATGACGCAATTTCTCGCAGGTAATGTCGATCAGTACCACCGTCACGACCAGTAACAGAACGATGGCGCTGACATCGGTGTAGATGAATTGGCGGATGGCCGTCATCAACTCCTGTCCGATGCCGCCGGCCCCGACGAAGCCGACCACCGATGCGGCCCGCACATTGATTTCGAAGCGCAACAGGGTGTAGCTCATGTAGTTGGGAAGTACCTGAGGTACCACAGCGAAACGGATGCGCTGCGCCCAATTGCCGCCCGAGGCGGTCACCCCCTCACCGACGCCCATGTCGATGTTCTCGTTGACTTCCGAAAAGAGTTTGCCGAGAGCGCCGCAGCTGTGCAGCGCGATGGCTAGCACTCCTGGTAAAGGACCGATGCCGAATGAGAAAACAAAAATGAGCGCAAAGACCAGCTCGGGTACCGATCGACAGAACTCGGTCAGGCGGCGGCTGATAAAATAGGTCCAGCGGTTGCTGTTGAGGTTGCGGGATGCGGGGAAACAGAGCACAAATGCTCCGGTGAAGCCGAAAAGGGTGGCCAGAAAAGCGATCAGCACAGTGTCCCACAGGTAACCCAGCCACTTGTCGATACCCCAATACCAGTCGGCAATGTCGCTGGTAATGCTGCCGGCGCTGATCTCGGGTATGGTGTCTTTAAAGTAATTGAAAAACGAGGGCAGGCCTTCGAAAAACTCCTTAAGATCGACCTCACCGACATAGATCGAAAAGGCGGTCATCAAACTAAAGAGGGATAAAAAGAGGAGTTGCTGACGGCGGCGGGTGCGTTTCAAAGCCTTTTCGGCCTGAAGGAATGATGAATAGGCCGGACGGTTGCGGGTAGAAGGGATGGTGGTCAAGGTGGTCACGGTTTGAAAAAGACCCCAAGGTTTCGGAAGGCGTTTGGTCGGCGAAACCTCGGGGCCATTTCTCAACTATTCCTTGCGGTTTTCCAGGTTGGCTTTTACAAATGGAATCACGGGTTGATAATCATCAACGGTTACCGCCTGGAACCCCTGGGAGCCGCCCATGAGGGCCTCGAAAGCGGCTGGATCTTTTTGAGGCATTTCAAGCAGTACGGTCTGAATATCCTTTGCATCTGTTCGGGTAGCCAGGCCGGCACGGTGAACGGATCTGAAGGCAGGCGCGGGGATTTCCAGATGATGCGGTATCCGCCCGCATCGATCATACCTTTTTCCTCCATGCGGCTCATGTTGGACTTTTTCTCATTGGTCCACCAAGTGGCCACCGCGTCGAACTGGCCGTCGTAGAGCATTTTTACACTGTTTTCATGGCTGCCGGAAAACGTAGTGCTTCCGAAAAATTCATCCGGATTGATGCCGGCTTCGCGCAGGAAGAAGTTGGGTGCCTGATAACCGGAAGTGGAGTTGGGGTCTGCAAAACCAAAGCGTTTGCCTTTGAGGTCTTCCACGGACTTGTAAGGACTGTCGTTTTTTACAATGATCACGCCGAAGTAGCCAAAGCCACCGTCTTTGTCGATCTCGGCGGCCAATGGGACCGCCTGGCCGTCGGTGACAATCCAGGAGCGGGCGAAGGAGGCAGGGCCGAACCAGGCCAACTCGATTTTTTTGGCTTTCAGGGCCTCGATGACGCCGGCGTAGTCGCTGGCCTCGCGCCATTCGATCTCCACCCCCAGGGCGTTGGCGAGATAATTCTGAAAAGGCGTCCAACGCTTGGCGCGATCTTCGGCGTTTTCCTCGGTAATGACCCCCAGGGTAACTTTGGGATAGTCATCGCGCCAATCGGCCGTCAGGGCCGGTCCGGCACTACCAATGATCAAGCATAGAACGATGATTGACTGTAGCAGGTTTTTGAGGCTGTTTTTCATTAATGGCTCCTTTTTTTCAAAGATTCGTGTGACTATCTGGGTTAATGGATTACTAGATCACGGCGGCAACCTCCCGATAGCGCATCGGCGGCAGGGATGTCTCTCCCAGGGCCTGCTTAAGTTCTTCACTATCGGTTTCGGTGCCATACACCTCGATGGCTCTTTCGGTTGTCAGTTCGGGCGCTGCGCCGTCGAATACCACGCGGCCGGCGTGCATGCCGATGATACGATCGCAGTAGCTGCGGGCCGTGTTCAGATGGTGCAGGTTGCAGATCACGGTGATGCCCATATCCCGGTTGATCGATCTAAGGGCATCCATCACCTTGGTGGCATTGTGAGGGTCAAGGGAGGCGATGGGTTCATCGGCCAACATGATTTCTGGTTCTTGCACGAGCGCGCGGGCGATGGCCACCCGCTGTTGCTGGCCGCCGGAAAGGGTGTCCGCGCGCTGCAAGGCCGTGGCCGTCATGTCGAGCATTTCCAATGCTTCGATGGCCATGGCTTTTTCATTTTTGGAAAAGAGCTTGAACAAGGTGGGCAAGGTGCGGTGATACCCCAGGCGGCCAACCAGCACATTGGTGAGCACATCCAGTCGGTGAACCAGGTTGAACTGCTGAAAGATCATGGCGCAACGTACCCGCCACTGCAGCAGCCCGCGGTTTTTCAAATTACTGATATCGGCTCCGTTGTATTGGATACGCCCCGCGCTGGGATCAATGAGACGATTGATCAAACGTAACAGTGTGGATTTCCCAGCACCCGAGCGGCCGATGATACCCACCATCTGACCCGACTCGATCGACAGGTGTACCTTGTCGACAGCCTTGACACTCCCGAAGTGTTTGCAAAGTTTTTCGAGTTTCAGCATGACATCCAGCTTGGTATAAATCTTTCTTGAAGGCATGAAAATGATGCCGATCAACAACCATGAATCGGCACGATAGAAGGGGGTGGTTAGAGAGGGGTTAGCGCTATGTTAGATTTCGATTATTGGCAATCAGGCGAGCAGAATTTATCAAATTTTAACTTTGCGCTAACACCCAGTTAACGCAATCATTGGCATGTGTTGGACCTTCTGCGCTTTTATGAAGCTCGGATTGAGTCATCTTTACCCATTAAAGGAGCATGCCAATGAAAAAGCAGACCCCTCTGTCCAATTCATCTTCGCCCCAATTCAAACGCATTAATCGTCGCCAGTTCATCAAGAGTTCCGCCGTGGCGGGTGGCGCAATCTTCGCTACCGCCACCGTCGGCCCCTGGTTTATCAAAGATGCGCGGTCCACATCCGGTGAGCTGAAACTCTTTACCTGGCCCGATTACTCCAAGACCGAGGTGATCGAGGCCTTCGAAAAAGCCACCGGCATCAAGGTCAAGGTGACCAACTACAGCTCCAACCAGGAGTGTATGAACAAACTGCGAGCAGCCCGAGCCAACGGTTTCGACATCGCCCAACCTTCGATTACCGAAGTGCAGCTGCACATGGAATTCGAACTCTATCAGGCAGATCGACGAAGGCAAAATTCCCAACCTAAAAACCATGATCCCATCTTTTATGAAAATTCGGAAAAGCTGGGCGGTGTCATCCATGGCAAACGCGTCGGTCTTCCCTACGACTGGGGTACTGAAGCCATGCGCCTGTAACACCGACGAAATGGATTTTAAATACGGTGAGCTTTCTTTTGGCACTATATGGGAACCTGAGTTCACCCAGAAGGTGACCTGTCGACCCCACTCGGTATTTATTGGTGCCGGGCTTTATCTGGATGCCATCGGCCAGGTGCCCTCGAACCGTATGTACGACACCTATGAGACCGAAGAGCAAAATGCGTAAGGTATATGATGAAATCTTCAAGTTTCTGATCGATCGAAAGAAGAACATCAAAATGTTCTGGAACAACGCTCAGGATCATCAGCTGGCCTTTTTGCAAAACGGCTGTGTCATCGGCCAGACCTGGGACGGGCCGATCATGACCATGAAAAAGGAGGGCAAGCCCGTTTCATACATGGCGCCTAAGGAAGGCGCCATGACCTGGGTCGACTCGGTGAGCATCGTCAAAAACGCGGAGAACCTCGAGCAGGCTTACGCCTTTATCAACTGGGCCTATACGCCCGAGGCGGGTGCGATAATGGCCAAGTCCACCGGATACAACAGTGTGGTCAAAGGTGCCGCGGATTTGCTGGACGATGCGACCAAGAAGGTTTTTGCCGAAGCGTATCCCGAAAATGCCTTAGAAACCCTGTGGTGGTATCCCAACGAGCCCACTTGGTTCGTGCCGGCGCGCACCGAATATCGGGATAAGTTTCAGGCCGCTTAAACAGGCTGCTAAGACAAAATATTGGATAGAGACAGTTTCAAACCTCTATCTGAAGCTTGATGATGGCCTTGCGGGCCACCTGAAAGGGTTCGCATCTTTTGAAAGAATTTTTGTCGGCCGGCGCCTTGCCCTTGAACTTGATGCAAAGTTTTGAAACCACTTCTGGTGCTTTTACCCGTAGGAATTTAACACCAGCGATAACGTGCAGATCAGCGATCATCCTTTGGTCTACAAAGGTGAGGCACACCCGCTAGATTGCATGGCAAAGGTTTTTCATGATTGAAGCCAGAGGGCACGATATTCGGATGGCGCATGTGACCATGCGTTATCCCGGAAGCGGAAGTGATGCGGTTAAGGATATTGATGTCCATATCGGCGCCGGTGAGTTCTTCAGCTTCCTGGGACCTTCTGGGTGTGGAAAAACCACCCTGTTGCGTCTAATATCGGGGTTTATTGAGCCCACCGCGGGACAGGTGCTGATCGACGGAAAGCAGATGCGCGGGATTGCGCCCAATCGGCGCCCTACGGCACTGGTGTTTCAGAATCTGGCCCTGTTTCCGCTGATGTCCGTGGCCGAGAATATCAGCTTTGGCCTGGAGGTGCGTGGTGTCTCCAGGGCTAAGCGGCGCCAGCGGGCCGGCGAGCTTCTGGCGCTGGTTGATTTGCCCGGTCTGGAAGACAAGCGCGTGGACGATCTTTCAGGCGGACAGCGCCAGCGGGTGGCCATTGCCCGCGGGTTGGCGGTGGAGCCTTCGGTATTGCTCCTCGACGAGCCGCTTTCGGCGCTGGATTTGAAATTGCGGCAGCACATGCGCGCGGAGCTGCGCAAGATCCAGCGGCGCACCGGTGTTACCTTTATCTACATTACTCATGACCAGGGTGAGGCCCTGACCATGTCGGACCGTATCGGGGTGCTGTCGGACCACGGTACGCTTTTGCAGGTGGGTACCGCCACGCAGCTCTACAATCAGCCCGATAGCACTTTCGTGGCCGACTTCGTCGGTGAAAACAATGCAATCGCCGCCACCATTCGCGAAGTCAAAGGGGAGATGGCCATGGCGGCAGCCAGCGTTGGGCGCTTGAAGGGTTGCAACCCACACGGCCTTGGACCGGGTGAAAAGGTGCTGGCCTTTGTGCGGCCCGAAGCCATGACGTTGGCCGTTACAGCGGCCGGTTGGGAGAACATCGTTACCTGCCGGGCCGAAAACCTTAGTTTCGAGGGCGCCCACACCACCGTGTTTCTGCGTTGCGGTCATCAGCGTCTGGTGATGCGGCTCAACAACGACGGCAGCACGAGGGCGCCCGCGGTCTCGAAGGAGCTGCAGGTTTGTTTTGCCGCAGCCAACACGCGCTTTTTACCTTACAGCAGGGACTCTCGTGTATAACTTGTGGCAGGATGCCAAGCGTAGCTTCGGTGTCATTGGCATCAGCTTTATCATGGTAACGGTGGGCGTCTGGCTGTTGTTCATGATCCTGGTTCCTCAATTGATCATGCTCGACTTCTCTCTACGCCCACTGCTGCCGCTGAGGGAGATTGGAGGGGAGCAAGATGTATACACGCTGAAGAACTATATTTTGCTGCTGTCGACCCCCCTGCACCGCACCATATTTTTAAAGACGATCTGGTCGAGCGTGGTTGTCACCACGGTGGCCCTGTTGATCTGCTACCCCATCTCCTACTATCTGGCCAAAGTGGCCCAGGGCGCAAGATTCGGTTGGTTGATGGTGGGCCTGATCGTCCCATATTGGATCAATGAATTGCTGCGATTGTTTGCTTGGCAGCTCATTCTCGCTGACAAGGGTGTACTTAACCAGGCGCTTATGTTCATTGGGCTGGTTGACAACCCGGTCAATTTTCGGGCTGGAAACGGAGCGGTTATCCTGGGCATGGCCTATGCCTACATTCTGTTCATGGTGTTTCCGCTCTACAATGCCATTGAAAGCCTGGATCGCAACCAAATTGACGGCGCGCGCGATTTGGGGGCCTCGTGGCTTCGTATTCACTGGCGCATCGTAATTCCGCACGCCAAGCCCGGCATTGCTGTAGGATGCATCATGACCTTTATGTTGGCAGCCGGATCAATTGCCGCCCCGCAGCTTCTGGGAAGTCCCAGTAGTTTCTGGTTTACCCAAATCATCTACACCAATTTCGAAACGGCCAACTGGAACCAAGGCGCAGCCTATGCCATGGTGCTGGCCTTGCTGTGCCTGGGATTCATCATGGTAATGCTGCGCCTGTTTCGGGTGGGCCTCAAGGATCTGACACGTTGAGATCTGAGATCATCATCAAGATTCTCACCGGCGCCTACCTGGTGATGTTTTTCATCTATCTTTTCTTGCCGTTGATCTTTATGGGCGCGGTGGCCTTCAACCGCAGTGCTATCCCTCAGGTGAAACCCTGGCAGGGTTTTACGTTGGTATGGTTTGGCGAGTTGTTTAGCGATCAACGGATGTGGGCGGCCCTGTGGAACAGTCTTGTGGTGGCGTTCTTTGTTGTGTTGATCGCCGTGCCCATCGGTTTGGGGGCTTCCCTGCTGCTAACACGGCTGAAGTTTAAAGGACGAGACGGGTTATATGCGCTGCTGGTGTCACCGATTCTAACTCCGGGAATCATTTTGGGCATATCGACCTTTCTGTTCTGGGACCGCGCGTTTCACCTGGGCGGCGGTTTGGCCACTGCCGTGGTGGCGCAGGCCACATTTATCAGCGGCTATTGTATGCTGCTGATCATGGCTCGGGCCCAGCGTTTCGACCGTACCTTGGAGGATGCGGCTTTTGATCTGGGGGCCTCGCACCGGCAGGTGTTTGTGAAAATTACGTTGCCCTTTTTACGACCGGCCCTGATAACCGCCGCTGCGCTGGCATTCATGCAATCTTTCGAAAACTACAATACCACCCTCTTTGCCATCGGGTTCGAGCAGACGCTGCCCATCTACATCGGTACAAAGCTGCGCCAATTCATCAGTCCGGCCATGAACGCTTTGGCGCTGATCTTCATGGTATTGACCGTTCTGGGAGCGGTGGCCTATGAGCTGGGGCGTCAGCGCCAATCATGAAAAACACGGGAAACGTAACGCTCAAGGCCGGCCGGCCTTCCAGACATAGCTTGCAGTCCTACTTCTCTCCCTCAAACCGGTC
>CAWANO010000012.1:0-153695 GCA_963783425.1 uncultured delta proteobacterium
ACTTCACCGATCGTCTCAGCATCCATGCCGGTTACGTGCGCGCTTTTGAGAAATCGGTATCGGAAACAGGTACTGATCTATACGGGATGCCAGTGGAAATAGAGTCGACGTTGAGCGAGGACAGCATAGAATTCGGATTGTCCTACCGGTTTTAGGGCGGATGGGGAGACGGGCGACCACCTTGTGTGTGGCCGATCGTTAGGCTTGTGTTAAAAATCGGGCCGCAGAACAGTCAGTTCTGCGGCCCGATTTTATTATGCGTCCTGGTGACGAGATATCCGGTGCGCGCTTATTAGCTTTGTGCCATTGCGCTGGCGGCGCACTCGTTTTTGCCCAGGTCCATGATGTCCTGTTCTTCGGGGTCGACCTCGATCAGGCCGGCGTTGATCTCCCGGATCTTGGCATACTCCTCGGGCTGTTTGCGCATATTGGCCTTGATGTATTGATAAAAATCGGCTTCCGTGTCGATGTTGTAAATCTCCTGGTTGATCTCTATGATCTTGCCGATGGTTTCGGCGAAGATCAGGTCCTCGTTGGCCTCTTTCCAGTCCATGTAGTGGCCGGGCAAGAGACGGTGGCGTCGTCCAGCTTGAGAAGCTTGTTCTGAATGGTATCAAACAGCATCTTGGACCAGGCTTCGGCCATGCCGCCCAGGTCGGGCCGGCCGATGCTGAAAATAAAAACCGTGTCGCCGGTGATGAGATAGCGGTTGTCGATCAGGTAGCAGGTGCTGCCCGGGGTGTGGCCGGGGGTGTGCACGATGCGCACCGCGGGCCCCGCCTGGCTGAAGGCGATCGGTTCGCCGTCCACGGCCGGGGTGTAGTCGAAAGCGCGCCTCCTCGAAATCGCCCGTGGGCGCGATGATCTCGGCCCCGGACGGCTTTGTTGAGCACCGGGCTGCCGGAGATGTAGTCCGCCTGGCGGTGGGTCTCGAAGGTCCGGATGATGGCCAGGCCGCGCTCGTCGGCAAAGCGCTGGTAGGCGGCGATGTTCTTGGCCGGATCGAAGACCATCATCTCCTTGCCGCAGGTCAGCCCGTAGCTGCAGGAAGCTTTGCCCGGGCGCCTGAACTGGTAGAGGCCCTAGGTGCCGGTCTCGGCCACCTTGATCGGCGCCAGCAGGTTGCCCCAGGCCTTGATGCCCACCAGCAGGTTGGCCACGTCCTAAAGCCGTGGTTTACCAGAATCTCGCCCACAAACCTGGAGGAGCCTTCTTTGGCGCAGACGATGCGGATCTTGTCGCGTTTGGGGACCCTGGCCACGCTTTCTTCTTCATGCTCGATGAACTCCATATAGGGCACGTTGACCATCTCGAAAGCAAAGGGCCCTTCCACCTTAAAGCGGCCGAATTCCACGTCGTTGCGCACATCCAGCAGCAGAAAATCGATCTTGGCGGGGTCGCAAAGCCAATCAAACAGTTCCATGGCACTAAACGAGGAAACGCTCATATCGGATCACTCCTTTCCTAATAAGATGGTTGACCGGAAAACGATCTATCGATCAGGGGGATACTGTCAGGTTCAAAATCCCGCGCCGCACGGCTGCCTGCCGTCAATTGTTATCGTAAAATAGAGCGGTTGCCACGTCAAGCGATGTTGCTTTACTGGCGGCCCACAGGTGCGGCGGGCGCCGACATGCCCGGCTTGCGCTGCCGCGCCGGCTCTGGTAAAGCCTTAACGGTTGGGTCAAAAGAGCCAAATTGATTTTTCATTTACAATCATGCAACCCGATATGTCGAGGAACTTCAGCAATGCGCACCATCGACCTTCGCAGCGATACGGTAACCCAGCCCACCTTGGCCATGCGCGCGGCCATGAGCGCCGCGTCGGTGGGCGACGACGTTTACGGCGAGGACCCCACGGTCAATCGGCTCCAGGCCACCGCCGCCGAGATGCTCGGCAAGGAGGCGGCTCTCTTTACCCCCAGCGGCACCCAAAGCAACCTGCTAGCGGTGATGAGTCACTGTCAGCGCGGTGATGAGTACATCGTCGGCCAGGAGGCCCACACCTATAAATTCGAGGGCGGCGGAGCGGCCGTGCTGGGCAGCGTTCAGCCCCAGCCGCTCGATTTCGAGCCGGACGGCACGCTCGATCTCAACAAGGCGACCCTGAAGATCAAACCGCTCGATGTGCACTTTGCGCGCACACGCCTGCTGTGTCTGGAAAACACCCACAACAGTAAAGTGCTGCCCATGGCCTACCTGGAGACGGTTCCGGCCTTTGCAAGCCAACACGGACTGGCGACGCACCTGGACGGCGCCAGGTTATTCAATGCCGCGGTGAAGCTGGGCTGCGGGGCCGACGCGATTACGCGTCACTTCGACACGGTCTCGTTTTGTTTGTCCAAGGGACTTGGCGCGCCGGTGGGGTCGCTGCTGTGCGGCTCAAAGGACATGATTGAGGAGGCCCATCGCTGGCGCAAGGTCTTAGGGGGCGGTATGCGGCAGGCGGGCATTCTGGCCGCCGCCGGGTTCCATGCTATGACCCATCACGTGGAACGCTTGGCTGACGATCATGCCAATGCCGCCGCGCTGGCCGAGGGGCTGGCCGACATAGACGAGGTGATCATCGACCGTGCCGCGCTGCAGACTAACATGGTGTTTGTCACCGTCGATCCGCCCCAACGAACTGCGGATCTGCAACGCTACCTGAAAACGCGCGGTATTTTAATCAGCGGGCGGGCGGGTTTTCGGTTGGTGACTCATATTGACGTCTCGCGGGCCGACATCGACCGCATGGTGGCCGCCACAAAAGATTTTTTCGCTCAATGAGCCCCATGGGCGTCCAGGGGCGCGGCCGTGAGCAGAACCTGGACCGGGCCGAAATTGCCAAGTTTGACGGCGTAGCCGCCGATTGGTGGAACCCCAAAGGGGTTTACAAGTCCCTGCACGACATCAACCCGCTACGGGTAAAATTTATCACCGACCGCCTCGACTTGGCCGGTCGGCGCGTGCTCGATGTGGCTTGCGGCGTGGGCCTGCTCAGCGAAGCGATGGCCCACGCCGGTGCGCAGGTGACCGGGATCGACATGGCCCCCCGGGTGCTGGCAGCGGCTGGTCAACATGCCAGCCAGTCGCAACTGGCGATCACCTACCGCAACAGCACGGTCGAGCATTTGGCCGCGGGCGAGCCGGCGCAGTTTGATGTGGTGGTCTGCATGGAACTTCTCGAGCACGTCCCTGACCCCTGTTCGGTGGTGGCCGCCTGCAGCCGCCTAACGTGCCCGGGCGGTGACCTCTTTTTCGCCACGTTAAACCGCACCTTTAAATCATTCCTCTTTGCCATCATCGGCGCCGAATATGTGTTGAGGCTGCTGCCTGTCGGCACGCACCGATGGTCACACTTCATCAAACCCAGTGAGCTGAAAGCGTGGGCGTTGAAGGCAGCACTCGTGCCGGCCGGTTCCAGCGGATTACAGTACAATCCCTTTACGCGGCGCTACTGGCTGGGGGGTGACTTGAAGGTGAACTATTTGGCGTACCTGAAGAAGCCGGGTTAGCAGACACCCGTGCGAGACACCTTGGAAGGGAATAACTAATGTTCGATCGATCGCTTAAATTTGCGACAACCCCGTTTCATATGCTCGATACCCAGCGAGGTATTTTCGTGTTGTTCGTAATCGCCGTTGTCGTTGCCGCCTGCGCTCGAGACCAAGCGGCCGAGGAATCACGGCGATTGCGCTCGGAAATCGACCAATTCAAGGCGGCGGATTCCGCCAAGATGCCGCCGGAGGGCGCAATACTTTTCGTTGGTAGTTCGTCCATTCGAGAATGGCATCCGAGATTGGAGAAAGACTTTCGAAAACGAGAGGTAATCGGTCGTGGCTTTGGCGGTTCGACAATGCAGTGGTTGTTGTACTATTTCGACGAGATTGTCACCCCATACAAACCATCTATCATCGTCGTGTATGAAGGAGACAACGATCTGGCACGCAGTGATGATGTGGAAGCGGTCACCAAGAGGTTCGATGAATTTATCCGGCGCGTGTCCGAGCAATTGCCCGGAACATCGATCGCTTTCATTCCACCCAAACCGTCCGTCGCTCGTTGGAACCGGCGGCCAATACAGGAAAAACTCAACGCCCATTTGATCGAAGTTGCGGCAGACAACAAGAATATCTGGTACATCGACATTGCGACGCCCATGCTTAATTCGGCCAAGAGACCCGGCCAGCCGCCATCGAAAGACCTGTTTGTGGAAGACGGCTTGCATCTCTCAGACAAGGGGTACGATCTGTGGGCGAAGATCGTTCAAGAGACACTCAAGCAAATCGAAGCGCAATAGCACAGGACTTGGGCACACGACTGAACTGTCCTTCAACCATTTAGGTGAGGTTGGTGCATGCCGCCCCCTATTCTTTACGGCCCGTTTGGCTTTCGACCGAGTGCAGTGCATTAACAGATGAGAACATGCCACTCATGCGGCCCGCATGGCGTCTCAGGCGGTTTTGCAGGGCGGCCTGAAGGGTCTTTTCCCTCCCGTAAATGGTGACCTGACGCCGCGCGCGCGTGATGCCGGTGTAAAGGATCTCGCGCGTTAAAAGCCGGTAGTGGGGTTCTTCTGGAAGCACTAGCAGGATCTGGTCGAACTCGGAACCCTGGCTCTTGTGAACGGTAATGGCCAGGGCGGGCTCCCAAAAGGGCATTTGTACCACGGCAAAATAGCGGTATCCGTCGGCTCGCTTGAAGTATGCGTAAGCAGAATCCTCATGACGCAGCACCACGCCCATCTCGCCGTTGAAAAGGCCTCGGCGGTAATCGTTACGGCTGCAGATGACGGGTGCCCCATTAAAGAGTTGCCCCTCAGCGCGGGTTTGACCAAGCTTAGCTGCAAGGGTGCGCGCCAAATGGGCGTTGATCCACTCACTGCCGTGGGGGCCGCGGCGAACGACGGTCAATATTTTGGCGGCCTGTGACCTCGTGAAAATCTGGTCCAAAAGGCGGCGGCCCTCCCCATCGGCGACAAGCTGCGCTGGCGAACGGTCAGCGCTTTCGGCGATTAGGTCGGCATAGGACTGTGCGCCGGGCTGGCCTTTGAGATAATGGCGCGTACCCCACTGTTCTAACAGGACAGGCCAATGTTGCCGCGGGGCCGGGCTGACCCGGTACCAGCAATCATCGCCAGGCGTGATGGCGGCTGAAAAGCGAACGGGGTCCTGCGGTGGCAGCTCGCCGCAGTTGACCCTTTCAGCCAGGGCCTGAAGTTGCCGTCCTGCACGGTAGCTGTGCCGCAGGGTCACCTGCCGAGCACTCAAAAGAGTGCCCTCATCAACAGCCGGCATAAGCTGGGCAAAAACTGCTCCGGCCTCCACCGAGGGCAGCTGATCCTTGTCGCCGATCAGAACCAAGCGGGTGGCGCGTCGGTCTACAGCTTCCACCAGTCGCGCCATCATAACCACATCCACCATGGAAGCTTCATCGATGACCACGGCGGCAAAGGGCAGTGGATAATCGGCATCATAAAGGAAATCGTGCCGGCCACTGCGGTAGCCGAGCAGTTTGTGCAGAGTGGCGGCCTGCAGGCTGGCCAGGACGTTATCCTGTGGCCAGGGTTGGCGCACCCCCTCGATCAGAGTGGCCAGGGTTTCGGACATCCGCTGGGCGGCGCGGCCGGTGGGGGCGGCCAGGGCGATGTCCCGCGGTTCGATTCCGGCCTGGGTCAAAGCGCGCAGGAGATTGACCATGACGGCGGTTTTACCGGTGCCCGGCCCCCCGGAAACGATGCAAAACTGATGCTGAAGGGTGACGCCGATGGCCGCGGTCTGGTCCGGGTCAGCCAGGATGGGTGACTTTGCGGTGCCCACGCGCAGTACAAGCTGTTCGGAAAAGAGCTCGGCGATGATGGCAGTGGCCCTTACGGGCGAAACCGGATCGGCGGGCGGCTGTGGTACCAGGGCGCGCAGGCCCTCCATGAGACGCCTTTCGTAGCATTCGTATTTCTGGAAATAGAGCAGGGGTTGGTGCTTGTGGCCCACAAATACCAGCGGTGCTGCACGGTTGCTACCCACATCAGCCACCAGGGCCCGATAGGCGCCCTGTTGCAGCTTGTCCAGAAACCGTTGCAAGCTTTGGCCGGCCAGGCTGATAAGGGGCGCTGGCCAGCGCGCCGACGCCGAATCCGGTCTCAAGGGAATACAAAGACCGCCTTCATTGCGGGCGGCAAAGAGCAGTCCCAGGACCACTGACAGATCCGGGTCGTTGTCGATATGGCCCAGCGCCAGCAGGTCGCGGATACCCATCACGTCCAAGGGGGGCAACCCCAGTAGTTCCGTGATTCGGTCAAGTGCGAGCTGTTGCACTGTTGACATCATGGCCGGTCCTCGGTGCTGGGGACCGATCCGGTTTTGCCGAGCATTGCCTTTATGTCGGCCTCCAACGATTCCAGTGAACCGATCTGCTCTGGCGGTACGAAATAGATGCCCTGATCCCCGCCGGTGTCCATGCCGCGCAGGTAGAAATAGAAGACGCCGCCAAAATGATCCTGGACCCGGGAATCGGGACCCGCGACCTGGCGCAGCCATTGCAGAGTCGCCAGGCTGTAGAGCCGGTATTGCAGGTGGTAACCGGCCTGGTCCATGCTCATGCGCAGGCTGGCTTGGTCGTAGGTCGGCAGGCGGTTGGATTTCCAGTCGGCCACATAGTAGCGATCGTTTGCCCGAAAGATCAGGTCCACAGAACCGCGCGCAAAGGTTTCCGGCCTGGGCGCCCGGGACGGGAAGTGATAGTAGAAGGGCACTTCATGACGGCGATGGGCCGGTGACAGGTCTGCCAGCCGGAAGTTGGCGCCGACAGTGGTGATGGGCGTGTTCAAGGTGGCCGCGACGATATCGCCGATGGTATCGCGCCAAGCCGCATCAATCCCGTACTGCCCCATGAGTTGCCTGATCAGCGCGTCGGTCTGCGCGTCATGGGGCAACCGAGCAGCCCGGGCATAATCGATCTTTTCCAGCAGCACGTGAAAGAAGGTCCCAACGGTGGGGCCGCCGGGCAGCTCCGGGCGACGCTCCCAGTCGGCATCGATGGTGTCGATTTCGTCGGTCTCGGAGGGTATCAAAGATTGTGGCTGGAATCCGCCGGGTCCTCCGTGGTCGGGTTTTTGGCTCTGCAGGCGGGTAAAGGAGGTCATTTGCAGGCCGGCGGGATGATACGTCACCGCTGGCGGCAGCAGCGGCTGAGGCAGTGGCGGGGTTGGGGTCGATGGTTTTTCAGGCGCCGTGTCCGGGCGCGGCGCGGGAAGGGACGGTCGGTTCCAGGCCATGGGTTGGCAGTGGCCGGGATCGATGAGGGCGGTTTTAATCCCTTCGGCCATCCATTGCAGCACCGGACCCTTGCCTCTAAGTTTCACTGCCGGGTCGATGTAGGGAAGATAGAGCATTTGCCGGGCGCGCGTCAGGCCGACGTAGTAGAGGCGCCGGTCTTCCTGATCGGATTCCACCCGGGCATTTTTCTCAGTGTCGTGGCCGAGCGGATCAAATACCCGCACCCAGCCATCGCCGTCGTGACGGTGAAAAATGCCACCGCGCGACGGTGGCGGAGCCGTCAGGCCGCCGGCGATAAAGACCACCGGAAACTGTAGGCCCTTGCTCATGTGCAAGGTCATGATCTGCACCTTGGAAAGCTCGGTTTCGATCTCCTGGGTATCGGGGGCATCTTCGTCGCCGTCAGCCCGCGTGCGGCGTGTGTTGAGCAGCGTGCAGAGCCCTTGCAGGTCGAGTTTTTCGGTCAGTGCCTTTTCGGTCAGGTGGACAAAGATTTGGCGATAGTTGGTGGCCGAACGCTCCCAGCTGTTGGCAGCAGCCCCTCGAAACAACAGGCCGGATTCCTCCACGAGGGCCTGAAACAGGCGCCCCCAGTGACGCTGTTCGGCCAGGGACTGCCACTGCAGCAGCAACAGTCGAGCCGGGTGGTCAAAGGGCAGCTCGCTCATTTCGGCCATGTCGGGCAGGGCGGCCTCGAAAAAAGGGGTCAGCAGGGCCTGCTTGAGTGCGCGGGTATCCCCGGGGCTGGCCAGCACCCGCAACACGCGGCTCAAGTGGAACGCCTCGGCGGTGTCGAAAAGCCCCTGTTTGCGGTAGAAGGCGTAGGGGATGCGCGCCTGGGAAAGTGCCTCCTCGATGGGCGCTGCATCGCCTCGGCCGCGCACCAGCACGCCGATATCGGCGTATTCGAGCCGGCGGGTTCCATGCGGATCGTCTGTGCTGACCTTGGGGCCCTGCGGCCCCATCAAGTAGGCGATTTCAGCGGCCATAAAATAACTCAGGTGCATCCGCGCTTGGCGCATCCGGCCGGCGGCCGGCATCAGGTCTACCACATTGACCGCCGCCCGCCGGTCGGCCACTGTTTGATGGATTTGCCTGGTTGGGGGTGGGCTTTGGGCCGGCATGTAGGTGATGCGCCCCTCGATGCCCGATTGCGGCGTATCGAACCAGCCCTGGTAACCGAAAAGGCGATTGAATTGTTCAATAAGCTCCGGGCTGGAACGAAAGTTGTGATTCAGGCGATAACGGCAGGCGCCGCCGCCGGCCACCTGTTTGGCAAACTGGCGGCGTGCTTCCAGGTATACGAAGACATCGGCCCCGCGGAAAGCGTAGATGGCCTGTTTGGGGTCGCCGATGAGAAAGAGTCGGCCCCTGGCCTGGGGGGCGTCAATGTAAATAGTTTTGAAGATCGACCACTGCACGGGATCGGTGTCCTGAAACTCGTCCACGAAGGCGTAAGGAAAGCTTTGGCGCAGGTGGTCCAGCAACAACCCGCCCGTGGGGCCATGCAAGGCTTGGTGCACCTGGTTCAGCATGTCATCGTAACTGATCCAGCCGTTGCGGCGTTTGGCCCGCCCGGCGGCCTGCTGCAAGTTGATGATGGTTTGCGTGACCAGCAGCGCCTGGAGGCGGTCGAAAATTTCAATCAGCGCTTTGAGGGCTTTGGTGATCTGCGGCAGCTGCGGAAAGACCTGGGCCGTGTTGTCACCGCCCTTGTTCCATTTTTTAATGGGCCAAACTGCGTTCAGGCCGCCCTTTTTCAAGGGATCATAAGTTGTGAAGCGCTCCCACACCGGTAGAAAATCGACCGGCCGTGGTGGTGTGTGGGAAAGACTGAGGATCCAATCGGTCAGCGGTTGTACGATCTTGTCGGTCTGCGCCCGGCGGCTGCCGGCGTGGAAATTGAGCCGACCGAAGGCGGTGACCGGGTCCGGATGCGCCGCCAGCAGGGTTTTGATGGTTTCCACTTGGCTTTGAAAGCGGTCGTTCAGCTGGGGATAATCATGGTCGGGAGAAGCCGGCAGAATG
Source organism: uncultured delta proteobacterium (assembly GCA_963783425.1). Taxonomy (GTDB): domain Bacteria; phylum Desulfobacterota; class Desulfobacteria; order Desulfobacterales; family QNYZ01; genus CAWANO01. The sequence continues at coordinate 9,285 of CAWANO010000012.1, forward strand.
CGGTCGCCCAACCAGGGGTGATAGCGGCGGGTCTGGGTGAGAACAGTTTGTGTCAGGGTCTCCAGGTTTTTGGAAAGGCCCGACAGTGTCAGTAAATCGGCAAGGTCCTCACCGTAGCGCAGGGGCCACTGGTGGCGCATCATATCGGTAAGGGCCTGGCGGTAGACGGTTCGATCGTCAACGAGCCGGTTCTCAAACAGGGTGTTGTTTTCGAAGGCGAAATCCTGCAGCAGGCGCTGGCAGAAGCCGTGGATAGTGCCGATGGCGCAATGGTCAAAGCGCGCCAGGTTGTCGCGCAAGCGTCGGCCGCGGTCGCTGCCCGGAGGTTCTTTTACAAGTTCTGCCGCCAGTTTTTCCTGGATACGCTGCTTGAGTTCACCGGCCGCTTTTTCGGTGAATGTGACCACCAGGATCTGCTCAATGGTCAAAGCCTCCTGGCCGGTGGGTGGTTCGGTGAGCAGGCGCAGCACCAGGTGCTCGAGGGTATAGGTCTTGCCGGTGCCGGCCGAGGCCTCGATAAAGCCGTGGCGGGTAAGATCGATCGCCGTCACATCCGAAATGTCGATGATCTTGCTCATCAGCACGCTACTCCCAAAACGGCTTGAAAATGCTCAGGCGGGCTAGTGCCCGGTCCAGGGCGTCTGCCACGAGGGCGGGTTTGACCAGCTGCAGCAGAGGGGCATCGGCCTGTTCGAGGGCATCGGCCAGGTCGTCGGCAAAGGCGGCCCGGTCGCGGTCGTCGGGTGGATGTACGATGTAGTGGGGCAGTCCTGATCCCGCCTTGAAGGCCGCTTGCAAAGGCAGCCAGGGCATCTGGCGGGTGTCGAAATAGGCCTGCAGCAGGGTTCGTAAATAGGCCGCCGCCTTTCGCGGCGTGACATTAAAGCGCACTGCCTTGACACTGTCCGGTCCGATCAAGTGGACCGTTAGTCCTGGATCGTCGGTTGCCCAGTCAAAGGCTGTGGCCGCTTGGGCCACGGTAAAAAAGAGCGCTGCATTGAGACCGGCATGGGCTTTGAGCTCGGCAAGGGGTTTAAAGAGGGGCACCAGCGTGTGCCAGCTGTGGTCGGCCCGCTGCCATAGCCACTGCCAACGGGCCTCGATCGCCACAGTTGCGGGATCGGAGTTGGCACCAGGCAATTGCAAGGCCAAAGGTGGGTGCCGCAGGGTTTCGCCCGTGGATGGGGGGTGCAGCGCGGTGTCGGGGCGTCCGATGGTGACCTGGCTGTAAAGACGTCCGGCACAGGCCATGCCGTCGGTAACGGGGAGGGCCTGTTCAGCCACTTTTTCGATCAGCGTCATTTGCACGAGGCGGTCCCCGCAGGCGAAGCTACCGGCGGGCATTACCGCGCGGCGTTGAAAGTCGGCATAGTGTTGATCGAAGCTTTGCGCCAGTTGCGTCCGCCAGTCGTTTGCACCGGAGACGGTCAACAGGGTGGCGATCCATCCATGCAGCGTTTGTTGGCGCAGCTCCCAGAGAAAGGGATTGGTCGTCACAAAGGGCTCGTCGGTTTCGCTTTGGAAGCGCTCCAGAGCCGTCATTTGGTCGGTAGGACCCAGCAGGCGGCGGGCTACGGTGGCTACCGGGTCCCACAAAAAAGCATGCAGGTCGGATAGGGTGACGCGCTGGGTTGGGGCAGCGGGTTCGGTGGGGTCGGTCGGCGACGGCGTAAAACGCCAGTCCGGGCAAAAGGCCGGCAGGCGGGTGTGTTCCGGCTCCGAAATTGTGGCCGCAACGCTATCCCAAACGCCCAGGCTGCGGTAGTGGGCCACGTGGTCGGCCAGCGTCGGCCGCATCCCGGTGTCGGCCCAGGGGGTTGTTTCAGCGGCGGTAAACCGTTGCGAATCGTGCCCGCTGAGCGGGACCTTGTGTACCTGAAAGAGCTTCTCGGGCGGTAAAATGGTTGCCTCGATGTGCCTTTTGAGTTCCACAAGCGGGCTGCAGGGCTGCATGGGGCGGTCTTTTTCAAGGTCGCGGTTGATGAAACTCAGGTAAAGCCGCTGGCGGGCTGACAGGAGCGTTTCAAGAAAGAGATAGCGATTGCGTTCGGGCAGGGTGGTCTCGCCCAGCCGGCGGTCGCCATGGCCGCTTCGTAAATCAAGACTGGCCGATTCCGTCCGGCCTGGGAAAATCCCCTCCTGGAGGCCCAGTACGTAGACAATTTTAAAGGGAATCGGCCGCATGGGCTGCAGCTGCGCCACGGTGACACCATCGGTGAGGTATTCCCCGCGACCGCCGTTGATGGTGGCCAGACGGTCGGCCAGGCAAGCCTTCACCATGGCGGGGCTGAGGTCGGCTGCCGGCAGGTGCGGTCCCAGTTGATGCGTACGCGTCATCTCGGCCAGGCTTTCGTAGAGCACATCACGCATATGGCGCTCACCTGGATAGTCGGGCGGAATGGCGAAAAGGCGCTCACAGAGGGATGTCAGCATCGATTGCCACCACGCGGCCCCGGCGCTGGTTTGGAGGGTGCGGGCAGCCTCATGGAGTAGCTCCACCACCTGGCAAAAGCGCTGCAGCAGTTCATCGTCGGCGGTGTGGATGTCGCTGTAAGGCAGCAGGTTGGCGACATGATTGCGGCCGGGATCGGTGGCTGCAAAGATGCGCGCCAGGCGCAGGCGCCGTAACCCCTGTAGCCAACTGAAGCTACCGCCGGCCGGCTCCGTTGGCGATTTGGGCGGGGATTGGTAGCTGTGAAAAATGCCCAGAGCCGCCACCCAATCGGCCCAGATCCGCAAATGGTCGGACGCAATACCGAAACGCTGCATCAGGCAGGGGTTCTGGATCAGGCCAAAGACCTCCCTGCGGCCAAAATCGCCTTCGGTCAAAGCCAACAGGTCCAGAAGTGCCCGGCCGTAGGCGCTCTGGGTGTCGGCCTTGGCATCGACCAGGTTGTAGGTGAAGGATTGCGGCACCCGGTTGAAAGTCAGTTCCAGGCACGGCAGATAGGGCTCCATCTGGGTGACCAACACAGCCACGTCGGTGGGCTTGAGGTGGGGATCTGACTCGAGGTTGTGAATAATGCTCTGGTGTACAGACTCCACTTCCCGCAAGCATCCCGGGCAGCCCATCATTTGAAGGGAGCGGTCCTGGGGCAGGCGCGCGGGGTGCGTTGTTTCCTCGGCCGGAGTCATGGTGAGCATCTGGCGCTGAAGGCGATGCAGCACTGTGTCGGCCGCAGGTTCTTGGTAGGCGGCCTCGAAGTTGTAATCGGTCAACTGGCACAGCATGCGGATATGGTCGCGGCCGCTCTTGCCCCAGGCGGCCAGCAGGGGATGCCCAATAATGGGCGGGTCATGGGTTTCGTCCGGCGAGGTGATAACAAGGCCTCTTCGTTCAAGGCTGCGGCGCTCGGCCGGCGTAGGCACATCCTCCCAAAAGGCCTCACAGGGATTGAGGGTGTAAATGTGGATCGCAAACCAGCGCTGCAGGTGCTCGAAAAGTCTTAAATGGAAGGCGGAGAGTTGGGAGAGGCCGAAGCAGTGCACACTGGTCAGCGGCTCGCGCGGTGGCGGTACTTTTGCGGCGCGCTTGAGCACCCGGTCGGCATAGCCATGGAGGGTCATCCCCAGCGGCTGATCAGCCGTGGGTGCCCGGTCGCCGATCGCGGCGCGGTAGAGATGACGCTGACATTGCGTCAGGGGGTCGTCTTGGGATTGCGGCTGCAGCCAGTAGGCGATCATGTCGCTACGGTGGTACTCATACTCCCGAAAAAGCCAGGCCAGGCGCCGGCTCAGCTGCCATAAACGCAGGTCGTAATCCGCCGTGGGGGCACCATTGTCACCCTCTCCGAGATAGGGCCGCAGCGGCCTCAACAGCGGCTGGTCCAGATCGGCGGTGTGCAAGATGGCCATGAGCCGCAGGGCTACCTGGTGGCGGTCCAGGGGTTCGATGCTATCCGCATCGTTGTCCAGGTTGGCGAGCAAATGCCACAGACCGGTTTCCAGGTAGTGGTATTGAACATTCATGGCGACCCGGCGCTGACGGGCCTGGGAGATCTGAAGCCACTTGGCCAGGCTGGTGTTGGGAATGATGATCTCCACCGGCCGCAAAGGGTCCTGGCCGATCAGCTGGTCGCCAATCTGTTTGGAGAGACGCTGGGCCAGTTGCTCCACCTGGTTGCTGAAATAGAGCGCAAGGGACATGGTGTTGGATTGAAAGGGTTAGGGTGGCGATTCGTTAAGGGTGTTGTCCGTGACTTCGCGGTGCCGTAACGGGTTGCGTTTCAGGTGCATAGGAAAATGCCCATCGGATTCAAGGCGTGCCGTGATCGTCACACGATCGTAAGATAGGGGTTATCTTCCAGCGCGGTGACCCTTCCGATGATCCGCGCCTGGTCAACGCCATTTTGATGAAGGCGCTCGACTGCTTCGGTCCCCTGCGCTCTCGGGAGGCTGACCAACAGCCCCCCGCTGGTTTGGGGATCGAAAAGAATCTCCTGGTGCCAGCGCGGCCAATCACGGGTAAAGCGCAGCTGCGCGTTCACCATTTCACGGTTGTGGGAATTGACCCCGGTTTTGACCCCTTTGCGGTACATCTCGAGGGCCTCAACCATGACCGGCAGGGCTTCAAGATCGATCTCAAGCCCGACTCCCGAGCCTTTGGCTACTTCATAACCGTGCCCGGCCAGACCGAAACCGGTAACATCGGTGGCGGCGTGTACCTCGAAATCGCGCAGCGTTTCGGCGGCGGCACGGTTTAATTCACACAGAGCGGCAATGCAGGCATCCAGAGCGTCTGCAGAGACCCACTGTTTCAGGTTGGCGTTGAAAATCACCCCACTGCCTAATGGCTTGGTCAGCACCAAGACATCGCCCGGCCGAGCGTTGCTGTTGGTCCAGTAACGCTGGGGGTGCACCAGGCCGGTGACGGCTAGGCCGAACTTTGGCTCATCGTCCTCGATGGAGTGTCCTCCAGCCAGCACGGCGTCGGCGGCGGTAATGGTCTCCAGGGCTCCGGCGACGATCTGCTGAAGCACGCCAGGCGGCAATTTCTTGGATGGAAAGCTGACCAGGTTGAGGCAGGTCAAGGGACGCCCGCCCATGGCATAAACGTCGCTGATGGCGTTGGCGGCGGCGATTTTACCGAAAATAAATCCATCGTCCACCGGCGGGGTGATGTAGTCGGCGGTGACCACGATCGCCATATCGTCACTGAGTTTGTATATGCCGGCATCGTCACTGGTGTGAAATCCCACCAACAGATTGGGATCTTTCTTTTTGGGCAGTGTCGCCAGTAGTTGATCGAGTCCGACCGGATCGATTTTGGCCGCTCACCCGCAGGTTTTCGACAAGCTCAGCAGGGTCGTTTTTTGAAATGGCTTTAACATTTTCACTGGTATTAACCTCTATCTCACAAAATTGCCTGCCATCTTTCGGGCCGGCCAGATGGATCAACCCATCCGGCTGGCGTCGCATGCTATTACACGGATAGGGCTGGATCACACTGCCGAGTCGTACATTTGAAACCGGCAAGGCGGCCCGATCCAACGACGTCAAAAAGCATAACAAAAGATCGTGCACACGATCAAGGTTGTGGGCTTGGATGATGTGCATCTTTTCAGGGCCCGCACCCATTTTTCTAAAAGTGAACGTGTAGCTCCGAACGCACAGTTCAGGTTGAAATATCCTGATCAAGGGCTTCGCATTGGTGTTTATTGCAAAATGAAGATACATATACCCATACTATACCCAAAGTCAATTTTGGGTTTACATTTATATATAATGTATGTATATTAAAAGATTATGCTTTATACGGTTGTCAGCGGGGTGGATTTATCATCGTTATCTTTGGTGACGCCCCTTGTCACCGTTTGGAAATAGGTTGTAAAAAGTATATAACCTGCGAAAAGTTGAGCTCACGTTGATCTTAAAATCGGGGTTGCGATATGAAAAAGAAAGATATCGAGTATTTCAAAGCGCTACTTGACGAACGCTTGGAGGAGCTACTAAGCCAGGCCGGTGACACCCTGTCCGGCATGACCGACCAGAAGGAGAACTTTCCGGACCCGACTGATCGCGCTTCGCTGGAAACTGACCGCAATTTTATGCTCCGCATCCGGGATCGCGAGCACAAGTTGATCAAGAAGATCAAAAAAGCCCTAAATCGTATTGAAAACGGCACCTTTGGTATCTGCGACACCTGCGGAGAGCCGATCTCCATCAAACGCCTCAAAGCGCGCCCGGTCACCACGCAGTGCATCGATTGCAAGACCAAAGAGGAGGCTAAGGAAAAAGCGCTGGGCCTGTAGCCGCGCCATTTCCCATGGTCTCAAGCCAAACCTACGACCAAAGGCGGATTCGGTGCCAAAAATCCGCGACTGACCTTGGCTGGCGCGGCCACTTCACACTCCGTCTCGAAACAGCGCCGTGATCGATCTACACATCCACTCGACCGCTTCCGACGGAACCCTGACGCCGGCACAGATTCTCGCGCAGGCGATCACCATCGGCTTACGGGCCTTTTCCATCACCGATCATGACACCCTCAGCGGGGTCCAGGCGCTGGAATCTGTTCAGATCCCCACTCAAATAGGTTTTATCAGCGGTATCGAGCTGAGCACCAGCGTCCCCAAAGCCTGGGGTGTCGCCGGCAGCCTTCACATCCTTGGGTATGGCGTCGACAGCCGTAACCCTGAATTGCTGCGTACGCTGGCCATCCTGCGCGAATCCAGAGATCAGCGCGCGCTGAAAATAATTACCCGGTTAAAGCAGCTGGGAGTTGTCATTTCATCGCGGCAAGTGGCCGAGATCGCCGGTGAGGGTGTTGCCGGGCGTCCCCATGTAGCCCTGGCCCTGGTGCAGGCGGGCCATGTAGCTGACATAAGCGAGGCTTTCGAAAAATACCTGGCCCATGGACGCCCGGCCTACGTGCAGCGATACCGGATCGATGCGGCTGAAGGTATCGGCCTGATCCGAGCTGCCGGCGGTGTGGCCGTGCTGGCCCATCCGGGGGTCTATTTCGGCGACGACGCCGATCGCATGGCACATGTGACGGGCGCCTTGCAGAAAATGGGGTTGGCGGGAATCGAGGCCTACTACCCCGAACACACAGCCGTTACGGTTAGCGCATGCCGTCAGGTCGCCCGTCAGAAGGGATTGCTTTTGACTGGCGGTACCGATTTTCACGGCGCCATCCGGCCCGCCATCAAAATGGGGGTTGCTGAGGGTGCCATGCGGGTGCCCGACGCGCTATTCGATCGGTTGCGGGCGGCGGTAACGACTCTATCCAAAGCATCATCCGTGTCAGCCTTCTAATTTCATCAAGCCCAAAAGTGGGCTATTTGAGAGGCGATCTATCAGCGCCCACAAGTTGTTTGCAGTGCGTTTTCAATCATGGCCACAACGGCTCTATTATGGACGAACCTGTTTCAGAAATTCCTGCGGTCAATGCGGCCTTAGAAGTCCGTTTAGGGTATCGCTTCAAGCAGCCGACGCTGTTGTCCACGGCGCTCACCCATCCGACCTTCGTGCACGAAAACCCCCAATTGGTGGTAGACGACAACCAGCGGCTGAGAGTTTCTCGGTGACGCCGTGATCGGGCTGGTGGTGGGAGACCTGTTGATGGACCATTTTCCCGACGGGCGCGAGGGTGATTTGACCCGCATGCGCGCCGCCCTGGTGAGTGAAAAAAGCCTGGCCGCTCTGGCCCGGCAGTTGGGGATAGGTGATTTTTTGCGCATGGGACGGGGTGAAGCGTTAAGTGGCGGGCAGGAAAAACCTTCGATACTGGCCGATGCCATGGAGGCGCTGATGGCGGCCATTTACATCGATGGTGGATTTCAATCGGCCTACGCTGTCATCGCCGAGGCGTTCGTACCGATGCTCAGCGACGTGGGTGGGGACCCCAAAAGCCGTCTGCAGGAGTTGACCCAGAAAACATCCGGTCCACTGCCCGTATATCGCGTCCTGAACGAAGCGGGCCCTGACCACGAAAAAGTCTTTACCGTGGAGGTGAGGGTGGGAGAGATATGCGTTACCGCTTCGGGCAAGAGCAAGAAAAAGGCTGAGAAGGGCGCCGCTCGAAAAGCGCTGGCGATGCTGGCGCAGCCATGACCGTGCGGCCGCTTGTGGTACCGGTTTTTATCTCCCACGCCGGTTGTCCCCACCGCTGCGTGTTTTGCAACCAGAAGATCGTCACCAGTCACTCACCGTTGGCACCACACCCCGAACTAATCGACGCCGCCCTCGATACCTATCTCGCGTCTAGTCCGCGACGGCATGCAAGGATCGAAATCAGTTTTTACGGCGGTAATTTTCTGGGCTTGCCCCAGGACACCGTGCAGCAGTTGCTGGGTACCGCCCAGGCGCATGTGGACTCCGGCCGCGTGGACGCCCTGCGGTTTTCAACCCGCCCTGACACAGTCGACAGCCGAAGCCTGGCCGCCATCGCCCCGTTTAACGTGGGCACCGTGGAGGTCGGGGTGCAATCCATGGACGATGCGGTGCTGGTGCGTGTGTTGCGTGGACACAGCCTCAATGCGAGCCGGCGTGCCGTGGCACTGCTCAAAGGTACCGGATACCGGGTGGGCGTACAGCTCATGGTCGGTCTGCCTGCGGAAAGTGAAGAGGGTCTGGCGCGCACCCTTGCGGCCACGGCCGAGATGAGGCCCGATTTCGTGCGCATCTATCCCACGCTGGTGCTGCCCGACAGCGTTCTGGCCGGTTGGCACCAAGCCGGACGGTATACCCCCTTGAGCCTGCCGCAGGCCGTCGCGCGCACCAAAAAGATGTTCAGCTTTTTTTATCGCCGAAGGATTCCCGTGGTGCGCATGGGATTACAGCCCACGGACCGCCTCAGCGCCGCGGTGGCTAAGGGTGAGGTGGCCGGCCCCTATCACCCCGCCTTCGGCCATCTGGTGCATGAAACCCTATTTCTAGAGGCTGCCAGTAGAATGCTGAACCGGGCAATCCCATCGACGGCGACGGTCATCAAAGTTCATCCGGGCCGCATCTCCGCCATGCGCGGCCTCGGTAATGCCAACATCGTGTATTTAACGGTGCACTTTGGATTGAACCAGCTTGCCGTTGTGGGCGATGAACGCCTGACCGCCGCCGCCATATCCATCGGCGGCCGCACCATAGACGCTTTTGCCGGGTTGTCGTAAGGACGTTTGTGCCCGCCAGGCCTTGCCCAATGACTGGCCCGGAACCGATATCCTCTCGTAAACATTGATTTTTCCGGCGACCTTTGCCACTATTAACCGCCATGGGGTTGATTGGCAAAAATCCGCTGTTTGGCAGCGGCAATTGAGCAACCAGCGTCGCACTATCCGCACAAACGCCACGAACACCGTGCGGCGAGGCAGCAACCAATGAAACTTCGCGTTATTTTACTGGTCCTGTCGGTGCTGGCCTTTTTATCGGCATCGGTGGGCGGCTTTCTCTACTATCACTCGTTACGCGAGTCGGCCTTCAAGGAGGCCGACCGTCAGGCCGTGTCGCGTCTGGCCATGATTCGCAAGAACCTCTCCGGCTACCTTTCCGAAAACATCAAAACCGTCGAGGTGCTGGCCGGCATGGAGGACCTCTACCGCAAGCTGCTCTATCCGGACGACCCCGACACGCTTGCCCGGGCTAATGCCATCCTTGACCATTTCAAGCATGCTCTGGATGTGGAAGTGTGCTACCTGATGGATTATCTGGGCAACACCGTGGCATCGAGCAACCGCAACGCGCCTGACAGCTTTGTGGGCAAAAATTTCGCCTTCAGGCCCTACTTCACGCAGGCTTTTCACAAAGCCCCGGCCACCTATCTGGCCCTGGGGGTCACTTCAGGTAAGCGAGGGGTCTATTTCAGCTACCCGGTCTTCGAGCGCGACATGGATTTGCCCTTGGGGCTGGCGGTGATCAAGGCCCCTATCGAAAATGTGGAAAAGGAGTTGGGCCTGGTGCCGGAGGAGATCCTACTGGTGACCGATCCTCAGGGCATCATTTTCATCTCCAACCGTACCGATTGGCTCCTACACACCCTAAAGCCCCTCTCCGCGGCTCAAGTTGAAACGGTGCGCGCCTCGCGTCAGTTCGGCTCAGGACCTTGGCCCGAGGTGGGGTTGCATTTCTCTCAGGAGAGACAGGTCAGCGACGGCAAGGGGACCCATTACCTGATGCATCGTTCGAGCCTGGACAACCACGCCGGCTGGACAGTGTTTCATTTGCAAAATATGGACGCCATCGCCAAGGCGGTCTATGAGCCGTTGCTGCGCATCACCGGTCCCATTATCGTGGCGTTGTGCATATTCATCGGCATGGGCGTGATGATTCTCTACCGCAAGGCCAGCGAAGAGATCGTTCAGCGCAAAAACGCCGAGCAGGCCCTGCGCGAGAGCGAAGAGCAGTACCGGTCGCTCTACCACGATACCCCGGCCATGCTGCACTCCATCGACGCTTCGGGGCGTTTGCTGAGCGTAAGTGACTACTGGGTCGAAGCCATGGGGTACGCACGCGACGACGTCATTGGTAAACCCCTGACGCGTTTTTTCACCGAAGACTCGATGCGTTACGCTCAGGAGGAGGTCTTTCCGGCCTTTTTCGAAAAGGGGGTTTGCAAAGATGTGCCTTACCGTTTTGTGCGGCACGACGGCAGCATTATCGACATTCTTCTTTCTGCCGTAGCGCTGCGCGACGGACAGGGTGCAATCGAGCGTTCGCTGGCTGTATCGGTGGATGTGACTGAACGAAAGCGTGCCGAGGAGGCCCTGCGTCAGGCCAAGGAGGCGCTGAGCCGGCATTCCAAGGAGCTGGAGCGCCAGGTGCTGGCGCGTACGCGTGAGATCACCAATATTTTGCGCTATACACCTGACGTGGTTTACATCAAAGATCGCCAGGGGCGTTACCTGCTGATCAACGCCTGTTACGAAAAGTTGCTGGAAAAGCGAAGCCAGGCGGTGGCCGGCCGCAGCGATCATGACCTGCTGCCGGCGGCGATAGCCGATCAGTTCCAGGCCCATGACCAGCAGGTGCTGGCCGAGGGGCGTTCGCTGCAGATCGAAGAGCACTTTCCGCATCCTGACGGTCTGCACACCTATCTTTCGGTAAAATTCCCCTATTACGACGAAAAAGGCCACATCGCCGGCGTGGGCGGCATCTCCACCGACATTACCGCCCTGAAAAAGGCCCAGAACCAATTGCGCCAGCTCTCGGCACGCATCATGGAGGGCCAGGAAAAGGAGCGTTCGGCCATTGCGCGGGAATTGCACGATGAACTGGGACAGGTACTGACCGCCCTTCGCATGGATGCCGTTTGGATGCTCGAAAGGGTCAAGGGTAAGGATTCCAAGGCGGCCGAACGGGCCGAGGCCATGTGCCGCCTGATCGATGAAAACATTGAAGGCGTGCGCAGTCTGGCTATCCGATTGCGCCCCGGCGTGCTTGATGATTTGGGCCTGGTGGATGCGCTGGAGTGGTTTACGGCTGATTTTGAAAAACGCACCGGCATCAGCTGTGTTTTCGACCATCAAGCCATTCCTGATGTGAGTGACACCGTGGCCACGGCGGTATATCGCATTACCCAGGAGGCCATGACCAACATCGGTCGTCATGCTGAGGCCAATCATGTGGGGGTGGCCCTGGTGGCCGCTAACGGGTGTCTCACATTAACGGTAAACGATGATGGCCGGGGCTTTGATACGGCAACCTTATCGGAGATCCAAGCCCTGGGAGTGGCCGGTATGCGCGAACGGGCCGCGCTGGTGGGTGGCCAGTTGGGCGTGCAGTCGGGCCCCGGCGGCGGGACAACGGTCACTCTGGAAATTCCGCTGAAGCAGCGATTTGGAGCAGTGGTATGATTCGTATCCTACTGGCAGATGATCACAGCATTGTACGCGACGGATTGCGGCGCATCGTTGAAGAGAGCGGCGGCATCGAAGTGGTGGCCGAGACTGCCGACGGGCGCGAGGCCATCGCCCTGGCACGCGAGCACCAGCCGGATGTGGCCGTGATCGACATCTCAATGCCCGGCCTGGACGGGTTGGAGGTGACCAGCCAACTGGCCCACTACCTACCGACGCTGCCGGTATTGATTTTGACCATGCACGAGGAGGATCAGTACGTGGTGCGGGCCATTCGGGCCGGTGCCAAGGGCTACATCACCAAGCAATCGGCCCCGGAACAGCTGGTCAACGCCATTCGACGGCTCAACGAGGGTGGGCGCTATTTGACCGATGCGGCGGCAGAATCCCTGGCCTTGCGGGTGGCAAAAGGCGCCCGCGCAGCTTCGCCCCTGGATAGTCTGTCCCAGCGTGAACTGCAGGTGTTGCGGCGTCTTGCGATGGGTCACACCAATCGCGAGATCGCCTCGGCCTATGGTATCAGCATCAAAACCGTGGACACCTACCGTTTTCGACTGCTCAAGAAACTGGGACTGCGCAACAATGCCGAACTGTCGCGCTTTGCCATTCAAAACAACATGATCGAAGCATAGCGCTTTTTCCCCTCATATGGTTGCCACCTTGGCCTGTAAGTATTTTTCTTACACCGAAATCAGAAATTGTCCCATTGACGGCCGCGCCACTTCCTTGTTATTCTAAAGTCAATAATCCCCCCTAATATTCGAAGGTTGTCGTTTGGGACAATCAATTCGCAATCCGCTCGCGCGATTTGACGAGTTTGGCGCGGGGTTTTTCCATTAACTTGTGTCACTGTAAGGGTCACACTCAAAAAAGGAGCATTTCATGAGAAAATCTTTGTTTTCAGCAGTGGTTGTGGTTGCCGCGCTGGCACTGGTATTAACATTTGCCCCCGGGGCGGTAGCCAAAGAGCGCGTCATTTTCGGTGGTGGCCCGGCCGGTGGAACATTCCAGGTGGTGGCCAATGGCATTCAGGTGTTTAACGCGGTCAAAAATCTCGAGAACATCTCTGTCAAGGCCCAAACCTCGGCCGGATCCGTTGAAAACCTTCGTAAAACCGATGCCGGCAAGCAGCAGATGAGCGTGGTCTATTCGGGCCATGTGTGGCTGGGTCGCAACGGCAAAATGAAGAACGACCCCAAAAAATATGAGAACGTGATGGCCGTGGCCTGGCTCTACGGTGCGCCGGCGCAATTGGTGGTCAAAAAAGACTCCGGCATCGAGAGCACCAAGGACCTGGTGGGTAAAAAGGTGGGCGTCGGAAACGCCGGTTCCGGCGCCTTCGCCAACTGCGAGCTTTTCTTCACCCACATGGGTGTGTGGGACAAAATCGAGCGCAACGCCATGGGTTACAACGACGCGGCGGCCGCCTTCGGCAACAACCAGCTGGATGCCTTCTGGCTTTTCACCGCTTTTCCCAGCGGCGCGGTGATCATGGCTGCCCAGACCAACGACATCTCACTGGTCGACCTGGGGGCGGATGCCGAGGCTTCGGGATTTTTCAAAGCGTATCCCTACTTCGGCAAACTGAACATCCCGGCCGGCACCTACCGCGGCGTGGATACCGACACGCCTTCGTTCCAGGACAGCGCCCTGTGGGTGGCCAACAAGGATGTGCCCGATGAGGTCGTCTATCAAGCTGCTCGAGCTGATCTACTCCGAAGAGGGTCTCAAGCACATGGTTGCCCAGAAGAAAACCTTCAAAGAGATGAGCCTGGACACGGGCGCCACCAACATCGTGACGCCTTTCCATCCTGGAGCCGAGAAGTTCTGGAAAGAAAAAGGCAAGCTGTAACCCTGCGGGCGCTGTGCACCGCACAGCGTCGATGATTTGGTCTTTAAATGATAAAGTGCGGGGGGATCGTTCCCCCCCGCACTTTAGGTATGTACGGCGCCAATTTCAGAGGCGAAGGGTGAGACGTGTATCAGAAATTAAACCAATTCGAAAAAATCATCTTTGATGTTTTGGCGGTGGTGTTGGTGCTGTACTACTCTTATTCCGCCGTGCTGGAGCCGGCCGCCACCCAGTATCACCGCGGTATTTACGTTATCATCACCTATGTGTTGATTTTTTTAACCTACAAGTCAAAAAGCGCTTTCTTCAGGGTGGTCGATTACATTCTGATTTTTTTGTCGATTTTCAGCATCGGTTACTGGATTCTCAACTTCGAAGCCATCAACTATCGCACCGGTGCCGAAACCCCCTTTGACATGTTCGTGGCCATGGTGGGTGTGCTGATCGGCATCGAGTTGGCCCGGCGCGTGGTGGGCACCGTATTCGTCATCATGGGCACCCTTTTGTTGCTTTACGGGGTTTACGGGGCCTATATGCCCGATCTGATCGCCCATGCCGGTGATACCTTTCCGGGGGTTTGCACCAGCATTTTTTACAAAAGCGATGGTGTGTTCGGCATCATGGCCAACGTGCTGGCCACCTATGTGATCCTCTTCGTGCTCTTCGGCGCCTTTCTGGAAAGCAGCGGTGCCCAGCGCTTTTTCATCGATTTCCCCCTGGCGGCAGTGGGTCATCGCGTGGGCGGACCGGCCAAGGTGTCGGTCATCGCCAGCGGTTTGTTCGGGTCGATCTCCGGCAGCGCCATTGCCAACACCGTCTCGACCGGAGCTTTCACCATCCCGATGATGAAAAAGGCCGGCTTCCGGCCCCACATTGCCGGGGGTATCGAGCCGGCGGCCTCGATTTCGGGTATGTTCATGCCACCGATCATGGGGGCCGGCGGCTTTATCATGGCCGAGCTGACCGGTATGCCCTATTCGTACATCATGCTGGTGGCCATCTTTCCGGCCCTTATGTACGTATTCAGCGTTTTTGTGATGGTGCATTACGAGGCCAAGATGCACAACATCGTCGGCGAGAAAAGCGAGCACAGCGCCATGGCAATTTTTAAGGAGCAATGGCTCTACATCATGCCCCTGGTGGTGATTACCATTTTGATGCTGTCCGGTTTTTCACCGGGATACTCGGCCATTATCGGCATCGCCACCTGTATTGCCGTGAGCCACAAGACCGATGACACCAAAATCGATCTCACCATGGTGTGGATCATGGCCTTGGTGCTGTTGGGCACATGGTTGCTGCCGTTCTTCAGCAATATGTTGAGCAAGGAGGCCACCCGCACCATGCGGTCTATGGTCACCGGCAATACGATATTGGTGCCAGGCCTGGTCCTGGCGGCCATTGTGGCGTTTATACGTCACCGACGTGGGGCGGATATCAAAACTGAGCTGGCGCGGTTTGTGGCCGCGTCGCGCAAGGGCGCCGAGAGCAGCCTCAAAATCGGCGCCACGGTGGGGGTGATCGGTATTATCATCGGGGTGTTGACCTACAGCGGCCTGATGCTGACCTTTGCCGACATTATTATCGAACTGGCCAGCGGCCGGCTGTGGCTGACCATTTTGCTGATTGCCCTGGCATCACTGGTGCTGGGCATGGGCGTCCCGGTCACGGCGGCTTACCTGATCACCGCCGTGGTGGCGGTACCGGCCCTGATCCATCTGGGCGTCAACGAAATCGCTGCTCACATGATCGTTTACTGGTTGAGCCAGGACTCCAACATCACCCCGCCGGTCTGCATCGCCGCTTTCGCCGGGGCCACCATCGCCAAGGCCAACATGTGGCGTACGGCCTTTGCCTCGTTCAAGTTTGCAAAATTTCTCTATCTGGGACCGTTTCTGTTTCGGCTACGTGCCGGCCTTTTCCCTGAACGGCAGCGCCACGGACATTATCAAGGCCTTTGTGCTGATCATTCTCGGCACCTATGCCTACTCGTGGTTTTTGAGCGGGATCTGGATCAAGTGGTTTAGACGCGGATAGGAAAAGTACAGGGAAAAACCAGTAGTTACTGAGCGCCGAAAAAAGGCCGCCAAGCAGGCGGCCTTTTTTGTGCGCCACTCGTCTTGGGATGTGCGAAAGGGTTAGTTCCTGCGTGATTAAAGACGTTCAGATCCCAATAGCGTTGACCACCAAGTTGTTCGATGCGCAAAGACGGTGTTACATCAATTTCTTGAAGAACTCGTCCTGTTCGGTGACCGTTCCGGGTTTCTTGGTGTGCTGGGTGGGGGCGGTGCCGCTTTTAAAGCACTCATAGAGGGTATGCTCGGATTCCGGGATCGCCAGCAGCCCGGTTCGGGCGTCGACAGAGGCAAACTCGATGCCCTCGGGTACCGGGAAGTTCATGATGGGCTTCCCTTCAAGAATTTGCTGCATGAAAGCTATCCAGATAGGGCTGGCGGCGCTGCCGCCCGACTCGCCCTTGCCCAAGGAAGCCTCCTCGTCGTAGCCCACCCAGACTGCGGTGGTGTACTGGGGGGTATAGCCTACGAACCAGGCATCGACCTGATCGTTGGAGGTGCCGGTTTTTCCCGCCGCCGGGCGCTCCAGGGCCTTGGCCCGCCAACCGGTGCCGTTCTGGATCACGCCTTGAAGCAGGCTGGTCATGAGGTAGGCCGTGGATGGCTCGATGGCCTGCTCGCCGGTCGGCTCGGCCGCCTCAAGGGTGTGGCCGTTACGGTCGACGATGCGAGTGATGAACACTGGCGCCACTAGTTTGCCCTTGTTGTTGAAGACTGCGAAGGCATTGACCAGTTCGAGCATCGAGAGCCCCGAAGAGCCCAGGGCGATGGAGAGGTCGCGGCTCAGTGGGGAGCTGATACCCAATTTGCGGGCATAATCGATGGCGTAATCAACCCCGATATCGCTGAGGATCTTGACGGTAACCACGTTCATCGATTTGGCCAGCGCATGTCGCAACAGGATTTTACCCTGAAAACTACCTGCGTAGTTTTTCGGTTTCCAGGTGAAGTCCATCTGGTTGTTACGGTAAACGATGGGCGAATCCACCACCATGGTCGTGGGGGTGAAACCCTTGTCGATGGCGGCGGTGTAGATGATGGGTTTAAAGGCCGACCCCGGCTGGCGGCGTGCCTGAATGGCGCGGTTGAACTGGCTCTGGCGAAAATCGCGCCCGCCGATCATAGCCTTGACCAGTCCGCTACCGGCCTCGATGCACAGCAGGGCACCCTCGACTTTGGGGGTCTGTTCGAGAACAAGCGTCCAGGTGCCGTCAGGTTGCTGCTCGCCGGTGCGTACCTCGATCACATCGCCTACCTTAAGTGCCTGGCTGGGGTGGCTGATTTTGGCCTTGTCATATGTCGGGGGGACTTCAGGGTTGGGCTTGCGGGCCCAGCGCATGGTGTCCAGGGTGATGATCCCTTGGTCGTCACCGATGCGCACCGTGGTCCTTCCCGCCGTGTCGTCGACACCCACCACAACGGCCTGCACCAGTTGGTCCGCCCGCACCCCCCCCGCTTCGGCCATTTCCGCGGCCAGCGACCGACTGAAACCTTCGATGGCCTCGAGTGCCAGATGCCGCAGCGGGCCCCGGTAACCCTGGCGCTTGTCCAGCTCCCGCAAACCGGCATCGATCTCTTGCCGGGCGATGGCCTGCATCTCTACGTTAACGGCGGTGTGAATCTGCAGCCCCTCCTTGTACAACATCTCTTCGCCGTAGTGTTCTTGCACGTACTGGCGTACATACTCCGTGTAGTAGGGCGTATGCTTGATGAAGAGGTTGCGCCGGGGCTGAATGTGGGGTTCCTCAGCCATGGCGGCGGTTGCCTGCAGGTTGGTGATGTAGCCTTCGGCCTGCATACGATTGAGGACATAGATTTGGCGCTGCTTGGCTTTGTCCGGCTTCCGAAAAGGGGAGTAACGGCTGGGTGCCTGGGGAAGGCCGGCCAGCATCGCGCACTCGGCCAGGGTTAGGTCGGCAACCTCCTTGTCGAAATAATTTTGGGCTGCCGCCGCCACACCGTAAGCCCCGTGGCCAAGGTAGATCTGATTCAGGTAGAGGTAGAGGATCTCCTGCTTGGTGAAGGCCTTCTCAATTTTATAGGCCAAAATGGCCTCTTTGATTTTGCGGCGGTAACTACGTTCGGGCGTCAGCAAAAACGATTTGGTAACTTGCTGGGTGATGGTGCTACCGCCTTGAACAATGGCGCCGGCCTCCAAATTTTTAAAGAAGGCACGCACGATACTGAATAGATCGACACCCTTGTGTTTATAAAAACGGGCGTCTTCAGAGGATACAAATGCGGCGATAAGAGTCGCCGGGATACGCTCCAAGGGAACGACCACCCGTCGCTCCTTGTAAAATTCGGCGACCTGCTGGCCATCGTTAGCGAAGACCGTGGTGATAATGGGAGGATTATAGTCGGCCAGGGATTTAATCTGGGGTAGATCGGCGCTGAAGTAGCGGTAGGCGGCAAAGGCGGCGCCGGCGGCCGCTACCAAAAGCACCAGAAAGAGGATCAGGCCCCACTTGACCAAGCGGCCAAAAAGAGTGCTTTTGGGGCGGCTGGGCCTCCTTTGGGCAACTTCAGCGTGTCGCTCGTCGGTTTGAAATTTCATTGACTTGCTCATACAGGGACGTTAAATTTATTGGTTTTATAGCATTAATTTGCAATGGCCTTGAAATGTGGCCGACCTTGGCAGTGCATACACGCTTTACGCGGGTGTGGCACTTGGCTGTTGGCGATGCCAAGGATGTCAGTAAAAGGACAACTATTAATGATAGCACTAAATTTCGAAAAAATGAACGGTTTGCTGCCGGCCATCGCCCAGGACCATGACACCGGTGAAGTCTTGATGCTCGCTTTCATGAATCAGGCCGCCTGGCAGAAAACTTTGGAGAGCGGGTATGCCACCTACTATAGTCGGACCCGCGATACCCTATGGACCAAAGGCGAAACCTCGGGGCACCAGCAGATCGTCAAGGAGATCCGCATCGACTGCGACAACGACACGGTGCTGCTCAAGGTAGAACAGCGTGGCGGTGCCACCTGCCATACTGGTCACCGATCCTGTTTTTTCCAGGTTCTGGAAGGTGGCGGCCTGCGTGTCGAAGGAGAGCCGCTTTTCGACCCCAAGGAGGTTTATCGAAAATGAAGCCCATCATCAAACTCGGCCTGCCCAAGGGCAGCCTTCAAAACGCCACCATCGCGCTTTTCAAGCGATCAGGATGGAATATCAATGTCAACGGTCGCAGCTATTTTCCTGAAATCGACGATGCCGCTATTGAGTGTGCCATCTGTCGTGCCCAGGAGATGTCGCGCTACGTGGAGAGCGGCACCCTGGATGCGGGGTTAACCGGCAAGGACTGGGTCGCTGAAAACAATTCCGATGTACATGTGGTGGCGGACCTGATCTACTCCAAGGTGAGCCATCGCCCGGCGCGCTGGGTACTGGCAGTGCCCTACGATTCGCCCATCCGGCGTCTCGAGGACTTGCGCGGTAAAAAGATCGCCACTGAGCTGGTGGCGTTCACCAGACGCTATTTCGCCGCGCGGGAGATTCCCGTGGAGGTCGAGTTCTCATGGGGCGCCACCGAAGCCAAAGTCGTCTCGGGCCTTGCCGACGCCATCGTGGAGGTGACCGAGACCGAAACCACCATCCGCGCCCACGGGCTGCGCATCATTCACGAACTGATGCAAACCAACACCCGCATTATCGCCAACCACAGCGCCTGGCGCGACCCCGCCAAACGCGAAAAGATCGAGCAGATCGCCTTGCTGTTGCGGGGAGCGCTGAGGGGAGATCAGTTGGTGGGGCTGAAGATGAACGTGCCCGGCGACAAGATGGAAACGGTCATGGCATTGCTACCCAGCTTGAATGCGCCCACGGTGTCGCCGCTGTACCAGTCGGACTGGTTTGCCGTGGAAGCGATGATGGAAACGGGTGTGATGCGGGACCTCATCCCGAAACTGATCAAGGCCGGCGCCGAGGGCATTATCGAGTATCCGCTCAACAAGGTGCTTTAAGCAGAGAATCGTTTAGGGAAAGGGGTGGCGCTGAAGATCATGGTTTCAAAACGTACCCAAGAGATGACGTCGTTTATCGTGATGGATGTTCTGGAAAAGGCCAGTGAAATGGAGGGTCGCGGGATCGATGTCATTCATCTTGAAGTGGGCGAGCCCGATTTCGATACACCCGCCTGCGTCAAGGTCGCCGCTTGTCGGGCGCTGGAGCAGGGCTGCACCCATTACACCCACAGCCTGGGTATGCTGCCGCTGCGCGAAGCGATTTGCGATTATTACCAGCGCATCTACGGCGTCGCGGTGAGCCCGGAGCGGGTGATCGTTACAGCGGGAACATCGCCGGCCATGTTTCTGATCTTTTCGGCCCTGCTCGAGGCGGGTGACGAAGTGATTCTATCCGACCCCCATTACGCCTGCTACCCTAATTTTATCCAATTTGTGGGCGGGGTCAGTGTGCGCGTCCCAGTCCTGGAGGCGGACGGTTTTCAGCTCCGCCCCGAGGCGATCAGGGAGAACATCACCCAGCGTACCCGGGCCATCCTGATCAACTCGCCTTCCAACCCTACCGGCAACCTGCTCTCGCGCCGGCGCATGGCCGCGATTGCCAAGATGGGGCCATTGGTGGTCTCCGATGAAATCTACCACGGGCTGGTTTACGAGGGCCAAGCGCACTCGATCCTCGAATTCAGCGACCAGGCCTTGGTGCTGAACGGCTTTTCCAAGCTGTACGCCATGACCGGCCTGCGGCTGGGCTACCTCATCGCCCCCGATCGCTATATCCGCCCCATGCAGAAGTTGCATCAGAATTTTTTCATCTCGGCCAACGCCATGGTCCAGATGGCCGGTATCGCCGCACTGACCGAAGCCGGAGCCGAGGCGGACGTGGCCCGCATGCGCCAGACCTATGACAAGCGCCGTCGCTACATGGTCGAGCGCCTGCGCCGATTGGGTTTCGGCATCACCGTGGCCCCAACGGGCGCCTTTTACGTTTTTGCCAACGCCACGCATTTGTCCAGCGACTCCTACGCCCTTGCCTTCGATATTCTGGAAAAGGCCCACGTGGGCGTGGCCCCCGGTATCGATTTCGGACCGGGCGGCGAGGGCTATCTGCGCTTTTCCTACGCCAGCAGCTTGGAGAAGATCGAAGAGGGGCTCGACCGTATCGAAGCTTATCTCAAACGGCGCTGAGGGGCTTTTCGTCACCGCACAACCCCGTTGCCGTCAGGTTAGGAACCATGAATGTCAAAAGTGCCACCTTCATCACCAGCGCCACCCGGCAGTCGCAATACCCCGAGACCGGACTGCCCGAGGTGGCCTTCGCGGGCCGCTCCAACGTGGGCAAATCCTCCTTGATCAACACCCTAGTCAACCGCAAGCGGCTAGTCAAGACCAGCAACACCCCCGGGCGCACCCAGCTGATCAACTTCTTCGAGGTCAACGCCGCGCTGGGGCTGGTGGATCTGCCCGGCTACGGCTATGCGCGCGTACCCAAAGCGGTTCAGGACCGCTGGCGGCCGATGATCGAAACCTACCTGACCGGTCGGGCGCAGCTTAAGACAGTGGTGCTGTTGCTCGATATCCGCCGGTTGCCCGATCAGAAAGATTTGGACCTCTATGAGTGGCTGCGCTATCATGGCCTGAGGGTCATCGCGGTACTGACCAAATGCGACAAGCTTTCCAAGTCACGGCAAAGCCAGCAGCGCCGAGATATAGCTGCGACGCTGGGCGCGCCGGAGGCGGCCCTGATTCTCTTTTCGGCCCGCACCCGCCGGGGGCGCGATGCGGTGTGGCAGGCCATTGACCGGGAGGTTGTCGATGACGTCCGCTGACGGGAAACAACCGTTCAGGTCCGGCTTTGTAGCCATTGTAGGCGCCCCCAATGTGGGCAAGTCCACACTGCTCAACCAGGTGCTGGGCCAAAAGATATCGATCACCTCCAAAAAGCCCCAGACCACCCGCAACCGCATTGTGGGTATTTTGCAGCGCCCCCAGGCCCAGGTCATCTTTGTAGACACTCCCGGCATCCACGCCGCCACCAAAGCGCTGAACGTGCGCATCGTGGAGGCCGCCACCAGCGCCCTGGTTGACGTGGACGTGGTGTTGCTGCTGACCGACGCCAGCGCCCCGGCGCCGGAGGCCGAACACGTGTTACTGGCCAAGCTCGCGCCGGTCCGCCGGCCCGTGATCCTGGCCATTAACAAAATCGACCTGATCGAGCGGCCGCGTTTGCTCGAACAGATCGCCCGCTGGGATCAGCGCCTCAAGTTTGATGAAATCGTACCCATTTGCGCTCGTAGTGGTGAACAGGTCGACCGTCTAATCGCAGCGGTCATGGCCCGGCTGCCCGAGGGGCCGGCCTACTTTCCACGCGACGACCTGACCGACCTGCCCGAACGTTTTATCGTGGCCGAATGGATTCGTGAGAAGGTGTTTCGGTTGACCGGTCAGGAGGTGCCATATGCGGCCGCGGTGACCGTCGATAGTTTTCAAGAGCACCCGGACAAGGGGCTGGTGGAGATTGTGGCCACCATCCACGTGGAGCGGGCGTCGCAAAAAGGGATTATCATCGGCAAAAAGGGCGCCAAGCTAAAGCAGATCGGCAGCGAAGCCCGGCGAGACATCGAGAACCTGCTGCAAAACAAAGTCTTTTTGAAACTGTTCGTGCGGGTGCAGAAAAACTGGAGCCGAGATGCGCGGGCACTGCGACGCTTCGGATACTAGAATTGGTTTTGATACCGCTTCTGAAAACGGCCCTATGATTCTCTCTTATCAGCCCTGTTTTGTGGGCGACCACAACCTAATCTGTGCCGGTCGCCAGCCCGACGACAGTGATCGCGCCGCCCTATCGACCGCCTCGGCGGTGATCTTGCCCCAGGGCTGCCCCGCGGCCCTTTACGCCGTGGCCGCCAAACACTGCCGGCACCGGTTTCCCAATTTCGACGCCCGTTTTGCCCATACTGGCAAACTGGGCCAGATCCGGCTCTTTCGAAAAAGCGGTCTGGCGCATCCCACCACGGCGCTTTTTGAAAGTGTGGCCGATTTTCGCCGACAAACGGGCACGGCTGCGCTGCCCGCCGGGCTGGAATTCCCGCTGGTCTTTAAATTCAACTGGGGTGGCGAGGGTTTTACCGTCTACCGCATCGAAACCCGTGTTCAGCTCGAACAACAGATCGCCGCCGCGGCGCGGTTCGAGCAGGCCGGACAGCGGGGATTTATGCTACAGGCCCTGGTTTCCACCGGTGGCCGCGTGCTGAGGGTGGTGCGGATTGGCGCGCTGTGCGTGCCCTATTGGCGGGTTGCCGACGGTGAGGATCAGTTTAACGTGAGCCGGTCACGCGGCGCGCGTATCGACCGTGCTCTGGACTCGTCCCTGCAACGGCAGGCCGTTGCCCAGGTGGCCCGATTGGGGCGAGCAACGGGCATCAACCTGGCCGGGTTCGACCTCATCTTCGACCGCGACAGTGCCCGGCCACAACCGCTTATGCTGGAGATCAACTACTTCTTTGGGCGTGAAGGTCTGGGGGGATCGGCGCGTTATTACCGTCTGCTCAACGACCAGATCGGCCAATGGCTGGCGGAGCTTGGCTTAAAGGCGCCAGCGGCTGCCAGTGGACGGTGCGTATGAGCTGTCCCCAACCCTTTGCCTATGATTTGTCCGAAGCCGACATCCGCCGTGAACGCCACAAGGCGCGGGACCTTCGGCAGAGCCAATGGTGGAAAAGGCGCCTGGCCAAGGGCCAGTGTTACTATTGTGGCCGTGCCTTCATCCCGGCCGAGCTGACCATGGATCATATCGTGCCCATCGCCCGCGGTGGCCGTTCCACCAAGGGCAACCTGGTGCCGGCCTGCAAAAGCTGCAACACCCAGAAAAAGCAGCTGCTGCCCATGGAGTGGGCGGCCTATCTCGACGATTTGAAGCGGCGCTGAAATAGGTGGTTCGTTTCAGGCGCACTGAATAATTGGCCCTGTCTCTTTGGCGTATCCCCTCCGAATCCAGCCGCATCGTTTTCGCCTTGCAGGTAAGACTTCCCGCTTAATCGGCAACCGTTTCTTCATCGGCGGGCGGCTGCGGCTGCGTATCGCAATCGACCTGCAGCAAGCAGCCGCTGGATGGGTCGGTGATGACCGACATCTCGGATTGGTCGGGGTTCAGTGACCGGTCAAGGTAGAGTGTGGGTTGGCTTTCGAAGCAAGCCTGGGTGATGTAGTTGATGATGTTCCGGTCGCCCTTGACCAGGGTCCAATTCTGACCGCTTCGCGCCAGCAGCACCGGCACCTCATCGATGCCCAGCAGCGATAGGGTAAGGCGGTTGACTTCGGTCTTATAACCGTCCGATAGCACAATGCCCTCCAGATTGAGGCCTTCAACCGGCGCGGTGGGGTTGAGGTGGAAATCGCAACTGTTGCAGTTGGCCAGGGCGGCGATGACCGTGTCGCAGTGGCGGCAATCGGGCGAGAATATCAGGTAGAGCTGCTTGGCGGGGCTGTCGCAGCGCAGCGAACCGTAGGTGCCGTCGGCGAGGGTGTAGCCGTTGGTCAGCAAGGCTGGCGATATAAAGGACAAAGTGGAAAAAGTCGCCAAAACCGCGGCGACCGTGGCCAGGCTGCTAAGCAGGTGTCGCCAGCCGGCCATGAGGTTGAGCAATAGCACAAGCAAAAATACGATCAGGCAGTACAGGCAGAGGCTCCGGGCGGTAAAGAGCTGGAAACCCAGTAGCACGGCTTCGGCGGCCATGGCGGCTAGCAGCAGTACCAAAAGCCATGGGCGCGGCCGGTCAGCGGATTTGTGGCTGCCTCGAAACCCCCACCACACGGTAATAAAAAAGAGCAGACCGGTTATGTTGAAATAGAGGGGCGCTATGGTGGTCAAACGATCGACCAGACGGCATCCCACCGTTTGACATAAACCCTGGCCGCCCATAGCTACCAGTACCAATTGCGCGCCCACAACAGCGACGCCGGCCAATGCGATCAGTTGTCTCATCCAGTTCATGGTATCATCACGTAAAAACGGTATGGTTGTTGGTCAGAGGTTAAAATCTATCACATCCATCCACCGGGAAAAAAGCTCAAAATCACTATCGGTTGGGATCAGGCGACGATGCCGTGGCACTTTTTCGCAGAGCCAACACGACATTGGCGCTGAAAATCAGTCCGGTCCCCAGCCATCCGCTCCAGGTCAGGGGGGGATCGGCCGCCAGCAGCGGGCCTAACAGCGCCGCCAGAAGGATGCGCGTCGAGGATATGATACTGCCCTCGACTGCGGTGACATAGCGAAACCCCACCGTCAACAGATACTGGCCGGCAACACCTACGGCCGCACTGCCTGACAGGTAAGCCAGTTCGCGTCTATCGGGTATGAATAGGTGCTGATGAAACAATAGCCCGATGGCCACGGTGCCGAATGTAAACATGACCAACAAAATGGTGTGGGTGTTGTGATAGCGCCGGCTGACGTTGAGGTAGATGATGGCAGCGGCGGCCGTGACGCCCGAGGCCAGCCCCCAGAGGTTGTTCACGTTGACTCCCAAACGGGCCGGCGCCAGTACCAACCACACGCCACTGAAAGCCACTATCACGATTACAATGGCGATGGCGTCGCGCTGGGTTTTCCAAAACAACCCGGTGAAAAAGGCGATGAAAAGCGGGTAGGTCATGTTCAAGATATTGGCTTCGGCTACGGTGGTGAGCGTGACCGCCGTGTAAAAACAGTAGACGGCCACCGTGTTAGCGACGGCGCGCCCGAAAAGCAGGTGATAGCTGCTGATGCGCAGGGCGACACGGCGGCAGCGGATCTCGATGATCACCACCACCAGACCCAGCAAAAATCGCGCAAAGACGAAAAAGGAGGGGTCGATGTGGCTCTGGGCCTGGGACCAGCGAATGATCAGTGTGGAGAGGTAGAAGAAAAAGGCCGAGGCGAAAACAGCCATCCAGCCCAGCACGGGCGTCATTTTAGTGGTGAAAGTCATGGGGGTGTGTTTTTAGCAATTCCGCAACCGATTTGCCACCGACGGTTTGTCTGGATAGCCGATTTTGGAGCGGTGATCAAGAAAATCCGCCTTGGCCGCGAATATGAGCGCCTTTGACCGCCACCCGTATTTGAACTCATCGCCAGGCGTATTATCTTAAAGATTGTCTGATCGACTAAAAATCCGGATTCAACTGAAGGGCGAGGTACCATCCATGACAGTTTTGGAAGGCGTTAGATTGAGCAAGACCTACCGCATCGGCGGGCGGCCGGTGACTGTGCTCGACGAGGTCAACGTGCAGGTGGCGCAGGGTGAATGGGTGGTCGTCGCCGGTGAGAGCGGCAGCGGCAAGACCACCTTGCTGAGCCTGCTTTCGGGTCTCGACCGGCCGTCTGCTGGTCGGGTGGTGATCGACGGTTGGGATATCACCGCCTTGTCTGAAAATGATCTGGCACCGCTTCGCAATGGCACCATCGGTTTCGTGTTCCAGTCGTTTCATCTCATCCCCGCCCTGACCGCTCTCGAAAACGTGATGTTTCCAGCCGAGCTGCGAGGCGATGGCGATGCCCGGCAGCGGGCCAGGCAGTTGCTTGAGCGGGTGAGGCTGGACCACCGCGCGGACAACATGCCCAATCAGCTCTCGGGTGGTGAACAGCAGCGCGTGGCCGTCTGCCGGGCCCTCATCAACGACCCCAAGGTAATCTTTGCCGACGAACCCACGGGCAACCTCGACAGTGCCAACAGCCGGGAGATCATCACCCTTCTAAGGGAGATCCGAAACGAACGGCAGACCGCTTTGATCATGGCCACCCACAGCCATGGGTTGGCCGTTCAGGCCGACCGTGTGGTGGCGATCAAAGACGGTCGCCTGAACGAGACCGCATGAGGTGGTTCGCTACGCGCATGATCGGCCGCCAAATCGTCCACTCCGGTGGGCAGGCGGTTATTTTCGTACTTAGCACCATGCTGTCGATCATGGTACTGGTGGCGGTCAACGGCCTTTCAGGCACGGTCCAGCGCACCGTGCTCGATGATGCCCGGCAGCTCCACGGGGCCGACATCGTGGTGCGTGCCAACCAGCCTGTTTCCCAAGACGTGCGCCGCATTAGCGCCGCCCTTGCCGCCGAAGGCGCTATCCAAAGCGCGGCCACCTACCAATTTCTGGCCGTTGCGCGTAGCGTTGCGCAGGACCGCTCACTGACGGTCAGCGTCAAGGCGGTTACGGCAGCCTATCCACTCTACGGCGAAGTGCGGTTGGCCTCGGGCGGGCCCTTGAAAACGGTATTGAGGTCAGGGCAGGTGATCGTCGAACAAAATTTCCTCGATCTCATTGGGTTGGCGGTGGGCGACCGGCTACGGCTCGGACAGGCAACTTTGACCGTGGCCGACGTGATCATAAAGGAGCCCGACCAACCGGTCGACCTCTTCTCCCTGGGGCCGCGCCTGATCGTGGCGGCGGCTGATCTTGAGCGCATGCAGCTCGTCTCCCAGGCCAGCCGGGTACGCTACCGGTGGCTGGTCCGGCTGAACGACACGGCCGACCTGCCAGCGGTGGTCGCGAAATTTAAAAGCGCGGCGGCTCGTGACGAGCGGGTGGATACCTTCGAGACGGCCGAGTCGCGTCTCAAGCGCTTTTTTGATCATCTCTTTTTCTTCCTGTCGCTGATCGGTGTGCTCACCCTGCTGCTGGCCGGGGTGGGGATTCAAAGCACATTGTCGGCTATTCTCAAGCACAAAGAGAACACCATCGCCGTCATGAAAACCCTGGGCGCCACTTGGCAAGGCGTATTGACCCATTTTCTGACCATGGTGCTGGTGCTGGGCGCAATCGGTACGCTGCTGGGGATAGGCGCAGGGCATTTGCTCGAGCGCTGGGCGCCTCGCCTGTTTCCGGAGCTGCTACCCCCGGGCAGCGCGCCAGGCCTGAGCCCGCGGGTGATCGGCGAAAGCATCCTTCTGGGTCTGGGGTCGGTGATGCTCTTTTGCGCCATTCCGCTCATGGACTTGCAGGCGGTCAAACCGGCACGGATCCTCGGCAAGGTTGCCGCTGCCAATCGCCGGCCCTGGTTCCGCATGCTTCCCGCCGTGGCGGTGACGGCCCTGCTGGCCGGGGTGGTGTTGTGGCAGCTGCAAAGGGCCGCTTTCGGACACTACCTCTTAGAAGGGGTGCTGGCGATAATCGTGTTGAGTACGTTGTGGGCCTGGATCGCTTTAAAGGTATTGTCGAGATTGCGCCACGGTCAGCTCGCCCTGCGGCAAGCGGTCAAAGGGTTGTTTCGACCGGGCAACTTGACTCGCGCCATCATTGTTACGCTGACGGCAGCACTGGCGGCGCTCTTTGCCATCTATCTGGTCGAGCGCAACCTGCACCGCACTTTTGTAGCCTCTTTTCCCGAGGAAGCACCCAACCTTTTTTTCATCGATATTCAGTCCCACCAGCGCGCGGCCTTTCAGGCCGCCATGCCAGGGCCGGTGGACCTTTACCCCATTGTGCGGGCGCGGCTGGAGACGATCAATGGCAAGGTCATCGACCGCGAGTCCCAACGCCGGCGCCGGGGTGACAATCTGGCCCGGCCTTTTAACCTGACCTACCGCGGTCATCTGCTGGAAGATGAGCGCCTGGTCAAGGGACCGGGACTGTTCGACCCACACTTGGGTGCAGAGCAAGTTTCTGTTTTGGATACGGTGCTCGAGATGCACCCTTTGAAGATCGGCGACCGCATCGGCTTCAACGTTCAGGGTGTTCCCATATCTGCCACGGTTGCCAGCGTGCGCACTCGCCAGCGCGAAACCGTCAGCCCCTTTTTCTACTTTGTTTTTCCCAAAGCTTTGCTGGCCGATGCCCCCCAGACCTTTTTCGGCGCCGTGCGGGTGCCGCCCGGCGAGGTGTCAGCACTGCAGTCACGGGTTGTGGCCAAGCTGCCCAACGTCAGTGTGCTCGATGTGTCGGCCGCGGTGCAGCAATTTTCAGCCGTAGCCCAGCGACTTTCCAATACGGTACGCTTTTTTGGCGCCTTCAGCCTTTTGGCGGGTCTCTTTATCATTGTCGGCTCAATTCTGGCCACACGGCTGGCCCGCATACGCGAGGCGGTCTATTTTCAGGTGTTGGGTGCGCAAACCGGATTCGTTTTGAAGGTGTTTGCGCTGGAGAATTTGCTGATCGGGGCTATCAGCGCCGCAGGGGCGCTCGTCATGGCCCAGGTGGCTGCCTGGGCGGTATGCAGGTTTGGCTTCGATTTAGGCTATCGCGCCTACCCCCTAGCCAGTGGCGTACTCATGGTGGCCACCGTGGTGGTGGTGGTTGCGGTGGGGTTGGTTTCGTGCCGCTCGATCGTGCGCCAGAAACCGGTGACGATACTGCAGCGGCAATTGTAGATGTGAATGGTTTGTTTGAGATGTAACAGGTATAGAACAGGAAAATCACATGCGTTACCTTTTTGGACTCCTATTGCTATCAAGTGTTTTAGCCACTGCTGGGTTATTGCATTTTTTCCAAGCGGCGCCAGCCGTGACGGTCGCCGGCGCGGATGATGCCGACAACAGTGATGCGCTGGTGATTGTGGCCATAGGCGACAGCCTGACCGAAGGGTTGGGCGTGCCCGAAGCCGAGGCCTACCCGGCGCGCTTGGAACAGATGCTTCGCGCTGATGGTCATCATGTGCGGGTGATTAACGCCGGCATCAGCGGCGAGACCAGCAGCGGCGCCTTGAGCCGGGTTGCCTGGACCATGCGGCTCGAGCCAGACATCGTGGTACTGGCCACCGGCGCCAACGACGGCCTGCGGGCGCTCCAAACCGATCTGCTGGCCGATAATCTCGATCAGATCGTAGGGCACTTTAAAGCCCACGGGGTTGTGGTGGTGCTTGCCGGCATGAAAGCCCTGCAGAATATGGGGCCAGATTACATGCGGCGCTTCGAACAGGTGTATCCGCGTGTGGCGGTCGACCATGATCTGGTCCTGATACCTTTTTTGCTTGAAGATATCGCTCTCAAGCCCCAATACACCCTGTCAGACGGCTTGCATCCCAACAGCGAGGGCTACCAGCTCATGGCCGAAAATCTCCACCCCTTCGTGGTCGAAGCCATCGCGCGGATACGGCCTTGAGGCAAGCCGTTGGCGTGGAATTTCTCGTGAGGTCACGGCCTTTCTTGTGCCTCGCCGGCTTGAATATGGGGTCAGGCGTCCTATGTTACTGCCATAATGATGCTTCGATCGGCCCCTGAGTTTTCACGGGCCACAAGCAAAGAGGGGTGAAACATGACAACCGTCAACATCGAAAAATACCTGATCGAGCCCGTGGATATCCATAGTGACGACGTGGCCGCAAATCGCGGCGAAGCCCAGGGGCTTTCCACCCGCAAGGTGCGTGAAATCTATCCCGACGCCATGCTTTTGGCATGGTACGATCGCCACAGCGGCGAGTCGCGCCCCAAACTAGGCTGTGATTTCGGTGACAAGCCCGGCTGGATCGTCTTTGCCGAAACCCGCGGCGGCAACCTGAGCATCGTGGTCAACGGTGGCGAGTTTATATTTATCTACGCCACCGACCCCACCCAAACAGGCAACACGCCGCAGCATTAGGTATTTTTTGGTAAAACGCCGTAAATGTTGACTTTATCGGCTTCGGCGGGTATCCCACACTGAAGTGGTTATCAATCGGCCACAGGGGCCGGTGTGGCCCTCTTTTCACGAGCACCCACATTGGGGACGAGACTATGACCATGGATAATGCGCCGTTAACGCCGTTGCAGCAACGCTCCTTCGGCTGGGGAAAGATGCTGCTTTTGCTGCTGGTTGTGATTGTGCTGACCGTTTTTGCCACGGTGTGGGTCATGACCCGCTACATCTTTCCCAGGCAATTTGAGCCAGTGCAGCTGAGCGCCAGTGAAGTACAAACCCTGAACGCCAAGCTGGCGCGCCTTGACCCCCTCAAACCTTCCACGCCCGAGACCGGCACGGCATCGGACCAGGATGGCGCAGGGCTGACCCCCGAACCCTACAGCGAAGTGGGCGCCAAACGCGAGATCATCTTTACCGAACGTGAACTCAACGGATTGTTGGCCAAGAATACCGACCTGGCCGATAAACTGGTCATCGATCTTTCCCAGGACATGGCCAGCGCCAAGCTGCTCGTTCCCCTCGATCCCGACTTTCCCTTTTTAGGTGGTAAGACCCTCAAGGTGAGCGCCGGTGTCGAGTTGCGTTACAGCGGGCAGAACCCCGTGGTCTCTCTGCGCGGAATCAGCCTGTGGGGAGTGCCCATCCCCAATGCCTGGATGGGCAACATCAAAAATATCGATCTGGTCGGCGAGTTCGGTGCCGGGCAGGGCTTCTGGCAGGCCTTTGCCGAGGGCGTGGAAGATATCAGGGTGGAGGAGGGGCGTCTTAAGATCACCCTTAAAGAGTAAAAATGGTATGAAAAGTCGGAAACGACGAGACTGAGGGCCTCTTCAGGGTGTCAATTTTGTTTTTTGGCGGCCTGGAGTGCCTCGGCAGGCCCAAAGGGTGATATTGCGCTGGATTATGTAAATTTCTGGCGATTGTCTCCGGCCGAAAAAAAAGCCGCCTGCCCGAAACCGGGCAGGGGGCTTTTGAGTTTCAAAGGGTGTATTTGTTTACTTATAGATCCAGCCACGAATCGGAGTAGAGCGATTGGCCCAGAATAACTTTGGTGGTCTTGGCGTAATCCTGCAACTCCTTGGACAGGGAGCCCATGTCCGGATCGTTACCGTCGATGATACCGTAGATCAGATCGACGATGTCCTGACGTTGACCCTTGGCGATGGCGATAAGCTGATCATCGCGCGGGTCGGCGATGCACGAATGCATGCCGCATTTTTCCAGCATCACCATGTAGGTCGCGTTCAGGATCGGACGAAGGTGCTCGGGTGGCCCGTTGGAGATGTTCGACAGGCCGCAGGTGCTTAGAGCGCCGGGGGCGATGTCGGGCATCATCTCCTGAAAGGTCATCAAACTGATGGCCTGGGGCTGCTGTATATTAACCGGCGTCACGATGCCATCGACCCAGATCTTCTCGTTGGGAATTCCGGCCTCGTTGGCGAAATAAAGCAGCTCCACGCACAGGGCGGCCCGTTCGTTTTCATCACGGGGCAATCCTTCCGGACCCCACATCAAGGCGATAAAGTCGGCGTTGTACTCGGCCGCAATGGGTACCATGCGTTCATAGCGTTCCGGGCGCACCATGATGGAGTTGACGATGTGCGATTTGCCGGGTACCTCCTTGATTACCTTGAGGCTCGCCTCAATGGCATCGATGTTGGACGTGTCCAGCGCCAGGGGTACATCCGGTACCACATCCTGGACCACCTCGACCACCCAGGGCATCAGTTCATGCCCGTCTTTTTTGGCGGGGCCCAGGTTGATGTCGATGTAGTCCATCTTCTTTTCCTTTTGAAATAACGCCTCTTCCTGGATCGGCTTTGCATCGCGCTCTTTGAAGGCGCGTCCGATCTTGGTGGAAATGACATTTAAACTTTCACCGATGAGTAGCATGCCTCCTCCATTCAACTGTTACGTTTGGCGACCCTCGTGATACTCCCACTGCGGGTCAAGGGGGGTTCCTGGTTCAGGGCCGGTCCTGCTATATGCCGGCGCGTTCCCGCAAGAAACCGGGTATGTGCGCCGCCTCACGGGGACCGACGGTGATTTTCCAACCGGGTAACTCCTCTTCCACATCCCCGGCAATGGAGGCCGCATAACCTGGAATGATCACCTCCTGGTTTTTGACCTTGTCGGCAATGCCGCTCTTTTTGATAAACATACCCACATCGTCGCCGGAGAACTTGCCCGCCGCCCAGGCGGTGAGCACCGACAGGCCCTCAGTGTCCTTGATGAGCAGATAGGAAGAGACCTTGCTGCCCTCGATCTCGGCCGAGACGATGAAGTAGGTCAGGGCGAAGTTGCTGGTGACCAGCACCGGGGAGTTTTCATCCGGGGTGCCGATTTCGTAGATACCCTCGGTAACGGTCATGGGCCGTTGCGGGTCGGTGTAGATATTCAAACGTTCGAGCAGGAGCGGGAAAATGCTCTCACCGGTCAGATCGGACAATATAACAATGCCACCGTACTTGGCGACGTGGTTGGCCGCGATGAGCGTCTCCATCTCTAAGTTGCCGGCCATCTCACAGGGGAAGGTGATGGTGGGAAAGCCAACGGCGCGGTTACCGTTCTTGAGCGCGGCGCGGCGAATGGCGATCTGATCGGCGTTGGCCTGCTTGATCTCGCGTGAACCCGGATCGATAACCAGATCCTTGATGCCCATTTCGGCCAGTTTCTCTGTCAGCGGCACCAGGGCCTCCACCGAATCGGCCTTGACGGCCAGGGGCAGGTCGTTGTCCTTGGCCAGGGCGCCGAAGGCCTCTATGTTGTCCTCGGTAGCGGCGTAGATCAGAGGACGCTTGAAGGCGCAGGCCTCCACGGCGGCTTTCATGGCTGCTTCATCCTCGCTCATCAACACCAGGTTGAACTCCGAGGTCTCTGCGACCTTTTTAGCCACAGCGGCAAAGGCGGCCGCTTCGCCGGCGTCCTTAACGGCCACCAATTCGGGCCTCAGGTTCAATCCTACCCGTTCAAACTGGAGCGCGTTCCAGCCCCTGAGCTTGGCCTCCAGGTCGGCCTCGGCAATATCGGAATTGACCAGGGCGCCCAGAATCGGGGGATTGTAAAAGGTTTTTTCATGGCGATACTGGACGGTTTCGCCGCCGGCGGTGCGCTCGCGAACCCCTTTGCCGATCTTTACGGGACGAATCGGCGGTGCCGAAGCTTCGGCCAGCTGTTCGCGGGCTTCGTCCGACACGTAAGGGCAGCTGTCCAATTCCGCTTTACCAGAGGCCAAGTTCATGGCAAACGCCAGGCAGGTGGGCACCCCGCACTCTTTACAGTTGGTCTTTGGCAGCAGTTTAAATATCTGAATACCGGTCAATGCCATATGCGTTTCTCCTTTAAGTTCGCTATGTCTTTGAGGCGCTTCGGCATGGCATTGCCGAGCGCCCCAAATTTGAACGTGCGTCTTATCCGATCAGCGGATCCATATCCAGGGCCGGATGTTTCTTCTCCTGCAAGAAGGGTAGAATCTCCTCCTCGGTGATGCCCACGGTTTCATCGGCGATGCGATCGACCAGGTCGGGCACCCCCATGGCTTCACCGCGCTGGATCAGACGTTCGCGGATCTCCTCCTTGAGGATTTTGGGCATCCACACCATGCGCAGCAGACCACCGTCACCAAGGATGAATTTACCCTGGGTGATATTGAACTTGGAGTGACCCACAAAGCCCGGTGAACTCTGGCCACCGCCCATGACACCGGCCAGGGTGGTGAACTTCATACCGCAGGGGGTTTCACCGGCATACTCGCGGTTGACCGTCATGACGCCATTACAGGCGGGTAGCATTGCGGCGATACACTCGCAGCAACCACAGGTGGTCATGGGGTCAATGACCATGGAGTAGAAATTGTAGTGGTCGATGGCGCCGCGGGAAGCTTTGGAGATGAATTCGTTGACGCCCTTCCACTGGCCCAGTTTCGGATCGAGGCACTCGCCCTTTTCGATGGGCTGGTTGGGGCCGGTGGGATTGATCTCAAACGAGGCCTTGCAGTCCATCCAGTTGTAGGCGCCGCACAGGCCGGTACGTTCGGGACTGACCGTACAGACATGCGTGGGAGCGAAGGATTGGCACAGGGTGCAAGAGTAGTAGGTCTCCACATCCTCGTCGGTCATCTTGGAAACGCGCTCATCACGGGTCTTGTATTCACCGCGGGCCCGCTCGGTGAGTTTGTCCACATCTTCCTTCTTGGTGTAGAGGGTGACCTGAACCTTGTCCAAAATCTTGCCAAAGTCCTGATGGAACTTGGCATGCAGCACCACCCCGATATCCTTGAGGGTGAATCCTTTTTCAATGGCTGCCTTGCTGATGCGAATCCAGGCGATGTCGCGCTGGCCGATGTGCATGACGCCCTGGATGTAGTTGATCAAATGGTGGATCTGGCGCTCGATGATGGGCTCGAAGTCGGTCTGGAACTCACGCCCGGCGACCTGTACATAGATGCCCAGCGGGAAGGTGCCGCCCTCTTTGAGTCCGTCGACGTCGGGTCCGATGACATCGACCTTGCCGTCGTCGATTTCACTCATATCGGCCATCTTGACCAGCTCGGTGGCCTGGGTCTTGCCACCGCCGCACTGGGCGAAGAGATCGGCGCCGCGCACGCGCTCACCCTCGTAGGCCGGACCGAAAGCGCAAGGAATTTCAATGGTCGAAACGGTGGTTTTCAAGCCGCGCACTTCCACCGATTTTTCCACCATCTTGTCGTGGGGTACGTTGCCCACCACATGCTCATAGGTGCAGACGCCGGTGGGCAGGATTTCGGGAATGTCGGTGTCGGCCAGGGTCGGAAAGCCCCAGTTGACGGCACCGGCCGCGGTGGCGGCCCATTCGGCGTTGACATCGCCCAGGGCGTTGACGAAGGCGAAGATACGGTCTTTGTTGTAGAGCAGAATCTTCTTGTAGTCGCCCGGCTTGACCCCGCCGAAAGCCATGGCGGCGCGGTTGGCGAAACCCAGGGCGAAGACGGCGGCGGAAATTTCGGGACCGAAGGGTACGATGCGGGTGCCCCAGCCGACCTGGACGCCGGCTTCGAGCAGCTGGTCGATGACCGTTGTGCCGTTCTGGTTGGCGGCGCAGAAGATGTAGAGGCTGCGGCGCTGGTACTCTTCAACAATCATTTTGGCGATTTCGGCATCGGGGGCCGCGCCGACGATGGCGGCAAAGCCCGGGGCCGAACCATCGACAAACTCCACGCCGCGTTTGCGCATGACGGTGTCGTCGGCCGCACCCAGCCAGATTTTGCCGGCATCTTCGTCGATATCTTCCGAGGGATGATAGAAATCGGGGTTTTCGACATAGTTGAGTGCTTCGTCGACTTCATGGGCGAAAATGGCACCCATGCCCGCGTCGAGCAGTGAGCCCAGATAGGGCAGATGGTGTTTGCCCTTGATGTGCGGTGGCAGCAACTGGCGAGAGAACTGCATCGGTTGCAGCATGTCTTCGAGGGTCTCAACCTTAATGCCCAGCAATGAATAAATGACCGGCAGATAGTAAGCGGTGTTGGGAAAGCCCACCTGGGTGGACGCATCACGGCTTTCAAGGGCTCTCTTAAGGCGGCCTTCCACCTTGGATATAATATTGTACGCCCCCTGGATGCCTGCAAAAGCAACTAATCTCGACATAGCCTCCTCCTTCGTTGAGGAAATTTAAGTGAAAGTGACGATCGATTGAACAAATTGGTGCCCGCTCGGGCGGCCTGCAGCGACCTCGTGGCCGCGGACGATTAGCGGTGAAACCGTTTGAGTTTATTGAGCATCTGATCCAATGAAGCCTCGCCCTTGATGGGCGCCTTGGCGGCCTCTTCAGCTTTTTTCTCCCCGGTTTTATTGGCGTAGCGTTTTTCGCGCTCTTTGGCGCGCGCTGCCAACATGGCCGCTTCGTCGGCCTCCTTCTTGGCCTTGGCCTCCTCGTCTGCCTTGGCTTTGGCTTCGGCCTCGGCTTTGGCCCTGGCTTCCGCTTCGGCCTTGGCCTTGGCCTCGGCTTCCTCTTTGGCTTTGGCTTCGGCCGCGGCCTTGGCTTCGGCATCGGCCTTGGCTTTGGCTTCAGCCTCTTGCTTGGCTTTGGCATCGGCTTCGGCCTCGGCCTTGGGGTCTTGCTCGGCTTTGGCTTCGGCCTTGGGGGCCGGTTTGGCTTCGGCTTTGGGCGCTTCCTTCTTGGGAGCAGCCGCTTTTTCAGGCTCAGCTTTGGCCGGTTTTTCGGAGGCCGGCTTGGCCGGGGCGGCCTTGGCTTTGGCCTTCTCCTCCTCGATGGTCAAGTCGGGCGTCGGCGCCAGGGCGGCATAATCGACATTGGCCTCGTCGAGCAGTTTGGCGATGGGGGCGACATCGGTCGCCGAACCGCCGTCGGCCAGCAGGTCGATGTAAGCTCGCACCAGCCTCACCGATTCGGGGTGGCGTAGAATCAGTAGGTCGGAACCGGCCAGCAGGTACGAAACCGCGCCCACGCACTCCATGAGGATGCCGCGGCGTTCGGGGTCGCCCAGGGTGGGTTCTTCGTCGGCGGTGAGTTTGGCCTCTTTGCTCTTCCAAATCTCATTGGCCAAGTTGTTGATGAGCGGCATCTGCAGTTTGTCGTCCCCTTGCTGCAAGGCTGCCATACGCAGTCTTTCCATGACCGAGTAGGAGTATTCCAACCCGTAGCCCAATCCGCCGGTGGTGGGATCGATGATGATCTTGTCCATGGAGACACCCAGGTTTTCTAGCAGAATGTTGACCTGTTTGGCGATGTTTACGTCGATGGGCGACGAGGAGATCAGGGTGTGGCCGTAACCCATGGCCGCGGCGCCGATGCCTTTGTGGTTTTTATCTTCCACGGGCCCCAGAATCAGATCCTTGCCCTGGCAGTCCTCGGCGATTTGCTTCAATACCGCTTCGTCTTTTTCCACATTGGCCGTACCCCAGACAGCCAGCGGCACGTCGATGGCCGCGAGCACTTTCTGGACGACTGCCGAAGCCTCCTTGGGTGAGGCGTTTTTCCCGTTGGGGTCGGTGCTTTTAAGCTGCAGCACGATCATGTCGGCCCCATACTCACTGGCACATTTTTTGGCCCAGGCGGCCGGGTCGGTGAGCACATCCTTAAAGGGAGCGGTGGCGCTTTCAGGCCACTCATCGGGCTCCATGTCCCAGACTTCCATGGCGATTTTGGGCTTATGCGGCATATCGCCCTCGAACTGGTAAAACGGATAGCACGTTTCACCACCGACGGTGATCGCCCTCTCTCCCTGGCCGAGTGTGATCTCCTTGATACTGCCGGAGTACGCTTCGTTATAGAACTCGAAAGCCAACGTTGCCTCCTTGTAATTAAGTAGGATTATTGGTTGCGTGTGAGCCTCTCACACCGTTCTTAGGGTGGGTTCGATCGTGGGATTTGTCGCTTATCCCGCGATGATGTTTAGGCGCCCTCCTTTCCTATAACATTTTGAAATTAATATATATTATATCTATCTCTGCCCGCTCTGCGGGGGTGTGTCCGGAGGTTGCTGGTTGCGTGTGAAACACACTGCAAGAAGAGAAATTTTTATAATGTTGTCGGCCAGTTGTCAATAGATCAAAAGGTTGAAGCCCGTTTATTTTATTAGATAAGTTCATCGCCAAACAAACAACAACATATTGTGGTTTATAGATCGTATAGGCGGAATAATACCGACTGAATTGGTTGGATTAAGACCCCTCTGTCTGGCCCTTGGCGGATACCCGACCGGCCATTCTGTGGGCCAGTTTGGGGAAGAGTTTCAGATCGGTATGGGGCAGGAAGAGGGCGCTCACATAGTGGTCCATGAACGACGCGGTTTCCGAGAGTTCGAAGTTGGTCATCATGCGGGTGACGCGTACCACTTCGTGGCGGATGTGGTTGGTCAAGGCGCTCATGCGGGCGCCCGATAGGGAGCCGTTGCCGATGAAGGTGACTTTATCCGGTTCAATTTCAGGCAGCAGTCCGATGGTTATGGCTTTTTCCAGATCGATGTAGCTGCCAAAGCCGCCCGCTAAAATAATACGCTCAATGTCGCTCATCTGCATGCCGATCTCATCGAGCAGCGTCATACAGCCGCTGAAGATGGCCCCCTTGGCGCGGATCAGATTCTCGATGTCAATTTCGGTGAGCACGATGTCGCGTTCGACCTGGGTCTCGTCGGCCCAAGCCAGCACATATTCGTAGACGTTGTTGCGTTGGCGCAGGCGGGACGTATCGACGTTGCGATCGAATTTACCCTGTTGGTCGATCAACCCGGTTTCGAACATCTCCGCCACCATGATGATCAGTCCCGACCCGCAGATACCCTTGGGGCGGGCGTTGCCCACGGTGAGCAGCATGGGCTCCCAAGTGAGCGGATCGAGGGAGAAGTCCTCGATAGCGCCCTTGGCCGCACGCATGCCGAACTCGATGCCGCCGCCTTCGAAAGCGGGCCCGGCGCTGCAAGCGGCGCAGGCCATCCAATCCTTGTTGCCGATCACGATCTCGGCGTTGGTGCCGATGTCCATGAAAAGGGTGACCGTCTCCTCGAGGTACATGGCGCTGCCCATGACGCCGGCCACGATATCCCCACCCACGTAGCTGGAAACAGCCGGGTAGACCAGGGCCGTTGCGTGTTCAGCGAGCTCCAGGCCCAGCTCCGCGGCGCGCACCGGCGGAAACAGGGTGGCCGCGGGCACGTAAGGGGCGCGGCGGATGTAGCGCGGATCGATCTTGAGAAAGAGCTGGGTCATGGTGGTGTTGCCGGCCAGGGTGATGGAGGAAATGCTGTCGGTAGCGATCCCGGCGCGTCGGACGATGCGCGCTATGATGGCGTTGATGGTCTCGATGATCTTGTCGTGCAGGGTCGTTAGGCCGTCGGCCTTTTCGGCATAGACTATGCGGGTGATGACATCCTCGCCGTAGCTGATCTGCCCGTTGAACTGGCCATATTGGGTGAGCACCTCGCCCGAGACCAGATCAATGAGCTGTCCGTAGACCGTGGTGGTGCCGATATCGATGGCAATGGCCAGGTTGGTTGCGGCAGTGTCCCCGGCTTCAACGTTAATGATGCGCGATTTGCCATCGCGGCGCACCGGGCGCGCCAAGGTGGTCGTAACCCGAAAATCCTTTTCCCGAAAAACGGTCGGCGCCTTGCGGATTACCGACAGGTCGACTTCCAGGCGATGCTCCTTGTGGGCCATGGTAAGGTGACTGACCAGGCGGGTGATGTCGGGCAAGTGGTCCTGGGCATCGGGCGGCGGTAGTTCCAGGTAGACCTTTTCCAGCGGTGGAAAAAACCACCCCTCCTTCTTGAGGGTCTCGAAATCGAACTCCTGGATGCGGGCCGTGCGCCGGGGCGTGCTGAGGCGATTGAGCACGCTGGCATCCACCTCCGATTCAACCGGGATGCGCACGGTGACATCCTCGACCAGTCGGGCGCGGCAGGCCAATCGGTAGCCTTTGGCCACATCGGCGCTGCCGAGGCGGTCCGACAGGCCTTCTGCGACCTGGCCCGATTCGACCTTCACCCGGCATTTGGCGCAAACCCCCTCGCCGCCGCAGGAGGCATTGATGTGCACGCCGGCGGCCATGGCGGCCCGGATCAGTTTCTGGCCGGCTTCAACCTCGATGGTTTTGTCATGGGGGAGAAAAGTGACACGGCAAGTGGGCTTCATTTGAGCAATGGTCCTTTGCATTCTTCGGCGCCGCCCCTTTCGGTGGCGCGGTTGGGGCCGGGAAGGCAACTTATTCCATCATTAACGGTCACTGGTCGCCATGGTAAGCCCTGCTTCAAATGCTCTGGTAGCACATTTGTACCATGCTGTATAGCACCCCGTGGGGGCTATCCCACCATGTTTCGGCCACGTCCATTGCCGAAGCGGCATAAGCTGTTGACGCCAAAGCCGTTATCATGTACATGAAGGTCGCAAATATATCACCAGAATAACACCAGAATCGATCTTTGGCGTAAAGGTGGCGACCCTTGACCAAGGCCCTTTTAAAATTTTGTGACGTGATCGACGGCATCAACCGCTGGGTGGGTCAGGGCGTGGCCTGGGTGACCCTGCTGCTGGTAGTGGTGGTTTTTGTCGATGTCTGCATGCGCTATATCTTCAACACCAGCTTTGTCTTCGTCCAGGAGCTGGAGTGGCACCTGTTCGGCTTTATTTTTCTAGTCGGCGCCGGCTATACACTGCTGCACGACGGCCATGTGCGGGTGGACATCATCTACCAACGGCTGGGTCTTAAAGGGCGCGCCTGGGTGAACCTGATTGGCGTGATTTTCTTTCTGATTCCCGGCTGCCTTTTGGTGATTATCACCTCCTGGAAGTTCGTCCTCAACGCCTGGTTGATGATGGAAGGCTCGCCTGATCCGGGCGGCATTCCATTCCGCTATTTAATCAAAGGCACCATCCCGGTGGGATTTGCATTGATGTTGCTGCAAGGCATCGTTCTGGGCATCCACAGCCTGCTGCAGGTGCTGGGTATCGAAACAGCCGAGGAGGATCAACTCTGATGGAGTACTTACCGGCCTGGATGTTTCTGGCGCTGACGATCCTGCTCATGGCGGGTTTTCCCGTTACCTTCACCCTGTTGGGTACGGCGCTCTTTTTCGGTCTGATCGGTTTCGGCTGGTCCTTTTTCAACCTGCTGCCCCTGAGAATCTGGGGCGTAATCATCAACGTCACCCTGATGGCCGTGCCGCTTTTTGTTTTCATGGGGGTGATGCTTGAGCGCTCGGGCCTGGCCGAAGAGCTGCTCGACACCATGGGGATTCTCTTCGGGCGATTGCGCGGTGGGCTGGCCGTTTCGGTGGTGGTAGTGGGCGCCTTGCTGGGCGCTTCCACCGGTATTGTGGGTGCCACCGTGGTCACCATGGGCCTTTTGGCGGTGCCCACCATGTTGCGGCGCGGTTACCAGAAAGAAATAGCCTGTGGAACGGTTTCCGCTTCGGGCACCCTGGGCCAGATCATCCCCCCCAGCATCGTGCTGGTGCTCATCGGCGATATTGTGGGCGTGTCGGTGGGCGATCTTTTCATGGGGGCCGTCTTTCCCGGCTTGGTACTGGTAAGCCTTTATGTGATTTACATTTTGGCGGCCGCCTACCTGAGACCCAGCATCGCGCCGGCCATTCCCAAAGAGGAGCTGGACGCCATTTCCAAAGGGCAGCTGTTGAAGCGGGTGGGGCGGGCGCTGGTGCCACCCCTGGCGCTGATGGTGGCCGTGCTGGGCTCGATTTTCGCCGGCATCGCCTCGCCCACCGAAGCTGCCGCGGTGGGGGCGGTGGGGGCCACTCTGTTGACGGTTGCCAACGGCAAGTTCAACATGAAGATCCTCAATGAGGTCATGACCACCACGGTGAAGCTGACCTGCATGGTCTTTATCATTCTGTGCGGTGCGGCGGCTTTCGGCCTGGTGTTTCGCGGCCTAGGGGGCGACACCCTGGTGCGCGAGTTTTTGGGCGGCCTGGCCGATGTTTACAGCGCCCACGTAGTGTTAGCGATTGTTATGGGCCTGATCTTCGTGATCGGGTTTTTTCTGGACTTCATCGAGATCACCTTCATTCACGTGCCCGTGCTTGCGCCGATCATGCTCGAATTTGGCTTCGATCCGGTCTGGTTCTGCATTCTGTTGGCCGTCAATTTGCAGACCTCGTTTATGACGCCACCCTTCGGTTTTTCCCTGTTTTATCTCAAGGCGGTGACGCCGCCTGAGGTCTCCACCGGCCACATCTATCGCGGCATCATCCCTTTCGTTATTTTTCAATTGATCGGTCTGGCGATCGTGGTCATGTATCCGCAGTTGGCCACCTGGCTACCCGATGTTGTCTTTGGCGATTGATGCGGGCTAAAACCCATCACCATCTTTTGTCGGTTCAGGGTGATAAAAGCCTGCGCTGCCGAAAGCGGTAGTTAGGGCAATCCGTTGACTTATTTCCATTATGGGGCGTATAAAGACAATTTGATCCCCGTGTTTCTTGTTTTTCATCCCAACGCAAGGAGGAGTATGATGAAGCGACGTGATTTTCTGAAAAAAGCTGGCATCGGGGCGGCAGCGGTTGCAGCGACAACGGTTAAGGCGCCTGCCGTTCTCGCTCAAAAAACGTACAACTGGAAGATGGTCACCACCTGGCCGCCAAAGTTCCCTGTTTTACAAATTGGCGCCGAGCGTTTCGCGCAACGCGTGGAAGAGGCCACCGAAGGCCGTATTAAGATTCAGGTTTTCGCTGCCGGTGAACTGGTACCGCCCCTGGGCGTGTTCGATGCGGTTTCCGAGGGCACCGTGGAAGTCGGCAGCGGCGCCTCTTACTACTGGGCCGGCAA
Organism: uncultured delta proteobacterium; assembly: GCA_963783425.1. Lineage (GTDB taxonomy): Bacteria > Desulfobacterota > Desulfobacteria > Desulfobacterales > QNYZ01 > CAWANO01. Next base: position 51,835 of record CAWANO010000012.1, read on the forward strand.
GGTGCCTGCGGCGCAGTGGTTTGCGGCGGTTCCCTTCGGTTTGAACCCCCAGGGCATCAACTCCTGGTTTTACAGCGGCGGCGGCTTGCAGCTGTGGGAAGAGGTCTATGCCCCCTACAACCTGGTGCCGCGCCCCCAGGGCAACACCGGTGTTCAGATGGGCGGCTGGTTCAACAAGCAGATCAATACGATCGACGATTTCAAGGGCCTTAAAATGCGCATTCCCGGTCTGGGGGGCAAAGTATTGGCCAAAGCCGGCGGCACGGTGGTGTTGACCGCGGGCGGTGAAATTTTCACCAACCTGGAGCGTGGCGTCATCGATGCCACCGAGTGGGTGGGCCCCTACCATGATCTTCGTCTGGGCCTCTATCAGGCCGCCAAGTACTACTACTATCCCGGCTGGCATGAGCCCGGCACCTGCCTGGAGGTGATGTTCAATAAAAAAGCCTATGACTCCCTGTCCAACGACCTCAAGGTGATTGTGGACGCCGTGGCGGCCGAGACCAATATGTGGAGCCTGAGTGAATTCGAGGCCAACAACGGAGCGGCGCTGGAAGAGCTGATCACCAAGCATAAGGTGGAACTGCTTAAGTTCCCCGATGAAGTGATCGAGGCCCTACGCCCGCTGGCCGCAGAAGTGCTGGAAGAAGAGGCGGCCAAGGATCCCATGTCGGCCAAAGTGCACGAAGCCTTCAAGAAGTTCCAAAAGGTGATCGGCACCTGGGGCACCGTGTCGGAGAAGGCCTACTACGACGTGATTGTGGAGAAATTTAAGCTCACAGCGTAATCGAGAAAACAAAATAGAGACAAAAAAGCGGCCGCTTCAGAGAAGCGGCCGCTTTTTGTTTGGGATTTTACGAATCAGGTGGTGGCTTCTTCCACAGCCGGTTGCTCGGATACGGCTTCCTTAATGGCCACCTCGACCAGGCGGTCGGGGTCGGGATTGTAACAGAGCCGGCAGCAGTTGAGACAGCGGTTGGATTCGTATTTGGCGTCCTCTTCGCTGATGACCAAATCAGCCTCATCGAAAGATTTGATACGCTCGGCCACTTCCATTTCGGGCATGGGGGTGCGTTTTTTGGCCGCAACCCCCGTTACCGTCTTGAAGAGCGACTCGGGGATGTGTTTTTTCTGCAACGAATTGGGCACTGGCGAGGGGGGCTCTTCGTTGAGATACTGGTGGATGGCGCGGGCCGCCCGCCGTCCGCCGCCGATGGCCGTGACCACCAGTGAGGCGCCGGTGTAGGCATCGCCGGCGGCGAAAATATTGGGGATGCTGCACTGCAGGATCTCCGGGTCAGCCTCGAAGGTTTGCCAACGGGTCAGTTCCAGCCCCTCGAGGGATTTGTCTTTCTGGGTGAAGGAAACATCGGGGCCCTGGCCGATGGCCGTGACCAGCATGTCGATCTCCATCACCGTCTCTGAGCCTTCGATGGGCACCGGCCGGCGGCGTCCGCTGGCGTCGGGCTCACCCAGTTCCATCTTGAGATATTCGAGCCCGGTGACCGTGCCTGTTTCATCGCCGATCACCCGGGTGGGCGCGGCCAGAAAGTGGAACTGAACGCCTTCATGCTCGGCAGCCACGATCTCCACCTCGTTGGCGGGCATCTCCTTGCGGGTACGGCGGTAGACAATGGCGACGTTCTCAGCCCCCAGACGTACCAGGGTGCGCACGCAGTCGATAGCGGTGTTGCCGCCACCGATTACGGCACAGTTTTTACCGACATAGGGTTTCTCGATATCACCAACTTGCTGCCAGCGGGCGAAGCGAGTGAGAAAATCGATACCGGTGTAACACCCTTTGAGGTTCTCGCCCTCCACACCCAGGGTATAGTCGCGCCAAGCACCCACGCCCAGAAAGATGGCGTCGTAGCCCTCTTCGACCAGCGATGGAATGGTGAAGTCCTCACCCAGTTTGACGTTGTTTTTCCACTCGATGCCCAGGTCCAAAATGCCGTCAATCTCCCATTTGAGCACTTCCTTGGGCAGGCGGTACTCGGGAATGCCGTAGCGAATCATGCCGCCGGCTTCGGGCATCATGTCAAAGATGGTGACGGCATGGCCCACCCGGCGCAGAAAGTAAGCGCAACTCAAGCCGGCCGGGCCGGCTCCGATTACGGCTACCTGTTTGCCGCTCTCCGGGGCGCACTTGATCGGCAAACGCTGCCCAGAATTCATCTCATAGTCGGCCACAAAGCGTTTGAGCTGGTTGATGGAGACCGGCTCGTCCTCTATGCCGCGCCGACAGTAATCCTCGCAGGGGTGCGGGCAGACGCGACCACACGACAGCAGCAGGGGGTTGCGCTCGCGGATGGTGTTGACGGCGCCGGCGAAATCGCCCTTGCGGATCTGATCGATATAGCGTGGGATATTAATTTCAGCCGGGCAGGTCTGGGCGCAGGGTGCCAGGGGGTCTTCGAATTGGTTAAAGTGCAGCAGCCGTTGGGTCATGGTGCGTACAGTAAGGATGCCTTTGGGGCAGGCGCGTTCGCAGGCACCACAACCGACGCAATTGTCGTTGACTACCGGGTAGCCGTCAGGACCCATGTCGATAGCGTTGAAGAGACATGAGGTAATGCAGTCGCCCAATCCCAGGCAGCCGATGGCGCAGAGGCGCTTGCCGCCGAACTGAGCGGCCATCGCCCGGCAGCTGTTGATACCCATGTAGTGAAAGCGGTTTTCGGCCCGATCGCCCCCCAAACAATCGTTGAGCGAGAGTAAGGGTTCGGCGGCGCCAGGGTCAACCCCCATGATGCGGGCCACGTTTTCGGTGGTTTCCGGTCCCGATACCACGCACACGCTGGGTGGCGCCTTGCCGTTGACCACGGCCACGGCAGCCGCCGAGCACCCGGCAAAGCCGCAGCCGCCGCAGTTGGCCCCGGATAGGAAGTACTCCACCTGGGCGATGCGGGGATCCTCATACACGTAGAACACCCGGGATGCGATGCCGAGGATGGACCCGCAGGTCGCGCCGATTGCCATTAGCACCAGAACCGCTTCGAGCACCTAACTCCTCCTTAGCTTCTTGAGAAAAAACCTTTGGAAACAGCGCCTTCCATTACGTCGAGGGGAGGACGAAATACCTGTTTGCAAAGGTTTTTAGGGCAATCCGTTTTCAATCATTTGGTTCAACAAAAGCCGCAAGGGCGGTAGCTCCTGATCGCCTTTTAAATCAAACAGTGTACTTGGGCCTCCTACACCATGCCCTTGAAGGCAAAAAAAGTCAGTGAGAGCACACCGGCTGTCACCAAGGCGATGGAGGTGTCCTGAAACGGTTTGGGTACACGCGCTAACAGTGTTTTTTCGCGCACACCCGCAAAGAGAATCAAGGCCAGCCCAAAGCCCACGGCGTAACTGAAAGAGGCCACCAAAGCCTCCATGAAATTGTACTCTTCGTTGATGTTGATCAGGCAGGCGCCCATGACGGCACAGTTGGTGGTGATGAGTGGCAGGAAGATACCCAGCCCGGCGTAGAGGGCGGGGATGCTTTTTTTCAGAAACATCTCCACGAACTGCACCAGCGAGGCGATCACCAGAATAAAGGCGATGGTGCGCAGATAGGCCAGCTCGAACTTCACCAGGATGAAACGGTCCACCACCCAGGTGATCATGCCCGCCATCACCAGTACAAAGACCACGGCAAAGGCCATGCCGACGGCCGTCTCCATCTTCTTTGAGGTGCCCAGAAAAGGGCAGTTGCCAAGGTATTGGGCCAGCAGAATGTTGTTGATCAGGATGCAGCTGATGGCCAGTACCACATAGTCGCCCATGGTTGTCTCCCTATTTCTTGCCCAGCAAGTTCATGATACAGAGCATCAGCCCCAAACAGACGAAGGCCCCCGGCGCTTCCACCATGAAGGTGAAAGGCTTGAAGGCTTCGCCGAACACCACCATCGAGCTTTCCCACAGTTCCAGCGTGCCGACACCCAGGGAACTGAGCGCATAGCCCATGACCGTGCCTAGGGTGAAGGTGCCCGCGCCCAGGACCTCGCGAAAAGCGCCCAGAGCGGCCAGGGAAAGGGTGAAGCCGATGCCCATGCCCAAACCGTCGGCCAGGGAGTGGAAGACGCCGTTTTTGGATGCGAAGGCTTCGGCGCGTCCCAAGACGATACAGTTGACCACGATCAGCGGGATGAAGATGCCCAGCTTAAGAAAAAGCGGATAGGCAAAGGCCTGCATGGCCAACTCCACCACCGTAACGAAGGTGGCAATGATTATGATGAAGCAGGCGATACGTACCTTGGCCGGGATCACCTTGCGCAGCATGGACACCAGCACGTTGGAACAGACCAGTACGAAGGTGGTGGCCAGTCCCATGCCAATGCCGTTTTCCACCGTCTTGGTTACCGCTAGCACCGGGCAGAGGCCCAGCACCAGCCTGAAGGGGGGAATCTCGGCCCATAAGCCTTTGACAAATTCGTGCCCGATTGATTTGGCCATAAAAATCTCCGCTACTGGATTGCGTTGGCTTGTTCTTGGATCTGCGCCTTGAGCCGGTTAAAGATCTCGGCGGCCTCGGTGGTGGCGTTGCTCACGGCGCGTGACGTGATGGTGGCGCCGGAGATGGCGTTGATCTTTCCACCGTCGAGCGATACCTTGAAGGGTTGGTCGGTGGCCATGCCCTTAAACTGGGCCGCAAAGTGGGGTTCGTCCTTGGCCCGCGCGCCCATGCCCGGTGTTTCGGCATGGGTGGTCACGCCAACGCCAAGCAAAGTGCCGTCTTCCACGTTGATACCGACCATTACACCCACATCACCACCGTAGCCCTTACCGTAGGTCTCCAAGGCCACCGCCTTGCGGTCTCCATCGAATTTTCCGACGAAAAGGGTGCGCTCCAGCTCACCGTCTGTGATCTTGAAACGATCGGCGATGGGATCGTTAACCGCCCCTTGCATGATCTCCTTGATGGCCGGCCCCTTGACGAATTGAAGCTGCTGTATCTCAATTTGTTCGGCCGTGTTGTCGCGAATGTAGGCCAAAAGGCCTCCCGAAAATGAACTGAGAATCGTCAGCACGACGATCATTTTGATCATTTCCATCATATCAGGCCACCTTTCCGAGCGCTTTGGGTCTGATTTTGTCGAGCAAGGGATTGAGGGTATTGATCAGCAGAATCGCCAGAATGACCCCATCGACCCAGGCACCGATATTGCGGATCAGAACGGTCATTATGCCGCCGGCGGCACCGTAAATCAGCATGGGTACAAAATGAACCGGTGACGAGGAGTCCTCGGTGGCCAGGAAAAAGGCCCCGATCAGGGTGTATCCGGTGAACAGGTGAAAGAGCGGGTTGGCGTAGTGTTGTGGGTCGACACCGTAAAAAACCATGGCGGTAATGAAAACGCCCGCCAGAAACGACAAGGCAATCTCCCAGCGGATGTAGGCGCGCAGCATCAGATAGATGCCGCCCACGATCAACCCCAACCCGAAGGTGGCGCCGATACCGCCTACCTGCTGTCCCAACAGCAGCTGGCCGGTATGATAGGGCTCGATGGCCTCAACGCCCATATATTTGAGCTGGGCCAGTGGGTAGAGGGCCGCAAAGCCGAAGTCGTAGTTGACCAGCATGGCGTCGAAATCGAGGTAGCCGCTCCATGAGACCGTTAAAATGGCCACCGACAGGGCCACCGGGTTGAAGGGGTTGCTGCCGATACCGCCGAAAATCATTTTACCGATCACGATGGCGATGAAGGTGCCCGTCAGCACGAACCACCATGGCACCGTGGCTGGCAGCAGCATGGCAAAGAGCAGGCCGATGAGCGCCGCGCTGCCGTCACCGATGGTGACCGGCCGTTTCATCAGGCGGTTCATCAGCCATTCCCATCCGATTGCGGTGGCGATGGAGAGCGATATCACCCCCACGGCGGGCATGCCGAATTGAAAGCATCCGAAAATAGCCGCCGGCAGGGCCGCCAGGAAAATTTGATAGTGTCGCTCAACGAGGTTGGCGCCGTTATGCCAAAACGGGGCGTTGGATACGATTAGTTTCTTGGGGCTATTCATCGGTTTCCTTTGCTTCTTCTTCTTCTTGGGCTTCGGAACTCAGCCGCTTCAGTTCGTATTTTCCCAACTGGATATATTGAAGAATCGGAATCTTGGAGACGCACACGGCGCTGCACAGACCACAATCCAGGCACGAGAGCAGATCATACAGGTCCACGGCGTCCTGATACTGCCCGGCTTCGAGCAGCCGCACCAGCATGTTGACGGAAATGTTGGCTGGGCAGACCGGGATGCATTCGCCGCAGTTGATGCAAGGGTAATCGGTGGTGTAGGGGATGTCGCCCGTATCCTGGACCATGATGGCGTCGGTATCGGCCTGGACGGGATAGCGCGGGGTGTAGATGGCCTTGCCGCGCATGGGGCCGCCCAAAACCAGGCGGTCTTTTTCGTTGAGGGTGACGCCGAAGGCCTTGAGAACATCGCCCACGGCGGTGCCCAGGCGCACTGAGACCAACCGGCAGGTGCCTTGTTTATCGATAAACGTGAGGGTTTTCATGGTGGGCACGGCACTGGACGCATAGGCTTTGCCCAGGGACACCACGGCTTCGGCGCTGAAAAAGCTGACACCCTCATCCTGCCAGGGTTTTCCGGCCGGCAGGTCGATTCCCAACACATTACGCACCACCAACTCGGGTGCCGCTGCGGGATATTGTTGATCCACGGCCATCACTTCGGCATCGATGTGGCCGAAGTTCTGGACACTGTCGCGCAGCACTACCAGCACCACGCGTTCAATATCGGTCAGCTGCCGCAGGGCGACAATGCCTTTTTGGAGCGCCTTGAACTCGGTCTGCATCACGTATTGCTGGGTGCCGACCAGAAGATCCTGGTCCACGCCCAATACGACTACGGTGTGAATGGGCACCTCGGGGTCGGCCAGCTCGCCCAGTGGGGGTAGGCCGGGGATATGCGACAGGTAGTGCCTGGCCGTTTCTAAATCGGGTGATTCTGTGGTGGCGGCGAAGGCGTCGTCGACCGGATCGTCGATGTCCACATCGATGGTTACAGCCGTGTAGCTGCGGCCGAAATCGCCCTGAAAATCGGTCACCGCCGATATCGCACCGGCCACCGTGCTAGTGCGGTTGGCCCCGGGATCGTCGACCAATTCAAGCCACTGCCCGGTTTTGACCTGATCCCCGGGTTTCAAGTGAACCGCGCCGGTGTGGGTAAAAGGGGTGTCGAAAAAGAGGGTGGCCTGTTGGGGAAGGGCAATTTGGCGGATCTGATCAGGTTTCGGTAGCGCTGTGTAGCGTATCCAGGGCTTTGTTAAACCAATAAAAGGTCGTTTCAGCATTCCGTTTCCTTTTTGCCTTTACCTGATGTTGCCGGTCACCAGGTGCGGTGCACTATGCGTATCAGCGGTGTCGCTCATCTCCATTGAAATCGAACATCGGTGCTTTAAAGCACATGGCACTGCGCGCAATCCAGGGGACCGGCACCGAACTCCTTGTGGCATACAATACACTGACCGTGGAAGGCGTCGCCGCGCTTGATCATCTCGAAATCCTCGACTTCGGATTCATCGTGACAGTCCAAACAGGTTTCCGGCACGGGATCGGTGTCGCCAGGGGTGTGACAATCGCCGCAGGCGACATATTGATCGGTATCCGGGGGGTGGTGATGACAATCGTTACATGAAAGGGCGTAGCCAGTGTCAGCCGTATGGGTTTTATGATCGAAGAGCACTTTGCCGGCGGTGGTGTGGAGCATCATGCGCACGGGAACATCGGGCTTTTGGTTGGAGAAAAAGGCATAGGCGCCGACGCCGACAAAGAGGAGGTATACGGCCAAGCCAATGGCGATCTTGATCTGCAGTTTCGAAGCCATTCGTTTTGCAGTCCTTTCAATAAATCAGGTCAAGAGCCGAACAAATGACGGCCCCGGTAAGTGTCGGGGCCTGATCAGCGCGGCGTCGCAGACGTTCGCTGGGTGCCATCAGCCGCTTCGGCCGAATTCCACCCCAATGTAAGTAAAGCTACGTGCGTGCCACGATGATTGCGGTTGGGACTTCAAATCAATCACAGCATTGATCCCAGATTTTGCCCAACCCGAAGAATGACGGCGATGTAAACGCTCAAAGGCGGTTTGCGGTCTTGCTTTTGAGACCGGTGCGCCGTGGTTACAACCCGGAGCATACCTTCTTTACAGAGGCCGTCAAGGTTAACTTTGCTAACACAATGCGATGGGGCTTTCAAGGATTTTTTAGGCGCCCATTTTATGGAAGAATTGCACCCTTGGTCCCATTGGGCGAGTGCCGTGAGTGCTTTGGTCGTGCCAGGCCAAACGCGGGTGGCAGATCAGCGGGGGTTGGATCAGATTTCCATGGCGCGCTGGTATTCCCTAACCAACAGACTCTTTTTGACCCCTGTGTCGATAAAATCCCATGGCAGCCGTTCATCCAGCGCGCGGGGCCGGGTGGTGTAGAAGGCGGCCCGGGCGCTGGCGTATTGCCCCAGGTGGCGCCAGTTGCCGCTGGTGGTGACGGTCTGATCGAGAAGGTCAGCCAGTCGGCGATCACCGCGCGCCAACAGGGCCTGATAGGCCGCTTCGCGCTGGCTGCCGGCCAGCAACTGGAGGTTGGGCACCGGCGCCAACGACTTTTTAACATGGGAGATTCTCTGCTTAAGCTCAGAGGCGGTGGCCATACCCACCCATTGAAAGGGGGTGGCCGGTTTGGGGACGAAACAGTTGAGGCTGATGGTAATCGTGCCCATGCGTCCCTGTGGGCGGCTGGCTGCCACGAACACCTCGCGGATGGCCAAGGTCAGCTCAATGATCGCATCAACATCGGCCATGGTCTCGGTGGGCAGCCCTACCATATAATATAGGCGCAGGTTTAACACTCCGGCGGTGATCAACGATTCCGCGGCTGATAGGATCTGGGCTTCGGTGAGCCCTTTTTTGATCACCCGGCGCATACGCTCGGAGCCCGCATCGGGGGCTATGGTGGCGGTTTTGGTGCCGCTGGCGGCGATGGTTGCGGCCAGGCGTGGCGTGAGGGCATCGGCCCGAAGCGAGCTGAAGGCCAGGGAGATGTGTTGCCCGTCGGCCAAGTTGCAGAGGCTTTCAAGATTGGGCAGGTCGGTTACGGCCGCGCCCACCAACCCGATGCGACGGGTCAGGCGGGCGCCTTCGCGCAGGCATTGTGCGAGCAGGTCGGGGTCGCGAAAACGAACCGGCCGGTAGATGTAGCCGGCGCTGCAAAAGCGACAGCCATGGGGGCAGCCGCGCCCCACCTCCACCAGATAGGCGCTGTCAAATGCGGTCTGGCCGGACACCACCGTGGTGCAGGTGGGTTGCCGGGCGATGTCGGAGGCCTTGACCAGCGTGATGCGCGGGGGCACATCGGCCATCGCCTCAAAGCCCGTCAGGCACCCATCGCTGTCGTATGCAGGCTGGTAGGCGTCCGGTACATAAACCCCCGCCACGTGGCGCGCAAGGGATTGCAAATGGCGCCGGCGCGGGGTGTGGGGATCGTAGCGCGCCATGAAAGCGGGCAGCATCTGTTCGGCCTCGCCCAGCAAAAAACAGTCGATGAAGGCGGCCAGGGGCTCTGGATTCAAAAAGCAGGCCACCCCACCTGCCATCACGAGGGGGTGGGGGGCCTCTCGTTGGGCGGTGCGCAGGGGGATGCCTGCTTTTTGTAAAACGAAAAGAAGGTTCAGATAATCGTTTTCAAATGAGACCGAAAAGGCGACGATGTCAAACTGGCGCAATGACCGGCCGCTTTCCATGGAAACCAGCGGGGGCTCTTGCTTGGGGTCGTAAAAAAAGCGTTCACACAGCACCCCTGGTAAATCGTTGAGCAGACGGTACACCGTTTGAAATCCCAAATTGGCCATTCCCGCGACATAGGTATTGGGGTAGACCAGAGCGACGCGTCGCCGCCCACGCCACTGCTTGCGCACAACGCCGTGTTCGCGGGTGGGGGTATGCGAACCCGGCGAGTGACTTCGACCTCGAAAGGGGCGGTTTGGGGTCATGGTCGCGACTTTTCGTGTCGGTCAATGGTGACAGCATGACGGTCTACGCCTACGATTGCAGCTCGATCGCTAATTGACAGAAACAAAACCGATCAACGCTTGCCAAACGCGCCAATCAATCGGCACCACGACGCAGAAAGGTAGGGATTTCAAGATCCTCCTGGTCGACCACCAAGCCTTTGTGGCGAATGATACGGCCATCTTCGGCACGCTCGTTTTTCGGTTCGTGCTTGAACATGTCGGGCTCGTTGGCCTGCCGGCTGTTGCGGATATCCTCATCGGTGATGTCGCGCAACGTGCCGCGTGGTTCGAACTGGCGCACCTTGAAGCTGGTCTCTATATCCAACGGATTGTTCGCTTCCTGACAGTTGGCGCCGATGCCAGTAGCGATCACCGTCACCCGCAGCTCGTCGCCCAGGCTGTCGTCGATGGCCGTGCCCCAGAAGATTTCAGCGTCGTCGCCCACCTCATCGTGGATGCGGTCGGATGCGTCGGCCGCTTCTTCCATGGTCAGGTCGCTGTTGCTGGCGATATTGAGCAACACGCCCTTGGCGCCCGATATCGAGCAATCTTCCAGCAGCGGGTGCGAGATGGCCTTGGCGGCTGCATCCACGGCTCGGTTTTCGCCGCTGGAAACACCGATGCCCATGATGGCCATGCCAGCTTTACTCATAGCGGTCTTGATGTCGGCGAAATCGAGGTTGACCAAACCGGGCATCATGATCAGGTCAGTGATTCCGCGCACCGAGTTTAGTAGAATCTCATCGGCGCGTTTGAACATGTCGATCAAACGAGCGTTTTTGGGTGCCAGACCGCGCAGCCGGTCGTTGGGTATGGTAATGACCGTATCGCAGACCTGTTTGAGTTCTTCGATGCCCTTTTCGGCCATTTTCATGCGGCGCGCGCCTTCGAAGGAGAAGGGCTTGGAAACCACCGCAACCGTCAAAGCTCCCAGGTCGCGGCTGGCTTCGGCCACCACCGGCGCCGCGCCGGTGCCTGTGCCGCCGCCGAATCCGGCCGTGATAAAGACCATGTGGCTGTCCTGAAGCGTGGTCTTGATCTCCTCGAAACTCTCCAGGGCCGCCTCGCGTCCCATTTCGGGATTGGCGCCGGCGCCCAACCCCTCGGTCAACTGGCGTCCCATCTGAATCTTCACCGACGCCTGAGAGGTTTGGAGGGCCTGTGAATCGGTGTTGGCTGCGATGAACTGGACCCCGTGCAACTGCTGGTCGATCATGTTGTTGATGGCGTTCCCGCCGGCGCCGCCCACACCGATAACTTTGATCTTAGCCCCGGCTTCGGTATCAACATTCTGGATTAATGTAAATGCCATTTCCCCACCTCCTTGAGTCATTAAATGTGTTTTGGTTGATCCCCTGATGTGGTCCTTGCCTGCTAAACGACCTCCTTGAACCACTTTTTCATCTGCGCCATGACACGATAGAAGATGTTTTTATCATGCGCCCGGAACCGTTTGGCGCCGATGCTGCGCTGCTGCTGCGCCCCATAGGTCACCAGCCCCACGCCAGTGGCATACATGGGGTGATTGACGATGTCCGACAAACCAGAGATTCTCACGGGTTTGCCCAGCCGGGCGGGCATCTTGAACACCGCCTCGGCCACGTCGGTGGCGCCTTCGAGCATGGCGCCGCCGCCGGTAAGTACCACCCCCGAGCCGATTACATGTTCCAACTGGCGCTGCTGGATCTCCTGATGGATGAGCGCCAGTACCTCCTCCATGCGCGGCTGCAAAATCTCGCCCAGGATTTGACGGGGCAGCTTGCGCGGTGGCCGGCCGCCCAAGCCCGGTACCTCGATGTTCTCGTCGGGGTGGATGCGATCGGTCAAACAGCAACCGAAGCGTTCTTTTAGGCGTTCGGCCTCGGCCAGCGGGGCGCGCAGGCCGATGGCGATATCGTTGGTGAAATTGCTGCCGCCAAGAGCCAGCACGAAGGTGTACTTGATGTGGTTGCCCGAGAAAATGGCCAGGTCGGTGGTGCCGCCGCCGATGTCGATCAGGGCCACGCCCAGGGCCTTTTCCTCCTCGGTCAGTACGGCTCGTCCCGACGCCAGAGACTCGAGCGCGATTTCGCAGACGTCCAGTCCGGCCCGATTGGCGCACTTGACGATGTTACGGGCCGAGGTCACCGCCCCTGTGACGATGTGGATCTTGGCCTCCAGGCGGATGCCCGACATGCCCACCGGGTTCTGAATGCCGTCCTGATCGTCGACGATAAACTCCTGGGGCAGAACATGGATTACCTCGCGGTCCATGGGGATAGAGACGGCTCGCGCTGCCTCGATGACGCGGTTCACATCGTGTTGGGTGATTTCGTTGCCTTTGACTGCAATTATACCTCGGCTGTTGATACTGGTGATATGGCCACCAGCGATGCCGGCGTAGACCGAAGAGATTTCGACCCCGGCCATCATTTCGGCTTCTTCCACAGCTTTTTTGATCGACTCGACGGTCGATTCAATATTGACAACCACGCCCTTGCGCAGGCCAATGGAGGGGTGGGTGCCGATACCGATGATGTTGATGTCCCGGCCGTAGATCTCACCCACGATACAACCGATTTTGGTTGTGCCGATGTCGAGCCCAACGATAATGTCTCCACGACCCTCCATCATTAGGCCTCCTTGCTTTCATCTGCAGGCTCCGCCGACAAGGGATTGACCACGATCCTTTCGGTGTCGTTAAGGTCGATCCACTCGATGCCGGGAACCGATTCATTGAGTGTCAAATAGTCGATTACCTGGACCAACCGCCGATACTTGAGGGGGTAGTCGTCGTAACCCAGCCGAATCACCAGATTGCGGTCAAACGCCAGCAGGCTAAGACCCATGTCCGTGTCCACGGCCACATGTTTGAGCTGGTTGTTGGGCAACGGGCTGTCAGGAGAGCGCCCCAGCGTGAGCACCGCCTGTACGGCCTGGTAGGCGCGGCTGGTGGTCTGGCCCTCTACGGGCAGGTCGGCATAGGCTAGACCGCTGACCAACGGCAACCCCTGAGGATCGTCGGCGCCGAATTTTTTAAATATCTCTCCCGCGGTGTTGATGAGAAATCTATCGCCCATTTCAAAGACAGCCAGGGGCTGATGCTCCTCGATGGTCACGATGATGGTATCGGGAAACTCGCGGCGCACACGCGCCTCCGATATCCAGGGGTGCGCCAGTAGCCGCTTGCGTACCAGGGGGAGGTTGACGGCCAGAATATTCTTGTTGAGCCGCAGTTGCCCCTGGGCCAGCAGTTCGGTGTGCGAAACGCGCTCGGTGCCGCTGATTTTGATCTCCCGGGCGTCGAAATAGGCCCACTGGGTGAAGAAGTCGTGGACGAACATGCCCAGAATGCTCAGTACCCCCAGAAACAGCAGCGCGGCAACGCCAAGCGTGGTCAGTCGTATCTGCCGGTAGAGGACTACCCGTCGCTTTTTGCCCTTCTTTATAAAATGATTCTTACGCATGACGCTCATCTCCCAGGATCACCACTTCGGGTTCAAGCTCTACGCCGAACCGTTCGGCCACGGTGGTTTCGATCAGCCGTTTTAGGGCCAGGACGTCGTCGGCGCTGGCCCCGCCTCGGTTGAGAATGAAATTGGCATGCTGTCCGCTGATCTCGGCTTGGCCGATGCGTTTGCCTTTGAGGCCGGCTTGGTCGATCAAACGACCGGCCGGCGTCTGGGACGACGGATTTTTGAAAAAGCAGCCGGCGCTGGCCGCGGTTGGCTGGCGACGCTTGCGAACCAGCACCCATTGCCGGGCGGCGCGCTTCAGGTTTTCTTTATCCGTCGTTTGCAATCTGAATGTTCCTTCCACGATGATACTGTCCTTGGGCCAATGGGTGCGGCGATAGTTCCAAGGGATGCTGCCGGCCGCGATGGTCAAGCGTTGGGCCTGCCGATCGAGCAGGGTCACCTTGCGCACCACTTCGGCCATGCAGCCTCCGGCGCTGCCGGCATTCATGCGAATGGCGCCGCCCACGTTGCCGGGAATACCCAGCGCGAAGTTCAGGCCGCCCCAGCCGTTAGCCAGGGCCAGCCGGCACAGGGCCGGCAGGGGCAATCCCGCCTGGGCCGTCACCGTGACGGCGCCCGCCGGTTCATCCGCCCCGATGGCGACCTTGCGCATGTGCGGCCCAAGGCTGATGACGATGCCGCGAATACCGCCATCTCGAACCAGGAGGTTGCTGCCGTTGCCCACGATTGTCCATGGCAAGCCGCGTCGGTTGGCCCCTTGGACCAGAAGGCTCAGCTCATCAAGGCCGGCAACCATGGCGTAGGCATCCGCTGGTCCACCGATCCGGAAAGTGGTGCGGCGCCGCATTGGTTCATCGAAGTGAACCCTTGCGCCCAGAAGATGCCGCAGCCAGCTTCCATCGTCAGCACTGATGAGAGACATCATGTAAAAGATCCGTTTTCGTTTGCCGCGCTATCGCCGCACCACGGTGCCGCTACCGAAGCGATCCACCAGATCTTCGCCCACCTTGTAAACATCCCCGGCGCCCAGTGTCAGCACCATATCGCCCTGGGCGACGGTGTCGAGCAGCGTGGCAATGACGGCGTCGGCGTCGTTGGCGTAGCGTACATCTTTGTGACCGTGCTCTTTGATGCCTTCGTAGAGGCGTTGGCCGCTCACGCCCGCGATGGGGGCTTCGCTGGCCGGATAGATGGGCATCACCACCAGGATGTCGCACTGGTAAAAAGCCCGCGTGAACTCGTCGAACAGGGCCTGGGTGCGCGTGAAACGATGGGGCTGGAACACTACCACAATGCGCCGGCTGGGCCAGCTGTTGCGCAAGGCTTCCAGAGTGCTTTTGATCTCGGTGGGGTGGTGGCCATAGTCGTCGATCACGGTAATGCCGTCCACTTCAGCCTTGATTTCCAGGCGGCGCTGCACCCCTTTGACCGATGCCAGGGCCGTGCCGATAGCCTCAAAATTGACCCCCAACTCCAACCCCACGGCCACGCTGGCCAGGGCGTTATAGACGTTGTGCAGCCCTGGGCGGTTGAGAACGATTTGCCCCAGGTCGCCGTGGAAGCTGCTGCGCACGTTAAAGTGCGACTGCAGCTGCCGAAAGGTGATGGCGGTGGCGCGCAGATCGGCTTGGGCGCTCAAGCCGTAAGTGACATGACGCCGTTTGACCTTGGGTAGCAGTTCCTGAACCGGTTCATTGTCAAGGCATAATACCGCCAGGCCGTAGAAGGGGATGCGGTCGATGAATTCCAGAAAAACCGATTTGATATGATCCATGTTGCGGTAAAAATCGAGGTGCTCGCGATCGATATTGGTCACCACGGCGATGGCTGGGGAGAATTTTAAAAAGGAGCCGTCGCTCTCGTCGGCTTCGGCCACGATAAACTCGCCCTTGCCCAAAACGGCGTTGGTGCCGATGCCCATCAGCTTGCCGCCAATGACCACGGTGGGATCCAGTTTGCCTGCGGCCAATACCGAAGCCACCAGTGAGGTGGTGGAGGTTTTTCCATGGGCACCGGCGATGGCGATACTGTATTTGAGGCGCATCAGTTCAGCCAGCATCTCGGCCCGGGGTATGACCGGCAGGCCCGCGTCCTGGGCCGCTCGGGTTTCGGGATTGCCGGGATCGATGGCCGACGACACGACCACGACGTCGGCATCGCTGATATGCTCGGCAGCGTGGCCCACGTAGACCGTGCCGCCCAGGCGCGTCAGGTTCTCGGTGATCTCGCTTCGAACCAGGTCCGATCCGGAAACCGTATAGCCCAGGTTGAGCAGCAATTCGGCGATGCCGCTCATGCCGATGCCGCCGATGCCCACAAAGTGAATATGATAGCGGTTTTGATACATCGTTTCTCGTTAGTGTTCGTGTTTATATTTACCGTTGGGGCCGATTTTCATCGTGTCACGCCTGTCGCCTGCGATCGTTTTGTGCCAATAGGGCGCAACAGTCCTCGACGATGTCGCCGTGCCGCTTGGCGGTTGCCCAGTTGACCGCTGCGCCGCGCCATCCGCGCCAGGCGCTGCCGGTCATCACGAGCGGCCGTCAGATAGCTCCGCCAGGCGCTGGCCGCTCAATTCGGACTCCAAAATCATCTGGGCGGCCCCCCGGTCGACTAGGGCGCGGGCGTTTTTGGCCTGATGATCGTTGGTGGCCGCGGCAAAGGGGATAAAAATAGCCGCCTTGCCCAGGGCCGTCACCTCGGCGATGGTGGTCGCGCCGGCGCGACACACCAGCAGGTCGGCCTGGCGGTACCGGCGACCCATGTCGTGGAAAAACGCACCCACTTCGGCGTGAAGGCGCTGTTCCCGGTAGGCCTTTTCCACCCAGGCGGCGTCCTTTGGTCCGGTTTGGTGCACAAACTGAAACCGCTGCGGCTGGTTCAAATGAGGCAGCATCTCCACCACGGCGGTGTTGATGGCATGGGCCCCCTGGCTGCCGCCGACAATCAATACGGCCATGCTGTGCGCTCCGTCGGCCGGAATCGTCTCGGTTGCCGGCGGATTTTCTTCCAAAACCTCACGTCGAACGGGATTGCCAAGGGTGCGCAGCTTGGCGGGAGAGACCGTCAGGCGGGTTCTTTCGAAAGAGAGGTAGATACGCCGCGCCAGCGGCGCCAGGAGGCGATTGGTGAGGCCGGCGATGCTGTTTTGTTCGTGCAGCACGATGGGAATGCCCTGCAAAAAGGCCGCTACGGCGACCGGGCCGGCCGAGTATCCCCCAACGCCCACCACCAGATCGGGGTTGAAGCGGTGCAGGTGGCGCGTCGCCTGCCACAACCCCACGGGTAAAGCTGCCATCGCCCGAAGTTGTTTTAACGCCCCCAAGCCTTTAATGCCCGTTACCGTCAACGCTTCATGGTCGAAGCCCGAGCGTGACAAAATGTCGCGCTCGAAGGGCCGGTCGGTGCCGATGAAGAGCACCCGGCAGTGGGTGTGGCGCGCCAAAAAGGCCTCGGCGATGGCGATGCCGGGAAAAAGATGGCCTCCCGTGCCGCCACCGGCAATGACCAAGGCCACGCCACGCGGCGTGCCACAGGGGTCGGCCGAGGCGCAAAAAAGCGTTATGATCGACGTGAAAGCGATAGCGTACTCCCGATATTCATTAAAATACCCATCGAACACATGGTGATCAGCAACGAGGTGCCCCCGTAGCTGAGCAGCGGCAGCGGCAACCCCTTGGGCGGCAGCAGGCCTACGGTGACGGCCATGTTGATGCAGACCTGCATGATGAGCGCCGTGGTGATGCCCACGGCGATCAGCGCGCCGAACAGATCCTTGCAAGCGCGGGCGATGTTAATGCCGCGCCACAGCAGTACGCCGTAGAGCGATAAAATCACCACCACGCCCACCAGCCCCAGCTCCTCGCCGATAACCGAAAAGATAAAATCGGTGTGCGGCTCGGGCAGGTAAAAGAGCTTCTGGTAGCTTTGGCCCAGGCCGGTGCCGATCCAACCGCCGGTGCCGAAGGCCATCTGGCTGTGGACCACCTGATAGCCCTTGTCGGCGGCATGAGCCCAGGGGTTGAGAAAGCTGGCCACCCGTTCCAGCCGGTAAGGCGCGCTGGCTAAAAAATAGCCCAACCCGACGATCACTATCGGCATTGGCGTCAGCAGGTGCAGCAGGCGCACCCCGCCGGCGAACATGATCACCCAGGTAATGGTGGTCAGGATGACCACCGAGCCGAAATCGGGCTCCAGGGCGATCAGCAGCGCCATGGCGCCCAGTACCACCACGTGGGGTAGGAAACCGATGACGAACTGGTTCACCTGAGGCTCTTTTTTAGCCAACGAGTAGGCCAGATAGATCACCATGGCCAAGCGCCCGAACTCCGAAGGCTGAAACGAGAATCCGGCCAGGTGCAGCCAACGGGTCGAACCGCCGGCCGAGTGGCCCAGACCGGGGATTTGCAGCATGGCCAACAGCGCCATGGCCATGGCCAGCAGGGGGTAGGCCATCTGGCGGTAATAGCGGTAGGGGAAATGCCGGCAAACCACCAGGGCGACGATCCCGGCCAGGGCAAATACAGCTTGTCGCTTGAGGTAGTAGTAGCCGTGGCCGTATACTTTCAGTGAGAGTGCCGAGCTGGCGCTGTAGACCATCACGATCCCCAGGCCCACCAATAAAATGGTGGGAAAAAGCAGGGCCGAGTCGTACCGGCGGTGGCCGGCCGGCGTCCGTTCCGGCTTCGATTTTTGGGTGGGGCGCTTTCGGGTCATTTTAGTCTACCCACCTGCTGTTTAAAGTCGTCGCCGCGTTGGGCGTAATTGTCGTACTGGTCGAAGCTGGCGCAGCCGGGCGAGAGCAGTACCACATCTCCAGGCTGGGCGTGTTGGCCGGCGAGCCTCAGGGCGGTGTTCATATCTGCCGCCGTGGCCACGGGGAGTGAATTCCTGAGTGCATCGGCAATGGTTTCAGCGGCCGCGCCCATGGCGATGAGCTGTTTGACCTTGCCGGCGGCCACAGGGGCTATGCGCTCGAATTGGTCGCCCTTGTCGAGCCCGCCCATCAGCAAGACGATGGGCGCGTCAAAGGCCTCCAGGGCGCGCAGCACGGCGGCCACATTGGTGGCCTTGGAGTCGTTGATGTAGCGCACGCCGTCGACGTCGCCGGCCAACTCCATGCGATGGGCCATGCCTTCAAAGCGATCGATGGTGTCCTGAATGCCTGTGGCGTTAGCACCGGCGGCCAGTGCCGCCAGGGCGGCCGCGGCCAGGTTTTCACGGTTGTGCACGCCGATCAGAGGGGTGCGCGAGGTGTTGAAATCCAGCGTGGCGTCCTCTATGCGACAGTGCAGACGATCGCCGTCGATCCAGGCGCCGGCCAGGGGGGCGGGTGCACCGGGCGGTGGCGCACCGTGGGTAAAGGGGCAGGGGCGGCTATTGACGGTGGCAACGATTGAGCGCACCCCGGCATCATCGGCGTTGTAAATGGCTAAATCGCGGGCGCCCTGGTTTTCGAAAATACGCGCCTTTGCGGCGCTGTAGGCCGCTATATCGTCGTAGCGGTCGAGATGGTCGGCGGCGATATTGAGCAGCACGGCCACCCGGGGGTGCAAGCGCTCCATGGTGTCGAGTTGAAAGCTGCTCACTTCGGCCACTACCACCTCGGCCGGCTGGCCGGCGGCTACGAAGCCGATCAGCGGCGCACCGATATTGCCGCCCGTAAAGACGCGCCGGCCCGAAGCGGCCAACATCTGGCCAATCAACGCCGTGGTGGTGGTTTTGCCGTTGGTGCCGGTCACGGCTACCAGGTCACGTTCGAGAAAGCGCGCGGCCCACTCCATCTCACCCCAAATGGGGACGCCACGACGGCGCAATCGCTGAAGCGGTGCGATGGTGTGAGGCACTCCCGGACTGAGACACACCAAGTCGGTATCGTCACAAAAATCGGCGCCGTGGCCACCCAACTCGACCGCCACCCCGCTACGGCGCAAGTTGGCTGCCTGGGCTTGCAGGGGGCCTGTGTCGGCCGCATCCGAAACCTTTACACGGGCGCCTCGGGCACCGAAAAACAGGGCACTGGCCGCGCCGGAGCGCCCCAGGCCCAGCACCAGAATGGTTTTGTTTTTCAAGTCCATGGTCATAAGCTCAGTTTCAGGCCGCATTATCGAAGTTTCAGCGTGCTGAGTGAAATCAGCGCCAGGGCAATGGAGACGATCCAGAAGCGAACGATCACTTTCGGCTCGGCCCATCCCTTGAGTTCGAAGTGGTGATGCAGCGGGGCCATTTTGAAGATGCGCCGCCCGCCTGTGAGTTTGAAAAAACCGACCTGCAGGATCACCGACATGGCTTCAGCCACGAAAAGACCGCCGACCAGCACCAGTAAAAACTCCTGTTTGGTGACTACGGCCACCGTCCCGATGGCGCCGCCCAGGGCCAGCGATCCGGTGTCACCCATAAAGACCTGGGCCGGGTAGGTGTTGAACCACAGAAAACCCAGACCGGCCCCGGCCAGTGCACCGCAAAAGACGGTCAGTTCCCCGCTGCCGGCAACGTAAGGCAGCTGCAGGTATTCGGCGATATTGACGTGGCCGGCCACATAGGCCAGTGCCATGAAAGTGACGGCCGCCACGATGACCGGCCCGATGGCCAGCCCATCCAGGCCGTCGGTGAGGTTGACGGCGTTGGAGGCGCTGACGATCACCAGCACCACGAAAAGGATGTAGCCCCAGCCGAGCTGAGGCGAAAAGGCCTTGAAAAAGGGCACGTTGACCATGGTTGAGTAGTTGCTCAGTCGATACAAGCAGATGCCGATGATCAGCGCGGTTACCACCTGCAGGCTCAGCTTTGAAATGGCCCGCAGGCCTTTGTTGCGCTTTTTGACCTGTTTGAGGTAGTCGTCGACAAACCCCACTGGCCGAAGGATAAAATGGTCAAAAGGGCCAGCCACACGAAGGGGTTGGCCAGGTCGGCCCACAAGAGGGTCGACAGGGTCACGGCCATGATGATCAGGAACCCGCCCATGGTGGGCGTACCCGCCTTTTCCATGTGACGTGCGGGGCCGTCTTCCTGAATGTATTGACCCACCTGCCACAAGCGTAATTTTTCGATCACCCAGGGGCCCAGGATAAAGCAGATCAAAAAGGCGGTGACCGTGGCGTAGATGGCCCGGAAGGTGATGTACCGAAAGACATTGAGGGCTGACCAGACGGTGTGCAGCGGATATAGCAGGTTATAGAGCATCGTCTATGAGGCCTCGGTTTCGGTTGGGGTGTGCGCCCATTCCATAAGGGCCTTGAGCACGGTCTCCATGGCCATACCGCGTGACCCTTTAATCAGCAAATAGTCACCGGGGTGCAGCCGGGCCTTGAGTTTTTGGGTCAGAACCGGCTTTTCAGCCGTCACCACCTGTTGGGCGGGCATGCCTTGGTCCAGGGCGCCGGCAGCCACCTCCTCGGCCATAGCGCCGGTCACAAAGAGGCCGTCCAGATGGGAGGCGGCGATTAGGGCGCCCACCTCGCGGTGCAATTCGCGCGCGCTTGCGCCCAATTCGAGCATATCCCCCAACACCATGAACTTGCGGCCGGCCGGGTCCAACTCCTTGAGGGTGGTCACGGCGGCGATCACCGATCCCGGGTTGGCGTTGTAGGTGTCGTCGATGAGGGTGACGCCGGCCGCGGTTGCGATGACCCGCAAACGTCCCTCAAGCGGTTCGAAGCGGCTGAGCGTTTCGGCAATGGCGGTAAGAGTGATGCCGGCCTGCCAGCCCACGGCGGCGGCGGCCAGAGCGTTTGAGACCATAAAGCGGCCCGGCGTTTGCAGCTGCACTTCGGCCTGCTGGCCAGGTGCGCAGAGGGTGAAACGAAAGCCTTGCGGGGTGGCGCGCACCTCCCGCGCTTGTATGGTGGCCGCGTCATCGAGGCCGAAGGTGACGACCGGGGTCGTGATCCGGGCGGCCAGGCCCTGGAGGTGTTGATCATCGGCGTTGAGCACCATCACGCCGCCAGATTTTAGGCCTTTTACGATTTCGGATTTGGCTTTCAAGACGCCGGCGATATCCCCCACGCCTTCCAGGTGACTGGGGGCGATGTTGGTGATGAGGCCGATATCGGGTTGGCAGATCTCGCTCAGGCGCGCGATTTCGCCGAAATGATTCATGCCGATTTCAACCACGGCCCACCGGTGGTGCGGTTGCAGGCTAAACAGAGTCAGCGGCAGACCGATATGGTTATTGAGGTTGCCGCTGGTGGCCAGGGTTGGAAAGCGGCGCCCATACCGCGGCGGTCATGCGGCGCGTGGTGGTTTTGCCGTTGGAGCCGGTGATGGCAACGACCTTGGCGGGCAGCAGGCGACGCTGATGGGCCGCCAGGTCGCCCAGGGCGCGGGTGGTGTCAGCCACGGCGATAAAAACCGTATCGCCCATGAGGCTGGGATCCGGGGAGCGTTCCTTGAACCAGTGCTCGGCCGCCACCACACCATTAGCCTCTTTAGCGATGGCATCGGGAATGTAGTCGTGCCCATCGAGTTTTTCGCCGACGATGGCTACAAAGAGGGCGCCACGCGGCAGGTTGCGGGAATCGATGGCCAAGGCGTCAAAATGGCCGCTCTCCTTGCCGTGCACCAACCAGCCCCCGGCGGCATCGATCACATCGCCCGGCGACCAGATGATTTTTTGGTCGGGGGTGATCATGCCGCCTCCTCATCCTGGTCGCGCCGGGCCAAGGCTGCGGCGGCCACCTTGCGGTCATCGAAATCGAGCCTCCGGCCGCCTACGATTTGATAGGTTTCGTGGCCCTTGCCGGCAATGAGCACGGTATCACCGGCCGCGGCCGCGCGGATGGCAAGATCGATGGCCAGACCGCGATCAGGTTCCAGAACATAGCCCCGGGGCGCCTTATCCGGGTCGGTGTCGAGCAATTGCGCGGCGTTGAGGTGCCAGGCGCCGGTGGAGGCGATGCCGGTTACGATATCGTTGATGATGCTCTGGGGGGCCTCGTTGCGGGGATTGTCGGATGTGACCACCACCAGGTCGCTCAAGCGCATGGCGATGCGGCCCATGAGCGACCGCTTGGTGCGGTCGCGGTCACCGCCGCAACCAAACACCACCAGTATGCGTCGTTCGGTCAGCGATTTGAGGGCCTTAATGGCATTTTCCAGGGCGTCAGGAGTATGGGCGTAATCGACGTAGACATAAAACCCTTGCGATGGTACCCGTTCCAGGCGACCGGAGACGGTTTTAAGGGCCGTGACGCCTCGGGCGATGGTGGTCGCTTCGATGTCCATGGCCGCCGCCGCGCCTGCTGCGCAGAGTATGTTTTCGAGATTATGGCCGCCGACCAAGCCAGTTTTGAAATCGACGGTCTTCTCGCCGACCGTCAAGCTGCCGATAATGCCTTCCTGGTCCAGCTGGACATCCTGGCAATGGACGAAGGCCGTGGCGTCGCCGCCGACGGTGGTTACCGGCAGACGCAACTCCTTGACCAGATCGGCACCGTGGCGGTTGGCGATGTTGATTACCGCCTTGGCCTTACGGGCCTTGGGGCCTTCAACGAGCAGTTTGGTGAAGAGTTGTTTTTTAACGGCCCAGTAGTGTTCCATGTCGCCGTGAAAGTCGAGATGGTCCTGGGAGAGATTGGTGAAGACGCCGATGTCGATGGGGCATTGGGCTATGCGACCCTGGGCCAGGGCGTGGGAGGAGACCTCCATGACCACATGGGTGACCCCGGCATCGGCCATTTCGCGCAAGATGCGCTGCAGCCTCACGGCGTCGGGTGTTGTCACCGCCGCCGGGTGGCAGTGATTACCGTAGCGATAGTTGACTGTGCCGATCACGCCCGGCGCGCGCCCGGCCGCCTTCAGGATGCTTTCGATCAAATAGGCCGTGGTGGTCTTGCCATTGGTGCCGGTGATGCCGATGACGGTCAATTCCAGTGCGGGGTGGTCAAAAAAGCAGCTGGCCAGCAAGGGCAAGGCCTGGCGGGTGTCGGCCGTACAAACCACTGGAACGGCGGTGGTGACCGGTCGTTGCGCCACCACGGCCACGGCGCCACGGGCCACGGCGTCATCGATAAACTCATGCCCATCGGCACTATAGCCGGCGATAGCCACAAAAAGGCCTCCCGGCCGCACCTCGGTGCTGCGGCAGTGCAGCGAAGAGATTGTGAGCGTTTCGGCAGCGGGGGCCTTGACCGGCCAGTGCTGCTCCAAAACCGCTATGGGTGCGATGAGCTGAGCCAGTTTCATAGCCGGGCCTTTTTGATCAGGGGGTTGGCGGCCTCGAGGCGCGGTCTGGGCAAGTTGGGCGGTACGTTCATGTAGCCCAGGGTGTCCTGGGCGATCTTTTTGAAAGCGGGTGCGGCTACGGTGCCGCCGTAGTGGCGCTTGCGGGGCTCGTCGACCACCACCAGAACCACGGTTTTGGGGTTGTCGGCCGGCGCGAAACCCACGAACGAAGAGACAAAGTCGCTACTCGAATAACGGCCGTCGGGACCGATTTTCTGGGCCGTACCGGTTTTGCCGCCTACCTTGTAGCCGCTGATGGCCGCATTGGTGCCGGTGCCGCCCTCTTCGACCACGGCAGCCATCATGAGGCGAAGGGCACGGGCCGTGTCGACCGTCACGGCCCGGCGAATCGGCTGGGGTAGGGTTTTCTGCAACAAACGGCCGTTGGGCGCCGTGATGGCCTGAACGATGTAGGGCCGCATCATCACCCCGTCGTTGGCAATTGCCGCTACGGCGGTGGCCAACTGCATGGCGGTGACGGCGATGCCCTGGCCGAACGCCAGATTGGCGGCATCGATGGGTCGCCACAAGCGATGGTGGGCCAGCCGGCCGTCGACTTCGCCGGGGCAATCGATGCCGGTCAGTTCACCGAAACCGAAATTTTTGAGCTGGCGGTAGAAGACGTCGCGTCCCATGGTCTGCATGATTTTGGCGGCCCCGATGTTGCTCGAGTATTTCACGATCTCCGACACGGTGAGCCACTCGTATTCGTGGGTGTCGTGAATGGGAATACGGCCGATACGGTAGAGGCCCTTTTCACAAAAAAAGACGCTACGATCCGAGACCGCCCTGGCCTCGATGGCGGCGGCGGCCGTGAAAATTTTCAGCGTCGAGCCAGGCTCGAAGGTGTCGGTGATGAGGCGGTTTCGCCAATGAAAGCGGCTGTAGCGGCTGAAGGTGTTGGGATCGAAAAGGGGGTATAGCGCCATGGCGTGGATGGCCCCGCTATTGGGGTCCATCACCAGCGCCATGCCCGACTTGGCCTCGAACTCTTCGACCGTGGCTGTGAGCGCCTGCTCGGCAATGCGCTGGATGTGGGCATCGATGGTCAGAATTACGTTGTTGCCAGTGGTTTCGTCGGCCAGCTGCCGCTCCAATTCAAAACCGCGCCCCATGCGGTCGCGCAGCACGGTCATCTTGCCCTCATGGCCCCGCAACTGGGCATCATGATAAAACTCGATTCCCTCCAGCCCCTGGCCATCGATGCCCGTGAATCCCAACACCTGGCCGGCCAGCGTTTTGTGCGGATAATAGCGCCCCGGAGCCGGCTCGAGCACCGTGCCTTTCAGGTCGTGACTTTCCACCACCGCCTTGACGGCGGCGATCTGCTTGGGAGTGGCCTGACGCTCGAGCCATACGAAGGGCGCACTCGAGTTAAGTTTGGCCGAGATTTCCCGCGTGCTGATGCCGACCGCCTTGGCTAAACCGGCCGCCGCCGTGGTGTTGCTTTTTACCTTTTCGGGATGCATGCCGATGGCGGTCACCTCCACGGCCACGGCCATTTCACGGTGGGCCGCGTCGTAGATGGCCCCGCGCTTGCCCTGGGTCACCATCACTTGCCTGTAACTCGAAGCAGCCTTATCGGAGAGAAACGTGCGCTCCATGACCTGCAGCTGCACCGACTTAGCCAGAATCAGCGCCAGCGCCAAAGTAAACCCGGCGCCGATGACGCAGATTCTGCGGCGAAATTTTTTCTGGGCTTTGGCATTCATGGTAAGGCGCGTACCTGTTCTGGTTCGGGCATTTTAAGTCCCAGCTGCTCCCGTGCGATTTCGGCGATACGGGCCGGCGATCGCAAGCGGGCCAGCTCGATTTTCAATGCGTCTTTGCGTTCGAGCAGTGCCTGATTGCGCATGGTCAAGCGGCTGATGTCGTAACCGGTGCGGCGATACTCTTCGCGCACCCAGGTGAAGGCGAACAGATCAATGATCAGCGCCACCAGGATAAGGGCCCAGGGCCAGGAGGCCCTTACGCGGGCCTTGGGCTTGTTAGGTTTGCGGTTTGTGGTGCCGTTGGCCATGGGCGTCTACTTCCACAATGTAGGAACAATGTAGGAAGTGGGTTGTCTGAGCCAGGTGGCCCTTAAAGCCACTCGATGGCCCGCAGGCGCGTACTGCGGGCCATGGGGTTGGCGGCTACTTCCGCATCGCCGGGGCGCACGACCCGGCCGGTAAGCCGGCGTGCGCGCGGTTTTTGACCGCAGCCGCAGACCGGCAGATCGGGTGGACACTGACACCCCTTGATCCAGCCTGCAAAACGCTGCTTGACGATGCGGTCTTCCAGTGAGTGAAATGACAAGATGCATATCCGCCCCCCGGATCGCATCAGGCCGGGCAGTGCCTCCAGCACGCTTTCCAGCCGTTCCAGCTCGCGATTGACGGCGATGCGCAAGGCCATGAAAACCCGCGTGGCGGGATGGATTTTTGACTTTCGCCTGGCGGCCGCAGGCATGGCCGCTGCAACGATGGCGGCCAGTTGGCGGCTGTTGGCGATGGGTGTTTTTTCCCGTTCAAGGGTAATGCGCTGGGCAATGCGCCGTGCATAGCGCTCTTCGCCCAAGCGGCTGAAGAGCGCCGCCAGTTTCGCCGGGGGCAGCGTGTTGACTATCTGTGCGGCCGTTATGGGGGTGGCCGTGTTCATGCGCATATCCAGGGGTTCGTCGGCGTTGAAGCTGAATCCGCGGCCACTGGCACGGATCTGGTCGAGCGAAATGCCCAGATCGAGCAGCAGCTTATCGATGGCTACGACTCCCAGCGGCGTCAGCAGTTGGGGCAGATCGGCAAAGTTGCCGTGCAGCAGGTGGATATCGGCGCCGCAGTTGGAGAGTGATTCGCGTGCGTGAGCGACGGCGTCGCTGTCCTGATCGATGCCGATCAAAACGCCACCAGGAACGATGTGTTTGCATATTTGCCGGGCGTGCCCGGTACCGCCCAGCGTGGCGTCTACGCAGATGTCACCGGGTACGGGGTTGAGGTGGCGCAGTACCTCATCGACCATCACCGGTATGTGCCGATAGGCCATGATGGCGCGGCCGGTTACAATGCGAGTTTGTCAATGAGCGGGCCCAACACGGGCGAGTCGATATCGGCTTCGAGCTGACCCTGGTCAGTCTCGTAACGATCCTTGGCCCATATTTCAAAGTGCTTGAGTTGCCCTACCTGAACGACATCTTTTTCCAAACCGGCGTACTGCCGCAGCATGTGGGGGATGAGGAGTCGGTTTTGGCGGTCGCAACTGCATATGGTGGCCATGCCGATCAAGGCGCGTCTGAAACGGCGCATCTCGCGCGTGGTCTCACCCATCGCCAACACCTTGGCTTCCACTACGGCCCACTGGTCGGGTGTAAAGGCGTAAATGGCGCCATCCACGCCGGTGAGCACCACCTGGGCGCCCGAGGCGTCGATTAGCTCTCGAAAGCGTGCCGGGATGGCGATCCGCCCCTTGGGATCCATGGTGTTGTAGGTCGTGCCACGGAATCTGTTTTGCCAATTATCCACTTTTTTCCACCCTGTAGAGAAATAAAAGCCAATTTAAGGTAAATGTCAAGAAAAATCTTACTATTTATAAATATTTTTTAAATAATTTATGTGAGTTATTGGATAATCGGTTCGGGTGGAAAAATGTGGATTAAATTAAATTTCGAATCGGCAAATGGCCGCTACTGGCGCTCGGCAGGTGAGATCTGTCCCTAAGGATTGACGAGTTGTCGAAGTGACCGTATCGCATTTTACATTAAGTAAAATGTTAATTAATCGATATAATCGACTGATAATTATATTTTTAGGTCAATCTATCTGATCTGGAATGCCCGGTGGTCAATCCCTGCACGGCCCCCAGGCGACGCCCTGAGGCGGAACAGCGGGCCTGCTTGCCATTGGGCGCGGTTTGGTTTATAGGTGCGGGGGAATTTTTCAGAGATCCCCTGACGGCAACGATTGCGACCCGATTATGACCCATCACCCCCCACTTTTGATGATCGCCGGTATCGAAGGCGCCATCGCCACAACCCTGACGGTGGCCATGGCGGCCCTAAAGAAAGGACAATCCGGGATCGCCGCATCCCTGACCACGGCAGATCGGTTTGCCCAGCTGGGCCCCCTGGCTGAAGCGCGGGTGGTGGGGTGGGACCGGCAACTGGCCGGTGTGCCGGCGGCGATCGAGCGCCACGGCGTGTTGGCTGCTGAGATCTGGTCGCCTTACCAGGGTGTCCTCGCGCAGGTACCGATCCAAAGCGCGCCGGACACCGCGCTAGGGTTGCGGGGGCAGGTTGAGAAAATTTCGCGCGATATGGCCCGCTTTCGCGAATCGTTTCCCGGCCATATGCCCGTGCTGATCAATCTGTTGCCGGCGGCGGTCAACTGCGACCTCGATCATTGCGCGGATGTCGAGAGCATACTGGCGGCTGGTGACGGCGAGGCCCTTCCCGATCTGGCCTACGTCATGGCAGCCATTGAAACGGGTGTGGCCGTGGTCAATTTCACCCCCAACCGGGTGGAGTTTCCGGCACTGCTCGAGCGGGCCGGTCAACAGCAGGTGCCGGTGTGTGGGCGCGACGGCAAAACCGGACAAACCTACCTGAAGGTGGTGTTGGCCTCGGCCCTCAAAGCCCGGGCCCTTGTGGTCGACGGCTGGTACAGCACCAACATTTTGGGCAACGCCGACGGCCGGAATCTTCAGGACCCGCGGCGGTCGGCCGGCAAGATTGAAAACAAGACCGACCTGCTCAACGGCATCTTGGGGTATCGGGTCGGTCAAAATTACGGCGAACCGGCCCACACGGTGCGTATCGACTACTATCCCCCTCGCGGAGACGCTAAGGAGGCCTGGGACGTGATTGACTTCAAGGGGCTTTTCGGGCTGCCCATGAGCCTTCGTCTCAACTGGCAGGGGCGCGACTCGATTCTGGCGGCGCCCATGGTGCTGGATCTGGCGCGCTGGGCGGTGGCCCTTCAGCTGGCCGGGCGGGCAGGAGCGATCGCCGAGCTGGGATTTTTCTTCAAAAAGCCGGTGGGCGATGACCCGCCGCTGACCTTCGAGGCGCAGCTGGCGGCGTTGGCGCGTTTGGAGCGCCAGTGCGGGTAATGCCCTTTGTGGGCCAACTATAGGGCTGGGCGCGTGCCGCCCAATAACCGGTTTCATGACTGAGGTGATATGGTCTTCGGATACAGTACCAATGCATTTGTAAAATACAACCTGTTCGAGGCGGTCGAGAAAATCGCCGCCTTGGGCTTTGCCGGCGTGGAGATTATGGCTGACCGCCCCCATCTCTACCCTCCCGATTTTGATGATGACCGCCTGGATCAGTTGACAACACTGCTCGGACAGACGGATTTGACGGTGACCAATCTCAACAGCTTCACTCTCTTTGCCGTGGGCGACACTTATCTGCCCTCCTGGATCGAGCCGGATCCGTCGCGCCGCGAGATGCGTATCGCCCATACCCGGCACTGCCTGCAACTGGCCAAGCGTTTGGGATGCGCCAATATCTCCGTGCCCCCCGGCGGCCCCCTGCCGCCGGGGATGGCGCGCGCGGAAGCCATGGCGCTTTTTTTACGTGGATTGGAAGCGGTGATCCCCCTGGCCGAGTCTCTGGATGTGCGCATCCTGGTCGAGCCCGAACCGGACCTTTTGATCGAACGCACCAGCGAGTTCAAGCCCTTTATCGAGACCGTCCAGTCACCCCAGGTGGGGCTCAATTTCGATATCGGACACTTTTTTTGCGCCGGCGAGGACCCGGCCGCGGCTTTTGAGGAGCTGTTCGAGTGGGTGGGGCATGTGCATTTGGAGGATATCGCCGCCAGTCGTGAGCACAATCACCTCATCACCGGCCACGGTGCCATCGACTTCGACGCGGTGTTTGCAACCATGCAACAACTGGGTTACCGGGGCGATATCAGTCTCGAACTCTATCCGTACACCGATAGGCCCGAGGCGGCCGGACGGCAGAGCTTGGCGCATATCCGCCCGCTTTTTGAAGCCGCCGGTTTACCGATTTAGGGGAGTGCATGAACTGGAAACTGCCATTGTGGCGGGGGAGATCAGGCCGTCAGCAAATGCTCGATGCCTACATCGACCACAGCCGACAGGCCACTTTCGGTTTCGAGAGCGTGCCGGCCGAAGAAAAAGTCAATCGGGTTTGCGAGCACTTCAACAGTGTGGCCGAGCACTACGACTTCATGAACACGCTGCTCAGCTTCGGCGTGCATCATCTCTGGAAACGCAGCGCTGTCAATGCGCTCGATTTGCGTCCAGGAATGCGCGTTTTGGACGTGTGCGGCGGCACCGGCGATCTGGCCATCCTGGCCCGGCGCCGCGTGGGCTCTCGCGGCCAGGTGAGCATTTACGACATCAACCACGCCATGATGAGTGTGGGACGGCGCACCACCCGCCATGCCGCCATCCGCCGCAAGCTGGGCTACATCCAGGGCAATGCCGAGCAGATCGCCTTTGGCGACGGCAGTTTCGATGCCGTCATGGTCGGTTTCGGCATCCGCAATGTCACCCACATGGTGCGTGCCTTCAAGGAGATGTACCGGGTTTTGAAACCCGGCGGGCGCCTGATGTGCCTGGAGTTTTCCAAGCCCACGGCGCCCGTGTTTCGCTGGCTCTACGATCTCTATTCGTTCAACGTGATGCCGGTCTTAGGCGGTCTGCTGGCCGGCTCGCAGCAAGCCTATCGTCACCTGCCCGAAACCATCCGGCTTTTTCCGCTGCCCGATGAACTGGCCGATATCCTGGTCCGGATCGGTTTCCAGGCGGTGACCTATCGTCGCTTCACCAACGGTATAGCCGTGGTGCACAGCGCCACAAAACCCGCCTGACCCGATTGTTCTCCAACAATTCAGAAGATTCAAACGCACCACACCGGCACAGCCGTTACGGCCATGCCGGTGCGCGTTTTACAGCGTTTCTCTTCGCCCCGCGTTAGAATGAGTATTGGATCCCCGCCGCCACGAAGGGGATGTTCTTGTCGTATTTGACCTCAATATCCTGGCCCAGAGATGTGTCGATGTAGCTGTCGCATTCGTAAAAGACGTTGCCCACGGCGAAGTTAAGCACCAGTTGCGGCAGAACCGACCAGGCCGCGCCGGCGCCTATGGTATGGGCATCCAAGTCGGGCAGGAACTTGGAGCTGTACTGCGGGTCGACGCCCATGCTGGAGTAGAGATAACCGGCGCTGGCCTTGAGGGCGGGTGAGAAGGCGTACTCGAGACCCAGGCCGATCTCCCAGCTGTTGTCGATGTTCTCTTCGAGACCTTCGCGCAAGGTGGTGCCGCCGATATCGGCGCCCTTGTTGAAGTAGATGCTGCCGCCGATCTCCGTGCGCAGGGCCGGCGTGCATTGGTGGGATACGCCCAGGTTGATCTCGGCCGGCAGGTCGTCGCGAGCGCTGCCACCGTCGACAATACCCAGCTGGGAAAGGATATCGGCGCCCTTTTCAACCTCATAGTCGAAGTCGAGCTTGACGCGCGATTTGTACTGGAAGCCGATCACATTTTCTCGGTGGGAAACAAGATCCACGCCCAGGACGCCGCCCCATCCGTCGCCATCGGCCTCGAAATCGATTTCATTGGTGATGTCCGGCACCGGCACCAGGGTCGAAGCGTTGGTGGCGCTGCCGCTCATTTCGACGGTGGCGCTCACGTAGCGCAACCCCGCGGCCACCGACATGTAGGGGTTGATCTGATAAGATCCGCCAAGGGTGTAGGCCATGCCGATGCTTTCGGCTTCGATCGCATGGCTCTTGACCGAATTGTAGGGTCCGGCCAGCGGGTTGGGGAACATGGCCGCCAGCTGCGGGTTGTAGTAGGGCGAACCTGGCGTGATAATGGCCTGGTTGGTGGCCGCGGCCACTTGCCGGCCAACGCTATAGGTGGTGAAGTTGCCATTTTCATAATCCACCTTGCCGCCGCCCAGGGGAATGTCGAACCCGAAAAAGCCGGCCCAGTCGCCTTTGCCGTAAACGGCAAAGAATGATGGAATCAGCGACGGTTCGTCGGAGTCGTAGGAGCGGCCCAGAAATTCGTTTGAATAATCCTTTTCGATCAGGTACTGGGCCGAGAGGTTGAGGTGAGCCCCATCTTCCAGCTGCGTTGTGCCGGCTGGGTTGTAGGTGACGATGTCGGCGCTGTCGGTGGCGGCCGTGCGGGTCATCAACCGCATGAACTCGGTGCTGCGGTTACTTTTGTTGACGGCGCCGCCGGCCAGCACGGTGTGCGCCCCGGCACAAATCAAACCGACCACTACTGCACAAACGAGCAATTTCTTCATGATCTCCCCCTTCAATGTGAATTTAGCACCAATCCCCTGCTGTCATTTGAAAAAACGCTTACCGGTGTCTATAGTTGAATCGGGCGACGTGGGTATGTCGCGACACCTATTCCTACATACGGCAAAGTCGTTTCGATTTCAATATTTTCTTAACTTAACCTTAATATAATACGAGCGCCGGGAGGCGATTTGCGATGAAAGCCATGGTTTTGGAGGGGACCTTCGATTTGCGCCATGAACATGAGCCACTGCGGCTGGTGGATCTGCCCGATCCGGTGGTCGGTCCGCAGGATGTGGTGATCGAAGTGACGGCCTGCGGGGTGTGTCACACCGAAATCGACGAGATCGAGGGGCGCACGCCGCCGCCGCGCTACCCGGTCGTGCCTGGACACCAGGTGGTGGGCCGTGTGATGGCGCGCGGCGATCAGGTCGAGCGTTTCGATGTGGGCGACCGGGTGGGGGTGGCGTGGATCTTTTCGGCCTGCGGACGCTGCCGCCTCTGCCGGCAAGGCCTGGAGAACTTGTGTGCGCAGTTCAAGGCCAGCGGTCGCGACGCGCATGGCGGATATGCCGAACAGATGCGGGTGCCGGCCGATTTCGCTTACCCCATCCCGGAACGTTTTTCCGACGTTGAAGCGGCGCCGCTGTTGTGTGCCGGGGCCATCGGCTACCGCTCTTTGGCCCTGGCGGGGATCGAAAACGGCCAGTCCCTGGGGCTGACCGGTTTCGGCGCCTCGGCGCATCTGGTGCTGCAAATGGCGCGTCACCGCTATCCCGACAGCCCGGTGATGGTGTTTGCGCGCAGCCAACGCCAGCGTCGCTTTGCGCTGGAGCTGGGCGCGACGTGGGCGGGGGAGACCGCCGCCGCGCCGCCGCGGCTGCTCGATGCCATTATCGACACCACCCCCGCCTGGCGGCCGGTGGTTGCCGCCATGGAATCACTGCTGCCGGGTGGACGCCTGGTGATCAACGCTATCCGCAAGGAATCCGCCGATCAGGAGGCCCTTTTAACGCTGGATTACACCGCCCACCTGTGGCTGGAGAAAGAGATCAAGAGCGTGGCCAACGTCACCCGCCACGACGTGGCGGCCTTTCTCGAACTGGCCAGCGAAATCCCCATTGTTCCTGAAACCTGCATCTACCCATTGGCCGATGCAAATAAAGCCCTGGTGGATCTGAAAATGGGCGACGGCCGGGGCGCCAAAGTGCTCGGTATCGCGGCTTGAAAAAGCATCGTGGATCGGCGGCGTCCCCCGCCTTGCAGTGGCTTGACAAGGGGCCGGGTAACCCTCATGTTTACGGCTTGGCTTCGCTGAAACACAACAGACCCGCGCCCCATAAGCGGGGAGGAGGAATATTTGATGGCCATTGAAACCAAAGATCAGTATTTTGAACGCATCATCGCCAAGTCCAAACCCAAATGCAAGCACTGTGGGCAGGAGATGAGCCTGTGGGAGGTTCCGCCCATCAATTTTAGTGACGGGCTGGGTTGGGGCGTTCCCTATCTTTATGTCTGCTTCAACGACGAGTGTTCGCTCTACAAACAGGGCTGGGATCATCTCCAGGAAAATTACGCTCAGGCAGCCTCTTATCGTGCCATTTGTTACCCAGACAGCGATAGCTTTGAGTGCATGCCTGTTTTCGGGCCCACCGGCGGCCACGGGCAGGTGGTCGACGATGAGGTGGTTGCGATGGAAGAGGCCTTGAAGGAGAATATCAAACGTGGTTTCAGCGTGCTGGCCCACTGCTATTCTGAAAAGGATATGGTGCCGGCCTTGAGAATGCTGCTCGACCCCACCGAGCCGGCCCGGGTGCGCCTCAAAGCGGCCGAGATGATCGGCGATCTCGGCGAGCTGGAAGCCATCGATGCGCTAAGCAACCTCAAGGTGGGCAACGAGATTCTGCAGAAAACCATCGATGAGGCCGTGACCAAGATCCACGAGCGCTATTTCACCCGCGAGTGCCCCTTTTGCGCCGAGGTGATTAAAAAGCGTGCCAAGGTGTGCAAGCACTGCGGCAAAGAGGTGGCGGGCCAGTAGCGGTTCCGCTAAAAATATCACGCGTGTGTTACACCTCAGGGCTAGGCGCGATCGTTTTTCAACCGCCTTAAAAGCGGGTGGGGCGCGTGCCGGCTAGATTCACACGGGGTGTGCGACCGGCAAGCAGATCGGCGATGGCTTCGCCCGTGGCGGGGCCCATGGAGATGCCCAGTTTTCCGTGGCCGCTGGCGATCCACATATTTTCAACGCCTGGCATTCGGCCGATGATGGGTAATTCATCATAGACCATGGGGCGTGGCCCGGCCCACGTTTCCGGTACAATGCCGCCGGGCAGCGGTCCCACGTAAGCGGCCATGGCCCGCCGCAGTTTCTCCAACGCGGCGGGCGTCAAGCGCTGGTCCATTCCCGCAAAATCCAACAGTCCCCCGATTCGAAAACCATTCTCAAATGGCGTGTAGACCACCCCTGCTTCGACGAAAAAACAGGGCCGGTCGATGGGCGGCGCACAGCCGTCGAAGGTGAGGCTGTAACCTTTTCCCGGTTCGATGGGCAGCGAACAGCCCAGTTTGCGGCTGATTTCAGGGCTCCAGGCGCCGGCCGCCAGCACCACCTGCCGGGCATGGTAGGTTTTGTGGCCGACCCGAATGCGGGTGACGGCCCGGCCAGTCGTTTCGAAATCGGTCACCGGGCTGTTTTCGATGACATGCGCCCCGGAGCCATTCAACAAGCGTTTTAATTCGGCCAGCAGTTTGTCCGGCCGCAGATGGCGGTCGTCGGGATGAAACCAGGCACCGCTCACATCAGCAGCTAGTTTGGGTGCCATCTGTCGCAGGTGGTTTTGGTCGACAGTGCGGGTATAAACACCGTAGCGTTCGAGCAGTCCCCGGTGGGGCTCAATATCGTTAATGCGTTTGGCGTGCTTGTACACATGCAAAGCGCCTCTGCTGCCCTGGTCGCATAACAGGCTATCGAGTTGCAAGAACTTGTCATAAAGCGCTATGGAGCGGGTAAGTAGAGCGTGCCGCACAGCGGCCGCGTGGCTCACATGGCGGGCGGTGCAGTGGCGGGCAAAGTCCAGAAGCCATTTATAGCGACGCGGCGTCAGGCCGGGGCGTATCATCAGGGCCGATTGCGGCTTGCCCATCATTGAAAGCGCACCGCCCACCGCGCCCGGTGCGCACAAGGGCACCACCGCGCTGGGCACCAGCAAACCGCAATTGCCGTGGGAGGCGCCCGCACCAACCCGTTCGCGCTCAAGCACGCAAACGTCAAATCCCTCATTTTTGAGATAATAGGCGCAAAACAGGCCGATCACCCCACCGCCGATGATGGCGACGTCAAGGTGACGCGGGGGTGGTGTCGTTTGGGTCATCGGGTAAGGGGCCTCAACGGCTCAGGTGGGTTATCAGTTTGCGGGCCAGGGGAATATCGGCCGGCAGCAGATCGTAGGTGAGCAGGGATTCGGGGTTCACCCAGGCGATGCGGTCGTGGTCGACGGGGGTGATGGTTCCCATACGTTGCACGAAATAAGCTTTCAGGCGCACCGGCCCGCGGTTGTAGTGATAGACGCTTTCGGCGAAAAGATCCCCGACCACGGCCTCGATGTTGAACTCTTCGCGCAGCTCCCGCGCCAGTCCCGCCTGGGGTGTTTCGCCGGGCTCGATCTTGCCGCCGGGGAACTCCCATTTGCCGGCATGCCGAATACCGGTTTTACGGCGACCCAGCAGAACCTGGCCGTTTTCAAGTAGCAGTGCGGCGGTGACCTGTATCACGGCTCTGCTCCCAACTCGGGGTGAAAAGCGGTGGCGTTGAAGCGTACTGCTACGGCGACCATAGCGCCGGCGTGCACTGCCGTCAAGAGTGGGTATTGCGATGGCCGCTTCGTGGCCAAAAGGGTATGTCAATTCATCCAAATCGAAATCGGTATCAACCTGGAACGAGTGGTAAACATTTTCGATTTCGATACCGATTTCGATTTGAATTTCGATGGTTGGAGACACCCATCAGTTGTGCAACGCCTCCGGTTTCACACCATCCCGAACCTACCGATGGCCGCCGATCAGGGGACGGCCGTCCGGGCCTTTTTCCAGAAGGGCGAGAGGTTGCGCAACTGCTCGATGATGGGCGGCAGGTGCTCGATGACGTAGTCGACCTCCTCGGCGGTGTTGTAGACGCTAAGGCTGAAGCGGATCGAGCCATGGGCGCGGGTAAAGGGCACGCCCATGGCACGCAGCACGTGCGACGGCTCCAGCGAGCCCGAGGTGCAGGCCGAACCCGATGAGGCGCAGATGCCAAGCTGATTCATTCTAAGCAGAACCGCCTCGCCCTCCACGGCCTCGAAGCCGATGCTGGTGGTGTTGGGCAGGCGCTGGTCGGGGACGCCGTTGACCTTGGCCTGGGGAATACGCTCGAGCAGGCTCTTTTCGAGGTGGTCGCGCAACTGCCGGACGCTGGTATTTTCGATTTCGATATGGTCCCCGGCCAGTTGGCAGGCTTTGCCCAGGGCCACGATGGAGGCGCTGTTTTCGGTGCCGCCGCGACGGCCCTTTTCCTGATGGCCGCCGATCAGAAAGGGTGCGAACTTCGTGCCCTTGCGCAGGTAGAGGGCGCCGATGCCCTTGGGGCCATGGAGCTTGTGGCCCGACAGCGAGAGCATGTCCACCGGCACGTTGTTTAAATCGATGGGGATCTTGCCCACGGCCTGGACGGCGTCGGTGTGAAATACGATGCCCAGGTCGTGCAGTTTTTCGGCGATCTCTTCGATGGGAAAGATCACGCCCGACTCGTTGTTGGCCCACATGACGCTCACGATGGCGGTGTCTGTGGTGAGGTGGTCGTAGAGATAGTCCAGATCGAGAACGCCCTGACTGTCCACGGGCACAAAGCTGACCCGGTAGCCGTTCTTGCCCAGATGCTCGAAGAGGTTTTTCACCGCCGGGTGCTCCACGCGGGTGGTGACGATGTGGCGTTTGCCGGGATTGGCCTTGATGGCGGCATTGATGGCGGTGCTGTCGCTTTCGGTGCCGCAGCTGGTGAAGATGATCTCGGCCGGAGAAGTGCCCAAAAGATTGGCCACCCGTTCACGGGCCTCGTCGATCTTCTTGCCCACGATCTCCGCAAACGAATACATGCTGGAGGGGTTGCCGTAGTATTCGGACAAAAAGGGCACCATCTCCTCGAGCACCTCGGGCGCCACGCGGGTGGTGGCGTTGTTGTCCATGTAGACGATTTTCATTGCGAAACCTCCTCGACCACCAGCTCTGGGGTGACCAGCTCTTTGAGCTTGGTCTCCACATACTCCTTGAGGGTGACCTGCGACAGGCGGCAGGTGGCGCAGGTGCCGCGCAATTGTACCAGCACCGTGTTGCCGTCCACGTCGATCAGTTCGATGTTGCCGCCGTCCTGTTCCAGAGCGGGGCGCACCTCGCGCTCCAGGGTTTCTTCGATGAGACGGATCTTTTGGATGTTGGTGAGCTGCTGGCGCTTGGGCTTGGGTACGGGGGTGATTCCGGTCACCGTATCGATGATCTCCTGGATGCGGCCGTGGCATTTTTCGCAACCGCCGCCGGCCTTGACGTAGTCGGTCACATCTTCAATGGTGGTGAGGTGGTTTTCGGCCACCACGCGCTCGATCTGCTTGTCGGTCACCCCGAAACATTCACACACGATCTCGCCCTCGGCGGTCTCCACCTCGCGCCCTTCGAAATTGGCGATGGCCGCCTCCAGGGCTTCACGGCCCATCACCGAGCAGTGCATCTTCTCTTTGGGCAGGCCGCCCAGAAAATCGGCGATGTCGTCATTGGTGATCTGCTTGGCCTCTTCCAGGGTTTTGCCCATGAGCATCTCGGTCAAAGCCGAAGAGGAGGCGATGGCGCTGGCGCAGCCGAAGGTTTGAAACTTTACGTCCTTGATGCGCTTTTGGTCATCGAGTTTGAAATATAGGGTCAGGGCGTCGCCGCAGGCAATCGAACCCACCTCGCCGACGCCGTCAGCATCCTCGATGGTCCCCACGTTGCGGGGGTTTAAAAAGTGATCCTTTACCTTCTCCGTGTAATTCCACATGATTCCACCTCGTTGTTGTCGGACTTGTGGCGACCGGTGGGTCAGAGCCAATCGCGCTGTCGGCCAATCCGGTCGTCTAAAAATTTTAATCACGATTACTCGAATAGCAAAGTGCCTCGCTGATATTTTTGGCGGACCTAGCCTAAACCCTGGAATTGTTGGAAACTATTGAAATCAAGATGGATTTTATGCCAAACTTAATCAGCTAACCTGTTTTATGCCCCCAGGCAAGGAGGCTTGCATCATGGAAATTCGCAAAACAACCTTCGCAGGCAGTTGGTACCCCGGCACGGCGGCCGCTTGCCGGGAGGAGATCGAATCGTTTTTTGACCAGGGATCGACCGCGGATCCGGGGCGCCGCTGTATGGGTGGCATCGTGCCCCATGCCGGCTGGTATTACTCCGGGCAGGTGGCCTGCCAGGTGATCGAGCGCCTCAAGGGCGATAATATCGCCGGCCCCGCGCCGGACTTGATCGCCATTTTCGGTATGCACCTGCACCCCGCTTCGCCCTGTTTTTTGCTCGACGCCGATCAGTTCGAAACGCCCCTGGGTCCTTTGGCGATCCACCGG
Source organism: uncultured delta proteobacterium (assembly GCA_963783425.1). Lineage (GTDB taxonomy): Bacteria > Desulfobacterota > Desulfobacteria > Desulfobacterales > QNYZ01 > CAWANO01. The sequence goes on from CAWANO010000012.1 coordinate 90,425, forward strand.
GATCTGGTGGCTCAGCTGGCACGGCGTCTTGCGAAAGTGGCCGATTACCGCATGGAGACCGCCCGCGACTTTCAGCCGGACAACACCATCGAGCTGCAGCTGCCGTTCATCAAGTATTTCTTTCCCGAAAGCGCCATCGTCACCGTGGGTCTGCCGCCGACTGAAACGGCCGTGAAAGTGGGCGCGGCGGTGGTGGAGCTGGCCGCCGCCGCGAAACTATCGCTCAAGGTGCTCGGTTCCACTGATCTGACCCACTACGGATCCAATTACGGCTTTACACCTCGCGGCAGCGGCAGGGCCGCCGTGGCGTGGGCGCGCCAGGATAACGACCGCCGCCTGATCGACGCTATCGGCAGTATGGACCCGATGGCGGTGATCCAGGAGGCCAGGTCCAACCACAACGCCTGCTGTGCCGGGGCCGTGGCCGGTGCCATGGCGGCCGCCGCGGCGCTGGGCGCTCGCCAGGCCGAGACCACCGTCTACGCCAGTAGCTACGACAAAAGCCCGGGCGACAGTTTCGTGGGCTATGCGGGCGTACTGCTATTCTAAGGGTGGGGATTCACCAGAGCCGCCTGGTCGACGGTCTCGCCCTTTTCATGATATGGAACCCTACGCATTCTTAGTCTGAACAGACGACATCATATCGGAGCTTTTATGAAGCAATCATCAAATAAGAAGTCAACATCGGGCGCTGTCGAGGTAGCCGTGCCGCCCAACTTTATCCGCAATATCATCGAGGCCGACCTGGCCGCCGGCAAGAACGACGGACGCGTGGCCACGCGCTTTCCGCCCGAGCCCAACGGCTACCTGCACATCGGCCACGCCAAGTCGATCTGCCTCAATTTCGGGCTGGCGGCTGAATTTGGCGGTCACTGCAACCTGCGCTTCGACGACACCAACCCCACCAAGGAGGAGCTGGAGTACGTCGAGTCGATCAAGGAAGATGTGCGCTGGCTGGGGTTTGACTGGCAGGAGCGCTGCTACTTTGCCTCGGACTATTTCGAGCAGCTCTACCAGTTTGCCGAGGCGCTGATCAAGGCAGGTAAAGCCTACGTGGACCACCTCTCGGCCGACGAGATCCGCCAGCACCGCGGCACCCTGACCGAGCCGGGCACCAACAGCCCCTACCGCGACCGCGGCATCGTGGAGAACCTGGACCTTTTCCAACGCATGCGCGCGGGCGAGTTCGCCGAGGGCGAGTGCGTGCTGCGGGCCAAGATCGACATGGCGGCACCCAACATGATCATGCGCGACCCCACGCTCTACCGTATCCGCAAGGCCGCCCACCACCGCACCGGCGACGCCTGGCAGATCTACCCCATGTACGATTTCACCCACTGCCTGTCGGACGCCATCGAAGGCATCACCCACTCCATCTGCACGCTGGAGTTTGAAAACAACCGCGAGATCTACGACTGGGTGCTGGACAACCTGACGGTGCCGTCGCGTCCCTGCCAGTACGAGTTCGCACGGCTCAACCTGAGCTATACCGTGGTCAGTAAACGCAAGCTGATCCGTCTGGTGCAGGAGGGGTACGTTTCGGGTTGGGACGACCCGCGCATGCCGACCCTTTCGGGCCTGCGTCGCCGGGGGGTGCCGGCGGCGGCCCTGCGCGCCTTTTGCGAGCGCATCGGCGTGGCCCGGCGCGACAGCATGGTCGATTTGAGCCTGCTGGAATTCACCATCCGCGAACACCTCAACAAAACCGCCCCGCGGGTGATGGGGGTGCTGCGACCCCTCAAAGTGGTGATTACAAACTATCCCAAAGGCGAGGAGGAGTGGCTCGAGGCCATAAACAACCCCGAAGATGCGACAGCCGGCACGCGCCAGGTGCCTTTCGGCCGCGAGCTTTACATCGAACGCGACGACTTCAAGCGCGATCCGCCCAAGAAGTTTTTCCGATTGGCCCCGGGGCGTGAAGTGCGCCTACGCTACGCCTACTTTATCCGCTGCGAGGAAGTTGTAGAAGATCCGGACACGGGAGAAGTTGTCGAGCTGCGCTGCACCTACGATCCGGCCACGCGCGGCGGCGACGCCCCCGACGGTCGCAAGGTCAAGGCCACCTTGCACTGGGTTTCGGCAGCCCATTGCATCGATGCCCAGGTGCGTCTCTACGATCGCCTCTTTAGCGAGCCCGATCCTTTGGGACAGGAGGGGGCCGATTTTACCGATTTCATCAATCCCGACTCGCTGGAAGTACTCAAGGGGTGCAAACTCGAACCGAGCCTGGGCGAGACCGATGCTGGCGGGCACTTTCAATTTGAGCGCCTGGGCTACTTCGTGCCCGACGCCAGGGACTGGCAGAGGCAGCGTCCTGTGTTCAACCGCACCATCACCTTGCGCGACGCCTGGGCCAAGATCGAAAAGCAGCACAAACAAGCCCAAACCCGGAAATAGCCGGCGGCCGCTCTTGTGCGCGCCCCTGGCTAATCATGGCGCGGGCTTTGTGAGAGGCCTTGCCACCCAAAGCGAGATCGCGTGGGGAGGGGTTGAAACCAAACGTAATATTTTCCGATGTGGCCATCACGATGAGGATTGATCATGAAACATGACAACAGCGGCGGCGCGCTGGTGATGGGTGTTTTGATTTGCGCGGGCCTGGGGCTTCTGGGATGGTTGGTGGCCGACGGTCTGGCCAAATTCAGATCCCACGAACGAACGGTGGTGGTGAAGGGGCTGGCCGAGAAGTGAGCTGACGGCTGATGTCGTCATCTGGCCCATCAAGTTCAACGTGGTGGACAACGACCTCGATGCGCTTTTTGCCGCCATCGAAGAGAAGGCCGGCAAGATCGATCATTTCCTCAAGTCGCACGGTTTTGCCGAAAATAATATCTCCCTGGGAGCCCCCAAAATCGTGGATCGCCAGGCGCAGACCTACAGCAAGGAGGCGCCGCTCTTCCGGTATGCCGCCCACGGCATCATCACCGTCTACACCAGCGAGATCGACCGCGTGCGTCAGGCCACGGCTGATCTTCTGGAGCTTGGCAAGAGCGGCGTGGCGCTGACCGGGCAGGATTACGACAGCCGCACCGAATACCTCTACACCAGGCTAAACGATATCAAGCCGGAGATGATCGCCGAAGCTACCCGCAACGCGCGCCAGGTGGCCGAAAAGTTCGCCCAGGACTCCGACAGCCGGCTGGGAAAGATCAAACGCGCCCGCCAGGGGCAGTTTTCCATCGACGATCGCGACAGCAACACGCCCCACATCAAAAAGGTGCGCGTGGTGTCGACGGTTGAATATTACCTGGCCGATTGAGGTGTGTTTCGCTTCCGTGTGGTAGATGGCATCCGGTCGTTTAGGTGCCGGGTTTTCCGTATCTTCAGCAATCAGCGACTACCGTGCCGAGGTGGCATGAAGGTGAGGGCGACGGTAATGGTCGTTGAAATCAACAGGGGGCTGAGCGGGGCCGCAATTATTTATCGGTTAGCAGGTTGGCGTCGCCCGATGCTGCCAGATCCTCATTGATCTGATCGTCCAACTGCCTGTCCGGTGAAAGATCCACGGTTTTAAGCTCTTGGGCTGCGCCGGGAGGTGCATCTGAATCCGACGCCGCGGACGGTCCGGGGCCGACCCGCTGGAACCGGATGGTTTGAGCCGGCTCAGGCATCTCCACCCCGGCTTTTTCGAGGGCCAGTTTCACCCGGCGAATCGCTTCGCCCCGGACCTTGGCGAAATCGGCGCTTCGCTGGTCGACCCAGCCAAAAAATCTTACCAGTACACTGAAGTCACCCAGGTCCTCGATAGTCATAAACGGCGCTGGTTCGTCCATCACGCCCGCCATTTCCCGCAAGGCGGTGCATCCCAGCGGCTGGACTTCGATCAGGTCTTCGTTCACCCCGACCCCGACCCCGAAATCGAACCGCCGGCGCGGGTTGATGCTGTAGTTGTAGATAATGCTTTTAAACACCGCCGCGTTGGGGATTCGGACGTGGTTGCCGTCCAGGGTCATCAGAAATAGTTCGCTGGATGTCAGGCGGGTGACGCGGCCTTCATGGGATTCGATCCTCACCAGGTCATAGAGATCAAAAGGCCGCCGGATGCTGAGCAGCAACCCGGCCAGGTAGTTTTCCACAATGTCCTTGAACGCAAAGCCGATCACCAGCCCGACCACTCCGGCGGTCCCGAGCACCGCGCCCACCAAGGTGGTGATGTCTAAAATGTCCAGGGCCAGCAGGATTCCCAGCAGGAAGATGCCTTTGCGTATAAATTGGCGGATCAGGTTCTGCAGCAGCCGGTTCCATCCCAACCGCTGAAAAAGCAGCTCCCAGCGGGTAACGACACGGGCGAACAACCAGGATATCACCACCACCGCCAGCGCCACCGCGATGGTGGGCAGGTTATGCATGGCACGAGTCAGGTACTCCCGTACCCGGGACAAGGCCGGCTTGACACGCGATTCGACGTCGGTCTCCACTGATATTTGGTTGTCAACGTAAACAACCCCTTCGAAACGCGAGACCATCGCGGCGGCCCTTTCGGAAGCTTCCATGCGGGCGGTCTTGCCTGACAGCCGCACGACGCCGTCATTGACATCGATCTTAACCTTTTTAAACGCTTCAATGTTGTCCATAACGGCGCGCAGGCGCGTTTCGATCGCCGAATCGGGGGCGACCGACAGGGGCAATGCGGGTGGTGGCGCCGCGTTGGGGTCTTGCGTGGCCGCGAACGCCAACCCGGGAGCACTCCAGCAAAGCAACGCAATCAGACCCCACCGGCCCCATCGCCCGCAGCAGGCGCGGAATCGTTTCAGGGGCAACGCAGCCCAGACGGTGAATCGACGGTTGCCGGTGCTTAGCCTGGTAAGCTGCCAATGCGTTTGAGATTTTAGGTGTGGCTCGCTGGTCATCACGCTTCACTTTTTTTAGCGGTTTTGACCGCCGCTTGGTAGCGTTGCTCAAGATCCTTGCGGTCGTCATCCGCTGTCAGGTTGGCGGTGCACCCATGCAACACCATTGCGGCGTGTCGCAAGAGGGTGTCACGATCTTGCGTTCGGTGTGTCTGCACCATGATGGTGGCAATGGTCTCCAGCAAACGGATCGACACGGCTGGCACGGCATAAGCGTTCTGCCGAATCATATTGAATGCCGCGCCCAGCATTCCTTCGAAGGTAAACGGTTTGTAGATGACCCGCAGTCGGTTTTGCGCGTCGTAGCGGTGCGAGGCGGGCATCTTGCGATTGGCCAGTTGACAGAGGGTTACCCCCAGCCAGTCGATGCAAGTGATTGCGGTAATCGGATCGTTGATGCCTGGCGAAAGGGCCCGCACGGCGATTTCCACCAGTTGGCTGATGGCAAACTCCACATCCTGTTCCAAGTTCCGTTCGGAACCCACGATAAAGATGGCGTTAAACTTTTTTTCGAGCCGCTCATCGATCTTCTCACCCGGCCAGACCGTCACCAGCGTGCCGCCTTGAGTGACAAAATCGCCCGGACGGTGGCCGAGATGAACGAGCAGATCCGCTTCAACGGCAATGCGCATCAAGGCGTCGTCGTCCACCGCCTGAAGGTAGCCGCTTTGGACGGCTGCCACCTGGCAGAACTCGCTGCCGCAGGTGGTCGGGATGCATAATCTCGATGGATGGGTGTTTCGAAGAGACCGTCCGCTTGCCCGAGTTGCTCCGGGAAAATCCGATCCGTGGCCTTTTCCAGGTCGCGGCGCGCCCGCGCAATGATGGTTTCGGCCTGAATCGATTCCGAAATGTTGTGGATAAAGTAGATCAGCAGCCCCAGACTGACCAGCGACAGAAACACGCCGATCGTAATCGAGAGGCTGGGTGTAAAATGACCATCCTGGGGCGCATCGGCCCCGTGGAGCACGAGAATGCAGTACATGAAGGTTGCCACAAAGATGCCCAGCACCGCCTGGTTGGCCCTGACGTCCATAAAATTTTTGATCAGACGAGGGCCGAACTGGGAGGAGGCCAGCGAGAGAACCACAATGGTGATCGAAAAAACCACGGCGGCCACCGTCATCATGGAGCCGGCAATCACCGAAAGCACCGTTCGTGCACCATCGGGCCCACCACTGTAGAGCAACCACGGGGCGATGTGTTGCCGGTTGATAAAGACGTTGTCGATCGCGGTGGTCGTGAAAGAGAGCAAGATGGCCGCAATGGCTATAAGCGCGGGTATGAACCAGAAGTTTGCCCGGAAACGGTACCAGCGATTTTGAATTTTTATTGGCATGGCCGGCTTTTGTCTTCCCTCGATTTAGTGGGCAGATAAGCATCCTCGTGTGGGATGGCCCGATAAACCAGCCCCCGCTGGTCACGGCCATAAAACAATACATAATGCCTTTGGAACGGGTTGACAATACGGTTGCGGCAACAGGCAATATAGGGTTTTCAACCCATGATGTAGCCGATAGTCAGATCCTTGACCGTGTGAACCTACCAGAATGGGCAACCGTTTCGGGATTGGCCCTTCCCATGCGCGATGATTACAATCCCCCCCCCGGTCATTATGAGGTCGAACCAGCGGAGCTGACTACCAACAGCAAGGCGGCCAGGATAGCGTGGCCGCGGACGATGTTAGGCTACCTGCGTGTCCGGGAATTCGGCGACTACCGTGCCGAATTGGCAGGGTGGTTCAGAATCAGGCTTTGGGCGGTGAGTAAGACCGTGGGCCGGCCGAGTGTTGTCGAGGGTAAGTTTTTTTAATGGGCAATAGGGAATGTCGATATTTCACGGACCCTAAATATCCGGATACTCTGGGCGTCTATCCATCCTGATGTCTAACAGCTATTTGCTTAGTGGTCCTGTTCGTAAAAACAGAGACGTAATGAGGGCGCCAATGCGCCGGGTTGACAAGGCGCGAAAAATAAAGAATATCGGGGTTGGCCGAAATAGAGGTGTCGGCCGGCGTGGTTATCTGGCTCACTTTTTTCAACAAGGTCGATTACGACGCAGATATTGTGGCCGAGGAAGCGGCAGGAGGAAAAAACTGAGTCAGTGGATTGCCGAAACACTAGTGGGTTCCAGTGGTCCCGGCTTGGCGATTCATACTCGATATGAGACCCTGGCATTACACAGCTACCGATAACTGACAGATGATATCAACGGAAAAATTTTTAAACTGACTGTTGCCATAGAGATAAATAGCCCGTTTAACCAACGGCCTGTATAGCCTCTTGGACATCTATGGGAAGTTGCACACGTACAAAATAAGATTCGGGATAAAGGTAGTCTTCGCCTGATTCATCAATGACCCTTAAATAGCCCTCTTTAGATGCACCTTCGTCAGGAAGTATTTGATATACTTTTCTTTTTTCCAAATCCTCACAATCTCTATTTTCGATACAAATTACGTACATTTTTCTAATCCATAAAGCGTTTAATTTTCATTTTCTTTCGGCCGATCCCGTGGCTCTCGTACCAGTGGAGCTCCGCTTTGAGGATTCGGCCATTTTGAAGTCTTACTTTGGCCACCCCTTTGAGTTTACGCCACCTACCTTCGCCGTAATGTTTTCGAATCCGCATTATATCTCGGATTTTACCACCTACCGCAATGGTTTCTATATTTTCGATGTCATCGATTATTTCGAAATACATGATTAAGTATATGGAATCAACCTGTTAATTTCAAGGAGGGTCTTTCAAGATGATATGAATTGGCAGTGATTTCTTGAACCGTAAGGATTTTAATCAACACCCACAGCAGATCAATGACGCCGGTGACCCCAAATAGCATAGGCGCGAATCAACCTCTGATAATTGAAAAAATATTTTTTACAAAATTGATGATCGTATGTTACCGTCTACCATGCGGCGTTCCATCCGTATGCCGGAGATTATTTTTAACCCAACAGCCTGATGATATTCAAACGGAATACCTTGCATTTTTCCGAGTGATTAAAACCCACCTTGTCAAGCATGCTGTCGATTAGGCATATCTCCTTTTTATGACTAAACCAGGGCCAGTCCGTACCAAACAAGATGTGATCGGGTCCGTGCTCTTCCACAAGATCACAAAACTCTATGGTTGAGAGCGTATGGGCCGCATTTGAGGTATCCAGGTAGAGGTTGGGGCGGGCCGTTAAATGGCGGCGAATCTCATCGTACGGTGCGTCAAGGCCTCCCATATGGGCCCCTATAAAATTGATGCCCGGATAGCGGTCTGCCAGGTCGGCCAAGTGTTTGGGCGTGGTGTTGAATTCAGGAGGGGTGCCGAAATGGCGGTCGGCGGTGCGCAAGGTGTCCAAAACAACGGCAAAGGGCGCATCCGTCTTCTCATTGGCCGATTCGACGGCACGAAACATCCTGGCGGCGCTTGCCCCCTTTAACTCAAAGCCTTGGGAGAAAGAGCACAGTTTGACCAAGCGAATGCGGTGTTGCCGTAGGTAGGCAACCTCGCGGTCCATATCGGGGTCGGCCGGATGCAGCGTACCGGCTGTTTTGATGAAGGGATAGGCCGTAGCGGTATTGATGCAGGACCGATTGGTTCTTCTTACGTTAGAAACGCTGGCGGTGGGGAGCATCAGCGCGCCTTCGACACCGGCGCCCGCCAGTTCCGCTTTCAACTTTCCCGCGGAGGTTCGTTTTTCAGCCCCCTTGGTTTGTAATCTCAAACGCTGCACCATCCCCAATTTTTGCTGGACATTGCGGATGATTGTATCCGGGAAGAGATGGACATGGCAGTCGAATATTTTCATTATGCACCGGGCACTCTTATCACTCACTGTTGGGGTTCACATAAGAGGATATTGATGAAATGTGTCAAAATAGCCCTTCACCCTTAGTGCTCCTGTTCGTAAAAACGGTGACGTAATGAGGGCGTCAAGGCGCCGGGCTGACAAGGCGCGGAAAATAAGCAATATCGGGAATATTGCGTTTTTTCGCAACGCCGTTAGCCCGGATGGATTGGCGGCCGAATGTCATCGTATTTGCGAATAGGTGCACTTAGTAAACCGTTCAGAACAACGTTGGCGTCAGACGTTCACTCGCCAAAATCCCCCTTGATCCCCCTTTACAAAGGGGGAGTTAGCATTTTGCCGCTTGTTTGCGGTCAGCAGCATGGCACTGGCATGTCCAGCCATTGAGATTCCGAAATCAGCCTTGAGCTACCGATTGCCTCCGAGTGATCAAGCCGAATCTTCGTCTCGGCCACAACAAATGAATTTCCCCGTGGCAACAACAGACGAATTCCACCCTTGAGGGGGGCTAGGGGGGTGTTTTAGTTTCCAGTTGTCAGCTTCAACCATTGTTCGATTCAACCCCACCAATCCATCGATTCAGGCTCAACAATACGCCTTCCATATTTCTTTTCACATCGACGTCCAGAAACCTTCTGCCCGAAAAGCTGTCGAGCACCATGGCCAGCACGGTCACCCCTGGCGATAGCTCCATTTGAGTGTCCACGCTGGTCTCTACGGTGTCGACCAGGCCGATTCGCTTTGCAAATTGTTTGACAACAGGTAAATGTCATACGTCGGTGAAGGTAAGGTCCTTAGTGCATATATTCGCAAATACGATGACATTCGGCCGCCAATCCATCCGGGCTAACGGCGTTGCGAAAAAACGCAATATTCCCGATATTGCTTATTTTCCGCGCCTTGTCAGCCCGGCGCCTTGACGCCCTCATTACGTCATCGTTTTTACGAACAGCAGCACTTAGTGGAAACACGCTCTTTAGGGGTATGAGTCATGGGAATTCGCTATTTGGGTCTACTTAACTCACGATTGTTCTGATTTTGGCCAAAGCTTCAATAACAACATCTCTTGGTGCTTTTTCGGCAAAATGGATGCCCCTCGAATTAAAATTGATCATTTTAACTTGATGGCAGAGGACAGCCCCGGAAATCTTCTTTCCTGTCAAAGCAACTTCAAAGCCATGGCCACGTACCCTGCTGGTGATCGGCGCGACCATGGCCAGCATGATTGTTTTATTGAAGGGGTATTTTGAGAGAACAATGGCCGGTCTTTTCCCCATCTGTTCAATCCTGGCGGCAGGGTTAAAATCAGTCCAAACCAGATCACCACGTCTCGGAATATATTTCCTGGCCATTACCAAGCTTCCCTGCTAACCGGCGGATCATTGAGCCAATGGCGGTCTTCCTGGCTGATTTCCATTTTATCAGAATCGCATTGGTCAAGAAGTTCATCAAGGCTATATTCAATATTTCTCTTACAAGGGGAAATAATGATTTTTCCGTCAACAGATTCAATGTACCTATTCAGGGGGTTCGATCATCCGCGATAACCCGCTGAAATCACAGTAAATCCTGGTTGTTTTGTAACCACCTGAAATAATTGAAAAAACCGCTAGATTTTCCGTTTTAACTATGTTATGCTTCCATCATGGAAGCCAAAAGACCACTGTCGGACCTCGATTGGGCGCTCACGCCACAGGCGGTAAAGCAGTATATTGTTGAGCTGGAAAATATCGTCCGCCAGCTTGCGCAACGACATGAGGCACTGGAAAAGCGCACCGACACACTCGAGATCCGCTTGAACCAGAATTCGCAAAACTCAAGCAAACCACCTTCATCGGATGGCCCGTTTAAAAAGCCCAAGCGCAAACGCAAAAAGGGTAAACGAAAACGCGGCGGTCAAAAGGGCCATAAAGGACACCGCCAACAGATGCTCGCGCCAACCGCGGTCAAAAATCTGCTGCCTAACAGGTGTCAGTGCGGCCAGCTGTTATTGGATCGCAAAAGCATCCTGCCGTATTACACCCACCAGCATATCGAGTTGCCCGAGATAAAGATGGATGTTACGCATTATATTTTACACAAGGGCAGCTGCAACAGTTGCGGTAGAACTAAGGCTCGGTGCGAGGCAATTTTGCGGTGGCTACGGTCCGCGGCTATCGGCGGTAATCGCGAGCTGTCAGGCTCCACGGCGCAGCGATTGACGGTTCAGGATTTTTGCAATCGGTGTTGGGTGTGCCCATCTCACAGGTGGTATTCAGCGCATCATTGACGGGTGTCGGGAGCATTGAGCGATCATACGAAATTGGTAAAAGAGAAAAGGGCGGTAAATGGGGTGGATGAAATTGGGTGAGCGGGTAAGCTTAAGTGGTTATGGACGATGGTAAATGAAGCGGTGTCGTTTTTCATGATCCATAAAAACCGCTCGAAACAGGCCTTTGAGGAGCTGATTGCCGACTGGAAGGGCATTCTCATCAGCGACAACTACGGCGTATATGTCAATTGGGTCGATAAACGCCAAACCTGTCTTGCCCATCTCATCCGAAGGGCAAAGGCTCTGGCGGAAAGAAGTGATGAGTCCATTGGGCGTTTTGGGCAATCCATTCTAAAGGAGCTGCAACTGCTGTGTCATTGGGCCAGAAAGCCACCAACCCAACAAGAATGGACCGACTTTTATTCTCGGCTCCTTGTGTTGCTGATGCTCTACGAAAATGCCGATAATGATGCCGGCCGCATGGCACGCTCGATTGCCAAGCAGATGGAGTCGCTGTGGCTGTTTGTCGATCAGCAGGGTGTGGAACCAACAAACAACCGCTCCGAACGAGCATTGCGCTTTGCCGTTCTGTGGCGCAAACGCAGCAATGGAACCCGCAGTGACAAGGGAGATCGTTGGGTGGAGCGAATCCTTTCCTTAAAACAGACCTGTCGCATGAGATCGCTGCCGGTCTTTCCGATCCTGGTAAGTGCCATTGATGCTTTTTTCAAAGAACAAGAACCTGATATGACTTGGATCACGGCTAATCGTTAACGGGATACCCCTGAATACTTACAGTAATGACAAGTTCTGGGGGGTGACGATAAGGCCATTAAGAGGAATCGTTATATAGTTTGGCTTGCGCAGTAGCTGGATCTGATAAAAAAAGCGTATGGAAAAAATCGATAGGATGGTTTCCCTGTCTGATGGCGGTGGAAAATAGGCTTGCAAGCACACTATGGTGTCCAGAGCGAGTGCCAAAACAAATCTTTCTGAAAATCACCGGCTTTCTCAAGGCCCTTTCAGTATGGTTATTGGTTGGCTCTACACCGGGATAATCAAGAAATACAAAAAGCCGGTGGTACTCGCGTTTGGCATTGGACAGCCGATCTCTGAAGTTCTCAGCGTTTTTATCTGAAAGCGGTGCTTTGCAAATTGGCGAAGGGGACATTCGACTAGCTATACAAACTACATACTCCCTTACCTTTCACCAGTCAATCAACTATCGCACCCACTATTCATCCTTGCGGCATACCTCCAAAATAGCTCGGCCCCCGCAGATAGTTCCTGGGTATCGAGCCTTTATTTCATTAGGTTGTTAGTAGTCACCGCTATGGTGCCATTAAATGACCACCGCAATCGAGCCTCTTCGACGGTTTGCCCTGGGTTTTCGCAGGTTTTCAACCACCTCTGAGGCTGGTGGTGTTTTGCCTTCCGCCGTTGGATAATTTATATCGTGAAGGTTGCAACCCACGTGCTGTTGAGGAATGTGCGCAAACAAGGCTGATTTAACCGTTCAATACTTCGGTCGCCGATGCCAGGCATGAAGCCACCGATTTCTTGGAGGGCGCGTTCATAAACGCCGCGGTTGCCGCATCCCAGTAGGTGCTAAAGTCTTCTTCCTCAAGCGCGGGTTCAGGCAGGTTTTTGCCCAAGGCCTGAACGATGGTTAAGTGCCGGATGACATCCTGCATGGGGGCAATGGCGCCGTCGTCAAATCCGTTGTCAACCAGCAGCTTGGCCATGGCGAGTTTGCGTTCGGCTTCCGCTTTGAGTTCAGCCATGCGGATTTTTACGGTTTCCGGCAGCGCCTCTTTTTCAGGCGCCGGGTAGAGCACCCGCTTTTGTTCGGCCTGCTGAAGGAGGCCGGACTCCACGAGACGGGCAATGGTTTCGGCGGTTTGTTGATCGATGATTTCCAACTCACATTCCTGACTGAATGTTTCTTGGGCGATGGATGCAATGCGTGCTTTCAGTTGGTCCGCATTACCGTTCACCGTTACGATGATTTTGGATTTATCGCCCACCATGCGTTCATCACAGCCAAGCAGCGTTTCACCGAGTTTTTGCACTAGTTTTTCAACGAACAGGGCCGGCTGCTCAGACGCAGGGACCGGTTTTGACGGTTTCGTTTTGCCTGCCACCGGTTTTGCCATAAGCATTTCAAGCCGCTCGAAGAATGTCTGAGATCCGCCTTTCATTTTAACGGAGGCGAAATCAACCGTGCGATCCAGTACGGCGTTGGCCAAATTCTGTTTGTTGGTCAACGTCTCGATCATGCGGTGCTCGATGGTTTGCTTGGATACCAAATGAATCACCGTCACCTGACGCTGTTGATGTTTGCGCCAGACGCGAGCGATGCGCTGTTCCAGCTTGGCCGGATTCCACGGCAGGTCGCAGTTGATCACAACACTGGCATTTTGCAGGTTGAGACCGACGCCGCCCGAATCGGAACTGAGAAAGAGGCGCGCTTCAGGATCGCTCTTGAAACGGTTGATTTCCTTGCGCCGACGTTTCTGGGGTACGCTGCCGGTATGCCACACCGTTCCGATGCCGCTCTTTTGGCAATGTTCTCGAATCAGCTCAAGCATTCTAATCCACTCGGAAAAGATCACCACCTTGACATCCGGCTCCGAGAGTACCTCGTCGAGCAGGTTTTTGATCTCCACCAGTTTGGGGCAGACCTTCTTGTACGCAGAATCGAGGATATAGGGCGTATCACAAATCATGCGCATCATCGCCAGTTCACGCTGCAGCCGATCCAGCTCCTCTTTTCGTAGTGGTTGTTTTTTGGCTTTTTGTAAGAGCCCACTGACACGTTGTTCGTGCTGCTTGTAAAAATCCCACTGCACCGCATTCATGGTCACAAATAGCGTTTTATCGGATCGATCCGGCAACTCCTTTTCCACGTCGGCTTTGCGGCGGCGCACCATGAGCGGCTGGATGCGTTTGTGCAGGCGGTCGAGATTTTGGTACTCTTGAGGGCGGCCGCGCTCGTCGAACTGATAATAGTCGCGGTTGAAGCGGAACAGAGAGCCGAGCCGAGCCGGATCGATAAAGTTGACGATCGAGTAAAGATCATCGATGCGGTTTTCAATGGGGGTGCCCGTCAATACAAAGGCATAACGGCTTTTGAGTTTCTTGATGGCCTGGGCGGTTTTGGTGCTCCAGTTTTTGATGCGTTGGGCTTCGTCGAGAATAACGATATCCGGCCGCATAAACTGGTTAATGCTATCGAAGTCGCGCAACACCTGCTCATAATTGACCAGCGTAAAAAAAGCGCCCTCTTTGTAAAGCCGCCAGCGCTTTTCAGGCGGGCCGAAGACCACCAGGCTTTCAAGGTCCGAGAATTTGGCGATCTGCTCCTCCCACTCCGCTTTAAGTGAGGCCGGCGTTACCACCAGTACCCGTTTCGCCTTACCCAGGCGGTGGAGCAAGGCGCTGGCCGCCACCGCCTGGATCGTCTTCCCAAGCCCCATCTCGTCGGCGAGCATGGCGCGTTCGGTAAAGGCCAAGTGTAGCATTCCCTCACGCTGATAGGGGTATAGCGGAAGTTTGGTTTCGTGCGGCGGATATTCACCGGAAACCACTTTTGATTCATAAGCACGACGTAAAAGTTTGCGTTCCGCCTCTTTACGGCGTGATTCCATCCAGGGGGCGACCTCCTGTGAAATCCTCAACCCGTTCGAGCGCGATCGTTTTGCAGCGGTCAAGAACCCTTCAGGGTCAACGATGTTCCCATCAGCGGACACCCATTTTAGCAAAGCGGGTGGGACCAACGCCAAGTTGCGCTCCACGCGCAAGCCGTCGGGTGCCGGAACGACATCCACTCGATTCGATCCGCTTTCAAGGGCTTCAGCAAACGCTTCGCTCTGCGTTTTTTCAAGATGTATCAGTACCGCCTCGATATGTTTATCCGTACCCAGGCCGTTGATTTGGAAATCTATAGTATCTGACGCAAATACGCGATTTTTCAAGTCACGGATTTCAACGCAGTAGTCTTCACCGCTCCTCGATTTAACCCCAAAATTAGAAAAGATGGGGTGGCCCGGATCGATGTTTTCGATCAGCAGCGGCGGCTCTTCCATCGCCCGCAGTCGACGACGGTTAATCTCCTGCTCGTCCGTGGTGTTCCAGTTTGTCAGTGGCGGCAGGCCCCGTCGCAGCTTTTCAGCAGGTGTTGGTTTCTTTTTTGTCTTACCTCTTTTCATCTTTGAATCTCCCTGCGGATCATCAGGATCTTGGGTCCCTCAGAATATGGATGTTTGGACCAACCTTCCTGATAAACGATAGCTTTTTACTTAGCATCGCGCTATTTTTACGAGTTCATCAACTTTGATGCACTCGGAATAAGTTGTATTTCCAGTCTTCTCGTCATCCCGGAGAGGGCCGAAATCCAGTGCTATGAAGTGCTTCTGGATACCGGATCAAGTCCGGCATGACGACCGGGAGACTTTCTTTACTATTAGCGCTGCACAGCGTTGTAATGCAAGGGCTGATTCCAGGCGCCGGGTGATTTCGCGCCGGTTTCCTATGCAACAACGATGTACTTGACCCCCAGCGTCTCTTGACCTATTGTTTAGAGATCTGAACACCTGAACTATCTTGATATTGTTTTCGAAAGATGGCTATTGCGTGATAACCGAAGGGATCGTTTTCAGAATCAAACGTTACGCCCTGCACGATGGTCCCGGCATTCGCACCACCGTGTTTCTGAAAGGGTGCCCGCTAGCTTGTCCCTGGTGCCACAACCCGGAGGGGCAGCGGGCCGAGATCGAGACCATGCAGGCTGGCGGGTCCCAAAAAGAAGATGGTTCGGGTGAGCAAGAAACCGTGGGCTGGCGGACGTCGGTTGATGATCTGCTTGCTGAGATCGAAAAGGACCGTATCTTTTTCGACACCTCGGGCGGGGGGGTGACCTTTTCCGGTGGCGAGCCGTTGATGCAGGTTTCTTTTTTGACAGCACTGCTGGCCGGCTGCCGAAGGTGGGGCATTCACACCGTTGTGGATACCAGCGGGTACGCATCGCCGGACGAGCTGCAGCAGGCGGCCGCGCACACCGACCTGTTTCTTTTCGACCTCAAGATCGTCGATCCGCAAGCGCATTTGCGTCTTACGGGGTGTGATAATCAGCCGATTTTAGACAATCTCGCCTGGCTCGACCGGGCCGGCAAAGCGGTGATCGTGCGCTTTGCGCTGGTGCCGGGAATGACCGACGATACGCGCAACATCGATGCGATCGCCGACTTGATGTCCGCTTCCACCTCCCTGCGCCGGGTGGACATCCTGCCTTTCCACCGTATCGCCGCGGGCAAATACCGCCGCCTGCAACACACTAACCCGTTTTCGGAGATCGAACCGCCCGATCTGGAAGCCATCGACAAGGTTCGTAAACGGTTTGAAAACCATGGTCTTGATGTCCACATAGGAGGATGACGATGACCCCCAGAATTGCCAACCTGCGACGGCAGAGCCTCGAGGCTCTGCCCGCTGTTTCGGCCGAACGCGCCCTGCTGGTCACCGAGTACTATCAGAGCGAGGCCGCGCGGGGACGATCCCCAGCCCTGCAACGCGCCCGGGCCTTTGATCATATTCTCACCCATAAAGCGATCTGGATCGGCGAGGGGGAACTGATCGTCGGCGAGCGCGGGCACTTGCCCAAAGCCACGCCCACCTACCCGGAGGTGTGCCTACACACGCTGGAAGACCTGGAGATTCTCGACCACCGCGAGCGCACACCCTACCGGGTGGATGAGGCCACCCGCAGCGCCTACGCGCAAACCATCATCCCCTTCTGGCAGGGACGCACCATGCGCGAGCGCATCTTCGACCACGTGCACGCCAACTGGCGCGCGGCCTACGATGCAGGCATGTTCACCGAATTTCAGGAACAGCGCTCACCCGGGCACACGGTGTTGGGCCGGCGTCTGTTTGGCGAGGGATTCGAGGATATTTTAAAGCGCATCGCCCAGGTTCGGGGCGGGCTCGATTTCGCCGATGATCCCCAGGCGCTGGACAAGCTGGAGGAGTTGCAGGCCATGGCGATCTGCGCCGAGGCCGTTATCCACTGGGCGCAACGTTACGCCAAGGCGCTGACCACCGAGGCCGAGGTGTGCGGCGACGCCGCGCGCCGCGCCGAACTGGACCAGATGGCGGCTATTTGCCGCAGGGTGCCGGCCCGCGCCCCGCAAACCTTCTGGGAGGCGCTGCAGCACTACTGGTTCATCCACGTGGGCGTGATCACCGAACTCAATCCCTGGGACGCCTTCAACCCCGGACGGCTCGATCAGCATCTCTATCCCTTTTACCGGCGCGACATTGATTCTGGCCGCATCACCGCCGATCAGGCCCGTGAGTTGCTGCAGGCTTTCTGGATCAAGTTTAACAACCACCCCGCGCCGCCCAAAACCGGGGTGACGGCCAAGGAGTCCAACACCTACGTCGATTTCGCGCTGATCAATACCGGCGGGGTTAGCGCTGATAACGAAGACGCCGTCAATGAGCTGTCGTACCTGATCCTGGACGTGGTGGAGGAGATGCGCCTGTTGCAGCCCAGCGCCATGGTGCAGATCAGTAAAAAAACGCCCGAACGCTTTTTGCAGCGGGCGCTCAGGATCGTACGCACCGGGTTCGGCCAGCCCTCGATCTTCAACACCGACGCCATCGTTCAGGAGCTGGTGCGCCAGGGTAAAAGCGTCGAGGACGCCCGCCAGGGCGGTGCCAGCGGCTGCGTGGAAGCGGGCGCTTTCGGCCGTGAGGCCTACTTTCTGACCGGCTACTTCAACCTGTGCAAAGTGCTCGAGGTGACCCTCAACAACGGTATCGATCCGCAAAGCGGCCGGCGCATCGGCATCGAAACGGGCGACCCGTTAAGCTTCGCCGATTTCGACGCCCTCTACAGCGCCTTCGAGGCCCAGCTCGACCACTTCGTTGGGATCAAAATCCGCGGCAACAACCTCATCGAACGCCTCTACGCCAAGTACCTGCCGGCCCCGTTTTTGTCCCTGCTCATCGATGACTGCATCGAAAACGGACGCGACTACCACACCGGGGGCGCCCGCTACAACACCAGCTATATCCAGGGAGTGGGCCTGGGCAGTGTGACCGACGCGCTGGCGGCCTTGAAATATCAGGTTTTCGATCACGGCCGTTGCAGCATGACCTCCCTGTTGACCGCACTAAAGGACGATTTTAACGGTCACGAGGCATTATGGGCCGACCTGAACGACCACACGCCCAAATACGGCAATGACGACGACGCGGCCGACACTATCTTAAGGCGCGTGTTCCAAAGCTACTACAACGCCGTCAACGGACGCCCCAACACCCGCGGGGGCGTGCACCGCATCAACCTGCTGCCCACCACCTGTCACGTCTACTTCGGCAGCGTGATCGGGGCCATGCCCGACGGCCGCCGGGCGGGACGGCCCTTGTCCGAGGGGATTTCACCCGTGCAGGGGGCCGACCGCAACGGCCCCACGGCGGTGCTTAAATCGGCGGCCAAGATCGATCACATCCGCACCGGCGGCACCTTGTTGAACCAGAAGTTTCTACCCCAGGTGCTGGCCGATGAAGCGGGCCTCACCAAACTGGGCCAACTGGTGCGGGCCTATTTCAGCCTCGACGGCCATCATGTGCAGTTCAACGTAGTGGACATCGAGACCCTGCGCAAGGCCCAGGAGACACCGGATGAGTATCGGGACCTGATCGTGCGCGTGGCCGGCTACAGCGACTATTTCGTGGATCTCACCCCGGAGCTGCAGGAGGAGATCATCCAGCGCACGGCGCACGCCCAGTGATGACAATGATTCGGTTGACCGTTAAACAGTGACCCGGCAAAATGCAATTCAAATCAATTCATAGGGATTCCACGCCCGAGAAGGTGGTGCGTGCGATCTTGGCCAAAATCCGCGGCGGACACTTGCCGCCGGGCACCCGCCTGCCCTCCCAGAAAGCGCTGGCCGATCAGCTGGGGGTGGGACGATCTTCGATTCGCGAGGCCACCAACGCCCTGGCGCTGATGGGGTATATCGACATCCAGCAGGGGCGTGGCAGCTTCGTGTGCGCGGAACCGGCGACACCGGAACTTTCGGTGTTGCAGGTGCAGGCGGCGTTGTCGGCAGGGGATATTTACGACCTCATGGAAGCGCGTATGTTGATGGAGTGCCAGTGCGCCCGCTGGGCGGCGGAGAGGGCCTCGCGGCAGCACCTGCGGCAGCTGGCCGAGGCCGCCCGTAAGGTCGAGGCGCGGGGCGACGATTTCGACGGTTTCCTCGAGGCGGACCTAAGCTTTCACATGCGCCTGGCCGAAGCCGGCCAAAACAGCGTGGTGGTCGAATTGATGGTGCCGGTCATCGAGCGCGTGCGCGCCCACCATCAGCGCTATCGGGGGGCAATGCTGATGCCGGCGGTTCAGCAAAGGGCGGCGGCTTCGACCCGGCGCCTGGTAGACCATGTACGCCAGGGGCGCGCCGATGCGGCCGCTGAGGAGATGCAGCGGCATTTACAGACGGTGATCGAGGAGTTGAAAGAGATCGTGGCACGGAAGGACAATCCTTCCAGCATTTAGCCGATGTGTTGGCCGTTGGTTATGGGTTGTTATTTGATGATTGTGCTTTTGGAATTAATCACTTGAGGAGGTCTAAGCGATGTCTTTTCGAATTCTCACCGCCAGTGACGTACGCGCGGCGCTCACCATGCCCGATGCCATTGCGGCCATGCGGGTGGCTTTTGGCGAATTTTCGGCCGGCCGGGCCGAGGTGCCCCTGCGCAGCCGGCTGGCGTCGGCCCAGGGGGTCACCCTGGTGATGCCGGCCCTCATGGCCGACAAGGGCGCCCTGGGCGTGAAAATCGTCTCCATCTTTGAGAATAATCCGGCGCTGGGGCTGCCCACGGTGACGGCCGCGGTGCTGGTGCTCGATCCGGCCAGCGGTGTGCCTTTGGCCGTAATGGACGGCACCGGCTTGACGGCCCTGCGAACCGGCGCGGCCGGCGGGTTGGCAGCCGACCTGTTGGCCCGCCGGGACGCTGCGGTCATGGCGCTATTCGGTGCCGGTGTGCAGGCGCGCACTCAACTGGCCGCCGTGCGGGCCGTGCGCGACATCACCCGGGTCAACCTGGTGGATCCCGACGAGAAAGCGGCCATGACCTTGATGGCCGAAGTGGCCACCAGCCAGGATGCCCCCGCCATTACCTATTTCAATGACGCCGACGCCGCGGTGGCAGAAGCCGATATCGTGGCGGCGGCCACTACCGCCCGCAAGCCGGTGTTTGACGGCCGCTATCTACGTGCCGGAACGCATGTGACCGGCGTAGGCTCTTTTACGCCCGAGATGCAGGAGATCGATGCCGAAACCATCAGGCGCGCCCGGATCGTCGTGGACTCGCGCGAAGCCTGCCGGGCCGAAGCCGGGGATCTGATTGTGGCCGGCGCCCTGGATCGCATCGCCGCCGAGATCGGTGAGATCGTCAACGGGCAGCAACCCGCTCGCCGCGACGATGAGGAGATCACCTATTTCAAATCGGTGGGTCTGGCCGTTCAGGATGCCGCCGCAGCCGCGGCGGTGCTCAAGGCCGCCCAGGAAAAGGGCTTGGGCAGCGTGGTGGAGCTGACAAAATGAAAAACATGTTTGGGAATATCAACACCGCCGGCCGCATAAGGAGCCGGGGCCTTAGCCCCTTGCCGAAGATCCACACCGATCTCGTTTTAAGCGATGCCCGATAAGGTCTCTGCTCGACCCTTGTCGCCTGGTGATCTCGATCGCTCGCAGCGGCACATGGTGATCGGCGCGGCGCTACTGGCCCTTTTTCTGGGCGCCCTGGACGCCCTGATCGTGGCCGCCGCCATGCCCACGGTGGTGGCCGATCTGGGCGGTTTGCCTCTCTACAGCTGGGTTTATGCGGCCTATTTTCTGGCGCGGGCGATCGCCCTGCCGATCTTCGGCAAACTGACCGATCGCTTCGCCAACCGGCCCCTGTGCATCGTCGCCATCGGTACCTTCATGTCCGGGTCGGCCCTGGCGGGTCTGGCACCAAATATGGCGCTGCTGATCGCCGGACGCGCCGTACAGGGGGTGGGCGCGGGGGGCGTGTTCGCACTGGTTTACGTGGTGCTCTCCGATATCGCGTCGCCCGACCAGCGCGGCAAGACCCTCTCTTTGGCCAGCTCCATCTGGGGTATCGCCAGCGTGCTGGGACCCACCCTGGGGGGCCTGATCGTCACCTATTTTTCCTGGCGTTGGGTCTTTTTAATCAACCTGCCCCTGGGGGCCTTGTCGCTGGCGGGCATGGCCCGCTTTCTGGTGGAGGTGCGGGTCAAACGCAGGCAGGTGCCGCTGGATGTGTGGGGCGCGTTAACGCTGTCGGTCACCATCTTGACGGTGTTGCTGCTTCTGCTCATGGGCGGGCGCGACTGGTCTTGGGTGTCCTGGCCGGCCGCAGGTTTGACGGTGACGGCCGTGGTCGCAGCGGTGGGGTTTTGGCTTGCCGAGCGGCGTGCCGTCGATCCAGTGTTGCCGCTCTCATTTTTCAAAGCACCCGACTTTCGCGGCGGCAATCTGGCCGTTTTTTTCAGCAGCTTCGCTATCTTCCCCCTCTTTGCTTTCGCACCGTTGATGCTGCAAATCGCTCAGGGATACAGCCCCATGCTGGTGGGCATGGCTATGTTATCCCTGAGCCTGGGCTGGTCGTTGGGGTCGCTGGGCATGGGGCAGGTGGTGCAAGGCATGGGCGAGCGCCGGGCGGCTATTTGCGGTGGCGTGTTGCTGATTGCTGGGTGCGCGTTGACCCTTAGTTTAAATGCCTTTGACAGCCCCTGGTGGACCTTTGCGGTCTTTTTATTGGTAGGGGTGGGCATGGGATTTGTGACCCTTTCCACCCTGCTGGTGGTGCAGCAAAGCGTTGACGGCAGTGACCTGGGCGTGGCCACCTCCTCCCACCAGTTCGCCCGCACCCTGGGTGGTACGGTGGGTATCGGCGTCTGCGGCGGCCTGGTCAACGCGCGCCTCGAGGCGCTTTTCAACACCCACGAATTCAGTGAGTTGACCACCAAAAGCGGCAAGGCCTTTGCTGAAAGCCCCGCGTCCAATCTGGAGGCCCTGATGCAGCCGGAGCTGCAGGAAGCCTTGCCAAAAGCGGTGAGCGCAGCCTTTAAAGGCACCGTGGTCGATGGGGTCACCTGGGTTTTCTGGGCGGTTCTGGCCGCCGCGCTGATCTGTGCCGTGATTTGCCTCAGCCTGCCGGTCAAGCGACCCAGCGAACGCTAACGGACGCCGTTTTGACAGGTCCAAAAGGGCGTCTTAGCTTTTAACACTGTCGCTGTGGCTGCGATTTCGCACGACGGTGAGGTGATAGTCCGATCATTTCATCCTTAAATCATCTCAATTACCGCCTATGCGGCAGCCGCATGTTTTTCCAACGCTTTTGAATTTGCGAGGTGTACAATATAGATATCCACGATAACGATTTCTCTAATTGTCGCCCTGGCGCTGGCACTACCGGCCGGCGCGGCGGTGGTGGGCGAAGAGATTGCATACGATGACGCCGGTCTGACCCTGAAAGGCTACCTGGCTTATGATGACGCCCTGACGGGAAAACGCCCCGGCGTTCTGGTGGTGCACGAGTGGTGGGGGCACAACGACTACGCCCGTAAACGCGCCCGCATGCTGGCCGAATTGGGTTACGTTGCACTGGCGGTGGACATGTACGGCGACGGCAAGCAGGCCATGCATCCCGATGATGCCGGTAAATTCGCCGCAGAGGTGATGCAAAACGCGGCTACGGCGCGGGGCCGTTTCGAGGCGGCTCTGAAGAGACTGAAAGCCCATCCCGCCACCGACCCCGAACGCATTGCCGCCATCGGCTACTGTTTCGGGGGCGGGGTGGTGCTGCACATGGCGCGGGCCGGTCTGGATCTGAACGGCGTGGTGAGCTTTCACGGCAGTCTGAAAACGCAGACACCGGCCGAGACGGGTGCCGTCAAAGCCGGCATTTTGGTGTGTCACGGAGTGAATGACCCCATGGTGCCGCCCGAGCAGGTGGGTGAGTTCATGCGCGAGATGACCGCCGCCGGGGCCGATGTGGCCTTTGCGGCCTATCCCGGCGCCACCCACAGTTTCACCAACCCCGACGCTGACAGCTTTGCCGAAAAGTTCGGTCTGCCCATTGGATACAACGCCAAGGCCGATCAGCGCTCTTGGACAGATATGCAGGCTTTTTTCGAGCGGATTTTTTAAATCGTAAAACGCGTTAAAAAATTGTGCAATCGGGTCGCAATCAATACATCCGCAAAAAGCGATTGAAGCGTAAAGGTTGATGAGGTCAAATATAGGGACCAACCGTCTGAAGTCCGATCTATCGAAAGGTCCACGGAAGAAACCGTTGAACCGGTCATGAGGTGCGCTGTTATGAGTAAGGCCAAATTTGAACGGGTGACCCGTAGCGACAACAACCTTTACGGCCCGCGGCGCCTTTTGCTGTGCGGTTTTACGGCTAGCGCCCAACCCAAGTTTTTAACCGTTATGGAGATGGTGGGCATGGCCGAGGTTGAGGTGGTCTGGGCCAACCATGACCACCAAAAGCTTACCTTGGGGCAATTGATGGACCTGGAAAACAGCAGTGGCTGGGCGGTGGATTCGGTCCTGCCACGGGCGGTGATCGTGGCGGGCATTACCGAGCGGCAACTGCACTCGCTGATGAAAGTGTGCCACCGATCGGGGATGAAAGAGGCCCTGTGGGCGGCGCTGACACCCACCTCTGAAAAATGGCCGCTCTCCAATCTGCTGGCCGAACTGGCCGACGAGCGCCGGCAGCTGGCCGCGCTGAAGAATAAACGCTCCTGAGACGGCTTGGCCGGCGCCATTGGCGGGGCCACATTCATCGGTACAATATGGGTCCATTGGCAAGCGTCTCCTAAACATACATGCCCAACACTCTTGCCCATATTGCCGTCCAGGGGGCCATCGGCCGCAGCTTGCTGCGCCCCGGTGACCTGATCTGGATTCTGATCGGCTGTGTTATCCCGGACGTGGCCTGGATCATCTGGCGGGTGGGAATGGCCGTAGCCGGCAATTGGGTGCCCTACCAGCTCAAACTCTACGCCATCGTGCAAAGCTCTCTTTTGGGCAGTATGATCTTGTGTGCGGCCATAGCGGCTCTGACCCCGAAACCGGGGCGCGTCTTTGCCCTGCTGTCGGTCAACGCATTTTTGCATCTGCTGCTTGATGCTACCCAAACCAAATGGGCCAACGGCGCTATTTTCGGTGCGCCCCTGACGTGGCGGATGACCAATTTTGGTCTTTACTGGCCGGAGGAGTGGCCCACCACGGTGATGACGGTGCTCGGGTTGGCGGCCTGCATCTACTTCAGTTGGCGCTATCGCAACTCTCCGCTGTTCACCTTCACCAAACCCACCTCTATAAAGATGGTGGTGGCGGGCGTATTCTTGCTGCTCTTTGTGGCACTGCCGCCGATGATCTGGTCGGGGGCTGTGGCGGCTGACAACCATTTCGTGCGCACCCTGGCTAGGGTGGGAGATCGTCCCGGTAGGCCAATCGAACTGGATCGCAGCCCCTACCGCCTGCAAGGCGATCAATTGCTTATCCGCACAATCACCGGCGAGGATCTGGTGGCCGATGCGCCAGACCTGCCCCAGCGCGGCAGGCTGTCGGTACGCGCTACTTTCATTGATTCAGAGCGTATCCTTATCGATGACTACCACTGGCACAACCCCGGCTGGCGCGATGGGGCGTCGGTGGTGGGGCTGGCTTGGCTTTTAGGCTGGGTGCTATGGAAATCGGGCCGCCGCCCGAACGGCGTTTTGGGTTCATAACCGCCCGGGTCAGCGTGCCAAAGACGTTGACATCCATGGCGATCTTCTATATTTTGAAAGCAGATGCGCGGGTTTTCAGGGATAGCCGGCTGACATCGCAATGGCGCAACGTCACCACCTGCGGTCTATACCAACTTTAGATCTCCACCTGCTGCTCATAGCCAACTTCCGATTACCTTCAGCCGGAACCCGAACCCCATTCCATCGACTTAGTGCTCCTGTTCGTAAAAACGGTGACGTAATGAGAGCGTCAAGGCGCCGGGCTGACAAGGCGCGGAAAATAAGCAATATCTGGAATATTGCGTTTTTTCGCAACGCCGTTAGCCCGGATGGATTGGCGGCCGAATGTCATCGTATTTGCGAATAGGTGCACTTAGTTGCGACCGTACGGCTCGCACACGCCTCGTCTGATCTGCCCGCGCATAAGATTGACCCTGTGACATGTAAAGGTGATTTCAATTATCCCAACCCTCAGTTCCAGATAGCGGCATCACTTTAATCCCGAAAGGAAAGGAGGGCGCCATGAAAACCTCAAGCCGTTCACTGGGGCGCATGATCGAAGAGCAGGTGCAGCGCTGGCAGTTCAGCAAACCGGTCAAGCCGGAAACGCCGGCAGCTTCGCCCGTGGTCACCCTATCGCGTGAACCTGGTTCCGGCGGCCGCATCGTGGCCCAGAAGGTGTCGCAAGCGCTCGGTTATGATCTCTTTCACCAGGAGATGATTCACGAAATGGCCAAGAGCGCCCGGGTCAGTGAGCGATTGCTGGCCACCCTTGACGAAAAAGGGCTCAATACCCTTGAAAACTGGATCTCCTCACTGGTGGACACCCGGCACCTGTGGCCCGACAAATACCTTCTGCACCTGATGAAAGTGGTGGGGACCATCGGCCGTTACGGCAAGGCGGTGGTGGTGGGGCGTGGGGCCAATTTCATCCTGCCGGCCGAGCAGCGTTTTCGGGTGCGCATCATCGCGCCGCGACCTTGGCGCATCGAGAACGTGATCAAGGATTTCAACGCGGCTACCGATATCGCCGCCAAGCGCGTCATGCAGACCGAATCGGATCGTAAATCCTTCGTGCGTAAATATTTCCATAGTGACATCGCCGATCCCATCAACTACGACATGGTGATCAACACGGAGACCTTCGGCCTTGATCATGCGGCCGAGAGTGTTTGCCAGGCGGTGAAGATGAAATTTGCGGGATAGCAGGGCGCCCCAATTTCGGACCGTCATGACCGAGATGACGTCCGTGCGTGCTATTACAATATCCACTCCATGGGTACGTGGGCGATCCCGACCTCCAGGTAGGTTTTACAGCAGGTGGTAAAGCCCAGGCGCTCGTAAAATCCCTGGGCCTGTTTTTGCGCGCCCAGGTAGACGCGTCGCAAGCCCTTGCGGCGGGCCTCCTCGCCCAGTGCGCGCACCAGGCGCGCGCCCAGCCCCTTGCCACGATGGGATGCGAGCACCGCCAGGCGGCCGATGTGTCCGTCGGCCAGCATGCGGCCCGTTCCCACATAGCCGTCATCAACCATCACCAAAGCGTGAACGGCGCGAGGGTCCTGACCGTCGAAATCCTTGGCGGTGTCTATGCCTTGCTCACCGGTAAAGACCGCCCGGCGAATGGCCGTGATGCGGGGGGCGAATTGGGCGTTGAAGGTTACGATCAGGGTGGTGTTCATGCCTGAAATTCCTGCCTGGGATTGAAACGGATTTGCAAAATAGCGCGGCCCGGGGTGTAGCCCCCATTACAAACCGAATGCCCGTTGTAAAAAGGCCACCGCCCGCCGTCGGCTGTCGTTGGCGGCGGCTTTGTTCCACCTTAAAATGGCGGTTTGATTTTGGGCCAGGGGTGCATAACCCTCCCAGTGCCCTTGGCGGTCGAAACCATGGTAAACGTTGGGATAGATGACCAACTCGAGCAGGTCCGCATGGGCGGTGTTGATCCACTGGCTGAAGGGCGGGCAGCTTTGGCCATCGCCCCAACTGTCCTTGGCGCCGGTCAGAATCAGCATCGGCGCGCCGGTGGGGCCGCCAGTGCCGAAGTGGTTGCGCAGGTATCGGCAGACCGGATAGAAGCCCACGTGGGCCGCAAAGCCCGCCCGGTCGTCGCCCAACCAGCGCGTCACCAACGTCTGCGAGGCGGCCGAAATCGCCAAATGGCCCCCCAGCGAAAAACCCATGATGGCGATGCGGTTCGCATCGATGGCCGGATGGCGGCGCAAGGTGCGCAGGGCGCCGAAGACCCAGGGCTGAAAGGTGGCCACGGGGGGCCGGTTGGAGAGCGTGGTAAACACCTTGGTCTTGAAGTCCACCTCGAAGGTGGCCATGCCGGCCGCCAGCAGGGCCGGGCGGTGAAAACCGTAGCGGCTGTCGAGCCCGGCCGACCCGTGTACTATCATCACCACCGGCAGCGGGGTTTGAGCCCCTTCGGGCAGCGTCAGGCGGCCGCTGAAATGCCTGGGATCTGTTTCAAGACCCGTAAAGCTCAGGTTCGTCTCGCGCTTTGGAGCGGCGCAACCCAAGAGCATGAGTGCGCTCAGCAAAACCAGGAGGTGCTTTCTGTAACTCATGGTCAGCCCCTTATAATAGGCCCTCCTTCAATATCGGGCTTGTTCAACCACCGGATAAGATCGTGGTTCGCTTCGCTCTCACGATCTATCCTTCTCGTTGGACGATAGACCCCTTCGCGTCAGTTGATCGCTTGTTAAAAAGAGGTTCCGACGCCAACCCCAAAGCGGATGCGCGGGCCGCCCCACAGCTCGTCGGGCGCCCAGCGTTTGATCTCGGTGGCCTCGATCATGGGGTAGGCGTACGCCATCTGGTCGATCTGACGCGATTCCACCGCCGTCAGGCGCCCCACGGCTGTCACCATAGCCCCTTTGGCGTAGAAGTCCGGATCGAGAAACTGGTCGGTCACCAGTAAAAACCGCCCCATGGATTGATCACTCGCCCGCGGTCTTTGGTGCGTATCCAGGGGCAATTGCAGCACGGTCAGCTCGGAGACCCCATCGCGATTGTGGATTTCGATGATGCGACCACCGAACATGACGGTTTCGCCGATCAAATCGACGGCATCCGACCGAAATTGGTCGAAGCTCTGGGTAAAGGTGACTTGGGAGCGGGCCTGGCTGGAAATGCCCGCTACGCAGGCCATTACTATCACCGCAATGCCGCCCGCCAGAAACAGTATCGCCAAACAATGTGCGCTCTTGCGGTTCATATATGCTCCTTAGTAGCGACGCCAATACCATGAGCCATGAATGCCCCCAAAGCCGCCGTGCCGGTACCAGGGATCGTTCCAGTACCAAGGTGAGTTCCAGTACCAGGGGTTATACCCGTGCCAGCGCGGGCCGTAATGATAGTTCGGGTAGGGTCGGGACGAGGTTTGCGGCCACAGGTGTATCTCCAGCGCTTCGAGTTCCAGGTAGGGAAACGGGGCCTTGTCACCCTCGATCCCGGAGCTGCCAACGATCTTGCCGGCCACGGTGATCTCTCGGTCTTTGGTGTAAATTTCCGGATCGAGAAATTGATTGGTGGTGATAATCAGGCGGCCCTGCGAGCGGTCTTTTTCGAGCGGGCGGTCCGAGCTGGAAAGTGGTGTCTGCAGCGCTTTGAAGGTGGTGCCGTCGGCGTGGTTGGAGACTTCCAGCAAGTATCCGCCCATAATCACGGTCTGGCCCCGGAAGGCGTCGACTTCCGCGATCAGGGTCTCGAAAGGGGGCGCGGGGGCGGCTTGCTCGCGCACCTCCCGGGAAATCACCGAACAGGCGGTCACCAGCAGGGTTGCCGTCAAAATCGCCAGGGTCGCTTTCATTCGATTAACCCTTTCCGCATGGGTGTTTTTTGCCATTTCATACAACGGCTTAGACCACCTTGGGCTAAATTTGTTCATTGCGGCCAGAGCGCTTATTTTGATGCGCACTGGCCAATGGCCACGGGGCAGTGCTGCCGGTTGCGCAGGCGCTCGACCACAAAGCCGTCCATGATGAGATGAATAAAGTGGTGCACCACGCAAAAGACCAGGGCCTGGCCGTATTGCGGAAAGAGCGATACTTGCAGCACAATCGCCAGGGCCAGGGTCTTTTGGCCACCCATGAAAATGATGCTCTCGCGACGGCCGCGCTCGACCTTAAAGAGCCAGATGATCAGCCCGGCAGCGGCCAGCAAGGCCAGGTGAAAGAGAAACGAGAGTGCCACCACCGCCCATATGGCGCCGCCGCTGGCAAGAATGGTGGGCCGACTCTGGGCGGCGGCCATCCAGACGATCACCAGGATGGCGCACTGGTTGATCACCTGTAGCGGTTTTTCGGCCCGGTGGAAGTGCTGGAAGCGTCCGGTCCGGTTGATCCAGATCTTGACGCCAAAGCCGACCAGCAAGGGCAACATTACGATCACCGCAAGCCGCATCATCAAAGCCAGTTTGTCGATCGGCACAACATTTCCGGCCATCAAAGCGCCCGCCAGCAACGGCAGGGTGAGGGGGATGGTGAACACGGCCAGGGTGTTCGAGACGATGGTGATAAAGAGCGCGTGGGCCATGTTGCCACCGGCGCTGGCCGTCATCACCACTCCGCTGCTCAAGGTGGTGGGCATTACCGCCACCAGGATAAGCCCCACGGCTACCCCGGCCTCAATGGGCAGACCGCTCATGGCGTAGGCCAGCAGCGGCGCCACGACGAAAATCAACGTCAGCGCCAACAGCGTGCCCTGGACATCGCGCAGGCCAGCCTTTATCTGATCGACCTTCAGCAAGAGGCCGGAGAAGACGAATATCATGACGATCAGCAGCGCGGCGCCATTTTGCCGCTTGATCCATCGGCCCGCGTCGGCGATGGTCTGGGTGGTGTCGGCCAGGGTCACCAGGGCCACCACTACCAACCCTACAGCAAACCAGTTTTTTCGGATGAAATTCATCGATTAGGTGCATTCTCTGTATTGATCGATGCGACGCTGCAGGCGCTTACCGATGCGTGTTGCGGCCCACTGCGGGTCGGATTTTTCGAGCCCGGCGGAAAAGACCGCGCTCACCCAGTGGGCATCCTCCCGGGCGCGAGCACGACCAGCGGCGATCGCCCAGCTGATTATATCCCAATCAGCGCTCGCCAGAAAGGCTCCGAACGCGCGGCGCAGCTGGGGAAAAAGGGTGCGCTGCAAGCCGTCTAAGAATGCGGCGTAAAGGCCCAAGGCAACGGTGCTACGCTCGGCGACGATAAGCGGCAAAGGGCCCAGGCGATGGGTGTCGGCCAGCAGGTCTTTGAGAGCCCGGGCATAGAGCTCCAATGGGGTTTGGGAAAATTGGCTCACCATCTGGCGCCACAGGTCCGTATCGAAGGTGTTGTCGCACATTTCGCCGATTTCATGATGGACGAAAATTCCCTGTTGGGCATCGAGCAGCTGCGGCAACCTTCGGCGCAGGGTGTCACTGGCCAAGTCATCGGCACCCAGTGCGCATAGGGCGTATTGCAGGGCCGGTCGGCCCGATTTTTTGATGTAGAGCATCTGGTCCCACAGATAAAGCGCCGCGGCCTCGGTGCGCACCAGCACGGTCTGCTCCTGAACCAGGGCCGGCAGGGTGAGTAGATCACGTGCCAGCTCATGCCCCAGCAAGATCACCGGCACGCCGGCCACGACCTGCTCTTGCAGACGCCGCGCCAGAAAGAATGAAGGCTTGAGCCCATAGGCGTAACCGGCACCGTAAAAAAGGCCGCTGGCCTCAAGTTGTTGATTTATGGTGTCTGTCTCGAATGCACCGTAGTTGGCCCCATCGATGGCAATGTTCTTGTAGTCTGTTTCGGCCAGGGTTTCCCACAGGCTCTCTTTCTCGCCGATCCAACGGGCCACCTCGGCAGCCTCGCCTTCTTTCCAGGGCGAGAGCTGGTGGTGCCACTTGTAGAGGTCACGCAAGCGCAAGGCCAGCCCGCACAACGAGTAGGATCCGGCGTGCTGGGCGTCGGAGACATCGCAGTTGTAACGCACCTGACGCACCAAGCGCTCCATGTCAATCTGAACGGTCACGGTGCAACCCGCGCTTTCACTTTGGCATTTGGCGGCATATGTGGTAGCCTTTTATACTTTTGACCGGCACCGCGACAGTTCGCGGCCGGTCAAATAGTCCATCGTTGAGGGATCGGCGCTTTCGGCCAGCGGTTGCCGTGCCGGGCGCAATCACGACAAACGTAACCATTTTTTCACCATATGCACCACGACTTGACAGAGGAGACGACCATATCATGGCAGATGAAGCTCGCATTGATCAGCTTAATTTGAATTTAGACAGCAGCAACCTCTACACGGAGACATCCTTCACCGACATGAAGACCGGTGCTATCCGGGTGTTGGCACCGGTGACGCCCAGCGGCGAAGCCGACAGCTCCCGCAGCAAGGTCTTTATCGGCAGCACTCAACTGATGACCCCCGAAGGCCCCCTTCCGGTCCAGACGCGCCTGCCGGCCAATAACCTCAAAGAGGCCATCGACAGCTTCGCCGACGCCATGCACCAAGCCGTGGCCCAGATGATGAGCGAGTTTCAGAAGATGGCCCAGCAGGCCCAGACCGAGCAGAAACGCGAGGACTCCCGCATCATTATCCCCAAATAGCGCCGCGCTGGCCGCCGCCTTTAGGGCGCCTTGATGACGAGGCGGTCTCCGGGATGGATGCGGCTGTTGAAGGTGAGCCGGTTCCACACCAGCAGCGCCCTTAAGGGAACGGAAAAACGGTCGGCGATGCCCAACAAGGTGTCGCCCTTTTTGACGATATAGGTGCGTTGCGGCTGGTTTTTTGCGGCCGCCAGGTTGAGCGCCTTGATCTTCTGCTGCAAATTCTGTGGAACGTCGCCAGGCAGATTAAGGGTGTAGCTGCCGGCGGGCAGGTAGTGGTGGATGATGTGGGGATTTAAAATCTTTAACTGGCGATAGCTCAGGCCGGCGGCCGCGGCGATGGACACCACGGCGGTCGCTTGATCAAGCGTAAGCGATGTGGCTTGGGCCTCAAAGGGCGGGTAGAGGTCGTCCGGCGTGAGCTCAAAACCAAAATCGGTGGGTGCGGCCAGGATCGTTTTTATGGCCAGGATGCGAAAGAGATAACGCTCGGTCTCATCGGGCAGCACAAGCTCGAAGTAATCGTTGGTCTGCTGAAGTTCGATATCGGCGGCCAGGCCGTTTTCGCCCATGTTGTAGGCCGCCGCCGCCAGGCTCCAGGAGCCGAACTGGTCGTAGAGCTTTCGCAGATAGGCGATGGCCGCCTGGGTGGCTGTGGAAAAGTCGCGCCGCTCGTCGATGTAGCTGTCGATCATCAGTCCATGATTGCGCCCCGTATCGGGCATGAACTGCCATATGCCCATGGCCCCGCTACGCGAACGGATATCGGGTATCAAAGCGCTCTCGGCCACGGCCAGATATTTCAGATCGTCGGGCAGGTCCTCTTTTTCCAGCACCGCTTCGATATGGGGCAGGTAGCGCAACTGGCGCTTAAGGTAGAGGATGGCCTGGGGACGATTGCCCAGGGTGAGCAGCAGCTCTTTTTCGAAACGCTCGCGCACGTCCTGGCGCTCCATGGGCACCGCTTCGCCGCAAAACGACAGCGCGCGGATCTTGTGCAAGGCTTCCAGCAAGGAGGGGGGGGCAGCCGCCATGGGGTTGACGGGCAACTCGGTTTCAATCTCGGGGTTGATGGCAGGCGCATCATCTACTGCCGCCCACAGTGTCAATGGGCACCAGCACAAGAGCGCCACGAAGATAAGGGCGGAAATGCGCCCCCGCAAGGTGCCAGTTTTTCGGATCATCAGCATGGTTACCGTCCGGTTATGCCAGGCAAAAACCAATATTGACGGCTTCGTAATAAGTCCGATATCGGCGTCACGCTTCACCCTTCGTCATTGCGGCGTACCCTAAGTACGCCTTCATTACTCCGGATTCGCAAGCCTTGATCTCGAACTTATTATGAAGCCGTCGGAAATGCGAATTTTTACGAGTCCATCAAAGTTGCCTTAGGCCAGCTTCTCTGCCACGGCCTTACCGTAATCCTGACAGGCCTTTGTGCCGTCGGGCGCGGCCAAAACATGTTCCTTGAGCTGCAGGGCTCCCAGATTGACCATGTCCATTTTATAGACGTGTTGCATGGTGTCGTAGACCATCTCGCCCGATTCGCCGCTGTGGGTAAACGAGCAGAAGGCGCCGCCGATTTTCCCCGTCAGATTGGCCTTTTCGGCAATGAACAGAAAGGTTTTCATACCAGCGGTCATATCGCGGTGGTAGGTGGGGCATCCAAAAATGTAGCCGTCAAACCCCGCCAGATCTTTTTCGGAGCGCAACTCGGGGATCGCTTTTAGCTCGGCCTCCCCGCCACCAAAACGAACGCCTTCGGCGATAAGTTCGGCCATTTTTTGGGTGTTACCACTGCGGCTGACATAGGCGACAAGTACTTTTTTCATTCAACTTCTCCTTTACTCAAGCGATGGATGGAAGGCGCGATAAAACCGCGCTGCTTTTTCGGTTCGGGGGTGACGTTGGCCGTGTGGCCATTTCCTGGGTGGACCAGTAGAAGATACCACCAAACGGCCACATGTCAACCGGTTTACGGTCGCTATGGGTGACGGCGTCGGTCGTCTGTCCGGCCAGGCTCAGGCCGCCAGTTGCGGATCTTGATCAGGTCGGGAAATACCTCGGGTTTGTAGACCGAGTTGCCCATCAGCAGCCGCAAGCACTCCTGAATGCCCTCGGAGATGGCTGGATGGGGGTGCATCGATTTAAGCGCCTCCTTGATGCCGGTGTTGTGGTCCATCAGGGTGGCGACGGCCACGATGGTGCTGGAGGCGTGCGGTCCGGCCGATCGCATTCCCAGAATCTTGGCCCGATCGTCATCGCTGACGATGATTTTGACAAAGCCGTCCAGCGAGCGCATGGCGATGGCCCGGGACACCAGCGAATTGGCGTAGTAGCCGACGCGGTAGGCCATTCCCTTTTCCCGGCACTGTTTTTCGTTGAGCCCCACGGCGGCCACGGGGGGATAGAAAAACATCACCGTGGACATGTTGTCGTAGCGCAGCGGCGCGACGGGCAGGCCAAACATGGCCTCCACGGCCAGGCGCGCCTCGGCTTCGGCCAGATTAACCAGGGCCGGATGGTTGGAGACGTCGCCGGCGGCGTAGATGTGATCGTTCACGCAACACCTGGCGTCGGTGTTGAGATAGCCACGCCCATCCGGGGTGATGCCGATCCCTTTCAGCCCGAGGCCCGCGGTGACCGGTACGCGTCCCACCGACAGCAACAGCGCGTCCATGCGGAACAACTGCTGATTGCCGTCATCGCGTTCGAGACAGATGTCGAGCTGGCGGCCTCGCTGCGACACCGATTTGAGTCGCGCCGAGTGAACGATGTCGACACTGTTTTGTGTGAGATGCCGGCTGACAAAGTCGCTCACGTCGGCATCTTCGAAGGGCAGGATGCGGTCCTGGTGGTCTATGAGAACTACCCGCGTCTGGCCGTAGTTGGAGAAGATGGTGGCATATTCGCAGCCCACGATGCCGGCGCCCACGATCATCAGTCGGCGGGGAAAGGCCTTGACCCGCAAGATGCCGTCGGAGTCAATCACCCGCCGCTGGTCGATGGTGATGCCCGGTAGGGTGCGCGGTTTGGAACCGGTGCAGATCAGAAAAAAGTTGGCCTGGATGGTCTCGGCCGGGCCGCCGCGGCGGGTAACGGTAATCCGGTCGGGCGCGATGAATTGGGCCCGGCCGCGCTTGAGTGTGACCGAACCGCCGCTTGCCCGGCGGCCACCGCCGACCAGGGCGCGCATCTGGGCGCGCATCTGGCCTTGCTTCTCCTTGATGGCCTGAAGGATGGTATTGCGCACGGCGGTGTAATCAACGTGCAGGTCAGATGCCCGATAGCCCCGCTCGGTGCGCGAGGCCACATAGTAGTCTTTGGAGAGCTCCCACATGGTCTTGGAGGCCAGCGCGCCCCACATCACGCCGGCGCCGCCCAGCTGGGCGCGTTCTACAATACAGACGCGTTTGCCCAGGTCGAAGGCGCGCATGGCGCCGGCGAAGCCGCTGGGGCCGCAGCCGATCACGCAAAGATCGTAGGGTCCGCTATTCAAAAGGTGGCCTTTGTTTCAAGAGGTTGTCATGCTTGGTGCCGGGTGCCGAAGCCTTGTTAAAATCACCAATGCCAACCATCAAATCCCAGTAAACTTCAACCGCCAAGGTTATTTATCCGGCGCTTTCGGCAGCGCAGCATGCGATCCAGCGTTTCCGTGCCGAACCCAGGTTTTGGAATTTCGATTATGGTAGCGCGCAGCGCAGACGCCGGTTGTTGGCTATCGTTTGCGTTTTGTGGTTTATATTTGTCGTCGTTTTAATCACTTAAAGTGGCAAAAAACCGTGCTGATTACAAGTCCCAATCAGAACCTACGCCACGGCTGATTCAGGACGCGACGATCATGAGTTTATCCGAATCGAACCCAGATCAAGCTGCACAGAAACAACAGTGCCTTCGCGAGGGCCTCTCCACCGCGGTGATCCATGACCTCTCCCTGGTGCTGGCGGCGCTGGGCATCGGTCACCGCATTGTTCGCGAACGCGATGGCAGCAGCCTGTGGGTGAAGGCCGCACAGGCCGAAGCGGCCATGGCCGCCATTGCCGCCTATGAGAGCGAGAACGTCCCCGCCCAGGACCGTGATGAGGTCGAGGGGCCCATCATCGGTCGCAATTGGGCCGGCGTGGGCCTGGCCCTGTTTTTATTGGCGGTGCATGTGGCCGCATCGGGTGACGGCGATCACGGCGCCTACGTGCGTGCCTACGGGGCATCGGCCGAGCAGATACTTGCGGGCGAGTTCTATCGCACGGTCACGGCCTTGATCCTGCACGCCGATTGGGGGCATATGGCCGCCAACATGGCCGGATGTGTCATTTTCGCCACGGCAGTGTGCGCCTGGATCGGCAGCGGGGTGGGGGTGTTGCTGATTTTAGCGGCCGGTGTGGCCGGTAATTGGGTCACTGCCGTCGTCTATCAAAGTGGCCACACGGCCATCGGTGCCTCAACGGCCGTTTTCGGGGCCCTAGGACTGATTGCCGCCCACCAATTTATCGAGAAGATCAGAGTGCCGGGTCAGCGCATGCGGGCCTGGCTGCCCATTGCCGGGGCCCTGGCTTTGCTCGGCTTTCTGGGCGTCAGCGAGCGCAGTGATCTGTTGGCGCATTTTTTCGGTTTGCTGGCGGGATTGGTGATGGGCGCCGTTGCCAATCTGACACTGCCCCGGCCGCCGGGCGCCTCTGTTCAAAATGCCTGCCTGGTCCTGGTGTTTACGATTGTGGCGGCGGCTTGGTTTACCGGTTTCGGCTGATCCCGGCGGCCGTCGCGTCACGCGTCGTCACGATCGTTCCCCGAAGGATTGTACGCGGTAGGTCTGTACGGTTAACGTTTCGCGCCGCCAGATGTCATGCCCCAAACCGGCTTTGCGGCAAAGCTCCGATAAAAAGTGGCTTGGATCGGGTAACTGCTGCCATACCTGGGGCAGAAAGGTGGCCTGGGCACGGCCCTTGGCGATAATGAGGCCATCTCTGCCGGGGTTAAGTTTGGCGAGCAAATCTTCGCCACCCGCGTAGGTCAGGGGCTGAGGTGCGGTCAAAACACTCACCTCGATATGGACCGAAACCAGTTCCTTGGCCGTCAGGGGAGTGAAGCGCGGATCGTGGAAAGCAGCGTTGCAGGCATTGTGGCGGACGCTCGTCTGCAGGGACTCCCGGGCCTCGAGCGATCCAATGCAGCCCCGCAGGCGGCCATCTTTGGTCAAAGTGACAAAGGTGCCGAAGTTATTGGTCAGGATGTCATCTTCCGGTTCGTGAGAAAGCGTTGCCATGGGGTCAGATGCGGGCTGGCCCAGCTTTTCGGCAATGGCAAACCGGGCCAGGCCAACCAGCAGCCGGCCCTGCCGGGGGGTCAGGGGCGCAAAGTTGTGGGTGTCCGTTGGCATTTTGTAAGCTCCGATCCTGAAGATTCATTTTTTGAAAAACGTAGGTAATTTCTCAGGGGCTGTCAAATATGCTTCCTATGGAGAGTGAACTCGCAAGAAATCAGTAGGACGTTATGCCAGGCTTGATCCGGCATCCATAAGAGTATGATTTCAAACGATCCTGGCTTCGTCGAAATGACGGAAAAACGGGAAAATCGACTTTTACGAGCCCGTCATGGATGATATTTTAAAAACCGAATATCCAATATCGAATATCGAACCGCAGATTTAAGAAGTTTGCTTACAAAAAACAACAGCAACTATAACAGATCCCGCTGTGTACACTTTTTTCACTTGGACAATCGAAACTGGATGTTGGATATTCTGCGGTTCGCTGTATCTTTTTAATCGACCGCTCCATCGGTTGAGGTCAAATCCAGATGGTGGGTAATGCAGGCCGGGATCTGATCGGCATGGTGGCTGACGTAGATGATCTGGGCACTTTGGCTGCGGCCGATCTGGTCGATGGCTGTTATCAC
This sequence comes from uncultured delta proteobacterium, assembly GCA_963783425.1. GTDB lineage: Bacteria > Desulfobacterota > Desulfobacteria > Desulfobacterales > QNYZ01 > CAWANO01. Next base: position 127,645 of record CAWANO010000012.1, read on the forward strand.
CCGTCTGCGTTGCACCGGGTCGAGTCCCTGGCACGGTTCGTCTAAAATCAGCAGGGTGGGTTTTTTGACCATGGCGCGGGCGATGAGCACCAGGCGCTGTTGGCCGTAAGAGAGCGTCGCCAACGACCGTGCCCGCAGGTAGTTGAGCTCGAAGCGCTCGAGCCAGGCCGTGATTTGTTCGCGCTGTGGGGGGGTCAGGCGGCGGTAGCGTCCCACCGAGTCGAAAAAACCGCTGGCCACTGCATCCTGGACGGTCACATGGCGGTGATACCGGCGGTGAAATTCAGATGAAACCAATCCGATGTGCCGCTTGATCTCCCAGATGCTTTCACCGCTGCCGCGACGGCGTCCGAAGAGATAGATCTCATTGGCATACGCCTGGGGATGATCACCGGCGATTATGGCCAGCAGGGTCGACTTGCCGGCGCCGTTGGGGCCTCTCAGGGCCCAGTGCTCGCCGGCGCGCACCCGCCAGGAGAAGTTCCGCACCACCACCTGGCTGCCGTAACGGACGGTGACGTTGTTGAAATGGACGATGTCGCCGGCTGAATCGATGGACGGCCTGTTTATGGGGGGCGGTGGTGGCGTTGTCAACAGATCTGGCCGCGCCTCGAAGAGGCGATGCTGGCCGTTCGTGTCGAGCAGCGTCTTGCGATTGCCCTGAAGCACGACGCGGCCCTCTTTGAGGGCCATGATCTCAGTGACGCCGGCGGGGATGTTCGCAAGATGGTGGGTGACCAGCACCAGCTGGCGGCCGTCGGCAATGGCGGATTCAAGCAGGTGCGTGAGGTGGTGGCGGTGGTGCCGGTCGAGCCCTTCGAATGGTTCGTCGAGCACCACCAATTTTTGAGATTTCAAAAGCGCCCGGGCAATGAAGAGGCGCCGTATCTCGCCACTGGAGAGATGGCGAACCCGGCGATCGGTCAAATGCTGCAGCGATAGCAGCGCCGAAACTTCGGTCGCCTTGCCGGCTGGCGCCTGCCCTGCCCGCAGGAGCTGACCGACCCGAAGGCCGCCCCTGAAGCGACCGCTGAAGGCCCGCGCCTCGTCCCGGAGGCGATCGCGCATTACGAAGCGGTGCTCATTTTCAAAGGCGGCGTAACCGATGGCCTTGGGCTGAGCCTCAAAGCCGTGGCGGTGAATCCAGCCGGCCACCACCGGCACCAAGCCGGCCAGTGCGCGCACCAGGGTTGATTTGCCGGCCCCGTTTTCGCCGATGACGGCCCAGCTTTGGCCCCGCAGAATGTGCCAGTCGGTATGGGTAAGGATGGTGTGCGCCCGCAGCCGCAAGGTGACCTGGTCGAAGTGGATAAACGGGTCGCTGGGGTTGGCGCCATGGCGCATGGCGACATCCGCCCCGGCTGATCGAGGCTTGATTTCGGGCCGCTGCACGGCTATGGCATTAGCGCTTTTGTCGTTCAGATCTTTGCTCACCTAACCATCCATTTAAAAACGGGGTATGCCATGATGCCGGACATCAAGGTCCACGAGAGGCTTCTGATCCATTCGGGAAGAGTCTTCGAGATGTTTACAGAGACCGTGTCAGCCGATTCAGGCAAACCCTTTCAGCTCGACATCATCCGGCACCCGGGCGCGGCCGCCATCGTAGCCGTGACGGCCGCCGGCGAGATCGTGCTGCTCAGCCAATACCGGCACGCGGCCGGTGGCACCATCTGGGAAATCCCGGCCGGCACCCTGGAAGATGGGGAAGACCCCGAGCAGTGCGCCCGGAGAGAACTGACCGAGGAGACGGGCTTGGCAGCGTGCACCTGGACCCGCCTGGGATCGGTCCTGCCGCTTCCGGCCTACTCCGATGAGCGCATCCATCTATTTCTGGCCCGGGACCTGACGCCGGCCCGCCAGGCGCTTGATGAGGACGAAATTCTGGCGGTGTACCGTTTTGCGCCCTCGACGGTTTTTGAGATGCTACGCGACGGGCGCATTCAGGACGCCAAGTCCATTTGTGCATTGAGTTTAGCATCACAGCATTTGGGTACCTGGCCGCATTAAAGGGTGGCCATGGAGATTGCCCGACACACAGATGGTGTGTAAACCACGCTCGTTGCACTCGTTCGCAATGAAGACTGGGCCGATGAGATCGCCGCGCTCGCTGCACTCGCTCGCGATGACAGCGTGGAGTTATGATGTCCCAACTTGTCGTTGCGAGGAACGCCAGTGACGACGCAATCTCCAAGACAACAAACACCGTATGGGGCCACCCATTGAACTCGCCGGTAGGGGAAGGCCGTGGAGATTGCTTACCACACTACCGGCGGCTGAACCGTGCTCGCAATGGGCGCTCGTCATTACCAACAAACCGGCTGTAGGCACCGAAAAAAATCAGTGCCCGCCGCAGCCGCAATCGCACCCGTCACTACAACCGGTCTGGGCGGCCAGGGCTTTGATCACCTCTTTTCCGTCGGCCGGCCGGATGGCCTTGACGCGCGCCGTGTAGTGCAGCGTCTCGACGCCTTTGGGCGGCTGCAGGCAGGGCGGGATCACATGGCCGAAAAATTCAAATTGAGCGGTTGCGGGCACGCTGAATTTGACCGTCTCGCCCACCGTTCGGCCTGACAGGATCATTTCAAACGGTGACAGCCCGCTGGCACCGATGCCGAAAATGAAACGCTCTTCCAGGGGCTCCGGCACCAGGCCGGCCTGGTCGGCATCGCGACCTTCGGTGATCTCCACGGTGACCATCTTCATGGGGTCGATGGTAGTGGCGTTCTCTTTCATGCGGATCCTCGGCTCGCCTTTTGGGCCACTTGGGAGTTAAATTTTTCGGCATCGATCACGTATCGCTGATGTGAGCCGGTTGAGATTTGATCCACCCCGTCGTGGGCCGTCAGGGTGAAGGTGAGCTTGCGGCCTTCCACTTTTTCAAGCGAGCCTTTTACGGTGACGGTAAAGCCCGGCGGCGTGGCCGCCGTGTGGTTGACATCGATAGCGATGCCCACGGACTGCTCGCGGGGCCAGTCGAGATGGGCGTTGATGGCCTTGATGCAGACGAACTCGAAAAGGCCCACCATGTAGCCGGTGGCAAAGACATCGGGCATGACGCGCCCTTCCTCGAATTCTGGATAGATGTGGGGCACGGTTTTGGCGACCGGGACGGTATAGTCAAATGTAAAGGTCAGGCCCGGTTTCAGGGATGGTTTCATCGATCAACCTCCGTTGGGTGCAATGATTATTTCCTCAAATATGGGTAAATCGGGGGCTGTCGTCAACCCCACGCCCCCTTTCGGCCTTTGGTTTTTGTGGTCAGACCAGTCAAAGAGACTACCGTGTCGCCCCTTGCGCCGTGCCGAGCGATCCGCTATCTTTCGACCGGTTGGGTGGTCCGCGGTTTCGGACCGTAATTTAAATTAGCGGCACGGGTTCACCCATGACACCCTATGTTGTCCAGGATTATTATCCGGATAAGATCGCCGTATGTTATGGTTGCGGGCGGCACAACACCGACGGCCTTCAGATCCAAACGGTTTGGGACGGCCGGGAAGGGGTTTGCCGCTTTACACCAAAAGCCAGGCACAGCGCCTATCCCGGCATCGTCTACGGCGGCCTGCTGGCCAACCTGATCGACTGCCACAGTATCGGTACGGCGGTGGGGGCCATGTATCAGAGCGAAGGGCGGCGGCCCGGCAGCGAGCCGTCGATTGTTTGCGTGACGGCCAATTTGAACGTGGACTATCTGCAACCCACCCCCCTGGGACCGCGGCTCACCTTGCGGGCGCGGGTGGAGGCGTTGCAACACCACAAAGCCGTCGTGGTCTGCGCGGTTTACACCCCCGACCAGAATTGCCGCGCGCGGGCACGGGTGGTTGCCGTGCGCGTGCCTCAGGGAAAGTTTGTATGATGAAAATCGAATCGAAGCTACCCGACGTGGGCGTCAGTATCTTCGCCCGCATGACCCAGTTGGCCAACGAGCAGGGTGCCATCAACCTGAGCCAGGGATTCCCCGATTTCGAGACCCCGCCGGCGCTGGTCGAGCTGGTGGCCCAAAAGATGCGCGCCGGGTACAACCAGTACGCTCCCCTGGCCGGCGTGGAGCGCCTGCGGGAGCAGATTGCCTTTAAGGTCAAACAGCAGTACGGCGCGGCTTACGATGCGGTCACCGAAATCACGGTGACGCCCGGCGCCACCGAGGCTATATTTTGTGCCGTGGCCGCGGTGGTGCGTCCCGGCGACGAGGTGATCATTATCGAGCCGGCCTACGACGCCTACGCCCCCGATGTGCGTCTGGCGGGAGGCCGGCCGGTGTTCGTGCCCATGCCGCCGCCCGATTACCGCATCGATTGGCAGCGGGTCAAGGAGGCCTTGAGCGCCAGAACCCGATTGCTGATGATCAACTCCCCCCACAACCCCATGAGCACCATGCTCGACGCCGACGACATGGCGGCCTTGGCCGAGATTGTTTCGGGCAGCGAAACCTTGATTTTAAGCGACGAGGTTTACGAGCACATCATCTTCGACGGCCGTCGCCACCAGAGCATGGCCCGCTACCCGCAACTAGCGGCGCGCAGTTTCGTCATCAGCTCCTTCGGCAAAAGCTTTCATACTACCGGTTGGAAAATCGGCTACTGTCTGGCGCCTCCCGCGCTGACCACCGAATTTCGACGGGTGCATCAGTTCGTCACCTTTTGCGCCAACACGGCGGTGCAGGAGGCTTACGCCGATTTCATGGCTGACCTGGGTTGGTTCGATAAGCTGGCCGTTTTTTACCAGCAAAAACGGGACCTGTTCGCCTCGCTGATTGCCGAGTCGCGATTTGGCCTGCTGCCCTGCCAGGGCACCTACTACCAGATGCTCTCCTATGCCGAGATCTCCGATGCCGCCGAGATCGACTTTGCCCGTGAAATGACCATCAAACACAAGTTGGCGGCGATTCCGCCGTCGGCTTTCTACCACGCCGGGGATGATCACCGTCTGCTGCGATTTTGTTTTGCCAAAAGCGATGACACCTTGCGGGCGGCTGCCGAGCGGTTGTGCCGGATTTGACGGTTTCGTAGAACGCCCGAGATCAAGGCGTGTGAATTTCGTTTTGTGAGGCGTACTTTTGTACGCCGCAGCAAACACGAAATGAAACGCAACGCCGATATCGAACTTTCTACGAAACCGTCCAGAATCCGATTATTAAATCGTTAAGCCAACCACCTTCGGCTAAAGGCGAAGGTTTTTCTCCCACTGCCCGAGTGGGGGGGATAAAACCGATAACCGATATTACTGCCCTCTTTTGCGCCGCTCCGTCACCGTTTCGCCGCCGATGCCCCAATTGTCGGTATCGATCTCGTCGATGACCACCACCGTGGTGGCGGGGTTTTTATCGAGTAGCTGCTGCAGCAGATCGGTCACCCCTTTGATCAGGGCCGCTTTTTTGGCGGGGGTTACCTTTTCGTTGGTGATGCGAATGTTGACGTAGGGCATATCGGTTCCTTTAATTGATGCATAAATTTTCCACTTTTCTCGAAACCAAAATCGTTACCGAAATCGATGCAATTTGTCGCCAGCCGATATTCGATTTCGATTTCCAATTTGGACCTCGGACCCCAGCGGTTAAACCGCCCGGGCCGCCTCCTCCCCTTCGCCGATGGCAAATTGCAGGGTGCGTGGGGATTTGGCGTCGCCCACCACCTGAACTTCGAAAGCCTTACCTTTCAACAGTTCGATGGCCTGGCGAAGAGGGGTGCGCTTGTCGGCCAGAACGATGGTGTCAAACCCCTTGAGTTCTTGAACTTTACCGTCGATTTTAACGCGCACCCCGTCGTCGAGCACCGCCCGGATGATCGCATTCTTGTGCAGTTCAACGCGGTTCCGTTTCAGCCTTTCACGCAGATAGTAGCGATCATTGCTGGAGAGCGCCTGGGCGAAGTGGCTTCCGCGATGCACCACTACCACCTCGCTGCCGGCGTCGGCCAGAAGGTCGGCGGTCAGCAGCCCGATCTGATCACCGCCCAGTATCAGAATCCGCCGACCGGCCTTTTCGGTGCCGGCGATGAGGTCGTCGGCGTTCACCACAAGTATGGGCGTGGTGAAAAGCCCCTTTAGAAGCGGAGCTTCGGTGAGACTGCCCGTGGCCACGATGACGCTCTGGGGCCGAAGGTCTGAAAGCAGCGTCGCTGACAGGGGCGTGTCCAGGCGCACGCTCACCTTCAGGCGTGCCAGCTCCCTTTGCTGAAAGTCCAGAAAAGAGCCGATATCGCCGCGTCCCGGCGGCAGGGCGGCCAATCGTGCGGCGCCTCCCAAAACCGGCTGGCGTTCGCACAGGGTGACCTGGTGTCCGAGCAAGGCGGCCAATCGTGCGGCGGCCATGCCGCCGGGACCGCCGCCCACCACCAGCACCCGTTTGGGGTCACGGCTGGCCGGGGGTGCTTCGAGCAAGGCTTCCCGGCCCACGTCGGGATTGACCACGCAGGCGCCGGGTTCGAGGGCCAGTACGGCGTGAATGCAGGCCAGACAGCATCCGATACAGGGACGGATGGTATTGACCGCACCGCCTTGAGCTTTACGCGCCAGGTCCGGATCAGCCAGCAGGGCGCGGCCCATGGCTACCAGGTCAGACTTGCCCTCGGCAATGACCGTTTCGGCCAGCTGGGGATCCTTGATGCGGCCGGCGCTGACCACGGGAATTGACACCGTCTCTTTGACAGCCTGTGCCAGGTGCACAAAGCAGCCCGGTTCGACATACATGGAGGGGATCGTCAGCTGGCTGGAGCCGTAGACCCCGGCGGAGACACTCAGGTAGGCCGCCCCGTGGGCCTCAAGCAGGGGGGCCAACCGACGGGCTTCGCTCAGGGTCCAGCCGTCGTCGATATAGTCCTCGCCATTGATGCGCACGCCTACTGGAAAATCAGTGCCTACACGCTGTTTGATGGCGTCGAGCACCTCGCGCATGAAGCGGGTGCGGTTGTCGAAGCTGCCGCCGTAGCGATCGTTGCGACGGTTGGCGTTGCGGGAGAGAAACTGGTTGATCAGGTAACCGTGGGCCGCATGGATCTCGATAAAATCGAGGCCGCCCTCCCGGCAGCGTCCGGCGGCATCGGCGAAGGCTTGGGTCAAGTCGCCGATCTCGGCCATGGTCAAGGCTTTGGGCGTGCCCTTGACCACGGCCGGAGCCGGTATGGCCGAAGGGGCCACTTTGTGGTCATGGTAGGATTGGCGTCCGCCGTGCATGATCTGCATGCCGCAAAGCGCCCCGTGGCGGCGCACTTTGCCGGCCATGCGCGCCAAGCCGGGGATGCAATCGTCTCGCCACAAGGCGGGCAGATTGGGCAGTTCGACGCCCGATGGGTGCACCCCGCCGCCGCCCACCAGGATCATGCCGGTGCCGCCGCGGGCGCGCGCCGCGAGATAGGCAGTGAGCTGGTCGGTGACGCGCCCGCGGTCGTCCACGCCGAAATTGATGCTCATGGCCGACATGAGCAGACGGTTCTTGGCGGTCAGCGGGCCGATTTTGATGGGCGAGAAGAGGTGGTCGTAGGGCATAGGATATAGTCGGCAAGTCAGCCAGTTGGTCTGTATGCTAAAGGGCGAGGAAGATAGCTTCTTTCGCACAATAGAAACTCAGGGGTTTTGACAGTGTGTTGGCATCAGTTCATCCGCTATTCACTGCGAGCGGGTCATCAATTTTACAAAAAAAGGCCCGGAGGATTTCTCCCCCGGGCCTGTGTAGTACGTCACGGTAATAAGCGTGTCAATTTAGAACAGGCCTGTCACCTTACCGTTTTCGGGGTCAACATCGATGCGGCGGAAGGCCGGATCGGAGCCGGTGCCAGGCATGAGGCTAATGGTTCCAGCACACGGGCACAGGAACTTGGCGCCGGAGTAGATCAAAACGTCGCGCACCGGCAGCCGCCAGCCCTTGGGCGCTCCCTTTATGGTCGGGTCATGGGAGAGGCTCAAGTGTGATTTCACCATCATGGTGGCAAAATCGGCGTACTTGGGATCATTTTCGAGCATCTTGGCCTTGGCGTTGGCGTCCGGGGACCAATCGACACCATCGGCGCCGTACACTTCGCGGGCGATGATATCGACGCGGTCGCGCAGTTTCATTTCCAAAGGATAGAGAAATTTGAAATCATTTTTCTCTTCACAGGCATCGACAACGGCGTCGGCAAATTCAAGCGCGCCTTCGCCGCCCATTTCCCAGTGCTTGGACTCGGCGCAGCGGGCACCGGCCGCTTCGGCCGCTTTGCGCACCGCGGCACACTCATCATCGGTGTCGGTGTAGAACCGGTTGATGCACACCACCGGGTTGATGCCAGCCTTACGGATGGTGTTGATGTGATGCACCATGTTGACGCAGCCTTTTTCAACCATGCCTACATTTTCTTCGGTGTACTCTTTGGGCATGGCGATACCCGGGGTGACCTTGGGCCCGCCGCCATGGCTCTTGAGGGCGCGGATGGTGGTGGTCAGCACCGAAACATGGGGCTTGAGGCCCGAGAAGCGGCTTTTGACGTTCCAGAATTTCTCAAAACCGATATCGGCCCCGAAACCCGATTCGGTGACATGGTAGTCAAACAGTTTAAGGCCGACCCGGTCGGCAATGATCGATGACTGGCCGACGGCGATGTTGGCAAACGGCCCGGCATGCACGAAGCAGGGATTGTACTCGGCGGTGCACATCAGGGTGGGGTTGACGGTGTTGCGCATAAACGCGGTCATGGCGTTGCCCACTTCAAGATCACCGCAGGTAACCGGCTTGCCCCGCTTGTCAAAGGCCAGGGTGATGTTGTTGATGCGTTCTTTCAGATCGGCCAGGTCGGTGGCCACGGCCAAAATGGCCATCAACTCGGAACCTACGGCGATGCCGAACTTGGATTGCATGGTAAAGCCGTCGTAACGGCCGCCGAGGCCGATGACGATGTTGCGCAGGGCCTGGGCGCAGAAGTCGATGATCCAACCGAACTCCACCCGCGTGGGGTCGATGTCCAGGCGGGGCATCCTGGTCAGGCGGGCCAGCTGCTCGTCGTTGTAGTTGCGTTCGTGCTGCATGCGGGCAGTCAACGCCACCATGGCCAGGTTGTGGGCGTTCATGATGTCGTTGATGTCGCCGGTGAGACCCAGTGAGAATTCGGTCATGGGAATCAGCAGCGAGTTGCCGCCGCCGGCCGCCGTACCTTTAACGTTCATGGTGGGGCCGCCGGAGGGCTGACGCAGGGCGCCGCCGACATTTTTGCCGCGTTTGCCGAGGCCCTCCATCAATCCGCAGGAAGTGGTGCTCTTGCCTTCACCCAGCGGGGTGGGGGTAATGGCCGTAACCTCGATGTACTTACCGTCGGGTTCGTCTTTTAGACGATCGATTACCTTGAGAAAATCAATTTTGGCCAGGCGACCCATGGGCAGCATCTCTTCGGGTTGCAGGCCGAGTTTTTCACGCCATTCGTCCGGGGTCGGCATGTTCTCTTCCGCCGCTTCGGAAATCTGCCAGTCCGCCATGTTTACCGCATCATAAGCCATCGATACATACCTCCTTCTTAAGTTGTGGTTACCTGCTATTTCCCTGTAGTGACTCCACGGGAATGAAGCCTTTCGATTGTTGGCACTGACCACCTGAATCTAAAGGTTGAATACATAACAGGCGTCCGCTGTTTTAGCAACCCTTATGTCTGCTTATTCCTACTGTAACAGTCTGAAAAACTATCGATTTCGGGACAGCCCGATGGCGGTGCCGGGCGGGGTGTCAGGCCTGAAGGCGGTAGAGCTGGTAATAGAAGGCCTGCTTGCGCATCAGCTGGTCGTGGCTGCCGCTTTCGATGATGCGGCCGCGGTTGAGTACGATGATGCGATCAGCCTCACGGGCGGTGGAGAGGCGGTGGGCGATGATCAAAGCGGTTCGGTCGGCCAGCAGGTTTTTGAGCGCCCCCTGAACCTGCTGCTCGGTCTGCGAATCAATGTAGGAAGTGGCCTCGTCGAGGATGATCAGATGAGGGTCGCGGGCCAGGGCGCGGGCGATGGCAATCAGCTGGCGCTCGCCGCTGGAGAGCCGCGTGCCTCCTTCGCTAAGGCGGTAGTCCAGTCCATCTTCCAGTTGGGCCACCAGGGCCTCACAGTTTGCCGCCCGGATGATCTGTTGCAGACGTTCGGCCGACAACGCCGGCTGGCCGAAGCGAATATTGTCGGCGATAGTGCCCGAAAAAAGAAAGGGGTCCTGGGCCACCAGCGCCATCTGGCGCCGCACGTGGTCGGGCGGCATGGTTTTCAGGTCGATGCCGTTGTAGAGGATCCGTCCGGCGGTGGGGTCGTAAAAGCGCATCAACAGGTTGATCAGGGAGGTCTTTCCGGAACCGGTCGGTCCCACGATGGCCACGCTCTCACCGGCAGCGATCTCAAAATCGATGTTGCGCAGTACGGTTTCAGTGGGCTGGTAGCCGAAGCTGACCGCCTCGAAACGCAGGGATTGAAAGTCCGCGGGCGGCGTTACGGCAGCTGTCGAGGGTGCTTGGGGCGTGGCGGCCTCAAGCCGCTGGTGGTTGTCCAGGATCTGAAAAATTCGCTCGGCCGAGGCCATGGCGTTTTGCATGACGTTGTACTTTTCAGAAATGTCGCGGATGGGTCTGAAAAACATACGGATGTAGGAGATGAAGGCCACCAGCGCACCCAGGGTGATGCGATCGTCGAGCACCCCCGCCCCGCCGTAAAAAATGATGGCCGCCAGGGCCACCGACCCCAACACCTCGATGATGGGCATAAATACGGCAAAGACATGGATCTGGCGCATTCCGGCCAGGAAGTTTTCGTGATTGAGCGTCCGAAAGCGGTCGTAATTGGCGGCCTCCTGCCGAAAAAGCTGGATGATGCGCATGCCGGTGATGGTTTCTGAAAAGCGCACATTGATCTCGGCTACTTTCTGGCGCAGGGTGCGGTAAGCCCCGCGGGCCTGAGCGGCAAAAAAGTAGGAGGCCAGCAGCACGAAAGGGACCACCGAAAGGGCCACCAGGGAAAGGCGCCAGTCGATGCCGAACATCACCAGGCAGATGCCGGTCAGCAGAAACAGATCCTTGAAGACGAAAACGATGATCGAAGTGAAAAATTCGTTCATGTTTTGGATGTCATTGGTGAGGCGGGTGACCAGACGGCCGACGGGGTTACGGTTGAAAAAGGCCGCCGATAGGTTTTTAACGTGGCCGAACAGGTGCATGCGCAGGTCGTGCATCACCATTTGACCGGTGTACTCCATGATCATCTGCTGCACGAAGTTGAGCAGGAAAATGGCCACCACCAGCGCCAGAAAGAGCAGGGTCATGCGGGCGACCCCGGCAAGATCATCCGGCCGAATGCGGGCGATCTCGGCGGGCTCGAGCCGTGACAGGTCCCGGTAGGCGATGGTAACGCCGCTGGCGTCGACCTGAAACAGGGATGGGTAGTGCTCGATCAGCGCCGGAACCCCGGGCTGGTTTGGATCGACGCGCAACAGCCGGCTCCTGTCGCCATCCGAGGAGGCGCCGGCATCTCTCTGGGTGGCCTGGCCGGCCGGCGCCGGCACGATGTAACGATCAATGGTCTCTTTGGTGATCCAGGGTATGGCCAGATCGAGGGCGGTGATCAAGACCACCAGCAAAATGGCCGCTAAGAGACGTCGTCGATAGGGGCGGATATAGGGCCACAGGCGCCCCAGCAGCTTGAGGTCGCGTCCCCTCGATTTTTCCAAGGACTCCTCTTCGAAATGGCCGGGCTCATGATGCATGGGGCGAACCCTCCAGGTCCTGCAGCTTGACCATATGGGCATAATAACCGCCCGCGGCCATCAGGGTTTCATGGGGGCCCTGTTCGACAATACGCCCGTTCTCCAGGACTACGATCTGATGGGCGTGGCGCACGGCCGACATGCGATGTGAAACGATGATTTGGGTCACCCGCGGTCCGAGGCCCTTGAGGTGCGCCACGATGTGGTCGGCCGTTTGAGCGTCCACCTGGCTGACCGGGTCGTCGAGCAGCAAAATCGACGGGGTGGCTTGCAGGGCGCGGGCCAAGGCCACGCGCTGCTTCTGACCGCCGGACAGGATCACCCCGCGCTCACCGACCGGCGTGTCGATGCCATTGGTGAAAAGCTGCATCTCCCGATCCAAGCGGGCCGCCGCCAAGACGCCTGAGAGGTCGGTGCCTGCCTGAGCGGATGGGGCAAAGGTGATGTTTTCACGCACCGTGCCCGAAAAGAGGAAAGATTCCTGGGGTACTAGCGCCAGCCAGCCGCGCAAGCGGTCGGGGTCGATGTGGCGGATATCGACGCCGTCGATGCAAACGGCGCCCCGATCGACATCGTAGACCCGTGCCATTAGCTGTAGCAAGGTGGTCTTGCCGCTGCCCGGCGGCCCGACCAGGCCGCAGGTGGTGCCGGCGGGAATGGTAAGGTCGATCTCTTTGAGCACCATTTTGGTGCGTGTGGCAGCCTCGGGATCCGGGTAGGCAAAGCTGACGCGCTCGAGGCGGATCTCTCCTTTGAAGGGCGAGGGCGACCGGGGGGGATCGGCCACGGGCAGCTCGCTGGTGGTGGCCAGAATTTCGTTGATGCGGTCCAGAGAGGCTTTACCGCGCTGGATTAAATTGGTGAGCCAGCCCAGGGCCATCATGGGCCAGGTCAGCAACCCCAGGTAGCTGATAAAGGCGACGAAATCACCGGGGGTGATGGTGCGCGGTGATGGTCTTGCGTCCACCCGAGAAAGAGCACGATGGCCACGCTGAGGTTGGAAAAAAGGACCATCATTGGGAAAAAGGTCCGCGTGATGCGGATCAGCCGCAAGTTGCGATCGGATGTAGTCGCGGCTGACGGCGCCACCGCTGTTGGGCCGTCTGTTCCTTGCGCCCGTAGGCCTTGATCATGTCGGATGCCGGCAAAGCGTTCGCGGATCGCCTCGGTCATGTCTGCGAAGGTCCGGCCTGCACCGACTGGTAGCGGCGTGCAGCTTGCTGCCGAAAAGGCGCGTGTTGAACACGATCAGGGGCATGGGGATCAGACACGAAGAGGGTCAGGCGACACATTGATGTAGAGCATGAAGCCAATGGCGGCCGTGCCGAGGATCAGCGCGTCGGTCAGCGCCACGATGCCCATGCCGGTGGCCATGCGGATGTTTTGCAGGTCGTTGGTGGCGTGGGCCATGAGGTCGCCGGTGTTGGGGCGGTCGAAATAGGGTGCCGAGAGGGTCTGGACGTGGGCAAAGAGGCTGGTTGCGCAGGCCTTCCTCACATCCGGCGAGAGGTGCCGATGAGGCACCGGCGCCAGACGTAACGAAACCCCCCGATAGCCGATGCCAGGGCGACGATAATGGCGGCATAGCGCATCAACAGCGAAAGATCGGCTGTGTACAAGGTGAGGGCGTCGACGGCGCGTTTGACCACCCGGGGAATGCTCAACTGCATGACGTCGACGGCCACCAGGCAGGCCAGCCCGGTGACGATGCGTTGCCAGTGCCGTTTAAAGTACGGTTTGATTAGATGAAATGAGCTCATCCACGAATGCCTGATCAATTTGGTGGCGGTGCCAGCAAGGCCGTCTTTTAAGCCTGAAGGCTTGCCAGGCGGTCATGGCCGACGAGGGGCCGATCGGAAAATTACAAATTGCTAACAACATAAGGCACCCCGGGCCAAATGCAAAACGACAAGAGCCCATCGCTTCAGCGTCGACCGGGGACATGAAAAAGGCCGCGCTCTGCGTTGACTTTGATCTAACACGCTGTTAGTTTTAGCAATATGGAAGCAGGATGCATCGTAGAATTTATTGACCGCCAGAAGATCGTTTGCGCGGTGATACAGGAGGCCAAAAGCCAGCGCCTGCGGCTGTTGACTGAAGACAACCGTGAAGTGAGCCTGTCGGCCAACCGGCTATCGCATGTCAGCAAAACCCGCTTAAACCCCACCAATGGCCGTGACGTCGCCGTGGCTACCCTCAAAGACACCGCCACCAGGCGCCAGCGGCTGATCGAAGAGATCGATATCCGTGAGCTGTGGGAGGTGCTCAATACGGAAAAAGAGTGGATCGATCTGGCCACCATGACCGCCTTCTGCTTTCCCGACGCCCCCAACAGCGACCACGAAGCGGCCGTCATGAGGGCCTTTTTCACCAACCGGCTCTATTTCAAGTTCGACCACCACCGTTTCATGCCCCGCACCGAAGCGCATGTGGCCAAAATCAAGGCCGAACAGACCGAGCAAGCGCGGCGACAGGCGCTGATTCAGGCCGGCGTGTCCTGGTTGCGGGCGGCCATGGCGCAGACCGCCAGTGGACGTACAGCTTCCCCTCCACCCCAACGGCAGGCGTTGGTGGAAATTCTCAAATCTTACTACCTCTTCGAAAAAGAGAGCCCCCAGGCTGAGATCGGTCGCCAGATCGTCAAGAACGCGGGGCTGAACGAACCGGCCGCGCTCTTTGATGTGTTGGTCAAAATCGGGATTTTCGATGAGGACGAGAATGTCGATCTGCTGCGATACAAGATCTCCACCGGCTTTTGCGAGCAGGTGCTTGCACATGCCCAACGGTTGACGATTCCGGGCGAGTGCGGCCCGAATGTACAGCATCGGCGTGACCTGACCGGACTCGATCTGATCACCATCGACGGCCAGGCCACCCTCGACTTTGACGACGCCCTGAGCTGCGAAGACCGCGGAGATCACTATCTGGTGGGTGTCCATATCGCCGATGTGGGCCACTACGTCAAAAAAGATGATGCGATCGATGGTGACGCCCTTGCCCGCGCCAGCTCGATCTATATGCCCGACGAAAAGATTCCCATGCTGCCACCGGTTCTGGCGGAATCGCTGTGTAGCCTGCGGGCCGACGAGGTGCGACCGGCCATCAGCACCATGATCCGAATCTCCAAGCAGGGCGATATCTTGGCGTTCGAGGTCTTTGCCAGCCTGGTGCGTGTCAAGCATCAGCTCTCCTATTGGGACGCCAACATGAACCTGGAGGCCGATCCGGCCCTGGCCGCGCTCTACAAAGTGGCACAACTTTTCAGGCAAAATCGGTTTGACCAGGATGCTGTCCAGATCACCCTGCCGGAGCTGCACGTCTGGATTGACGAGACCGGCAAGGTGCGTGTCAATCGCGTCAATCGCGAGAGTCCGTCGCGCATAATGGTGGCTGAACTGATGATTTTGACCAACTGGATCACGGCCCGCTTTCTACGGGATCATGAGATGCCGGCTGTTTTTCGCTGCCAGGCCGAGCCGCGCAACCGGCTCTACCACGGCCTGGAGGAGTCCCTCTACCTGAACTGGATGCAGCGCCGCCACTTGAGCCGATTTCTGCTCTCGAGCAAAGCCGACCGGCATGTGGGCCTGGGCTTGGCGCTCTACACGACGGCCACCTCGCCGATTCGCAAATTTGTGGACCTTCTCACCCAGCGCCAGGTGCGGGCCATCTTGGGGCTTGAGGCGCCCTACAGCGCCGAGCAGGTCGACCGGATCATCGCCATGCTTGAGCAGCCCATGGCGCAAGTGGGGCGTACCCAACAGCGTCGCCAACGCTACTGGCTGCTCAAGTATCTGGCCGACAAGGTGGGCCAGAAAACCGACGCCATCGTTCTGGGCAAACGCCGCCACGGATACCAAGTATTACTGGTGGATTATCTGGTGGAGTGTCTGCTGCCCGTGCCCAACAGCATGTCGCTCAACACCGAAGAGCTGGTGCAGGTGACGCTACAACAGGTCAACCCGCGCAGTGACAAGCTGGCCGTCCACTTGGCGTAGGTGATGCGCTTGTGTTGCGTTGCTATCAATGAAAATACAACGACCCCCGAGTGAGCCATGACATCATCACTGACTGAGCATTTGAAAGACGCGCTTGCGGCCCTGAAGCAGGAGGGGCTCTTTAAGGCCGAGCGCGTGATTCAATCGGCCCAGCAGGCGCAGATCGAAACGGCCGACGGCCGCACGGTGATCAATTTCTGCGCAAACAACTACCTGGGGCTGGCCAACCACCCCAAGGTGGTCGAAGCCGCCCGGACGGCCCTGACGCGATACGGTTTCGGAATGGCTTCGGTTCGTTTTATCTGCGGCACTCAGCGTCCCCACAAAGCGCTCGAGGCACGTATCAGCCAATTTCTGGGCACCGACGATACCATTCTCTACTCATCATGTTTCGATGCCAATAGTGGGCTGTTCGAGGCGATTCTGGGGCCCGAGGACGCCGTCATCAGCGACGCCCTCAACCACGCCAGCATCATCGACGGCATTCGCCTCTGCAAGGCCAGGCGGTTGCGTTACCAAAACAACGACATGGCCGACCTGGAGCGCCAGCTCCAAGTGGCGGCCGACTGCCGCCACCGCCTGATCGCCACCGACGGGGTCTTTTCCATGGACGGCATCATCGCCGACCTGACCGGTATCTGCGACCTGGCTCAAAAATATGATGCGTTGGTGATGGTGGACGATTCCCACGCCGTGGGGTTCATGGGCTCAAAAGGCCGTGGCAGCCACGAACATTGCCGGGTGATGGCGCGGGTGGACATCCTTACCGGCACGCTGGGCAAGGCCCTGGGCGGCGCCAGCGGGGGTTACACCTCGGGGCGGCAGGAGGTCATCGACTGGCTGCGGCAGCGTTCCCGGCCCTATCTTTTTTCCAACGCTCTGGCGCCGGCCATTACCGTGGCATCGCTGGCGGTGCTGGATTTGCTGGAAGCCAGTGACGGCCTTCGTAAACAACTATCAGAAAATACGGTCTTTTTCCGCAAGGGGCTCGAGCGTTTGGGGTTTGCGCTGGTGCCCGGCGAGCATCCCATCATCCCGGTCATGCTGGGTGACGCGGCTCTGGCCACCCAAATGGCCGATCGATTGCTCGAGGAGGGGGTCTATGTGGTTGGTTTTTCCTATCCGGTGGTGCCCAAGGATAAGGCGCGTATCCGCACCCAGATGTGCGCGGCTCACACGCGCGAGCATCTGCGGCAGGCGCTGGCGGCGTTCGAGGTGGTGGGGCGGCAACTGGGGGTTATTGCGTAATCACGGTTTGGGGTGTGTCATGAAAGCGTTAGGCAAGATAAAGTCGGAACCGGGGTTGTGGCTCTACGATGCACCCGAGCCGGAAGTGGGCAACAACGACCTGCTCATCAAAATATGGACCACGGCCATCTGCGGCACCGATGTGCACATCTACAACTGGGACGCCTGGGCTCGGGCCACTATCCCCGTGCCCATGACCGTGGGGCACGAGTTTGTGGGCGAGGTGGTGGAAAAGGGTGCTGATGTAAGCGGGGTCGCCATCGGCGATCGCGTGTCGGGCGAGGGGCATATCACCTGCGGCTATTGCCGCAACTGCCGGGCCGGTAAGCGGCACCTGTGCCGCAACACCATCGGTGTGGGCGTCAACCGGCAGGGATGTTTTGCCCAATATTTGTTGATCCCGGCAGCCAATGCCTATCGGCCGCCATCCGAGATCGATGATGATATCGTGGCGATCCTCGACCCGCTCGGCAACGCTGCTCACACGGCGCTCTCTTTCGATCTGGTGGGCGAGGATGTGCTCATCACCGGCGCAGGTCCCATCGGTGTGATGGCCGTGGCCTTGTGTCGACACGTGGGTGCGCGCCATGTGGTGATCACCGACGTCAACCCCTACCGCCTCGATCTGGCTCGTAAAATGGGCGCAACGCGCACGGTTGACGTGACCCGTGAGGAACTGCCCGCTATCCAAAAAGAGCTGGGCATGAAAGAGGGTTTCGATGTGGGGCTGGAGATGTCCGGGGCCGAGAGCGCCATTCGCGATATGTTCGACAACCTGAACCACGGCGCCAAGGCGGCCATGCTGGGTATCCCGTCCGGTGACAGTACCATCGACTGGAAGATTGTGATCTTTAAAGGCCTCTGGATCAAAGGCATTTATGGGCGGGAAATGTTTGAAACTTGGTATAAAATGGGCAATATTCTACAATCCGGGCTCGACCTGAGGCCGGTAATCACGCACCGTTTCGGTGTCGACGATTTCGAGCAGGGGTTTGCGGCCATGAACAGCGGCAAGGCCTGCAAGGTGCTATTACACTGGCAATAGGCCCTGGAGCGGCCGAGGTTGTTGATGACCATCGTCCGGTAAAAAGCCGTTTACATCCGAATTATAGCTCGGCATATTGAGACCGGTCATGCAGGCCGTCGCTATCGGTTTCATAAAAGCGGTAGGTTACGGTCTTTCATCTGAATAGTC
Organism: uncultured delta proteobacterium; assembly: GCA_963783425.1. Lineage (GTDB taxonomy): Bacteria > Desulfobacterota > Desulfobacteria > Desulfobacterales > QNYZ01 > CAWANO01. Next base: position 145,772 of record CAWANO010000012.1, read on the forward strand.
GAATAGTAGGTCCAAGGAGAGGCGCCCATGATCGTTGAATACCTGGGCAAACGCCCGGTAATCGGAAAGAATGTCTACATCGCGCCCACCGCGGCGGTGATCGGCGACGTGACCCTGGCAGATGGTGTTAGCGTCTGGTTCGGCGCCGTATTGCGGGGTGACGAAGCGCCGATCGGCGTCGGCAAGAACAGCAATATTCAAGACAACGTGACCGTGCACACCGATATCGACAAGCCGGCCATCATCGGCAACGCCGTGACGGTGGGCCACAATGCCGTGGTGCATGGCTGCACCATTGAGGATGGCTGCCTGATTGGCATTGCGGCCATTGTGCTCAATGATGCGCACGTGGCCAAGGGTACGGTCATTGCGGCGGGCGCCCTGGTGCGCGAAGGCCAGCAGGCGGGTCCGCACGCGCTTTTGGCGGGAGTGCCGGCCACGGTTAAACGCCAGCTGGACCCGGCCATGGCGGCACGCTTGCAAAGGCCCGTGGACAATTATCTACGCATGAGCGCGGAGTACGCCACCAGCCAGGTGATTTCAGCTGACGGTCGTTGATCATTGCCCGTGCTGAAAGGCTTTTTCGAATTTCGCATAGGCGCCGATTCCCACGATAACCACAAGATAGATCAAATGATGCGTCGATATATTGTAATCGTGTTTACGGCATGGCTGCTCCTCACAGCGCCCATGGCCGCGGCCCAATTTGCCCCGCAACCGGCGCAGCGCCTGGCGCTGGTGGTGGGCAATGGGGCTTACGAGCAAAACCCCATCGAACATGCCCCGGGAGATGCCCAAGCGCTCGGCGCGCGGCTACAGGCCTTGGACTTCGAGGTGATGTTGCACCAGGACTTGAATCTGGCTGGGCTGCATGCGGCGCTGGATCAGTTTACGGTCCGCCTGGCCGATGGTGCGGTGGGTCTTTTTTTCTTTGTGGGCCACGGCCTTCAGATCGATGGTGACAATTATCTGGTGCCCACCGATGCCAAGGCGGGGTTTGCGTCAGAGATTGCCGAACAGTGTTTGTCACTCGGCGCAGTGCTCGATCAACTGGCCGGGAGCGCCGCCGGGCAGGTGGTGGCGCTGATTGATGCCGCGCGGCCACAACCGCTCAAGTCACGCGCTATTAAAACGACCCGCGGGCTGGCTGCCATGGCGCCGCCCGCCGGTGTCACCCTGATGCTGGCCGACGCCCCCGACACGCCCCATCGCTTTGGGCCGGATCCGATTGAAACGGTTAATGCATCACCCCGCGGCCTGTTTGCGCGCATCCTGTTGGATGCCCTGAGCATACCACAGCTTACGCTTCCGCAGCTGCTGCGTCAGGTTAAGGCCGGGGTCGATGAGGCGACCCTGGGGCAGCGACGCCCCTGGATTTCAGAGCCCCTTCCCTCGGTGATTGTTCTCAACGATCCCTTGGAACGATTTGGGCGCCTGCTGTCTGAGCGGCCTGGTGTGGACGCGCTTGACTTCATCGCCAATGACCCGGCCCTGGCGCCCTTGCCGCCAAAGCCCGAACCACCAGCGATGCCCATGGCTAAAACGGATACTACCGGAGGAAGCGCCGGCACAGCCTTGGAGACCGTGCCAGGGTCTGATCAAAAGGACGAAACGGCGACCAGGTTCGCGGACCAGTCTGATACGGATCTCCACGCTTTCCCTCTTGATTATCAGCTAAAATTATTTGAGCGTCTGGTACTCGATCTCGAGCGCCTCGCGCTGCTGGAGGCAACCCGACCGTCTCCAGACACGCACCAGGCCGTTCGGAGCTACCTGCGGACGACCTATGCTGATTTGTGCACGACTGAAGGGTTATGCGATCCCGCCGCCATGGTGGCCGCCGCGCTGGCCGAAGCACCCGCGTCACCACCTGAGCCGCCTTCAGGCGAGAGCGCGGTTGAGCCGGACTTGAGTAAAAATGATGGCCTTATGGAAAAGGGTCAAAAAGAATCGGTCCCGGGAATCGCTACAATTGGTGATGAAACCGAGGTTTTCGAACCTCAGCCGGCGCCTCTCAGCCCGTCCTTGGATGAACGGCAGCGCGCCGAATTGCTGAGGGATTTTGAGGTGATGCTTCTCGATGCCGAGCGGCAGCGGATGCTGACACGCTCGAACCTGTCACCATCAATCAAGGCGGCTGGCAAGGCGGCGCTGGACCAGCGCTACCCACCCGCCTTCGAACCTGAAAGGCGGATGATCGAGCTTGTCAACCAGGTCGATCCGGAAAACCGCGAGGCTCTGGTCATCGGCAATGGCGTCCAGGGTCCCGAGGCCGCGGCGGACCTGTGCAATGCCCTGGAGGGGCAGGGTTTTTATATCGAGCAGCACCAGACCATCGGTAGCGACCGCTTGCGCCGGGCGATCGAGGATTTCAGCGCCCAACTGCACGGCACCCGGGTGGGCTTTTTTTATTTCGGCGGGGATGCCTTTGAGTATCAGGGGCAGAACTATCTGCTTCCGGCGGACGTCAATGCCGACAACGAGACCTCGCTGGTGAATCAGGCCGTTCCACTGACATTGCTGCTGTCGGGCCTGGAGGCGGCCCAAAATGTGTTCAATGTAGTGGTCATCGACGCGCCTTCCAAGCCGGTTTTGCCCCAAGGGGTGAGCCTGCCGGATGTGGGTTTGGCCGAAGTGACGCCGCCTGCTAACACCTTGGTGCTGTTGCCCCACCCGCCCAACGTGGCACGAGTTGAGGCCGAGACGGCCAAGTGGGCACCAGGGTCCGTGGTGGCGTCTGATGGGGAGGTGAGCGGCGATGTGGCGGGCGTGAAAGCCTTGATGATGGCCGATAAGTTGGCGCCGCTGCTCTACACGCCAAGACTGGAGCTGGGCGCTCTGCTGGGCCAGCTGGAAATCAGCCTTTTGGCGGCCACGCAGCCACCCCAGCAGGCCTGGTGGCGCGGGAGCATGCGACCGTTCATCTTCAACGACCCCTTACTGCGATTTGATACGCTTTTGACCCGGCTCGATTTCTGGCGGCACGCCAAAACGGTCGACCCCACCGGCCGGTGGTCCAAGATACTCTGGAACCGGCTGGTTGAGTATCACCGCCCCTGGTCGACGGCGGTGGAAAGTGAAGATATGCGAGGTCTGATTATGGCCGCTTTGAATACGGACCAGACTCTTGAGCTGGATCAGTTGGCGTGGGAGCGGGGGTATACGCCCATCTACACCAACAAACAAGGCATGCGTTTTACCTATGTGCCCAAGGGTGAGTTCGTCATGGGCAGCCGTGCCGACGAGTCCAAACGCGAAAAAGACGAGAAGGCCTTCAACGCCGTCCTGACCGAGGGTTTTTACATGATGCCAGCCGAAGTAACCCAAGGCGAATGGCAACGTGTGATGGCGCGCAATCCGGCGGTGTTCGACGACTGTGGGATGGATTGTCCGGCGGAGATGGTATCGTGGGATGACGCCCAACAATTGATCGATGCGCTTAACGGGGTTGTGCTGATAAAGGAATCGTCTGAGAAGGAAAGCGGTGCGCCAGCCGAAGGACCTGCGCCGCCGATATCAGATGAAAAATCAGCCGAACAATTCCGCTCTGCAGAATTGAAGCTTGATCAAATTAATGATGAAATTGCTCCGGATACGAAAACCAACCAAGCGGACACTGAGACGGTGAAGGCCATCCTGGAAGCGCGAGCACTGACGCCCGCCGAGCTTGCACCGATCGAACAAGAGCGCACTATGTACTATCAGTTTCCCACCGAAGCCCAGTGGGAGTATACCTGCCGGGCCGGTGAGCATGAATTGTTTGGGTTTGGCCACGATCTCTGGAGATTGCCTTCATACGCTTGGTACAAAGAGAACGCCCAGTCCAGCACTCACCCCGTGGCCGTCTTGAAACCCAACCGCTGGGGCTTTTATGACATGCACGGCAATGTTTGGGAGTGGTGCAAGGACAACAAGTGGGACTACCCCTTGAACGATGCCACCAACCCGGCCGGGCGGGGGCGCGACCGATTAAAGGTCGTTCGGGGGGGAGCTGGTATTACGGCGCCATGGACGCGCGTTGCGCCAACCGCTACTACTACCTGCCCGCCCAGGCCAATTACAACATCGGGCTGCGGCTGGTGGCGACACCCAGATAATTTTTTAGGAGCCTAATGATGCGGGTGGTCACCCGGCCTGACTTTGACGGTGTGGTGTGTGCCGTATTGCTGCACGATGCCGAAACGATCAGCGCCCCCACGCTGTGGGTTGAACCCAAGCAGATCCAGAACGGCCGCGTGGTCACCCACCCCGATGACATTATTGCCAATCTACCGCTCAACAAACCTTTTGCGCTCTGGTTCGACCACCATGTCACCAACGCGACCACTGATGCGCTGCCCGGTGCTTTTGATATCGCCCCTTCGGCCGCCGGGCTGATTCACACCTATTACCAAGGCCGTTTTTCGCGCGACTTCCTGCCGCTGGTGCATCAGACCGACCGCATCGATGCGGCTGATCTGACCGAAGATGAAGTGCGCCGCCCACAGGAACACCCCTATGTTTTGCTCTCCATGACCGTCAGCGGTGGGTCGCATGAGAGCCTGCGCTACTGCGACCACCTGGTTGAATTGCTGGGCAGGCATGAAATCGATCAGGTGATGCGTGATGAAGCCGTCACGGCGCAGTGCCGGCACACCCTGATTGCCAACCAGCACTTCGAACAGGCCCTGCGGACCCACACTCACCTTGCGGGGCAGGTCGCCGTGAGCGACTTTCGAGGCCTCGATCCTGCCCCTTCCGGCAACCGCTACCTGGTGTACGTGATCTTTCCTGAATCGGTGGTGCACATGCGCATCCGCTATGATGACCGGGAACGAAGGCGCATCGCCGTGAGCGTCGGTCACAACATTTTCAACCCCCACTGCCAGGTCAACGTGGGGTTGCTGTTGAGCCGTTTCGGTGGGGGGGGCACCGTGGCGCCGGTGGATGCGTTTTCGATGCCAACCGGGCCGCCGATTACCTGAGGCGCATTCGTGATGTGCTCGTGAAGAACGAGCCCATCGATTGAGTACCGACGTTGTAGCACCCTTAATTCAAGCGGATGGGAGGCACCATGCGGGCGGCGATATATGAAGACTTCGGCAAACCCATCAACATCGAGACGGTTCCGGATCCACACCCTTCCGCGGCCGGGGTGGTGGTGCGTGTGGCGGCTACTGGCATTTGCCGCAGTGACTGGCACGGCTGGATGGGGCACGATGCCGATATAAAGCCGCCCCACGTGCCCGGTCACGAACTGGCCGGGGTCATCGAGGCGGTTGGACCGAAAGTCGCCCGCTGGTCGGTGGGAGACCGGGTCACCGTGCCTTTTGTGTGCGCCTGCGGCGGCTGCCCCCAGTGCCACTCCGGCAATCAGCAGGTGTGTGATCACCAGACCCAGCCGGGATTTACCCACTGGGGATCGTTTGCCGAATTTGTAGCCCTCGATTTTGCCGATGTTAACCTGGTAGCATTGCCACCCGACCTTGATTTTGTGACCGCAGCCAGCCTGGGCTGCCGTTTCGTCACCTCCTTCCGGGCGGTGGTGGACCAGGGACGGGTGTCGGCCGGTCAGTGGGTGGCGGTCTTTGGCTGCGGGGGGGTGGGGTTATCGGCCATAATGATCGCCGCGGCCCTGGGTGCCAATGTGGTGGCGGTGGATATTGCCGAAGAGAAACTGGCCAAGGCCCACGAAGCGGGCGCAGCCATCGCCATCAATGCCCTAAACGCACCATCTGTGGTTGAGGCCGTAAGAGATGCTTCCGGTGGTGGGGCGCATGTGACCATCGATGCCCTGGGCAGCCCTCGGACCTGTTACGATGCCGTGGCAAGCCTGCGCAAACGCGGCCGGCACATTCAGGTGGGACTGCTGGTCGACGACCATCGCGACACGCTCCTGCCCATGGACAAGGTGGTGGCCAACGAACTGGAGGTTGTGGGCAGCCACGGCATCCAGGCTTTTCGTTACGGCGCGGTCTTCGAGATGATCGCCCGGGGTAAGCTTGATCCGGCCACACTGATTGGTCAGACGGTGTCGTTGGGGACGGGTATCAAGGTGCTTGAGGAGATGGATCATTTCAAGGCGCTGGGCATCACCGTTATCGATGAGATTTAATGACGGCTGACCTTGATGATCAGCATTTATTGGCCTGTCAGTTATGCGTTGCTTTCAGGTCACCATACCTTTTTAGGTTGGTCAGTTCGGTCATCACCGCCTTGGATGACGGTGTGGTAAATGAGAGATGGTCCTGCATGTCAGCGGCGAGTTTATGCGTCGTCTTGGCGATAAGGTCATACTGAACGGCTTCCCACTTTCCTTCGGGAAGCCAAACCTCCACCTTCTGGACTTTTGAAGAACCGTAGACATACTGCACGCCTTCCAAGCCGATTACAGGCATGCGTTTCTGTCCCTTTGCACTGAAACGGCCGCTGCCTTCGCCGCTACGCATAAGCCAAAAGAATATCATACCTAAGCTGAGCGATTCCATAAGAAGAAAAGCCCTTCACTTGAGGGTAACTTTCTGGTATTATTCTTAAAAGCAACTAAAAGAACAGTACAGAAAGTTAAACCCATCAGGTGGAGGGCTATATGAATAGAGATAGCAGAACAGTAGCGTCCGGTTAAGAATCGAATAAATTCAACTGCTTATAGTAGCTAGTAATTTCGTTTTTGTGTTCTCCGAGCATAAATAGCCGAAATAATGGCATTTTTTCAAATGTAGTCAAACTCAAAATCTGTAGAATTGTGTAGAGACTCAATTCCAGTTTGAGACGTTTTTTAATAATTGCTACCAGCAGGTAGACTGACACTGCGATCCAAATTTGTGTCTTGACTGCGTTTTCAGTGGTTCCGTAGAAGGTTTTGATTCTTAAGTGCTGCTTGATCCATTTAAAGAACAATTCAACCTTCCAGCGGCAACGGTACAGATCAGCCACCGTCAAGGACGGTAGACGGAAATGGTTTGTCAAAAATATCAAAGAGCGCCTGTGCTGATCGTCGAAGAACCTGATGCGACGCAGTTTATCCGGATAGTCTTTTTTCGTGTAAAATCCAGACGGGACGACGATCTGATCACAGCGTAGCCCGCAGGATTTATCTATCGGCATCGAGTACAACCGGCGCAGTTGGGTATTAGACTTGGCACGGATAATGAAAAACGCCGGTATTTGATTGATTTCGTAGAGCCGTTGGAAATCCAGGTAGCCACGGTCCATTATATAAATGGCGCCGGTTTCTATGAACAGGGTGTCGAGGATATTGACATCATGAACCTTTCCGTCTGTGATATCGATAAATGTGGGAATGTTGCCCCGCAGATCCAAAAGGGTGTGTAGTTTGATCGCGCTTTTAGTCCGGCGAAACAACGCCCAAGGAAACACTGACAAGCAAAGGTCAATGGTGCTGGCATCCAGGGCAAAAACCGTTTCATCCAACTCAATACCGAAGTTTTCATTAGCATAGAGATTTCGAGCCATACGAATGAGAACCTGCACAAAGTCACGATAAATGCGCCAATCCCGGTTTTCGTTGGCATCTGCCAATGTACTGCGGGATACTTTACCGTTAAACCCGCAGTGATAGAGCTTTGAGTCCATCGCCCGAAGGCAACACTCGATATCCCGCAGACTCTCACGGTATGTCAGTTGAGCGAAAGCCATACATAGAAATTGATCGTAGCATGTAAAAGAACGAACGCGGTAATTGCCTTTGTATCGCTCGACGCAACGCCGAAATTGCCGCTTCGGTAAAAAGTCTAAAACTTGGCTGAACACGGTCTGCCCGAAATTCAAAGCGCATCTCCTTTCGCATGATTGAACCGCATGCGAATAGGGGTAGCGTTTTACAGATCAAATTTCAAATCGCGGACACATGTTTATCGTTACTATAATCTATAAATAGAGCATGTTACGTCATTTATAATGAATCTTAACCGGACAGTAGTGA
>CAWANO010000013.1:0-60631 GCA_963783425.1 uncultured delta proteobacterium
AACATATCGACAATGAATGACGTAATTCCAAATACTAAAGTGTTCTCAATACAACCAAAAAATGGCCACAACCAAGATATGCTATCAACATCACCAGTTGCAACCTGCTACGTATTCCGGACGAAGCCAGCCAACACAATGTGAGCTGATTCTATAAATGGCGACGCTGGTTGACCCTTTACTTCAGGAGATTAATTATGATTTATAGAATATTACTAATGCTAATGTCTATTTTTTTCCTCTTAAGTAATGTTTGCCATGCAGAGGACGGATCGTTGCTGTTTGAAAAAGAAATTGATCATTTCGGTGTGGGAATGGTCGATTATCATTTACCGACTGCAATTGGGACTAAATATAAACCACAAATGGTGGGGTATTGGGTCACTGATTTTGGCATGAAAACAGAGGGCAAGCCATTTGTTGTCTTAGAGGTAATTATTTATGGGGCCGATTTTCAGTCGGGAAGAAACGTAAATAGAGTCATTTTACAGAATCATGAGCTTTGCCTTGTTTTTTTTCATACTGAGGAGAAACAACCGAACAAAAAAAATCTTCCACAATATTGTTATGTCCAGGCAACCGAAATTAATCCCTCTAAAAAGTATGTCAAATTACGTCATTGGGTTTCACGCACACCAATTCAACACATCAAGTCATAGTAAGCAATTTCCGACGATTCTGTAGATTCTGCCGGGTAAAATCCCTGCAATGTTCGATTATTATCCAAACCAGCCAAATCTTGTGCTGGTAACGGTTTCCGTGGTACAGTGGCGATAACCAGAATATATAGGCAAAAATATAATAATTTCGAAAGGTAATATGATCTCAATACATCTGCAATACCCTGATATTTGGTTTTCTGGCATGTGGTCATTATCACTTTCCGGTAAACCTATCACGACCCTCAGCTAATCACCAAACCGACATACCTGTTATCAGGGGGATAATCCCCTATATGAAAATGAATTATTTACCCTATAGACAAGTTGCATTAGGTCTGTAATAAATTTAAGATGAGTAAATATATATCTTGCTTCACATGTCTTTGGATTATGAAATGGGAATCCCCCTCAAAGTATGCCCGCCCAGCTCTTGGCATTATAATGAATTATCCTGCCAAGAGCCCTTCTATCAGACGGGTCTCGAAGATGACCATAATGCCTCAGCTATTACCCTTTTTCGTTTATTTTGATTGTTGAGTTATATACGATGTAAAATATGCACTTCTAATAATGTGGGACGAAATAATAAAGAGTCTTCATTTATACTGCCCTAATAATATAACGTAACTTTTATAATAAGGAGTTAGTGCCATGGAACTTAATGTAGACCAACTCATTAGGATTGCTGGATTTGAGATCAATGCGCTGCATTTTTCAAAGGTTCTACCATTTTCGTTGGAAGATGTGCGGATTAAAGACCCTGGTACCATCATCTACGACATTGACGGAAACATTCTATTTCACCGTATTCCGCTTGAGCGTCGGCGGCGGATTATATGCCATGCCGATGTCGCAGTCCTTGACATCTTCGCCGAGCCGTTGCTGGCTGTGGATCCAGATACTCGATGGAACGAAGCAGTGATGATACGAGGCGCAGTGACAGCACTGCATAAGAAAAACCCTCAAGTGGAGTATGACGAGACACGATTTGTCGCTTACAGTTACCCCAAGCTGGCGGTGCAATTTTTAAAGCAGGGCCATGAGGTGGCGATGCTGGAGCTATACAGCTGGAATGAGGTGCCTATTGAGCGAGCGCATGGCGAGGGCTCACCCTATTTCGAGCGCTGGAGTCTAATTAAGGATACACCAGAAGAGATAAAAAAGGAAAACGCGGAGAATTTTGAAAAACGCGTGGCGATTTGGGAGGCAGACGAATTGGCACAGCTCGACTCTACTCTGATATCCGTAGATATACTAAATTCGGCTCATGCGGTTTTGAAGAAATCAGACACCCGCGATGTACATTACGCTCCACGCGCCGCCGATCATCATATCTGCTACGAGCTTCGTGGCCAACAGACACATGTCTGGTGCGTACCTGCAAGCGTTGAGATGGTTCTTAATTTTTACCGCTGGCGCTATAGCCAGCCGCGCATTGCCGCAGAGCTCGAACAGGGTACCTGCGAGGCCCCGTCAGGACTTCCCTATGGCGACGAGATCAAGGTGGTTAATACGCTTGAAAAACTGTCTTCAAGCACGCTTAACGCTAACATGTATCCGAATCCAAACTGGACATTGTACCGCGACGAAATACGCGAACACCAGCCTCTGATAAGCTTCATACCACACCACTCACGTACAGTGGCTGGTTATACAGAGTCAATTATAAGCCTCCTTGGAGAACTTCCTTATAGGGGGCTTCTTGTCTATGACCCTTGGCCGCAGACAGATTGTGATCATCCTGAAAACGGGGGGAGAATTACAAGATGGGAGAATTTTAAGACACAGACCTACCGCTTCGCCTTTACTGCAAAGATGCAGCATGTTTAAGCAAGAAAAGCAAAGTCAAATGCAAATGATATCGCGGAAATATTCGCCAGTATATATGTCTCTCAATTGACCTTCATGTATAGGTTCTGAAACCAAAATTGAAAGGACAATGAACCACAATCCTATCCTAAAAACAGCCGAGGTCAAAGCGCGTAGCTTGTTGGTCAAGGGTACGTTCACCGGCGCGTTATTGGCGAACCGGGGGAAAGTTGGTGAGGTTCTTTCTGTAATTGGACCCAGTGGTGCAGTTGAGTTCTGGTTTGTTCCGGTTTTGGTGGGGGAATTAATCGCTGGCTATTTTCGCGCCGATTCCGAACTTTCAGATTGGTGCTGGAATAGCTTCATGCGTCATAGAGACAGCCTGGTGGGTTGCCCGAAGGCTTCGCTTTGGATAGATCGTGCCGCGATAACTCAACGTGCAAAAACATTGGCCCAACCTGACGAAAGAGCTGAGACTCCTGCATTATCTTATGACAGAGTACCAGCTCGGCTAGCTTGGGCAGTGCGCCTTGTGGCTGAGAGCGGAGCCATACGAACGGTTTTCGTGTCCGGGCGGTTCGCATGGCAGGCGTCTGAGGAACCCGTCAAGAGTACCGACGGCGGGTAGCTGCACTGCATCCTTAGTCATTTCAATGAATCAGAATTATCGCGTGTTGTGTATATAGGCAGTGATCTCGGTAACCTGGAAGCTGCCAACCAAGTGGCGGCGATGCTCCAGACGATGGTACTGCCGATGGCCACAGGCGCAATAGCTGAATGGACGGATAGAGAGCCTCAGGAGATCAGCGACCGCTTTGAGATTAAGGCGGAAGGCAGGATCAGCAATGGTCCTGCCTTTTTGTAATTGTAACCCGTTGTTTTGATATTATCTGTAACCGATTCTGCCGGAATAAACCTTAGGTTCCTCCAGCATATGCCCACCCAGCGGTTTTTCGAATTTGAATAAGCAATGTGAGAAAGGTTACCTTGTGATAGTAAGATCCGGATGGATCGAGCAAAACTGGTGATCAATTATTGTAATCGTGCGAAAATGCGGTCTTTCAAATCCGATAATGCCTCCAACGGTCCTGCAAATACCAAGGTCCTTAAAAAACTGATGTTCGATTAAAATCGCAGGCATGAGGGTGGATTCGAGTCGCGGAATCCACCCTTTAATGCTGCTAGCCGTATATAGTTTCAATCCATTTCAGCGCCTCGGAATCGCTGATCTTACCCAAATAAATCTGGGTGGTCGACAGATTCGAATGGCGTAATATTAATTTCGAAATGATCTCAATGCGGCACGCCCGACCGACTGGCATACGTCGCTGCATGCCGGCGCAGGTCATGCGGCCTGAGATGAATGCCAACCAATTTTCCAGCCTTTATTACCACCGACCGGGCCGCTTCGTAACAGATCGGAAAAATCCGGTCATGCAAACCAATCTGTTGAGCATCAACGTATCCCTTAAGCCGGTCAGCCACTTTCTGCGGGATAAAGATGATTTCTGTCTCACGTCCGCTTTTCGGTTCCCGCAACAATAGCTTTCGGTCAAAAACGTCGTTAGGGGTCAGTTTCAGCACTTCACCGATACGCATGGCCCCACGTGCCATCAATTCCAGAATGAGCCGGTCCCTTATTTTAGTGGTACGGAAAATGATCTCATCCACGGTATCCTTCTCAAGGATGTCCCAGTGTGTCTTTACCTTGGTTCTGAATAGCTTGCGCAACATGGGTGAATCGCACGGATTGGTGAAATCCTGATCGAGATTGTTTTTAGCAAAATTGAAAAATGCCATCAAACTGGTGAATCGGGCGCGTTTTTTTTGGGGTTTGCGACAATCGGTAAGCTGGTTCATGAAGGCCAGGATGTTATCAACCGACAGATCTTTTGAGGTCATAGTCACCGAATTGAGCACAAAACCGCTCTTCTACGAATGAGTGGGCTCTAACCGTGTTTTTTTTTGCAATGAATCCGATGATAATCGAGCCATACTTTTCCCGCTTTGGACACTTTCATGACATACCTCCCTTGGCTTAAATGTTTGACAACGGCCCAATGCCAAGGTAATTCTATGAATGAATATCAAGGTTTTTTCAACTCATCAGGTATAAATGATATCAGATTTAAAGATTTGAAATCACCACCAGTTCGGCACCCTGTCCCCTGCATTTATAGAATGCATTTATAGAATCGCAACTTTATGAATAGAAGCTGCAATGAAAATTAAAGTATTCTTAGTTTTCGTAATATTTTATTCCATCCTGTTACCTGGTATCCTCGTTGCCCAAAACAAGGTGGTTGTGATTCCGTTGGCCGAAACTCATACAAACATATATGGAGGTGGTTGGATACGCAGCGATGGTTCAATAGTGACTAGTTTTGGTCGTTCGTTCACGGTTCAGCACAGGGGCAATGGCCTTTACTATACAACTATTCCAGGGCTGAGACCAACCTGCGTTGGCCCAATGCCAATTATTCAACTAACTACTGTTAGTGGGGGTTATGCTAATATTTCCACCAGTATAGGAACCAATTATGATACAGGGGATACGACTTTTCAGGTTCAAACTGGAAGAATTAGTGATGGGATAGCTTCGCCCGAATCATACCATATAGTGATTATGCTTTCAGAGAGTTTTTCGGGTTGTAGTGAATAAAATTAATACTATCACAGCAGTTCAGCCTTGCTGGAATATAGAATTTCGGGTAAAAATCTCAAAGTCGTCGGGGCATGATAATCTCAATCCAAAAAATGGCCTGAGCCAAAATGTGGTATCCCCACGGGCCAAAACTTGTCTCGATAACGATTCTCATGCTACGGTTGTGGTAAGAAAAACCTATCGGATACTATATTCTATAAAGTGAGCTAATGGAGGGTGCTATGGAAAGGCTATCATATTGCATCATATTATGCCTGGTTCTAGTTTCCTGCGTCTCGATGCCGGTTAAAACAGGCACCAGTGATTCGAAAAGCCCTGCAACTGGTTCAGCAGCCGGAGCCTATTCTGAAGGCACTAACACATCTTTGGAAAGATGCGATACGCCTCTGGGTACATTGGCCTTATATGAAGATCGATACACTCCGTGGTATCGTTCTCTGAGCCGCTATGGGATTCAGTCTACTGAACCGGCCCTGAGATTGTTTGCACAGCAAAGCGGTTGCTTTGTGGTTGTTGAGCGGGGCAAAGCATTCCGCAATGTACAAGAGGAGCGCCAGCTTGAGGCATCCGGTGAATTAAGACAGGGCAGCAACTTTGGTAAGGGGCAGATGGTATCGGCTGATTATACGATGACACCCACGTTGATCTACAGCGACAGCGACACTGGCGGAATTGGTGGAGCAATTGGTGGATTACTCGGCGGGGGTCTCGGCGCTGCCATTGGCGGTGGAATAAAGATACGGAGCGCCCAAAGCATACTTACATTAGTGGATAATAGGTCGACAGTCCAAGTGGCTGTAGCAGAAGGCAGTTCTCGAGGGATGGATTTGGGTGCAATTTCGGGTTTGTTTGGCAGCGGTGCGGGTGGTGTGCTGGGAGCGTACACCAAAACCCCTGAGGGAAAAGTTATTGTTGGAGCCATGCTGGACTCATACAACAATATGATCAAAGCGGCGCGTTATTATCAGCCCCAGGCAGCTTCTGGCCCCAAAGGTCATGGTACAGGCGGAAAACTGCAAGTTGATGACACTGGAACGAAACCAGATAGGGAAACAATCAAGGAAGTGCAGACATTATTGAATAAACTTGGGTATGATGCAGGCAATTCTGACGGTATTCCAGGGAGCAAAACAAAAAAAGCAGTTTCTGCATTCCAACAACATAGTGGCCTTCCTATTACCGGCGAAATAGATTCTATCACAATCGGTAAATTGCGTGAATCCTCTACGGATTAAGGGCCGAAGGAAATTACAGGTCTCCTACAATGATGTAAATAACAAGACCCTGAAAATATACAGGTTTTTTATTTTGATGTAAAATGAAGGATGAGTATTGAACCTGTCTACAATGAGGGCAGATAAGATGAAGCAAGTCTTGTATGTGCTATTATGTTTGTCGCTTGGTGGATGTATGACGACCAAGACGGTGGGAGACTTGACCGTAACCGGAGTTGTTTTGGACGCTGAGACGGGTAAACCGATAGAGGGTGCCGAGGTTTACTTGAGATACCTCGCTCAGAGCAACTTCGGTGTTCACAGCAAGGACGGCACACCCGTACTCACTGACAGCCAGGGACGGTTCCGTGTTCCGCCCCAGAAGATCAGGCTATGGGGTGGATATGGGCCACTTACCGGGTATATAAAAAACTGGCCTGAGGTGCACTACCGCAGAACAGGGTACAAGCCCGACGGCAAGGCGTTCATGCATCCGTCTCTTGACACATACCAGGACATGCGACTTCAATTGGTGCCGGAACAAAATGCCAAATGAGAAGCTTGCCAGCCCCTACCCATATACCATACCATTACATGGATTTCTCATTGTGCATCGCCTTGAACGGAGTGTGAATGTAGCTCAAGGTCACAATCTCCCACTGCAAAAGACCAATCGTTGATAAATACAGACAGCATGGCTGGATGGATAGGGCGGTGCGAAGTAGCTTAAAAGCAGTAAAATATTAATGGTTATAAGAAATTTTAATTTTTTAGCCTTTCGTGGGTGCATTGCCTAACAGTCTTATAAAATATTTGAACTTCTTTCTTTTACTTATTCTCCTGAATGTGGGACATGCCCGGGCGTATGAAAACGAGCGCATTGTCGATTTTCACAGTCAGATTCAGGTATTCGAGGATGGCCATCTGATTGTGGCCGAAACCATTGAAGTCATTGCCGCCGGGGATGTCATCAAACGCGGTATATACCGCGATTTTCCCACCCGCTACCAAAATAGTGCCGGCAAAAAGATACGTGTCGGTTTTGAGGTTCTAAGCTTACAGCGCGACGGTCGGCCTGAAGCGTATCACACACAATCCTTGTCCAACGGCACTCGTGTGTATATGGGCAAAAAGAATGTGTTTATTTCCCCGGGTTCCCATAGGTATATCTTCACATACAAGACCGATCGACAATTAGGTTTTTTCGATAACCACGATGAGTTGTACTGGAACGTTACCGGAAACGATTGGCAGTTACCCATTGATCGGGCCAGGGCCACGGTAATCCTGCCGGCAAGAATCAAAGCTCTCCAGAGTACTGCCTACACCGGGTTGCAGGGATCAAAAGAGCAAGCCTTCCAACAGTACTTCACGGAATCTGGAAACATCGCCTTTGAAACCACGCGCAGCCTCGAAGCCGGTGAAGGCTTGACCATCGCAGTTGCATGGCCCAAAGGATTCGTAACTCCCCCCTCCACAACCGAAAAACTGTCTGTGGCCGCACGGGAAAACGCAAGTTTCATGGTCGTTCTGATAGGTTTTATCATTTTACTTGTCTACTACCTAAAGACATGGGCGATAGTGGGCCGCGATCCCAAAAAAGGCACCATCATCCCCCGCTTTGAACCCCCTGAGGGGTTTTCACCTGCCGCGGTGCGATACCTGCACAAGATGAATTTCGACCAAAAATCGTTTACCGCCACGGTGGTGAGCCTTGCGGTAAAGGGCGCTCTGACTATTACGCAGGACGATAAAAAATATACTTTGGAAAAACTCCTCACCACAGATTCAACCTTGCTGACCAAAGGCGAAAAAAAGGTGCTTCAAACGCTTTTTAGATTCCACAACCCGATTGAGTTGGGGAAAACCTACCAAAGCCAGATCAAAAAAGCGGTCGGGGTATTGAAAAAGAGTCTTATTGCAGATTTTACTAAAGCCTATTTCAGTAAGAATACCAAGCACTTGATACCCGGTATCGGCATTTTGGTAGTTACATTAGCAGCGATGGTTCTAGCCAGTAGCGAACCGCTCGCCAGTGCCGGTATGGGTTTGTGGTTGACTGTATGGACAGTACCCTGTGTTTTATTGGGGTATAAAGTATTTCAATCCTGGCGGTCTCCTGTTACCGGTATCGGTGATGTCGTTGGCCGGATTTCCATCACCTTCTTTTCAGTGCCTGTTTTTTTTGGAGAATTGATAGGACTCTATGTTTTTCCCCATTTGGTCTCTTTGCACGCAAGCCTTTTTTTCCTTGGCATGCTATTATTAACGTTGGTATTCCTCCATCTTCTCAAAGCTCCCACCCTCCAAGGGCGAAGCGTTATGGATAAAATAGAAGGGTTTAGGAACTACCTACGCATCTCCGATAGTGAACGTTTGAAAATCCTCAATCCTCCGGACCGCACACCCGCGCTGTTTGAAAAGTACCTTCCATATGCAATGGCTTTGGACGTGGAGCGACAGTGGAGCGAGCAGTTTGGCAAGGTCCTGTGGCAGTGAGGGCGGGCAAGGCTATCGGGCTAAATGGTACCATGGATCCCTGGCAGGCGAAAGTTTTGGTGCCATGGCGGCAGATCTCGGCCACGGGTTGACAGGCGCTCTGGCTTCCTCTGCCTCAGCCCCCGGATCATCCTCAAGGATTGGTAGTGGGGGCAGCTCAGGAGGAGGTGGTGGCGGTGGCGGCGGCGGCGGATGGTAGGCCAAAGCCAACAAAATGAGAACTGGGGATGTCTCCAAAAAATAGGTCAAGATAGGCTATCATACAAACCTGTGATGTCCAATTTTGGACCCGCAGTCAATCACCAAAAGTGAGTACTTACGCCCTGGAAATTCACGAATGCAACTTCAAGACAAAACCATATTTTGCACTGATAACGCTTCTGGTTGTAGGCTGTTGATGATCAAAAGCGTATCGGTAATTATCTCAACGATTCCGACAGAAGGTGGTGACCGTGCAGCTACAGCAAAGATTGGATGAAACAAGGAGCGGTTTCGAGAGCCGCGCACCAAAGCCGGTGCTTGAGATTATGCATCGCGCAACCGAGGACCTTCGCAACTCGGGAATCCTTGAGCGCGCCGTAAAAATCGGCGACAAAGCGCCGGACTTTGAACTTGCGAACACCAATGGCGAAAGTCTTCCGTTAAGCGAGCTGACTGCAAAGGGGCCAGTCATACTTTGTTTTTACAGGGGCCGGTGGTGACCGTACTGTAATCTGGAGCTGGAGGCTCTGGCAGAAGCAGCACCGCAAATTGACACCCTGGGCGCGTCACTGGTCCTCATTTCACCACAGCTCGTAGAGCACAATCGCGCTGAAAGCAAGGAGAAGGGCTTGAAGGTGGTGATGTTGAGCGATCCGGGCAACCAGGTGGCGGAGCGTTACGGGTTGCGCTTCAAACTGCCCGAAGACCTTATAGAAATCTACCGGAAATTCAAGCTCAACGTCAATGAGTATAACGGTGACGATTCATGGACGCTACCCATGCCAGCGCGGCTTATCATTGATCAGGACGGCATCATCCGCTATGCGGAAATCAACCCGGACTACACCGTTCGACCTGACCCGGCGGAAACAATCGAAGCGCTGAAAAAAGTGATGGAGCAAAGTTCATATGGAACCAGTCAATAAAACATCCGGGAACTGGATCACCGGTTTGATCCGGGATTTCATTGCCTCCTCTCCGCTAAACACCATGCAAGACAAACCCGGAGAAAACGCATGGGATCATGCCCTGGTGGGTTTCGCGTCCGGGGCGGACCCCATTTGGCAACAATACAAGGAGTATGTCGGTGCATTCCACTGGACCCCATGGGAAGTGTTCAACCAGCATTGCCCCGGGCATCCCGCAACACCGGAGGAACTGACGGTCGTCGCATGGGTCCTACCCCAGCGAGAGATGGTCCGAAAGTCCAACCGCGGAACCAAGAAATATCCATCCAAAGAGTGGGCAAGAATCAGGGTTTATGGTGAGAAATTCAATGTGGCATTGCGTCAACATATAGTGGAAAAGCTCAGAGAGACTGGTTATGCTGGCGTCGCCCCGATGTTAGTTCCCAACTGGACCATCGTTAAGTCAAAGCGATTTTCATACGCTTCTTCCTGGTCTGAACGCCATGCCGCCCATGCGGCCGGTCTGGGCACCTTCGGCCTGTGTGATGGACTCATCACCGCCCACGGCAAAGCCATGCGGGCGGGATCTGTGGTTGCCAAGATCTCCGTCCAGCCGACCCCCCGACCGTACACTGACCATCGGGCCTATTGCCTCTTTTTCGCTGAGGGTACTTGTGGCAAATGCATTGACCGGTGTCCGGTTGGTGCCATTACCAAAACCGGTCACGACAAGGAGAAGTGCCGGCAGCACTTGGCCCGTTCGAGGGTGCATGTTGCCAAAACTTACAAGTTTGAGGGCTATGGTTGCGGGTTGTGTCAGGTGGGCGTGCCATGCGAGGCAACCATACCGGTCAAGGCTGCCCGGGAAACCCTGGAGCGTGGCGAGTTGCCGCCCCCGCCCCCGCCTTTGGCCTGATGATAGAGAGCTCTTGTTGGAAAAGATGCAACCAGGGCGATAGCGTTTCGCTCAAAACAGCCAACAAAATAAGGTACGCAAAGCAATAAAAAAAGGATCATCTGATTCAGCCGTACTTTCCAAATCGGCCTGAAAGTATCACATCTTTTTTGCATTGCTGGAAATTCGTATTTTGGGTAATGATGTTGCGACATGAGAGCCTGTTTCAAAACGTTTCAGTTTGTCCAAGGTCAAGGATGGTGCCAATTTTAACCGCAGGCATACTCCCCGTATTTCGAGGATTCAAATTTGCACCAGACGCAGAGATCGGGCAAAATGGGACGTTTTGAAATTGGCTCAGGATGTTCTCAGTTTAACGCGGCAGGAGTGGTTGGTATAGTGAACAGAAAGGAGACTGAATGCAAAAAGTCACGATCAGCATTGGCCTTTCAATTTGTTTCATAGTGTTACTGTTCGGTTGTGCGAGTGGTGGGCACAAAGCGGAAACGGCTCCCGCGGTAGAGCTGCCCGAAGCTACCACCCCATCCGATCTTGAAAAATCCGAGTCTGCGGAAAAGGCCTCGGTAGCACAGATTGAAATACAGACTGCCACGGTAACGGCCTCTCGACTGAATCTCCGTTCCCAGGGATCCCCCAAGGGTGATATCGTCGATGTACTTAAAAGCGGGGATCGGCTCGAGGTGGTATCGAGAAGCGGTAAATGGCTGGAAGTGACGTCATCGTTGGGGAAGACCGGCTGGGTATATGGCAGTTATGTTCAAATCATGGATGAGGCCGAGAAAAAATCCCTGGGCGCTTCAGCCCCGGCGTTGACAATACAGAAACCGCAGCTGGATGGCAAGATCGTGAAGCAGTCCCTGACTTCCATCGATACAAAAATGGATGGGAAGCCTGCGGGAAAAGCCAGCCAGAAACCGTCAGCGGAACTGCAAGGACAGCTCGAAGCGGTATGGAACGACCATCGCCAAGCCCATGCGGATAGAGACCTGACGCTGCTAAAAAAGACCACCTCCGACCACAGTTACGGCACCATCATCAACACACTCGCTTCGGCCGGCAAAGAGTTGAAACCGGATGATCTCACATTTCTTTATGCACTCATGCCGGATCTGACCACGCTGAAGTTTGTCGAAATGAAGGAAAACGGCCCCACGGTGGGCCTGCTCTATCTTGACGAGGGTGAACAGAGCGCAGATCCCAACCTTGCGCAGCCGGTGCTATTCGTTTTCATCAAATTCGTCAAAGAGGCCCGCGGTTGGACCGTGGACGGCATGCAGACCACCGGAATGCCAAAATATCAAGCTGACGGCAGTGAGACCATATTTGACCCGACCTCGCTACCTGAGGAACTGGCCATCGACGGCAAGGTGCTCCCTGGACCCAAACCGATGGAAAAAGAGAAGGTTCCGGAAGTGGCTGGTGTGATCGATATATCTTCTTACGACTACAAGACCGAAGTTTCCATCAACAGCATCCCGCAGAAGGCCACCCAGGGAGGCGGATCTTCCGCCGCCATTGAAGGGGGGTTAAAAAGGGGTGTCAACCAACTCGTGATCGAAATTTCCCGGTTCGAGAATGCCGAATCCGACTGGCCGCCAGAAGTCACCATCCGGTATCTGATGGCTTCAGGCGAGGAGAAGGAGGCGTTCAAGTTCGAACCCGAGGAAAATTTCGAGGGCAAACATTCATTCACCTTTACAGTGGAGTAAGGTTTCCTCCTAATTTAACCCCTCATGTCATTGAGTAGGAAATCATGCCGCCACGCCCCGTCGTCGTTTTGGTTTCGGAAATGACCCAAGCCGCAGCCCGGTTTCAGCGCGGCTTTGTTATGGAATAAGCCATGAAAACATGCGTTTTGGCAGGAATAGTACTGGTTATCGTTCTGACCACGTTCTTATGGGCACAACCTTCCAAAAAGGAATTGACATCGACGTCACGCTACATGGGTCAACCGGCAAAGCCGGTTTTTGAAACGGCAACTCCCGAGGCCGTCAGCGAGGCCATCCACGTCGTCTCCAGCCGCAGCACGGCGGTTTTCGGGTTCAACACGCCCGTAGTCAGGATATATCTCCCTCGCATCGAAAACAGTGCCTATGCGATCATCGAGTTTGATGAACCCCTGCTTTCAGACGGTAACGGAAAGCGGGTCGATTATACAGTGGAACGAAGCGGGTATCTTGAAGATCTGCACGCGGATGAGATCCGCTTCGTTTCTCAGGACGGGAGCGATGCCGTTTTTTTCACACGGGCCAAGGGTAAGGGTCGAATCAAGTTTCCAATAGAGATCGCAACCGAAATCACCCGCTTGAAGGACGGGCATCCAGGTCGTGCTGCAGCGGTCATCAATGGCCCCTTTGTGACCTATCGAGACCAAAACATTCCTGAAATGATTTTTCAACACACCAGAATTGGTCCGGTCCGAGCCTATGACACCAACGGCCGGCAACTCGAGGAGCAAGGGTACAACGCCACCGAAACCACGGGTGATGCGACCCGCCGGACCCTCGCTTTCTGGGGTGATATCGTCGAAGTTCACATCGACACAGTCACCAGGTGGGCCGAGATTGTATTCACCTATGACCTGCCGCCTATTGAACCACTTCCCGAGAGCTACAGCGGTCAGGTCGTTTCGCGCCCCCCGAAAATCACGGCTACCCCCGGAGGCAGCGTGTCGGTCTCCCTTGTTCAAGCCGATAAGCCGCCACCAAAGGAAAGCACATCCCAAGGTTCTCAGGAAAAAGCCAAAGCCGATTTGCAGTTCTTTCATTACGCCCTCGCCATGCCCACAAGCACCGAAAATGAGGCCGCCATCCGGAAATTGATAAAAGCCGGCGCCGATGTGAATGCCATCGGCAGTGGCGGCAACCGGGCCTTGCATATCGTGGCATACCGTTGCGACGCCGTGGGTGTGGTGAAAGCCCTCATCGAAGCCGGCGCCGATGTGAATGCGCAAACCACTAACGGCTTGACGCCTCTGTGGTTTGCACAACAGATGAAATGCCGGGAAGTTGAGCGTATTCTCATCGAGGCCGGGGCAAAATAAATAGCGCCAGCGATTAAAAAACCCCCGGGTAATATTTCGTATATTGACCGAACGGATCAGTCGGATGGACAGCGTTTTCTAAACCGAAATTTTCACTTGACCCGAATGGGATAGATACCCTCACGAACGGGGGAAGCAATATCGGAGCGAAAGGCAAACCGAATTGAACCTTCAAAGCTGAAACCTTTCAATCAATCATGGTTTTTTTGGCAGGAGGCAACTTTCGGGCATTGAAAAGTTTGGTTTTTCATAAAACGAAAGCCTTGCCGCGGTTTTCCGGCGGGCGCTTCGGGGATGCCTTTCTGGTCATCGCATCGGCGATCCTGCTGATCACGGTCGGCTGCGCTACCAATCCTGTGACCCGAAAAGGTGAGTTGGCGCTGATACCAGAATCCCTGGAATTGGAGATCGGGCAAAGCCAATACACCCCCTCCAGGCAAATGCAGGGCGGCGACTACCTTCTGGATCCCGAGCTTGCTCAGTATGTCAACGAGGTCGGAAACCGGATTGCCGCCGTGAGCGATCGCAAACTCCCCTATGAATTCGTTGTTCTCAACAACGGGACCCCCAACGCCTGGGCGCTTCCCGGGGGCAAAATCGCCGTCAACAGAGGTTTGCTGACGGAGCTTCGTAGCGAGGCGGAGCTTGCGGCGGTGCTGGCGCATGAAATCGTGCATGCCGCGGCAAGACATGGAGCAAAGGGCGTAGAGCGAAACCTGCTCCTGCAGGGGCTTATGCTTGCGGTCGCAGTCGCGTCAGGGGGCTATGATTTTTCAGCCCTGGCCGTGGGGTCCGCCGTTGTTGGCGCAAATTTGGTCAAACAGACCTACTCTCGCGAGGATGAGCTGGAGGCTGATCACTACTCCATGATCTACCTTGCCCGGGCCGGCTACGACCCCGTAGCGGCGGTCGACCTCCAGGAATTGTTCGTAGAACTCTCCAAAGAGAAGAAATCCAACTGGCTCGAAGGTCTCTTTTCGAGCCATCCGCCCTCTCAAGAACGCGTGGAAAAAAACAGGGAGACACTTGCCGGTCTGACCTTAAACGAGGTCGAAACCGGGGTCGACCGCTATAGAGCAAAAACCGACCATTTGTTGGCATTAAAACCCGCATATGCCCTTTATGAGAAGGGTACCCGAGCGTTGGAACAGTCAAAACCATCCGAAGCCGTCTCACTGGCAACTGAAGCGATCCGGCAGGAACCGCGAGAAGCGGTTTTTCACTGTCTCCTGGGCGAGGCCCTGTCACTACAAGGAGATCGCCAGGGGGCATTGCACGCTTATAATGCCGCCGTCCAGAAAGATCCGGGCTTTTTCCGACATTATCTTAAACGCGGCCAACTCCACGAGGCAATCAAAGATACGAATCTGGCCCGCAAAGATCTTGAACGAAGCCTCGAACTGTTCTCCACGGCCGAAGCGGACCTATCCCTGGGCCGCATGGCCTCGCTGGGCGGGGAGGATCGAAAAGCAGTCGACTATTTGAAAGAAGCCGCACGATCCGGCACGGAAGCCGGTAAAGAAGCCACACAATTGCTCCACCGGCTTGATCTTCCAGAAAACCCGGATCGTTATCTCATATCGTATCTCAAATTTAAGGACGGCCGGATCCATGTCTTCATCAGCAATCCGACCGCGGTAGCCATATCCAACCTTTCACTCGTTTTATCCAAAGGATGGAGGGAGAAGGATAAAGTGCGGATCCAGACGGCGCAAAAAATCGCCGCCAATGCCTACACCACCATACCCACCCAGATACGGGTGGCCGGCAAGCAAGAGATGCGGGAATGGTGGCTGCGTATCGAAAAAGTAAAAATCCAATGAGGTCGGAGTTCTGTTGACTTTTTACAATTCGGGTGATTTCGGCTTCATGCTCTGCATCGACTTTTAGCTCAGGTTGAAGGTCAAGCAGCAATATTCTTTGTTTAATTAAATTCCGCCCACCGGCCACAATGGCCGCCACAAAATCTTGGGGATAGTGGCTATTGATCAATCACATCCACGTATCGCTGAAGTCACCCAGTGCGCCGGGCCTTTTGGGCAGTTATCTAAACACGGACAACATGGCAATTGGGAAAATCCTATATCACCATTTTGGTCGTTCCGCCGATGGCGGCTGATTTAGCCCCCGCCTGATTTTTCTTACCAAACAAAATCGCCACGCCGATCGACCACGCCTGAAAATGCCTTGACGCTCTATACCACCCATCTGCCGCCCTCGCCTCTAATCACAGTCAGTCGAAAAAGCACCCAAACGTCCGCCTTGTTTTCACACTGAAAAAAATCCTGACATGGCTTGGTTGCACGCTCAGCATCGTCTTAATTATTTCCCATATCAATTCAAATAGTTATCCCCATTTTTGTTCCGGCATGTTTTCGGCACAGGCTTTGCTACTACTCAGGGTAACGTTTACTTGAGTCGATTTCGATCCCTAAAGAGCCGGCTTCTAAACGTTTCAGTTTGTCCAGGGTCGAGGATTAAAATTGGCGCAAGACGCAGAGATTGGGAAAAATGGGACATTTTGAAATTGGCTCTAAAGGAAACCATTTTCAGGTCATGTCGAACAGGGGGGACCATGCAAAAACGACCCAAGAAGATCCTGGTGGCATGTGATTGTTCCGATTACGCCGGGCCTATTTTTGAATACGCGGTTCAGGTGGCCAAGGGAACCGGCGCGCAGATCATCGTGATCAATGTGATCAACGAGATCCCACTCGGGTATATCCAACGGGCCATGAACATGTACACCGCCTTTGATCTCGATGCCTATGTGGTCACTTTGAACAAGGATAACGAGCTGTTGATTCATGACTTGATCCGGGCCACGGGACGCAGCGATCTCTTCAAGAAGATCGTCGTCAAAAGGGGCATTCCCCATCAAGTGCTGCTCGAGAGTTCATCGCAGCGGAAGATGTCGACCTGGTGATCATGGGCAATAAAGGCCGCGGCAATCTGGCCGACACCGTCGTTGGATCATGCGCCCGAAAATTGTTTCAGCGCTGTCCGGTAGCGCTGCTCAGTGTCCGGGTCAGCGAATAGGACCGGCCGGTGCAATCTCGCGCCGGCTGTGCTTGCACTCCATCAAGTAACTTGATTAGCACCGTTTGCGGCGCACATGCGATAAAAACCGACTATTCAATTGACGTTAATGTTTCAAGATAAGGAGGCCCTAAAATGCTCGTAAAAAACTGGATGACCAAAGCGGTTGTTACCGTTGATCCCGCCACCGCCATGAACGACGCCATCAAGCTGATGGAAAAACACCACATCCGCATTTTACCGGTGGTGAAAAAAGAAAAAATCGTCGGTGTGGTGACGGATCTCGACATCAAGCGGGCGTCGTCATCCGATGCCACCCTGCTTGAGGTGCACGAACTTCACCATCTGATCTCCAAGCTGAAGCTAAAGGAGATCATGAACAAGCAGCCGGTGACGGTGCCCATCGACTACACCATCGAGGAAGCGGCCGAAGCCATGGCGCACAACAAGGTCACCGGGGTTCTGGTGGTGGACCACGATCAGCGCCTGGCGGGCGTGATCACCGAGACCGACATCTTCAAGGCTCTGATCTCGGTGACTGGGGCCGACCGAAAAGGGGTGCAATTCGCCTTTCAGATCGAGGACCGCCCCGGATCCATCAAAGAACTGACGGACATCATCCGGCAGTACGGGGGACGGCTGCTGAGCATTCTTACCTCTTACGACCGCGTTCCTCAGGGTTATCGCAACTTGTATCTGCGTACGTTTGCCATCAAACGCCAACAGCTGCCCGAGCTGAAAGAGAAGTTGTCGGCCCGTGCCAAGTTTTTGTACATGATCGATCACCGCGAAAACAAGCGCGAGATCGCCGAATGACGGTGTCGTTCGGTGGCTCACCGAGGAGGAGCTGACCATGCAGTCAACCCAGTCAGGAAAACTTCTACTACCGATTGACGGGTCGAAACGCAGCCTCGAAACGGTTCGGCAACTGGCCGCCATAAAGCCCTTTCAACGGCACAAGGTGGTTCTGTTTCACGTCTTCAACGTCGTTCCCGAGTGCTACTGGGATTTGGCCAAGGAGCCCAAGAGCATCAAGATCGTCACTCCCGTCAAAGCTTGGGAGGCCGAGCAGCGCAAGGACATTGAAGACGACTATGCAAAAGGCGCGCGGGATGCTGCTGCGGGCCGGCTTCGATAAGGAGGCCGTCAAGATCGTGATTCGCGACCGTAAAAAAGGCATTGCCCGTGACATCATCGCAGAGGCACGCAATAACTACACGGCGGTCGATCATTCGCCGCCGGGGCAGTGGCGCCATTCGTTCACTTGGTGCTGGGCAGCGTGGCCACCAAGCTGATCGAAAGCATCACCTTCGCCCCCGTGCTGATCATGGGCAGGCGCAAGCAAGCCGGTAAAATTTTGGTGGCCATGGACAGCTCTCAAGGCGCCATGCGGGCCCTGGATTTTGTGGCCGCCCAACTGGGCGGTTTCGACTACGATGTGCACCTGCTGCACGTCATCCGCGGCAATGGCGAAATCGCCCGCGAGCATCCCGAGCTCACCACCACCGACGAGTGCCGCGACAAGGCCCAGGAAATGATCAGGGCCACCTTCGACGAGGCCCGCCGGCACCTGGTGGCCGGCGGCTTCAGCGACAATCAGATCTCCGAAACCGTCATCACCAAAGCTTTCAGCCGGGCCGGAACCATCGCCAAGATCGTTAAGGAGCGAGAAATATGACACCATCGTCATCGGTCGCCGGGGCGTGTCACAGCCGCGCAGCTTTGCCATTGGGCGCGTCTCCAACAAAGTGATCCAGATGGCGCGCCAGTTCAGCGTGTGGGTGGTGGACTGATTTGAAGGTCAAAAAACCGACCGTGCCGGTGCAAGTGAGATGCGGGGCTCTCCCCAGACAGCCCGTACCGCTGTTTGGCCGGCACGCGAAAGGTCGCCATAGATGAGTGTTCACAATTTAGACAGAATCTTTAAACCGCGCTCGATCGCCGTGGTCGGGGCCAGTGAAAATAATGGCAGCGTCGGCGGCACGATTTTCAAAAACCTTATCGAAGGACGCTTCAAAGGCGACCTCTACCCCATCAATCACCGCCACGCGGCGGTCTTTGACCACCGGGCCTATGCCACCATCCGCGAGGCGCCGCAACCGATCGACCTGGCGGTGATCGCCACGCCGATCGCAACCGTTCCGGCGATTGTGGGCGAGGCCGCCCAGGCCGGTGTGGGTGGTGCGGTGATCATCTCCGCCGGCGGCAAGGAGGTTGGCGAGAAGGGACATGCGCTTGAAGCGGCCATCGCCCAGGCGGCCCAAGGTTCCGGCCTGCGCATCATCGGGCCCAACTGTCTGGGCATTATCCATAGCGGCAACAACCTCAACGCCAGTTTTGCCAGCCATATGCCCATGCCCGGCAAGATGGCCTTCATTTCCCAAAGCGGGGCCATCTGTACCGCCATCCTCGATCTTTCACTCGAGGAGAACATCGGTTTCAGCTACTTCGTCAGCCTGGGATCGATGCTCGATGTCGACTTCGGCGACATGATCGACTACATCGGCAGCGACGGGCGCGTCAGCAGCATCGTCATGTATCTCGAAAGCCTCAGTCGCTTCCGTAACTTCATGAGCGCTGCCCGTTCGGTGTCGCGCGTCAAACCCATCGTGGTCCTCAAGGCGGGCAGAACCGCGGCCGGCGCCCGTGCGGCCTCGTCGCACACCGGCGCCCTGGCCGGCGAGGACGCGGTCTATGACGCCGCCTTCAAACGTGCCGGCATCGTACGGGTCAAAACCTTCGAGGAGCTGTTCGACTGCGCCGAGCTGCTCGATCGGGAACCCGGGCTGCATGGGTCGCGCCTGGCCATCGTCACCAACGCCGGCGGGCTGGGTGTGATCGCCGCCGACGCGCTGGCCGAATACGGTTTAACACCAGCGCCCCTGACAGCGGAGACCATCGAGCAGCTCAACGCCGTCTTGCCGGCCAACTGGAGCCGCGCCAATCCCATCGACATCCTCGGCGATGCCACCGCCGAGCGCTTCGGCCAGGTGGTACAGATATGCCTCAAGGCACGCGAAATCGACGCGCTGCTGCTGCTCTCGGCCCCCCAGGGCATCAGCGACACGGGCACCATGGCCGCCGCCCTGGTCCAGCACCTGAAAAACAAGGCCCGCCCGGTCTTCACCGCATGGGTGGGCGGAACCGAAATGGAGAGAGGACGCCAGATCTTCAACCGCGCCGGTATCGCCACCTTCGACACGCCCGAACGCGCCGTGCGCGCCTTCGTGGACCTCTATCGCCACGGGCGCAACATTGAAATGCTGCAGCAAATTCCCTCCAGTCTGCCGGTTCGCCTCGAGTATGACCGCGGCGCGGCGCAGCAGATGATAACAGCCGCCTTGTCGTGCGGACACACCCTGCTCACCGAGTCGGAGTCCAAAACTCTGCTGTCCGCTTACGGCATTCCCGTCAACCCCACCCGGTTGGCCAAAAGCGCCGAGGAAGCGGTTGCCATGGCCCGGGCCATCGGTTTTCCGGTGGTGATGAAGATAGAATCCCGCGACATTGCCCACAAAACCGAGGCGGGCGGCGTACGTCTGAATATCGGCACGGCAGCCGGCGTCGCCCAGGCCTGGCGGGAGATCATAAGCGCGGCTCGCGCCTACCGGCCCGAGGCTGACATCACCGGCATTACGGTACAGACGATGCTGCCAAAAACAGATTTTGAACTGATCGCGGGCACCAAAAAAGATCGCGATTTCGGTCCGGTCATTCTCTTTGGCATGGGAGGCATCTGGGCCGAGGTGATCCGGGACCGCGCCATCGCCCTGCCACCGCTGAACCGCCTGCTGGCCCGGCACCTCATGGAAGAAACCAAGGTCTATACTCTGCTCAACGGCTACCGCAACAAACCGCCCGCCAACCTGGTGTTGATCGAGGAGATACTGATCAGGCTGGCCCAGTTGGTCACGGATTTTCCGGAAATCGTAGAGACGGACATCAATCCCCTGGCCACCGTTGACGATAGCGTCGTGGCCGTCGATGCCCGCATTTTAATCAACAAGAGCGCCACAACGCCGCCCCTGCATCTCGTCATCAGTCCCTACCCCAACCAGTACGAATCGCAGATTGAAATCGCGGGCGTGGGACAGTTGCTGGTGCGACCTATTCGCCCCGAAGACGCGCCCCTGTTCGAGGCTCTTTTCGAAACCCTTTCGCCGCGCAGCGTCTACCTGCGCTTTTTCTCGCCGTTGAAACGGCTGCCGCACACCATGTTGGCCCGCTTTACCCAGATAGACTACGACCGCGACATTGCTCTGGTGGCGATACAAATCGGCGCAAACATCGAACGGATGCTGGGCGTGGCACGATATTTCCAGGAGCCCAACCAACTGCACGCGGAATTTTCGGTGGTGGTGGGCGATCCCTGGCAAGGACTTGGCATCGGGGCGGCCCTGTTGCAGCGCCTGCTCGACATTGCCAAAGCGCGCGGTATCCAATCCATTTGGGGAACAGTGCTCTCCGAAAACACGCAGATGCTGAGGCTCAGCCGCAAGCTGGGCTTTGGCGTCAATCGTATACCCGACAGCAGTGAGTACGAGGTCAGGTTATCCCTGGCTGATTACGATCCATCAGGCGATATAAACAACAAGGAGGTGCGAGATGTCGCTCAATCGTGAAAAGATAAAATATGTTCCCGGAATGTACGCCAAGAAACGACCGTCGGCCGAACAAATGGTCAACGCATACTTCAGCGACTGGCAGCGGCGCCAGGTCAAACGCGTCGGCCGGCCGGTGGAGCGGCACCGCGCCATCTGCATATCGCGCAAAATCGGAGTGGGCGCTGTCGAGCTGGCCGACCTGCTTGCCGAACGGTTGGGATTTCGCGTAGTCGATCGCGCAATGATCGAATACATCGCCGAAAATGGCAAGCTGAGCGAAAAAACGGTGGCCTACTACGACGAACGTTACGCCGACAAGATCGATGAATTCATGTCCTTCTTGTTCCGAGAAAAATCATTTACCATGAGCGACTACACGCGCCGGCTGGTCAGCGCCATTTATGCCATGGCCGACGATGGTCCCACCATTTTCGTGGGCCGCGGCGCGCACCTGGTGCTGCCGCGCGAGTCGGTGCTGGCCATCAGGCTCATCGCCTCCAAATCTTACCGCATCGATCGTCTGGCGCGCATTCTCGACGCGCCGCCCGACTTGGCCGCCATGGAGTTGGCGGAGTTGGACAACCTGCAACGCAAGTTTTTTAAAAAGGCCTACAATGTCAAGGATGCCAGCCCGTATGAGTTTGACCTTGTACTCAATCTGGACCATCTACGCTCTTTGAACTGCGCGGCGGATGTCATCCAGAGGGCCTATGAGTGCAAGTTTTAGGAGAAACCTAAACGATACGCCGGGGTGACAGGGGCCGATCATGCGGCGTCGAGGCAAGCTGAGTTGAATGAAACCCGCTGAAACCATATGGACGATTCTGGTCGTCGACCGCAATCCCAACGTGCGCCGATATCTGCGGCGCGAGCTGGCGTGGGAGGGGTATCGGGTGCTGTTGGCCGAAAATTGCCGCAGTGTGATGCGCCTGATCCGCGACGAGGCCAAGTTCGATCTGGTGATCCTCGACCCGGACCTGCCCGATGACGGGACAGAGCCGCTGCTGGAAGCCCTGCGGCACGAGTGCCCCGGCACCCCGGTAATCATCCACGCGCTCATCACCGAGGATATCATTCATGAAAACACGGAAAACAACACGGATTTTGTCGAAAAAGACGGCCGTAGCATTGAGCACTTGAAGCAGGTAATCGTGCATCGGTTGACGCGATAACCGGGCACGCGCCGCATGCACACCATTATACCTCACAGACGCTTGATCATACCTGCGGTGATGCAGGTCTAATTTTTCGTTTCTCTTCAACGATTCGCACCACTGCCCCATGCCGGATTGACGCTATTTTGGATTAAACCGATAAAGGTCTGCCTTTTTTCGTCCACTTCCCTTGCCATTCTTAAAGACCCTAATGATTGGCATTGAGGTCTCCGATACGACTGTCGATTTATATTGATATTATCTATTTGACATATTTGATTTATCCATATTAAATTTCCGCCTTACGAAATGCATCTGGCTGTTTGCCATTGCCATGGGTCCTGAATCAGGAATAATCGGAAAAGTAAAACGGTTGAGTTGCGCTCATTGGGGGACCCTAACCGTGGGAAGCAGACAATGAGTGAAGCCGATTCATGTCGGCCGCTTTTAAATCCGAGCCCGAGGCCCATGATGGACTGCGGTGACAATTTGAGTCTGCTTGATTGGACATATAGAACGCTGCGATGGGGACTGGGTGCGATTTTCATCTACGCCGGCGGCACCAAGCTGGTGGCGCCGGAAATCTTTGCCGTCTTGATCGAGGCCTACGGCATCGTGCCCGATGCGCTGCTCATGCCGGTGGCTATTGTGTTGCCGTTGATGGAAGTGATTGCCGGTGTTGGACTGCTGTTTGATATTCGTGGAAGCCTGGCGATCTTCACCACGCTGCTGGTGCTCTTTATCGCCATTTTGGCTTTCGGCATCATTATGGGGCTGGATGTGGACTGCGGCTGCTTCGGCCCGCAAGATCCCGAAGCCGAGGCTTTTCACAGCCTCAGGCTCTCGCTCTACCGCGACCTGGTGCTGCTGGCGGGCGTGGTGCTGCTCTATGTGATACGGCGAGCCAAGGCCATTCGACCAACTCGTGTGGCGCCGCTCATCCACCACCTATTTCGAAAAAGAAGAAGGGAGAATGTCTATGGTTAAGTTGTCTATGAAACTGGTGATCGTATCCGCGGTTGTGCTGGGGCTCGTGGCGCCGGCTTGGGCGTTGCTGGGCAACAAGTTCGAAAAGGAGATTGAAACCGAGACCACCGCCGTCAAGCTGGTGCGCGACGTGCAGCGCGGCGGATACGATCTGGTCACCACTGAGGAACTCAAGCAATGGATCGACGACGGCAAGGATGTGGTCATCGTGGACACCATGCCCTATGAGGAGAGCTACAAGAAACAGCATCTACCCGGGGCCGAGCAGTTCCTCTTTCCCATCCCCGACATGACCGAATGGGACCTCAAAGAAACCGCGGGCAAAACCCAGCAGGATTTCATAAAACTGCTTGGCGACGACAAGGATAAGCCGGTGGTTATCTACTGTGGGTTCGTCAAATGCACCCGCAGTCACAACGGCGCGGCCTGGGCCAAAAAGCTCGGCTACACCAATGTATACCGTTACCCCGGCGGTGTCTTCGCCTGGAAGGGGGCCGGATATCCCATGGGCCAGGTGGAATGAACGACAAGATTCTCATAGCCCCAACGCAGACCAAAGAGCGGCTCGGCCCCGAGGCCGAGACATTGATCGCCCGCATCAGGGCGCGCGCTCATAACCTCTACCAGACCCGGCAACTGCTCTGTACCGAAGCGGTCATGGTCACACTTAATGAGAGCCTGAACGGCGGCTTGAGTGAATCCAAGCCGTCGCAATGGCCGCTCCGTTTTCGGCCGCCATGGGCGAAAGCGGCTGCATCTGCGGCGCCTTGAGTGGAGCGGTAATGGCCTCGGGGCTCTTTCTGGGCGACAATCAGCCCTACCGTCACCGTCACAACACGCGCGCGAGCGCCCGCCAACTGCACGACGCCTTCAAGGCCGCCAACGGCGCCACCTGTTGTCGGGCGCTTTCGGGCAAGGTCAATCACGACAAAAAGGCCCACTTCCGGCAGTGCGCCGACTTCACGGCCGAAGCCGCCGAAATGGCGGCGCGGCTGATCCTCGACAAACGGCCGGAACTGATCAAAACCGCCAATCACCGGTTTCTGGTCAAACAAGATTCCAAAATCGGTGGCATCATGGCCCGGGTGAATCGTTTTTTCCACCCCAAACGGTCCGCCAAATCCGCCGATAATCAACAGTTATGATCCGCCTCTGGTCTCATTGAGTGCATACAGCCACAGCACCATTTGAGGAGCCCCACGCCCATGGAAAAACCCGAATCGATTCGCCTCACGGCAACCGTCGCCGGCTCCGGCTGAGCCTCCAAGCTGCCTCCGGGGGACCTGGACCAAGCACTGCGGGGGATGGAATTTCCAATCGACGAGAACGTACTGATTGGTTTGGAGCGGGCCGACGACGCCGGTGTTTACAAACTTTCCGACGAGGTGGCGCTGATCCAGACGGTCGATTTTTTCACGCCCATCGTGGACGACCCTATGGTTCGGCCAGATTGCCGCCGCCAATGCCTTGAGCGAGTTTACGCCATGGGGGCAAGCCCAAGACCGCCATGAACCTGGTGGCGTTTCCGGCAGGAAATGGATCTGGCGGTTCTGCGGCAGATCCTCCAGGGTGGCATCGACAAGCTCGAAGAGGCGGGGGTGGTCCTGATCGGCGGCCACAGCGTCGAGGACAAGGAACTCAAGTACGGTCTCTCCGTGACCGGCATCATTCACCCGGCGCGAGGTGCTGGCCAAAAGGAACCTGCACCCGGGTGACCGCCTGATTTTGACCAAGCCCCTGGGAACCGGCATCGTTAACACCGCCATCAAGGCGGCCATGGTATCCGAGCAACTGGCCGATAGGTGACCCGCCTGATGGCCGCCCTGAACCGGGATGCGGCCAGGATCATGGCCGACTTCGATGTCAGCGCCTGCACCGACGTGACCGGTTTCGGCCTGCTGGGCCATCTGGCTGAAATGGTGTGCGGATCCAAAGCGAGCGTGCGGATCTAATCCGGTCAGGTGCCGGTGATCGCCGAAGCCCTGGAGTTTGCCGCCATGGGACTGATTCCCGGCCGGGGCCTACAACAATCGGCAATTCCGGCGAATCGATGATCACCGTTTCGACAACGTGAAACGCGCACTGCGGACGTGCTGTTCGATCCCCAGACCTCTGGCGGGCTGCTGATCAGCGCCCGTGCCGATCAAGCCGATGCGCTGGTTGCGGCCTTGCTCGAAGCCGGCAACGACGATGGGCCCAAATCGGTGAAGTGATGCCAGGGCCGGCAGAGCGCATCATCGTTGTCTGACCGTTATTTATGATGAACATCAAGCAGGAGCGATATCTATGAAGGAAATCGACGCCCGCGGCCTGGCCTGCCCGGCACCTGTATTGCAAACCAAAGCCACGTTACAAGAAGAGAGGCCCGACAGCCTTCGTGTGATAATCGACAACACCGCCTCCCAGCAAAATGTGCATCGCTTTCTCGAATCACAGGGGTTTCAGACACAACTGGAACAGACGGGCAGCTATTTTTTCGTAGTGGCGACTGGCGGCCCAGAAGATACCTCTTCGCTTCAACCGGTTTCGGCACCTACCGCCAGGACGACACAAAAGATCATGGTGATGTGCGCCACTGACCGAATGGGCTTCGGTGACGATGAACTGGGGCTCAAGCTGATGGTCAATTACATCCGCACGCTCAAGGAGATGGGTGAGGAGCTGTGGCGACTGGTTTTTGTCAACAACGGCGTCAAACTCACCATCGAAGGCTCAGCGGTGCTTCCCGACCTCCAGGCCTACGAGGCGGCCGGCCTTAAAATTCTGGTTTGGGACCGGCCTGGACCATTTCAGCCTGCTCGAAAAAAAAGCGGGTGGGCGAAACCACCAACATGCTCGACATCGTTACCGCCATGCAGTTGGCTGACAAAGTTGTTAGCATTTAAGGTTTTTTCAAACGCTTGTGCTTGGCGGGCGGAATTAAAATATCTGCCCATAGTGCACTTGCTAAAACAGAACCCTCGCGCGACGGGGGCTCTCCCGTTCCGGCGATGAAAAACCCTGGAAAGGGTCCGATGAGTCCGACGCGCTGGTCGAGTTCGAAATCGGTAAGTACGGCCAGCGGATTACCCTCTCGAAGGCGATCTCCAGGACAAAATCGATGCCAGACTGGAAGATGGCGTACTCCATCTCACACTTCTCAATGCGGGGGGCCCTTTGTTCCGGCGTCCGTTTTTGCTTGACCCTTCCTAAAATTAGTGTAGATTTTGCTGGCAGCCAGACGCCATTGAACGGCTGGAAACCATGAAGATTTATCTTTTCGACCACATTATCCACCCCTAACCATAACCACTGACAACGTTTTGCCCCGGCATGGTGAAATTGGAATTCATTCTATCGCTGATATCTCAATCGCTTTCAAAATCGAATTCTGGCACCTGCTAACGTAAAACAGGCCTTCAGATACGTGGAACAGCCTTTCGAGAATCGGTCCGGATCAACGGTGAGTCGTTATGCCCCGTCAAAAAAATAGATGGTTTTCGTTGCAAAGATGGTTGTGGATCGGCGGCGTGGTAATCTTGTTGATCGTGGCCTGGTATCTGGTGACGGAAAGTCACAAAGAGGAAGAAAAGGCGCTGAGGAGCCAGTTGCGCACAACCCTGCAAGAGACCTTTCCCGATCGAAAAGCGGCCTTCATGCAGACCATCGGACTATTCACTTTCGATCCGTATGAGGCCATATCGGAAAAAACAGTGCATGGTGAAGCCGGCGTCGTTCTGGTCCATGGTTTGGACGATCCCGGCAAAGTGTGGCAGAACCTGGCACCGGCGTTGGCCGAGCAGGGCGAACAGTTCTGGTTGATGAACTATCCCAATGATCAGCCGATTGTGGAGTCGGCCCACCTGCTGTTCGAAGCACTGGAAACGCTCAGGTCGTTGGGCATCCAGCACACCGCGATTGTCGCTCACAGCATGGGCGGTTTGGTCTCCAGAGAGATGCTGACCAGCCCGGAATTGGCGTATCAGCGTGCCATGCAAGCCGGAAGAGTCCCGGTGGTCGATCTGCTGATCATGGTGGGGACGCCCAACCACGGTTCGCAGTTGGTGCGTTTCCGCTTGATTATGGAAGTTCGCGATCAATTTGCGCGACTGATCCAGGGCGAGGCCGGCTGGCTGTGGGTTATTTTTGATGGTGCCGGCGAGGCCAAAATCGACCTGCTACCCGGTAGCCTGTTTTTGACCAACGTTAAACAAACGACCGCATCCGCCGGGTGTGGAGCAGTTGATCATCGCTGGAAATGATCAGCCCGTGGAATGAGAGCGATATCAGCCAGTGGCGTGAGCAACATCGATCGTTACCTGCCGGATAACCAACAGGAGCCGATGGACGGGCTGAGCGATCACCTGGTATCCATGACCAACGGATTGGGAGACGGCCTGGTGACCGTTGAATCGACGCGTCTATCCGGTGTGGCTCACCAAACGGTTGCGGGCACCCACCTGTCGATGATTCGAAATATCACCACTGAGAACCAGCGCATTCCGCCAGCAGTGCCGATTATCATCGAGAAATTACAGCATAAACGAAGCCAAGGATGGCGGTGATCCGTTTTTGACGACGTTCGTGGATTGCTGATGCTATTGGTCGTTCGTCCGGCGTTCCCTTTCAAAACACCCACCATGATATTTATACTCTGGGGGTAGGCGCAGGGCAGGTGAGTCTACCCCGTAAAACGATCTGATATTTCATGATTTTCTATGATTCATAGTAAAGACTTCTTTAGATTTCCGGGATAGACCCGCTGTAGCCGTGCGGTTAAAGACGGTCCTGGTCGCGGCTTTCGATGGTACCGGATCAACTGGAGTGGCGGTATCCGCCTGTGCTTACAGGATGTTCAGAACCCATGAGCGTTTCGTGAGTGTGGAGGTGTCAATGAAGTTCATCGTCCGTCATTTTAGAATTACCAGAGCGCGTTTTGAAATCGTCCGCCGGGATATATCGGATGGTTCCGAACCCGGGGTGCGGTTTTATATCATGGTAGCCGTGTCAACCGGTATTGCCTGTTACGGGCTAATGGCCAACAGCACCGCCGTAGTGATCGGCGCCATGCTCGTGGCGCCTTTGATGACCCCCATTTTCGGGATGTCCCTGGCGCTGGTGCGCGGAGATACCCGACTGTTGGGCCGTGCGGTTCAAGCCGAGGTAGTGGGGGTGGCCACGTCGGTTGCCATGGGGGTGTTGTTGGGGTGGTCCGTCGGTGATTTCCAGGCGACGCCCGAAATGCTTGCACGCACGCAGCCCAACCTGTTCGATTTGCTGGTTGCCGTTCTATCCGGTTTTGCCGGCGCCTATGCGATGATCGATGAGAAGATCAGTCCCGCGCTGCCGGGTGTAGCCATCGCTACGGCCATCGTTCCGCCTCTGGCAAACTCCGGGCTTTGTTTTTCCATCGGGGAATTCAAGGGCGGCATGGGTTCCTTTTTCCTGTTTTTTGCCAATTTCCTGTCGATTCTTCTGGTTGCCTCGGCAACCTTTACGGCCAGCGGTATGGCCAAGATCTACGGCGAACAGCCCTCCCAGCGGGAATACTTCAAACGCTTCAGTATCGCTATCGTCGCTTTCGTGATCATTACGGTCTTTTTGACGGGTGCGCTCTTCCGTACCATCCGGGAGCAGGCCATCACCAATCGAATTCACACGACCTTGGGAGATGAACTCGGCAACATTCCCTCGGCCGGCCTGGACAGCGTTCATCATTACACCGAAAACAACCGACTGTTTGTGTTGGCCAACGTCCACACATCGGGCACGATCACCCCTTCGCGTGTCAAATCGATGCAGGCAAAGCTCTCGGCCGATATCGGCAGGCCGACCCGCCTGACCCTTCGCAGCGCCAGAATTGCCAACGTCACCGCCCAGGGGGGCATAGTTTACGATACCGCGCTCGAACTCGATGGAACCTTTGGGCGCCGCGTCGAAAGCCCGGTATTGCGCGATCTGGCCATCACGGAACAGATTCTGCGTGAAAAACTTGAGGAACTGCCTTTCGTCTATTTTCATCGCGTGGAGTTTTTGAACACATTCGATCGCCGTATCGCCAAGGCCCATGTCAGTGGATTTCACCGGCTGCGGGAAGATGAGGTGCTGGCCCTCGAGCAGGCCTTGCGAGATGCCACTGGTGATGCGAACCTGTCATTGATCATCAGCACCATCCCTGAATATCTTCAGTCAAGCAGCGGCTTGCTACGTTACGGCTGGATCATGGGCGACAAGGCGACGCCAGAACGCCTTGCCGTGGTCGAAGAAATCAAAACGGAGCTGATGCGATCGTTTGACAACACGGATGGCTACGTCATTTCCAATGTCAATGTCAATTATCTGGACGATGCCTATAACTTCCTGGTTGAAGTTGTTGGTCCGTCGATTTTCCCGCAGGCCAAGCTTGAC
Organism: uncultured delta proteobacterium; assembly: GCA_963783425.1. Lineage (GTDB taxonomy): Bacteria > Desulfobacterota > Desulfobacteria > Desulfobacterales > QNYZ01 > CAWANO01. The sequence goes on from CAWANO010000013.1 coordinate 30,089, forward strand.
GCCATCAACAGCCACCTGGCGAAGCGATTCCCTGACCAGACCATTGAAATCTACCTCTGGAGTCGCCCTGAAGTGGTCTTGACCTCCGGTGGAGCCATGCCCTTCGAGACGGTCTTTCGGCAGTTCGCGGCGCGGCAGCGAGAGAGCCTGCCTGCTGGGATGGTGCCGGGACTGAAGACACCCGGCGATTAGGTCGTAACGTTACGCCGGCGGCGTCGGTCCCAATAGGTTTTTGTCAAATATGGCTTGCCAGGCTCGACTGTTAAAAAACGCCAACGAAACGCGTCTGCCAGGGGCAGACGCGTTAACCCGACGTAAAATCCCTTTTTATAAGTGGAACACAGGTGTTGATCCCTGATGAACGGCAGGTGGGTCGAATTACCGGCGTTGAGAGCACCGCAGGGATGCATATCCAAGGTTCCGCGAACCGAATCGAATCGCTTCAATAGACAGCTTGAGAAAAAGCGTAATTGATGGTCACGACAATTTAGAAACGCAATTCTTGGCCGTAAGGAAACAGGCCGCTTTGTTTGTAGGTCTCCCACAATTAACAATTGGCATGGTGAACGCTGAGAATCCGGTCACCTTGCAGCTACGGCCGGTTTTGCGAAGCTTTGTGGCCTGTTCACGTAGCGCTTGCCGTGCTTTCAAGGTTGGCTTTCATGTGCCCGTCTTCTCCATATATGAATATAGGGCACATTCAAACCGAAATTGGCATGGTTGAGAGCCTGTTTCAAAACGTTTCAGTTTGTCCAAGGTCAAGGACAGTGCCAATTTTAACCGCAGGGATACAACCCATATTTCGAGGGTTAAAATTAGCGTCAGACGCAGAGATGAGCAAAATGGGGCCTTTAAAACCGGCTCATTTGATTGCCATATCGATGTTCAGCCGTACACCTGTAGACATTCTATTTTTATTTACATCAATGAAGATCTGTGCGAAATGTTTTAGAATTGTCCTCTACCAAACTTGGTGGAATAGAACCCTGAGCCACTCGGCCGGCATGAAAAAATATCGGCCGCCGAAACCTGAACGCCTGATACAAGCTGCATCCCGATGACCTTCAACTTGGATATTTGGAAACTGCTGGCCGGTCTGGCCATTTTCCTGTTCGGCATGACCCTGATGGAGGAATCAGTGAGGTCTCTGTCAGGAAGGGCTTTCAGGCGCATTATCCGAATGTACACCAACGGCCGGCTGCGCTCGGTTTTCAGCGGCGCCATGGTAACCGCCCTGCTTCAGAGCAGCTCGGCGGTATCGCTCATGGTATTGGCCTTCGTGGGCGCCGGTGTGATGAGCATGCAAAACGCCATCGGCGTGATTATGGGTTCCAACATCGGCACCACCTTGACGGCATGGATCATCGCCACCATCGGATTCAAGATCAAGATCGAGAGCCTGGCCCTGCCCTTTATCGGTTTGGGCGCCGTCGGCCTGATTGTTTTTAAACCCTCCTCCAAGCCATCCCTGGTCACAAGGCTTTTAATCGGGTTCGGATTTTTATTTCTCGGCCTCGATTTCATGAAGGTAAGCGTTGATAATTTCGCGCAAACCTTTAACTTGGAACATTTTGCCGGATACGGCATGTGGTTTTACCTGCTGGTGGGTACCGTTATTACGGCGCTCATGCATTCCAGCGCGGCAACCATCGCCATCGTGCTGACCGCCTTACATAGCGGCCTGATAACCTTCAAGATCGGCGCGGTTATGGTGATCGGGGCCAACATCGGTACAACCGTCACTGTTTTGCTGGGCGCCATCGGCGGCTCACCGACCAAGAAAAGGGTCAGCCTGAGTCACTTGAGCTTCAATCTATCCCCAGGTCAAGCGAGAAATATTTACTAACCTCACAAGAAAAAAGCTCGAAATCTCCTTAATATCAGTGTATTATAAGTTTAGCAAAACAAGAACACCTGATACGAAAGGAAGATTTCGAGTGAAAAGAAATATCACCCAAAAACTTTCAAAACGCAAGAAAAATATCGCTAAACGTCTTGAAAAGAGAAACTGGTCCGAGAGAAAAAAGCCGATGATGGCGGGCAGGAACATTTGCTACGAAATTGACGGGCGCCACCAAGGCACGGCCCATGGGGGCATCGGTAACATCCACCAACTGGCTATGCACAGCGGATTGATCAAAGAGATTGATCATCGTATGAAGTTGCTCAAGCGGAATCTGCCGTATCATGATTCGGACCATATTTTGAATATCGCCTACAACCTGCTGGCCGGGGGAACATGTTTGCAGGACATCGAGCTTCTGCGAAACGATATCGCTTGGCTTGATGCCCTGGGCGCCAAGATCATTCCGGATCCGACCACGGCAGGCGATTTTCTTCGCCGTTTTACTGAAGACCAAATCACCGAGTTCATGGAAGTCAAGAACACGGTTCGTAGCCGCATCTGGCAAAAACAGCCCCAATCGTTTCGAAAAGAGGCCATCATCAATGCCGATGGGACCATCTGTGCTACCGATGGTCAGTGCAAAGAGGGTATGGATATTTCCTATGACGGCCAGTGGGGTTATGGACCATTGGTTATCTCCCTTGCCAATACCCGTGAGCCCCTTTACATCGTCAACCGTCCGGCCAATGCCCCTTCCCACCTCAACTCGGCCTTCTGGATCGATAAGAGCCTCGATCTGGTTTGTGACCAGTTTGAAAAGGTTCAACTCAGGGGCGATACGGACTTCAGCCTGACTGGTAATTTTGACAAGTGGGACCCGCGCTGTACCTTTATTTTTGGCATGGATGCCAGGGCCAATCTCGAAAAAATAGCCAACCAAATCGACCCATCAGGTTGGCAGTCTCTTGAAAGAGAGCCAAAATACAAAGTCAAAACCTGGCCTCGCCGCAGACCCTCAAACGTCAAGCACAGGTGGTCAAGAAACGCAAATTTAAACGGATCACCACCACGGCGGAAGATATCACTGAATGTGAATACCAGCCGGGCAAATGTAAAAAGCCCTACCGCCTGATCATCTTGAGAAAGACCGTAACTGTGCTGCAGGGAGAACTCAATCTATTCGATGACATTCGCTATTTGTTCTACATCACCAACGACTGGAAACGCTCAACCGAACAGATGATCCATTTTTATCGTAACCGAGCGATCATGAAAATGACATCGAACAGTTGAAAAACGCTGTCCACGCCTTTAACCCGGCCTCTGACAGCTTGCAGTCGAATTGGGCACTGATGACCATCGCCTCCTTGGCCTGGGATCTGAAAGCCTGGTATGGACTATTGCTCAGCTATCGCCCCCTGGGACTGTCCATCGTACGCATGGAGTTTAAACGCTTTTTGAACACCTTTATCCGCGTACCCTGCCTGATCATCACAACCGGCCGGCGGATTCACTACCGCCTGATCGGCTACAATGAGAGGCTGAAACATATCATCAAATTCTCTGATACCATTAAATCCTTCTGGGTTACATGATCGACGACCATCGGGCAGCGCCGCCATGGGGGCGGTTGTGAGCCCAGCTTAAATCGATGAAAGGAACAGCCCAGCGTCTGAAACCAAAATTTAAACCGAGCGATCTTAAAGCAAAGGATAAGTGCGTTTTCAATTTTACTCATAACCACCACAATGTAGTGGTTTGCATGGCTGCCAGATCGATGCTCAGATTTTCTGCTCGAAAATTTATTACTCGCTTATTTTGGGTCGAAGCCCCTTACTCGGCGCCGTTGCTTTTTTAGCGCTTCCCGCATTGATCGGTACCGTCTCCATATTCGTGGATATCGAAACGGACAGCTTGATGGGGCTGGCCCTTTTCCACACCTTCTTCAACATCCTGGGGGTGATCATCTTTTTTCCTTTCCTCGGGCTATTCTCCCGATTGCTGGTCAAAGTGTATCCGGATCATAAAACCATTCTCACCGTATTTCTCCACCAAACCCCTCCGGAGGTCACCGATGCCGCCACGGCTGCCTTGAGAAAGGAGATCGGCCACCTGCTACAGGAGTGTCAGCTTTATAATTTGAGGTTGTTGCGCATCGATGAGAAGCTGGTTTTCGATGGCGACCTGCCCTTTGAACTGAATCGAAAGAGAACATCCACCCTTGAGGAGCTGTACGAAAACATCAAGTTGCTCCACGCCGAGATCTTCACCTATTACGCCAAAATCCTGGCCAACAATCTCGATGAGGCCGAGTCCAAAGAGCTGGAGCGGCTCATTTACGCTTCGCGCAACATGATGAACTCCATAAAGAACTTCAAAGGCGTTCGTCACAATTTGGATGAGTTCGACGGCTCCGACAATGCCTACTTAAACCTGCAGTACAAGCAGTTTCGTAAACGGTTGATCGGGATCTATCACGAGATAGGCCTGGTGCTGCAAATGGCGGGAAAGAAGGATCAGTATGAGAATTTGATGAGCACTTATCTCCAGATCGAAGAGGCTGACCAGCGCTTTATCGACAATACCTTGAACGCGGTTACCGAGGGCAAGATACAGGAGTTGGAGATTGCTTCCCTGCTACTGGTCAACCGCCTCTTTACCCAGTCTTGCCGCATGCAAGTATATGGGATGAAAGACCTGCTGCTCTCCCAGGATCTGGTCAACCATTTCGATCGCACCATGGACGCCAAGGTCAATTCTGCGGCGGAACAGAACAGCGCGCTCCCGGCTTGAAGCAGAGGGGGTTTCGGGTTGATAAAGCCGCATGGCAGCATTAGGCCCGACGGCATCGGGAGCACCTGGCGCTTTGCCATCGTTCGGCAACCAACCTATTGGACAAACGGCAGGCCCCGCCGGGCCCAGTCCACGATACCATGGCGCATATTGACGATGCGCTTAAAACCGCTGTCGATGAGGATCTTGGAAGCCACGGTGCTACGATTGCCGGTGGCGCAATAGATCAACACATCTTGGTTCCGATAGTCGGCGATCTCCGGCCAACGCGTTTGAAGCTCCTGAAGCGGTATCAGCACTGAGCTTTCCAGGTGCCCCTGCTGATACTCCTTTGGCGTGCGCACATCCAACACCAGCGGTTCCGTTTTGGCGATGAGCTCGGCCGCCTCCTGGGCCGTCACCTCCCGGTAGTTGGGCCGGTCGAAGTCGACCACCTCGATAACACCGCTCATCTCTCCCAACGAAAAGGCGAAATTGCCGCTCGTTTTCATTTTAAAATAGGGGGATTCGTTTACCGAAGCAGGAAGCCTCTCCTCGATATTGAGGTCGGGGATGGCCAAAATTGGGTCGGCAATCGACGGATTTAGATCAAACTTGATGTAATCGCCGCGATACACGGTAAAGTGAAGTTTTTGTGAAGAGATATCCACCGGCAACACACGATAGCCGCCGATAATGCTTCCCGATATGGTCGCGTCCCTGGCCATAGCCACCGCCGCAGCCGACAGGAAGACAAAAATATAGATCAACGCAGCTTGAAGGCTTCGTTTCAACAACACGTTTTCCATTTCATTCCCTCCTCGACCAGAGATAGCACCCGCGGGCGAGTCGCCACTGCTTGATGCTGGGGTTTATGGTTAAGATAATCACTATTTGGCACCGGCAACAAAAGTCGTAAAAAAACCGGCCCCCGCAAAAGGGCCGGTTTTGGTTGCACTACACGTCTATTCTGCCGTCAGGTCGTGCCGAATTTTCTTTTCTGCCGCTTCTTCTCCCAATCCTCGATATCGACACCCTCTTCCACGCTCTCCCAGCCGGTGATCATGGCCTTGATGTGCGCGAACAGGGAGTGCCCGGTGGTCGTCATATAAATGTGAACCACCAGAAAGGTGAGAATCGAAAAGGCCCCGAACATGTGGACCCAGGCGATCAGTTTGAGCGACAGGGCGCTCAGGTTCCAGGCATGCCACGAGTTGTAACCCCAGTAGAGGAAACCGGTTGTCATCTGCATCGGCAGCAAAATGGCCGCCAGGGAGAGATAGGTCAGCCGCTGCAGGGGGTTGTGCTTGGCCTCCTTGCGCTTGGGGAACGGATGCGACTCGCCCCTGAAAATCCCGTAAGCGTAGTAGCGAATCACGCTGAGCATCTTGACGGTGGTGGGCACGTACTGGCGCCATTCACCGGTGGTAAAGAGCCAGAAGGCAAAAAAGGCAAAAGCAATCAGCCAGGCCAGACCTACATAGTTGTGGACAGTCACGGCCGTTTCGTAACCGAGCAGGGTATACTTGTCGTGCACCTCGAATCCGGTCACCAATAGCACCAGGATCAGAGCCATCTGCAGCCAGTGCCAGAACCGCTCGTAACGGGTATACAGGTAAATATTGGTCATTTTTCCACTCATGAACTACTCCCCCCTTTCCTGCCGTTACCGCTGGTAAAGACACGCCCCAAACCGTGGATAAAAACACCCACAAGAGCACCCATAACCATGATCCAGCCGATGGAGTCGACAAATCCGGCACCATCACGGCCCGGCATGTAAAACCCGGCCAGCGTGGCCATGCGGCTGCCCTCGCCGGTGTGGCACTCCTCGCAAGAAACCGCATTTTCCTTGGGCGCCACCATGTGGGTGGTCGGGTAGACAAAGGTGGAGTGGACGAAATCAAACTCGCCCGAAAATTCCAGCCCCAATGATTGGCTACCCAGGGCCAAGGCCTCCTGCCAGTCGAGCGTTTGCCAGTAGCCATTGGGTCCCGAGAGCAACGGTGTCAGCAGCCTGTTGTGGATTTTGTCGTAGGGCTGCACACCGCGGTGCACCTTGAAGGGAAATATACGGGCATTTTCATCCCCAAGATCGCCCACCGGATGACTCAGCACAACGGTCTGGCCCGGATCGATGGTGTCGGCCGCCGTCAGGGATTCGATGGAACCATTGAACCAGAAGTATTCCGGCGTGACGTCTTTATCCCATTTCATCTGCCCTTTGATGGTCAGATAGTCCTCCTTGCCGAAGGGGCCTTTCTGCTTGAAAGGCTTGCCCTCGTCGTTGAGCTTGCCGGCTTTGGACCAGTCCCAGGACATCTTGGTGGGATTGACCCGGGCAAAGGTGGGAATGTGACAGCTTTGACAGGCCACCTTGTCGGTATGGTCGTTGGCCTTTGAGCCCTTGTTGTGGGGCGTGCTGCTGTGGCACGACTCACAAGTGATCTTGGCGGTCAGGTCGTCTTCGATCAGGCTTTTGCGGTGGGTGTATGCCGGGGCCGTGTAGATTCGACCGGCCACATTGTGCAATACGGTGGTGTGACAGCGCACGCAATCAAAGTTCTGCCCGTCAACGCCCATGTGAACATCGAGGGATTTGCTGGGTTTTGTAAGCGAGGTATCCAGGTCACCGTGTTTGACCCCGTCACCGCCACCACCCTTGAAGTGGCATCCTCCGCAATTTTGGCGGGTGGGGCGCCCCACCTGTTGCACGGCCGACTGGATTTCGGCCTGGATTTCTGCCGCCAGTTCCTTGGAGTCCTGGTCCTCTTCCACCACAAAGGCGTTGAAGTCTTCGAAGGCTTCTTCCCAGTTGATCTGTTTACGGCCGTGACACACCAGGCAGTTGATCGCCTCGGTTTTGGTACCCCAGCCCGGGTGGCAGGACATGCAGCCCTTGTCGTCCATGGCGTTGGCCGAAATGCAGAAGTTGTTCAGCGACAGACCGGCCTTGCCCATCTGGGCGCCTCTTTCGTTCTTATGCGCCAACCAGGTCCAGTGAATGGTCTCGTGAAACTGCTCGCCGGCCTCGGAGTGACAAGAGATACAGGCTTCGGTAACCTCGGGCCCTGACCGGAAGGGTTTCTTGAGGGCCTCTAGTTGGCTATGGTCGGTGGTGATCCAGAGCTTATCCTCTTTGGTGGCCTGTTGGGCCATTGTGCGGCCCGGGGCCTGCTCCTCCTCGGCAGCGCCGGCCAGGGCCGGCAATGTGAGACAGAAACAGGTCGCAACCATGAGTCCCAGGAGGCCGTTCAGAAAAGGGTGCGCATTAAGTCGTTGCATGGGTTTTCCTTTGCTTTCCGAAATCCTCTCCAACCGGTGATCAATACGGCTCATATGCCGCCGCAACCATCGCCATGCCCGCCCGCCTGGAGATTGCCCCGGACGGGCAAATCCCGTTGAGCGGCATTGGCCGGCCGCGCGATGAGCGGCGGCATTTTGGCTTGAGACCCTTGCGTAGATGCCCCCTGGACCATGGCAATATCCAAAAGAGACGCCTTAGCAAAGATCCCGGGCCATTATGAACCAGGCTTGGTGATGGTGAAAGAGCCGTCCTTACCGAAGGTCATTTCGCCATCCACATAGTAGACGGATTTGAGTTCCGGGCGCAAGTCCTGAACCATATAAAAAGACTCGCCGCTGCGCGCGCCGGTGCCGCACACAAAAACGATCGGTTTGTCCGTCGGCAGGGAGGCAATCTTCTCCTCCAGGGTGTCCACGGGAACGTTAACGGCGCCCTTGAGCGTGCCGTTGGCGAACTCATCCGGGTCGCGTACATCGATCAGATGAACATCGTCCGGACTTTCGGCCATCATCTTTTTAAAGTACTCGATATCAATACTGCCCTCTTCGGCACCGGCCTTGATCTGGGAGGCACCGGCCGCGCCGGCGGCAGCTACGGTGGTGGCAGCCGCCGCGCCGCCTGCCGAGCCGCCAACCGCTGCTTTCCAGGCCGGGTAGCCGGCGGCGAAGACCTTGACATTGGTGTACCCCAGGGCGATGGCTTTTTCAGCCGACTTGTGGCTCAGTTTGCACTTAAAGCCGCCGCAATAAAAGACCAGCAGCGTGGCCTTGTCCTCGGGCAGCTGGTCGGTCATCTTGTCGAAGTCCATGTCGGGGATGCTGATGGCGGTGGGGATGTGGCCCTGGTCATATTTTTTACGCTTCGGCCGCGAGTCCACCAGCACCATGTCGCTGCCGCTCTCGATCTGTTTCTGCACCCAGGCCGTATCGACAGCCGCATAGTTGCCGGCTACGCTCATCCAGCCGGGAAACCCTTCTGCAAACACCTTCACATTGGTGTATCCCAGCGCTTCAGCTTTGGCGGCTGATTTATGGCTGAGCTTGCACTCGAGGCCGCCGCAATAGAAAATCAGCAGCGCCGCTTTGTCCTGGGGCAGTTGGTCAACCATCTTGTCGAACTGGGTGTCCGGGATGTTGACCGCCATGGGAATGTGACCTGCGACAAACTTGGGTTTGAAGGGCCGCGAATCGATGATCATCACATTTTCAGGCATGGGTATCTGGACGTTCGCTTTGACAAACTGCGCGTCCACGATGTCGTGAAACATCCAGGCAGGGGTTTCGGCGGTCTCCTGGGCCATCTCCGTCTTCTGGGTCGATGCGCAGGCACTGAGCAACGCCATCATCAAGATGACGGCCATAGCCATAGAAAAGCGTTTATGGTACTTCATGGGGCTCTCCTTCTAAAGATTCTGTTTTCATCATTTTTAGACACACAGGGTCTCGGGCCGAAAGCCTCTATTTACATTTGGCCGGCGTCGGTGAATCCGAGGCGTGGGCGTGCAGGTATGTGAAAATATCGGTTACATCCTCATCGGAAAGCTGCGCCCACTCTTCCTCGCAGCCAAACTCTTCGAAGGCGCGGGCATCGAACATCGCTTCCCACTCGGCCTGGGTTTTGGCGTCCGGGTTCAATGCGGGTTTGGGCGTTTCCACCGCCCCACGCTCATGGCAGGCCTGGTAGACCTTGCGGTAGGTGTATTTGCCCTTGCGCTTGTTGCCCTGCTCCATGGCCAACGCGCCGCCCACGAAACAAACGGTCATCAATAAAGCCAGAACTGCGGTAATGGTTTTTCTCATCTCTCTCGAACTCCTTTCTTAAGTTAGCATTGAATGGGTTTACGGGATTATCGGTGAACACAAGGTTCGAAAAGTTGTGATTTTTGATATGATTTTTGGTTAATGCAATCTGGGTGCCAATTCATTGACGTCGACCATAAGAGGATGTAACATTCTGTATTCACTTGTATTTCAAGATTGTAACGATGAACATCCCCGCGGCAGCAAGAACACGCAGGATGTTAACAAATGTTAACCTTAAATTGCAAGTGCCTTCCTGGCCGGCTTTGAAAGGTGCCTATTAAAAGACAACGCTACGATCGCACCATTGCACGATCTCACTGATCTGCTGGGGTTGCACCAGCCTTACCGATCTCGGCAGCGACGCGGCCTTGCCTTGGCACAATTTCTTGAAACTGTCGCTGCAGATGGTGATCTGGACAAACCCCGCCAGGGCCGATAGGGCCGGCAAATCAGCGCATCTTGCCCCATTGCCGAACATATGGATCTTGACCTGCGTTCCTTTCTCGAATGCCGCTGTGGCCAGTTGCTCCACAAAATCGAAATGCTGATCAGATTGCACCAGTATACTCAGTTTGCCGCAACCACTCATCGCTTGGTCGTTTCCTGATTCCGCCTGAAGGACGCTACCTACTTGGGGGTTATTCTGCTGATTGTGCCACAGTCGATGATTTCCAGCCGGTTTTACCACCAGCAGATCACCTGGTCGTAGGCGAAAATATCATCCACCAGGCGCGACCAGTTGGTGGTGGCTCCGGAGATCTGATCCTTGTAAAGGTTGACCACCACCGCACCTTCCTCGCCGGCAAGGGCCTCGATCACCCGGATGACGATCTCATCAGGCTCGGATTTCAATATGTGCAGCACCTTTTTCATCATCGCCCTATCCCATCAGCCTGTTCGGCTGGGCTACAGATGAAGCAACAACCGTACCAAATATGGTGCGATCTTGTAATTTATCGTGATTACAAATGGTTATATTATCTTCCGAGTTGATTTGATTTAGGGGAGATGCGAATTATATTAACAGATGTTAACTTTATGTAAACCCGTGGCAACAGTGGGAGGCTCATGGATATTTCGCGCTATTGGAAAACCATTGTGGACACGCTCCAGGATGGCGTGATGGTGGTGGACCCCTCGGGAAAGATTTTGGCCCTCAACCCCGCCGCCGAACGGCTCACCGGCTACACGGCGGCGGAACTGGTCGGCCAATCGTGCCGGGTGCTCGATTGCACCGGTTGCGACATTTTCGGCCAAGGTCTGGCCGAGAAATGGTGCGGCCTCTATGCCAAAGGCGAAGTGAAAGCCAAGAAATGCCTGATCACCAACAAGGACAACCGTTCGGTGAACGTGATTAAAAATGCCTCAATCCTGCGCGACCCGCAAGGCAACATCATCGGGGCGGTGGAGACCCTGACCGACATGTCGGAGCTGGTACGGCAGCAGATGGAGATATCGATGTTGCGCAAGAACCTGCAGATGGAGAACGGCTACCACGGCATCATCGGCAAGTCCGCGCCCATGCAAAACCTGTTCGAGCTGAGTGGAAAATGTGGCCCTCACCGACGCCCCCGTCATCATCACCGGCGAAAGCGGCACCGGCAAGGAGCTGGTGGCGCGCGCCATCCACGAAAGCAGCGCCCGCCGCGAAAACCCATTTATCAAGGTCAACTGCGCGGCACTCAATGAAAACCTGCTCGAAAGCGAGCTCTTCGGTCACACCAAGGGGGCCTACACCGGGGCTGAAAAAACGCGCGTGGGCCGTTTTGAGGCGGCCCACGAAGGCACCATCTTTCTCGACGAAATCGGCGACATGCCTGCTGGCAATTCAGGTCAAGTTGCTGCGCACCCTCGAGGAAAAGGAGATCGAACGGGTTGGCGACCATACCCCCATCAAGGTCGACGTGCGCGTTATCTCGGCCACCAACAAGGACCCGGAAGACCTGATCGCCCGGGGTAAATTCAGGCAGGATCTCTACTTTCGGATCAACGTCTTTCCCATCGCCTGCCCGCCGCTGCGCGATCGCATTGAAGACATCCCCATGATTATCCAGAACTTCATCCGCCGCAACAACCAAAAAAGCGGCAAAAAGATCCTGGGCCTAACCCCCGAGGCCATGGAAAAGATGACCCTTTACGATTGGCCGGGCAACGTCAGGGAGCTGCGCAATGTCATCGAGTACGCCTTCGTGCTCTGCTCCAGCGGCGGTATCGACGTGCCGCATCTACCGCCCAAGATTGTCGGCGCACTCCTGGAATGTCGGGAAGCACCCAAAAAGAGCCGGCCGGTAGACGACCGCAAAAAAGAGGCCCTCATCGAGGCTCTCAAAAAAGCCCACGGCAACCGCTCCGAAGCCGCCCGCCTATTGGGTGTCAGCCGCGTGACGGTGTGGAAACAGATGAAACGCTATGACGTCGATCCCTACAGAGACCTGTCACCCTAGCCGCCCCGATGTCATCGACAGTGCACCCGAATCGTTCCACCTGGGGTTCACGGCAGGTAATCGTCGCGCACCGGCGAAAAAACCTCGATCACCACGGCATCTTCCAGCGCTTCGGCCGAATGCTCAACGCCGCCGGGCAGACACTAGCTGTCCCCGGTCGCCACATCCACCACCTCGCCATCCACGGTGAACCGCAGCTTGCCCGAAACCATGAACCCGGTCTGCTCATGGGGATGCGCGTGGCTTGGGATTTTGGCACCCTTGCTAAGTTTAAACTGGCCCATCAGCGTCTTCTGGCCGTGAACCAGCGTCGTCAAGTCGATGCCCTCTAATAGTTGTCGGGACTCAGCCGTATCTTTTTTTCGAAACATGATTGCCCTCCATCGGATTCTATTTGGGAACCCACCATGATGAACTCGTAGATGAACTCCTAAAAAGTAGCGCGATGGCCATCCACCATGAGGCCGGCTTAAAGCAAACCCCGGTAATTACCGCCGTCGACCAGCAGGTTCTGTCCGGTGATATAGCGCGCCTGCTGGCTGGCCAGAAAGGCGGCCGCGGCACCGAAATCGGCCGGATCGCCGACGGTGCCGGTGGGGTTGGACGCCTTCATCTCGTCAACCACCGCCTCTATGGTCTTGCCTTCCTGCTCGGCGCGGTGCCGGGACAGTTGTTCAATTCGGGACGTGTTGTGGGTGCCGGGCAATAAGGCATTGACGGTGATGCCGTGGGGGGCCAGCTCCGTGGCGATGGTTTTTAGAAAGCCGGTCAGCCCGGCCCGAGCCATGTTGGACAGCAGCAAGGTGCCGATGGGCTGTTTGACGGAGATCGAGGTGATGGCGATGATGCGGCCCCAGCCTTTGGCGCGCATGGCTGCTGTAACGTCGTGAATAATGCGAACAGCGCTCATGAGATTGAGATCGAGCGCCTTTTGATATGCCGCCAGATCCGTGCTGGCAAAAGTCCCTGGAGGCGGGCCGCCGGCATTGGTTACCACAATATCCGGGTCCCCCAGGGCCTGCCGCACATCGGCCAGCAAGCGAGACACATCATCCGCCTGGCTCACGTCGGCGCCAAACCCCACCACCTCCGACCCGCTTTCAGCGGCGATTTCTCGAGCAGCCTGCTCGGCGGTGTCGCCGTTACGCCCGCAAATCGCCACGCGGCATTGCTCGGCGGCCAATTGCTGCGCACAGCCCCTGCCCAAACCCCGGCTGGCGGCCGCCACCAGGGCTATCTTGCCGTTGATCCCGAAATCCATGTGACGCCTCCCATGAAAAAGCGAAAGTCAACAGTTAACTTCGCTTGTTAGGGTTTTTTTAAGGACAACGCCTCTTGAGCTGCACGTACTCAACTCATAGCTATCCCCAGTTAATGGTCACGTTAACCTCCCATTCGAGCTTTATGCTCAACATTCTGGTTCAAATAAGGCGTCCCAATCTCCAGAGCGACTTGGCCGGGTCAAGGCCTATGCGGGCTTACCTTATTGCGTGGACCATTAATGCTATTGAACTTCACCTTATAGATACCAATTAAGCGGCTTTGGGATTTAGTACTTTCGGATCATATGTAGTACTACTTTTGAGAACCCCATAAGCAATTGTCAGCAACTTACGCGCTAAGGCTACGACTGCAATCTTCTTGCCACGCCGCTGCTTTATTCGCTCGTAAAACAGCCTCAACGGCCTGGCCTCATAACTTTTCATGCGCGCCACCGTGTGGGCGCATTGCAGTAGCACCCGTCTGATCTCGTGCCGGCCGTCGCGACTGATTCGTCCTAAATGGGTCACCCCACCGCTTTGATAAATCCGTGGCGTTAATGCACCGTACTTGGCGATAGCCTTTTTACTGTCAAAACGATCTACCTTATCAACGGCGCTTATGATCACCCGGGATGAAAGCTCCCCGATCCCGGGAATACTCTGCAACCGCTGGATATCCTCATTTTCAATTGCCAATATTTGGCTGGTCAACTCTGACTCGGCTTTGTGCAGGCTTTCGATGCTGGTCATGTAACTGCTCAAGATAATCTTCTGGGTGTCGGCCAAGCGCATGCGCTCAAGATGCACCCGCCAATTGACGTGATTAAAAAACTTTTCCGGCAACCGATAACCTTCCTGTTTTAAACAACCTCGGATGCTGTTGATCAATGCCACCCGCTTGCTTTGAAGCGTATGCCGTGCGCTGATCAATTCGCGTAATTGACGCACCTGCCCCTCGACGATGTGCACCTTGCGCGGCAGCATGTCACCCCTGGCCAGCTGGGCCAGTTTGCGGGCATCGATCTTGTCTGTTTTGGCGCTGCTTTGACTGATCCATTTGATCTCATTAGGATGGACCACATGAAGGTGTACACCCTTGATTCGCTTCAATTCCAACGCCACCCACTTGAGCTGATTGCCAGCTTCAAACACCACCAGTTTGGTTTGTCGGCCCAGGTCCTTGATCATTTGTCGCAGGCCACCGAGGGTCGGTTTGATTTCACTGTTAAAAACCACTTTCTTTTTGGAATTGATCGCGTGTACCATAAAACTCTTGCTACTGATGTCCATTCCGACGTAAATCATTCTTGCCCCCTTTGGTTAGTTGTTTTTCGTACTCCAACTAACGGTTACGTCCAGCGACGTTCAACTGTCAACTGACAATTGGGGGCTTTTTCATAGTATCTCCTTTGAAAACCTGATGAGCCACTTCGTAAATTGCCTGGTGGTGTTCATTATCAAACCGACGGCACTTAAGAATCGTTAGTCCTCAATGGGTCCGCGTGACCGCCGCCACCCTTTGCCTTTTGACCTTTATCTCTTTTTGGTCTACATTTGAAGCGCAAATACGCGGGCATACAACGCGTCGCACAGGTCTCTGACACCAACGGGTGCGGCCCAGAAGCGGCCCAACTACTTTAGGAAAATTTCCCCCAACCATTTGATCATACCAATAAAATCAAAACCACCAATGCATGCCAATGAAGGGATTGCCATCGTGAAATCAAAACCGCATCACTATCGCAACCAGTGGCTTAGAAGGGGCTCGCTAGCGACCTTGTTGGTCGTGGCATGGATGGCTTTGGCCGCCGGCTGTATGTTCGGTGAACTGAAAAGGGAGTTGGAAGAAAAAGATAACAGCTTCGGACTCAAGGGACGCGTGGTGGGTATCGCCCGTGCCCAGGGTGATGTCTTCGTGCTGCTTTATGCCAAGCAAGGCGAGACCTTGCAATTGATCCGCTACGCCCTTCCCGACAACAACGGCAACTTCTCTTTCATCGTCACTCCCGGCACCTATCTGCTAGCCGGAGTGGAAGATCTCAACAGCAACCAGCGCCACGACCCCGGTGAGCCGACCGGTGTCTGGGGGCAACCGGACGACATTGTGGTCAAAAACTTAGCGGAGGGCCAAGCCCGCCCAGCAACCTGGTCCGTGCTGAACTTCGACTTGGCTCCCGGCGAGTTTCCATTGGCCGGCGTGGAAACGTCGGTGGGCGCTGTGGCCGAGATGCCGGCCGCGCTGATTAGAAGGGGGCAGTTAGCCCGCTGGGAAGATCCCATGTTCGACGATGAACAGGGCGTAACCGGCCTGTGGAGACCCATGACCTTTCTCAGAACCCACGGCGCCGGGGTCTTTTTCATGGTGCCCTTCGATCGCAAAAAAATTCCCATTCTATTCGTGCACGGCGCCGGCGGTACGCCGCGCCCCTGGAGGCCCATAGCCGAAAGCCTCGACCCCGATCGTTACCAACCCTGGGTGGTCTTTTATCCCAGCGGCATGCGCCTGAACCAGATCGCCAACGGCCTAAACCAAATCGTCAAACAGCTGCAGTTGGATTACCGGTTCGATCGCATGGGGGTGGTGGCCCATAGCATGGGCGGATTGGTGGCGCGGGCTTTTATCCTCAAACACCTGATCGACGACGGCTTGGGCACAGTGCGCGCCTTTGTCTCCATTTCAGCTCCCTGGGGTGGTGTCAGGATGGCCGCAAGAGGGGTTGAAAGGGCACCCCAAGCGATCCCAAGCTGGCACGACGTGGCCCCGCAAAGCGATTTTATCGAAGCCATCTTCGCCGATCCCTTAACCCCTCAGGTGCCCTACTACCTGCTCTTTAGCTTTCGTGGCGAACGCAGCCGGTTCATGGCCAATAACGACGGTGTGGTGGAAATTGCCAGCCAGCTCGACCCACGCGCTCAGGACGATGCCTTGCATGTACGCGGCCTGGACGAAACCCATGTGGGCATCCTGGCCAGCGAAGCGGCCATCGCCTTTGTCAATGAAGCGCTGGCGGATTCATTCCCGGAACGATAAGCGCTGACCTGGCCTAAAATGGCCAGATAAGCGGGATCCCCCAGCTACCGCCCGCAATGACCAGCAGGTTCAAGGGGATGCCCAGCTTCAAGTAGTCGCTGAAACGATACCCGCCCGGCCCGTAGACCAGCAGGTTGGTCTGATAACCGATGGGCGTGGCGTAGCAGGCGCTGGCTCCAAAACAGACCGCCATGATGAACGGCTTGGCATTGACGCCAAGCCCCAAGGCAGTGGCCACGGC
The DNA here is from genome assembly GCA_963783425.1 of uncultured delta proteobacterium. Lineage (GTDB taxonomy): Bacteria > Desulfobacterota > Desulfobacteria > Desulfobacterales > QNYZ01 > CAWANO01. The sequence goes on from CAWANO010000013.1 coordinate 46,794, forward strand.
GATGGGTGTCAGCAGCACGGCCGTGGCGTTGTTGCTGAGCAGTTGGGTGCTGATGCTGGTCAGCAGCATAAATCCCGCCAGCACCACCACCGGCGGCATCCCTTCCAGCATCTTCAGAAAATAGCCGGCGTAGAGCTGGCTGGCCCCGGTTTTTTGCATAGCGGCGCCCAGGGCCAGGGTGCCCGCGATCAGTAGCAACACGTCGCCCTGCAGGTAGCGATAGGCGTCGCGCGGCTGCAGACACCCGCTCAGAAACATCAAAACCGTGGCACTCAAGGCCGCCACCATGATGTTGAGCACGCCCGTGCTGGCCGCAATCACCATGGCGGCGAAAATCAGCGCTGCCACACCGGCTTTTCGTCGTTTCACAATCTGCTGCTGCACATCCTCCACCACCATCACATCGCCTCTACCGCGCAAGGCATCCATCTCATCCCAGGGGAGCGTCACCAGCAAAATGTCGCCCATCTTAAGCGTCATCTCCTGCAAACTGCGTCGGCCATAATGTGACCCGCTACGTTCCACCGCGATTACGTGATAGTTGGGGTCACGCAGCAGGTAAGTATCGGTGAGCGCTCTCCCCACCAGCGGCGATTGGGGCGGAATCACCATCTCCACCGTCACCAGGTCGGCCGGGCTTTTGCCGGGGAATTGATCGGGACCGGGGCTAGCGGCAGATGGGTCCCTTCAGTTTCATAGAGCTGCAACAAGTCGCTGGCACTGCCCTTGACCAACAGTAGGTCCTCGGGCTCGATGAAGAGCCGTTCTCGCCCGGGATAATAGACATGGCGCTGGCGAATCACCTCGATCACGTCAATGCTGGGGTGACTCTTCTTAAAGGCCGATTCAGGGCTGATACCGACCATGGTGCTGTCAGCCGGGATCTTCAACTCGGCCAGATAGGTTTTACGTTCGCCGCTTTCCAGCTCACAGGCCGGATGGGCCTGGTCGGGCATGATGCGGGGCGCCGCAAACCAGAGAAAGACGAAACCCGCCACAGCCAGCGGAACCCCCAGAGGGGCCAGTTCGAACATGCCGAAGGGCTCGAAGCCGTACTGGCTGCTCAAATCGCTTACCAAGATGTTGGTGGAGGTGCCGATGAGGGTGCTGGTGCCCGCCAGGATCGAGACATAGCTCAGTGTGATCAGGTACTTGGAGGGGCTGTAGCCGAAGCGGCAACACATGCTGATCAGCACGGGGATAAAGAGCACCACCACGGGGGTGTTGTTGATGAAGGCCGAACTGACCGCCGCTGTCAGCAGCACCAGCAGCATGGCTATCTTGGCCCTGCCCCGGGCGATGGTGACAACCTTTGCGCTCAGATAATCCACGGCGCCGGTGCGAATCAACCCCCGGCTGATCAGGAACATGGCTCCCACCGTGATCACGGCCGGGTTGGCAATGCCGGCCACCGCCTCCACCGGGCTGAGAATACCCGTCAGGGCCAGCAAGGCCATAATACACATAGCGGTCACATCGACCGAAAGCTTCTCCGACACCAAGAAATAGAGTGTCAGCAGAAGGATGGCGCTGACGATCCAGATGTCCATATGGTTGTCACCCTCACTTGAGTTGTCGACACATACGCAAGTGAAAGAGTAATCAGGTTTTAGGCAAGGTAAAGGGCAGAGAAGCAGCGTGCGGCCCGTGAGCCAGACGTTAAAGAGCAGGATTCAAACTGACATACATATTAAGATTCAAGTTTATGCGGCATTCCAAATAATTTTCATAAATTTATCGAAGCAGACATGTCGATCATATCACAGGTCAGACTAAATTACAGATATGTTGGAGACATCGTCGGTTTTGGACACAAAATATTGAAACCACAATATATGGTATGGCGAGATTTTTTGTAAGGCCCTGAAACTTTCAGGGGGTATTGTTGAGGGGTTCAGGACCTTTGATTGTTGTGCTTAGGATACAGTAACCTGCGACAAATAGTATGTGGAGTAAAAATATACGGATTCGAGATATTATCTCAAACTTGATTCTATTGTCGCTGAAATCTCAAAACCATGGCCCGTGTTGCTTTTGAATGTTCTGCTCCAGAATTGTCGAAAACAGCCATGGCAAAACTATAACGTTTAGATGGATTGAATTGTACATCATCTTCATGAAAGGTGTTCAATTTTCTCGACAGCATCAATTCCCATTCCGAATTCTCATAGGCACTCTGTGCCTTTACATCATTTCTGGATCCGCTTGGATTAATTGGAAGCCGGTAGGGGATGATCGTACCAAATTGAAATTGCGTGTATTCTTCGATAGGCGTAGCTTCTTCCCACAAGAGAAAGCCTGGTGCCGATGGCTCAATCTTTGGATTTTGATGATAAAGGGGTTTTCTACCGTCAAGCGTTTGATTGTTGATATCCCCGCCAGTGCCGGCATCCTTTCGGCGGCCAGTTTCTCGATATGATCCAGATGGGTTTCCAGCAATAGTCAACCAAGCGTCATCTGCGTATCCATAAGGGTCCGAGCGTGCAGCTTTCCAATGCCACAGATCACCTTTTTCTTTTGAACTGCGGGTAGCCAATTTCCATTGTGATCGCTTTGCGTCTGGAGGGCTGTGGCAAACCACGGCACAGCCACGACTTGCAAACTTATCGATACGGGTGACTTCAAAAAGAATTGCAAGCCGGTCTTCATTGCCTTGCATATGAACCCACTCTTGACCATCAAACTGCCATGATTGTTTAACAATACTTCGGGTTGGGTCATTCCATTTTAAGAGGAAGAAAATCTCGAGGTCCGTATATACCACCTTAGTGTTAACAGTTCCTTTTATATTCACCGACTCCCCACGCCCCTCAATCGGAATTTGAATGAAGGGTATCTGCTGCCAAACTTCATCGTCGATTCCAGCCGGAGCAGCATGGCGATACTGTGCAGTAATTTCCAAAATACCATCATCGGACAGGCTGTTACCCGGTAAAATCAACAATGCAATCTTGAGGCCTATTGCCATTAATAGGTAGGTGCGTTTGATTTTTTTCATAAGCCACCTCAAAAACCGGAGCTAATTTACCGCATCGGAGCCAAAATGTTCAATATATCCCATTGCTGACAATGCTACCAACGCAGCGATTATGATAAAAACCACTGCAAAGATCGTTTTCCGCTGTAATGGATGCCTGCTTTTTGAGCGATCCAGATAAGGTAATGCGATTAGTCCCAAAACAAGCCCCGCAGGCACAATCGTTGACCCTATGGGAGTTAACGGGCCCTTAAATATGGCGACTAATTGATTCAGAAATAGGACCCACCATTCTGGTTTGGGAATGAACGTACTGTCGGTCGGATCGGCCGGATCTCCCAGAGGGGCTGGCCAGTACCATGAGATGAATCCCAGCAGGATAGTGAGAATAAGGAATAAAAAAAGCCATCGATTGATGATAATAGGCCAAAATCTGACCGATGATCGCAAGGATTTCTTACTCCACAAAGGATCTGACAACCCTCTATATCGAATCAAATGAAGATGCATTACAACAATGCAAAGAAACAAGGCGGGGATAAAAAGGATATGTAGTACATAAAATCTGGTAAGAGCTACAATACCCGTCAATGGCCCTCCTTGTAAAAGTTGTACTAAGAAGTCCCCAATAAGAGGGACAGTCGCGATAATACTCAGTCTTACCTGAGTTGACCAGTAGCCTTTCTGATCCCAGGGCAGGAGATCCCCCGTGATAATAAATAAAGGGACAATTATTACGAGGACCACCCCCGTCAACCAAACCAGTTGCCGGGGATGTTTGTAGGCGCCCACAATAAAGGCGCGCACCATGTGAAGGCCCATGACAATCAGCATAAGGTTCCATCCGTAATGGTGGATACCTTTGATGACGGCACCGAACGGGACTGTGTACAGGGAAAAATCAACGCTGTCGTAAGCAGCGCCAGGTGCCGGAGAATAATAAAGTGCCAAAAAAGCGCCCGATAAAAACAGTAAGATAACCAATGCAATCAGGGTTGCACCGAAAATCCGGTGCCAGCAAATGGCGTCAGAAACAACCTTAAAGGTTTGGAGCCGTAATAATGTATCCTCCAAACCAAGTTTCTGCAGCGTTGGTTCTGAAGTATTCCGGTCACTATTTTCCAAGATCGATTCCCTTGGAGCTTGATATTAACGTTTGAAACTCAAGGTTAGCACGTCGGAATCATATGAATCCTCATCACCGGAATCGTCGAAGAGGGCCATGGCGAAGTTATAATTTTTTCGCGTATTAAAAGCCACGTCGTCATCATTGCCTGTGTCCAGTTTTCGGTACAGCATGACCGTCCAAGTGCCATCAGAATATTGGCTCATAGCTTTGATGTCGGCCCTTGATCCTTTGGGCATTTTAGGCATGCGGTAGGTCAAGGTGTCGCCCGACTTGAACATGGCGTTGTCTGAAATATCAACTGCATCGGCAGCCATCAGGATGTTGTTCTTGCCTAATTCTTTACCTGGTCCAAGCATATACATCGGTTTCGATTTGTCTTCGGCAATATTTTTTTTATCGCCACCTTCACCGGCGTCACTCTTTCGTCCTCCTTCTTTTTCACTAATCTGTGTAACCCAGGTATCGTCGGCAAAACCGGCCGGGTCTGAACGGGCCGCTTTCCAATGCCATAGGTCCCCTTTCTCCGCAGCAGTTTTAGTTCCAAACTTGCCTTCTTTGGCATTGGGCGCCCCAGCCGGTACGTGGCAGACCACGGCGCAACCCTTGGTGGCAAAGTTGTTGATCCGATTGATTTCAAACAGTAATGAAATTCGGTCTTCATTGCCCTCTTGGTGGCTCCAGGCTTGGCCATCATAGGTCCAAGCCCCTTTGGTTACACTCAGCGTGGGGTCATGCCATTTAAACAAAAAATATATGTCTTCAGAGGTATATAACGCTTTGGTGGAAACACTGGTCTTTTTGCCGGCGAATTTCTCCTTACCTTCGAAAGCAATGTTAATGGGGGTGGTTTCATCCCAAATGGAGTCTACTGGCCCATTCGGGCCATTTGCAACTTTTACGACATTCAAAGCCTCTTTTGATGCGGCGGCAGTGGTGTTTAGATGCATAAATACACCGGTTGCCATAACGATCAAGGTCACCATAATTATCATAACAGATGGCTTACGCATTTGTACCCTCCCTTCATTTTTGGGTTATTTTGCCAAATGAACGGTTAAATTGCCCTCCTCAATGCGGTACTCCAGCACCCTCAAAGGTTTCGTAGGGGGGCCTGCAATGGGTTGACCCTTTACATTGAAACGACCAGAATGGCAGGGACATTCGAACACCCTTTGTTCTTCATTCCAAATGACATTGCACGCCAAATGAGTGCAAGTCGATGAAAATACGGTGACTTTCTTGTTTTCGCCTATTGATGCCCAAACAAATCCCCTCTGGGGTAAAACCAGCCATCCGTCTTTTATCATAAATTCATAAGACAGCATGGTGAACGACTCGGGCTCTAATGCATCTGTAGATCCGAAATCGACCCACTTTCCGGCCCCCTTTTTTAGTGATGGTGCAATAACGTAGGCTGTCAGAGGGGCACCTAATAAAACGGTTGAACCTCCTGCCAAAATGGCAGTTTTCAAAAGGTCACGACGGGTAAAACTCGATGGTATCTTATTTATCGACATAGAAAACTTGTTTCCAAGTTTATGGATCTTTCCCGAATGTATATTATCCAGGCAGTGGTAACTTTAATTATTCTTTATAGTCCTTTTTTAACTTCGACAATTGCTCTTGTGCCGGGTTTGGTCCAGTATCGAAGATAAAACCTCACAAGATCGGCAAACCTTCATTTTATCGTGCCAATCTTTGTGAACGCCTCCCTTACAAATAACTCCATTGATAAACCAACACAAATCTCCAGCTTTAAACTCCCAGGCTGGACATTTTCTGCGGGAGTCGGGCGGGCAATTCTTGACGCGCCAGCACTGTTTTCTTCTCTTCATGTCGTCTTGTATCTTGGCGAACAGGAAGAGCATATGGCGTTCAACTGCTGGCGGGATAGACCTCCAGCTTTGTTCATAGCTGTGAACAGCTTTAACCGACGTCCCCAGCAGCTGAGCCAATTGCTTTTGAGTCTTTTTCAGCTCTTTACGAATAACCGAGAATTCTCTGCTGTCCATAAAATATTTAGCTTTGTGGTGTGTAGATATCCACCCGAATCCGGAAAATGTAGTTTTTCAGTAGTGAATCCAAGTAGAACGTGCGCAGCTGTTATGCCCTAAAACTTCAGATAACAGCTCCATTGAAAGTCAAAAGAGCCTTGCTGATTCTTCAGAATTTAGGTACCACAATGTGGTATATAATGTCAAGCTCAGTTTTGGGATCGTTCTGATGGCAGTCGGGAGGGAGAGTAGGTCACCCAGTGTAACCTTGCCAATATCTGGAAACAAGACCGTTCGAAAGATACACAATATATTGTGGTTTGATGAAATACGGTTCTAATGGTGTGGTTCCGAGCATATCGCCAATTTAAGGATACTTGCATACTTCTTTATTTGAGAATCGATTATATCAGGTTTTGTATTGCATAGGTATCCTTGATAATTTCGAGCGTTGAATATTCACTATTGATGAACTCGTAAAAAGTAGCGCGATGGCTAAGTAAAAAGTTTCATATACAAGGCGTAGTGATTTTTCAGGGCCGAGGCCATACATGTAGTATGCCGAGGATCTGAAAAATCACTACAACGCGGTAGATGGGACTTTTTACGACGCCATCACTATTAGGATCACAATCATTGAATCCTACTATAATTCAGAGTACATTTGCTATTCTTGATTTATAGACCCCTCCACTATGAAGACTACTGATTCTATTACGGACCAGGAAACTTTTAATGTAAATGAGCGCTGATGGTCATCTTGTGTAGTCTGAGATTAAACATGTTTCACTCTTGAATCTTAATGCACGGAGACAATCTGCTGGCCAAACGATTCCGTCAAATGCAACATCGGCTTGAGCCTTGTGAATAACCACGTCTGTGAAAGTATTCCTCATTTTCCCTTTCGTCCGTCAGCCCCGCCCGAAATTCCTTGGAATTGGTCATATATGACCATTGGTTATATGTGACCCCGACATCCGCGAATAATTATCGTAGCCCGTGAGTATTCTCTATAGCTTGTTTCCCTTTATAAATCAGCATGATGCGAAATAAAAATCCAATAGTTAAGATTTGGCACGAAGTTTGATCTTAACAATAACATATAAAGACCCCCATTTTTTTCTTGGGGAGGGCTTTCACCCAAGCGATGCGACCGCTCGTTCGCAGTAAAATAGGAGAGTTAGACATGAGAGAGAACAAATTATCTGCAGAAGCAGGCCAGCAGTATGCGTCGGCTTATGACACGCACTACACGACAAATGCACACCTCAATACTGGAGCTCACCGTCGCAAAAACAGATATCGGCAAGGTCATCGGAAAACAGGGCCGTACAGCCGATGCTTTGCGGACGCTATTGAGCGCCGTTTCGGCTAAGGCAAAGAAACGAATTTTGCTCGAAATCGTGGGCTAATGGAAAAGGTCGGCATTTCAGGGAGGTTACCATAATGATCGTCATTAAAATCACCATGAACGTAATCCCAAGTAAACAACTGGAAATGATGCAAACCCTTACTTTCCATGATCAAGCCGACGGAAAGGGAGGCAGGGTGCATAAGCTATGGCGTTTTTTGCGATACCAAAGACAAAAACCGTTTCTGCCTGCTGGAGGAGTGGAAAACCCGTAAAGACGCTGGATCAGCATATCGCGTCTCACCATTTCAGCATTTTGTTGGGAACCAAAGCGCTTTTATGTGAACCATTGGATATTCAGATTTTCACGGTTTCCCGTTCAGAGGGAATGGACGCCATTCATTCGATCAGAGACCATAAAAAATCAAACAAATCTCCACCCGAGCGGGCACAGGAGCCTTATCAAATGAACATTCTCCTTATTTACCCCAAATTTCCCGATACGTTTTGGTCTTTTTCGCACGCGTTGCGTTTCATCGGAAAGAAATCGGCCTTTCCACCGCTTGGCCTGATCACGGTCGCGGCCCTGCTGCCGGAACAATTTCAAATACGTCTTGTCGACCTGAACGTGAACGGTCTTACCGACGACGATCTGGCATGGGCCGACATGGCCTTTATCAGCGCAATGGCGGTTCAGCGCAAGTCGGCCGTTCATATCGTCGACCGATGCAAAGGCCAAGGGCTTGAAAATCGTGGCCGGCGGACCGCTTTTCACAGCGCAGCCATACGATTTCGAGCAGGTGGATCACCTGGTTTTGGACGAAGCCGAAGCAACGCTGCCGGTATTTCTTACGGATCTGAAAAACGGATGCCCGAAGCAACTCTACCGGGCAAAAGAATATCCCGATATTCGCTGCAGCCCTATCCCGCGGTGGGGCTTGATTGATACCCGCCGCTATGCATCGTTGAATATTCAGTACTCCAGAGGATGTCCATTCAATTGCGAGTTCTGCAACATTACGGCGCTTTTCGGACGCACGCCGCGCACCAAAACGCCGCAACAGGTAGTTGCTGAACTGGACGCAATTTACCAGGCGGGTTGGCGCGGCAATATCTTTTTTGTGGACGACAATTTTATCGGCAACAAACGTTCCCTTAAGGAGCATTTGCTTCCGGCCCTGATCAAATGGCGCAAGGATAAAAAAGGATGCGTCTTTTTTACCGAAGCATCGATCAACCTCGCCGATGACCCCGAACTCATGGACATGATGGCCGAAGCCGGATTCGATTCGGTTTTTATCGGCATCGAGACGCCGGATGCGAACAGCCTCACCGAATGCTGCAAGACCCAAAATAAAAACAGGGATCTGCTCCAGGATGTCAAAACAATACACCGCTCCGGATTGCAGGTTATGGGCGGCTTCATCGTCGGCTTCGACAGTGATCCGCCCTCGATTTTTCAGCGCCAGATCGATTTCATTCAGCAAAGCGGCATTGTAACGGCCATGGTGGGCATGCTCCAGGCCCCTCCGGGAACCCGGTTGTTTGAACGCCTTGCGCGAGAACAGCGCGTATGCACGGAGTTTTCCGGCGACAATGTGGATGGCCGCACCAATATCATCCCTGCCATGGGGCTGGATAAGCTGATCGATGGTTATCGCGCCATCATGCAACAGATCTACTCGCCCCGTAAATATTACCAGCGGGTCAGACGCATTTTAAAGGAACTCAAGGGACCGGCGGCGACCACTCCCGTCGATTGGCAGCGAATCCTAGCGTTTTGGCGCGCTTGCCTGCGGCTGGGCGTGTTGGGGAAAGAAAGGTTCCAGTACTGGCGGCTGTTGACGTGGACCCTGGCGCGCAGACCCCGGCTGCTTCCGTTGGCGGTTACCCTGGCCATCTACGGCTATCATTACCGGAGGATATGCGAGTTGCATATTCTTTGAGCAAGGGGAGCAAGAATCCATACAGAGTTAATGGTATTCATCCTGAACAAACAAGCATCGATGAAGCAGATCGGTTCATAAATAGGAGGTAAGTTATGACTGAATGGAATCAACCCCCAGGGGGATCCACGCCGACGCTGGAAGATGTGCTGGAGAAAATTCGGCAGCAGTTTAAAAGATTCAAAGGCGGTCCGGTCCTCATTCTTGTCGCCGTTGTGGTGGTGGTTGGTCTTATGGACCGCATGGTTTACCGTCCAGCCCGAGGAGACGGGCATTGTACAGCGCTTCGGCAAGGTCATGCGCACGGCCGGTCCGGGACTGCATTTCAAATTGCCTTACGGTATCGAAAAGGTCCGTCTGCTGCCCACGGCCCGCGTGCTCAAAGAGGAGTTCGGTTTTCGAACGGTGTCCGCCGTTCCCGGCGAAAAAACCCGCTATGATACGCGCGGCGCTTACAAGGACGAGTCACTGATGCTCACCGGAGACTTAAACGTCATCGATGTCCAGTGGATCATCCAGTACCGCATCGAAGACCCGATCCGCTACCTGTTCCAGGTCCGCGACACATCGAAAACAATCCGCGATACCACCGAGGCGGTCATGCGCCGGGCGGTGGGCAACCGTCTGGGCAGCGATGTGCTGACCACCGGACGGGTGGCGGTGGCCAGTGAAGCCAAAACCGAGATCCAGAAAATCCTGACGGCCTATGAGTCCGGCGTGCGTCTGGTTACCGTGGAACTTCAGGATGTGACCCCGCCGGATACGGTAAAACCGGCCTTCAATGAAGTCAACGAGTCGCGTCAGGACAAAGAGCGAACGATCAATAAGGCCCAGGAGCAGGCCAACCGGGAAATCCCCAAAGCCCGGGGGGTGGCTACGCAAAGCATCAGCGAGGCCGAAGGTTACGCACTGGAACGCGTCAACCGGGCCGAAGGCGAGGCCACCCGTTTTGAGGCCATTTTAGGACAGTACCAACAGGCGCCGCAGGTCACGCGCCGGCGGCTGTACCTGGAGGCCATGACCGGTTTCCTGTCAGACATGAAAGGGCTCTATATCGTGGATCAGGACCAGAAGGCCATGGTGCCCTGGCTCCCATTGGAGTCCGGCGCGCAACCACCAGCAGAAGGGAGGCAGCCATGAAGTTTACCTTGAAAGCAGTAATCATCGCGATAGCGGTGGTGATCGTTATCGTGCTCTATAGTGGCCTATATACATTGGAAGAGGGCCTGCAGGCCATTGTCGTGCAGTTCGGCCGACCTGTTGGGGAACCGGTAACCGAGGCGGGGCTGCACATGAAACTGCCCTTTGTGCAGGAGGTCCGGCGATTCGAAAAGCGTCTGCTGGTCTGGGACGGTGATCCGAACCAGGTTCCCACCAAGGGGCGCGAGTTCATCTGGGTGGACACCACCGCCCGATGGCGGATTGCCGACGCGAAAAAATTTCTGGAGAACGTGGCCAGCGAAGAGGGCGCCCAGTCCCGCTTGAACGATATTCTCGATTCGGTGGTGCGCGACCAGGTGTCGAGCAGCGAACTCGTGGAACTCGTGCGCAGTGCATCGTGGGAAGTGCCCGAGGACGAGGCCCTGAAGGAGATCCCAAAGGAGCGCGAAGAAGAGCTTAAAAGGGAGATTGCCCGCGGCAGGGAGGAGATCACCCGCACGATACTGACTGAAGCACAAAAGATCATCCCGCAATACGGCATCGAGCTGGTGGATGTGCGCATCAAGCGCCTCGACTACGTGGAAAGCGTCCGCGAAAAGGTCTATGAGCGCATGATTTCCGAGCGCAAGCGCATCGCCGCGCAGTTCCGCTCCGAAGGCGAGGGACGCAGCGCCGAGATCCTGGGGACAATGGAAAAAGAGCTGCGCCAGATCCGCTCCACCGCTTACCGCCGGGTGCAGGAGGTTCAAGGCAAAGCCGACGCTGAGGCGACGCAAATCTATGGCCAAGCTTACAATAAAAATCCAGAATTCTATGCCTTTTTGCGCACCCTTGAAAGCTACAAGGAGAAGACCAATATGAACTCCGTGTTGATTCTGACAACGGACAGTGACTTTTATCAGTACATCAAACAGGCGAATCCAGGCAAGACGCAGGCCCCATCGGCCCCGATGTCACGAGATACTTTGCCGCCGGCAGGAAAGATCGGAAAGTAAAACGGTCTGCCGGATTACGATGAGCCTGGCGATTGCGATGCGTCGGCTCGGCTGCCGCTATTTCATACCGGAACGGGCAGAAAAACCCGTTGGAAAGGAAACAACATGACAACGAATCAATCACCAAAGGATATCGAACGATTGCTATACGAGGCCGAGGAACTCGTACAGCAAATTAACTCCGATGTCCTCAACGAAATGGAAGAAGAGTATCGGTTGCAGTTTGAAATCCATGCGCAAAAACTTGAAAAAATCAAATCTGAAGTTAAGGGCGGAAGTCGATAAGAAAAAAGCATGGACAACAGGCTCCGGCACGGAAGGCATGCATGAAGCGATTCTTGATATTATTAAAGCCATGCAGGGTTTCACAAAATCACTTTCCGGATGACAGCCAAGCGCTTTTGAATGAAACAGGAATATTAAAATGGCACCCAATGCAAACAAAGATCCCATCGGCGATCTGATCGACAAACTGCGTTCCTTTTTCGGCATCGGTAATCATGGGAAAAATCAAGACTGCGTTGCCGAGCAAGACGCGTTTCAGCATCTGGTATTTTGTATTCGCCATACTGTTTTTTTCCTATCTGCAGCCGTTTTTCTTTTCTTCGAAAACAGAGACGATTTCCTATAGTCAATTTAAACAGTATGTCGATCGAGGGAATCGCGGGCGAATTGATCATCGGACCTGAAAATATCAAAGGCACACTGGCAGGATCGCCCAAAAGAGCATTTGCCACCGTTCGGGTGAATGATCCGGATCTGGTGAAGGAACTGGATGAACGCAAAATCAGTTATTCAGGACGGTATGAAAATAGATTTCTGAGCAGCCTCCTATCCTGGATTCTGCCCCTTGGCATATTTTTCCTGATCTGGCGGTTTGCCATGAAAAAGATGGGATCGGGTATGGGGGTCATGTCTTTTTCCAAGAGCAAGGCCAAGATTTTCGCGGAAAGCGACACCAAGGTCTCTTTTGCCGATGTGGCCGGAATCGATGAGGCCAGGGAAGAACTTGAGGAAGTGGTCGAATTTCTCAAAACCCCGGAGAAATTTCAGAAACTGGGGGGCAGAATACCCAAAGGCGTGCTGCTGGTCGGCCCGCCGGGAACCGGCAAAACCCTTCTGGCCCGGGCCGTGGCCGGGGAGGCCAAAGTGCCTTTTTTTTCCATCAGCGGGTCCGAATTCGTGGAGATGTTCGTCGGCGTTGGCGCGGCCCGCGTTCGCGATCTGTTCTCTCAGGCCGCGGCGCAAGCGCCTTGTATCATCTTCATCGATGAACTGGACGCCCTGGGCAAAGCCCGGGGGATGAATGTGATGGGCGGGCATGACGAACGGGAGCAAACCCTGAACCAGCTCCTGGTGGAGATGGACGGCTTTGATACCAATAAAGGCGTCATCATCATGGCCGCCACCAACCGGCCGGAAATCCTGGATCCGGCCTTGCTGCGCCCCGGGCGCCTGGACCGGCAGGTCCTGGTGGACCGCCCGGATATCAACGGACGGGAGGCCATCTTAAAAATCCATTCCAGGAATGTGGAACTGGGACCCGAAGTCGATCTGCGCCAGATCGCCGGCCGCACCCCGGGCTTTGTGGGCGCGGACCTGGCCAACATCATCAATGAAGCCGCGCTGCTGGCGGCCCGCAACGATAAAGAAACCGTGGAGCCGGTCGATTTCGACGAGGCCATCGACCGGGTGGTCGCGGGTCTGCAGAAAAAAAACCGGGTGATGAATGCTCAGGAGAAAGAAATTGTCGCCTTTCACGAATCCGGACATGCCATTGTGGCCGAATCTGTCGAGCATGCCGATCCGGTTCATAAAATTTCGATCATTCCCCGCGGGATTGCGGCGCTCGGATACACCCAACAGCAGCCCACGGAGGACCGTTATTTATTGACACGCTCGGAGTTGATCGACCGCCTGGCCGTTCTTTTGGGTGGCCGGGTGGCGGAGGAGCTGGTGTTTAATGAAATCTCCACCGGTGCACAGAACGACCTGCAGCGGGCCTCGGACATCGCCCGGGCCATGGTCACGGAGTACGGCATGAGCGATCTGCCTGGGCCTGGTGAGCTATGAGCGTCCGCGCCAGGCGATGTTTCTGCCGGAAAGTTTTTCCTCGGGCAAAAATTACAGCGAAGCCAAAGCCGCGCAAATTGATGATGAGATCAAACGGTTTGTCGATGAAGCCCATCAGCGCGTGCGTAAAATCCTCTCTGAACGGCGAACAGTCCTGGATGATCTGGCCCATCTTCTTTCGCAGAAGGAAAGCGTGCAGGGAGAGGAGCTAA
>CAWANO010000014.1:0-11925 GCA_963783425.1 uncultured delta proteobacterium
CAAATTTTAGGAGAAATTGAAACGATGCGCCGAGGTGGCAGGGGCCGATCATGCGACGTCGAGGCAAGTTGAGCTGAATGAAACCCGCGGAAACCACATGGACGATCCTGGTCGTCGACCGCAATCCCAACGTTCGCCGATATCTGCTACGCGAGCTGGCGTTGGAAGGGTATCGGGTGCTGTTGGCCGAAAATTGCCGTGACGTTCACCGCCTGATCGGCAACACCACCACCTTTGATCTGGTCATTTTAGACCCGGATCTGCCCGATGAAGGCGCCCTGCCCTTGCTGCAGGCCCTGCACCGCCAGCGTCCGGGCACCCCGGTCGTGATCCATTCCCTCATTACCGATTTTCCAAACCGCAACGGCACAATTGACGAAACCGATTATGTCGAAAAGGACGGTAGAAGCATTGAACGCTTGAAACAGGTGATCGAGCAACGGCTGTCGCGTTAGCCGCGTGCGCTCTTTACGCACATCGGCAACCATCACAACTACTCGATCATACCTGCGGTGATGCCGCATGTGACCGAGCGGTATTTTTTTTATTTCACGCCAATAATCTGCAACACTGCCCCAAGTCGGTAAAATGTTGCTCTGATTTAGCCGATAGAGGCCTGCATTTTTTCGACCACTCCCCCTGCACATTCTTAAATAGTGCTCAATCAGAGATGGCATTGATAGCACGACTATAATGATTGATATTGAAGTCTCCAATGGGGCCGTTGATTTATATAGATTTTATCTATTTGACATATTCGAATTATCCATATTAAATTTCCACCTTACGTTATGCATATGGCTGTGGGCCATTCCATGGGTGCTGAATTGGGAACGATCGGAAAGTCAACCACCTTCGGCTAAAGCCGAAGGCTTGGGGTCCAAGGCTTGCCTGCCTCTGGCAGGATCCAAGGCTTGCCCGCCGGGGTTGTGGCGGGGGGCGAGGTTTGACCTGCCTCCGGCAGGGGTCAAGTGAAAAGACCATCCAAGCCTTTGCACGAACCCTTGAACCCTTGGGGCGGCATCAACAATCAAACTGAAGTCTTCGCCTAAAGGCGAGGGTTTTTCTCCCAATCCCCGAATGGGACAATAACCGTTTAATTGCGCTCACTGAGGATGGCCGTTGCCGTGTGAAACAGACGATGAGTGAGGCCGATCCATGTCGGCCGCTTTGACATCCGAGCCCGAGGCCCATGATGAACTCCGGTGAAAAGCTGGACCTGCTTGATTGGACATACAGAACCCTGCGATGGGGACTGGGCGCGATTTTCATCTACGCCGGCGGCACCAAGCTGTTGGCGCCGGAAATCTTTGCCGTCTTGATCGAGGCCTACGGCATCGTACCCGACGCGCTGCTCATGCCGGTGGCTATTATGTTACCGTTAATGGAAGTGATTGCCGGTATTGGGCTGCTGTTTGATATTCGTGGAAGCTTGGCGATCTTCACCATGCTGCTGGTGCTCTTTATCGCCATATTGGGTTTCGGCATCACCATGGGGCTGGATGTGGACTGCGGCTGCTTCGGCCCGCAAGATCCCGAAGCCGAGGCTTTTCACAGCCTCAGGCTCTCGCTCTACCGCGACCTGGTGCTGCTGGCGGGCGTGGTGCTGCTCTATGTGATACGGCGAGCCAAGGCCATTCGACCAACTCGTGTGGCGCTGCTCATCCAACACCTATTTCGAAAAGAAGAAGGGAGAATGTCTATGGTTAAGTCGTCGATGAAACTGGTGATCGTATCCGCGCTTGTGCTCGGGGCTCGTGGCGCCGGCTTGGGCGCTGCTGGGCAACAAGTTCGAAAAGGAGATTGAAACCGAGACCACCGCCGTCAAGCTGGTGCGCGACGTGCAGCGCGGCGGATACGATCTGGTCACCACTGAGGAACTCAAGCAATGGATCGACGACGGCAAGGATGTGGTCATCGTGGACACCATGCCCTATGAGGAGAGCTACAAGAAACAGCATCTACCCGGGGCCGAGCAGTTCCTCTTTCCCATCCCCGACATGACCGAATGGGACCTCAACGAAACCGCGGGCAAAACCCAGGAGGATTTCATAAAACTGCTGGGCGACGACAAGGATAAGCCGGTGGTTATCTACTGTGGGTTCGTCAAATGCACCCGCAGCCACAACGGCGCGGCCTGGGCTAAAAAGCTCGGCTACAGCAATGTCTACCGTTACCCCGGCGGCGTCTTCGCCTGGAAGGGGGCCGGATATTCAATGGGAAAGGTGGAATGAGCGAAAAAATTCTCATAACTTCAGCACCGCCCAAAGAACGGCTCGACCCTGATGCCGAAGCCTTGATCGCCCGCATCAGAGCGCGCGCCCACAACCTCTACCAGACCCGGCAACTGCTTTGCACCGAAGCGGTCATGGTCACACTTAATGAGGGTCTGAACGGCGGCCTGTGTGAACCGGGCGCGCAATGGCCGCTCGTTTTCGGCCGCCATGGGTGAAAGCGGCTGCATATGCGGCGCCTTGAGCGGGGCGGTAATGGCCTCGGGGCTCTTTCTGGGCGACAATCAGCCCTACCGTCACCGTCACGACACGCGCGAGCGCCCGGCAACTGCACGACGCCTTCAAGGCCGCCAACGGCGCCACCTGTTGCCGGGCGCTCTCGGGCAAGGTCAAAAACGATAAAAAGGCCCATTTCCGGCGATGCGCCGGCTTCACGGCCGAAGCCGCCGAAATGGCGGCGCGACTGATCCTCGACAAACGGCCGGAACTAATCAAAACCGCCAATCACCGGTTTCTGGTCAAACAAGATTCCAAAATCGGTGGCATCATGGCCCGGGTGAATCGTTTTTTCCACCCAAACGGTCCGCCAAATCCGCCGATAATCAACAGTTATGATCCGCCTCTGGTCTCATTGAGCGCATAGAGCCACAGCACCATTTGAGGAGCCCCACGCCCATGGAAAAACCCGAATCGATTCGCCTCACGGCAACCGTCACCGGGTCCGGCTGAGCCTCCAAGCTGGCTCCGGGGGACCTGGACCAGGCGCTGTGCGGACTGGAATTTCCGATCGACGACAACGTACTGGTCGGTTGGACCGGGCCGACGACGCCGGCGTGTACAAGATTTCGGACGACCTGGCACTGATCCAGACCGTCGATTTTTTCACGCCCGTCGTGGACGATCCGTACGGGTTCGGGCAGATCGCCGCCGCCAACGCCCTGAGCGACGTTTACGCCATGGGCGGCACGCCCAAGACCGCCATGAATCTGGTGGCGTTTCCGGCCAAGGAGATGGATCTGTCGATCCTGCGGCAGATCATCCAGGGCGGCATCGACAAGCTGAGGGAGGCCGGGGTGGTGCTGATCGGCGGGCACAGCATCGAGGACACGGAGACTCAAGTACGGCCTGTCGGTCACCGGCGTCGTTCACCCGGCGCGGGTGCTGACCAAGAACAGTCTGCGGCCGGGAGACCGGCTGATGCTGACCAAGCCGCTGGGCACCGGGATCATCAACACCGCCATCAAGGCGGCCATGGCCTCGGCCGAACTTGCCGACCGCGTGACCCGCCTGATGGCCGCCTTGAACCGGGATGCGGCCCGGATCATGGCGAATTCGATGTCGACGCCTGCACCGACGTGACCGGTTTCGGCCTGCTGGGGCACCTGGCGGAGATGGTGCAGCGGATCGGGCGCCGGCGTGCGGATCGAATCCGGGCGGGTGCCGGTCATCGCCGAAGCCCTGGAGTTTGCCGCCATGGGCCTCATCCCGGCCGGGGCGTACAACAACAAGGCGTTCCGGCGAACCGATGATCGCCTTTGCCGACGGCGTACCGCGCGCGCTGCAGGACGTGCTGTTCGATCCGCAGACATCCGGCGGGCTGCTGATCGGCGTCCGCGGCGATCAGGCCGCTGCCCTGGTCGCGGCCTTGATAGACGCCGGCGACGTCGATGCGGCCCAGATCGGTGAAGTGATGCCAGGGCCGGCAGAGCGCATCATCGTTGTCTGACCGTTATTTATGATGAATATCAAGCAGGAGCGATATCTATGAAGGAAATCGACGCCCGCGGCCTGGCCTGCCCGGCACCTGTATTGCAAACCAAAGCCACGTTACAAGAAGAGAGGCCCGACAGCCTTCGTGTGATAATCGACAACACCGCCTCCCAGCAAAATGTGCAACGCTTTCTCGAATCACAGGGGTTTCAGACACAACTGGAACAGACGGGCAGCTACTTTATCGTAGTGGCGACCGGCGGCCCTGAGGATGCCTTGCCCGCTTCAACCGGTTTCGGTACCTACCGCCAGGACGACACAAAAGATCATGGTGATGTGCGCCACTGACCGAATGGGCTTCGGTGACGATGAACTGGGGCTCAAGCTGATGGTCAATTACATCCGCACGCTCAAGGAGATGGGTGAGGAGCTGTGGCGACTGGTCTTTGTCAACAACGGCGTCAAACTCACCATCGAAGGCTCAGCGGTGCTTCCCGACCTCCAGGCCTACGAGGCGGCTGGCCTTAAAATTCTGGTTTGCGGCACCTGCCTGGACCATTTCAGCCTGCTCGAAAAAAAAGCGGGTGGGCGAAACCACCAACATGCTCGACATCGTTACCGCCATGCAGTTAGCTGACAAAGTTGTTAACATTTAAGGTTGATGAACTCGAAAAAGGAGCGCGATGGCTAAGTGCTCCTGTTCGTAAAAACGGTGACGTAATGAGGGCGTCAAGGCGCCGGGCTGACAAGGCGCGGAAAATAAGCAATATGGGAATATTGCGTTTTTAGCAACGCCGTTAGCCCGGATGGATTGGCGGGGCCGAATGTCATCGTATTTGCGAATAGGTGCACTTGGTAAAACACCTGTGCGACAGGGCGCTTTCCCTTTCCGGCGATGTCAAACCCTGGAAAGTGTCCGATAGTCCGATGTGCTGGTCGAGTTCGAAATTGGTAAATACTACCAGCAGATTACCCTCTCGAAGGCGATCTCCAGGACAAAATCGATGCCAGACTGGAAGATGGCGTACTCCATCTCACACTACCCAATGCGGGGAACCCTTTGTTCCGGCGTCCGTTTTTGCTTGACCCTTCCTAAAATTAGTGTAGATTTTGCTGGCAGCCAGTCGCCATTGAACGGCTGGAAACCATGAAGATTTATCTTTTCGACCACATTATCCACCCCTAACCATAACCACTGACAACGTTTTGCCCCGGCATGGTGAAATTGGAATTCATTCTATCGCTGATATCTCAATCGCTTTCAAAATCGAATTCTGGCACCTGCTAACGTAAAACAGGCCTTCAGATACGTGGAACAGCCTTTCGAGAATCGGTCCGGATCAACGGTGAGTCGTTATGCCCCGTCAAAAAAATAGATGGTTTTCGTTGCAAAGATGGTTGTGGATCGGCGGCGTGGTAATCTTGTTGATCGTGGCCTGGCATCTGGTGACGGAAAGTCACAAAGAGGAAGAAAAGGCGCTGAGGAGCCAGTTGCGCACAACCCTGCAAGAGACCTTTCCCGATCGAAAAGCGGCCTTCATGCAGACCATCGGACTATTCACTTTCGATCCGTATGAGGCCATATCGGAAAAAACAGTGCATGGTGAAGCCGGCGTCGTTCTGGTCGATGGTTTGGACGATCCCGGCAAAGTGTGGCAGAACCTGGCACCGGCGTTGGCCGAGCAGGGCGAACAGTTCTGGTTGATGAACTATCCCAATGATCAGCCGATTGTGGAGTCGGCCCGACCTGCTGTTCGAAGCACTGGAAACGCTCAGGTCGTTGGGCATCCAGCACACCGCGATTGTCGCTCACAGCATGGGCGGTTTGGTCTCCAGAGAGATGCTGACCAGCCCGGAATTGGCGTATCAGCGTGCCATGCAAGCCGGAAGAGTCCCGGTGGTCGATCTGCTGATCATGGTGGGGACGCCCAACCACGGTTCGCAGTTGGTGCGTTTCCGCTTGATTATGGAAGTTCGCGATCAATTTGCGCGACTGATCCAGGGCGAGGCCGGCTGGCTGTGGGTTATTTTTGATGGTGCCGGCGAGGCCAAAATCGACCTGCTACCCGGTAGCCTGTTTTTGACCACGTTAAACAAACGACCGCATCCGCCGGGTGTGGAGCAGTTGATCATCGCTTGAATGATCAGCCCGTGGAATGAGAGCGATATCAGCCAGTGGCGTGAGCACATCGATCGTTACCTGCCGGATAACCAACAGGAGCCGATGGACGGGCTGAGCGATCACCTGGTATCCATGACCAACGGATTGGGAGACGGCCTGGTGACCGTTGAATCGACGCGTTATCCGGTGTGGCTCACCAAACGGTTGCGGGCACCCACCTGTCGATGATTCGAAATATCACCACTGAGAACCAGCGCATTCCGCCAGCAGTGCCGATTATCATCGAGAAATTACAGCATAAACGAAGCCAAGGATGGCGGTGATCCGTTTTTGACGACGTTCGTGGATTGTGATGCTATTGGTCGTTCTGTCGGCGTTCCCTTTCAAAACACCCACCAGATTTATACTCTGGGGGTAGGCGCAGGGCAGGTGAGTCTACCCCGTAAAACGATCTGATATTTCATGATTTTCTATGATTCATAGTAAAGACTTCTTTAGATTTCCGGGATAGACCCGCTGTAGCCGTGCGGTTAAAGACGGTCCTGGTCGCGGCTTTCGATGGTACCGGATCAACTGGAGTGGCGGTATCCGCCTGTGCTTACAGGATGTTCAGAACCCATGAGCGTTTCGTGAGTGTGGAGGTGTCAATGAAGTTCATCGTCCGTCATTTTAGAATTACCAGAGCGCGTTTTGAAATCGTCCGCCGGGATATATCGGATGGTTCCGAACCCGGGGTGCGGTTTTATATCATGGTAGCCGTGTCAACCGGTATTGCCTGTTACGGGCTAATGGCCAACAGCACCGCCGTAGTGATCGGCGCCATGCTCGTGGCGCCTTTGATGACCCCCATTTTCGGGATGTCCCTGGCGCTGGTGCGCGGAGATACCCGACTGTTGGGCCGTGCGGTTCAAGCCGAGGTAGTGGGGGTGGCCACGTCGGTTGCCATGGGGGTGTTGTTGGGGTGGTCCGTCGGTGATTTCCAGGCGACGCCCGAAATGCTTGCACGCACGCAGCCCAACCTGTTCGATTTGCTGGTTGCCGTTCTATCCGGTTTTGCCGGCGCCTATGCGATGATCGATGAGAAGATCAGTCCCGCGCTGCCGGGTGTAGCCATCGCTACGGCCATCGTTCCGCCTCTGGCAAACTCCGGGCTTTGTTTTTCCATCGGGGAATTCAAGGGCGGCATGGGTTCCTTTTTCCTGTTTTTTGCCAATTTCCTGTCGATCTTCTGGTTGCCTCGGCAACCTTTACGGCCAGCGGTATGGCCAAGATCTACGGCGAACAGCCCTCCCAGCGGGAATACTTCAAACGCTTCAGTATCGCTATCGTCGCTTTCGTGATCATTACGGTCTTTTTGACGGGTGCGCTCTTCCGTACCATCCGGGAGCAGGCCATCACCAATCGAATTCACACGACCTTGGGAGATGAACTCGGCAACATTCCCTCGGCCGGCCTGGACAGCGTTCATCATTACACCGAAAACAACCGACTGTTTGTGTTGGCCAACGTCCACACATCGGGCACGATCACCCCTTCGCGTGTCAAATCGATGCAGGCAAGCCCTCGGCCGATATCGGCAGGCCGACCCGCCTGACCCTTCGCAGCGCCAGAATTGCCAACGTCACCGCCCAGGGGGGCATAGTTTACGATACCGCGCTCGAACTCGATGGAACCTTTGGGCGCCGCGTCAAAGCCCGGTATTGCGCGATCTGGCCATCACGGAACAGATTCTGCGTGAAAAACTTGAGGAACTGCCTTTCGTCTATTTTCATCGCGTGGAGTTTTTGAACACATTCGATCGCCGTATCGCCAAGGCCCATGTCAGTGGATTTCACCGGCTGCGGGAAGATGAGGTGCTGGCCCTCGAGCAGGCCTTGCGAGATGCCACTGGTGATGCGAACCTGTCATTGATCATCAGCACCATCCCTGAATATCTTCAGTCAAGCAGCGGCTTGCTACGTTACGGCTGGATCATGGGCGACAAGGCGACGCCAGAACGCCTTGCCGTGGTCGAAGAAATCAAAACGGAGCTGATGCGATCGTTTGACAACACGGATGGCTACGTCATTTCCAATGTCAATGTCAATTATCTGGACGATGCCTATAACTTCCTGGTTGAAGTTGTTGGTCCGTCGATTTTCCCGCAGGCCAAGCTTGACGCCATCAACAGCCACCTGGCGAAGCGATTCCCTGACCAGACCATTGAAATCTACCTCTGGAGTCGCCCTGAAGTGGTCTTGACCTCCGGTGGAGCCATGCCCTTCGAGACGGTCTTTCGGCAGTTCGCGGCGCGGCAGCGAGAGAGCCTGCCTGCTGGGATGGTGCCGGGACTGAAGACACCCGGCGATTAGGTCGTAACGTCACGCCGGCGGCGTCGGTCCCAATAGGTTTTTGTCAAATATGGCTTGCCAGGCTCGACTGTTAAAAAACGCCAACGAAACGCTCTGCCAGGGGCAGACGCGTTAACCCGACGTAAAATCCCTTTTTATAAGTGGAACACAGGTGTTGATCCCTGATGAACGGCAGGTGGGTCGAATTACCGGCGTTGAGAGCACCGCAGGGATGCATATCCAAGGTTCCGCAAACCGAATCGAATCGCTTCAATAGACAGCTTGAGAAAAGCGTAATTGATGGTCACGACAATTTAGAAACGCAATTCTTGGCCGTAAGGAAACAGGCCGCTTTGTTTGTAGGTCTCCCACAATTAACAATTGGCATGGTGAACGCTCAGAATCCGGTCACCTTGCAGCTACGGCCGGTTTTGCGAAGCTTTGTGGCCTGTTCACGTAGCGCTTGCCGTGCTTTCAAGGTTGGCTTTCATGTGCCCGTCTTCTCCATATATGAATATAGGGCACATTCAAACCGAAATTGGCATGGTTGAGAGCCTGTTTCAAAACGTTTCAGTTTGTCCAAGGTCAAGGACAGTGCCAATTTTAACCGCAGGGATACAACCCATATTTCGAGGGTTAAAATTAGCGTCAGACGCAGAGATGAGCAAAATGGGGCCTTTAAAACCGGCTCATTTGATTGCCATATCGATGTTCAGCCGTACACCTGTAGACATTCTATTTTTATTTACATCAATGAAGATCTGTGCGAAATGTTTTAGAATTGTCCTCTACCAAACTTGGTGGAATAGAACCCTCAGCCACTCGGCCGGCATGAAAAAATATCGGCCGCCGAAACCTGAACGCCTGATACAAGCTGCATCCCGATGACCTTCAACTTGGATATTTGGAAACTGCTGGCCGGTCTGGCCATTTTCCTGTTCGGCATGACCCTGATGGAGGAATCAGTGAGGTCTCTGTCAGGAAGGGCTTTCAGGCGCATTATCCGAATGTACACCAACGGCCGGCTGCGCTCGGTTTTCAGCGGCGCCATGGTAACCGCCCTGCTTCAGAGCAGCTCGGCGGTATCGCTTATGGTATTGGCCTTCGTGGGCGCCGGTGTGATGAGCATGCAAAACGCCATCGGCGTGATTATGGGTTCCAACATCGGCACCACCTTGACGGCATGGATCATCGCCACCATCGGATTCAAGATCAAGATCGAGAGCCTGGCCCTGCCCTTTATCGGTTTGGGCGCCGTCGGCCTGATGTTTTTAAACCCTCCTCCAAGCCATCCCTGGTCACAAGGCTTTTAATCGGGTTCGGATTTTTATTTCTCGGCCTCGATTTCATGAAGGTAAGCGTTGATAATTTCGCGCAAACCTTTAACTTGGAACATTTTGCCGGATACGGCATGTGGTTTTACCTGCTGGTGGGTACCGTTATTACGGCGCTCATGCATTCCAGCGCGGCGACCATTGCCATTGCGCTGGCCGCTTTGAACAGCCAGTTGATCACCTTTGAAATGGGCGCGGCAATTGTCATCGGCGCCAATATCGGTACAACCATCACTGTTTTGCTGGGCGCCATCGGCGGCTCCACCGACCAAGAAAAGGGTCAGCCTGAGTCACTTGAGCTTCAATCTATATCCCCAGGTCAAGCGAGAAATATTTACTAACCTCACAAGAAAAAGCTCGAAATCTCCTTAATATCAGTGTATTATAAGTTTAGCAAAACAAGAACACCTGATACGAAAGGAAGATTTCGAGTGAAAAGAAATATCACCCAAAAACTTTCAAAACGCAAGAAAAATATCGCTAAACGTCTTGAAAAGAGAAACTGGTCCGAGAGAAAAAAGCCGATGATGGCGGGCAGGAACATTTGCTACGAAATTGACGGGCGCCACCAAGGCACGGCCCATGGGGGCATCGGTAACATCCACCAACTGGCTATGCACAGCGGATTGATCAAAGAGATTGATCATCGTATGAAGTTGCTCAAGCGGAATCTGCCGTATCATGATTCGGACCATATTTTGAATATCGCCTACAACCTGCTGGCCGGGGGAACATGTTTGCAGGACATCGAGCTTCTGCGAAACGATATCGCTTGGCTTGATGCCCTGGGCGCCAAGATCATTCCGGATCCGACCACGGCAGGCGATTTTCTTCGCCGTTTTACTGAAGACCAAATCACCGAGTTCATGGAAGTCAAGAACACGGTTCGTAGCCGCATCTGGCAAAAACAGCCCCAATCGTTTCGAAAAGAGGCCATCATCAATGCCGATGGGACCATCTGTGCTACCGATGGTCAGTGCAAAGAGGGTATGGATATTTCCTATGACGGCCAGTGGGGCTATGGACCATTGGTTATCTCCCTTGCCAATACCCGTGAGCCCCTTTACATCGTCAACCGTCCGGCCAATGCCCCTTCCCACCTCAACTCGGCCTTCTGGATCGATAAGAGCCTCGATCTGGTTTGTGACCAGTTTGAAAAGGTTCAACTCAGGGGCGATACGGACTTCAGCCTGACTGGTAATTTTGACAAGTGGGACCCGCGCTGTACCTTTATTTTTGGCATGGATGCCAGGGCCAATCTCGAAAAAATAGCCAACCAAATCGACCCATCAGGTTGGCAGTCTCTTGAAAGAGAGCCAAAATACAAAGTCAAAACCTGGCCTCGCCGCAGACCCTCAAACGTCAAGCAACAGGTGGTCAAGAAACGCAAATTTAAACGGATCACCACCACGGCGGAAGATATCACTGAATGTGAATACCAGCCGGGCAAATGTAAAAAGCCCTACCGCCTGATCATCTTGAGAAAGACCGTAACTGTGCTGCAGGGAGAACTCAATCTATTCGATGACATTCGCTATTTGTTCTACATCACCAACGACCGGAAACGCTCAACCGAACAGATGATCCATTTTTATCGTGCCCGCAGCGATCATGAAAATGACATCGAACAGTTGAAAAACGCTGTCCACGCCTTTACCCCGGCCTCTGACAGCTTGCTGTCGAATTGGGCACTGATGACCATCGCCTCCTTGGCCTGGGATCTGAAAGCCTGGTATGGACTATTGCTCAGCTATCGCCCCCTGGGACTGTCCATTGTACGCATGGAGTTTAAACGCTTTTTGAACACCTTTATCCGCGTACCCTGCCTGATCATCACAACCGGCCGGCGGATTCACTACCGCCTGATCGGCTACAATGAGAGGCTGAAACATATCATCAAATTCTCTGATACCATTAAATCCTTCGGGGTTACATGATCGACAACCATCGGGCAGCGCCGCCATGGGGGCGGTTGTGAGCCCAGCTTAAATCGATGAAAGGAACAGCCCAGCGTCTGAAACCAAAATTTAAACCGAGCGATCTTAAAGCAAAGGATAAGTGCGTTTTCAATTTTACTCATAACCACCACAATGTAGTGGTTTGCATGGCTGCCAGATCGATGCTCAGATTTTCTGCTCGAAAATTTATTACTCGCTTATTTTGGGTCTAGTGACCGGCGCCGTTGCTTTTCTAGC
>CAWANO010000015.1:0-19165 GCA_963783425.1 uncultured delta proteobacterium
CGAGATGTCGCTCAATCGTGAAAAGATAAAATATGTTCCCGGAATGTACGCCAAGAAACGACCGTCGGCCGAACAAATGGTCAACGCATACTTCAGCGACTGGCAGCGGCGCCAGGTCAAACGCGTCGGCCGGCCGGTGGAGCGGCACCGCGCCATCTGCATATCGCGCAAAATCGGAGTGGGCGCTGTCGAGCTGGCCGACCTGCTTGCCGAACGGTTGGGATTCGCGTAGTCGATCGTGCAATGATCGAATACATCGCCGAAAATGGCAAGCTGAGCGAAAAAACGGTGGCCTACTACGACGAACGTTACGCCGACAAGATCGATGAATTCATGTCCTTCTTGTTCCGAGAAAAATCATTTACCATGAGCGACTACACGCGCCGGCTGGTCAGCGCCATTTATGCCATGGCCGACGATGGTCCCACCATTTTCGTGGGCCGCGGCGCGCACCTGGTGCTGCCGCGCGAGTCGGTGCTGGCCATCAGGCTCATCGCCTCCAAATCTTACCGCATCGATCGTCTGGCGCGCATTCTCGACGCGCCGCCCGACTTGGCCGCCATGGAGTTGGCGGAGTTGGACAACCTGCAACGCAAGTTTTTTAAAAAGGCCTACAATGTCAAGGATGCCAGCCCGTATGAGTTTGACCTTGTACTCAATCTGGACCATCTACGCTCTTTGAACTGCGCGGCGGATGTCATCCAGAGGGCCTATGAGTGCAAGTTTTAGGAGAAACCTAAACGATACGCCGGGGTGACAGGGGCCGATCATGCGGCGTCGAGGCAAGCTGAGTTGAATGAAACCCGCTGAAACCATATGGACGATTCTGGTCGTCGACCGCAATCCCAACGTGCGCCGATATCTGCGGCGCGAGCTGGCGTGGGAGGGGTATCGGGTGCTGTTGGCCGAAAATTGCCGCAGTGTGATGCGCCTGATCCGCGACGAGGCCAAGTTCGATCTGGTGATCCTCGACCCGGACCTGCCCGATGACGGGACAGAGCCGCTGCTGGAAGCCCTGCGGCACGAGTGCCCCGGCACCCCGGTAATCATCCACGCGCTCATCACCGAGGATATCATTCATGAAAACACGGAAAACAACACGGATTTTGTCGAAAAAGACGGCCGTAGCATTGAGCACTTGAAGCGGGTAATCGTGCATCGGTTGACGCGATAACCGGGCACGCGCCGCATGCACACCATTATACCTCACAGACGCTTGATCATACCTGCGGTGATGCAGGTCTAATTTTTCGTTTCTCTTCAACGATTCGCACCACTGCCCCATGCCGGATTGACGCTATTTTGGATTAAACCGATAAAGGTCTGCCTTTTTTCGTCCACTTCCCTTGCCATTCTTAAAGACCCTAATGATTGGCATTGAGGTCTCCGATACGACTGTCGATTTATATTGATATTATCTATTTGACATATTTGATTTATCCATATTAAATTTCCGCCTTACGAAATGCATCTGGCTGTTTGCCATTGCCATGGGTCCTGAATCAGGAATAATCGGAAAAGTAAAACGGTTGAGTTGCGCTCATTGGGGGACCCTAACCGTGGGAAGCAGACAATGAGTGAAGCCGATTCATGTCGGCCGCTTTTAAATCCGAGCCCGAGGCCCATGATGGACTGCGGTGACAATTTGAGTCTGCTTGATTGGACATATAGAACGCTGCGATGGGGACTGGGTGCGATTTTCATCTACGCCGGCGGCACCAAGCTGGTGGCGCCGGAAATCTTTGCCGTCTTGATCGAGGCCTACGGCATCGTGCCCGATGCGCTGCTCATGCCGGTGGCTATTGTGTTGCCGTTGATGGAAGTGATTGCCGGTGTGGGACTGCTGTTTGATATTCGTGGAAGCCTGGCGATCTTCACCACGCTGCTGGTGCTCTTTATCGCCATTTTGGCTTTCGGCATCATTATGGGGCTGGATGTGGACTGCGGCTGCTTCGGCCCGCAAGATCCCGAAGCCGAGGCTTTTCACAGCCTCAGGCTCTCGCTCTACCGCGACCTGGTGCTGCTGGCGGGCGTGGTGCTGCTCTATGTGATACGGCGAGCCAAGGCCATTCGACCAACTCGTGTGGCGCCGCTCATCCACCACCTATTTCGAAAAAGAAGAAGGGAGAATGTCTATGGTTAAGTTGTCTATGAAACTGGTGATCGTATCCGCGGTTGTGCTGGGGCTCGTGGCGCCGGCTTGGGCGTTGCTGGGCAACAAGTTCGAAAAGGAGATTGAAACCGAGACCACCGCCGTCAAGCTGGTGCGCGACGTGCAGCGCGGCGGATACGATCTGGTCACCACTGAGGAACTCAAGCAATGGATCGACGACGGCAAGGATGTGGTCATCGTGGACACCATGCCCTATGAGGAGAGCTACAAGAAACAGCATCTACCCGGGGCCGAGCAGTTCCTCTTTCCCATCCCCGACATGACCGAATGGGACCTCAAAGAAACCGCGGGCAAAACCCAGCAGGATTTCATAAAACTGCTTGGCGACGACAAGGATAAGCCGGTGGTTATCTACTGTGGGTTCGTCAAATGCACCCGCAGTCACAACGGCGCGGCCTGGGCCAAAAAGCTCGGCTACACCAATGTATACCGTTACCCCGGCGGTGTCTTCGCCTGGAAGGGGGCCGGATATCCCATGGGCCAGGTGGAATGAACGACAAGATTCTCATAGCCCCAACGCAGACCAAAGAGCGGCTCGGCCCCGAGGCCGAGACATTGATCGCCCGCATCAGGGCGCGCGCTCATAACCTCTACCAGACCCGGCAACTGCTCTGTACCGAAGCGGTCATGGTCACACTTAATGAGAGCCTGAACGGCGGCTTGAGTGAATCCCAAGCCGTCGCAATGGCCGCTCCGTTTTCGGCCGCCATGGGCGAAAGCGGCTGCATCTGCGGCGCCTTGAGTGGAGCGGTAATGGCCTCGGGGCTCTTTCTGGGCGACAATCAGCCCTACCGTCACCGTCACAACACGCGCGCGAGCGCCCGCCAACTGCACGACGCCTTCAAGGCCGCCAACGGCGCCACCTGTTGTCGGGCGCTTTCGGGCAAGGTCAATCACGACAAAAAGGCCCACTTCCGGCAGTGCGCCGACTTCACGGCCGAAGCCGCCGAAATGGCGGCGCGGCTGATCCTCGACAAACGGCCGGAACTGATCAAAACCGCCAATCACCGGTTTCTGGTCAAACAAGATTCCAAAATCGGTGGCATCATGGCCCGGGTGAATCGTTTTTTCCACCCCAAACGGTCCGCCAAATCCGCCGATAATCAACAGTTATGATCCGCCTCTGGTCTCATTGAGTGCATACAGCCACAGCACCATTTGAGGAGCCCCACGCCCATGGAAAAACCCGAATCGATTCGCCTCACGGCAACCGTCGCCGGCTCCGGCTGAGCCTCCAAGCTGCCTCCGGGGGACCTGGACCAAGCACTGAGGGGGTTGGAATTTCCAATCGACGAGAACGTACTGATTGGTTTGGAGCGGGCCGACGACGCCGGTGTTTACAGGCTTTCCGACGATATGGCGCTGATCCAGACGGTCGACTTCTTTACACCTATCGTGGACGATCCCTACTGGTTCGGCCAGATCGCCGCCGCCAACGCCTTGAGCGATGTTTACGCCATGGGCGGCACGCCCAAGACCGCCTTGAATCTGGTGGCCTTTCCGGCCAAGGATATGGATCTCTCCATTCTGCGCCAAATCATTCAGGGCGGCATCGACAAGCTCAAAGAGGCGCGGGTGGTCCTGATCGGCGGCCACAGCATCGAAGACAAGGAACTCAAATACGGCCTCTCGGTGACCGGCATCATTCACCCCCAAAAGGTGCTTGCCAAAAAGAACCTGCACCCGGGTGACCGCCTGATCTTAACCAAGCCTCTGGGTACCGGCATCGTTACCACCGCCGTCAAGGCGGCCATGGTATCCGAGCAACTGGCCGATCGGGTGACCCGCCTGATGGCCGCCCTGAACCGGGATGCGGCCAGGGTTGTGGCCGACTTCGGTGTCAACGCCTGCACCGACGTCACCGGTTTCGGCCTGCTGGGGCATCTGGCTGAGATGGTGTGCGGATCCAAAGCGAGCGTGCGGCTCGAATCCGGTCAGGTGCCGGTGATCGCCGAAGCCCTGGAGTTTGCCGCCATGGGACTGATTCCCGCCGGGGCCTACCACAATCGGCAATTCCGCGAATCGATGATCACCGTTTCCGACAACGTGAAACGCGCACTGGCCGACGTGCTCTTCGATCCCCAGACCTCTGGCGGGCTGCTGATCAGCGCCCGTGCCGATCAAGCCGATGCGCTGGTTGCGGCCTTGCTCGAAGCCGGCAACGACGATGCGGCCCAAATCGGTGAAGTGATGCCAGGGCCGGCAGAGCGCATCATCGTTGTCTGACCGTTATTTATGATGGATCATCTCCCGATTGGTTGTGGTATTGGGCGCAATACCGATAGTTACGCCTTTATCGACTTATTTAGGATTCAAGGGGCCAAGGGGCCAAGTGAAATGCTTAAGAATTTCAAGGAATTGAACGTTTGGCAAAAGTCATACCGACTCTGTTTGGAGATTTACAGAATAACAGCAACATTTCCGAAGGAAGAAAAATTTGGGCTGACATCACCAATCAGAAGATCGGTTGTTTCGATTCCCTCAAATATAGCAGAGGGATATGGACGAAAGACAACCCTGGATTATATCCGGATGCTTTACATATCTTATGGTTCTGTTTGCGAGTTGGAAACACAGCTATTATTGGCGGGAGATTTGGATTTAATTGAAAAAGGTGAAATGGAAACGATAAAAAACGACATAGCAGACGTAGAAAGAATGCTAAAAGCATTGATAAAGTCATTAGAAAACAAACCCTTGGACCCTGCCGGAGCGGTAAACCTTGACCCCTTGGATCCTTGGCCCCTCTTCTCCAACAAATTGGAGAAGAACCTTTATGATGAACATCAAGCAGGAGCGATATCTATGAAGGAAATCGACGCCCGCGGTCTGGCCTGCCCGGCACCTGTATTGCAAACCAAAGCCACGTTACAAGAAGAGAGGCCCGACAGCCTTCGTGTGATAATCGACAACGCCGCCTCCCAGCAAAATGTGCATCGCTTTCTCGAATCACAGGGGTTTCAGACACAACTGGAACAGACGGGCAGTGATTTTTTCGTGGTGGCGACGGGCGGCCCAGAAGAAACCTCTTCGCTTCAACCGGTTTCGGCACCTACCGCCAGGACGACTCAAAAGATCATGGTGATGTGCGCCACTGACCGAATGGGCTTCGGTGACGATGAACTGGGGCTCAAGCTGATGGTCAATTACATCCGCACGCTCAAGGAGATGGGTGAGGAGCTGTGGCGACTGGTTTTTGTCAACAACGGCGTCAAACTCACCATCGAAGGCTCAGCGGTGCTTCCCGACCTCCAGGCCTACGAGGCGGCCGGTCTTAAAATTCTGGTTTGCGGCACCTGCCTGGACCATTTCAGCCTGCTCGAAAAAAAGCGGGTGGGCGAAACCACCAACATGCTCGACATCGTTACCGCCATGCAGTTGGCTGACAAAGTTGTTAACATTTAAGGTTCTTTCAAACGCTTGTGCTTGGCCGGGCGGCATTAAAATACGGCCCATAATGCTCTGCTAAAACAGAACCCTCGCGCGACGGGGGTGCTCTCCGGTTCCGGCGATGTCAAACCCTGGAAAGGGTCCGATGAGTCCGACGCGCTGGTCGAGTTCGAAATCGGTAAGTACTGCCAGCGGTTTACCCTCTCTGAGGCTATCGACCAGAACAAAATCGATGCCAGACTGGAAGATGGCGCACTCCATCTCACACTTCTCAAAGCGGTGGGTCCTTTGTTCCGGCGTCCGTTTTTGCTTGACCCTTCCTAAAATTAGTGTAGATTTTGCTGGCAGCCAGACGGCATTGAACAGCTGGAAACCATGAAGATTTATCTTTTCGACCACATTACCTACCCCTAACCATAACCACTGGCAACGTTTTGCCCCGGCATGGTGAAATTGGAATTCATTCTATCGCTGATATCTCAATCGCTTTCAAAATCGAATTCAGGCACCTGCTAACGTAAAACAGGCCTTCAGATACGTGGAACAGCCTTTCGAGAATCGGTCCGGATCAACGGTGAGTCGTTATGCCCCGTCAAAAAAATAGATGGTTTTCGTTGCAAAGATGGTTGTGGATCGGCGGCGTGGTAATCTTGTTGATCGTGGCTTGGCATCTGGTGACGGAGAGTCACAAAGAGGAAGAAAAGGCGCTGAGGAGCCAGTTGCGCACCAAGGTGCAAGAGACCTTTCCCGACCGAAAAGCGGCCTTCATGCAGACCATCGGACTATTCACTTTCGATCCGCATGAGGCCATCTCGAAAAAAACCGTGCATGGTGAAGCCGGCGTCGTTCTGGTCCATGGTTTGGACGATCCCGGCAAAGTGTGGCAGAACCTGGCACCGGCCTTGGCCGAGCAGGGCGAACAGTTCTGGTTGATGAACTATCCCAATGATCAGCCGATTGTGGAGTCGGCCCACCTGCTGTTCGAAGCACTGGAAACGCTCAGGTCGTTGGGCATCCAGCACACCGCGATTGTCGCTCACAGCATGGGCGGTTTGGTCTCCAGAGAGATGCTGACCAGCCCGGAATTGGCGTATCAGCGTGCCATGCAAGCCGGAAGCGTCCCGGTGGTCGATCTGCTGATCATGGTGGGGACGCCCAACCACGGTTCGCAGTTGGTGCGTTTCCGCTTGATTATGGAAGTTCGCGATCAATTTGCGCGACTGATCCAGGGCGAGGCCGGCTGGCTGTGGGCCATTTTTGATGGTGCCGGCGAGGCCAAAATCGACCTGCTACCCGGTAGCCTGTTTTTAACCACGTTAAACAAACGACCGCATCCGCAGGGTGTGGAGCAGTTGATCATCGCTGGAATGATCAGCCCGTGGAATGAAAGCGATATCAGCCAGTGGCGTAAACAAATCGATCGTTACCTGCCGGATAACCAACAGGAGCCGATGGACGGGCTGAGCGATCACCTGGTATCCATGACCAACGGATTGGGAGACGGCCTGGTGACCGTTGAATCGACGCGTCTATCCGGTGTGGCTCACCAAACGGTTGCGGGCACCCACCTGTCGATGATCCGAAATATCACCACTGAGAACCAGCGCATTCCGCCGGCAGTGCCGATTATCATCGAGAAATTACAGCATAAACGAAGCCAAGGATGGCGGTGATCCGTTTTTGACGATGTTTGTGGATGGCTGTGGCATGGATCGTTCGCCTCGCAGAGTAGTTTTGAAACACCCAGCGGCCGTGATTATCTCGAGGACCAGGTGCTGATGTGGAGTCAAGGCCGCGGACCAACCCAGCGCGGTATGCTTGGCATCGGCCAGACTCAAAGCTACGATCTTTACGAATCGCTGTGTTGGGAGAATTGCGCGGATCCCCCGGGATGCTTATCCTCAAAACCCGTTGATCGGGACGATCGTCGAACCCATGCATATAGCGCTAAGTGGCCGGCTGAAGCTGCGCGGTTAAAGACGATTCTGGCCGCGGTTTCAATCTTGCCGCATTAACAGGAGTGACGGTATCCGCCTGTGCTTACAGGATGTTCAGAACCCATGAGCGTTTCGTGAGTGTGGAGGTGTCAATGAAGTTCATCGTCCGTCATTTTAGAATTACCAGGGCGCGTTTTGAAATCGTCCGCCGGGATATATCGGAAGGTTCCGAACCCGGCGTAAGGTTTTATATCATGGTCGCCGTGTCAACCGGCATCGCCTGTTACGGACTAATGGCCAACAGCACCGCCGTAGTGATCGGCGCCATGCTCGTGGCGCCTTTGATGACCCCCATTTTCGGGATGTCCCTGG
Organism: uncultured delta proteobacterium; assembly: GCA_963783425.1. Lineage (GTDB taxonomy): Bacteria > Desulfobacterota > Desulfobacteria > Desulfobacterales > QNYZ01 > CAWANO01. The sequence continues at coordinate 7,873 of CAWANO010000015.1, forward strand.
CGCTGGTGCGCGGAGACACCCGCCTGTTGGGCCGTGCAGTTCAAGCCGAGGTGGTGGGGGTGGCTACCTCGATTGCCATGGGGGTGCTGCTGGGGTGGCTCACCGGTGATTTCCAGGCAACGCCCGAAATGCTTGCGCGCACGCAGCCCAACCTGTTCGATTTGCTGGTAGCCGTTCTATCCGGCTTTGCCGGCGCCTATGCGATGATCGATGAGAAGATCAGCCCCGCGCTGCCGGGTGTAGCCATCGCTACGGCCATCGTTCCGCCTCTGGCGAACTCCGGACTTTGTTTTTCTATCGGGGAATTTAAGGGCGGCATGGGTTCCTTTCTCCTGTTTTTTGCCAATTTCCTGTCGATTCTGCTGGTTGCCTCGGCAACCTTTACGGCCAGCGGCATGACCAAGATCTACGGCGAAAAACCCTCCCAGCGGACATACTTCAGGCGCTTCAGTATCGCTATCGCCGCCTTCGTGATCATTACGGTCTTTTTGACGGGTGCGCTCTTCCGTACCATCCGGGAGCAGGCCATCACCAATCGAATTCACACGACCTTGGGAGATGAACTCGGCAACATTCCCTCGGCCGGCCTGGACGGCGTTCACCATTACACCGAAAACAACCGACTGTTTGTGTTGGCCAACGTCCACACATCGGGCACGATCACCCCTTCGCGTGTCAAATCGATGCAGGCAAAGCTCTCGGCCGATATCGGCATGCCGACCCGCCTGACCCTTCGCAGCGCCAGAATTGCCAACGTCACCGCCCAGGGGGGCATTGTTTACGATACCGCGCTCGAACTCGATGGAACCTTCGGGCGCCGCGTCGAAAGCCCGGTATTGCGCGATCTGGCCATCACGGAACAGACTCTGCGTGAAAAACTTGAGGAACTGCCTTTCGTCTATTTTCATCGCCTGGAGTTTTTGAACACATTCGATCGCCGTATCGCCAAGGCCCATGTCAGTGGATTTCACCGGCTGCGGGAAGATGAGGTGCTGGCCCTCGAGCAGGCCTTGCGAGATGCCACTGGTGATGCGAACCTGTCATTGATCATCAGCACCATCCCTGAATATCTTCAGTCAAGCAGCGGCTTGCTACGTTACGGCTGGATCATGGGCGACAAGGCGACGCCAGAACGCCTTGCCGTGGTCGAAGAAATCAAAAAGGAGCTGATGCGATCGTTTGACAACACGGATGGCTACGTCATTTCCAATGTCAATGTCAATTATCTGGACGATGCCTATAACTTCCTGGTTGAAGTCGTTGGTCCGTCGATTTTCCCGCAGGCCAAGCTTGACGCCATCAACAGCCACCTGGCGAAGCGATTCCCTGACCAGACCATTGAAATCTACCTCTGGAGTCGCCCTGAAGTGGTCTTGACCTCCGGTGGAGCCATGCCCTTCGAGACGGTCTTTCGGCAGTTCGCGGCGCGGCAGCGAGAGAGTCTGCCTGCCGGGATGGTGCCGGGACAGGAGACTCCCGGCAATTAGGTCGTGGCGTCACGCCGGCGGTGTCGGTCCCAATGGGTTTTTGGGTCAAATATGGCTTGCCAGGCTCGACTGTTAAAAAACGCCAACGAAACGACTATCGATGTCGAAATCGACATCGAAAATATCGGGATATCGGGTTTGTGCAAAGGTAACGGTTTGTTGCCGGCAACGCCTGGTGGGTCAGTGGCGGGCTATGCAACGGTGGTTAAGTCGATTACGATTTCGACTTGGATTTCGATTTCGAATAAGACAACGGCAACGAACTCTCAAAAAGTACGCTTTATTCGGATGAACCCCTTTGAAGAACCTTGATGTTTTTTCTCCGGGACCTGATGCCTTCTGTATCGGGCCTCCGGAAACACTTCTGACAGCCCTGTGGCGAATCAACTCCGCACATAATAGTTGCGCATCATGCCCATATCCTCATGTTCCAAATTGTGGCAATGGTAGAGGAAAAGGCCTGGGTATTCGTCAAAATCGACCATAATTCTAACCCACTCGCCAGGCATCAGAAGAACCGTGTCTTTCCAGCCTTCATCAACATAGCCGTCATGGGTAAGCCCTCCCCGCTCGAGCACCCTGAACTGCTTGCCATGCAGGTGGATAGGATGCGGCATGTTCATCATTGGCATCATGCCTCCGGCATTGTTGTGAAATTCCCATATTTCCCTTGCACCCAATCGAACAATTTCGTCGGCGGCCACATTTTCCATTTCAAAGGTGCGTCCGTTGATCGACCATTGCATATGGTTGGCGGTCAGAAAAAATTTGCGCGGATTCGATAAGTTATCAACACCATCATACCGCAATGGATCTATTCCAGATAACTGTTGCGGCAACACCTTGTCATCTTTCTCACACTTGACAACCTTGATCTGAAATATCGTAAAACCTGCTCCGTTGGGCAGTGCACCGCGCCGCGTCATGCCCCGCCCCATCATCATACCTCGCCCACTGTTTGCGATATCAAACGGCAGACTCATCAGAGCGGTCTGTGACCCCACCGCATCATCGCTGAAATCGGTCCATAACTCGGTCCTTTCTCCAGGGGCCAGATATAAGTATCGCCGTTGGTGAGGCTTTTCCAATAACCCGCCGTCGGTACCTATGATCGTCATTGGCCGTCCATCCTCCCACGCCAGGCGATAAATCCGGGAGTTTGACCCGTTAAGAAGACGCAGCCGATAGGCCTTTGTTGATACGGGCAAGGTAAAGTCGGGCCTGCCGTTGACCAGCACCTGATCACCCAGAAAGCCAATCATTTGTTCCATCATGTGCCCCGATGTGTACACCAGTTGATTATCCCGATCGAAGGTACGGTCTTGAATGACCAGCGGTATGTCGTTTGGGCCCGAAGGCAATCCCAATGCCAACTCCTCCTGGTCCGAAACCAGAAAAAGACCGGCCAGACCCCGATAGACTTGAGGGCCGGTGCTGCCGTGGGGATGGGGATGATACCAATAGGTGCCCGCTCTGTTTTTAACCTCGAACTCATACAGATAGGTCTCGCCCGGGGCAACGACATCGCGCGGATGTCCGTCCATGATGGCCGGAACGTGCAAACCATGCCAGTGGATGATTGATTTTTCCGGGATGGCATTAGAAAAACGGATTCGAACCTTCTCGCCACGGTTCGCCCGAATAATCGGCCCCAGATAACTTCGGGGGATTTCGGTCACCCTATCCCGGCCACCTTTGAGAACAGAGGCCTGGAACTGCCATGTCCGTGTTGGCGCACCCGCGAAAAGAGATATTTCAGTCGGACGAGCGGCCAGATGTATGTCAAGATCGGGGGAAAATTCCCCGCTTCCACTCACAGCACCATTTTGACTTGCCGCGGAAAGATCGAAAGCAGGCCACAATTGGCCGGCCGCAATTCCCAGCGTACCGGTTACGGCCATTTTTAGAACCTGCCTTCTGCTGAGTCGGTTTACATCCAAGCGATGATGCGTCATTGATCTCTATCCTTTTGTTTAATCCAAGGTTAATAAAGTGTTGAGCTGAAGCGGAAATGAGTGGGGGCGGCTAACGTCTTTAGCCACCCCCTACATGTTTCTCCCAATGCGATTTTTATCGCCACTGAGGAAAACTACTGCCAGCAGTAGCCACGCTGGCCATAGCCCATCATCATGTGGCCGCCGTCGCGCATGAACCCGCGTCCGGCATTGGGGTTCTGTTTTCTGAATTCAACCATGTGGTCGATACGCTTCTGATCCAATTGGGCTTGGAGCTCGGATATCTCCTTTTGCAGGGTTGAAGCCTTGGCGGCATCCGGTTCCTGCTTGGCCAACTCATTCTGCAGCTCACGTTCCTTGTCGAAGATGTTGTCTCTTAACGCACGGGTTTCCCTGAGAAAGGTCTCTCTCTGTTGCGCGAATTGCTGGTTTTCCTCTTCGCTCAGTTGATCACTGTACCCGGGACCGTATCCTCCTCGATGGTAGCGCCCCTGACCGCTATGGTTCGAATCATTACCCCAGCCCATGCCCATGCCGCCGTGGGCAAAGGCATTGATTGCAAATCCAATAACAGCAACCGAAACAATAGCTATGATTAGGGTTATCAAAGTACGCATGGTGAAATCCTCCTATAAAAAGTCCACATAGAGCACTTGTCAAAACAAGCGCTTGGTTAAAATTATCATCCAGCTAAAGCCAATGGTCTTTCAACTAGTAGCCAGATCGGCCTTTGTTCTAACAGGTGCCATCTTTGTCGGATCAAATGGCTGCCGTGACTTCAAAATTGCATACACAATCGTGCTCATTTTGCGGGCAGTTGCTATAATGCTTTTACCGGTTCCCTTGTGTTTTTCATATCCTGATACCTGGTCATTACTCTGTAGCGGCCGGTTACTTTCCGATAACGAACCATTCCCATCACCATTTGGACAAATGCCGTTCTCATTTCAACCGGACCTCTTTTGGTTATATGACCGTGACGAATCGTCTCGTTGGAATTTTGAACCCAGGGAACCAAACCGGTATGAGCGGCATATTTCTTCGCACTTTTATAGCGATTGATATCATCGGTATAAGCGCGAATGGTCGCCGCCGTGATAAGCCCAACTCCAGGTATCGTTTGTAAAAGCGCCACATCCTCATCTTTGGCGACAAGCTCAGCCAACACTTTCTCAAGACGTTTGATCTCGCAAGCCACTTGGTCTATACTCGCAATAAGCGGTTTTACCGCTTGGGCAGCGTTTCCGTAACTCCTATGGTCCTCGAGACCGCAAAGGATTCGCTGCCTTTCTTTTTTGCTTTGCAGCTGCCCTCGGCGGCTCTCAATCCCATAGCCCAACAAAAGACCGTGTACCTGATTCTTTAAAGACACCAATGCCTTGACCAGTATCGAACGGGACTTTATAACCCGACGGATATCTTCACTTTCCTGACTGCATAAAACCGACTCGGGCAGCATATCCTTTTCAAGAAACTCGGCAAGAGTCCTGGCATCACGCTTATCGGTCTTTTTGACCGACTCGGTTACCACCTTGAACTTCATCGTATTGACGACTTTAACGCCAATACCTGCCTTTAATAGCTGGTTGCGAAAGTATCGCGTGTTGCCCGTTGACTCCACCGCTGCCGTTACCTCGTACCCTTGTTCCAGCAGTCTGGCCATCTTGCTGATGAAATGCTTTATAACCCTAGCTTGCTCGTCGGATATATACCCGACTCGTTTACTCTGCGATCTTCGCTTAAAACGCACACTGTAAATTGCGTCTTGTGAAGATCCACTCCAACACTCATCTTCATGGCCTGCCTCCTCTTATGTTCTGGACAGCGCCTGTTTGGTGAATTGTTCCAATCTCCTATTCGGTCTCGTAGACCATCGAATGCTGCGGCTACGGCTCTCCAATCTCCTTTGCGGTCTCATGGACCATTAAACATGTCGAACAGTAGCCTTGCTGCCCAAAACATATTCGTTTTGCATCAGCATAACTCAATTCACGGCTCATGAAGACTTTTTTATCATTCCTCCTTTGTTTTTTGGTTTTACGTTGATGCATTCTCGCCACGATATCTGCGCAACTTAAAAGCAAGCGTCATGCCAAAATTTATAATCACGCCCAGTTCAACACATAACATTCTGTTATCAATACATTTTTAATATATATTGGAATCTCCCTGACAATCAGCCCGCGCTGATCACAAGCAGTGTGTATAAAATTTATACTGTCATTGAGCGCCGAATCGATTTGGCGTATAAAAACTACATGCTGATTGAGGCGTGGGATCGTCTTTTTTCCAGACAGTGTTTGCTCAAGAAATAGAACGTCTCCCCTTGGTGTTCGTAGGGGATAAACGTTTCCGGCGATTCGGTCGTCATACCGCAGATCGGATCTTTTACCTCCTCCGTAGAAACGATATTTTCTATCGTTTCTGGCATAAAAAACTCCATTTCTCAGGGTTATTGTCTTAGTGACAACAAGGCGGTTTGCCCCCGGTCGCCTTATTCAGCCGTTCCAGGTAGCGACCCCACAAACCTTTGCGCTTTTTGGTTTTGGATTCCAGATACTTTTGAGGATCGGCCATAAAGGCTTTACGGCACGAATCGGCACAAAAATGGTATGTTTCAGATTGAAATACAAAGGAAGGTACTTTACCGCTCTCTGCAAATTCCATCCGACATACCGGATCTATAAAATTACCGGCGTTATTTGAAGCTGTCATGTTGCACCTCTCATGTGGACAATCTTCGACGTTTTTCCTCGTATTCAGCCTCGTCGATTTCACCGCGTGCGAAACGCTGCTTAATAATGTCCAGGGGCTGTCGCGAGTCATCAGCATTTTGCCGGGAACCATGGATGCCATTAATTAGACCGGAAACCAACAGAACCAACGCGCCAATAAGAACAATCCAAAAGATGATCATTACGATCCCCATGCCGCCTCCCATCATAGTGTTAAAATCACCGCTCCAATGCCAGCTATCGATCCACATGTGGCGGTTGCGCCGGTGAAGTAGCAGGATTGCCGCCGCGATCAACGCGGCTGAAATGCCGACACTAAGAAGGGTTGAGGTTTTTCGGTTCATTTTAAACCGGTCCTTTATTTGATGGCTCAGATGGCTTGTATTCGCCAAAACGTTTATTTAGAGCTTCATCTACATGCTAAGCAAAGAATATGCCAAGATGGCATAGTGCCAATTACGATTCGGATAACCATTTGATATTTTGTTTGTTTTTATGGCTTAGCGTGAAAACTACGCGAATAGGGTCGGATGGTTGCCGGCGGGTTGCGTGTAAAAATTGACCGCTCGTCTAAGGCGCCCTACGCAGGGGTGTGGTAGGATTGTGGTTGACGGGCTCGAGACGGAGGGCTAAGTTGCCTTCTCTTTGACGTCCAATTCGTAACTTTGCAGTTTGTTGTAGAATGTTCTACGAGTGATTCCCAGCCGCCGGGCAGCTTCAGCCTTGTTGCCGTTGCTTGCGGAAAGAGCGGCCAGAATGGCCTCCTTTTCGATATCGACCAGGGAGTGCGTACCGTCCAACAGCGCTGTGCCTGACGTGGCCGGTGTCTCCAGGTTTTCATACTGTTCCGTGATATTCAGGGGCAGTTGCGTTTCGGTAATGTGTTCGCCGGTTGCCAGAATGACCGCCCGCTCGATGGCGTTTTCCAGTTCGCGGACATTGCCGGGCCAGTCGTAGTTGACCAGCATATCCATTGCCATAGGAACAAAACCCTTGATCGCCTTGCGGTTTTTTTCGGCGTATTTTTCCAGAAAGTGCTTCGCCAGCAGCGGGACATCCTCACGCCGCTCCTTTAGCGGCGGCACATTTAACTGCATGACATTGAGTCGATAAAAAAGATCTTCTCGGAAGCCTCCTTCGGCAACCTCTTTTTCCAAATCCTGATTAGTGGCGGCAATGATGCGGACATCCACCTGCAAGGTCTCCTGGCCGCCCACCCGTTGGACCTCTCTCTCTTGGAGAACCCGCAGCAGCCTGGCCTGCATTGTGGGCGTGGTCTCTCCGATTTCATCCAGAAAAATGGTGCCGCCATCGGCCTGCATGAAACGCCCCTCCCGCCGCCTGTCCGCACCGGTGAAAGCCCCCCGTTCATGACCGAACAACTCTGACTCGAGCAGCGTCTCAGCGATGGCCGCGCAATTGACCACTACCAATGGTTTCTCTTTTCGCGGGCTGTTGAAATGGAGTGATCGCGCGATAAGCTCCTTGCCGGTACCGCTGTCGCCGGTGATCAGCACAGTCGCTTCGGAAGGCGCGATCATCGCCATCATCTCCAGCAGTTTTTTCATCGGTCCGCTTCTGCCGATGATGTTAGCCATGTCATAATCCCGGCGCAGGTGTTGTTTCAACGCCAGATTTTCTTCTTTTAAACCGGCGTGCTCACTGGCCCGCTCGACGGTCAACTTCAGGACCTCGAAATCGAGCGGTTTGATGAGATAGTCGTATGCGCCCGATTTTATGGCCTCAACTGCTGATCCCACCGAACTGTAAGCGGTCATGATAATCACCGGGATTGCGGGGTTGTAAACGTTAATCTGCTTGAGGGCTTCAATACCGCCCATCCGTGCCATGCGCACATCCATAAGGACCAGGTCTACAGGTGCTGATTTTATCATCTCCACGGCAACGCTGCCGTCGTCCGCGGTTTCAACCGCATAGCCCCAGCTTTTTACGATGGTCTTTGACAGAGACCAAGTGCCCGGGATCGTCGTCCACGATCAAGATCTTCGTATTTTTAAGCGTGCCCATCAAGCTTCTCCTTGACTGCTGTCAAATGGTTGCACGGTAGCCGGATCTGAAATGAACTTCCATCGCCAGCAGAGCTGCGCACTTTGATCGTTCCCTCGTGCGCCCCGATGATCTTCTGAACAATCGCCAAGCCCAGCCCGGTACCTGTGGCCTTGGTAGTGAAGTAAGGATCGAATATTTTTGCGGCCTGTTCTGGCGCGACGCCCCGGCCTGTATCGCTGATGGCAACATTCAGCGTTCCGTTTTCGCCAGCCGTGCAATCTACGGTCAATGTGCCGCCATCTGGCATGGCCTGAATGGCATTGAGATAGAGGTTGAGCAGACACTGCGTGAAGCGATCCGGGTCAATCGGCGCGGCACAGATATCCTGATCTACATTGACCCGTATATCGATATCGTTGTCAGTGCAGTCCTGCTGTACCAGTTGAATCGAGCGTGATATCAGCAGGTCAATATCGGTGGCCTCTTTCTTCAAATCAGTGGGCCGTGAGAATTCAAGCAGTTCGGTGATCACCCGGTTGAGTCGATCCACCTCCTGAATCATCACCTTTGCCGCATTGTGGGATTCACTCTCCTCGCCAAACTGACCTGCGAAAAAGGTGGCCAGGGCCTTGATCGAACTGAGCGGATTTCGAACTTCGTGAGCCACGCCGGCTGCAAGGCCGCCCATGGCAGCCAACTTCTCTTGCTGGTGCACTTGATCCTGCAGGTGTCGGATCTCACTCAAGTCGCGCAGGATCAATACCTGACCGAGGTACTCCTCATTCTCATTGACGATGCGGGCGGCACTGACGCTGACAGGAACCGCCCTGTCTACCGTGAAGGCGCACTCCATTTCACGCTCGGTGATGCGATGTCCCTGTTCGACGCTCTCCTGCACGCCGCACAGCCCGTTTGGCAGGTACTCATCGGGCTTCTGGTTTAGAATCAGATCCTTGTCCAAGCCAGTAATTTTCTCAGCCGCCGAATTGAAAAAAGTCACCCGCCCTGATCGACTGGTGGCAATCAGCCCCACGGGCAGATGGCGGACCACTTGGTCGGCAAATGCGCTGGTGTCCTGCAAAGTGCGTCGGGCAAGGCGATAGCTGTGCATCCAAAACAGAGAGATGAATCCGCCGAACCCCAGCAGGAGCATCACCACCGACAATATGACCGTAGTCTGGATATCGCTGCGGATGGCCTCCTCAAACGGGGTCACGTCAAGTCCGGCGATTATCAACAGTTTTTGCCGCTCTTGCGGTGAAAACCAGTCTTTGGGGCGCCCTGCCATCATTTCGTGGCGCCGCCCCATGCGTTGCATGTGGTCAGAGTGGTTATCACCGGTTGCAGCCAGCGGCCGAAAGTGGCGATGAACCTCGAAAATTCGCTGCCCACCTTCTTGAGTGATAAGTTCCCAGTTTTCGTGCTGATGCGGACCAAGGTGGGTGATCTTCCGTGTAGAATCGAACGGCTGGCCGATTCGTGCGGGGTCACTGTGCGCCAGCGTGGTTCCGCTTTGGTCGATCACGGCCATATAGCGCACATCGGGCAACCGTCCGGCCTCTTCGAGTAAGCGCTGAATCTGCTGGCCACCCCACATCATGCCCATCATGCCCGTGCGGGCACCGGCTTCCACGGCGCGGATCAGCGCAGCGCCCTTGGTGCTGAGAATTTGCGACATGTAGCGTTTTTCGCGGTTCGTGTTCTGGAAGGCCAGGACCATCACCACCGTCAGCAAGATTGCCGTTGAGCCCAAGATAACCCAGGGTGACATTTGCATTCCGGAACTGACGTTGCCTCTGTTATGATGCATGGTTCTTGGGGTCTTTGTTGTTTTGAAGCCGCTCGAAAAAGTCATATTCCCATATTTCATTGTCAGCATAGCGCCAGGCCTCTAATCGCAGGCATTAAACAAGGTCCTGGATAAAGTAAGGCATAATATGTTCCCACCCCACCCGCCGCTAACCCGGATAGCCTCAGTGAAAGTGATAAATTTGAGGACTATTAAACACGCATCACTGTGGTTCTCCAATAAAAAATAGCCATGGGTGTATAAATTGTAAACACATTAAAAAATTAAAGGGAAAAACTGTATAATTATTATACTTCCCTGAGGGGTGGCCGAAACATGGAAACTTGGGGCTGAATCTATTTAGCCATGCGCCGGTATGGATCTATTTTTATTTACATCAAGGCAGATCTGTGCGAAATATTTGACAATTGGCCTCCACCAAGCTTGGCGGAATAGAACCCTGAACCACTCGGCCGGCATGGAAAAAATATCGGCCGCCGAAACCTGAACGCCTGATACAAGCTACATCCCGATGACATTCAACTTGGATATATGGAAACTGCTGGCAGGACTGGGCATTTTTCTGTTTGGGATGATCCTGATTGAAGAATCCGTGCGGGCGCTGTCCGGCCGGGCTTTTAGGCGCATTATCCGCATGTACACCAACGGCCGGCTGCGCTCGATTCTCAGTGGCGCCCTGGTGACCGCTTTGCTTCAAAGCAGTTCGGCGGTATCGCTCATGGTACTGGCCTTCGTGGGTGCCGGTGTGATGAGCATGCAAAACGCCATCGGCGTCATCATGGGCTCCAACATCGGCACTACCTTTACGGCATGGATCATCGCCACCGTCGGGTTTAAAATCAAGATCGAGAGTCTGGCGCTGCCCTTCATCGGCCTGGGCGCCGTCGGCCTAATCCTGTTTCGCCCCGCATCGAAACCCGCCTTGATAGCGCGGCTACTCATCGGCTTCGGGTTTCTATTCCTCGGCCTTGATTTTATGAAAGTGAGCGTCGAGAGTTTCGCGCAAACCTTCAGCCTGAAGCAATTTGCCGACTACGGTCTTTGGTTCTACCTACTGGTCGGTACCCTTATTACGGCACTCATGCAGGCCAGCGCGGCCACCATCGCCATTGTGCTCACCGCACTTAACAGCGGACTGATCACCTTCGAGATCGGGGCGGTGATGGTGATCGGGGCCAACATCGGCACCACCATCACCGTTTTGCTGGGCGCCATTGGCGGCTCCCCTGCCAAGAAAAGGGTCAGTCTGAGCCACCTTGGCTTCAATGTGGTTACCGGTGCCGTTGCTTTTCTATC
>CAWANO010000016.1:0-13029 GCA_963783425.1 uncultured delta proteobacterium
TGTGGCGTAGGCCGGTCCCCAAAGAAATTAGGGTTCAGAATATCCATGAAAACACTGCCGTCCCCACGATCAGTGCGATGATACCGTGCAACCGGTAAAACTGATCGGATCCCTCCTCCAGGTAAAAACGCTTTAGCTTCACCCACAGGTCACCCGGATTGAAATAAATCACCCCGGCCTTGGCAAGCGCCAAAAAGCCCAACAGAAAAATGAACCCCGAACGGGCGACACTACCGGCCGAAAGCAGCAGCAACACGCCAATCACCCCCACGATGACCGCCATTATCTTTCCGGGCAGGGCGTTGACCGCCTTGCCGAGCCATTGGCGTGACCGTTCAGTGTATAGGATCATAAAACCACCGGCGGCCACCCAGGCCACGCTGAATAAAATCAGGAACCATTTCATCGCTCAATCTCCTTGCTTGTCACAGACAGTCGACCATACTTACCGGCAAATACGTTGTTAGATCAAACAGCAGGCTACTTTTCAAACAAGTAGCGCCGCATGCTCACATTGAGCATCAGCCCCACGGCGATCATCAAGGTCAGCGTGGAGGAGCCGCCATAGCTGATAAAAGGCAGCGGCACTCCCACCACCGGCAATATGCCCATCACCATACCGATGTTGATAAAGGCCTCCCAAAACACCAGCGCTACGAGGCCGATGGTTAGGATGGCACCGAAGGGGTCGCGGCAGCGATAGGCGATATTGATCCCATAGAGCAAAAAGGCCAGGAAGAGCCCGATCAAAGATGCAGCCCCTATAAAGCCCCACTCTTCGGCCAGCACCGAAAATATAAAGTCGGTGTGCTGCTCAGGCAAAAAGGCCAGCGCGTTCTGGGTGCCCTCCAGATACCCCTTGCCCGTTGTCAGGCCGGAGCCGATAGCGATTTTCGACTGGATGATGTGGTATCCCGCCCCCAGGGGGTCGCGGGCGGGGTCGAAAAAGGTTAAAATGCGCTGTTTTTGGTAAGGCTTCAGCAAAGACCAGCCCACGGGAACGGCGGCCATGCCCGACAACACCAACGCAATCAGGGTGCGGCGCTCGATCTTGACAAACAGGGTCATCGAACCGGCGATCAACACAACCACCCCGGCCGTACCCAGGTCGGGCTGCAGGGCAATCAGCAGACAAGGAACTAAAACAATCGCCATGGGTACCAGCAGCATGCCGGGAACCAATCCATCACTGGTCAACCGCCGGGAGTAATACTGTGCCAACATGATAATAACGGCGATCTTGATCAACTCCGACGGTTGAAGAGACAAAGGCCCCAAACTGATCCAGCGCTGAGACCCGCCAACGGATTTACCGAACAGCAGTACCGCCACCAGCAGGCCCACACAGGCAGCATAAATCCAGACAGCGAAAGTGTCGAGCTGCTTGTAGTTAAACAGGAAGCAGGCGGTCATGAATGTCAGGCCGATGCCATACCACACCAACTGCTTCAAGTGAAGATTGCTCTGGTGCACCGCTGAGCCGGCATTGGCGGCGCTGTAGATCATGGCGATACCGATGGTCGCCATGACCAGGGTCAGCACCAGAAGTCCCCAATCGAAATTCTGCACGAGACGGCGGTCAAACATAGTGTATGCGCTATCCTTGAGATGGCGTTTTTTGAACCACCTGGTTGGTCATACCACTCAGATAAGTGGTGATCACCTGCTGGGCGATGGGTGCCGCCGCGGTGGAACCGTGCGCACCGTGCTCAACCAGCACCGAAACGGCAATGATGGGGTTCTCGCTGGGTGCGTAGGCCACAAACCAGGCATGCGATCTGAGATGATCGGCCATATCCTCCTCCTTGTGCGCGTTTTCACTGCGGCGCGTAAACACCTGGGACGTCCCGGTTTTTCCGCTGATGTCGATGCCCTCGACACGAATGCTGCGGGCAGTGCCGCGCGCTCCGTTAACCACCTCCCAAAGCCCTTGGCGCACCACGTCCAGATGGGCCTGGCTGACGGGGATGCGCCCCACCAACACCTTACTGGCATGCTCACCGGCGTTTCCCGATCCGTCATCGTCGGGCAGCACCAGGGTTGGCTTGAACAGCTTGCCACCATTAGCCACGGAGCTGATCATCATGGCCAGTTGCAGCGGCGTGACGAGGTTGAATCCCTGGCCGATGGCGATGGAAAGCGTCTCTCCCGATTGCCAGCTCACCCCCTTGCGCTTTTTTTTCCAGTCCGCTGTAGGAACAAGGCCACCGCGTTCGTGATCCAACCCAATGCCCGTGGGCGTTCCTAATCCGAAGGCCTTTGCATACCATGCCAGGCGATCGACTCCCAGCTTGAGGCCCGTCTGGTAGAAAAAGACATCACACGACTCAGTGATGGCCTGCTTGACGTTTATCTGCCCGTGGCCACCGCGCTTCCAGCACCGAAAGGTGCGCCGCCCGTATTGCATCCCGCCCGGGCAAAAATGGGTACTGTCGGGGGTGATAACACCCTCCTGAAGCCCCGCCAAAGCGGTTATAATCTTGTAGGTGGAACCGGGCGGGTACTCGCCTTGGATCGCTTTGTTAATCAATGGTTTCTGGGGATCATCGATCAGGGTTTGCCATTGTTGACTGCTCACCCCGCCGCTGAAAATGTTTTGGTCAAAGGCCGGGCTGCTGACCAGGGCCAGGACCTGCCCATTGCGTGGATCGATGGCCACCACCGCCCCGGCTTGGCCCTTGAGTGCTCGCTCAGCCACATACTGCAGGTTGTGGTCGATGGTTAGATGAAGATCACGGCCGGGCTTTGCTTCCACGGTTCTTAAAACCCTCATCACGCGCCCGACGGAGTCCACCTCCACCTGACGCCCCCCCCGCTTGCCGCTCAATACATTTTCGTAGGTCTTTTCGATACCGAAACGACCCACCACGTCACCGCTGACTTTATCGGGATAGCGATCGCTATCCAGTTCCGTTTGATTGATCTCGCTCAGGTAGCCGATCAGATGCACCGCGTGGGATCGGTCCACATAGTGCCGGATCGGCTTCACGTTTACCGCGACCCCGGGCAGATCGTAGCGGTGCGCCTCTACTACGGCCAGGTTGCCGCGATCAATATCGCTGGCCAACACAATCGGCTTGTACGGCGGAGCGCCCTTGCCCCTTTCATATCGTTGTGTCAGCACGCCCCCGGGCAGCCCGGTGGACATGCTCAACTTCAAGATCAGCGCATCGACATCACCGGCGTCATTGGGCACCACCGCCAGATCAAACGAGGGTCTGTTGTCCACCAAAAGTGTGCCGTTTCGGTCGAAAATCAATCCTCGCGGGGCATTGATACTTTGCAGACGGATGCTATTGGTTTCGGACTGATGCCGATACTTTGGGCCATCGACAACCTGCAACACGAACAGACGCGTCAACAAGCCCGTGAAGGCTACGGCCAGTACGATCACCAAGGGCTTAAAGCGCCGCCGCAACCAATCCATGTCTATGGGATCGATATATTGATCATTCATTCGGGCACCCATACACTATTGGGCATACCACGGCTCATCTGCGCCAGGGGCAATGCGGCTGAAAATAAAAAACAGCGGCGGGCCGGTGATCAGCACCCAGATCAGTTGCAACCCGATCGCGCCCAGACTTGCGAAGCTGAACGGTTGCTGGGCGTGAGTTGTCAGGGTGGCGATTATCAGCAACAGATTCTGGAACAGCACGCAGATCACACACGCCGCGGCCAAAATAAGGAAATTGCTCACCTCTAGCACCCCTTTGGTCTGGTAAACGCCCAAGCAGATCCACACATAACTGGTCAGATAGAGGCCGAAGGGGCTTCCGGCCACACTGTCGGCGGCCAGCCCTAGCACAAGCGTCAACATTAGGCCTTCGCGCAACGAGCGGCGGTAGCCAATACTGATCACCAGTGGAACCAGCAGGTCGTAAATCCCCCTCAGCGGCGCAATGTGGTAGAAAAAGGTCGTTTGCAGGACAATCAAAACAAAGCCGACGGCCCAATAGCGCACATAGGTCACGGGTTGCCCCGCAACGACTCATCGGGAGGCTCGATGATGATGACCACCTCTTCCAGAGTATCAAAGTCGACAAAGGGGTTGACCACCACATCTTGGAAAATCCCCGCGCGAGGCTGGTCGATCACCTTCACCCGTCCCACCAGCATTCCTTTGGGAAAAACGCGGTCTTGCCCTGTTGTGATAACAATATCACCGGTTTTTATATCGTGCTTGCGCAGTGAGTAATCGACGCGGCACAAGCCCGCCGTACCCCCTTTTAGTATCCCACTGGCACGTGTACGCTGGATTTTCACATCCACGGCGCTGTTGGCGTCGACAATCAGCAGCACCTTGGCATGGAAAGGGGCCGTCTCAACCACCTGTCCCACCACTCCCGCCGGTGCCACCACGGCGTGGCCCCTTTCAACGCCGTCCGAGGTGCCCTTGTTGACCACGATGGTTCGGAACCATTGCGAAGGGTCCCGACCGATCACCTCGGCCGCCACGGTCTTGCGAGGTACTGATTTTTTAAATTGCAGCAACTGCTGCAATCGCTGGTTGGATTGTTGCAGTTCATGCGCCAGGTTCTGCTGGGCATTGGCTAAGGCCAGCTCGCGGGTCACACGCTGATTTTCATCGTACAGGTTGACGTGATAGAAATACTGCCGCCACAAACGCTGGCTGATTCGGACGATCTGCGTGGCCCCCTCTTGTAAAGGCGCCACCAGGGTCAGCAGGATCCGATTGGGCAGGAAAGCAGCGGCTTGTTCATTGCCGGCAAGGTGAAGAAAAACAATGTTGGCGGCAACACCTGTCAGTATAACCAGCACCACCCACATTTTTCTTGAAAACATCGGCTAATCGATAACAACTTGTCGGAGTATATCAATACTGTCGAGTGTCTTTCCAGATCCCAGCGCAACGGTGGAAAGGGGATCCTCGGCAACGGTGATGGGCAGAGAGCACTCTTCGGCCAGCAGTTTGTCTAAATTTTTTAGCAAGGCGCCGCCTCCTGTCAACACAATGCCGCGGTCGACAATGTCGGCCGCCAGTTCGGGCGGGGTCTGCTCCAAGGAGATCTTGATCACCTCCAAAATCGCTTCGAGTTGTTCGGAAATGGCCTCCCGCACCTCCTCGGAGTCAATCGTCAGAATCTTGGGGATGCCCGACACCAGGTCGCGCCCTTTGACTTCGATGCTTTCGATCTCGCGCGGGTTGGGATAAGCGTTGCCGATTTCGGTTTTGATAATCTCGGCCGTGCGCTCGCCGATCAGCAGATTATACTTTCGCTTAATGTGCTGCATGATGGCGGTATCCATCTTGTCTCCTGCCACCCGCAACGAATGGCTGATGACGATCCCGGCCAGTGAAATTACGGCCACCTCTGTGGTACCGCCGCCGATGTCAACGATCATGTTACAGGTCGGTTCGGTTATGGGCAGGCCCGCGCCGATGGCGGCCGCCATGGGTTCTTCGATTAAAAACACCTCGCGCGCGCCGGCCGATTCGGCCGATTCACGAACGGCTCGCTTTTCAACCTGAGTGATACCCGACGGAACCGCCACCACAATCCTTGGGCGCACGAAACCGCGCCGATTGTGAACCTTGCGGATGAAGTGGCGCAACATCGCCTCGGTAACTTCGAAATCGGCAATAACACCCTCGCGCATGGGCCGGATGGCCACAATGTTGCCAGGGGTGCGGCCCAGCATCAATTTCGCCTCTTGGCCCACGGCCAGAACCCGGCTTTTGGTCTGGTAGTCGGTTCGAACAGCCACTACCGACGGTTCACTTAGAACAATCCCTTTGCCCTTGACATAGACCAAGGTGTTGGCCGTGCCCAGATCGATGGCCAGGTCGGTGGAAAATACGCCCAGGATCTTGTCTAAAAAGATCATAAAACCTCATTTCATTATGTGCCCCTTTCGTCGGCAACACCATCGGGGCTTTCAGCGTGTAGTCGGTTAGTAGACGCCCGACTGCATCGCTGGATTCGCTTTTCAGGTTCGCTTCGCCCGGACTCTATCTTCTCAGACGAAGAATAATGGTACTGGTGCCTGCTGGCATGTTGTATAAACGTATTTAGCTAACAAAATTTTCGTGTTTCAACAAGTTAAATGTGGTCGATCAATCAAAGGTCGGTTTATGCCGAGGGGTTTTTAGTAACCAATCCATCACGGCGTCGTGGAAAACGGGGCGAAAAGCGCGGATGCGGGTATTGTTGGCAAAAGGATGGACACGATTGGTCAAAAGGATCACTATGATCGAGTGCTCGACGTCCACCCAGAGTGATGTACCGGTGAATCCCAGATGGCCAACGGTGTGGGGCGAAAAGCGACGGCCGCACGAGGCGGCGTGGGCAACGGGCACGTCGAAGCCCAGCGCCCGCTGGCCATCGCAGGGCCTGTCCCAAAAATGCCGCACCACTTCGTGTGAGAAGCGGTTGTCGCTTCCATTGTAAGCCGCCAGCATTTCCGTCAGCAAGCGATGCACCGAGGCCGCATCGCCGAAGAGGCCCGCCTGACCCTGAAGGTCAGCCGCTGCATCGGCATTATCGTCATGGACCGTTCCGTCGATCAAACGCCCCCGCCAGAGGGAGTATTCACAGGCTGCAAAACTGGGGTCGTCGGGTCCAATTTCAAAAGCGGGGAAAAAAAGGCGCTCCAGACCCAGGGGACTATAGATGTGGTCTCGCAGAAAATGCGCCAGTGGTTGCCCACTGCACTGCATCACCACCCAGGCCAGAACCATGAAGCCTAAGTCGCTGTAAACGGTTCGCTCACCGGGCTGATAACAGAGCGGTTCGGCCGCCAGCCACGCTTTGAGGTGCGTGCAACGCTCGCCGGGTCGCAGATGGCGCAAGCGCAGGTAGTAAGGACGGTAGGCCGGTAAGCCGGACTGATGGGTCAATAGTTGCCCCACGGAGATCGCCGCCTTGTCGGTGCCCTTAAACAGCGGTAGCAGCACCCCCAGCGGCGTGGTGGTCGACAGCTCTTGCCGGCGGCACAGATGCATTACCGCCGCGGTGGTGGCCATAGGTTTGGTCAACGAGGCCAGGTCGAAAAGCGTGTCCACGCTGACCGGCTGCCGTGTAAAGAGATTGGCCTGGCCGCATGCCATCTGCAACACGACGGTATCGCCCACCGCCACCAAGGCTACCGCCCCCGGGAAAACACCCTCCCGAACAGCGCCTTTGAGTAGATCCGCCACAGCATCTACACGCATTAAACGCTCCTCGTAGCCGGCGCCTGGTAGGTCAAGCGACGCCGTCCGGTGTCGAGGCAGGCTATCTGACCGATGGGCAGCGTGAGGTTATGCCGGTCGTGCCCCACATCCAGCCCGGACAATATCGGCACCTTG
The DNA here is from genome assembly GCA_963783425.1 of uncultured delta proteobacterium. Taxonomy (GTDB): domain Bacteria; phylum Desulfobacterota; class Desulfobacteria; order Desulfobacterales; family QNYZ01; genus CAWANO01. Next base: position 7,313 of record CAWANO010000016.1, read on the forward strand.
AGATCGGCAAAAACATCCTTGAAAACAGACAGGACGGTTTGGTGACCACCGCAACCGTTGAAACTGCCCAGCACGATTCCGGCCGCGGCTTGGAAAGATCCGGCCAGCATCATTTGCGTCAGCAGGCGATCGATCCGATAGGGCGCTTCTCCCTGATCTTCGAGCACCACAATGGCACCCTCGAAATCGGGCGCGAACGGTGTGCCCAGCAAATGCGCCAGCAACGTCAGGTTACCGCCCACCACCGGGCCTTGGGCTTGGCCGGGACGTATCACCACGCCCTGGGACGCCTTCAGAGATAGCGCCTCGGCACTACCGATGGCCTTTAAAAAGGCCGTTCGGGTCTCTACGGAGGCTGTCGCCAAAGAGGTGACCACTGGCGAGTGAAAAGTGACCAGCCGGCAACGTTGGTAGAGGGTGTTGAGTAGCGCCGTGATGTCGCTGAAACCCATAAACAGCTTCGGATGCTGGCCGATCTGTTCGTAATCCAGCAATGGCAAAAGGCGCATGGCGCCATAACCTCCGCGGGCGCAGATGATGGCATCGATGTTGGGGTCGGCGAACATACGGTTGATTAGCCGCGCCCGCTGGCCGTCACTGCCGGCCAGGTAGCCGTTTTTCTCGAATATTGCCTCGGGCACCATGGTCTTGAAGCCGAAATTCTGCAAGCGGCGCAGCCCCTGCGCGAAGAGGTCGCGATCGAAACCGCTGGCCGGGGCCACCACGCCGATGGTGTCGCCCGTTTTCAATCTGGCCGGAATTTGGTGATCAGCGGAGATCATTGATGGTATCAAGTCCATTATAAACCGTGCCAATCAAGGCCACTTGGGGCGGCGCCTTTCAGCTTGACACACCCGCCCCCAGGTGTTACACAATTTCGCTCAGTCGGGGCGTAGCGCAGTCTGGTAGCGCACTTGAATGGGGTTCAAGGGGTCGGAGGTTCAAATCCTCTCGCCCCGACCAAGTAGTAACAATAAAAACAGTGGGTTAGCAATCGGGCTAATCCGCTGTTTTTTGGTTTTTTAGGCTTTTTGTATCCTATTTGTATCCCACTCAACATTTTAGGTCCAATTTTCATAATATCGTGCAAGCTCGTCCTGCCGGTGCCGCTTATGTTTATTCGTTAGATGAGAATACCTATCTGTCATTGCCAAATCGCGATGCCCAATCATCTCTTTTACATCTTTGATATCTGATCCAGACAGTATCAGGCTGGAACAATATGTATGACGCAGGTCGTGATAATGAAAATTTTTGATACCTGATATTTCACAGGCCTTTCGCCAAGCCTTATCAAACCGCTTTATTGGCAAACCATTGAGCCTGCTGAATACATAATCATTCCGAATTGGATTGATTTTTTTTCGATGCCTCATATGCGCTAAATGGTTTCGCCAGTCAATTAATGCCTTTTTAGATCTTGGCATTAGGTATTCAGTTCGTTCGCGACAATTTTTCCTACGGAAAAGCCTGATGAGTCCCCTACCCTCGAAATTGAAATCTATGTCATCCCAATTAAGGGATAGCGCTTCTTGCTTTGAAGTGCCATGTTCCGCCCCAAGAAAAATTAAAGCTGGCATATAAAATTTCGAACGTGTTTGTCGGGCTGCATCAACAAGTTGTTCAATAAGAGCCGGACCAATGAAGGCGTTTCGCTCATGAGTCTTTTCGCTGAGATACCTTATCGATTCTGCTGGGTTTTCTATCACAACTCCCAACTTAACAGCATGCTGAAATAGTTGTTTGATGTTGAATAGGTACCTATTTGCTGATGCTGGTGAGTTTCGGGAAAGTTCAGCGTTTCTGGAATCTCAGTATATCCTCTTTTTGAATCTCACAAACAAGTTTTTTGCCAAATAACCTGTTTAGAACATTGGCTCGGCAAACATATCCATCATGTGTTTGATCGCTAAGTTCATTTTTCTCGAGCTTTTTGGCCCAATAAGATTTGAGCGACGTGTTTACTTGCTCAAAAGTTAGCATTTTTAATTTAGCTCTATTTCTCCTTATTTCGATAATTTTACCATTATCAATCAAACTGCGGAGATTGTGCGCTGCTGTCTGTGCCTCTCGTTTCCTTTGGAACGTCTTATAATGCTTAAACTTGCCACTCGCAGGATCTTTGAATCGAACAATATAGCTGTTCTTAGTCTTGCCTGTATATTTCTGGATAGTAACGGTTGCCATCACGCCTCCCTTCCAGAAACGACAAATGTTGAAGCCTTCTGTTTTTCAAAGAACGATAGGACGTCTGATTCTTTAAACAGCCGTCGGGTGCCAATTAGGTAACTATCTAACTCTCCAGACTTTGCATACCTCGATACCGTTGACCGATGAATCCTTAAAATTTCAGCGACTTCATCGACGGTAAGAATCTTTGTCCTATTTGCTTCAGCCAATTTACCATACCCCATAAAATTGTCAATAACTCATTGTTATTAATATTAAATTCAAATTTATCTGCGAACGAAAAAACCGCACCAAAATCGCAATAAAAATCAGGTTCAGGCATAGCTTGATCAGCCCCTCCAGCCTGGCATCCCCGGACTGGGATAGTGGCCGGAGCATGTCGTTGATGGTGGCACCAGCCGAATTAATCCCCTGCGTGATCAGCGATGCAGCTCCAGGGATTACGACCGTCGGGACCAAAACAATCGCAAAAATATAATGGCAAAACGCCAGATCCATGGATTGTTCATTATCGGCCTCCGTCGGCTGGCTCAATTAAAACCTGCGGTTCAACAATCTGAAAATGCCCCAGATGAATATGAACCAGATAATCATTTCCGCGATTTTGAATTCCATTACGTAGCCCTCAGAATTATTTCTGCTTTTTGTCGTCATAGATGATTTCGGGAAAATTCACCGGATGGACGTGGACAATTTCAAAATCGGGCTCAGCCGGCCTTATTGCCGGTTCTTTTTCAATAGCTTTTCCGCCTGTCTTGCGCCGTCTGGACAGCCTCCTCGATCTCAAGCAGCTGAGCCTCACGAAAATAATGGTCTTCGATCTCAAGCCCATCCATAATTTTGCGGATCGACTCATTCTCGATGTCGTGCTCAGAGTGTTCGTTGTAGACGATATGCTCAAGTTCATCTGGAATATCTTTCATGGCCTCGCTCCTTTGTTAAGATTTTCGTCCCTATCTGTATAAATAGGTCTTGAAAATCGCTAAAAAAGTTAATTGAAAAAATCAGCCATAGTGCGGAATTCAATGCGATCCTGGTAATGGGCAACAGATGCATCGTTTTGGATGAGTTTCTTCGCCTTTGCCATGCCAGACTTGTCCCTGGTGACAATTACGACCCTGGAGCAGCCGGCAGAAAGGTCATTTCGTACGTTGTCGAGGAGATTGTCGAAGCTGAGGGTCACTTCATAGCCGATGAACGCTCCGTCGCTGCTTCGCGCCAAAACATCGATTGATTTCTGGCTGTCCCCTACCCTGCCTTCGATTTTCACATCCTCAAATCCGGCGTTTTTGAGATTCTGGCTGATGAGGTGCTGGTATAGCTTGTGTTCGAATGTGCCCTTGCCGGGAACTGGTTTAAATCCATACTGGTCGATTGCTTTTTGCGTAAGGACGGCGAAATGGGCCTTGCGTCCCCTCCTGGAGACCTTGTGAGATTCCCGCCCCACATAACCGTTTGTCTCAAGCCACTCTAATGCCTTGGTGACTTCGGCCGGTGATTTAAAACCAGGGGCCTTTGTCATGTCGCTGATCTTGGTAAACGGCTCCTTGCTGAGGTAATGGAGCAATGAAACAGCAGCCGGGGGCGCCGGTCTGATCTCATAGGTGGGTTTAGAAACGTCATCATGCTTGATTGACCGCCTCAGAGTCTCGTAGAACCCGGCCATGCGCTTGCTTGACCTCGGCGTCTGACACAGAGCCTTCAAGCTGATAGCGGGGCACGCCGAGGATAAAGGGGTGCTCATACCCACCGTATCTGACAATGGCCTGGCCAAACCGTGGCAGCTTGAAAAGATACTCGGCTTGTTCATCGGTGAGACCAAACGAATCTTTGATGAACTCGACATCAGTGCCGTCTGTCAGCGGGAACGCGATTTTCAGATACGAGATGCTTCGGACAGTTTGGTTGAAACTGGCAGTCTCCTGGCTGGAAATAATGAACCCGATTCCAAACTCGCGGGTTTTGGTGATGATCTCTGTAATGTAGCTTTCCCCGAAGTCTTTGGTATTTCGGTTGGCGTTAAACAGGATACGCCCCTCATCGATATTAAACAGAGTGCGAAGCTTGGACCCGACCAGCCCCATCCTCTTATTATAAAGGTAGCGCAGCCCGGCCAGGTGGCTGACAACGAAACAGTACATGTTGTCAGAGAACCCCTCATCAAGTTCCAAAACGACATTTTCATCCCGCCAAACATGATCCGGGATGCCGCAGCGGCAGTTGAACACATCTGACTCAGCATAAGGGGTAAGCCGGTTTTCGATCCAGCGCAGGACGTCCAGGTACCGGAAGCCTTTTTTTGACTGCTGCCATTTGACGATGACGTTAAAAAGATCCCTCAAGGTCGGCCAGTTTTGGCTGCCTTCATAAATTCCGCGGGCCTGGTAAAGGTATTTCACAGCTGAAATAAGGACGTTTTCTGAGGTGGTGACAAGCCAGTTTTCCCGGGTGAACACTTTGGCAAAATGCAGGATATAGGCGTTGATAGGTATAAAATCTGGGACCCGTAGAGGGTTAATGCGAATATTGTCGCTGGTTAAGACCCTAAGGTTGGCGGCGCCGGGCAATAGGTGCCGGTACTCTTTTTTCAGATCCGCGATGATCACGTTGAAATCGCGGCGGTCGCTTAAGATCTGCTGTAAACAGTATTTATTCAGGTGGCTTTTCCCGCCCCCTACCCGGCCAAGGATGATTACAGGCAATGACAGTTCATCGAAATCAATGCTGAACATATCGTCGTGCTTGTTTACGTACCCGAGTTTCAATGGCCCAGAGGAGAGAAATTCACGGGCATCGTCTCGGTCCACAAGCTGGAATGGATTGTACAGGTTGCGGTATTCGGCTTGCTGGATATTGAGCTTAGCCTGCCGGAGAATCATCGGATATCGATTTAGGTAGGCGCGAAGTGTGTTATTGTCGCCTGTTGCAAGGGCGCGTTTGACATGCGCATTCACCCCAGGATGGGAGAGCATGTGACCCTCTTTTAGGATCCTGAGCAGTTCCGCAATTTCGCTATCCTGATTTTCCATGGGTAAAAATCCTGTTTAGAAGATGCCAACGGCCTTAATAAGACCGATAAAGCAGCCGATGCCGATGATAAAAAGCCCGATATGGATATTGGTCCACCAGGCTTGGCATCTGGAACAGATAGCGCCGTTCTGGAGTGCGCTGGCCGTCTTGGCCGACGAGAATGATTCGAGGACAGATTGGGTCGGATGAAACCGCGAAGTTGCACATCGCCATCTGTTCTGGCGATGGAATATACAGGCCAGCTCCAGGAAATTGCATACGGGCGCCCACTCTCAGGCAAAACATTGCCGGCAGGGTCATTGACTACGAATTTCGTCTCAGTGTCTTGATAGACTCCGTTTTGGTCGGGCTGGGAAAATTTTTGTGAAGTGTCATGAACTTGTCCCTGAATTTGAACCCGCTGGATGGTATTGAGGTTGTTGAACTGATCGCCTTTTTTGGGGTCTTGGCCGGGGTCGTTGTTTAATGGATTGTCGCTTGGCATGGGTGGGTGCTCC
>CAWANO010000017.1:0-99327 GCA_963783425.1 uncultured delta proteobacterium
AGCTCAGCCAGCACCACCGTCTGCCCGGCAACCTGAATCGCCTCAGCAGTTCCATTATTGTCCTTTGCCGCTACGGCCTTCGCCGCCTCGACCAGCTTTGCGTTCGGCAGTGGCTTGGAGAGTTGGACGGCCAGGACACCAATGGCCTTCGACATGTCTGGTTCGCCCCCTTCGCCACCTATGTCGAGGGTATTCAGGTCGGCGGAAACGAGTACTGAGGCAACATCGTTAACTGATAGGCCGGTGATGGCTTTTGAATCTTATCGAGCTGACCGGTCGTGCTTTGGGCCTTGCCGGACTCAGTTGTGATCTCTTTGGCTGTATCGTTGTCCTTTGCGAAGTCCTTGCAGGCGGGGGTATTTCGGATTGCCTTAAGGTCGACACTGGCAATAAAGTTTGCGCTCGGAACAAATGCAGCTTGAGACACATCGGCAGGTTTTGGTAACCTGTTTCTGTTTTTCCTCGCAGGCGATAAACAAAAGTGTCAGAATCGTGATCGCAATGCCGGCAAGAGTCAGTGTCCCCGATGAGGTCTCATATTCCCTCCCGATGTGTGTTTCGTGTTCATCCCAGGTCAAGCGAGAAATATTTACTAACCTCACAAGAAAAAGCTCGAAATCTCCTTAATATCAGTGTATTATAAGTTTAGCAAAACAAGAACACCTGATACGAAAGGAAGATTTCGAGTGAAAAGAAATATCACCCAAAAACTTTCAAAACGCAAGAAAAATATCGCTAAACGTCTTGAAAAGAGAAACTGGTCCGAGAGAAAAAAGCCGATGATGGCGGGCAGGAACATTTGCTACGAAATTGACGGGCGCCACCAAGGCACGGCCCATGGGGGCATCGGTAACATCCACCAACTGGCTATGCACAGCGGATTGATCAAAGAGATTGATCATCGTATGAAGTTGCTCAAGCGGAATCTGCCGTATCATGATTCGGACCATATTTTGAATATCGCCTACAACCTGCTGGCCGGGGGAACATGTTTGCAGGACATCGAGCTTCTGCGAAACGATATCGCTTGGCTTGATGCCCTGGGCGCCAAGATCATTCCGGATCCGACCACGGCAGGCGATTTTCTTCGCCGTTTACTGAAGACCAAATCACCGAGTTCATGGAAGTCAAGACGGTTCGTAGCCGCATCTGGCAAAAACAGCCCCAATCGTTTCGAAAAGAGGCCATCATCAATGCCGATGGGACCATCTGTGCTACCGATGGTCAGTGCAAAGAGGGTATGGATATTTCCTATGACGGCCAGTGGGGTTACCATTGGTTATCTCCCTTGCCAATACCCGTGAGCCCCTTTACATCGTCAACCGTCCGGCCAATGCCCCTTCCCACCTCAACTCGGCCTTCTGGATCTATAAGAGCCTCGATCTGGTTTGTGACCAGTTTGAAAAGGTTCAACTCAGGGGCGATACGGACTTCAGCCTGACTGGTAATTTTGACAAGTCGGCCAGCGCTGTACCTTTATTTTTGGCATGGATGCCAGGGCCAATCTCGAAAAAATAGCCAACCAAATCGACCCATCAGGTTGGCAGTCTCTTGAAAGAGAGCCAAAATACAAAGTCAAAACCTGGCCTCGCCGCAGACCCTCAAACGTCAAGCAACAGGTGGTCAAGAAACGCAAATTTAAACGGATCACCACCACGGCGGAAGATGTCACTGACTGTCAATACCAGCCGGGCAAATGTAAAAAGCCCTACCGCCTGATCATCTTGAGAAAGACCGTAACTGTGCTGCAGGGAGAACTCAATCTATTCGAAGACATTCGCTATTTGTTCTACATCACCAACGACCGGAAACGCTCAACCGAACAGATGATCCATTTTATCGTGCCCGCAGCGATCATGAAAATGACATCGAACAGTTGAAAAACGCTGTCCACGCCTTTACCCCGGCCTCTGACAGCTTGCTGTCGAATTGGGCACTGATGACCATCGCCTCCTTGGCCTGGGATCTGAAAGCCTGGTATGGACTATTGCTCAGCTATCGCCCCCTGGGACTGTCCATTGTACGCATGGAGTTTAAACGCTTTTTGAACACCTTTATCCGCGTACCCTGCCTGATCATCACAACCGGCCGGCGGATTCACTACCGCCTGATCGGCTACAATGAGAGGCTGAAACATATCATCAAATTCTCTGATACCATTAAATCCTTCGGGGTTACATGATCGACAACCATCGGGCAGCGCCGCCATGGGGGCGGTTGTGAGCCCAGCTTAAATCGATGAAAGGAACAGCCCAGCGTCTGAAACCAAAATTTAAACCGAGCGATCTTAAAGCAAAGGATAAGTGCGTTTTCAATTTTACTCATAACCACCACAATGTAGTGGTTTGCATGGCTGCCAGATCGATGCTCAGATTTTCTGCTCGAAAATTTATTACTCGCTTATTTTGGGGTTCATTGGAAGCGTTAATGTTACAAGACCTGGTCCAATTTGATGATAGAGAGACCTTGCGGTCAGATCCTAAAATAAAATCTGCTGGTTTTTTTAAGCGCTTGGTTTGGTAGCGCTCAGCTAAAAGGCAGGCGGTTTAGGCGGTAAGCCCAACGCTGGTTTAACTTTTGGTGTGATTCTGGATCTTTTATTAGACCATACGCTTCAGATCGGCCAGGACCTTAACAGTTTCGGCCTGGTTACGAGACACGATAAATCCTGAGCTCAGTATTACACCGTCTTTTTCCCAAACCAATTTTATTAGCTGCCTTCCAAATAGCCATCGTCCGGCATGAGATGTTCCGATTTAATTTCCTTGACCTTTGTAAAGGGGATTCTAATCGGTTTTCTTGTTAAGTATCTATGGAAAAAGACGGTGGTATTGTCGTACCAGAATTCACCGTTTCCGCGGGCAAAAAGCTTGTCCTTCAAATATCTTTTCCACCATTTTTCATCGACCTCAGTGCCTAAATAGTTACCTTTCCATCGACGGGAGGGGTTTGCCGTGCTCATTTGCTTATCGTCTCGCGTTCCTTTAACGAGGACAAATCAAATCCGCCTTTTATAAAAATATTCTGTTAGAAACTATTCCAGAGCCATTTTTGATAATATCGCATCATCGACCCAGACTGTGCCTTTACCATTTATTACAATGTTGAGAGTGACTTTATCAGGCTTCTGGCCCTGCTGAAACATAAATGGTGTCTGAATAGTCTTCCATTCAGATCTCGGACCTGCTGAGTCGTTTAGACCTTTTGAAAAATACTGCCCGCCGTTAACATGAGCCCACATTTCCAGAAAGACCGTTCCCGCTTCCTCCAGGTCAGTCTTTACCTTTGCAGAATATACCAACTTTGCGTTTTCAATATTTGGCCCAATCACTTCACCAATTGACACGGATGTTGGCCACCGTGTGGTTATTTTTAGCGAGCCCTCCCCCTCCACCTTGACCTTGGTATCTATCTCTACCTTCGGGCTAATGGAGGACACGCTGTCCAAGCTTAACTTAACCAGGTCTTCTGCCTCTGCTGCTTCGGGTATGGCCATTAGTATAAAGGCTATTATCGACATCAGTATCAATTTCAGGATGGTCATCAAAGGTTCTCCTACGGGTGGGACATGGGGACAGATGCAATGCCCCCGGCCGAGCTCTCGCAAAGACCTGCCATGGGTAGCCAGTGTATCACAATTAGACTTGGTAAACCAAACCGGCGGCCCAGGGTAGGAAGGGTGCAAGCGGCACAAAGGGGGCATGTTGCCCCGGGGGCAACCGCAGGCTTCCGTATTGAGATCAACGGTGTAATGAAGGCCCCCAAATTCGCTTGGAATCATACCATTTATCTTACATTTTTACAACATTCATTTTGTAACCACCAATGAGCGGGCAGACCATCAAACGCCCTTGGCCGAGCCAGCCAGGGGCACCAAGTGAAATGGGGTTAAACCTTTCAAGAAAGCCATCAATCGAGGCTGGGAGTTGTTTCGAACCGACTCATTAAAACCGAGACCGATTTCCGGACATGGATTTCGGGATTTTTATTGTCCGTTGATTGCAGATGCCAAATGGTCAAAAAGTGACGATTTTGGTTGGCTTTGTTGGGTATAGTGTTGGGTATGAAATAAATATGAACCTAACCTGAGCGATTCCATAAGAAGAAAAGCCCTTCACTTGAAGGTAACTTTCTGGTATAATTTCTTAAAAGCAACTAAAAGAACAGTACAGAAAGTTAAACCCATAAGGTGAAGGACTATATGAATAGAGATAGCAGAAAATATCGAAAAAAGGAACTGGAAATCAGGCGCTATAGAAATAACCAGCGATCGATTGACCGGTAGAGCCGGCTTGGCCCTTTTTGTATGCCTATCTGCACAGATATCAAGCTTTTTCCGCTGCTGGACCGATATTTCGGCTCGATCCGCAAAAAGTAAAAAGGGTATGGCGGTATTCGAGCTTTTCAAGCAGGTACTGTGCTTTATGGTCGACGGTACCAGTCGGCACATCACCTATTTTGATCAACTTGCCAAAGATGCCGGCTATGCCGGCACCATCGAAACCGAAATGGAAAAGATGGCGTCTTCTCATCAGATTAAACGCTTTTTCAAGGCCTTTGCCTGGACGCGGATCTTTTTGTTTCGTCGCCTGCTGCAAACACTGTTCATCTGGCGGTTGCAGATCGAGCAACCAGAGGTGATAGAGCTGGGTATCGATACGATGGTCATGGACAATGATGACGCCAAATGCCGTCATGGAGTAAAGCCGACCTACAAAAGGAAAAAAGGATTTCAACCGTTGCAGATGAATTGGGGACGATTGATCGTGGATGCGGTGTTTCGCAGCGGTGACAAGCACTCCAACCACGGACGCACGGTACAGCGGATGATCAAACATATGGTTGCTAAAATCCGCAGGGAATATCGCGAGGACGTGGCGATCATCATCCGCATGGACAGCGGTTTTTTCGATCAGAAGATTTTCAACTGCTGTGAGCACCTCAAGATCGGTTATGTCTGTGGGGGCAAGATATACAAAGACATCAAGACCATGGCCAGTGAACTCGATGACAGTGTTTGGTCGCGTTTCGATTCGCATAAAAAAGAGGCATGGGAGTATTTTGAATTTGGCAACCGCAGGGGTAACTGGAAGCAGTTTCGACGCGCCATCTATTGCCGATTGATCCACCAGGGCGATCAGCTCTATTTGCCTGGCTGTCGGCCCGATACGCTCATCGTCACCAACATCGGTCAGGGGCAGGCAATCGACGGCAGGCTCAAAAATGCCGGTGCTGCAGAATACCTCACAACCAATAGCCTGGTGGCCTGTTACCATGAACGTGGCAGCGATGAACTTGCCAATAGAGCGCTGAAAGACTTCGGCCATGAGCAACTGCCCTTTAAGCGCTTCAATCCCAATGCGGCTTGGTATTATACGATGCTGCTGGGCCATTTTCTGATGGAGACGTTTAAAAGCGACGTCGCTGCTCCGGTGATTGCAATCGGTGCTTACGCCAGCACCGTTCGCCGCCGCATCATCGATATGGCCGGCAAAATCGTCTCCCACAGTAATTGTATCATTTTGAAGGTCTCTCAAGCATGTTTCGATACCCTTGGCATGCAGCGCCTGTTTTTACGATGCGAATCCGCGATACCGATCGATTAGACCTGTCAAACAGGCTGATCTTTGCGAATTCAGCTCGAAACGGCGGCGAGCTACGTCCAGATATAGGGTTATCACCGGCTTCACTGCAAAAATCTGCTGAAAAACTAATTGAAAACCACCCACTTTTAGAGAAGTAACAAACTTCTAACCGCATTTAAGCTGCATATGGCATGGAATCTCTACTTTATGGACCAAAATCGCTCAGTTTGGGATGAAATAATAAAAGGCGGCGCAGTTAACATAACATACTGTATTTATAGTGGTACGCCCGGCTGGATTCGAACCAGCGATCTTCAGCTCCGGAGGCTGACGCCCTATCCACTGGGCCACGGGCGCACAATAAAACCCATCAATGTTGGTAATCAGATATTGCAATCGGGCCCAGAAGTCAACCAAAGGCCAATCCAACCCTGCCTCAAAGCAACTCTCCGGGATCAGGGGCGGTGGTGTGCTCGAAGTAGGCCAGGGCTTCTCCCACCAGGTAGAGCGAGCCGGCCACGCACACCGCTTCGTGGCTTTGGACGGTGGCCAAGGCGTGTTCGATGGCTGTGGCTACGCTTGGTTTTGTGCAGACCTGGGGCACATACTTTTGAGCGGCTCGGGCGACTTGATGTGGCGGCAGGGCCCTGGCGTAGTTGGGCTGGGTGGCGACGATACGGTTGCAAAAGGGGGCCAGCGCCGCCAGCATGCCGTCAAAGGCTTTGTCGTCGAGGATACCGATCACTAGGACCAGCTTGCGATGGCCGAGGTGTTGCCGAAGATGGCGGGCCAAAAGCTGGGCGGCTGCCAGGTTGTGGGCACCGTCAAGGATCACCAGCGGGTCCCGGGAGATGACTTGCAGCCGCCCCGGCCAGGCGACCCGGGTCAATCCATCCCGGATCACTTCGGGGTCGACAGTGGGTTGTTTCTGGTTGATAAGCTCGCAAGCCGCGATCGCCATGGCGGCGTTGTCAACCTGGTAGCTGCCTGCCAGCTCCGTTTTCAGATCACGTAATGTGGTGTCAATACCAAAATAGGTGAAATCGTTGTCGTGCCCGCGACGGCGAACCCGAAAGGCTTTTCCCAGGCGATAGACCGGGGCTTGGTGCCGCCGGGCTGTCGACACCACCACATCCCAGGCCGGGGGTTGTTTCACGCCGGTCACAAGCGCCACGCCGGGTTTGATGATACCGGCTTTTTCGCGGGCGATATCGGCAAGGGTGTCGCCCAGGTAGATCTGATGATCAAGGGCTATATTGGTGATGACGGTGGCCTCGGGTATCAGCACGTTGGTGGCATCCAAACGGCCGCCCATGCCGGTCTCCACCACGGCCCAGTCCACCTTGCGGCGTGCGAAAATCCAAAACGCCATGGCAGCGCACATCTCGAAAAAAGTCATGTGCTCTTCGTCTTGACGCTGGGCCTGGCGCACCTGCTCAAAGGCAGCCATCACCTCTTCGTCTCCCGCGGCAATGCCATCGATGCGAAAGCGCTCGTTGAATCGAACCAGATGGGGTGATGTGAAAAGGCCGGTGCGGTGTCCTCCGGCCTGTAATATCGTTGCCAGATGGGCCGCCGTGGAGCCTTTGCCGTTAGTGCCGGCCACGTGGACGCTTTTAAAGCGCTGGTGCGGGTTGTCCAGCCGGGACAGCACACCGCGGATCGTGTCCAGCCGCAACTTCATGCGCAATCGCCGCAAATTGAAAAGCTCGTTTAGACAGGCGTTGTAGGCGGTTTCTGGTGCAGCGCTCATGGCAAGGGTAAGGGAACTTTGCGCGTTTGAATCAGAATTGTCGAATCTTTGGCCAATGGTTCGGCACCTGGCCAAACACCATTGGCGTAGAAAAGGCCCGGCAGCAGACCTATCGGGAAGAAAGGCTGCCGTTTCCGGGCCGGTTTGGGTCTATTTTGTTTGGGTTGTGCTATCTGCCACGGCGCATGCGCGCGCGTTTAGCGGCAGCCACGCGTTGGCGCCTCAACGCTTCGCGTTGTTTGCGACGGCGGTACTCGCTGGGCTTTTCATAGCTTTTTTTCATCTTCAAGCGCTTAAAAAGCCCGTCATTCTGAATTTTCTTTTTCAGAATACGCATGGCTTTCTCAAGGTCGTTGTCGTGTACCTTGACTTCAATATGCCTCAATATCTTCGCCCCTTTCGTTCCGGTCATGGCGTGCGGGAGTCGCCGAGCCGGTTATTTTGCTACTCTAAACCATACATTATTAACGCATCATGAACTTTAATGCAAGGAAATAATGGATATGATACTAAGTGCACCTATTCGCAAATACGATGACATTCGGCCGCCAATCCATCCGGGCTAACGGCGTTGCGAAAAAACGCAATATTCCCAATATTGCTTATTTTCCGCGCCTTGTCAGCCTGGCGCCTTGACGCCCTCATTACGTCACCGTTTTTACGAACAGGAGCACTAAGGTTATGTTTTTGATAAGCGGTTACGCCCATTGCCGTTTTGTCGGCACTTCGTCGATGGAAGGATTCACCGCCAAGATGCTTGATTTGCGTACGGCTTTGCATTAGATGTTTTTATGGGAAGATGCTATATTGCCATTTCAGGAATACCTTTGGAAAATCAATCTCGCTGCCAGGCTTGTGTGTGCTCGTTTTGGGTCTCTGCAGGCTTTGTACCGTTTTTTTGAACCATATTTTTAGCGCGTCACCAGCGCGTGATTTGATGGAGGCATCATGTCAGACAACGAACCAACCCCAAAGCCGTATCAGATGAAAACCATCGACATTGAGGATGATCACCGCATGGACGACCATTTTCGAGCCAACGAATTGCAGGATGAACTGGACAATGACAACGGCGGGTTAATGCGGTTGTTCAAGCCGCTTGGCTGGCTGCTTTTGGGGGTGGTGGTGATGGTGGCGATATTCGTCTTGGCCTTGACTTGGCGCGGCGGTTCCAAACAGGTGGCGCGGCTGGCTGTTTCGCCGGAGTCGGAGCAGCGCGTCGATGCCCTGGAAGAGCGTTTGAGTCGTTTGGAAACCGCCCAGGCGACAATACCGTCCACGGCGGCCGAGACGGGGGCGGACCCCGAGGCGCAAGTTCGTCTGGATCAACTGTCGGGCCGCATGGATCGCCTGGAAGCCTTGGTTGCCGAGCAATTCGAAAAGGTTGACGAGCGCCTCCAAGAGGTCGCCAAGATCGAGAAACGCGCCGCCACCGCACCACCGACTCCGAAGCCGGCCCCCAAGGCCGCCGTATCAAAACCGGCAGCTTCGGGTGAGATTTACACGGTAAAGTCCGGTGACACGCTCTACAGCGTCTCCACCCGTTTCGGGGTCAGCGTGGACCGGTTGAAACAACTCAACAACATCACCGGTAACACCATTCGTCCCGGGCAGTCGCTACGGGTCAAATGATCAATTTGCCACTATTGCTGCATCGAAATCTTGGCACCTTTGGGTGAATCGAGATTTCCAGGAAGGCATGCCACGGGCTCAACGGGCCGAGGATTCGATCAAAATGGCAAATAGGCTGAGGCAGGCCCTCAAGCCCAAATTTTAGTTTCAGGGGCGTCGTCTTTTCATATCGCTCAGGGGCAGTGTTTCTCGATAAATTGCCCGGCCGCGTCGTGAACCTCCTTCTCGTCTTCACCCATAACAATTACATGCCGATTGCGCTTGAGCAACAGGTACTCGCGTTGCTTGGCGCCGAGGCGCTCGAAAGCGCGACGGGTCCCCTTGAGGTCGACCACCGGGTCCTGATCGGCCTGGATGATCATGGTGGGGATGGTCAGCGCGGGTAATATTTTATAGACGTCGTCCATGAGCGACTCGAGTTCATGGATCCCAGACACCGGGTTGCGGGTATAGTTGATTTGCGGATTTTCAGGACGGTTTTCAACAAAAGTGGATTTGTTTACCCCCCGCATGCGGGCCACCAGGCGGTCCCACATGGCCACTGCCGGCACCATTCGGACTTTGTAATCTTTCAATTTAAAGGGCGGGCAGATGGCCACAACGGCGGCGGCGGCCGGAATGCGTGCGGCGGCGTGCAGGGCCAGACCGGCGCCATTGGAAAAGCCGACCAGGGCGATGCGGTGGCACCACTGCAGGGCCGCTGCGCAGGCGCCGTCAACGCTCCGGTGCCAATCTTGGCGGGTTCGTAGGGAGAGGTCCTCGGGCGCGGTGCCATGGCCTTTTATGCGTGGTACACAAGTCCAAAACCCACGTTGGTGAATCGCGCGGGCCAATGGTTCCACTTCGGCCGGTGCCGCCATGTAACCATGGATCACCACTACGCCCAGACGACGCGAGCGGTGCCAATAGAGGCGCGGGGCGCCGACCTCGGGGGGCTTGGACTCGCCGCTGATGTGAAAATTCTCGTAATCCCGGCGAAAATCAGCGCGAGCCTCTTTGAGCAGTGTTTGCCCCAGGCGCAGGCGGATCCAGGAAGCGGGTGTCCAGGCGATACGCCGCAATTGTCGCTGCAGACCCTTCAGGGGGCTGATGGCATTGATCATCATGGTAACGGGCCGCTCGACACGCACGCGGTGGAAATCGACTGTGCTTTCGATGTAGTCGGTTGATTTCAGCCAGCCTAATAGCTGCTTTTGGATGTACCCCGAGGCAAAGGCCGTTTCCACAAAATCGTCAAACCATGGTAGCGCCTCTCCGGTCAAAAGTTGCAGCGGCGGTATGTGAAGCAGGCGGTGGTGGTGAATCTGGGGCATGCCCTGAAGCAGCGAAATGGTCCAAAAGGCGCGTCGTTTAAAATCATCACGCTTGATCTCGCGGTGGGGATGATAATTCATCAGGGCGGCCAGCAGGTGGTCCGGATTGACCGTGGTCATGGCGTATATCGCACCCATACAGCGCTGGGTGATGGAAAGGGCCGCCTGACGTATTGCATCCAGCGAAGGTAGGGGGTCGTCGACATTGATGGGAAAAGGCGAGCTGATGTCATTTTGAATCACCTCGGCTTTCAGGTACGACGCCATGGGTATGGCCTGGCCGAAGCGGATGTCGATGTCGGTATTCGATAGAAACATGCTCCCTTCGGTCATCAGCTCTTCGGCGACCCGGGGCGACAGATTTTCAGATACTTTGTCGGGTAGAAAGTTGAGAATGCCTTTGCGGGCCCTTACCGGATAGTAGGAGATGTTGACGGGAACGATGTGGACCGGCAGGTCCAGATTGGAGGCCGCATCGACATCGAGCCCGAAGGCCGACGACAAGCGTGCGTACTCGGAAGGATCGGTATCGGCCAGCATTTTCAGCCGCTGGCGGTAAAATTCGGTCCGCAGGGCCAGGGCCGCGGCGCCGCTGTGGGGTGGCCGATATCCGTCGGGAGACCAAGTTACATAGCGGCCCTTCTGGTAGGTGTGGCGGTTTTTCATCATACGGCCTTCGGGATAGATGATCCAGGAGGCCTCGCCGGCCAAAAGGGTTTTGATGATCAGGCGGTCACGGTTAGGATCGCGCGTGGAAACCGCGCCCACCTGCCGCAGATACTCCCCCAAAGCGGTGTCGAAAAGATCGGCCGAAGTCAGCGTCCATACCGGATTGCGCCCCGTGAGGTAAAAGGTGTGGTATGAAAGCAGCAGTGTTTCCAGCCGGGTGAAGTGGTTGGCAACGAAAATCAAGGGCCCGCTGGGGATCTGGTCGGTACCGTGAAGGTTGGCAGACAGTTTCGAGAAGGCCGAGACGGCACGGATAATGACACCGGTGGTGCGATAGGCGAATCGGTTCATTGGTGGCGTGGTCATCCCTTGATGGGTCTGGGCGCGTCCGCAAGCGTCACGCTGGTTATTGACACGGTGCCAGAGCCATCATAGCTTAAAACTTTTCAATGAACAAATGGGGAAAATGGACGATAAGCCAATCGTTGCCGTCGCCCTGAGCGGTGGGGTTGACTCCGCCATGGCCGCCTACCGGTTGCAGCGCGAAGGATTTGAGGTGATAGGGGTGCACTTCATCACCGGTTTCGAGCCAGTGGGCCTTTTGGATGGAGAGTGGGCGATGGCCACTATCACCGAAAAGGTGGCCCGTGCCCAACAGCGTCTGGCCCCCCTTTGCCGTAAGCTGGATATCAACCTGCATGTGCTCGATTTCAGGGACTGCTTTCAGCGTGAAGTGGTGGATTACTTTGTCGGTAACTACGCGGGCGGCCTTACGCCCAATCCCTGCATGCGCTGTAACGCCACCATCAAGTTCGGCGTCGCTCAGCAAAGCGCCCGACAGCTGGGTGCCCGCTGGTTGGCCACAGGGCATTACGCGCGCCTCGGAGGTAGTGAAGGGCGCTGGCGGCTGTTCAAGGGAGTCGATACGGCCAAGGATCAATCCTATTTTTTGGCCCACTTAAATCAGCAGCAGTTGTCGCGGGCTCTGTTTCCCCTGGGTGAACTCACCAAAGCCGAGGTGAAGCGTCAGGCCCGGCAGTTGGGCTGGGAGGGCCTGGTGAAAGAGGAGAGCCAGGATATCTGTTTCGTGGGCCACCAAAAATATGGCGATTTTTTGGCCGCTCAGCCTGGATTTCGTCCACGGCCTGGGCCCATCGAGGACCTCTCCGGGCGCTTTTTGGGACGGCATCCGGGACTGCATCGTTTTACGATCGGCCAGCGCCGCGGCATCAACTGTCCGGCATCGGAACCTTATTACGTAATCCGCCTGGATGCGCGGCGAAACTGCCTAGTGGTGGGCCGCCGCCACGATCTGGTGATCGGGTGGTGCACCGTACGGTCAGTGAACTGGATCTGCCGTGAGCCCGTCGATCCAATCACCACACAAGTGAAAGTGCGTTATCGTCACCAGGCTGCAGGGGGCACAGTAACGCCGCTTCAAAGCGGGCGGGCCCGGATCGATTTCGAGCGACCCATCGAGGCGGTGACGCCAGGGCAGGGTGCGGTCTTCTATCGCAACGAGGAAGTGATAGGCGGCGGTTGGATCACCGACGAACACTATGAAAAAGCAAGGGTTTAAAATCATCACCCTGGGGTGCAAGGTCAACCAGAGCGAGTCGGAGCGGTTGGCAGCCCAATTGACAGACGCCGGTTTGTCACCCGCATCGTCCGACGACGCGATGGAGATCTGCGTCATCAACACCTGCGCGGTAACGGCCAAGGCGGCGGCGCAATCGCGCCAGGCCGCGCGCCGCGCCGCTCGGGACTATCCTCACGCCAGGACTGTGGTCATCGGCTGCGACGCACGCATCGAACCCGGCGTTTTTAATGACATGTGCGGTGTGGCGCTGATCGATGGCGGCGCGCGGATGCCTGGACCGGCAGCACTGCTTGACTTACCCGATGATGAACTCCGATTATCCCCAAATATGCCTTGGAATAAGGCGCACTTGCCGTCGGATATGATACCCTTGCGCCGGCGGACACGCCCTTTTCTAAAGGTGCAGGACGGTTGCGACGCTCATTGCAGCTATTGCATCGTGCCGAAGGCACGCGGTGGCAGCCGTAGCGTGCCTTTGGAGCAGGTGCTGGCGGGCATGGCCGGGTACGAGTCGGCCGGGTTTCAGGAGGTGGTGCTCACCGGCATTCACCTCGGCGCATACGGCCGCGATCTCAACCCCCCGCTGTCGCTTGAGTTGCTGCTGCATCGCATTCTCACCGCCGATTTCAAATTACGCTTGCGGCTCAGTTCCATCGAGCCGCGCGAGGTGAGTGATGAGATGATCGGACTGATGGCGGGATCGGGCAAACTCTGCCGCCACTTTCACATCCCGCTGCAAAGCGGGGATGATACCATCTTAGCGCGTATGCGTCGGCCCTATGACCGCCAAACCTTCGCTCGGGTGATCGAAAACGTGGCCTTGCAGATCCCCGACTGCGCCGTCGGTGTAGACGTGCTGGTGGGGTTTCCTGGTGAAACCGATATCGCCTTTGGCCAGACCTACGATTTGATCGAATCCTTGCCGGTTACCTACCTGCATGTGTTTCCCTTTTCGCCGCGACCGGGCACGCCGGCGGCCGGTTTTTCGGGTCGGGTTGCGCCGGATGTGTTAAAGCAGCGTTGCGCCCGTATGCGCCGCCTGGGAAGAGAGAAACGAACGGTATTTTATCAGCGCTTTTTAGGCCAACAAGTCGAGGTTCTGGTGGAGGGGACCCGGGATCGGGCAATTGGGTGCCTCAAAGGGGTGTCGGATAACTACCTGAACATCACCTTTGATGGCCCTGACAAGCTGATGAACCGTCTGGTGTGGGTGTGGGTGGAGCGGTTGGAAGCCAGCGGTAATTTGCTGGGTTCGGTCGCTCAGACAAGCTGAATAGCGTCCGGCGGTACGGTTATGGTGACAGCGTCGTTGGCGCAAAGGCGCTTGCGTTGATACTGGGCGTCGGACATCATCAGGGTCAGTACCACGCCGGCCTCCACCACCATGCGCACACGCCCGTTTTCGGCCGCCACCTGGCGCACTACGGCTGGAATCTGGTTTTCTCCGCCGGTCGCACCCGTACCGGCCGGCCTGATATCGAGCCTAAAGGGGTCTAAATGAATTCGTCGCTGCGTTGCGACAGTATCTTGGCATGACCGCGCGATCCAACCTAAGCACGATTTCAGGATGAATGCGGCACATCAGCGTGCCGTCGTCTATAGATCTGATGGCGGCCGGAAAGCTGTTCTCAGACCCCGTGGCCGCCAAGCGGCCTTGTTCAAGCCGCAGGGTGTGATGGGCGATGCGGGCTGCCTGGCGTCGGTCGTGGGTGGTAAAGACGATGGTGATCTGTTCGGAGGCGTTGATGCCCCCTAAAATCTCGAGAATGATCTCCTGGTTTTCCACATCCACGCTGGCCGTGGGTTCGTCGCACAAAAAAACCCTTGGTTTCAAGGCCAGCGCCCGCGCCAGTGCCACGCGCTGGGTTTCACCGCCGGAAAGGCCCGTTGCGGCGGTGTGTATGAAATCGGACATGCCCACCTGTTTCAGGGCCTGCTCGATGATTCGCCGGCGCTCATCAGCTCGGAATTTTGCGAACCTTGAGACCAAACTCCAGGTTTTTATAGACGGTGGTGGAAAAGAGGATCGGGTGCTGGTCCACCAGCACCACATCGCGTCGCAATTCCTGAAGGGCGGCGGCATTAAACTGGACTGACCGCCCGCGAAAAATGATCTCGCCGCTGGTGGGCTGCTCGAGAAAACCGAGCATGTTCAGCAGGGTGGTTTTGCCGGCGCCATTGGGGCCCTGCAGGGCGTAGATGCGGTTTTCGGCAAAGGTCAGTGAGGGGATATCGAGTACCGTTCGTGGGCCGTAGCGCTGAACCACGTCCGAAAGCGTATAGAGCGGTGGTGCCGTCATGTGCGGGTTCTGCCCTGCATGAAGTGAAAGAGCAGGTTCATACCGAAGCTCAACGTCAATAGCACCATTCCTAAGGCCACTGCCAGGATGAAAGAGCCTTTGTCGTACTCCAGGGCCATGGCGGTGGTCATGGTGCGCGTGAATCCTTTGATATTGCCACCCAGCATCATGCTGATGCCCACTTCCGATATCACCCGCCCAAAGGCGGCGATCACCGCCGCCACAATGCCGAACCGGGCCTCGCGAAACACCACCCAGGCCGTCTGCAGCTGATTGGCGCCGAGGGTCTGAGCGGTCTTGCGATAGCGAGGGTCGATGCGACTGATGGCCGCCAATGTGAAGGCGGCCACCACCGGCACGATCAAGATCACCTGCCCGATGATGATGGCCTTCTGGCTATAGAGCAGGTCGAAGGGGCCGAAGATGCCTCGGCGCGAAATAAAGGCATACACAAACAGGCCAATCACTACCGTGGGCAACGCCAGCAAGGTGTTGAGAACCGTGATCACGAAGCGCTTGGCGCGCATCTGGGAAAAGGAGATACTGAAGCCGAGGGGAATCCCCAGGCAGGCGGCGATGGCCACCGAGGTGAGGCTGACCCTGAGGGAAGTCCCCACGATTTCCAGCATCTCCGCATCCATGGAGATAACCAAAAAAACCGCGGACAAGAGGCTGTCAATGATCAGATCCATAAATTGAATCCTAAATCACAAATCCCTGACCCCAAACTTCAAATAGCGCTCGATTTACAAGCTTCAATATCCCAAACTGATCCGTTTATGGCACTGCTTGGTATTTGGAAATTGGATATTGGGTACTATTTGCGATTTGTGATCCGTGATTTCATTCAAGCAGATTTTCAACAAGACAAGCCCTTCCAGGCGCTCCGGTTGTCCGTATCTCCCACAGTCAAAAGGCCTTACTTGACCGCGTCTGGAAAAAAGAGCTGTTGGTCGTGCAGGCGATAGCCGGCGATGAGCTTCTGCCCGCGCTCCGAGGTGAGCCATTCGGCGAACTGTTTGGCCAGATCGTGGCGCACGTTGGGATATTTCTCGGGATTGACCGGAATGATGCCGTAGGGGTTGGCCAGCAGCGGATCACCTTCGACGAGCACTTCCAGCTCGATGGGTACGTCTCGGCCAAATTTGTATTTAAGGTAGGTGCCGCGGTCGGCCAACACGTAAGCCTGTTTTTCATCGGCAAAGGTGAGGGCCTTGCCCATACCCTGCCCGATGGAGTTGTACCACCGGGCCGAGGCGGCCGGGGAGACAAAGGTGACCTCCGCCTTGGCGTCCTTTTTTACAATGGTCTGGGTTTGTTCGGCCAGCTCGAGGCCCGTGGCCTGCCACAAGGCCTGCTCCTTGGTGTGGGTGCCGCTGTCGTCGCCGCGCGACACGAAAGGCGCTTGGGCGGCGGCAATTTTATTCAGCGCCGCGGCGGCATCCTGCATACCTTTGATGCCGGCCGGGTCGGCCGCCGGTCCCAAAATAATGAAATCGTTGTGCATCACAGCGTAGCGCTGGGTGCCGTACCCTTCAGCCACAAAGGCCTCTTCGCGATCCTTGGCGTGGACGAAAATAATATCAACATTGCCATCCATGCCGTCGCGGATGGCCGCGCCGGTGCCTTTGGCGATCACTTTGACCTCGATGCCCGTATCCTTGGCCAGTTCGGGCAGCAGGATGTCGAGCAGGCCCGAGGCTTGCGTGCTGGTGGTGGTGGACATCTTGATGATCTTCTCCTCGGCCGTTGCGCCGCCGGCGATCAACAGCAGGCAGAGTGCCGCGCAAACAATGAACAGACGGTTTCGATGCATGCTTTCCTCCTTTGATAGGGTCAGTTTTTAACGGTTGGCGCGTTATCGGTTTTTTCCTGGGGAAACAACATTTGGCCGGTTGAACTCAGATCGTAGCCACTGAGGCGCCCGGCCGCTTCGTGAAAGCGCGCTTCGTGGACAATACGCAAAAAACGCTGCACGCCCTCGTCGAAAAAGCGCTCTTTGGCCACCATGAAATCGTAGCGCTCCCAGCGCAGGGGCAGAAAATCGAGATCCAGTATACCGGCTACGGCACGAATGGCGGGGCCAGCGTCGGCGTTTCCACTGATGATCTCCAGCCCGACCTCCATGTGGGTTTGCACTTCGTGCTTGTAGCCATCGATATCCTGATATCGTACGTGGGCCTTTTCGAGTTCACGGTCCAGCAATAGACGGGTTCCGGTGCCAACACTGCGGTTGACGATGCGTACGCCCGGACGAACCAGATCGGCCATGGAACGGATTTTTTTGGGGTTGCCTTTGGACAGCAAAAGGCCCTGTTCCCGGCGGCAGAAGTTAACGATGGCCGGCATGCGGTCCAGCTCCTTGGCCGCATATTCGAAATTGTAGTCGACGGTGTTCTCCTGGAGCAGGTGGCTGGTGGCGATGTGGCAACGACCGGCCCGTAGCGCCTGCAGGCCTCCCAAACTGCCCAGGTTGCCGAAAACCGCAAGGTGTCCAGCGTTACTGCGGTTGAAGAGATTGATGGTTTTTTCAAGCAGCATATCGTTGCTGCCGGCCAAAATGAGAATACCCTCATAGGGTGGCAACTGTGATTTCGGTTCGGGATAATTGATGGTTTGATTTTCAACCCACTGTCGCACCAGATGGAGCGGAAAGAGCCACTTACCGGTGATCTTGGAGGCCGGCAGCCCCTTTTCGGCCACCAAGGTGTAGACCATCTTTTCGTTGATATTTAAGAACTTGGCCACTTCGCGGGTGGTCATCAGATCTGCCATAGCCGGGTGCCCCTTGATGGTTTCTTACAGGTTAAGATCGAAAGTGTTAATATTAATAGGGACTTGGGGGTGGCGTGTCAACTAGATTACAAGATATTACCACAATTAACCATAAATAACAGAATTTAGGGCAAATCAGCTATTCTGACGACAGCCGTTGCAGGATTTCGCGGGAGGTGTACTCTCCCACATCGGCCAGAGCGTCCAGCGGCAGGAAACGGCGGGCGTTGTTGGAAAAGAGGCAGCGCACGGAAGCGGGAAAATCTTCGTCGGCACCATAACAGATGTAGGCCAGGTAGATTTTGGGCAGGGGCTGAACCACCCAATTGAGATCACCGGGCAGGGAGAAAAGTTTTGGGGGCGCATCCAGGGTCGTGAAGAATTGGTGACCCCGGGCCATGAGTCTCTCTACACAAGGCACAAGCACCCGTTCGGTGCGGGCGGAAAAAGCGGCCGCGTAGGGCGCGTTGCCCGGAAAGGATTTATAAGCGTCAAAGGGCTCCAGGACGGGTTGGGTGTGGCAGGCATGCAGGGCGTAGAGCGAAACGAGAATTCCCCGGACACCACGCGCCTGAGCCCCATTCAGTTCGATGCGGTGCGGGGATAGAGAGCAATCCCGGCCAAAAGCGCGGAAAAGGAACTCGTTGCCGCGCCGTTCGGCCGGCAGGGTCTGATCGAGCAGTGCCACGTGTTGCGGGTCATTGAAAAGACGGTCTAAATTGCCCTGTACGATACGTGCGTACTGGTTCATGAAAGGGTTCCTCAACGGGCATTAGCGGTCAAAAAAGATGCTTTTTCCGCTCACCGAGAGGGGGATACCCATCACCACATCCCAGTCGATCAGGCCCATATCGCGCGCAACGGCACCAGCGCGGTACATGATGCGATTGTCGACGTTGTGAATACTGGCCGTCTTGACGGCCGAGCCCAGGGCGATGCCCAGGTCGAGCAGGCGAAAGGCGCAGACCGGCCCCTTGAACTCGCTATCGACGGGTTGGGCGGCTTTGAGATCCTTGCAGCGTTCGAAACCGCAGGCGCCGCAAGCCAACCCCAGGGGCGTGGCTTTGGCAATGCCGATCAAAAGCACAGCCGCACTGTTGAGCACATTTTTACCATCGCGGTCGAAGTCCTTTTTACCGGTGCGATCGCCAAAAGCGATCATGGCGTTGCCCAGTGCTACCAGGTGTTCCCCTGAGACGATTTTAGTGATGACAAAGTTTTCACCCTTGCTTTTGGGGGCGGTGGTGGCGGCGATTTCCATCAGTTGCGCTACAATTTGAATGGCTTCCATTGTTTCTCCATGGTTGAATATGTTTTTAGAATGAGATGATTTGAATTGACTAATAGCACGAGCTTTTTTAATTTGTCTAATCATGTACACTACATTTTTCGGTCTCAAGGAAAAACCTTTCAAACTCGTACCGGACCCGACATTTTTATACCTGGGCCCCAGCCACGAAGACGCGCTGGCGCACCTGCAGTACGCCATCAGCCAGGGCGAGGGGTTTATGGTCATCACCGGCGAGGTGGGCACCGGTAAAACCACGCTGTGCCGCGTGTTTTTGGAGGAGCTGCCCGAGAACACGCGAGCCGCTTTTATTTTTAATCCCAAGCTGGATGCTATCCAGCTGCTGCAGAGCATCAACAGCGAATTCGGCCTTTCGGCTCAGGCTGATACGTTGCGACAATTGATGGATGATCTCAACGCCTTTCTGCTCGAAAACAAGTCCCTGGGCCGCAATGCCGTGCTGCTTATTGACGAGGCGCAAAACCTTTCCGCCGACGTGCTTGAGCAGATCCGCTTGCTCTCCAACTTGGAGACGACGCGTGAAAAGCTGCTGCAGATCATTTTGGTGGGACAGCCGGAGCTGCGGACACTGCTCGAAAGTCACGATCTGCGTCAGTTAAGCCAGCGCATTTCCCTGCGTTACAACCTTTCGCCGCTCACCCGGGCGCAAACCGGGGCCTATATCGAGCATCGTCTGGGCGTGGCCGCCAAGAAGCCGTTCATGCCTTTTTCAAGTGGCGCCGTGGATGCCATCTACCGCCACGCTGGTGGCATTCCACGCCTGATCAACATTGCCTGCGATCGGGCTTTGCTCAAAGCCTTCAATCTTGAGAAAAAACACATATCAGGGGCGCTGGCCAAGGAAGCGGTGGCTGAATTAAACCCCCAAACACCCCCACCGGCTACCAATGCGGCAGTTGTTGTGGCGCAGCCGGGAAGTGCGCCAAGGCGATATGCAGGCGCTACTCTGGTCGCCTTGGTGGTGCTGACCCTGGTTGCCGTTGTGGGTTTTGGGCTGTTTCCACGTCTGCAACGATGGGGTGATTCTAAACCGGCAGCGGTGGCCGTAACCCAGGAAGAAGCGGCTAAAAAGAGAATTGAGCCGAAACCGGTCGAAGCAGTGGTGGTCGAACCGGCCCAACCGGTGGCGGTTGAGCTGACAGCGCTTCTGGACCGGGTGCAGGGCGAAGACGCCCGTTCCTCTGCGGCTTCAGCCGTCTTGCGAACCTGGCAGACGGGAAACAATCTTGAGATTCCCAATGAGATCTACACGATCAGGGAGGACAGTGCCTTTTTTGAGGTCTTGGCGGCCCGACATGGGTTGAGGGTGCATCAGATTGATCGCCACCTGGGATTGGTGTCGCGACTGAACCATCCCGCAGTGGTACGCTTCGATTCCGGGGCTGGAGGGCGACCGGTTTACCTCTCTTTTGTGGGCCTGCTTGATGATTATGCGCTACTGGGCAGCGGTGATGATATCTACCGGGTCAAACTTAGATCGCTGATGGAGCGCTGGCAGGGCAGCGCATTCGTGTTCTGGAAGGACTGGATGAATTTTTCCGGAACGATCCCCTACGACGCCACGTCCGCGGCGGTGATCAGTCTTAAAATGCTGCTCAACAAGACCGGTTCTGTCGACCTTGCCTTGACCGGGTATTTTGACGACCAGACCCGGTTGGCGGTGGTGGAATTCCAACGGCAGATGGGCCTGCCGCCCGATGGGGTTGTTGGTCCCGTGACCCAGATGGCGCTCTACAACAAAACGATGTCCGACAAACTGCCGGGCATGGATCGCCCTGTTTTACCACAAGAGGCGATCCAGTGAGCACGATCTTAGATGCTTTAAAAAAGGTTGAACAGCAGCGCAGCAATTTGCCTGAAAACGGGTTGCCGCAGGGGGGGAGGTTGCGACGGTCCGAGCATGGGGATGAGGCTCGGTCGGGTCGGCCAAGGTATTATAAGTGGATTGTAATGGTATCGGCAGTGGTACTGGTGGCCGGCCTTTCAGCAGCCGGCTGGGTCTATTTTAAATCAGGGTCATCGACGACGCCCCCGGCAAGTACCGAGGCCCCAATGCAAAGGTCCCTGAGCAGTTCTGCGCAGCCGCCATCGGCTCAAGCCGATACCGAGCCGACCGGTGAAAAAACGGTTCAACCGCCACCCGCATCCAAGGTGTCACCTGCCATCAGTGGCAACACAAAAGGCCCCGTAAAAATGGCGGCCAAATCAGAGCAGCCGGCCATGCCCGCCGTTAGCATGCCAGAACCGCCACCGCCATTGCCGACAGCACCCCCCCCAGGCAATGCGCCGCCGAGAATTGAAACAGCCCCACCACCAATTGAGATGGCAGCACCGCGGCCCGACGCCTGGGATGCCGCTGCCCAACCGCCAACTCGCGGGACCGATGGTCCAGACGCGCGCGTTGACAATATGCCATCATCGCCTGATATGTCCCCCGCCATGGTCAAGGAGGCGCTGGAACCCTCATTGCCGCCTCCTGAAGTCCTCCCCGAAATTGTCGAAGAGGATATAAATCCGCCGCCACCGCCGCCAGACGCGGCACCGGAGGCGCCCGAACCGTCCGCGCCAACTGTCGTGCCGTCGCTCAACGATCCAAATATCACGCTGCAAGCGCTGGCCTGGACAGCCGAACCTGAACGTCGGATGGTGGTCATCAATGGATCACTGCTACGGGAGGGCGACAGCTTGGGGCCTTACACGGTTGGGCGCATTGAAAAAGAGCAGGTGGTGTTGTTAAAGGGCGGCGTGGAGGCGGCCGTGTCGATTTCGCGGCTGCGTTAATGTCAGCGGTAGAAAGGTATTTGAGTTCAGGCCCTAACAACGCTACTGAAAATCGAATTCAGCTCATGCCCCGGGCCTGCTTGACCGCCTCGTAGGCCTCCTGTATCTCACGGAACTTGTCCGTGGCCAGCTTTGTGAACTCTTCGGGTAGTCCCTTGGCGGCGATTTTATCGGGATGGTACTCGCGCACCAAATGGCGGTAGCGGCTTTTAATGGTATCGTCGGAGTCATTGGGCGTGCCCTTTAAAATGTCGTAGTATTGCTGCAGGCCGCTGCTGACATAGCGGGATTTAAGGGCTTCGTAACGTTGCTCGCTGAACCGAAAGATCTGGGCTGCGTTGTGGATCATGGCCGCCTCAACGGGGTTGAGGTCGCCGTCGGAAACAGCCACTCGCAGCAAGATGTCGATCATCAATTCCAGAATCTGGGGTTGGTACTTGAATTGCTCGAAAAATTGAAGGCCGAATTCCTCGAAGCGCTGGGGTGAGTTGAGGGCGGCGTTGAATACCTGATAGGCAAACTGGCGTTTGTCGAATTCAAGCCCCAGATCTTCGACCATGAAGCGGTCGACGGTCTGCATCTCCCGATCGGCGATTTTGCCGTCGGATGCCACCAATTTGGCCAGCATTGAAAAGGCCGCCAGAAAAAAGGTGGCGTGGGCGCGGTCATTGTCGGAGATCTGTCCGCCCGGCAGCGCCTGAGGCCGTTGATTGGCATCGTAGGCATGGCCGAACATGGCACCAGCCAAGGCCCCCAGTGGCCCGCCCAGGGCAAAACCGATTGTCCCGCCCACCAATTTACCAATGATTCCCATTTAGAATTTTCTCCATTTGAATAAATTCGTTGCGGCCACGTGTATCAATCCAGCCGTTTTTTATCAACACCCGTGCTGGATCCTACGACCGCCTCCATGGCCGCGATGCGCTGCAACACTGGTGGGTGCGAAAAATAGAGCGCCACGTAAAGCCGGTGGGGGTTCAAATTACCCATGTTCTGGACGGTCAGGTTGACAAGAGCGGTGATCAAGGCCTCTGGATGCGGTGCTGTCGATACGGCAAAGCGGTCGGCCTGGTATTCGTTGCGCCGCGACAGCCAATGGGTGGCGATGCCTGTCACCAGCGAGAGGGGCGAGAGTAAAATGCTGAAAAAGACCAAGCCGGTGTGAACTGAAGGTTGCCCGACGCCAAAAGCCTCGTGAAGCGGCCTGTAGTCAAGCAGCAGCGAAAAGAGGAAAAGCAGCCCCGCGGTTTGAACCAAGGTCAATGCCATGCCAATCAAGACATGCCCCTTTTTGTAATGTCCCATTTCGTGGGCCAACACCGCAACCAATTCCTGGTTTGAGAGTTGCGCGATCAGGGTGTCGAAGAGCGCGATGCGTTTATTGGCTCCCCATCCGGTGAAAAAAGCGTTTGATTTGGTCGAGCGGCGGGAACCATTCATGACGAAAATATTTTTTAACGAAAACCCGATTTTTTGGGCATATTCCAAGATGGCCCGGCGTAGCGACCCGTCTGTTAGCGGTTCATAGCGATTGAAAAGAGGCAGGATGAATTTTGGGGCCATAAATTGTATCACTACCAGGTAGATGCCCACGGCCACCCAGCACATCATCCATGCCCAGGGGCCGCCGAAATTAAAGAGCGCCAGCACGATGCTGAGCAGGGGCAGGCCGATAGCCGCAGTGAGGGCCACAGTTTTGATCTGGTCTGTCATAAAGGTTTTTGGGTTGGTGCGATTAAAGCCGAATCGAGCCTCGATGCCAAACACATGATAGACCGTGAAAGGCAGGGAGATGATGTAATTCAAAATGAGTAAACTACCGATGAAGAGCACCCCTTCGGTAAGCACCGGCAAACCCCGGCGACTTAGCCCGGCGTCCAGGGCACTAAAACCGCCCCCAAACCAGAAGGCGAGCCAGAAAAAGACGCTCACGCAACCGCTGATCCAACCCAATCGTGTTTTGGCTTTCAGGTAGGCCTGGGATTTTTCATATCGTGCCGGGGAGTAGTGATTTTTAAAGGCAATGGGCAGGCGGGGGAGAGGGATCGCAGGTTAAGGAGATCGGCCCACAGCTTGAGGGCCAACTCCGCGGCAATGGCGATAAGGATAATGGCGGCAAGGCTGGTCATGGCATATAAAAAAACCCCCACATGCGCGTGGGCGCACATGGGGGCTTTCAGCTTACAAGTAATTTTATGATGGCACTTGGATCAGCGATGGGGGCCTGATTACATCATGCCGCCCATGCCGCCCATGCCGCCCATACCGCCACCCATACCACCACCCATGCCGGCAGCAGCGGCAGCAGCGGCAGCGTCATCTTTGTCTTCAGGCTTGTCGGCGACCATGGCCTCGGTGGTCAGCATCAAGCCGGCCACGCTGGCCGCATTCTGCAGCGCGAAACGAACCACCTTGGTGGGGTCGATGACACCGGCCTCGATGAGGTCTTCGTATTTGTTGGTTTCGGCATTGTAGCCAATACCGCCATCCTCGTTTTTGACCTTGTCGATGACCACCGAGCCTTCCAAGCCGGCGTTGTTGGCGATCTGGCGCAGCGGCTCTTCCATGGCGCGCATGACGACCTTGACACCCAGCTTCTGGTCGGCCTTGATCTTGATCTTGTCCAGCGCGTCCAGGGAGCGCACCAGGGCAACGCCGCCGCCGGGCACGATGCCTTCTTCCACGGCGGCGCGGGTGGCGTTCAGGGCGTCTTCCACGCGGGCTTTTTTCTCTTTCATCTCGGTCTCGGTGGCTGCGCCGACATTGATCACGGCCACGCCGCCGATCAGTTTGGCCAGACGCTCCTGCAGTTTCTCACGGTCGTAGTCGGAGGTGGTTTCGTCGATCTGGGCGCGGATCTGTTTCACGCGGCCTTCCAGGCCTGAGCGGGAACCGGCGCCGTCGACGATGGTGGTGTTGTCTTTGTCGATGGTGATGCGCTTGGCCTTGCCCAGGTCATTGAGGGTCATGTTCTCCAGCTTGATGCCCAGGTCTTCGGAAACCACCTGGCCGCCGGTCAGAATGGCGATGTCTTCGAGCATGGCCTTGCGGCGATCCCCGAAGCCCGGGGCCTTGACGGCCGCCACCTGCAGCGTGCCGCGCAGTTTGTTGACCACCAGGGTGGCCAGGGCTTCGCCTTCCACATCCTCGGCAATGATCATGAGCGGTTTGCCCATTTTGGCGACCTGCTCGAGAACCGGCAGCAGGTCTTTCATGTTGCTGATCTTCTTCTCGTTGATCAGGATGTAGGGGTCTTCCAGGGAGGCGATCCATCTTTTCCGGGTCGGTCACGAAGTAGGGGGACAGGTAGCCGCGGTCAAACTGCATGCCTTCCACCACTTCCAGGGTGGTCTCCATGCTCTTGGCTTCTTCCACGGTGATGACGCCTTCTTTGCCGACTTTGTTCATGGCCTCGGCGATGATGTTGCCGATGGTGGCGTCGTTGTTGGCGGAGATGGTGCCGACCTGGGCGATTTCGCGCTGGTCCTTGGTGGGTTTGCTCAGCTTCTGCAGCTCGTCGACGGCCACTTCGACGGCCTTGTCGATACCGCGTTTGATGGCCATGGGGTTGTTGCCGGCGGCAACCAGTTTCTGGCCCTCCTCGTAGATGGCCTGGGCCAGGACGGTGGCCGTGGTGGTGCCGTCACCGGCCATGTCACTGGTTTTGCTGGCCACTTCCTTGACCATCTGGGCGCCCATGTTCTCGAACTTGTCTTCCAGTTCGATTTCTTTGGCCACGGTCACGCCGTCTTTGGTGACCGTGGGGGATCCCCAGGATTTATCCAGAACCACGTTGCGGCCCTTGGGGCCCAGGGTTACCGCAACCGCATTGGCCAGTGTTCTCACCCCCCTGAGCATCGCTTCGCGGGCTTTCATGTCATATTTAATCTCTTTTCCAGCCATTTTATAGTGTCCTCCGTATTCAGTGTCGCTTGATTAGAAATCGGGATTTTTCGATTATTCGATGACAGCCAGAACATCATCTTCACGCATGATCAGGTACTCTTCGCCCTCGATCTTGACTTCGGTGCCGGAGTATTTTCCGAAAAGAATCCGGTCGCCCTTTTTGAGCTCCAGCGGCACCCGCTTGCCGGCATCATCGAGCTTGCCGTTGCCCACAGCAACCACTTTGCCTTCGGCCGGTTTTTCCTTGGCCGTGTCCGGGATGATGATTCCGCCTTTGGTTTTGTTTTCCTCCTCGACACGTTGAACCAGAATTCGATCCTGCAATGGTCTCAGTTTCATTTGTTTCCCTCTCCTTTTTTCCTGATTGATGATGAGTTAACGATGAATTTGGTCCGCGACTATCGGCCTAAGCCATTGGAAAAGCTCTTGCCGTAGTCACCGAACAAACAACTGAAATTTTATGAAAAATCTAATCATACAAACTCAAATGTAAAGGTCTTGAACATCCCATGGTGACATTCAAGATATCTTTTTCAACGCACTCAAACGCACGGCGTATGGGGCCTGCAAGCCGTTATGGTCGTGCGGGCAGGGAGCACCGTCAAGTGGCGGCGTCGTCAGCTGAAGCTCTTTGCCTTCGTACCGGTCTCTTTTAGGGGTGATTCGGATGTTTTTTTATCGGTCTTATCGGTCTTATCGGTTGTCTTGCTGCGGGCGTAGTCGGTCACATACCAGCCCGATCCTTTCAGGTGGAAGGTGCTTTGAGAAATGAGTTTGTGGAGCCGACCGCCGCAGCGGTCGCACTGGGTCAGCGGTTTTTCCGAAAATTTTTGCAGCACTTCCTCTACGGCGCCGCATTGGGTGCAAGCGTATTCGTAAATCGGCATTGCCTACACATCCTCCTTTTATAATTGCAGTTAGCGATTCAAGGACGAACCGACACCGTCGGCATGTCAGCCTACAACCGTCAAGAAAATAGGGCAAAATGCGGTCTTGTCAAGCCGTCGTGCTCAAGTTTTTGGCAGCTCTTTATGGTAAAATTATACCAGTCACATATGGGGATTGGCATCAGCGCGTAGCCATTGGGGGCGGTGGTGGTTTTTAAGCGGTGCGCAGGGTTTCATGGTAGCGGTGCCAGGCACGGTAATATTTTAAAACATCCGGTAATCCAGGGACTTGAACATTTTCCAGAATGTCATGGGTGCGTTGGTGCACGCGGGCCTCTTCGACTTGGCGCTCGTCCTGTGATGCCACGAAACTTTGCAAAAATTTGGTGAAGCGAACGATATGGATCAATTCGTGGGTGATGATGTAAAGCGAAAAGGGCAGCAGTTGAATCTGAGGCGCCTGCTGCAGCACGGATAGAATGGCGTGATCCTGAAGGCAGATTTTGTAAAAATCGTAGGTGCGCGAGGTGAGGGCAGAGTCGGGGCGTTGGCCCTTGTAGCGAATGATCTGCGCAAAAGGACCCTCGATGATCTCGTTGGGCGCCAGATCACTCTGGGTCTTGATGTCGTACTTGCGGCCCAGCCATTCACTGGCGGCCAGCTTGTAATGGTTACTGACCAACTCTTCGGCCATGGCGGCGGCCTGGTTGATGGCTTGGAGCTCGAGGTGGTTGAATGTTTGCATGTGTCGAGGTGTAAGTAACGGTTTTTTCGCCACTTTTCAAGCGACTTTTGCCCGGTTGTCAATCGAACGAACCTGTTTAAAAACGTTTCAGTTTGTCCGAAGGTCAAGGATAGTGCCAATTTCAACCGCAGGGATAATGCCCGTATTTCGAAGATTAAATTGGTGCAGGGCGCAGAGATTGGGAAAATGGGTTGTTTTGAAACCGGTTGCAGCGCTTTATAATGAGCAAACCGGCGGTGCTTGACACGAAAGATTTGTAAACCGCCGAAAAAACAGAGCCTCTTGGCGCTGGCACCAAGAGACTCTTCTCACAGGCACTGAGGGTGTGGCTGACGGTGTAGAGAGTGATCCCGTAATAGTCGGCGATATTCTGACAGCCGAGTAGAAAATCGATGAAGATATCGTCCCGCTGTTTCGTTCCGGCACAGCCTTTACGTCTGATCAGCGAGCGGGCGCTGCGCCTGGCCACCTGTTCGGTGCAAACTTCCAAGTGCCGCTTTTGTGGATTGTTAATCCGCGACAGGACGATCGAGGCGAATAAAAAGGGTGGACAAAAACCAAGATGAGGTGATACTATCACAGTTTAAATGGCATAATGATATTTCTAAGGGGGTGATCTGTTGGGTAGTGTCATCAAAAAGCGTCGGAAAAAAATGCGTAAACACAAACATCGCAAGTTGCTGGC
This sequence comes from uncultured delta proteobacterium, assembly GCA_963783425.1. Taxonomy (GTDB): domain Bacteria; phylum Desulfobacterota; class Desulfobacteria; order Desulfobacterales; family QNYZ01; genus CAWANO01. The sequence continues at coordinate 27,941 of CAWANO010000017.1, forward strand.
CAAAACGCGGCACCAGCGGCGTAAGGGCAAATAGCGCTTTCACGATCCGATAAAGTAGCGTAAGAAATCAAAAAAAGCACCCGTTCAGAGAGCGGGTGCTTTTTGTGTTCGTTAGTCCAGTCCAAATCGGCTTTAGCCGATGGGCCTCGGCCCCGAAATCTGGGGGCCGAGGCAAGGGGCCGCGACCGACGCGGTGTGTTACTCTTGGGGGATCTCCTTGAGGTACCGGAGAAAATCCGCATCGGTAGATAGCACTATTTGGCTGTTTTCGCCCAAGGCTTCGTTGTAGACCTCAAGGCTTTTTGTAAAAGAGTAAAATTCCGGATCGGCCCCGAAGGCCTGGGCCAGAAGTCTGGTTACCGTGGCATCGGCTTCACCTTTCAGGCCTTGGGCGGTGCGGTAGGCCTCGGAGGTGATGCGCTTGAGCTCTTTCTCTTTCTCGCCCCGAATTTCCAGCGCCTCGCCCTTACCCTCGGAGCGGAATTTCTCGGCAATCTGCCTTCGCTCGGCAATCATGCGGCCGTAGACCGATTCGCGGACCTCCTCAACGTAATTGATGCGTTTGATCTTCACATCGACCAGTTCGATACCGAATTTGGCCAGTTTAGGCTGGGCTTGCTTGAGGATCCCTTCGGTGATTTTCCTGCGGCCCATAACGATATTGCCAATGGCTTTTTGTTCAACATCCTCAAGGCCGATTTCGAAGGTGTCCAGGGTGCGGTTTGAAAGACGCACCGCTTCGATCAGCGAATAGGAGGTGATGAAGTTGCGCACGGCCGGGTCGATGATGTCGTCCAGGCGGTTGAGGGCGCTCTCCGTGTTGTTGACGGTCTGGAAAAAGATCACCGGGTCCACAATGCGCCACCGGGCAAAGGGGTTGACCCAGATGAAAGTCTTGTCGCGGGTGGGGATCTGTCCGGGGTCGCCGTCCCACTCCAGAAGGTTCTTGGGAAAATAATTGGTGTTCTGGATGAAGGGAATCTTGAAATTGAGGCCCGGCGCCCGTATGGGGTCTCCCACCACTCTGCCGAACTGGGTGACCACTACCTGCTCGGTCTCATCGACGATGAAGGCGGATTGATATACCACGAAGGCCGCCAGGGCGATGGCAATTATTATTAAACCTTTAGATTTCATTTTTCCGCCCCCATTTGTTTTTCCACCCCCATTTGTTTGCCGAGGTTAAGTAAGGGCAGCAGATTGTTCTGGTCGGAGCCGACGATGTATTTCTGGCCCAGTTTGGGGTAAAGTTCCCGCATGGCTTCGAGGTAAAGGCGCCTTCTGGTGATATCTTTGGCCTTCACAAATTCCGTGAAAAGCGCCGTGAAGCGATCGGCATCACCCTCGGCGCGATTGACGCGGTCGAGTGCGTAGCCCTCAGCCTCTTTGACCACCCGCGCCGCCTCGCCGCGTGCCGCCGGAATGGCCTTGTTGTATTCCTCCTTGGCCTGGTAGATCAGCTTCTCTTTTTCCTGGGTGGCCTGGTTGACCTCGTTGAAGGAAGGTTGCACCGGGCCGGGCACATTGGTCTTTTTCATTTCGATGGTCACGATGTAGAGCCCCGATTCGGCCAGATCCAGCTCTTCTTGCAGCATCCGCTGAGCCTCTATGGCGATCTCTTCGCGCTTGCTGATGACCTCGTTGATGCTGCGATCGCCCACGACCATGCGCATGGTGGCCTCAGACATGTCCCGCAGTAAGCGGTTTACGTCGCGCACCTTAAAGAGATAGTTGAAGGGGTCTTGGATCCGATACTGCACGATCCAGGGCACAACGGCTACGTTAAGATCACCGGTTAGCATCAACGAGACGTTATTGGCATCTTCGGTGGTAAAGCGGCCCGAGTCACCACGGCCCGAGCTGAAACCAAACTCCTCTTTGAAGACCCGTCGCACCTTGACCTTGGTCACCTTCTCGATCCCGCTGGGGAATTTGAAATTCAAACCCGGTTGACTCGTACGGACGTATTTGCCGAAGCGCTGGACGATGCCCACTTCGTCGACATCGACCGTGTAGAACATGGTGCTGCCCAGTACGATGGCGATGACGGCAAAGAGCACAATAGGGCCGCCCGGCAACTTAAAACCTTTAAATTTGCTGACAATGTCGTCGACGCTTGGCGGCACAGGGCCCCCTTGACCGCCTTGCCGGCGTTGACTCTCTTTCAGCTTGTCCCAATCCCAACTCATTTTGATAGGTCCGCTCGTTTGGGTTGACGGATGGAAGGGCTCTATCGCAAGACCGTCTTAAGGTCTATGCCAGCCCTCGATGTGGGTGCCTTCCGCGCTGCGTCCCGGTGATCGAGTTAATGGTTGCGCATTCGCCGGGGGTATCGTTATAGTGATGCGGCGCACAGGCTTTGATAAACTCAACTATTAAATGTAAGGAAGGCAACAATTCAAGTCAAGCAAAAAGACCCCGCCCTCTTCAGCTTTTCGGCGGGTTCAGGGTCCGCCCTAAGATATTGACCTTGAAATTGAACACCCAAATTCGTAAAGTTGGCGTCAAATGGCACCACCGCGCAAAAAAAAACCCCAGATGATCTCACTGGCCCAGGCACTTGAAGGCGTTATCGAGAGAAGTCGCACCTTCAAGGATTTGGACCTGCTCCAGGTGTGGGATTTTTGGACCCATGCCGTAGGGGAGGAGGTCGCCCGCCACGCCCAGCCGGCCGCTTTCCGGGGCGGCCGCCTGCTGGTCTATGTGGATAGTACGGTGTGGGCTCAGGAGTTGCAATTTTTTAAAGGCGAGATCATCGGGCGTTTAAACGCCAAACTGGGCCAATCCGCCGTTAGCGAGATTCGTTTTCAGGTTGGCCGGGTGAATGGTGACGCCGCCAGAGATGAACATGGTGGGCCGGCTGGATGATGTCCGGCAGGCACGACTTGCCCGCCGAACCGGGCCCTATCGGAGATATCCGGCTGAGCGAGGATTATTTTTACCAGGGCGCGCTACGCGTGGCGCAACCCAAAGTGGGTTACCGCTTCTCCATCGATGCCGTGTTGTTGGCGGCCTTTACGAGCGTCAAAGCCAGCGACAGGGTAGTTGATCTGGGTACTGGCTGCGGCATCATCGCACTGTTGATCAGCCATCGCTGCGCTCCAAAAGTGGTTTACGGCATCGAAATCCAACCCGAACTGGCTCGACTGGCTCGGCGCAATGTGCGGCAAAACAGCATGCACCAGAGGGTTCGGATTTTAGAGGCAGACATGACTTCGGCCACCCTTCTTCAGTCCATCCAGGCTGTGGATGTGGTGGTATGCAATCCGCCTTATCGTCGGGTCGGCAGCGGTCGCATCAACCCCGATGACCAAAGGGCAGGGGCACGCCATGAAATTCACATCACCCTTGCCAGGCTGCTTCAAACCGCCCGCCAGATGCTGCGCACGGCGGGACGGCTGTTTCTCATTTACCCGGCCAGCCGTGTTGCCGATCTGATCGCCGAAATGCGTGCCCACGGCATCGAGCCCAAACAGTTGCGCTGCGTGCACTCGCGTCACGGCGACCCGGCAAGGCTCGTCCTGGTTGCCGGTGTTCGCAAGGGACGGCCCGGCCTGCAGGTCGAGACCCCGCTTCTGATCTACGACGATAATGGCGATTACAGCACAGAAGTGGCCGCTTATTTCGCGTAACAGCCTCTGCGCCTTTTAAAGCCCCGATACCAGCAGCAGCACCGTTATGGTAAACAGCAGGGCCAGAAAAAGACACTCCAGCAGCCCATCAATGAAGCGGCCAAACATGGTGGCCTCCCGGCTGCAAACTATCATCAAATGTGTTAAAAAACTCTTCGGCCTCCTGGATCGAGTCAAACAAGATCCAATCGCGCGACACCACCACGCCGCTGCGCGAACGAATCCGCTCTATGGCGGTGTGGCCTTGATACTCGTAGCGCTCCCTGAGATCGTTATCCGTGCCGTAGCGTACCATTGCCCCTCCTTTTTTTGGATGCTGATTGTCAGACCAAACCTTTTTCGGCCTGTTTGAGGGAGAGCCTAACATGGCGTTTTGACAGATCCGGTCAAAACGCGGCCACTTTTTTTTACGATTCTTTTCTTAAATGGGTTGGTCTGGACTTATGGCGCGGATACAGGCGGTAAGGTCACGGGGCGGGGCAGGGGAGCAGGGTCAGCAGTCGTCGGCCCAGGAGGTGTGTTGGTTCAGGCGGTACTCAAGATCGTGGGGGGCGAAGTCGAGGTGCGCGAAGATGCGTTCTTCCACCTTTTGGGTCAGCTGGCAGAGCGCCTTGACGCGTATGGCGTCTTGGGCGGTTTTTCCATAGCGCTCGAGAATGTATTGCATGCGTTTGTCGAGCGATACAATGCGGTCGTTGATGACGCGTTTGTCAGCGTAATTGACGATTTCGGCTTCATCAGGGTGGTCGTTTTCGAAATAGAACCGCAACTTTACGTGCTGGGCCACCACCCGGCCCACCTCCGGGTACCCCAGGGCCGCCAACAGGTCGCATCCGGAGTTGGGGTGGATTTCGCCGGTCAGCAGGCTGCGGGTTTTGGTGATGTCGTGCAACAGGGCGCCGGCCTGCACCAGCTCGAGGTTGAGAAGCACCTGGTCGTCGATCAACAATTTCGCAAGGCAGTGGGCCACACGGCAGACCAGGCGCGAGTGATCACCGATGTGGGGCAGCATGCCCGTCTGATGCATCAATTGGAAACAGGTTTTGCGGGATGGGATGTTCAAGATGGTTTTATTTCGATTCAAGTTGATCTGCTTGAGGTGCGCTGTAAAACGATTCCCGGCGCTTTGCCTATTTTGACAAAACCCAGCGGATTGTCAAGAATTCTTCTTCGGGTGGCGCCACCAGGTTAAGATTGCATTTCAGAACTAATTAAACTATGCTGAAACATCTACATTTAAGGTTTGAATTTAGTGAAAACGGAGGTCTGGCGTGATCGATCAGGAAACCCAGCGGCTGGCGTCCATCCTCGACGCCATGGCGGCCAGCGCCTATATCATCAGCGACGACTATACCGTTGAGTTCATGAATAAAACGGCAATTTCCACCTTCGGTCAAGGTGTCGGCAAAAAGTGTTATGATGTGATCGCCGACGGTGACGAAATCTGCCCCTGGTGCCGCGCCAAAGAGGTGTTCGAAGGCGAAACATTGCGCTGGGAGCACTCTTTTGTTCATCTCAATAAGACCTTTGAGGTGTACGAGCTACCCCTCAAGCATCCCGACGGCTCGGTGTCGCATATGTGTATCTATCGCGACATCACCGAACGCAAGGCGCGCGAAAAGCGGCTCACCGCCTCCATCGAGGATTATCGGCGTCTGTTCGAGCGCATCGGATGTGGCGTGTACATCAGCAGCCGCGAAGGGCGTTTTCTCGATGCCAACGAGGCCTTGCTGGATATGCTGCATTACAAACGCAAGGAAGACCTGCTGCAGATCGATATCGCCGAGGACCTCTACCCGACACCCGAAGATCGTCGCAAGTATCAAGAGATCATCGAGCGCGACGGCTATGTCAGCGACTATGAAGTCGACCTGAAGCGCCGTGACAGCGGGTTCGTTTCAGCTCTGATCAACAGCCGCGTGCGTTATGACGATCAGGGCAACGTGGTCGGCTATGAAGGTATTATCGTCGACCAGACCCAGCGCAAGGAGATGGAACTCAAGCTCAAAAAGGCGCACGATTTTCAAACCAATCTCATTCAGAGTTCCATCGACGGCATTGTGGCGGCCGACCGTAAAGGTTATCTGATGATCTACAACGATGGCGCCGAGAGTATTTACGGTTACACGCGCCAAGAGGCACTCACCGGCATGCACGTCACCCAGCTTTACTTCGAGGGCGATGCCCGGCGGGTCAAGGCGCTGATCTACGCGCCGGAGTTCGGCGGCGAGGGACGCCTGGTCAATTATGAGCTTCAGGTGCGCGACAAGGAGGGCCGGAAGGTGCCCATCATGCTCTCGGCCGCCTTGCTGCGGGAGAACGGCCGCGAGATCGGCACGGTGGGGTTTTTCAAGGACATGCGCCAGGTCAAGCAGCTTGAAAGCGAGCTGATCAAGCGTTTTGCCTTCGAGCACAATTTGATCCAAAGCTCCATCGACGCCATCGCCGCCTCAGACGCCGACGGCAACATCATCGTTTTCAACCGGAGCGCCGAAGAGTTGCTTGGCTACAGCGACGCCGAGGTAAAGAGCGGTAAGCATCGCTTTCGGGATTTTTTCCCGGAAGAGGCGATGTTCGAAGAGCTAAAGACGGCCATGCGGTCGGAGACCCACAGCGGCCAGGACCGGCTCTTTCTCTACGAAACCACCCTTAAAAACAAGGCCGGCGAGCGGATTCCGGTCCAGTTGTCGGCCACGGCCATGTACGAAGATGGCCGCCAGATCGGCATCGTGAGCTTTTTTCGCGATCTGCGGGAGATCCGGCGTCTCGAGCAGCAGTTTGCCGACCAGGCGCGCCTGTTGCACGAGCACAAGATGATTTCCCTGGGGCGCCTCTCGGCCAGCGTCGTGCACGAGCTCAACAATCCCCTGGCCGGCATTTTGAATTACCTGCGCCTGATGCTCAAAGTCTTAAACCGCGGTGCCCCCAACGCTGAAAGCCTCAAAAAATTCAAGCGCTACCTGAGCCTGGCCGAGAGCGAAACCAGCCGTTGTTCCAAAATCGTCTCCAACCTGCTGGCCTTTTCGCGCAAATCCGATTTGGAAATTAGCGCCGTCAATGTTATAGAACTTCTGGAGAAATGCGTCCTGCTCAGTCAGCACAAGCTGATGCTCAGCAACATCGAGATTCACACAGAATTCGGGCCTGACACCCCCACGGTGTGGGGTGATGCCAACCAGATTCAGCAGGCCCTCATCAATCTGATCTTCAACGCCATCGACGCCATGCCCGAGGGCGGTGAGATCAGACTGGGCTGCCGCCCGTTGACCGATAAGGGGCTGGTTGAGATCACGGTGGCCGACACCGGGCGAGGCATTGCCGACAAGGACCTGCAGCAGATCTTCGACCCCTTCTATTCGACCAAGACCGAAGGCAAGGGGTTGGGGTTGGGGCTTTCGGTGGTATATGGCATCATCGACCGCCACAAAGGTAAAATCTACGTGAACAGCCAGATTAACAAAGGCACCATGTTCACCATTTGGCTGCCGGCCGCCGAAGGGGCCGTGCAATCCAAAAGCGCTTGATTTTTCAGAAAGAGTCTTTGCGAATCCAAAAAGGGTTTATGGTAAGGAGGCGTTATGTTTAAGCGTATCTTGTTCGCCGCATCACCAACCAGAGCTTCCAACCGTGCGGCCGAGACGGCCTTTGCGCTGGCCAAGCAGAGCGACGCCAAACTGCACATCTTTCATGCCTTTGGCATCGATTCTCACGGCTGGGGAACGGTGCGCTATCTGGAGGCCACGGGCGAGGTCGATGAGATCAAAAAAGAGATCGAGCAATACTACCGTGAGGGGCTCGACAAGTTTAAGGTTTCCGACTACGCCATCGATGTGGTGGCCGGCCTGCCCCACAGTGAAATCCTGCGCTTTGCTCACCGGGTGACTCCCGATCTGATCATCATGAGCCCCCAGGAAAAAGAGGTCGAAACCGATCTGCCCAAACGCTGGGGCATGACCGGTAGCTGCCTGGAACGGGTGAGCCAAAAGGCGCGCTGTCCGGTGATGGTGGTGTCGGATAACGTGCCCAAGGTGTGGACCCGCGACGTGGTCACCGACCGGGCTGATTTTCGCATTCTGGTGGTCGACGACGAGCTGGCCCTGCGCGATTCGCTCAACGAGTGGCTCAGCGATGAAAATTACACTGTCGAGATGGCCGCCTCGGGCCCTGAGGCGCTTGAAAAACTGGCCCAAAAGCCCTTTCACCTGATGCTGACCGACATTAAGATGCCCGGTATGGACGGGGTCGAACTGCTGCGTCAGGCCCACAAGGCCTTTCCCGATCTGACCGTGGTGATGATGACCGCCTACGCCACGGTGGATACCGCCGTGGACGCCATGAAGATCGGCTCACTGGATTACCTGACCAAACCCTTTGATCCCGAAGAGCTGGTGGACAAGGTTTTTGCCATCTACAAGCAATTCGAGGCCACTCGCTCGGTGCAGGTGACCTTTTCCAATATTGTGCTGGCCACTGATTTTTCAGACCCGGCCGACCACGCCTTCAGTTTCGCCGAACGCATGCTGCAAGAGCACCAGGCCAGGCTGCATGTGTTTCACGTCTTGCCCGTGGGTGACGATCGCGGCAGCCTGATGATTGATCAGGCGCGCATCGAGCATGACATTCATGAGGCCAAAACGCTGATGAAGCGCAAATACTGCCTGCCGACGGCAGACGAGGGCGAGTATCTCTGCGAAGCCTGGGAGGGCACCCCCCATGTGGAGATTTTGAAATTCGCCCGCTGGAAAAACGCCGACCTGATCGTGATGGCCCACCACTCGCGCGAGACCGATCCGGAAAAAGCCTTTCTGGGATCCACCGTGGTGCGCGTGGCCCTGTCGGCCGCCTGCCCGGTGGTGAGCGTGAACCGGCACCCGGTGGGGCGTAAAAGCGCCCGCTGACCGGGCGCGCTCCTCCGGCGCCTGCGGTTTGAACCAGCCCCCGGGCTGATGCCGTCGGTCTATTATGCCTCGGTTGCATTTGATGATCGGGGTTGCTGAAGCTATGGACCATTTTCTATAACCATGATGCGGCAGGGAGCAATATTTCCCGGCCCCCATGTAGACTCCCAGCCCCATAAGCTTACCGGTTTCGTCGTATATTTCTGCTACATCGCCATGCGTTTTCAAGGGGTCGAGGCATTTGCCTAGCTGAAGTTTGACAGTTAGATTTTGATACTCCAGTAATTTCAAGGCACTACATCACCCCAAAAAGTTCTTGGCACTACCTTTTGATGTTTCGGGTTCGGATCATGCGTCCTGTATCGTGGGCGGTATTGCTACGCCAACTGACTGAAATATTTTACCGCATACCCCCTGACATTGACTTCTGATCGAAAGGCGCCGCCCATCTTCTTCGATGGTTACCCGCTGAAGGGCCTTTAAGTCCTGTTTGATCTGGGCCCACTCAAACCGATGGCCTGCTTTTAATAGGCGTTCATCAAGCTCCTTGCGAAGCACCAGGGCCAGAAAACTACAAAACACATGACCCCGGATGGTGCGGTCGCGCTGGTGAAAGATCGGCCGTGTTTCCAACAGCGACTTAACGTCCCGAAAGACTCTCTCCACGCGCCACAGTTCCTTGTATTTCAGCGCCACCTGCTCAGCTGAAAGCGCCGTGTTGGTCGTCAGCACCCACTTACCATCGAAGCGGGCCTCATACTTGATCTTTTGCTCATCGATACTCGCGCTGTCTTTCTGGATCTTCAGGTACTTTCGATAACCCTTGTTGCCCACCAGGCTCTTGGCACCTTTTCTGAGCTGCTCGGTGAGCGCCGCGACAATCGCCTGCCGGTCGGCGGCATCCTTGCGCTGCTGGGCAGGATTGACACAAACAACGTAACGACACCCCTCGATCTCGACCTGCTTGACCTTCAGCGGGGCTGGTTTTTTCGGATCACTGTTTTGCGGCCAAACCGCCTTGTACCTTCCCGGATGCGACAGGACCCGATCCCTGATCTGCTTGACCTTGCGCATGCGCGTGCCAAGGATGTAGGAAACTTGGTTTTCTGGGGATTCAAGCTTTTCAATCGTTTTGGCGCTGATCATGCCCCGGTCGGCCACGATGCACACCTGACGGATCTTAAACCGTTTTTTAAGCCGCTCAACGATGGGCAAGAGCGTTGTGACATCGGCCGTGTTGCCGGGCCACATCTCGCAACAGATGGGCTGCCCCTTATCATCGATAACGGCACCCACCACCATTTGCACAAGATCCGGGCGATGATCTTTGCTAAAGCCTCTTTGCCCGATACGCTGCCCACCACGGCCCTGGAAGTAGATTGAAGTGGTGTCGAAAAAGACCAGGTCCAGGTTCGAGAACATATCCCGGCGGTGAGCGAAAACAATCTCTTCAATCAGGTCCTTGTTGCAGCGGGGTGAAAATGGCGTGGCATCATCCTGGTCTGAAAGCGCCTCACCCAAAAAGCCCATGGCTCGGTAGAGGTGGTGAAGATCCAACGCTTCAATGCCGTCAATGAGGTAGTCCCGGCACCAGCGGTGACGGAAACGATCCGAACCCGATACCATCAAACGGTGAAGCACCGTGAGAAAAACCGCGCGCTCCACATCAAACTCAAACTTACGTCCATCCAGTACGCGACCGATGGCGGCCTTGATCCCGCACTCTTGCCAGAGCCGGTCAAAAATCAGCGCAGGTCCGATCTTTTTAGCGTCGGCGGATAGATCGCTTTGTCCCGAGATAATCAGCAGCGCCTGTTCGGAAAACCTTGAGAGCGAACGGATGAGCGTTTCCACGCGGCCCTTTGACTGGAGTCGATCCATGCGGCCGACGGTGGCAATGACGCGCTGTTTTACTTTACCTTTTACCTTGTTGTTTTCGACGATCTGCAGGTACTGATATTTGCCGGATTTTTTAACGCGAGCGAACATGGGAGCCTCCTCTTTAAAGACACTCCCAATTTATTCAATATATTATTTCATGTCAACGTTTAAAGTGCTTTTCTGTGGCACTACCTTTCTGAGCTCAGGTCTGGTTCGAGGTATGTGATTTCAATGGGTTACATAAATTTTATGGCGATTTCCATGGGGCAAGTGTCAAACTTCAGGAGCGCCACGAAGCGCTGTGTTATTTAAGTCCAGCAGGTTGGGAAGGTACCTGCCGGGGGAATTACCGGTTCGCCCCGAAGCCAGATCGGCAGCTGACTTGTCAGCTGAAGCCCGGTGACAAAGGACCATTGGTCCGAGGCGGGATGCAGGCCGCAGCATTAAGCGAATCCAGTTAAGCGTCGTAGACAAGTGAAGGTGGGGAGACTTTCTGAAGGGTTGAATCCTGTAACGTAGCGTGAAGTAACCGGTACAGGCAGCGCTACGGCCTTCCGGCGTAATATGGAGTGGCATGTATTCAAGGAAATACAGTGAACGTGGGAGACCCTGTTTATCGGGTGGTGGTGACACCCAGAGGTATCCTATAAGACCCGGTCGAAATGGAGCCTCGGTAGGCAGTGAGTCGGATGAGCCCATATTACCGTTTTATGGCAAGGACAACATAACCTTGCCGTCGGGAAGGGGCTCAGTTTGTTTCATGCTTTTAGCGAAGTAACGGATGGGATAGCCGCTGATGGCTAGCACCCAAGATAAAAAAGTTCGTGTGCTTCAAAGAAAGCTTTACATGTTATCAAAGCAGGAGGCTGAGTCAAAGGCGCAGCAAGTGTCTGGCACCGGACGCATTGAAGGTTCTGAGGAAAAACGGCTTGGAGCTCTTCGTTGCCCCGTAAACTCTGCCCTGTGAAGGGTACATTGTGAAGAAACAAAACAGAGCCGGATGAGGGAAAACCTCATGTCCGGAATCGACGAGGGGGTGCTGGATTAGCCGCGAGGCGAAGCCTGCATCCTACTCTACTTAGGTGTCGTGGGTGGGGCGCAGATTGGACTGATTGCGGGTGAGGTTGAACTGGATTACGTCGAATCATAGAAAAGATTTCATGAGTTTTCCGGCTTAGAGGTTACCTTAAGACCGCCTTGAGTTCGTAACCTTCCTTTTTCAGGTCGGAACGCAATTCCTGAGGGATCAGTTTATCGCTGTAGGCGCCGATAAGGAGCCTCATGTTTTGAGTGTCGGCCGGGTCGGGCAACTGGTAGGGCATATGACCGAGATGGATCAGACGCTGCTCGATCCGATTGAGCAGTTCGGGATGACTCGATTCGGCCACCAGTATTGTGTAGGGTTTTTTGACGATAACGGGTTCACGAAAGTTTCGTTTTTTCAACACTTCGGCCGTTTCGGCGGCTTGCTCGGCATCTTGAAACCATCCGAAAAAAAGACGGTGCCAAACACCACTGGGGTCGATAAATATTGGGGCTGTATAGGTAGGATCGCCCTTTTCCCTGAGCTCTTTGGCCTTGCGATAGGCCGTATCGCGATCCTTAAAAGAGGCGATCTGGATGGTGTAGGGGTGGTATGCTGATGTGGCGTCAGCTTTCGCTGGAGGCTTCTCCTCTGTTTTTGGGGGTGCCGGGATATTTTCTTCCGGGGGCTCTATTACAGTAGTGACGGGTTTGTTTGGTGTCGGTTCGGCCTTGGATGCTGATTTGGAGGATGACGGGATGTCCTTTTGGTCTTCATCGGATTTCGTTGCGGGGGCGGGTTTCTCTTGGACCTCCGCTTCTTGCTTGGGGGCATCTTTTTCTTTCTTGCCGGATTTCTTTTTGGGTTTCTCGGGCTGCCAGGCCTTACGCTTTTCGTAAGCTGCAAGACGGGCCAGGTAACGCGACAACTGATCGGTTTGATTCTCGTTGACCAGAATGGCGATCACTTTCTTCTGGGTGGAAATTGCCTTATCGAATTGGCCGTCGGCTGCGTAGGCCGCTGCCAGCGTATCGAGGGTGTGAGCGTTTTCTTTCTGGGCCACGAGCTTTTCGGCCAATTTGACGGCGCGTTTACCGTCGCGAAGCTGTTTGGAGGGCGATACCGCCAGAATCCAGGCCAGTTGGTTCATGGCCTTGGTGTTATTGGGGTCTTTTTTTAAAGCCTGCTCCAGATAGGCCGCCGCTTTGACAGAATCTCCGGTGCGATGACGGACAATAGCCAGGCTGGTGAGAATGTCGGCATCTTCGGGGCGCCGCTTGAGTGCTTCGTAATAATCGCCGATGGCGCCGTTGTAATCTTGGAGGTGGTAGCGTGCCATGCCGCGGTAATGAAGGGCGATACCGTCGTCGGGGTTTTCCGCCAACACTGAATCAAGCAGTTTTTTGGCGTCTTGGTAGCGTTTGAGCTGCAGCAGGTTATAGGCCTGCTCAAGAGGGGACAGCTCGGCTTTGGGTACGATGATGGCGGCTGAAAGCGGTGACATCCAAGCGACGGTCACAAGCAAGGCCGTCGCCGCCACTATCACCGAGACCCAGCGTTTAGTGTCGATGCTACTTGTTATAAACGTGCACCGCCGTTCTCCAGAACGGCCGTTAACTACCTGCAAGTGTTTCATTTCGTTCCTGTTGAATGGGTTGCAAACTAGGTAAGACACTTAATACCGCCTCGATTAAAGTGGCCAGGGGAATGGCGAAAAATACCCCCCAGAACCCCCATATGCCGCCAAAAACCAGCACTGCGGCGATGATGGCCACCGGGTGCAGATCGACCACTTCCGAAAAAAGCAGCGGCGCCAAAAGGTTACCGTCGATCAGCTGAATTACGCCATAGGCGATGAGCAGGGTCAATAGCTCGGAGGAAATGCCCCATTGAAAATAGCCCGCCAGGGCCACGGGAAAGGTGACCACCACCACCCCTACATAAGGCACCAGCACCGATATGCCCACGATAAAGCCCATCAGCATGGCATATTGCAGGTCGATCAGTGAAAAAACCACATAGGAGCTCCCCCAGATGATGAGCGTCTCCCAGAACTTACCGCGGATATATTTGCCGGTCTGACGATCCACCTGCCGCCAAACCCGATCACTGAGCTCATTGTTGGGTGGCATGAAGCGTTGGGCCCACTTGAAAATTTTTTGTTTGTCCTTGAGAAAAAAGAAAACCATTAAAGGCACCAGCAGCAGATAGACCAAAAAGGTCACTATGCCGCGCACTGAGGCGATGGAATAGGAGAGTGCGTGCTGACCCCAGCGGGCTACCTCGGTTTGGAAATATCTCGTCAGCCGAGTGATTTGGTCCTGGGAGATAAAGTCTGGATAGCGTTCGGGCAAGTGCATGAGCTGGGACTGGCCGCGGGCCACCATGGCCGGCAGGTCGGCCACCACCTGGCCGATCTGGTACGATATTTTCGGCATCAGACCAAACAATAAAAAGAGCAGGGCCGCCATAAAACTCAAAAAAACGATTAAAACGGCAAGAAAACGATGAATCCGCCAACGCCGCAACCGTTCAACGATGCCATCGAGCAGATAGGCGATTATCACACTGGCCAGGAGCGGCGTGAGAATCTTGCCCAGGGTCAAGATCACTACCGTGCCGAAGATCAACAGCACAAAGAGAATGATGACCTGGGGATCGTTAAAGTGGCGTTTGAGCCAGTCGAAAAAGACTTTCAAAGCTCTGGTATTCCTTGCCGGCAGTGTTCGGTTTTTTGGCTTAGCGAGGCTTTACGTCTGCCCATTGCGGCTTGTGGCCGGTTCATTCAAAAGCACCATCGGTTCGGCCACCTGTTGGGCCCGCCGATGACCGAAAAGTAACTCGACCAGCTTGAGTGCGAAAACCATGGCGGTCCCTGGCCCTTGGCTGGTGACCACTCTGCCGTCCACCACCACCGGCGCAGTGCTCAATAGTGCCGGTTCAAGACGGTCGCTAAACCAAGGGTGGCAGGTGGCCTTTGTGCCCTCGAGCTGACCATGGTGTGCCAGCACCACGGACGGCGCGGCGCAGATGGCACCGATCCAGCGCTGGCCTCGGACATGTCGCTCGAGAATATGCTTGAGGGCCGCCGAATCTCTGAGATGTTCAGCGCCGGGGATACCGCCGGGCAAGACGATCATGTCGAAATCATGCTTGAGGCAATCCCCGATCAATCGATCGGCGGTGATCCTCACCCCGCGCGAGGCGGTGATGGTCAAACCATCCACCGAAGCAACGGTCACCTCGGCGCCGGCACGCCGTAGCACATCGATGATGGTGACGGCCTCAATCTCTTCGGAGCCGTCGGCAATCGGCACCAGTATTTGCGCTGTGTCGGTCATGGAGCAACTTGTATCCCAATTCGTACGAAACTGCTATAAAACATTATCAAAAAGCCCTGTTTGGTGTCAATCGATCGCCGCTGGCTATCTTGACACAAATAGCGGGTCTATCTATACTTCGAAGGCAGTCGTCCTTCCCAACCCGAACCGTTGCACAGATTCAGGAGTCTTCAATGGTATTGACCCCCCTGATGGCTATTTCACCCGTGGACGGTCGCTACCGGTCGGTTACCGACCCGTTGGCGGATTTTTTCAGTGAGGCCGCCCTGATTCGTTACCGGGTGATGATCGAAGTGGAGTATTTCAGCGCCTTGTGCCGACTGCCGCTGCCCGAACTGAAGGCATTTCCTTCCCGGCATCAAACGGAATTGAAAGCACTCTATCAGCAATTCAGCTTGCAAGATGCCGAACGCGTCAAGGCCATCGAGCGCGAGACCAACCACGATGTAAAAGCCGTGGAATATTTTCTCAAGGAGAAGTTTGAAGCCTTGGGAGTCGCCGCGTACGGCGAATTCATCCACTTCGGATTGACCTCCCAGGATATCAACAATTCAGCCTTACCACTGATGCTCAAAGATGCCTGGCATCAGGTGGTGCTGCCGGCCATCGGTATCGTGGCGAAGCGTTTGATGGGCTTGGCCAAACAGTGGAAAGATGTGGCGATGCTGGCGCGCACTCACGGACAGCCGGCCTCACCGACGACCATGGGAAAGGAGCTTTACGTTTTTTTGCAACGCATCAACGGGCAGCTGGATCTGCTGCGGCAGGTGCCGTTTTCGGCCAAATTCGGGGGGGCCGTGGGTAATTTCAACGCCCACCACGCGGCCTATCCCGAGATCGATTGGCCGGCCTTTGCCGACGCCTTGCTGAACGATGTGTTGGAGCTGAAGCGCACGGCGGTCACCACCCAGATCGAACCTTACGACAACCTGGCCGCCTTTTGTGACGGCCTGCGCCGCATCAACACCATTTTGATCGATCTGTGCCGGGATCTGTGGACCTATATCTCCCTGGACTATTTCACGCAGACAATTAAAGCGGGCGAAGTGGGTTCATCGACCATGCCTCATAAGGTCAATCCCATCGATTTTGAAAATGCCGAGGGCAATTTGGGGCTGGCCAATGCCATCTTCGACCATCTCAGCCAAAAGCTGCCGATTTCACGTCTGCAGCGCGACCTGACCGACTCCACGGTAACCCGAAATGTGGGAGTGCCCCTGGCGCACACGCTGATCAGCCTCAAGTCTATTCAGAAGGGGCTCGACAAGCTGGTGCTCAACGATGATAAGATCGCCGCCGATCTCGAAGCCAACTGGGTGGTGGTTGCCGAGGCAATTCAGACCATTTTACGGCGCGAAGGTGTGGTCAACCCCTATGAAACGCTAAAGGCGCTCACGCGTCAAAATGAGCGCATCGATCGGGACCAACTGGCGATCTTCATCGATTCGCTGGAGATTTCTGAGCCGCTTAAAGCCGAGCTCAAAGCCATCACACCCCACAAATATATCGGTGTCATCAGCGATGAGTTTTAGCAGTGTTTGGACCGTGCATTCCGGGGGCGCAATTACAAAACAGTTGCCGCTTTTGGGCAGCGGTCGTTGCAGAACGGATTGACATTTAACCGGATAATGGTTTAGAGATGGGTTCATACGTACAACACGGTCGACCGCTAATAACAACATCCCTACTTTAACCAGTACCACACGGTGTTTCCGATAAATTATCGCTCAATCAGATCTCTCCCGCTGACCCGGGAGACGGCATGGCACACAGTTCAGAACGTTGTTTTTAAGAGGCCTCGAACCTTTTTCGCCACTTAGACCACCTATCATGTAACGTCCTGGATCGGTTATCTGTCCGTAACCAGTGTCATTCAACCCGAAGTCCATGAAAGGAGAAGGCATGGCTGAAAGCGTCTACAAAGTTGTTCAATTGGTGGGAACCAGCACTACATCCTGGGAAGAGGCCGCAAAAAGCGCCGTGGAGACGGCCAGTAAAAGTCTCAAAGACCTTCGGGTGGCCGAAGTGAGCCAGCTTGACATGAAGGTTGAAAACGGCAAGGTCACCGCATACCGCGCCCGTGTGAATCTTTCCTTCAAGTATCAGGACAAGTAGCTGCAACGCTGTCTGGAAGCGGTTTTAGAGCGCCGCGCGGGTTGAACCGCGTCATGAAAATGGCATATCGAAAGAGTGCCGTTCGCCGTAATCGGTGTTTTAAAACCGCTTTGCGTTGGCCTGATGGATGATTAGGTATGGCTGGGTGTGCTCAGCGGGGTGGTGCCCGGATGTTCGCCCCCGAGACTATTCACGGCATACGTGCCTGAAATTGATGTCCCTTCTCAGGCGCATGGCGGCCTCTGTTTGTCGGGGTCGTAACTGCCGGCCCACTACCTGAACGCATACCCTTGTTGGGCAAGGCCTATAAATCAATGGGTAGGTTTCATTTATTGATACCTACTCAGGGCGGGAACAGTCCGCCATTTCCGCTGTTATGTTTTAAATCCTGCCGCCGCCCTGGAGTTGATAAATTCAGGGAGATTAGGCCCGGCCTGGCAAATCCAGATGATAGCGCCAGTTTCAAAGCCCCCAAATTTATGCGGGTTGACCTTTTCTTATCCGCGCGCGAGGCATCCTTCAACACACTGAGCCGATTTCAAAACGCCTCATTTTGCCCAATCTCTGCGTCTGGCGCCAATTTTAATCCTCAAAATACGGGGAGTATGCCTGCGGTTAAAATTGGCGCCATCCTTGACCTTGGACAAACTGAATAGTTTTGAAACAGGCTCCCCTGTTACGGGAAATTTTTATGGAACCCAAAATGGCTATTCGAAGCATGGTACTATTTACCTTGATCTGCTTTTGGCCTCTTGTTTCATCCGCCACCCAACTGGTTTCGCAGCAAATTACGGTCAACGGCCGTACAGCGACGCTACGAGTCCCGGCCGGCACCGAGGTTGAATTCATGGCCGCGTTGAACTCGCCCCGTTTCCTGTCGATCGGCCCGGACAATGAATTGATCGTCGGTTCCAGGGTTGTGTCCGGAAGTTCCAATATTTATCGGCTTGCAAACCCTTACACCAGTGCTACCATATTGGCGACCCTGCCCGGCTATTTTCACAGCGTAGCCTACCGTCAGGGCACTCTTTTTGCGGCCGAGACGGGAGGACTGTGGCGGGCTGCCTACAATGGCCTGTCAACGGCGCTCGATGCCGGGGATTTTACCGATTACGTCGACCTGCCTTCCGCCACCGGTGGTCATAGCAGCCGTACGGTCATCGTCGGCCCCGATGGCACGCTTTATGTCAGCATCGGTATTTCCGGCAATTGTTCAGACGAATACCTAGCCGGCAGCTTGCCTGACTATGATTTTGAGCACCGCCGTGGAGGTGTATTCCGGGTCAACGAATCAGGTGGTAATGCTGTTCTGGAGTCGTTTTCATCCGGTTTGCGCAATCCGGTCGGCATGGCGTTCGATCCCACCTCGAATTTTTTGTGGGCAACCAACGCGGGGTCCGACAACCTGGGCTACGATCAACCACCGGAAATTTTCTCCCGGCTGAGCCAGGGGTCTTATCACGGCATGCCGTGGTTTCAATTTATGAACGGTACTTTTCAGGACGGCCAATGTATCGACACCGGTACCGCACCCCGGCCGGCCGGCGATGCAACGCCGCCGGCGGTCACATTCGATGCGCGCAGCACACCCCTGGGGGTGGCCTTCGCCACCGGCTCTTCATTGGGTCCGTTTTTTTCCGGAAATGCCCTGGTATGCATCCATGGTTCCTGGGCTACGGATCCATCCCGGGGAGGGGGGGCAGAGACGCGACGGCCGCCGAAAGTGGTGATGGTGAATTTTGCCGGTTCCTATCCGACCACAGTGGAAGATGTGATCATTGGGTTTCAGCGCAATGACGGGTCCCGTTTCGCGAGGCCTAGTGGCGCATTAATGGGGCCTGACGGTCATTTTTACTTCACCAGCGACGGCGGCGACGTTCAGGGCCTGTTCAGGTTGCGAAAAATTGATCCTCTGCATTTTCCGATAAAAGATAGAAAGGGGAATGCGGCAATTATCTATGTTGATTAAAGACTTGACACCCACCTTAAGATCAGGTAGAGCCGGATAAGAACTTAGGAGGAATCGATGACGTATCCAATTGCAGGGCAGCGCTATTTTTATTATCGGTACTATTACGGTACCGGTCTGCCCGGGGTACGTTAACGCCTTAACACCACCACATAGCGTACCACACCGCGGGCGGATCAGCCACCGCCCGCGGTCGTTTTAGGCTGCGGGCCACCTCCGCGGCCTTTTTTAATTTTCAGGGGCTGCCCAAAGCGACGCTGCAGCCAGGGAGAGATGAGATGACGCTACTCGGCAAACGCATCCGCATGGAGAGAATCATCAATCGCAACACCCGCAGAACCGTTATCGTACCGATGGATCATGGCATCTCGGTGGGTCCCATCGATGGCCTGATCGACATGAAAGAGGCCATCGGCAAGGTGGCCGATGGTGGGGCAAATGCCATCGTGGAGCACAAAGGGATGGTGCCCGAGGGCCACCGCGGCCAGGGGCGGGACATTGGCCTTATCGTGCACATGTCCGCTTCGACCAGCCTCAGCGTATATCCAAACGCAAAAACCCTGGTCTGTACGGTGGAAGAGGCCATCAAGCTGGGCGCCGATGCCATCAGCATCCATGTCAATCTCGGCAATGGCCAGGAGAAGGAGATGCTGCACGATTTTGGCCGTATCAGCAATGAGGCGCGAGACTGGGGGCTGCCGCTGCTGGCGATGATCTACCCGCGGGGCGAAACCATCAGCGATGAATACGATGTAGGGGTGGTCAAGCACGCCGCCCGGCTGGGGGCTGAAATGGGGGCCGATATCGTCAAGGTCTCCTACACCGGGACCAGCGAGAGCTTCCGAAGGGTCGTCGAGGGTTGCCACGTACCGGTGGTGATCGCCGGTGGTCCCAAAATGGATTCGGATCGCGACATCCTCGATATGGTGCGCGGTTCCATCGATGCCGGCGGCGCCGGTGTTTCCATCGGCCGCAATGTATTCCAGCACGCCGACCCCACCGCCATGGTAAAGGCGATCTCGGCCATCGTCCACGATGGTGCCACCGTCGAGGGCGCCTTGGGAATCCTCACCACCACCGAAGGGTAGGGCGACCATGCGAAGCATATGGGTAAAAGTGGACCCTTGGGATAAAGATATGGTCACCACCGCCATCGAAGGCGGCGTGGACGGCGTTTTGGTACCGCCGGGATACCTCGATCAGGTCAAGGCGCTGGGAAAAATCACCGTCATCGCTGAAGACGGCGACCTTAAGCTTGGCCGCGATGTGGATTTTTTTGCCATCAGGGGGCATAATGACGAAGCGAAAATATTGGCCCTGAGTCGTCAGAAGAGGGTGATTTTGCAGTGTGACGACTGGACAATCATCCCACTGGAGAACCTCATCGCCCAGCAGGCCGACGTCATCGCCCAGGTCGGCAGTCTCGAGGAGGCGGTGACCGCATTCGGCATCCTTGAGAAGGGGGTGCGCCATATTTTGCTTAACGTGGACGATGCGGTGACCCTTAAAAAGACGCTGAACGCTTTGCTGGAGAGCCCGGACCAAACCGAATTGACCACGGCCACCATCGTTTCGGTTACACCGGTGGGGATGGGGGATCGGGTGTGTGTGGACACCTGCAGCAATATGGGTCCCGGTCAGGGAATCTTAGTGGGTAACAGTAGCAGCGCGCTCTTTTTGATCCATGCCGAAAGTTTGGAAAACCCCTACGTGGCGCCACGCCCCTTCCGGGTCAACGCCGGCCCGGTGCACGCTTACACACGCGTAACCGGCGGGAAAACCCGCTATCTGTCGGAGCTATCGGCAGGAGATGGTGTGCTGGTGGTCGATCATGCGGGTAAAACCCGTGTGAGCGTTGTGGGGCGTCTGAAGATTGAAAAGCGCCCGCTGATGCTGATCACCGCCCGGGTGGCTGATAGCACTATTACCACCATCGTGCAAAACGCCGAGACTATCCGTTTGACGCAGCCTGATGGCGAGGCGCTGTCAGTCGTCTCCCTGAAAAAGGGTGATGATGTGTTGGTGGCCCTGGAGGCGGCTGGTCGCCACTTCGGCCACAAGGTGGATGAGACCATTACCGAAAAATGAAGCCTTCACCTTCTTGCAGTAAAACAAATCAAGCAGCCATGAACGCCTCTAACAAAGATAGTGGTCGATCTGAAAAAGAGGGACGAGAATGATCAGTCAGAGAAGCTGAGCCCCTTGCGTCGGCAGGTGGATGCTATCGACGCCCAGATCCTCGGTTTGATCAACCAGCGGCTCGACCTGGTGCGCGAAATCGGCCGTTGCAAGCGTCGCGGCGGCGGCGGCGTGCTCGATCGTGCCCGCGAAGCCGAGGTGATCGGCCGTTTGGTCGAACAGAATCGGGGGCCGCTGAGTCAGGAGAACCTGCGCCACATCTTCATGGAGATCATCTCGGTGGCGCGCGAGATTCAGCAGTCCCAAAACGTGGCCTACCTGGGTCCCGAGGCCACCTTCACCCATGTGGCGGCCATGCAGCGATTTGGCCATTTCGTGAAATATCTGCCCCAACCGAGCATCGACGACCTTTTTCGGGAGGTGGAGCGCGGCGGCTGCCACTTCGGTGTGGTGCCGGTGGAAAATGCCATGGAAGGTGCCGTCAACCACATTCTGGATATTTTTCTCAACGCCAAGCTCAACCTATGCGGCGAAATCTACCAGAAAGTGGCCTTTGACCTGCTCTCCACGGCTCCGGCGCGCAATACCTTGCAAGTGGTTTATGCCCAAACGCAAGCGTTAGCGCTTTGCCGAGGGTGGTTGCGCCGGCATCTGCCCCAGGCCGTTATTCGTGAAACCGACACCACCGCCCGCGCTCTTGCAAAGGCATCCGAGCGACCCGCTGCCGCAGCCCTGGCCAACTTCAAGATGGCCCCGGATTACGGCATGGGTGTACTGGCCACCAGCATTAACGACACAGCCCGCTGCCTGGCCCGATTTCTGGTGGTCGGCAAGCAAAAAACGGCAGCCAGCGGAAACGACAAGACCTCGGTGATGTTCGTGGCCGATGACCGGCCCGGTGCCCTTCAGAATGTGCTCACACCGATTACCCGCGCCGGTATCAATCTGATCAATATTACCTCCCATCCCACCGGCTACGCCGGCTGGAAGGACTTCTTCCTGATGGATATGCAAGGCCACCGTGACGAAACGCCGGTTCAGCGAGCCCTGGACGAGATGGCGGGCGCCTGTCGATATCTCAAATGCCTGGGGTCTTACCCCCGGGCGGACACGGCCGTGGCGGCCGGCAAAAATGGTGATGACCATGCCGATTAACAGCCGCACACGCCTATTCGTGCTTTTGGGTGATCCTGTGGCGCACTCTCTGAGTCCTCAGATGCACAGCGCCGCTTTTAATCAGGTGGGCTTCAATGGTGTCTACGTGGCGCTACGCGTGACCGACGCGGCGGGGGCGGTGGCCGGCTTGCGCAGCCTGGGCGTGGCCGGCGCCAGTGTTACCATCCCCCACAAGCGCGACGTGATCGAAGAGCTCGATGAAGTGGATCCCACCGCGGCGGCCATCGGAGCGGTCAACACCATCGTCAATGTCGACGGGCGTCTTAGCGGCCACAACACCGATGGGGTCGGCGCCGTGCGGGCATTGCAGAAAAAGTGCAGCTTGGCGGGTAAACGCGTGGCGGTGATTGGGGCGGGGGGGACCGCCCGGGCCGTGGCCTACACGGCCAAGGCGCAAGGCGCCGGGGTGACGATTGTTAATCGCACGGCCGCCCGGGGTGAGGCCCTGGCCCAGGCCTTGGGGGCCGATTTTCAGGCGCTGGCCGATTTCAAGGGGCGCGACATCGATGTGTTAATCAACACCACCTCGGTGGGTATGCACCCGGACCGAGATGCGATGGTGATCGACGAAGCGCTGCTCAATGCCCGCATGGTGGTCATGGATGTGGTTTACAACCCGCTGCATACACGCTTGTTGCGTTGCGCACGGCAAAAGGGGTGCCAGACCGTCGACGGCCTGGCCATGTTCGTCGAGCAGGGAGCGTCCCAGTTCGAGCTGTGGACCGGCCAAAAGGCCCCGCTTGAAGTAATGGATCGGGTGGCACGGGAAGCAATGGCGGGTTTGGAAGGCGCTCGATGACGTGTCCCAACTTTTGTTGGATATAATGAGTAAGGTATTTCGTGAAAGAGATCGAGTCGAAACAGATTTTTGACATTGCCGTCCGGCTGCCGGGTTCAAAAAGTTTCACCCACCGCATCTTGATGGCGGCGGCTCTGTCCGATGGGCCTTGCGAGGTGATCGCGCCCCTGGTCAGCGAAGACACCGACCTGACCGCGGCGACCCTTCAACAATGGGGTGTGGCCATTTCGCCCACCCGTCGGGGTAGTCGCGTCGAGGGTTTGGGGGGGCGATTTTTACCTTGCGCGACCCCCGTCGATCTGGTCAACTCCGGTACCTCCATGCGGCTGCTCACCGCGCTGGCCGCCTTGGGACAGGGCAGCTATGTATTAACGGGATCACCGCGACTGCAACAGCGGCCCATGCGAGAATTGATCGATGCCCTGGTTCAGGCCGGCGTGGAGGCAGTGACGGTAAACGGTAATGGTTGCCCGCCCGTGGCGGTTCTGGGCGGCAGCCTGCTGGGCGGTGATGTCTCGATCGACTGCAGTGTCAGCAGCCAGTACTTGTCGGCGCTTTTGCTGGTGGCGCCCCTGGCGCCACTGGGCATGGATATCCAGGTCAGCGCCGGGCCGGTTTCGACACCGTATATCGACATGACGCTCGCGATCATGCGACAGTTCGGCATTGAGGTGGTCCACGATGGTTACCATCGATTTGGCGTTGCGCCGGGACAGGCTTACCATGCCAAGGATGTGCGTGTTGAACCGGATGCCTCCAATGCCAGCTATTTCTGGGCCGCGGCCGCGGTGACCGGGGCCACGGTCAAAGTGCTGGATCTCAATCAGGACTCGTGCCAGGGCGACATCGCCTTTGTGGATTTGTTGGCGCGGATGGGGTGCACGGTAGCAAAGCAGGCGGATGGCATCGCCGTCACCGGCGGACCGCTGCGCGGGATCGATGTCGACATGGCCGCCATGCCCGACCTGGTGCCCACGCTGGCCGTCGTTGCGGCCTTCGCCCAAGGGACCACCACCATCCGCAACGTGGCACACTTGCGCTTCAAAGAGAGTGACCGCCTGGCGGCCATGACCACAGAGCTTCGAAAAATGGGTGCGGCGGTTGAGAGCGACGCGGACGCCATGACCATCGTGGGCGCAAAATTGCACGGCGCCCGTATCAACACCTACGACGATCACCGCATTGCCATGAGCTTCGCCGTAGCCGGCTTGAAGGTTTCCGGGGTGGTCATCGAACAGGAGCAGGTGGTCAACAAATCTTTCCCCACTTTTTGGGAGGTGTTCGAGGGCCTCTATGGCGATTGAACCGTCCAACCTCTACCTGATCGGTTATCGCTGTACCGGCAAAAGTAGCGTGGGGCAGCGGGTGGCCGATCGCCTGAAGTGGCGGTTTGACGACAGTGACGCGCTGGTGGAAAGCCTGGCCTGTCGAACCATTGCCGAGATCGTGGCCCATGAGGGATGGCAGGGGTTTCGAAAGCAGGAGCGCGCTGCCATGATCCGCTTGTGTCGCCGGTTCGAAACCGTGGTGGCCACCGGCGGCGGGGTGGTGTTGAATGACGAAAATATCGGTGACATGCAGCGCACCGGTTGCGTCGTCTGGCTGCGGGCCGCCCCCGAAACCATTGCCGAGCGCATGCGTGCCGACGTGCGGACCGCCTCCCAACGGCCCTCCCTTACCGGCGCGCCGATTCTATCGGAGATCGCCGCGGTAACTGATCAGCGTCAACCCCTTTATCAGGCGGCGGCCCAATTTGCGGTGGAAACGGATCGATTATCCCTATCAGCGGTGGCTGAAAGCGTTTTTGATTGGTTTGCGGGAAAATTATCGTAACGAAATGGATGGCCCCTCACCCCTGAACCCCAACAGGAATCTGTTATGTCCAGCACTTTCGGTAGCCTTTTTCGGACGACGACTTTTGGAGAGTCGCACTGTAAAAGCGTCGGCGTGGTCATTGACGGCTGTCCGCCCGGCATGACACTAAGCGAAGCCGATATCCAGCCCCAGCTGGACCGTCGGCGCCCCGGGCAGAGCGATATTTCGACAGACCGCAGTGAAGCCGACCGCGCCGTGATCCTGTCCGGCACCGAAAACGGCAAAACCCTGGGAACGCCCATCGCCGTCACCGTGGCCAACCGGGATCAGCGTCCCGGCGACTATCAGGCCATGAGCACCATCCCCAGGCCATCGCACGCCGATTTCACCTACCAAACCAAGTACGGCATTCGCGCCGCCAGCGGTGGCGGCCGCTCCAGCGCACGCGAAACCATCGGCCGGGTGGCGGCCGGGGCCGTTGCCGAAAAATATTTACGGCTAGTCTTTGGGGTTGAGATTGTGGCCTGGGTGAGCGCGGTGGGTGCCATCGATGCCCCCTGGCCCGATCTTGGTACGATTTCACGGGCCCAGGTGGACGAGACCGCGGTGCGATGTCCCCACGAAGCTTCCGCCGCTCAGATGATCGAACTGATTCAGGCCACCAAGCGGGCCAAGGATTCGGTGGGCGGTGTCGTCTCCTGCGTGTGTCGCCATGTGCCCGCAGGGCTCGGCGAACCGGTATTTGAAAAGCTCGAAGCGCGTCTGGCCCAGGCCATGCTCTCGATTCCCGCCACAAAGGGGTTCGAGATCGGGTCCGGCTTCGCCGGAACGCGTTTAACGGGCCAGGTCCACAACGACCCCTTCGTTCAAAAAGCGAGCCGGCTGGGGACCACCTCAAACCGCAGCGGCGGGGTTCAGGGGGGTATTTCCAATGGCGAGCCGGTCTACTTTCGCGTGGCCTTCAAGCCGCCGGCCACCATCGGGCTGGCGCAGCAGACCGTGGACTTTAACGGCAAGCCGGTCACCCTGACCGCCAAAGGACGTCACGACCCGTGCGTGGTGCCCAGGGCGGTGCCGATCGTGGAGAGCATGGCCGCCCTGGTGCTGGCCGATCTGGCCTTGATCCAATCGTCGCGTGATCGCTTGGAAACAATGGGGGCGATCCGATGACCCCAACCGGCAAATCAGACCGGGCCACCCGAATCGGGGTGATTGGTTTGGGGCGTTTCGGGCGCTTGATGATCCGTTACCTGGCCCAGGATTTCACTGTCACCGTGTTTGACCGCCGCGGCCGTGGCGACGAAATAGAAGCGCTGGGGGGCGTTTTGGGGTCACTGGCATCAGTCTGCCACTGTGACGTGGTGATACCAGCCGTGCCCATATCGGCCATGGAGGAGATCCTGGGGCAGATGGCGGCGTTGCTGCGGCCCGGTTGTCTGGTGGTGGATGTCTGCTCGGTCAAAGTGTTCCCCGTACACTGGATGCGGCGCTGGCTGCCCGATTCAGTCGCCATTATGGCCAGCCATCCCATGTTCGGCCCGGACAGCGCGGCCACTTCGCTGACGGGTCGCAAAATCGTACTGTGCCCCGAGCGAATTGAAAAGGCCCGTTACGATAAGATCGCCAGCTACCTGAAGTCCAAGGGGTTAGTGGTGATCAAAAGCACGCCCAAGGCGCATGATCGCCAGATCGCCGTCACCCTGGCCCTGACGCATTTCATCGGACGCAGCCTGGATGAATTCGGCGCCAAGGCCCTTGCGGTCGATACGGAGGGATACCAGCGTTTGCTGCACACCCTGGAGGTGGTCACCCACGATACCTGGCAACTGTTTGCCGACATGTACCGCTACAACCCCTATGCCGGGCAGGAGATGCGTGATTTTTTAAGCGCCGCTCAGAGAATCGCCCAGCGATTGGAGACACAGGCCGATGAGATGCCATCACCCTGACCCAGTGACAAGGAGGTAAAGTCACCTTGGCGCTGGCACTGATCACTGGTGGTGGCGGATTTCTGGGCCGCGCCCTGGCGCACCTGTTGAGGGAAAAAGGTTATGGTGTGCGCAGTTTCGCACGTCACCGCTACCCGGCGCTGGAGGCCATCGGCGTTGTCCAGGTGCAAGGGGATCTTCGCAATTACGAGGCCGTCGAAGGTGCCTGTCGAGGGGTGGATCTGGTGTT
This sequence comes from uncultured delta proteobacterium, assembly GCA_963783425.1. Classification (GTDB taxonomy): domain Bacteria; phylum Desulfobacterota; class Desulfobacteria; order Desulfobacterales; family QNYZ01; genus CAWANO01. Next base: position 54,908 of record CAWANO010000017.1, read on the forward strand.
TCACACCGCGGCCAAAGCGGGCGTGTGGGGGGACCATGAGGCGTTTGCAGGCGTCAATGTAGCCGGTACGCGCCATGTGGTCGCCGCTTGCCGGGCCCAGGAGGTGCCACGCCTGGTCTACACCAGCTCGCCCAGCGTGGTATTTGATGGCAGCGACCATGCCGCCATCGACGAGTCGGTTCCTTATCCTGACGCCTACCTGGCTCATTACCCCGCTACCAAGGCGGCCGCCGAGCAGCTGGTGCGCACGGCGGCGGATGTGTCGCTACGTACCATCAGTTTACGACCGCACCTGATCTGGGGCCCCGGTGATCCACATCTGGTGCCACGTATCCTCGAGCGCGCCGCACGTTTGCGGCGCATCGGCGACGGGCGCAACCTGGTCGACACCACCTATATCGACAATGCCGCCCACGCGCACCTGCTGGCGGCGGAATGTCTCGCCCAACGACCATCGCTATCGGGGCGCGTCTACTTCATCGCCAACGGCGAGCCGATGCCACTGTGGGAGATGATCGATGCCATCCTGGCCGCGGGCGGCAAGCGGCCTGTAAAAAAACAGATATCGTCCTCAGCCGCCAGGCGGCTGGGTGGCATTCTTGAGTGGCTCTACCGCAGCCTGAGGATTCGGTCAGAGCCGCCGATGACCCGTTTTGTGGCCGCCGAACTCGCCACGTCGCACTATTTCGATCTTTCGGCTGCCCGGTGTGATCTGGGTTACCGCCCCCTCGTGACCGTGGCCGAAGGGCTCAGGCGGTTGGCTGAATCGCTGTCTGAACCAAAAAACGTAGTGTAACCCACCGATCGTCCCGGCACCGCAATCGTAAGGTTTGACCTCGTTTATCGACTTATTGACTCCGCCCGATGAAGCGGTTTAAAAATGGTTGTTGTTGCTTGCTTTCCACTATCGATGGGGGGGTATTGAGCCATGTCGGAAAAAGTGTCCGGAACACGGTTTCGCCGACCATGGTCGGCGGCGGTGTTGATGTTGATGGCGTGCCTTTTTTTTGTAGGTGCGTCATCGGCTGACCAAGACTGGGATGAGATTGTTAGAAAGGCAAAGGGCCAAAAGGTCGATTGGTATATGTGGGGCGGTTTTCCCTCGACCAACGCTTATGTCAACGGCTACGTGGCCGAGCGGGTCGAGGCGCTGTACGGTGTGACGGTGCGCCAGGTGCCCGTAAAAGACATCGCCGAGGTGGTGAGCAAACTGCTGGTTGAAAAAGAGGCCGGCAAGGTGCAGGGGGGCAGCGTCGACCTGATGTGGATCAATGGCGAAAATTTTCGCACCTGCAAGACCAACGATCTGCTCCACGGCCCCTTTGCTGACCGGCTTCCTAACCAGCGGCTAGTGGATTGGAGCAAGGCATCGGTGCGAAACGATTTCGGCGAACCGGTGGAAGGGCTTGAGTCGCCCTGGGGCAGTGCCCAGGTGGTAATGATTTATGACAGCCAGCGTATCGTTGAGCCGCCCAGATCTTTGGCGGCGCTGCTTGCGTGGATCAAGGCCCATCCGGGCCGCTTTACCTATCCGGCGCCGCCCGACTTTACGGGGTCGGTATTTGTGCGCCACATTTTTTATCACCACTCCGGCGACCCGGAAATTTGGCAGGGCGACTACGATGCCGATCAGTTCGATAGGGCGGCCAAGGCCACCTATGATACGCTCAAGGACTTGGCGACTTTTTTGTGGCAGCAGGGCCAGACCTACCCAGAAAACCCGATTCGGCTGGCCCAATTGCTGGCCGACGGCGAGATCGATTTTGCCATCAGCTATCACCCGGCCGAGGCCTCAAAAATGATTCAGGACGGCCTCTACCCGGATACGGTGCGCACCTTCGTTTTTGACGAAGGCACCATTGCCAATACCCATTTTGTAGCCATCCCCTTTAACGCCACCGACAAAGCGGGTGCCATGGTGCTGGCCAACTTTCTGCTGTCGGCCGAGGCGCAGCTGAAAAAGGCCGACCCTGCTGTCTGGGGTGATTTCCCAGCCATTGACACCGGCCGCCTGGACGCGGATGGCAATCGAAATTCAAAGCGTTACCGCGCGGCCCGGCCACTTTGAGCAACGACGTTCTGCAATCGCATCAATTGCCGGAACCGCCCTCGCGGATATTGATTGAGCTTGAAAAGGGCTGGGAGCGTCACGTGTTAAAGGGGCGTTAGCGGTCGTTTTATAGTTGAGGGTGAAAGCCAACCGTATCGAGCGTCGGCGCTCATGGATTATCACTTACCTCGAGGAGTCGTGACGTCATGACCGCGACAAATCTGATCGAACCTGAGGACATTTACACCTTAATACCCCATGGATAAAGACGAGCCCACAGATCTGCGCCGCCGTCAATCGCCGGGGATGGTAGCCCTGATACACCTCCTGGCCCCCGCGGCGATCGTGGTGCTGGTGCTGTTTGGTGGCGGGCTTGTTTTGGGCTTTTTGCAGGCTTTGGGGTACTTCTTTACGGTGCGTGGGGGGCCAGTTGGGTTCACCTTTTTTGGTCGCGTGCTGAGCGACCCAGATTTTTTCAGAAGCCTGGGGATTACCCTTTACATCGCCCTGACCTCGACGGCTCTGGCATCGGCGCTCAGCGTCCTGGCGGCACTGGGCCTTTATCAGTGGGGCCAACGTTCGCGCATTGTGCACTTTATCTTTCAGATTCCCCTGACCGTGCCGCACCTGGTCATTGCCGTGGCGGTGATTTTCATGTTCACCCCGGCCGGTTTTCTGGCCCGGGTCGCCATGCGGTTGGGATGGATCAGCAGCTCGTCCCAATTTCCACTGCTGGTCAATGACCGCTGGGGTTTCGGCATTATGCTAGCCTACATCTGGAAGGAGATCCCCTTCATCACCCTGATGCTGCTTTCAGTGCTGCAGAGTACAGGCAGCGACCTGCTCGACGTTGGTAAAACGTTGCGGGCCGGCCCCTGGCAGCGGTTTCGCTATATCACTCTGCCCATGCTGTTGCCCAGCCTAGGGGCGGCCAGCCTGATTGTTTTCGCCTATACCTTCGGCGCTTTTGAAGTGCCTTATCTTCTCGGGCGGACCTATCCCATGATGCTTCCGGTGTGGGCCTACAAAAACTACAGCGACGTGGATCTGATGGCGCGCCCCGAGGGTATTGCCACCGCCATGATCATTGCCATGGTGGTCATCGCGGCCATTTTGGGGTCGCAGTGGCTTCTGCGGGTGGCACGCCGCCGGGGGGTCGTGATATGATCGGCCGTGCACTGAAGGCGTGCGCTGTGGCGGTGGTGGTCATTTGGACCTGCACGCCTTTTGTCGTGCTGGCCTTTTGGTCGCTGAGCCGGCGTTGGTTTTTCCCCGACCTGTGGCCCCAGCAGTGGGGGTTACGGGCCTGGGAATATGTTTTCGGTACGGCCGCCGATCAGATCGCCCTGGGGATGCTCCAAAGCCTCCTGGTGGCCGGGGTAACCGCGCTGTTGTCCGTACTGGTGGGGTTTCCGGCGGGAAGGGCTTTGGGGCTGTATCAGTTCAGAGGCAAAACGGTTCTTTCCCTGGTGCTGACCCTACCCATCGTGGTACCGCCGTTGTGTGTGGCCATGGGGCTGCATCTGTGGTTTATCAAGCTCCATCTGGCCGAGACCTTTTGGGGGGTGGTGATGGTGCACCTCACTTTTTCGCTGCCCTACGCCATTTTCGTATTGTGGGGTGTTTTTTCCAACTACAACCCCGATTTTGAGGCCCAGGCACGATCTTTAGGCGCATCTTCGGTGTCCGTGATGTGGCGGGTGATGATTCCGATGACCTTTTCGGGGATCTTGGTGGCGGCGCTGTTTTCTTTTCTGCTTTCATGGAGCCAGTACCTGAGCACGCTCATCATTGGAGGCGGCAAACTGGTGACGCTGCCCATCCTACTTTTCTCGTTGATGGGCAGCGGCGATCGCCCGGTGGCCGCGGCGGTGAGTCTGGTCTTTATCGTGCCGGCTTTCGTGGCGCTTCTGTTCAGTGCTCATCAGCTTGGCAAAGGGCATTTGAGAGGCGTTCGTTAAGCGGTGAGTTGAACGGATATGGCAACACTGGATCTGAAAAATTTAAGCATTGCCTACGGCCGGCAGACGGTGATCGAGGCCTTCGACCTGAATGTGGCTGAGGGTGAAATGCTTTCGCTGTTGGGGCCCAGCGGCGCCGGGAAAACCACCATTTTAAAAGCGATTGCGGGCCTGATTGAGCCGTCAAAGGGGGAGATCCGGGTCGATGGGCAGGTCATCAATCACATGGCGCCCGAACGACGCAATGTGGTTATGGTGTTTCAGCAGCCGCTGCTCTTTCCGTTCATGAATGTGGCTCAAAATATCACCTTTGGTCTCAAGATGCAGAAGATCCCCGGCGACCTCGCCCGGCAGCGTATGCAAAGGATTTTGGCATTGACCCAACTGAATGGGTTGGAAGCGCGCAAAGTGCATGAGCTTTCCGGTGGGCAGCAGCAACGCGTCAGCTTGGCCCGGGCGCTGGTGCTGGATCCGGGCATCCTGCTCATGGACGAACCGTTGAGTCACCTTGATGCCGGTTTGCGTCAGGCCATGCGTGAGCTTATCCAGGACGTTCAAAGCGAAACAGGCGTTACCACCCTTTTCGTCACCCACGATCAGGCCGAAGCACTGACCCTGTCCCACCGGGTGGCCTTAATCTTAGACGGGCGTTTGCGTCAGGCAGGGTCGCCCCAGGATCTCTTTCGCCGCCCCAGCGACCCGCAGGTGGCCGCTTTTTTCGGTGGCTGCAACTTCTTTCAAGGCCGTTTGCGCGACGGCCAACTGGAAACCGCGTTCGGGCGCTTTCCGGTCGCCAGCCACAATGGCCACGTTAACGGCAGTGTTCTTACCGCAACCATTCGGCCCGAGGAGATTCGATTGCGGGAAGCGGCCAGCGGTACTTTTTTAGGCCGGATCGAAAAAACCCAGTTCGAGGGCATCCAGACACGGGTTTGGCTGCGGTGCAACGGCACGCGATGGGTGGCGCTGACCCGGGAGGACCGCTACCAGGCGGGTCAAGCGGTGCCGGTTCACCTGCCCGCTGAAAAAGTGCGTGTATTTTTGGATTAGAAACGGTGACTGTCGCGCAGGCATCTTTTGCCGCAGGCGTTTTAGTTGCCGGAGGGTGTTTTATGATAACCTTGCAATCGATGCTGCCCAGGGTGGTTGGTTATTTATCGGCGGCGAACTGGCAAGAAAACGCGTTGCTGGCCGGCCGGCACTTTGATGTGTTTGCGCTGGCTCAGGGTGAATACAACCTCAACTATCGCCTTCGGGATCAGCACGACCCGGATTTCCAGTTGGTTTTAAGGGTCAATATCGGCACCCAGATCGACCGTGACGATCAGATACTTTACGAGTACGACGCTCTGCGGCTGCTGGCGCCTAGCGGGGTGACCCCGCGCCCCTACATCGTGGATGATGGCCATGATTTTTTTGAGCGGGGTGTTTTGGTTATGGAGTACCTTCCCGGCGAGCCGCTCGACTACCAGCGCGATTGCCCGGCAGCGGCCGCGCTTTTTTCGCGTATACACCAGGTGCCCGTGACCGAAGGTGACAATCACCTCATCCGTGAAGCGGCGCCACTTTCGCTGATTTTCGATGAATGCGCGGGGTTGCTGCAGCATTACTTCGATTCCGACCTGGCCGATCCAGAGATTCGGGCCTATCTGATGGTCGTCAAGCAGTGGGCCGATTCAGCGCGTGACGGCGAGGTTTTTTATCAGGCCGACCCGTGGCACTGCGTTATCAACACGGAGGTTAATTCAGGCAATTTTATCGCCAACCGTGATCGCAATACTTTGCATCTGGTGGATTGGGAGATGCCCCGCTGGGGGGACCCCTCCCAGGATCTGTGCCACTTCTGTTCGCCGCTGACGACCTTGTGGAAAACCCCTTTTCGGATGACGTCGCGCCAAAAGAAGGCCTTTATCGATACCTATCGGCATCAAATTGAAGACCGGCACTTGCGCGATACCCTTTGGGAGCGAGTGCGTCTGCGCGATCCATTCGTGCTGTTGCGTGGCATCTCCTGGTCGGCCATGGGGTGGGTGGCATACCAGACCCATTTTACAGGGGTGAAAAATGCCGACACTTGGGAGACCTTGCAACGCTATATGCAGCTCGATTTTATTCGCTCCCTGTTTGATCCGGTCCTGAAGCGCGGCTGAAGCGGGCTGGGCGATCTTGGTAATGGGTCAGGCGCAAGGCAATTGACGTTTCAAAATTTGCAGGCCAGCCGTACTATTTGGCATGGCCAAACCACAGGAGGGAACACCCATGAACACAGCGGAGGAGATGCTAAAAGAGAAAGACGCGCAGATAATCAGCGTCAGCCCCGACCAGACCGTCATGGAAGCGGTCAAGGTGATGGCCAAACACCGTATCGGCGTGGTACTGGTTGAAAAAGACGGCGATCTGATCGGGATTCTATCCGAACGTGATTTTCTACGCAGCAGCGCTGACAATCAGTTTGAGCCAAGCCGGGCAAAGGTGGGTGACTACATGAGCGCACCGCTCAAATACGCTCCCCACGATGCCGAGTTGGCCACATTGCAGGAGATGTTTTTGGGCCTATATGTGCGCCATCTGCCCATCAAAAAGGGAGATCGTTTCATCGGTATGCTCTCCATTGGCGATGTCCTGCGGGCCGATCTGCTTGACAAAGATCGCCATATCAAGGAGCTTAAAAAGATGGCCAGTTGGCAATATTACGATAACTGGGGATGGGATCGGAAAAAACGCTCGAAGTAGAACCAGTTTCAAAGCGTTTCAGTTTGTCCAAGGCAAGGATGGTGCCAATTTTTAACCGTTAATACTGCTCGTATTTCGAGGATTAAAATTGGCGCCGGACGCAGAGATTGTGCAAAATGGGGCGTTTTGAAGTTGGCTCGGCAGTCGGTCTTTTTGCCCACGATGCTAACTTTAAAAATTGGAAAATTCTATGAATGCACTTGAATCGCTCTAAAAGGGTCCACTCGAATCAACATCGGGCTCTATTTTTTATTGGCCTTGTTGGCACTAATGGCTATCGGGACCTCAATGGCCCTGTCGAATGAGGCCGATGAGGCGACCGCTGAGAGTGTCTTGGTTGACCGGCTTCAGAAACCTTCCACCGGGGATTTGCCGAAGATTCGCGAGGCGCGCGTCCTGCGCGTTCTGGTAACTTACAGCAAGACCAATTATTTTACCGACGCGGGCGCCAAGCAGGGGTTCGAGTTCGAGCTTCTGAACGAATATGAAAAATTTTTAAATGAAGGCGACTGGCGCGAGAAAAATCAGACCAAACTTTTCTATATTCCGAGTACCGTTTGACCAACTTCTGCCTGCCCTGCAGAAAGGAATGGGTGATATTGCGGCCGCCGGTCTTACCGTCACCCCTGAACGATTAAAAGCGTAGACTTCACAGACCCTTATATTCCCAATGTCTCGGAAGTGGTTGTCATGAACAAAACAGTGGATGGCTTGAACGGCCTGAGCGATCTGGCCGGGCGGGTCGTCTATGTTCGCGCGGGAAGCAGCTATGTTACCCATCTTGAAGCGCTGAGTCGCGAACTTGAAGCGACTGGTATAAAGCCGATCGTTGTCAAGCAAGCGGAAAATATTCTAACCACGGAAGATATTCTGGAGATGGTCAACGCGGGCGTTGTCGACATCACTGTAGCCGATCACCATGTGGCCGATATCTGGGCCGGCGTGCTACCCGATATCGTCGTGCGTAAGGACCTGGAGGTCAACAGCGGCGGCCAGATCGCCTGGGCCGTGCGAAAAAACAACCCCAAACTTAAAGAGAGCTTGAACAGTTTTGTCAAGACGATTAAAAAGGGCTCTCTGATGGGTAACATCCTTTTCAAGCGCTACTACCAAAATGCAGAGTGGATCAAGAATCCCATCTCCCCCGCCGAGCGCGAGAAGCTGGAGAACTTTGTTATCCTGTTCGATAAATACTCCAGGCAGTACGGGTTTGACTGGCTGGCCATCGCCGCCCAGGGCTACCAGGAGTCGGGTCTGGACCAGTCCAAGAAAAGCGGCGCCGGCGCCGTGGGCGTGATGCAACTTCTGCCGAGCACTGCGGCTGATAAAGCCGTTGGCATCAAAAATATCAACATCGCTGAAAACAATATCCATGCCGGTGTCAAGTACCTTAGCTTTATTCGGGAGCGATACTTCAGTGATCCTGACATCAATCCAAGTGCGCAGGTCGATTTCGCCTGGGCCGCCTACAATGCCGGTCCGGCGAAAATTAATCGCATGCGGGAACGAGCGGCTCAGAAGAGGGTTCGATCCCAACAAATGGTTCGGAAATGTGGAGCTGATAACGGCCGATATCATGGGACGCGAACCGGTGGACTACGTGGCCAATATCAACAAATACTACATCTCCTACAAATTGCTTTATGAAGCCAGGGTGGCCAGAAAAGCAGCCCGTGATAAGATCGGCGGGGTCGAGGTGGAAGATGCTATATTGGAAACGTTAGAGTCAGCCGATAAAGCTTCCCCCCAGAAGGCTTCTCCTCCGAAAGCTTCTTCCCCGGCCGTCACCGAGCCACCGCCCGCAACTGAAAAGCCAAAACAATACAAGCCCAAATCTTCTCTCAAAGCGACGACCAAAAAGAAGGATGCAAAGCCCGCTGCGCGCTATCATGTGGTCAGTTCCGCCGATACCCTCTACACTATCGGACAGCGCTATGGTGTATCCGTGGAGGAGTTGGTCCGTATCAATAAACTCGGTGCCAAAGGCATTATAAACCCCGGGCAAAAACTTCGGGTCACACCATGAAAAGGGGGCAATGTTTCCAGGGGAGCGAGGTGGCGTATATGCACAAAGGATGACAATTTCTCCAATCTTATAGCCCATAATTTCTGATCGATTAAGCTTCGGAAATATTTATGCCATCTGAGCACGCCTTACAACCCACTGATTCAAATACTGGCACGCCAAGCGGTTTCAGGTTTTGCTGATCTCCCTGTCGCTGTTGTTGGTATCCTCTCCATTTCTTCAGGCATACAGCTGGTTCGGGATCTTTCGCAATGTCTTGATGAGTTGGATTTTTTTAGAAATTTTTCATAGCACGGCCAAGGGTCAAAAGCGGTTGCTTCCGGGTTCTTTTCTGGTGATTTTCGCAATCGCTGCCTTGTGGGCAGAGAATGTTTTTAGGCCTGATGCGGATATCCTCGCTATATCCAGTGCTATCATTGTGATTTATCTTTTCTTCGCAATCGTTGTTCTGGCAAAATTTATCGCAACCGCCGAATGTATTGACCAGGATATTATCTGTGCCGCCGTTATCGTCTATCTGCTGATTTCCATGGTCTGGGGATTTTTTTATGCAACCCTCGAAGCATTCGTTCCCGGATCTTTTGACATGCCGTTCGAGACCATTCAATCCGACAGGCTTTATTGGTTCCTTTATTTCAGTTATGTAACGATTACCACCCTGGGGTACGGCGATATTACCCCTTTGAACGCCAAGGCCTGCGCACTCGCATCCACCGAGGCGCTCATCGGACAGATTTATCTGGTGGTTGTTGTTGCCTGGCTGGTGGGGATGCACGTTTCCGAACGGTCGCGGCGATAAGTGGAGGAGTAAACCCGAATCCCTACAGTTCCATCATTTTTCATTCCTAACAAATCATTTTATCGAAAAAGATGATCACATGAAATTTTTACGAATAACGTTAAGCATCTGTTTGCTGATGGTTCTTTTGAGCTGCGATAAGAAGGAAGAACCTGCCCTGGTCGAGCCGCCACCACCTGAAATCGAGGTGTTCGTGACCAAAAGTCAGGATGTCCCTATCTACAAGGAGTTTGTGGGACAGGTTTACGGGATGGAAGATATCGCCATCCGGGCCCGGGTGGAGGGTTTTCTGGAAAGCATCCATTTTAAGGAAGGGTCCCAGGTGGCGGCCGGGGATCTGCTTTACACTCTGGACAGCCAGCCATTCGACGCCAATGTAGCCGCCAAGATGAGCCGGGTGGCTGAGGCGAAAACCCTGTTGGCCAAAGCAGAGAGCGATTTGAGGCGGATTCGACCGCTGGCGGGAAAAAAAGCCGTTAGCCAGAGCGACCTGGATGCCGCCGAGGCCAATTATGAAGCCGCCATGGCCTCGCTGAAAGCCGCTGAAGCCAACCTCAGGGCCGCGGAAATCGAACGGGGGTATACGCAGATAAAGTCTCCCATAGGGGGTATCATCGGCAAAACCCTGGCCAAGGTGGGTGATTTCGTAGGACGAAGCCCCAATCCGGTAATTCTAAATACCGTCTCCAATGTCGACACGATCCGGGTGCAGTTCTTCATCACCGAGACGGAGTATTTGAAACTGGCACGTTATATTGAACGCTCAGATGCCACCCGGTCACAAGATGGCCGGACAGCGGATCTTGAACTGATTCTGGCCGATGGCTCACTCTACCAACACAGTGGCCGGGCCGATTTTCTGGATCGACAGGTGGATCCCACAACCGGTGCCATCTTGCTGCAGGCATCTTTTCCCAACCTCCAGCAATTTCTGCGTCCCGGCCAGTTTGCCAGAATACGGGCAAAAACAGCGGTGGTAAAGGAAGGTATCCTGATTCCTCAACGCAGTGTCATTGAACTTCAGGGGATTTTCAGTGTGTACGTGATTGGTCCTGACAATACCGTTGAAAAACGGAACATAACAACAGGCCCCAAAGTGGGACAATTCTGGCTGGCCGCCGAAGGCCTGGGACCACGAGAGAAGGTCGTGTATGGGGGTCTTCAAAAGGTGAAAGAAGGTACCATCGTAACGCCCGTGGTCGTCGAGATTCCCATGCCGGATGAGAAGGATGAATAGCCCGGAAGTCATCAAGGCCAAGGGCAATTTTTTTGTCCAACGGCCGATTGTGGCCATGGTGATCGCAGTGTTTACGGTGATCATAGGCGGTGTGTTTCTACTGGGCCTGCCCATCGAACAGTATCCCGACATCACCCCGCCCATTGTTCAGGTGAGGGCCAGCTACACCGGAGCGGATGCCATCAGCGTGGAACAGTCGGTGGCCACACCGCTGGAGCAGCAGATCAACGGCGTGGACAACATGATCTACATGAAGTCCACCAACGCCAATGACGGCAGCATGAACATCCAGGTCTCCTTCGATATCGGCACCGACCCTGACATGAACACCGTCTTCACCCAGAACCGGGTGGCGGCCGCGACGGCCCGGTTGCCGGAAGAGGTAAAACGGCTTGGCGTAACCACCGAGAAGTCGCTTCCCAATATTTTGATGCTCATTGCTCTGACATCGGAAGATCAGAACCATACGCAAAACTTCCTGGGCAACTATGCGCTGATCAACATTAAAGATATTTTGGCTCGCATCAAAGGCATCGGGCGGGTCGACGTGATCGGCGCCAGCGACTACTCCATGCGCATCTGGATCAAGCCGGACCGCCTGGCCCATCTGGGCATAACGATACCTGAAATCGTGGATGCCATACGGGCGCAGAGCGTCATCGTTCCGGGGGGCAAGCTGGGCGCGGAGCCGGCGCCGCCAGGTACGGAGTTTACCTATACGGTGCGTTTGCCTGAACGGCTGCAATCGGAGAAAGAGTTCGGCGAAATCGTTGTCAGAACGCATGAGAATGGCGCCCAGGTAAAGATCAAGCACATCGCCCGCGTGGAACTGGGTTTTGAGCGCTACGATGCGTTTACGCGCTTCAACGGTGACCCCTGCGCCATGATCAGTCTTTATCAGGCGCCCGGTTCCAATGCGGTGGAACTGGCCGAAGCCGTCAAAGAGACGATGCAGGAGCTGTCGGCGACATTTCCAAAAAGTTTCCAATACGACATTTCCCTGGATACCACCCTGGCGATTACGGCCGGGATCAACGAAATCATCGAAACGCTGATCATCGCCCTGGTACTGGTGATTTTGGTGGTCTTTATCTTTATCCAGGACTGGCGCGCTGCGCTGATCCCCACAATTGCCATCCCCGTCTCTCTGATCGGTGCTTTCATCGTTTTTCCGATGATCGGTTTTACCGTAAACGTGCTCTCGCTATTGGGTTTAGTGCTGGCCATCGGTATTGTGGTTGACGACGCCATCGTCGTGGTAGAAGCGGTTCAGGTTAACATTGAAAAGGGAATGAGCGCCAAGGAGGCCACTGTCCAAGCCATGCACGAGGTCACCGCGCCGGTCATCGCCACAACGCTTGTAATGGTGGCCGTGTTTATCCCGGTGGCCGTCATGGAAGGCATCACCGGCAGCCTGTACCAGCAATTCGCCATTACCGTGGCCGTGTCGGTTGTATTTTCCTCGATCAATGCCCTCACCCTCAGCCCCGCTCTGTGTTCGCTCCTTCTTAGACCACAAAAACCCACCCGCGGGCCGCTGGGACTGTTTTTCAGGCTTTTCAACAAGACCTTTGACAAATCCACCACGGCCTACATGGGCTTGACGCGCCTGGTGGCGCGGCGTTTATCTATCGGTGTGATAGTGGTCGTGGTTTTAATTGTTGCAATGGGGGCTTTAGGGAAGAAGGTTCCCGGCGGTTTTATGCCCGAGGAGGACATGGGCTACCTGATGGTGAACCTCCAGTTGCCCGATGCCGCCTCCCTTCAGCGTACCGATGCTGTGGCCAAAAAGGTGGAAAGCATTATCAATCGATATGACGAGGTTGCGTATGTGACCACTGCTGCCGGTTTTAGCCTTCTGTCGGGCAGCCTGGCCACCAATACCGGCTTTATTTTCGTCTCACTGAAGGAGTGGGACCTGCGGGAACGAACCGCAAACGAAATTGTGGGGCAGCTGAACATCGATTTTCACACCGGCGTTAATGAAGCCCAGGTTTTTGCCTTCGGACCGCCGGCCATCCCCGGCTTGGGAAACGGTTCCGGTTTTACCATGATGATTCAGGACCGGGGAGGGAACACCCCGCAATACCTGGCCGAGCAGACGCAGAATTTTATCCAGGCTGCCGTTCAGCGTCCCGAGATCGGCTCAGCCTTTACCACTTTCAGGGCCAGCGTTCCCCAGCGCTATATGGAGATCGACACCGAGAAGGTGCTTAAAGCCGGAGTGCCTCTGAACAGCATCTATACCACGGTGGGTGCTTTTTTAGGTGGCTCCTATGTCAACGATTTCAACCGCTTTGGCCGACTCTACAAAGCTTATATTCAGGCCGAACCGGAATATCGCCTGAGTGAAACGGGCATTGACTTGTTCTACATTAAAAACAGTCAGGGCAAAAGCGTTCCCCTATCCACCTTTGTTGACATCCGAGAGGTCTCCGGACCAGATTTTACCAATCGATTCAACCTTTATCGTGCCATCGAGGTGACTGGCGGGCCGGCTCCCGGTTATACCTCGGCCCAGGCCCTCGATGCCCTCGAGGAGGTGGCCGGGGCAGTGTTGCCATCCGATATGGGTTTTGCCTGGAGCAACATGTCGTATCAGGAAAAGAAGGCTTCTGGGACCGCCGCCGTGGTTTTTGCCTTTTCGCTGCTTTTCGTTTTTCTCATTTTGGCGGCTCAATATGAAAGCTGGTCACTGCCGATGAGCATTTTACTGGGAACTCCGTTTGCGATTTTTGGCGCCCTTCTGGCCCTTTTTCTGGCCCGCTTGGCCAGCCAGAGCTACGAGCTGAACATTTTCGCCCAGATTGCACTGGTCATGCTTATTGCCATGGCGGCTAAAAATGCCATCCTAATCGTCGAATTTGCCAATATCGAATTTAAAAAGGGGCTTTCGCTGTACGAGGCTGCCGTAAAAGCCGCCCAACTGCGCTTTCGGCCCATTTTGATGACGGCGTTTTCATTTATTTTCGGCGTGTTTCCCCTGGTTGTCGCCAGCGGTGCAGGCGCAGAGGCCAGGGTCGTCATGGGTATGGCCCTACTGGGCGGTATGGCTTTGGCAACCCTGTTCGGGGTTTTTCTCTATCCGATGCTGTTTGTTTTGATCGGAAAAATTGCCGGCTACGAAAAGAGGCGGGCCACGCAGGCGGTAGGGAGATAAGATGACGATGGATCTCAAAATGCTGAAGGCCGGCACAACGATGAGCATCGTCGGCATGATGTTCCTTATTACCGGATGCATGCTGGGTCCGGACTTTGAACCGCCGCAGGTAGAAACACCGCAAAAATACCGGTTCGCTCCCGCTAAGGATGAGGATGCGGTTAACCTTAAGTGGTGGGAGCTGTTTAAAGATCCGGTGCTCTATTCCTTGGTCACCACGGCGCTAACCCATAATCGAGACATTGGGATTGCCGCCAGCCGGATTGAAGAAGCCCGCCTGGCGCTGGATTTCTCAAGGGCGGATCTCTATCCTGCGATCGACCTGAATGCGGGGGGCAGTGTCGGCAACTTCAGCGGTGGGTCGCGATCGTCCACCACCAACAGTACCCTTTTCTTCGCTCCGGTCATCAACTGGGAGATCGACTTCTGGGGTAAAGTTCGGCGGGCCAACGAAAGCGCGCGGGCCGAGTTGTTCGCATCGACCTATGCGCTCAGGACGATACAGTTGAGTCTGATTGCGGAAGTTGCCAGCAATTACTACCTGTTGCTCGATTTTCATAATCGTTTGGAGATTTCCAAAATGACACTGGCCTCACGGGTTGAGAGCCTTGGTATTATACAGCAGCGCTTCGATGCCGGGGTTATTCCCGAATTGGATGTAAACCAGGCACAGATCCAGAAAGAGATCGCCGCGGCGGCAGTGCCGTTGTACGAGCGGTTGATCGCCCAGGCCGAAAACGCCCTCAGTATTCTGTTGGGCGGCTATTCCCGAGAGATCCCGGTGGCGACAAGCCTCAACCGCCAGCCGATTCCGCCCGAAATTCCCGTCGGCCTTCCGGCCGGTATGCTCGATCGTCGACCGGACATCATCGAGGCGCTCTATTTGCTCGAAGCCCAGAATGCGAAAATCGGGTTTGCCGAGGCATTGCGGTTACCAGCGATCAGCTTGACCGGCGCCTTGGGTGGGGCCAGCACGGAAATTGGTGATTTGACAATCGAGGGGGGCGTTTGGTCGATCGGCGGTAGCATTTTAGGCCCCATATTCAACTATGGTAAAAACGTAAAGCGGGTTGAGATCGAAGGGGAGCGAACCCGTCGGGCACTTTACCGTTTCGAAAATACCGTGCTGACGGCCTTCAAAGAGGTGGAAGACGCCCTGGTGGCGGTTGATACCTACAACCGGCAGATCGCGGCGGTTCGAAACAAGTTGGTGGCGGCAAAAAATGCCGACCTGCTCGCCAGGGAGCGCTATGACGCTGGTTATACCAGTTACCTTGAAGCATTGGATGCCGAAAGAACCTTGTTTTCAATCGAACTGGAGTATTCCGAGGTTAAGCGGCAGTTCCTCGACGCCTACGTCAAACTTTACAAGGCACTAGGCGGGGGATGGGTATCCGAGGCGGAAGTGAATGCCACCGGCAGTTGATTCAGGCTTTAGCGGCGCCACTTCATTGAACACGGCAGCGGTGTTTTTTTCCATCTTTTCATTTGGTATTCTTTTTCTGTGGCGCCTGTCCACTCTCTTTTGCCGGCGGAAGAAACCAGTTCTGTTTGGGAACCACCACCTGCTCGGGAGGCTGCGCCTCGAAGTTGGGTGACATGATCTGCACGCCGAACTCGTTGAACACATCCAAAATTTGCTGATGCAGTACTGTGAGCGTTGCGTTTTTTGTCTTGATTTCGGCCGGCACAAACACCAGTACATACTCGATGTAAAAGTCTTTGAGCGCTGCCTGCAACACCCACGGCGGGGGCTGTTTGCGGATGCCTTTGGATCGATCGGCGGCCAACAGCAGCATGGCCTCAACCTGGCGCCAGGGCGTGTCATATCCGATGCTGACACTGGTTGACAGCGCGGTGCGGTCTTCCGCCTGGAGGCGCGAATAGTTGATGGTGTTCTGGCCCATCAGAACCGCGTTGGGAACTGTGACATACTCGTTTTTTGGCGTAAGCACCCTGGTGGAGAGCAGGCTGATATCGGTCACGGTGCCCTCGATATCCCCGGCACGGACGAATTCGCCGGTGCGCACCGCGCCCGAATAGAGTACCACGAAACCGCTCATGATCTGGTTGATGACGCCACTCGATCCGAAGGAGACCATCAGCCCCAACAAAACACTGACGCCTTTGAAAGCCGCGCTGTCTGATCCGGGAATGTAGGGGTAGGCGATGACCAGACCGGCGATCCAGATAGCCACGATTACAATGCGCCGGGTCGCTCGCGCGGTATCTCCTGACAAAAAGCCCTCATGATTGGCGTCACCTTCCATGCTTTTAAACAAGCCATCGACGATGGTTGTAATCCACCGCGTGACCAGCATAATCGCCACAACGATCAAGATGTTGGGGATCGACCGCAGCAGACCTTCCAGCATGCCCGTAGTGATGCCCGCCAGCCTCTCGCCCAGCGCTGCGGCCCAAGGCGCCGAGAAGGGGAACTGCGACAGGACAAAGCCGAGCCAGACATACGCCGCAACGAAAGCGATAACGATAAAAATAACTTTGGTTAACTGACGGATGGCCCGAAACAGAAACCGGCGCATGTCGAATTTGTGGATTTTGGTCCACTTCATTTTGGCGGTGCGGCGTACGATGGCGCTTCGGACCCGGGCTTGCAGCCTTTTCAAGATCCAGAGCAAGAGAGCAAAGGCCGCCGTGGCCACCAAAGAGAGGCCCCCTCCGCGCAGGAGAAGATCCGGCCGGCGCTGGTTGCGCTTGGCTTCACGAAGATCATCGAGGCGGACCATTACCCGCTCAGTCAGCTGCTCAAAGGTCTCGCCGGTTTCAGGGTCAAGGTCCTGTTCGTGGAGGGCAAACAATAGATCTGCCTCGATAAAAAAGGCGACGCCACGGTATTCACCCACCTGGATAGGCCGTTGTTCAACTTCTTTATAAAGCTTATAGTCTGAGACCGCTTTTAAGCGTTTGATCGTTGATTCGACCCGCATGGCGGGGGTCTTGCCCGCCACGGTGGCCCGGAATACGGCGATTTCGCGGTTCCAGGCGCTCAGCGTGGCCGGTGGCGCATCGACAACCGCCATAAGGAGTGAGTCGTTGGCAGCATAAGCCGTGGCTACCAGAAGAAGATATAACGAAAGCAACAGGGTGCCTGATTTCATGGCCAATTTACCAGTAATGAGTTTTGATGGTGGCGAATATTGGTGGACCTTAAACGATATATGATTCATATCGTATCGGCATGTAAATTGGTTTCTCCAAACCGATCATTCCGGCTCTCCATAAAGGCACGGGCGTGTGGTGGCTAATCGGGGCTGTAGGTCACGGTGATGCGGGCCGAATCGGCTCTTCCGTCATGGAAATTTAAGGTGATTGCCCGGAATGTAAAAACGATACTCCGAAAATCCTCACAGGTGCCGCGGGCATTTTCAATAGCCGTATTCATCTGGATAGACTAGGCAACGGTTCTTATTGTTGGACCGGTTGAGCCGGCAATTGCATCAGCGGGGTGCCGCAGCCGAATGCCACGCAACCCTATCGCGCCGTTGCACCGAAGCTTTCGGGCATCTGCACCGCCACCACCTCGCCCCTGGCGCACAATTGGCCTTTTACAAGCAAATCGACCGTCACTACTACCTTGCGGCCCTTGATCTCCTTGACCTTGCCGCGCAGCTCCATGGCATCGATGGGGGTGGGTTTGAGGTAGTCCACGTGTAAAGAGGCGGTCACATAGCGAAATGAGGGCGTGGTGTCCATGTCGCGCCCTTCGGTCCGATAGGCCGCCGCCGCGGCCGTGCCGGTGCTGTGGCAGTCGATCAGCGAGGCGATCAGCCCGCCGTAGACATAGCCGGGGATGGCCGTGTGAAAATCTTTAGGGGTGAAGCGGCAGACACTCTCGTCGCCCTCCCAGTAGCTTTTGATCTGCAACCCGTGGGGATTCAGGCGGCCGCAGCCGTAACAGTGGCTGAGATGGTCGTCGTAGTAGTCTTGAAATGCTTTCGGCGCTTTTGACATGCAAGCCTTCCTTATTTTTGGGTGATATACCCTTCATTAGCGCCGCGCCCTGCGGCTGTCAACGGCAGATTGATGGCAGCCTTTGCCTGTCAACGGTCAGCATCAGGGGCGCGCGTCTGCGCATGCCCTCTTCCTTTATATTTACAATATTAACAAATATATTTACATTGATATTTACATTTAGTTTTGGTATCGTGCAGGCAATCGTATGAAAGGGGGAGCCATGCCCAGCGAATTGACCGTCAAACAGCAGCGTCTGTTGGGCTATCTGGCGCGCAAGATCGAACGTCTCGGCAAGGCGCCCAGCCTGCGTCAGGCGGCACGGGATCTGGGTGTAAGCCACGCGGCCGTAGCCCAGATGATCAAGGGCCTCGAGCAGAAAGGGGCATTGCGCCGTCAGGGCCACTATGGCCGCACGTTGCACCTGCTCAACCAGGCAGGCCAGCGGGCCGGTCTGCAGCGCTGGCGGGAGGTGCCGCTTGTCGGGCGCATCACGGCCGGGTTACCCATCTATGCCCAGCAGACCTGGGAGGGGATGATCGTGGTCGATCGTACGCTCTTCCGGGGGGATCATCTGTTCGCCCTGGGGGTAAAGGGCGACTCCATGCAGGCCGTCGGTATCCTGAACGGCGACATCGCCATCTGCGAGCCGCGCCAGTTTGCCCGCAACGGCGAAATCGTGGTGGCCCTGATCGACGGGGAGGAAGCCACGGTCAAACGTTTTTTCCTGCATGACGACCAGGTGGAGCTGCGCCCGGAAAACAGCCGCTACCGGCCGATGCACTACGGGTTCGATCGGGTGCTGATTCAGGGCAAGGTGGTGGGGGTGCAGCGCGGCCCGGAAGTGATGAATAGGTTGTGAGTCAGTTAGTCAGTTAGCCAGTTTGCCAGTTAGCCAGTTAGTCAGTTAGTCAGTTAGCCAGTTAGCCAGTTAGCCAGTTAGACAGTTTGCAAGCGGGTCAATGGTGGCGCAATATGCGCAATGCTGGAAAGGGGTTGGCGTGAGCATCAAACGATTCGAGGAGTTACAGTGCTGGCAGAAGGCGAGAGATTTGACACGGGTTGTTTATGGCTACACCAGACAGGTCGATTTTGCAAAAGACTTCCGGCTGAGCGGGCAGATCACGGGGGCAGCGATTTCTATTATGAATAATATTTGTGAGGGATTCGATTCCCGTTCCAACGCAGAGTTTGCGCGATTTCTCATTTACGCAAGACGATCTTGCTCCGAAGTTCAGAACTGTCTGTATGTGGCGCTTGACCAATCTTACATTGCGACCGATGAATTTCAAAGAAGCTATGATGATTGTATGGAAATCCGAAAAATGATCGATGGTTTGATCCGTCACCTAAAAAAGTAAATCGTCTGCCAGCCATACACTATCACCACCAAGTACTGGATCACCACCAAGCACTGGCCGACTGGCAAACTGATAATGATAAGGCTAACTGGCTAACTGGCTAACTGTAAAGCCGTAGAAGGGACAAATTGGGCATGACACCCAAATCCACAAGCCGGCTGCAGGTGGGCACCAGCGGTTATTCCTATGCCGAGTGGGTCACTGCCGGGTTTTATCCGCCGGGGACTCCGTCAGGCCGACATGCTGACGGCCTATGCGCGCATGTTCGCCGTGACCGAGTTGAACTACACCTGGTACCAGATGCCCAAGGCGGCCGCCGCGGCACGGATGAGCGCCCGGGCGCCCGCCGGTTTTCGGTTTGCTGCCAAGCTGACCCGCACCCTGACCCACGAGGTGGATCCGCGATGGTGGCGCCGGGCAGGCGGCCCGTTACCGCGACGGCATTGCGCCCCTGGTGCAGGCGCGGCCAGACTGGTGGCGGTGCTGGCTGCAGTTCCCGCCCGGTTTCGACCGTGCCCGCGGCCACCGGCGCTACCTGGCGCGCTTCTCGACGATCTGGCCGGGCTGCCGCGTGGCGGTGGAGTTTCGCAATGCCTCCTGGGCGGCGGACCCGGTGTTTGCCGAACTGGAGGCGCGCGGCGTCACCCTGGTGACGGTGGATGAGCCGGATCTGCCGGGGCTCTTTCCAGCCCTGGACGGTGGTGACCAACCCCGACTTGTTCTACGTGCGTTTTCACGGCCGCAACGCCAGGGGGTGGCGATCGGGCAACATGCAGCAGCAGTTCGACTACGACTACACCGACGATCGAGCTGCGGCAGTGGGCCGAGGGCCCGAT
This sequence comes from uncultured delta proteobacterium, assembly GCA_963783425.1. Taxonomy (GTDB): domain Bacteria; phylum Desulfobacterota; class Desulfobacteria; order Desulfobacterales; family QNYZ01; genus CAWANO01. The sequence goes on from CAWANO010000017.1 coordinate 75,043, forward strand.
TGCCCGCATGGCGGGCCGGGCCCGCAGCGGGGGGTGATTTTTTTCAACAATCACGTGCGCGGCCAGGCCGTGGGCAATGCCCTGCGGCTGGTGGAAATTCTGCGGTCAGTGGGCCAGTAGGCCAGTGGGCCAGTAGGCCAGTTGAGCCAGTCTGCCAGTTGGCCAGTGGGTCAGTGAGCCATGGATGAAGGCGGGAAGATCGAAGCAGTGAGAGGGGGGCGTGCGTATTTAGCGATTCGAGAATTTGCAATGCTGGCAAAAGGCAAGGGCGTTGACGAAAATCATTTATCGCTACACGAGTAACACTGACAATTCTGTGCTGTTGAATGTCACCCACTGGCCGACTGGTCGACTGGCCCACTGGCTAACTGGCTAACTGGCTAACTGTCCCATGGAACGTACCATCATCCATCTCAACGTGGCCGATTTTGCCGTGGCCGTGGAGCGGGGGTGGACCGCCGGCTGAGCGCCCGGCCCGGTGATCATCGCCCCGACGGGCGCGGCGCGGGCCGTGGTCTACGACATGAGCGAAGAGGCCTACGCCGGTGGTGTGCGCAAGGGGATGCCGCTGCGCCGGGCGCTGCGCCGGTGTCCCGACGCCCGGGTTTTGCCGCCGCGGCCCGGATCGCTACGAGCGGGCCATGGCGCGCCCTGCTTCGGCAAGCCCTGCCCTACTCGCCTCTGATCGAACCGGGCGCCGACGACGGGCATCTGTTCGTGGATGTCACCGGCACCAGCCGCCTTTTCGGCCCTGCCGTGGACGTGGCCTGGCGCCTGCGGCGACAGATCGAGCGACCTGGGGCTGGATCCGATTTGGTCGGTGGCGCCCAACAAGCTGGTGGCCAAGGTGGCCACCCGCCTGGTCAAACCCGGGGGCGAATACATCGTCGGGGCCGGTGACGAGGCGGCTTCCTGGATCCGCTGCCGCTCTTTCTGCTGCCCGGCATCGAGAGCGGCGACATGCGGCAGTGCTCGAGTTCAACCTGACGCATGTGTACCAGCTGAAACCGCCTTCAATCTGGCGCAGCTGGAAGTGGCTTTCGGCGTGCGGGCGCAATTTCTCCACGATACCGTGCGCGGTATCGACCCCTCGCCGGTGCTGCCGGTCGGCAGTCGCCCGCCGCGGGTCTGTCGACGAGCACACCTTCGACGAAGACACCAACGAAACCGCCATGGTGGAAAGCGCGCTCTACCGCTTGGTGGAGCAGACGGCCGGGCGCTGCGGCAACAACGGCTGGCGGCCCGGCGGGTGGCGTTGACCTTGGACTACTCCGACGGCGTGCGCCGGGTGCGCCAGCGCCGGCTGAATCCGGCCACGGCCAACGACGGGGTCCTTTTCGATGCGGCCCGGGCGGCGCTGCATCTGGCGCGGACCCGGCGGGTGCGGGTACGCCACCTGCGCCTGATCTGCGACCGGCTTGTCTATCCCCCCGCCCAGCTGCCGCTGTTTGCGCCGGAGCGCGACGCAACGCTTCGCTCCGAACGTTTGGTCAGCGCCATGGACAGATTCGCCGGCGGTTTGGCGTCGATGCCGTCCGGGTAGGACGGACGCTATCGGTTGGCCAGGCGGCCAGTTAGCCGGTCGGCCATTGCGTCATTGAAACAATGTGTGAGTGTCTGAAAATGAATTGATCGAAAAACCCGTCGCTTGAAGAAGCGAGCAAAGCTTCAAAGGCCGACTGATCGACTGACTGACAATCATGATTCCCCTTGTGGTTCGCTCGCACTACTCGCTCATGTGGGGCACCGCCGATTGCGGCGGTTGTGCCGCAGGCCAGACATTGGGCTACCACCGCCTGGCGCTGACCGACACCGACAACCTCTACGGTCTGTGGCCCTTTCTGGCGGCCTGCCGGCGCGAGGGGATCACGCCCATCGTCGGCGCGGAGGTCACCGAACCCGGCCGCCCCGCCGCGGCGGGCTGTGTGCCTGGTGGAGGACGACGCGGGCTACGCCAACCTGTGTCGGCTGCTCACCCGCCGCCACATGGCAAGCCGCCTTCGACCTGCCGACCGACCTGCCGCCCCTGCGCCGGGCTTGTCGGTGCTGACCGGCAGCGCCGAACTGCTGGCAGCCTGGCACGCGGCCGGGGTCCGGTGGCGGCGGCCATGCCGCGCCGCCCCCTGCCGCCGGCGCATCCCCTGCGCCGCACGGCGCGCGCGGCTGGCGGTGCCCCTGGTGGCCGTGCCGGGCAGTTTTTTCCTCGCGCCCAGAGAGCATCGGGTGCACCGCGTGCTGCGGGCCATCGACTGCAACACGCTGCCTGTCCGCCGTCGGGCCGCGGAGACGGCACCCCGCCGATGCCTGGCTGGCGGCGCCGGGCGATACGCGCGGCGGTTTGCCGTCTGCCCCGAGGCGCTCGCGGCCACCGAGGCGATCTGGCCGAGCGGCTGACCTTCCCGGGCCTGCGTTCGGGCTGGTGATGCCCCCCTGGCACAGCCCGGACGGTGGCAGCGCGGCCGCAATGGCTGCGGCGCGGCGGCCTACGCCGGCGCCCGCCGGCGCTACGGCCGCGGACCTGCCCGAGCCGGTGGTGGAGCGCGGCTGGAGCACGAGCTTGCCATCATCGAGCAAATGGGCTTTGCGGCCTATTTTCTGGTGGTGCGCGACATCGTCCGCACAGCCCGCGCACCTGCGGCCGCGGCTCGGGCGCGGCCTCGCTGGTGGCCTACTGCCTGGGCATCACCAACGTCTGCCCGATCAAGCACAATCTCTACTTCGAGCGCTTTCTCAATCCGGGGCGCACCGACCCGCCGGATATCGACGTGGACTTCGCCTGGGACGAGCGCGACGAGGTGCTGGCCGCGGTCCTGGCACAGTTTCGCGGCCGGGCCGCCATGGTGTGCAACCACGTCGGTTTCCGGCCGCGCATGGCCATGCGTGAAACGGCCAAGGTCTACGGGCTGACCGAGGCCGAAATCGGCCGCGTGCTCCGGCGGCTGCCGCTGGTTCTGGCGCCGCCCGGCGGGTGCGGACGATGGGGCGCTGCTTGATGAGCTCAAGCGGCGGCCCGAGATGAAAGCGCTGCGCCTTCCCACCGCCCTGGCCGGAGATCCTCGGCCTGGCGCAGCGCATCGTCGGCACCCCGCGGCACCTCTCCGTGCACTCCGGCGGGGTGGTGATCACCCCCGAGCCCATCGACACTATGTGCCGTGCAGCAGGCCCCCAAGGGCGTGCCGATCATCCAGTGGGAAAAGGACGGCGCCGAGGCGCGCGGGCCTGGTGAAGATCGACCTGCTGGGCAACCGCAGCCTGGGGGTGATCCGCGACGCCGTGGCCAATGTGCGGGCCAACGGGACGCCTGCTTGACGAGCGCGGTGGGAGCCCGAGGACGACTGCGGCCACCCAGGCGCCCTGGCCCAGGGGCGCACCATGGGCTGCTTCTACATCGAAAGCCCGGCCATGCGGCTGCTGCAGCAAAAGGCCGGGGTGGGCGACTTCGAGCACCTGGTGATCCACAGCAGCATCATCCGGCCGGCGGCCAACGAGTTTATCCGCGAGTACGTGCGCCGGCTGCACGGCGGGGCCTGGGACGCCGATCCATCCCTGCTGGCCGACGTGCTCGACGAGACCTACGGCATCATGGTCTACCAGGAGGACGTCTCGCGGGCGGCGGTGGCCCTGGCGGGTTTTTCCCACGCCGAGGCCGACGGGCTGCGCAAGATCATGTCCAAAAAGGACCGAGTCGCGGCAGCTGCGGGACTACCATCGGCGCTTTCGCGGACGGCGCCCGGGCGCGCGGGGTGGAGGCCGAGCAGATCGAGCCGGTCTGGGACATGATGATGAGCTTTGAGGGCTACTCCTTCTGCAAGCCCCACAGCGCCTCTTACGCCCGGGTCTCGTTTCAGGCCGCCTATCTCAAGGTGCACCACCCGGCCGAGTTCATGGCGGCGGTGATCAGCAACCAGGGCGGCTTTTACAGCACCTTCGCCTACGTCTCCGAGGCGCGGCGCATGGGATTGGCAATCGCGCCCCCGGACGTCAACCGCAGCCGGATCACCTGGGGCGGCGCCGATGGCACGCTGCGGGTCGGCCTGATGGCCGTCAAAGGGGTGTCGGCCGCCATCTTGGCACGCATCGTGGCGGAGCGGGATCGCCAACTGTTTATGGATGGCGGCGATTTTTTTGGGCGCACGCGCTGCGATGAGGCCGAGGCGCGGGCGTTGATCGACGCGGGGGCCCTGGACGGGCTGGGAGGAGCCGCCTGCCGGGCGCAACTGGGCTGGGGGTTGGCTTTGTGGCAAAAACGGCGGCGCAAACAGCGCACCCGGCCGGCCGATAGGCTGTTTGCCACCGCAACATCGATCCCCGCGCCGGCCTTTCCAGCCGAGACGCCGTCGCGTCGGTTGTGGCGGGAGTTTGCCGTGTTGGGCTTTTTGTGTGACCGGCACCCATTGTACCTTTTTGAAAGGCAACTGGCCGGCGTGCAGCGCATCAAAGCGGCGCACCTGCATCGTCATGCGGGCCGGCGAGTGCGCCTGGCCGGATGGTTGATCACCGGCAAACGGGTGCGCACCAAGCATGGCGACCCCATGGAGTTTCTTAGCTTCGAAGACGAGACGGCGTTGATAGAGGCCACCTTTTTCCCCCGCGTTTACGCGCGGTTTTGCCACCTGCTGGAAACGGGGCATCCGTATCTGTTGACCGGCACGGTGGACGAGGATTGGGGGGCGCACACCCTGAACGTGCAGCATGTGACACGCTTGAGCGGCACGGCGGGAGGCTAAGCAATGTTGAATATAAATTCAGTACTGAAAAGGGGTCTTAAAAGCGCCTTGGTTCGCGAATGAAACGGGTCTTATTATTATTTAAAATTTAATAATTACATAGTGTTAAATTTATTCTTAAGGGGGCCTTTGTATTTCGCTTGACAGCCGTTTCGGGCTATGCTAAAAAAATGAATATATATTCATTTATGACGGTATTGTATACGCATGGACGCAAAACAATACCCCCTGATTCACAACCATCTCACTGAAACGAACACCTTTTTCATCGGCGAGAGGCGGGGCGATATTGAATCAGCACCAACCAGCGCAGATAAAGCGTGTCGTTTCTCGGCATCGCCTTTAACCCAATCAGGCATGGCCAATCAATCACCGCAACGTTACGGGAGGAGTAGAGGATGCAAAAAATAAGAACAGCCGCTGTCATCGGTTCCGGTATCATGGGTGGTGGCATTGCCGCGCTATTGGCCGGGGCGGGAATCAATACCTTGCTGCTGGATATTGTCCCCCGGGACCTGTCCGACCAAGAGCAGCCGGATCCCAAGGCGCGCAACGCCATTGTCAACGCGGGGCTTAAAACGGTTCAGAAGGCCAAGCCGCCTCTGTTCATGCACCCCAGGGACGTTGAACGCATCACCGTCGGCAACCTGGAAGACGATTTCGATAAGTTGCGGGACTGCGACTGGATCGTTGAGGTCATCGTCGAGAACCTGGAAGTCAAACGCTCTTTGTTCCAGAAGATCGAAAGAATCAGGTCGCCGCAAACGATTGTTTCCACCAACACTTCGGGTATCCCCTTGAGTAAAATCTCGGAGGGTATGAGCGACGAGTTTTGCCAATATTTTCTGGGCACGCACTTTTTCAATCCGGTGCGTTACATGAAACTGCTGGAGATCATCCCCGGCAAGAAGACGCTGCCCGATGTGCTGGCGCTCATGGCCCGCTTCGGTGAAAAAACGCTTGGCAAGGGCATTGTGTGGGCCAAGGACACGCCCAATTTCATCGGCAACCGCGTGGGGGTTCATGGCATTGTGGCGGCCATGCACCGCCTGGAGGAGATGGGCATCTCTATCAGTGAGGCCGACGCCTTGTTTGGGCCGGTGTTGGGGCGACCGAAAACAGCCTTGTTTAAAACCTGTGACCTGGTAGGGCTCGACACCATGGTTTTTGTGGCGGCCAACACGTATAAAATGGCTCCGCAAGATGAACAGCGCGATCTGTTCAAGGTGCCTCAGTTCGTACAGGCCATGGTTGAAAAGAAGCTGCTGGGCAATAAGAGCGGATCGGGCTTTTATCTGAAGGAAAAGGGGGCCGACGGCAAACCGGTGCGCCAGGTGATCGATCCCCAAAGCCTCGAATACGGTCCCATCGCCAAGCCCGAGTTCCCCTCTCTGACCTTGGCCAAGGCGGCCAAAACCCTGCCTCAAAAGATCCAGGCCGTAGTCTACGGCGACGACCCCGGTGCCAAATTCGCCTGGCGGGTGCTGGCTGAAAATCTGATCTACGCCGCCAACCGCATTCCTGAAATCGCCGACAGTGTGGTGGAAATCGACAATGCCATGCGGTGGGGGTACAACTTCGAACTGGGGCCCTTTGAGACCTGGGATGCGATCGGGGTTGAAAAGGCGGCCGCCACGATGACGGCAGATGGCATGACAGTGCCGGAAAAGGTTCAGAAGATGCTCGCGGCCGGCCATGAGAGCTTCTACCGTTTCCAAGAGGGCCAGCGCTACTACTACGATTTTGCCACCGAAGCGTATCGTCCCGTTGAGACCAGCGCGGCGGTAATCTCGCTTGCGGGGCTTAAATCGGCCGGAGCCACCGTGAAGAGCTGTAAGGCGGCTTCGCTGGTAGATTTGGGCGAGGGCGTTTTTTGCGTTGAGTTCCACACCAAGATGAACGTGATCAAAGCCGAGACGGTCGACTTCATGGTTGAAGCCCTCGATTTCGTGGGCCAAAACGGCGTAGGCATGGTCATCGGCAACCAGGCCGGCGGCGTGCCGGGCGCATTTTCAGCCGGTGCCGACCTCAAGTTCATGGGCGGTTTGGCTCTGGCGGGGCGCTTCGACGACATGACGGCATTTGTCGCCAAGGGACAATCACTGATGCAACAGACGCGCTATGCCGATTTCCCGGTGGTGGCGGCACCCTACGGATTGACCTTCGGCGGGGCCTGCGAACTGTGCTTGGGCGCGGTGGATAAGATTGTGGCCCACGCCGACCTTTTTATGGGGCTGGTGGAAGTCGGCGTCGGGCTGATTCCGGCCGGCGGCGGCTGTCTGAACCTGTGGAAAAAGACCATTGCCACCATTCCGGAAGCCGTCACGATCAACGATTACGCGCGGTTTTTCGAACCCGTCCTCATGACTATCGCCCAGGCCAAGGTCTCCAGCTCGGCTGCTGACGCGCGCACCCTGGGGTTTTTGGGGGCCGCGGATCGCATCGTCTTCAACCGTGACTACCTGGTCGGTGAAGCTAAAAAAGAGGTGCTCAAAATGGCCGACGACGGCTATGTGCCGTCACCCAAACGCAAGCTGCGCGTGCTGGGACAACCGGCCATGGGATTGGTGCGAAGCCAGGTCTACAACATGCAGCAGGGGGGCTACATCAGTGAATACGATGCCTATCTGGCTGAGAAGATCGCCTATGTAATCAGTGGCGGGGATGTGGCGGCCAATGCCGAAGTGGAGGAGGAGGCCATCCTGGCTCTGGAACGGGAGGCCTTCGTGGGGTTGTGGAAACAGACCAAGACGCAAGCCCGTATCCGGCACATGCTCGAAACGGGAAGGCCGCTGAGGAATTGATCGTTTCGCAACCGGTGCCGCATCGGTCCTGGCTCACTTGGCGTGCGCGCCGTGAATAACCGGTGTGTCTGGTAAACCACCGGTGAGAACGTCGCGGTGGGGTACCTGTTGTCACCCCCAATCCTGAAGAGTATTAACTAATTTTGTTTTTCAACGCAGCAGCGGAGGAAATGCCATGCGAGATGCCTATATCGTTACATCGGTTAGAACACCTGGGTGCAAGCGTGCCAAAGGCGCGCTGGCCCATACGCGGCCCGAAGACCTGCTCGCCTTTATTTTGGGCGCGGCCGTTAAAAAAACAGCGGGCCTTAAAAAAGAGGATGTGGACGATCTGATGATCGGCTGCGCCTTTCCCGAGGCCGAACAGGGGCTTAATATCGGCCGCATCGTCTCCCAGATGGCGGGTTTTCCCGACGCCGTCTCCGGCGCCACCATCAATCGCTTTTGTGCCTCGGGGCTGGAGGCGATTGCCCAGGCGGCCATGCGGGTGATGGTCGGCTGGGCGGATGTGGCCATCGGCGGCGGGGTGGAGTCGATGTCCTACATCCCTCTTGGCGGTTATATGCCACGACCCCACCCGCAGTGGTCCAACGAGCACGCCGACCTCTATATCGCCATGGGCATCACCGCCGAAAACGTGGCTCGGGCTTACGGTGTGTCGCGCGAAGATCAGGACGTTTTTGCCCTGCAGTCCCACCAAAGGGCCGCCGAAGCGACCCGCGGTGGAAAATTTACCGAGATCGTCCCTACACCGGCGGTAACCTACACACAGAACGCCCAGGGGCTGGGTGAGCAAGAGACCCAGGTTCAGGATTTTGACGACGGCATCCGCGAAGATACCACCCTGGAGGGACTGTCCAAGCTGCGGCCGGTCTTTGCCGTGCAAGGCAGTGTCACCGCCGGCAATAGTTCACAGATGACCGACGGCGCGGCGGCCACGGTGGTCATGAGCGAAGCGATGGTCGAAAAACTCGACCTGAAACCCATCGCCCGGCTACGATCGTACACCACGGTGGGCTGCCGGCCCGATGAAATGGGCGTGGGCCCCCTCTACGCCATTCCCAAACTGCTTAAACAGGCGGGTCTTTCCATTGAGGATGTGGGGCTTTTTGAAATCAACGAAGCCTTTGCCGCCCAGGCGCTCTACTGTATCCGCGAGTTGGGACTGGAGGGCCGCATGGATCAGGTCAACGTCAACGGCGGCGCCATCGCCCTGGGTCACCCGCTGGGCTGCACCGGCGCCAAATTATGTGCCACCCTGCTGGCCAACATGCAGGCCAGGGGTGTTCAATACGGCGTGGAGTCGATGTGCGTGGGCGGCGGCATGGGCGCTGCGGCGCTGTTCGAACTTTGCTAACAGGATGGCCGCCGCTTTTTTCAAAGCGGAGCCCAAAAATCGCTTAAACTTCTATTTTAGGCGGTGTTGTTATAAAAAATATTATGAATGGCTCATTTTAATGACGGTTCAAAGGTTCAAGGTTATAGTGGTTGTGATAATGACGTTGCCTGTCATCTAAAATCCCGACAGGGATATCGTCGTATAGTCGGTGGTTTTAACCACCGGGTGAGACAAACACCACCACCGAAGTCCTGAAAGGACGATGTTGATTGCGTCGTCCCATCAGGACTTGGCCTGTCGTATAATTCATTTACCGGTGGCTTAAGCCACCGGCTCCATTACCTTTGTCTTCCAGGCCAAGTCAACCACCTTCGGCTAAAGCCGAAGGCTTGGGGTCCAAGGCTTGCCTGCCTCTGGCAGATCCAAGGCTTGCCCGCCGGGGTTGTGGCGGGGGTCGAGGTTTACCTGCCTCCGGCAGGGGTCAAGTGAAAAGACCATCCAAGCCTTTACACGAACCCTTGAATCCTTGAAACCTTGGGGCGGCATCAACAATCAAACTGAAGTGTTCGCCTAAAGGCGAGGGTTTTCTCCCAATCCCCGAATGGGACAATAAACGGTGGCCAATCGCAGGTATCGACCCATAAAGCCGGGCGTAATGCCGGACTTGATCCGGTATCCAGAAGAACGTGTTTAACGGGGTTCCGGCTTTCGCCGGAATGACGCGAAAACCGGAAATCCGACTTTTAGGGGAGCATCAACCTTGATGAACTCGCAAAAAGTAGCGCGATGGCTAAGTAAAAATTTCATATACAAGGCGTAGTGATTTTTCAGGGCCGAGGCCATACATGTAGTATGCCGAGGATCTGAAAAATCACTACAACGCAGTAGAGGGGACTTTTTACGACGCCATCAACCTTACGACATTTCAAACGTAACGCGACACTATCGATCCGGAAACGCTTTACCCATCCCATGCGGTGCCATAATCCCACGTGTTTTTAATCAGTTCCAGGATCAACGACGTCTCCACGGAGTTAACCCCCTCGATCCGGCTGATCTTCTCGTAAATCAGTGCCTTGAATTCGTCCAGGGAGCCGGCGATAAAATCGATATCGATGTCGTTGCCACCGGTAGTTAGGGCGACATAGTTGAGAGCTTCGATGTTCTTGAGTGCTTCGAGAATAGCGTCTTTCTCCTTTAAGTCGATGCTCAGTTTGATGTTACCGATGATTTCGAAACCCAGACGGATGGGGTTGCTGACGGCCACCACCTTGATGGTTTCGTCGGCGATCAACCGTTTCAGGCGACCGCGGGCGGTGGTTTCGGAGACGCCCAGTTTTCTGGCGATGGTGACGATCGGCATGCGGCCGTCTTGCTGCAACAACGCCACCAGTTTTCGATCGATTTTATCGAGCGGGGCAATTCCGGAAGTGGTTGTTCTCATGGGTACTCTCACAAAGCAGATAGGTTCTTGGGTGCAAAAAACGGAAAAAGATAATAATTCAGAATTAATTAACGGATAATGGAAAATTTGTCAAAATATTTATTGCATAATAAAAAATCTAAGGTTAAACATGATACCGGCTGTGCGCTGCCGTCACAATGCCAAGGGGCCTTTTTGTGTCTCTATCGCGCACCAGGCGCTGGCCATTACACCTGCGCCAAAGAATGATCAGCCCGACGAAACCAGCGCACCGCGCCGCTTTAGGCATGGTTGGTTTAACTCGATAAAAAGGAGTATCCATGAAACGCATTATTGTTATTGGTGTTGGGGCTCAGGGGAGTACCATCGCCAAACGCATGAATGAACATCCGCAAGTTTCCGAGATCATCTGCGCGGACTATGACTTCAAGGCTGCCGAGGTGCTCAGCGAGTCGCTGAAAAAGGCCTCGGCGCTCAAGTTGGACGCCAGTGACATTGGCAACGTCATCCAAGCCGCCCAAGGGTGCGATCTGATCGTCAACGGCCTGCCGTTGGACTACAATTTGGTGCTCATGGAGGCGGCCCTGGCGGTCAACGCCTCCTACTTTGATATGGCCGGTCCCATGGAGGATATCGGATTCGTGGAGAGCTACAAACTGCTCTTTTCCGATTGGCACGAAAAGTTTCAGGCCAAGGGGCTGACCGCCCTGGTGGGCGGCGGATCATCGCCGGGACTGGCCAACATCATGGCCAGAGAGGCGGTTGAAAAGATGGACCGCTGTGAGACCATCAGTATCTTCGTGTATGAGAACGTGATGACCAAACGCTTCACCCCATTCTGGTGGTCACCGGAGATCGCTTTCTGGGATATGGCCTATAAAACGTTCCGTTTCGAAAACGGCAAACACGTCACCGACCGGCCCTTCAGCCGGCCCATCCGCATGAAATTGCGGGGTATCAACCGTGAAGTGCGCATGGTTGATCATGAGCATGACGAACCGGTAACCATGGGTCTGCTGGCCGACAAGGTACTCAAAGGGGTCAGGAATGTGGAGTTCAAGTATGGCGGTTTCGGAGTGAAACTATCGGAGTTGCTCTACAAAATGGGCCTGCTCTCCGACCAGCCGGTGGAGCTTGACGGCACCCAGGTGATCCCCATGGACTTGATTTTAAAACTGTGCCCTCCGGCGCCCAAATATCCCGAAGAACTAAAATCGATCATCGATGACGGCGTAATGGCCGAGGAGGGCGCTTTTTTGGTTCGCGTTAAAGGTTACAAGGGCGAGATTCCCGTGCGCGTCAACAGTTACGCCATAGGGCCGGGGCTGGTCGAGGCGTACGAAACCTCGGGGCTCAGCCACGAAGCCTACCTGACCGGGCAGTGCGCCTCGGTTTTTGTGGCCATGATGGTGGAGGATGTGTTGGCCGTGCCCGGCCTTTTTGTCCCCGAGCAGCTCGAGGCCGATGCCCGGCAGTATTGTTTCCGCCAATTGGCTGAACTGGGTGTTACCATTGAAGAAACTCTGCAGCAGAAGATTGTTTACGCCCCTTCGGAATAAAAATGGTGTCGCAAGGGGGTTTGCAAGCGTTGTTGCCGGTGAGCAACGCTTCGATATTACACGGCGCTCATCGGATCGGGCAGGATCGGCATCAAAAGATCTTTGACTTTTTAAGGCATTGGACGTAGAGGGTACCCTCAAGCTTAAGGCGCTTAATGCGACCCCTTGTAGACCCACACGGTCGCCCGGATGAACCTTAAATTTAGTTTTGATGCAGAGATCTGTCCGGACATGAGCCAGACGCAAAATTCCGAGACCAATGCCGGCCTTACCGTAAAACGGATCAGCAAACATTATGGTGATGTCAAGGCCCTGGACGATGTCTCCCTGGATGTCCGCCCGGGGGAGTTTTTTACCCTTCTGGGGCCGTCGGGTTGCGGTAAAACCACGTTGTTGCGCATCATTGCCGGGCTGGAACTGGCCGATAGGGGCCAAGTCTATCTGGGTGGCCAAGAGATCACCCGCCTGCCGGCCATCAAGCGCCAGGTCAACACCGTCTTCCAAAGTTATGCGCTCTTTCCCCACCTGACCATCTACGAAAATATCGCCTTCGGGTTGCGATCCCGGAAATTCCCCGAGGCGGAGATCAAAAAACGGGTTGAGCGTCGGCTGGAGATGCTCGATTTGAGCGCCATGGCCCAACGCTATCCCCACCAGCTTTCGGGGGGGCAGAAGCAGCGGGTGGCCTTGGCCCGGGCACTGGTCAACGAACCCGACGTGCTGCTGCTCGACGAACCCATGAGCGCCCTGGACGCCCGCTTGCGGGCCCAGGTGCAGGAAGACCTGCGGCGCCTGCAGCGTAAACTGGGACGAACCTTTATTCTGGTTACCCACGACCAGGCCGAAGCCCTGGTGTGCAGTGACCGCATCGCCGTGATGCGCAACGGGCACGTGGTTCAGTGCGGCACGCCCGAAGCGGTCTATGATAATCCCCGGGACAGTTTCGTAGCCAAATTTTTAGGGGCGGCCAACCTGATTTCCGCCCGGCGGGTCCCCGGCGGCGTGGAGACGCCCTTCGGCTTCCTGGCGCTCGAAAAAGAGCCTTCCTGGCAGGAGGGTACGGTGGCCATTCGACCCGAGTGGATCGGCATCGGCGATCAGCAGCCGGAGCGCAATGGCATTCGCGCCCGCGTGACCGAGATCGTCTACCGCGGCACCAATTTTGATCTTTGGCTCGAACCGGGGCCTTTGCGGGTTCGCACCAGCTCCTACCGGCGTATCGACCCCGGACGCGAAGTGTGGCTCGAACTGGCCCCTCAGGAGTTGGTGGTGCTTGACGATGAAGCGCTCTGATTCGCTCATTACCTGGTACGGGGAGCTGACCACTCGCGGACGACTGCTCAAGCGCGGCAGGTTCTTACTGCTGCCGAGCATGCTTTGGCTGATGCTCTTTCTGGTGCTGCCCGGGTTGGTGTTGGTGGTGGTAAGCGTGGTGACCCGCGGCGCTTATGGTCAACTTGAGTGGGTTTTTACGCTGGAAAACTACAAGCGTCTGGCCGGATTCTCGCTATTTGGCTGGACACCCGATTACCTGATGATTCTCTGGCGTTCGGTGGTGGTGGCTTTCGTCACCACACTGGTTTCGGTATTACTCTCCTATCCGCTCTGTTTTTTTATCGCCCAGCGGTCCGAGCGTAGCCGTTACATGTGGTTGACACTGGTGATCATCCCGTTCTGGACCAACATGGTGATCCGCGCCTACGCTTGGTTTCTGATTCTTTCACCGGAGATGCCCTTTGCCCGTTTGGCCTCCTTTTTGGGGTTCATACCCCAGGGGGCGCCCTTGTACCCCAATGCCTTCGCGGTCTATCTGGGGATGGTTTCCATGTTCCTGCCCTTCGTGACCTTGCCGCTATACGCCAGTGTGGAACGGCTGGACTGGTCACTGGTGGAGGCCGCCCAGGACCTTTACGCCTCGCGGGTGCGTGTCTTTACGCAAGCGATTTTGCCCCAGACCATGCCGGGCCTTTCGGTGGGCATCATCCTCACCTTCGTGCCCGCCATGGGTATGTTCGTGGTGCCCGACCTACTGGGCGGCGCCAAATACATGCTGGTGGGCAATCTCATTCAGCAGCAGTTCGGCACCAGCCGTGACTGGCCCTTCGGCGCGGCTATCAGCATGGGGCTGATGGTGCTGACCATGATCGGGCTGCAGATTTACCGCCGCAAAGGCAAGGAGATCGAACTGGTATGAGGCGCCAGCATCCCCTGATCGTGGCCGTGTCCTACCTGACCCTGCTCTTTCTATACCTGCCGCTGCTGGGCGTAGCGGTTTTCTCGGTCAACGAGGCGCGGCGCGGCCTGGTCTGGAAGGGTTTCACCTTGAAGTGGTACCTCAAGCTATTCGAGAACGAATGGATCCTGGAGGCGGCTTGGAACACGCTGCTGCTGGCGGTGATATCGACCCTCATCGCCACCGTTCTCGGCACGATCCTGGCTATCGCCATGGACCGTTTTCCCTGGCGGCGGCGTACCAGCAACCTTCTCGACATCATCCTGCATATTCCGGTGGTGATCCCGGACATCATCCTGGCCGCTGCCCTGGTGGTGGCTTTTGGCATCCTGCGCATGGCATCGTCGCTTTTCGAACCGGGCCTGATCAATATGATCATCGGCCACATCACCTTTCAGATCGCCTTTGTGGCCCTGGTGGTGCGCAGCCGCTTGGTGGCCATCGGCAGTGATGTTGAAGAGGCCGCCCGCGACCTGTTTGCCACCAACTGGTATCTATTGCGCAAGGTGATGTTGCCGTTACTGATGCCGGGCATCATCGCCGGGGCTATGTTGGCCTTCACGCTTTCCCTGGATGATTTCGTGATCAGTTTTTTCACGGCCGGACCCGAGTCGCAAACCCTGCCGCTGTTTATTTTCGCCGCGGTCCGCCGGGGCGTAACGCCCCAGATTCATGCCCTTTCCACCCTGATCATGCTGATCACGGTGGTACTTGTCGTATTGACGGAACGCTTTACACGCAAAAAGGAGGCAACCTGATCCAGCCCAACTGGCGTTGCCACCAATCACCCCATTCAGGTTAAACAAAGGAGGAGAGAAGATGCGTAAAATTGGACTGCTCATGCGCTTATGCTGCTTTTGACCAGGCATCGCCGCCGGCGCCGAGGAATTGAGGATCTACACCTGGTCGGAGTATATGGACGAAGAGAAGATGCCGGCCGATTTCGAAGCCAAAACCGGCATCAAGGTGCGGCTGGACATCTACGAAAACAACGAGGAGATGGTTGCCAAGCTGCAGGCCGGCGGTGCCAGCCAGTACGACATCATCGTTCCTTCGGACTACATCATGCCGGTGCTGATCAACCAGGAGTTGATCCAGCCTCTGGACCATGCCAAGATTCCCAACCTCGCCAACCTTAAGCCGTTGTTCCGGGAGGCCAGCTACGATCCGGGCAACAAATACTCCGTGGCCTATCAGTGGGGCACGGTGGGGTTGATGTATCGCAAGGACAAGGTGAATGAGGAGGCCGTCAAGAGCTGGTCGGTGCTTTTCGATGCCGACAAGCAGCCCGGGCCTTTTTGGCTGATCGACTCGGTGCGGGAGATGATCGGCATCGCTTTGGTCTACCTGGGCAAGGATTTCAACAGCACCGACCCCATGGATCTCAAGGCCGCCGCCGATCTGCTGGTGGCCACCAAGCGCAGCGGTAACTGCATGGGATTCAAGCCGGGGGTGGGTGGCAAAAACGATGTGGTGGCCGGTACGGCGGTGGCCGCTATCGTCTACAACGGGGATGCCATTCAATCGGTGACCGAAGATCCGGAAAACCTTGGTTTCGTGATTCCCCGCGAGGGTAGCGAGATCTGGTATGACTCCATGGCGATTCCCAAGGACGCTCCCAACCCGGATGCGGCCCACAAGTGGATCAACTGGATCCTGGAGCCCGAGGTGGGCGCCGAGCTCTCCAACTACAACCAGTATGCCACGCCCAACGCGGCCGCCGAGCCCTTCATTACGCCCGAAGATCTGAACAACCCGGGAATTTATCCCACGCCGGAGATCATGGAAAAACTGCACTTCACCAAGGACCTGGGAAAAGAGAACCGTATCGTCGACGAGGCCTGGACGCGCGCCAAATCTCACTGATGCGGGCCAGTTAATCGAAACCAGTACACCCAAAAAAACGGGAAGAGGCCCGAAAGGGTACCTTCCCGTTTTTGCTTTTTCGCCTCAGCCAAAAACAGTTGACGGGTTCTACTGAATGAAGAGGGTAGTCAGGCGTGGGCGGCCGGAATCAATTGCGATGAGGTACGATAAAAAAATCCGCCGATTTCCGGTTGGGCAATGGAATGTCCTAATCTCCCATCTCCCTATCCCGATAGCCAGTCTCATTCATTCTGGAAATACTTGACGCCTTCAATATTCTGAAAGTCTGAATCTTGTGTCCAAATTACACATTGGTAAGCTTGTGCCGTAGCCAAAATGATACTATCGGCCATGGGAATACTATTTTGCAGACTCAGCTTAACCGCATTCATCGCAATACTGGCGGTAAGTTCGACGATTTTTCCTTTTTGCATGGCTGCAACTGCTTGGAGGGCTTCATTTTCGCTAGACCCTCTGAGGACAACCTTGAAAACTTCGTAGATTGTAATGACTGGAACAATTAGAGAGGAGGTATCATCCAAAGGAGGTAGGTAGTGTTTTGCATTCGGTCCGTCTGAAAAATATTCCAGCCAGCCCGATGAATCTATAATGTTCATAGTCGATCTTCCTCACGTTCTAAGCGCGTGTCGATTCCCCTGATAAATCCCCTGAGCTCGGAAATATCCCGATCCGGGATCAGCTCAATTCGCCCATCATACTCAATCACTCTCATTTTTTGCCCAGGCCTCAGCCGTAATGCATTTCGTATTTCTTTTGGTATAACCACTTGATATTTAGGGGATACCGTTACGGTTTGCATACCACACCTCCATCGATAAGCATTTAGTATTACGATAATAACATCGATAAGCTTTGTCAACAGATAGGTGGCCAGGCTGCGGTTCAAAGGCCGCGAGGGAAGAGCAAACCTTTGCGATACCGCTTGTGTACCCCCGGCATGGGCGTGAACTTATGGGGTGATCTGTCTGCGTGCAGCGCACAGGCACTTACTTTACTCATAGGGATTTTTAAAATATCCTCTCCGAATTGTTCTTATGGCCCGACCACTTGGGCAGATCGTCACTTATTTGTATGATCCTTGAATTGTAGAAAATATGGCAGGTCGGCATAAATGCTTCAGGCACTTTTGGCGGAAAACCAAAATCAAAGAGCGAAGGGAAAGCGAGCCACATTCGACGTCCTTCATCTGCGACGGGAGTTCCGCACAGATTACAGCTCACCTTGCAGGGAAGAATTCTGTTATTGATGTTTTGTTCACTGTTATAGAATTTTAAGCAGTCTGTACCTTTGGCTATCCTGACATCATGCTTGTGGAAGATTGCGGCCCATTGCATCGGAGCCCCATGCAGTCTCTGGCATGTAAAGCAATGGCAAATTTTGGCGCCTACGGGGTCTGCGCACATCTCAAACTCGACCGCCTTGCAATAACAGCTCCCACGGTATTTGACTATAAAGCTTGCATCCTTAAAAGACGCATATTCCGATCCAAATTCTTTTTTCATTCTGCCTCTACCAGCGGCGGATTAACCGCTGCGGTCTCCACAAGCCTTAAACGATGTTACTTGAGCACGGTCTCGGAAAATGATGGAAAAATAGGCTGCAGGTGATCGATTATATCGGCTACTATAATGGCATACGCCTGCACTCAACCCTGGGCTATCAACCCCCAGTGCTCTATGAGAAAGAACTATGCCGGAATGCTGCTTAATCCAGTGTCCGTTTTTACTTGACCACTACAAATCGGCTTTATCAATCTACAGATGCCATTTGAGGCGCTGAAACTACACCTATACCCAAAGACCGTTTTTTTGCCATTTAGGCGTGATTTTTTTGATAATCGATCGTTTGACTGGCTCTCTTATTCAGCCATTTAGGGGCTGTTTGAAATCTTCCGGACAAATCAACCCCCCAAAAACACCCTGAGCCTAACCTTTTCCCCTATACACCCCCGGCTTCTTGAACCAAGGATTAATCCCGAGCTCTCGTGCCTCGAACTCGGGTCTAATCCTATTTTTGTTCGCCATTTTCACTACTGAGTAGCTTGTAACTCTTCCCGGACGACACGGCGAAGAATTTGTTCGAGGGGTTGATCCTGGCTTTCTATATGTTTTCTGAGAGCGTCATTGAGCATAGCCTGATAGCTGCCCCCGCCTTGTTCCTCAACCTTTGAGCGAAACCAGGCGATAATGTCTCGATCAAGTCGAATGGTGATCCGGACTTTTTTCCCAGGAGATGGGAGCACGGCACCACGTTTTCCGTTACTAAAATCATATTTTGCTTTCATATTGCCTCACCTCGTATCGCACTGCCATTCGTGCGGAAATTATTCGAATGTTTTCATCCCGCCATGTGTATACCACAACCAATATTCGGCCAAAGGCATCCATTCCGATGGTAATGTAGCGTTGTTTTTTTCCAATATCATCAATGGTTACAGCGTTTGGATCCTCGAAAAACGAAAAGGTATCGGCAAACGATATTCCGTGCTTTGCCCTATTTTCAGCAGCTTTAGATTTATCTCATTCCCAAACTGAGCGATTTTGGTCCATAAAGTAGAGATTCCATGCCATATGCAGCTTAAATGCGGTTAGAAGTTTGTTACTTCTCTAAAAGTGGGTGGTTTTCAATTAGTTTTTCAGCAGATTTTTGCAGTGAAGCCGGTGATAACCCTATATCTGGACGTAGCTCGCCGCCGTTTCGAGCTGAATTCGCAAAGATCAGCCTGTTTGACAGGTCTAATCGATCGGTATCGCGGATTCGCATCGTAAAAACAGGCGCTGCATGCCAAGGGTATCGAAACATGCTTGAGAGACCTTCAAAATGATACAATTACTGTGGGAGACGATTTTGCCGGCCATATCGATGATGCGGCGGCGAACGGTGCTGGCGTAAGCACCGATTGCAATCACCGGAGCAGCGACGTCGCTTTTAAACGTCTCCATCAGAAAATGGCCCAGCAGCATCGTATAATACCAAGCCGCATTGGGATTGAAGCGCTTAAAGGGCAGTTGCTCATGGCCGAAGTCTTTCAGCGCTCTATTGGCAAGTTCATCGCTGCCACGTTCATGGTAACAGGCCACCAGGCTATTGGTTGTGAGGTATTCTGCAGCACCGGCATTTTTGAGCCTGCCGTCGATTGCCTGCCCCTGACCGATGTTGGTGACGATGAGCGTATCGGGCCGACAGCCAGGCAAATAGAGCTGATCGCCCTGGTGGATCAATCGGCAATAGATGGCGCGTCGAAACTGCTTCCAGTTACCCCTGCGGTTGCCAAATTCAAAATACTCCCATGCCTCTTTTTTATGCGAATCGAAACGCGACCAAACACTGTCATCGAGTTCACTGGCCATGGTCTTGATGTCTTTGTATATCTTGCCCCCACAGACATAACCGATCTGGAGGTGCTCACAGCAGTTGAAAATCTTCTGATCGAAAAACCCACTGTCCATGCGGATGATAATCGCCACATCCTCGCGATATTGCGTGCGGATTTTGGCAACCATATGTTTGATCATCCGCTGTACCGTGCGCCCGTGGTTGGAGTGCTTGTCACCGCTGCGAAACACCGCATCCACGATCAATCGTCCCCAATTCATCTGCAGCGGTTGAAAGCCTTTTTTCTTTTTGTAGGTCGGCTTTACTCCATGACGGCATTTGGCGTCATCATTGTCCATGACCATCGTATCGATACCCAGCTCAATCACCTCTGGCTGCTCAATCTGCAACCGCCAGATGAACAGTGCCTGCAGCAGGCGACGAAACAGAAAAATGCGCGTCCAGGCAAAGGCCTTGAAAAAGCGCTTGACCTGGTGAGAAGACGCCATCTTTTCCATTTCGGTTTCGATGGCACCGGCATAGCCGGCATCTTTGGCAAGTTGGTCAAAATAGGTGATGTGCCGACTGGTACCGTCGACCATGAAGCACAGCACCTGCTTGAAAAGCTCGAAAACCGCCACGCCCTTTTTACTTTTACGGATCGAGCCGAAATATCGGTCCAGCAGCGGGAACAACTGGATATTGTGAAGATAGGATACGAAAAGGGCCAAGCCGGCTCTACCGGTCAACCGATCGCTGGTTATTTCTACAGCGCCGATTTCCAGTTCCTTTTTTCGATATTTTCTGCTATCTCTATTCATATAGCCCTCCACCTGATGGGTTTAACTTTCTGTACTGTTCTTTTAGTTGCTTTTAAGAATAATACCAGAAAGTTACCCTCAAGTGAAGGGCTTTTCTTCTTATGGAATCGCTCAGCTTAGGTCATTCAAACATGGCATCATACTATATGTACATATGTATGCACATGTCAAGTTATTTTTGGCGAACTGTTTCGGATCAGCGGCGGCGCTGGTGCGCCGTCCACAGCAACCGGTTGTGTACGCCTGGCATGGGCGTGATTTTATGGGGTGTAAGTCCCCTGTATGTGAACCCTGGTACTGTCGTGAGACAGGACCATAAATACTAGCCGAAGGCAAGGGCGGAACCGCGAGGGGCCGTCCGAAGGCAGGAGCGTAGCGACCGGTTTGCCGTAGGCAAAAGTGAGCAATGCGAGCGTCCAACCCGGAGCGCAAAACTATGAACCGACGAATCCCGCCGTTGGCGTGACATACAAGGCCCAGTCTCCGGGCAAGTCAGCACCTGTCTGCGTGCATCGCACAGGCAGGCCCGTCTGCGTGCATCGCACAGGCAGGCCTGTCTGCGTGCAGCGCACAGGCAGGCAACATGACAAAGCCCTGGGTTTAGGAGACTTGCCTGCCTATGGCAGGTCGGGTAGTCGCCAGAGGCGACCAAGAATGCTGCGGCTGCATAGTGACAGATCACGTTCTTATCCGGGGAGATCTGCCTGACATGCGGTCGTGTAAAGACAGCGCCTTGTATGGCAACATGCAGGGTGATCGGGCAGGAGTCAGCAGAGGCCATAGTAGGCGAGGACATTACCATAAGGTGGTATGGAAATTGGAAACGAGCCCGGTGAATAGAAAAACCGGGATGGTCTCACCCCGCCGAAGGGCCAAACCCTTAGTAGAGAGTTAATCCGTATAAGCTCCGAAACGCACTGAACCCGACCGGGTAAGCGTAACCACGGGCGCGTTATAATGGATGTTTGCTCTCAGGTACAAACTTGCAGTTGCCGCCTTCTTTTCAAAGATCTGTTGGTTGTACTTTATCCGACTACGGTCCGATTTTCTTTGGGAACCGCCTGGTGCGTTTCCGCCTCTGGAGGGCTGCCTCTGGAGGGGACCCGTTTGCTGGTGTAATCCCGCTATTGGGGGTGGTTTGGGGGCTGGGGGCTAAACACCCCCGGCTACCCGATTATCCGAACTGTCTAAAATATTGACATTTTCCACGCAGTGTATAACATTACACATCATGGATAGCCGGTCAATTATCAAAATTCTCAAGCAGAATGGGTGGCAAAAAGTCGCAACCTCTGGTTCTCACACACAATTTCGGCATCCAAAAATAAAGGGCAGGGTGACAGTACCTCACCCTAAAAAGGACATACCGATTGGTACCCTGAAAAGCATCGAACGCCAATCGGGAATCAAGTTTAATTGAGGTGCGATATGGCAAACTATTTAGCAATCGTTCACAAAGATCCCGATAGCGATTTTGGTGTTTCGTTTCCGGACTTCCCAGGTTGTGTAACAGCCGGTCAGAACATCGATGAAGCAAAAGACATGGCCCAAGAAGCCATCACTCTCCATATTCAGGGTATGCTCGAAGATGGGGAGCGATTGCCGGTTCCCTCAAAGCTCGAAAAAATTATGGCCGACAGTGATTTCTCCGATGCCGTGGCATATTTAGTCGTTGGCGTTCCTGACGCTAAGCCTCGTACAGTCCGGGTTAATATCACCCTTCCCGAAATGACGCTTAAACAAATTGACGCTGCCGCTAAACGGCGTGGTATGTCCCGGTCTTCATTTTTGGTTCACGCCGCTCAAAACGCCATCCAGTCAAACCATTCTGAAGCATCAGCATAATTTCTTTCGGATAATGAAATGCTCACTTGCGAAGTCAATGTGTAGCTTTTGGTTGTATGACGTTGGAGGGGGGCTGGGCAATTCACCTTGACTACCTGAAGGGATCTGCTTTTCAGTCTGAATTAACGAAGGTTGTCCAGCTGAAAAGCAGATCCCTTCAGGTAGCATATTATTAGACAATTGAACAGCCCCCCTCCAATGCTCGATTCAACGCTCTGAATCACCGGTGTGAGTGAAGCGGCAGCGGAACTCACATCCGAGTGAATTCAGTTGTTAGCGATGTCATAGATTTTACTTACCTCGTCAATTCGAGCTGAATACTTTCTTGTTAACCTTCATCCAAGGTAGTTCCGGCCGTAAAAATTGAGCAGGGTATCCCATTTCAAAACACATAGGTTCGTATAGAGAAACACCGAGACTATGTGTGATCCTTAGAATCTCGACATAATAGTCAATACCCCATGCATCAGGATGTCTTAAGGCTTCTTGCTTAGGGAAGAAGGATGTCAATATACTCAATCCTAACCGGTCAACCAATCCTGCATCGGTGAACATGCGCAAGCCCTTAGAAAACGATTGGAGGGAGTCAATTCCTGCCACATAATTCAGCTTTATTTTCTTGAAGCCTATCTTCTTGGCCGTTTCTAGCACACTCATAACTTTAGTTAATGAAATGCCTTTATACTTGCCAAGAATCCTTTCTCTGTCCGAAAACACCTCTAATGTGTATGACCCAAACTGAGCGATTTTGGTCCATAAAGTAGAGATTCCATGCCATATGCAGCTTAAATGCGGTTAGAAGTTTGTTACTTCTCTAAAAGTGGGTGGTTTTCAATTAGTTTTTCAGCAGATTTTTGCAGTGAAGCCGGTGATAACCCTATATCTGGACGTAGCTCGCCGCCGTTTCGAGCTGAATTCGCAAAGATCAGCCTGTTTGACAGGTCTAATCGATCGGTATCGCGGATTCGCATCGTAAAAACAGGCGCTGCATGCCAAGGGTATCGAAACATGCTTGAGAGACCTTCAAAATGATACAATTACTGTGGGAGACGATTTTGCCGGCCATATCGATGATGCGGCGGCGAACGGTGCTGGCGTAAGCACCGATTGCAATCACCGGAGCAGCGACGTCGCTTTTAAACGTCTCCATCAGAAAATGGCCCAGCAGCATCGTATAATACCAAGCCGCATTGGGATTGAAGCGCTTAAAGGGCAGTTGCTCATGGCCGAAGTCTTTCAGCGCTCTATTGGCAAGTTCATCGCTGCCACGTTCATGGTAACAGGCCACCAGGCTATTGGTTGTGAGGTATTCTGCAGCACCGGCATTTTTGAGCCTGCCGTCGATTGCCTGCCCCTGACCGATGTTGGTGACGATGAGCGTATCGGGCCGACAGCCAGGCAAATAGAGCTGATCGCCCTGGTGGATCAATCGGCAATAGATGGCGCGTCGAAACTGCTTCCAGTTACCCCTGCGGTTGCCAAATTCAAAATACTCCCATGCCTCTTTTTTATGCGAATCGAAACGCGACCAAACACTGTCATCGAGTTCACTGGCCATGGTCTTGATGTCTTTGTATATCTTGCCCCCACAGACATAACCGATCTGGAGGTGCTCACAGCAGTTGAAAATCTTCTGATCGAAAAACCCACTGTCCATGCGGATGATAATCGCCACATCCTCGCGATATTGCGTGCGGATTTTGGCAACCATATGTTTGATCATCCGCTGTACCGTGCGCCCGTGGTTGGAGTGCTTGTCACCGCTGCGAAACACCGCATCCACGATCAATCGTCCCCAATTCATCTGCAGCGGTTGAAAGCCTTTTTTCTTTTTGTAGGTCGGCTTTACTCCATGACGGCATTTGGCGTCATCATTGTCCATGACCATCGTATCGATACCCAGCTCAATCACCTCTGGCTGCTCAATCTGCAACCGCCAGATGAACAGTGCCTGCAGCAGGCGACGAAACAGAAAAATGCGCGTCCAGGCAAAGGCCTTGAAAAAGCGCTTGACCTGGTGAGAAGACGCCATCTTTTCCATTTCGGTTTCGATGGCACCGGCATAGCCGGCATCTTTGGCAAGTTGGTCAAAATAGGTGATGTGCCGACTGGTACCGTCGACCATGAAGCACAGCACCTGCTTGAAAAGCTCGAAAACCGCCACGCCCTTTTTACTTTTACGGATCGAGCCGAAATATCGGTCCAGCAGCGGGAACAACTGGATATTGTGAAGATAGGATACGAAAAGGGCCAAGCCGGCTCTACCGGTCAACCGATCGCTGGTTATTTCTACAGCGCCGATTTCCAGTTCCTTTTTTCGATATTTTCTGCT
>CAWANO010000018.1:0-94749 GCA_963783425.1 uncultured delta proteobacterium
ATCTCTATTCATATAGCCCTCCACCTAATGGGTTTAACTTTCTGTACTGTTCTTTTAGTTGCTTTTAAGAATAATACCAGAAAGTTACCCTCAAGTGAAGGGCTTTTCTTCTTATGGAATCGCTCAGCTTAGGTATGAGTAACTATCATTATCAACAATTGAATATAGTTCCCGGAGACCACTTTCAGATCGCACATCCTGAGAACAAGCTCTAAGCTGAAGTCCTTCAGCCCGCCAATCTGTGATAGCGTATGCTTTAAAGTTTTCAAGTAGTCAAGAAAAGGCTGTTCCTTCCCAAAAAGTTCCGTAATCATAGATACGTGAGATACTTGATGGAGAGCTTCTTTCCCATATTCATCAAGAATTGACTGAACGATTTCTTTTGAGGGTCTTATACTAGGTACGCCAGTAGGAAAAAACGATGAGAATAGGCTCGATGGCAGAAAGCGCATCTCCCAGGACACTTTCCTGTGTTTTTCGGATTGATTCTAAGTTCGTAATACGGATTTGATGTGTTTAAAAACGGGAAACTATAGCCTTTAAGATACCTTGGTTCGTTCCGATGGGGAAGCGGCACGTTGGCCACAGAACCATTTCTAAAAACCGGTGAATCGCGATAATATATACAGCCGTTCTGAAAGGTATAGGGTGAAGTTGATTTCGGCATGACGGGAAGTTTCCTGGGTACGGCATAAATGCCATTTAGTACGTTGTCAGGTAAATTCAAGTGAATTTCCCCATACATACCTTCCCGATTTGAACAAACAACATCATGATGGCCGTTGACGCACACTCCTGATAATTGAAGATGAAGAAGATGGACAAGTTCTTCCGTAACTGCCTTTTGACCACAGAATTTTAAATCGCGCTCAATTAGGGCAAGGTGATCATCAGGCTTCAGGTTTTCCAATGTGTCATGTGAACATACAGAACTAACCATTTTGCCTCGGTTCCCTTCTTTTAAGCCTTGCTCTACTCACATAAAGAACGAGTCAAGTCATAATGAGGATGGAAATAATGTCACTTACAAATAACCAAATATAAAGATTGGATGAGGGCCACTTTGATATCGCAATGCCGATGGCCATTAATGCAGTCAATATGAAGATGCCACCGGGAGCCATAACACTAAATGGGATTCCAGTAAGAATAGAACCTTTGCCTTGTTTGTTTTTATAAAACGTTGTCCACCCAAGTAGTGTTCGATCGTTCTCTAATGAATAAAGATAATCAGTAATTTGTAAGGCTCGTATATCATTTTGAGCCCACATGAGACAAAGAAACAACGAAAGAGGTGGAAATAGGTACGCTAACTCAGCTGTCGTGATGCTGAAACCAAAAGGATACCAGCACTTGTCACTACCAGTGATACTAAAGTTTGCCTGAGTTCTACGCGTTTGAGAAGTTCCTCCCGTAGGGCGCTATATTCCAACTCATTGAAAGAATTGTCATCCATTTTTCACCTCGTAAAAGGTTCGTATATTTGTCTCCGCTAACCATTGATTATTAGGTCAAATCACTCTTATAATTTTATTATCCGGTTTAATTTGCATTGATAATAGTTTTTGGTTGATTTTGAAAAATTGGACTGATACTGTTAATTATTGGCGTGGAAACTTAAAATCAAAACACCATAAGTCCCTGATTATGTCAATAAAAAAGGGTCGGAAACTACTCGATGAAGTCCGGGACTACCTGAGGCTGCATCATTATTCCATCCAGACTGAAAAGACCTATCCCGAAAATATCATGAAATCATTTCTATGAACCATAGAAAACCATGAGATATCGGTTCGCTTGAAAGCTTCTGTGCTATTGTTCACCTGGCACATCAATCTGTTGCCATGGTGCTTTTTCCATAACAAATAGAAAATATTTCACCCTGACGGCGCACCCTGAAGTGCCCATTGGTTGCGTTATAAAGGGCTTGCAGTAGAAGGACTACGGCTTCACCCTTTATGCCTTACAAATGAACACTTCAGGGGCGCGATATTTACGGGCAATATCGCCTGGATCAAAAAATATATCCAATTTCACAAGATGGCCTGCCGCGCTGACCTTGCCGATGGCGAAAGAAAAATAGAGGCTTACTTAACCCACCTCGCTGTTGAGCGTAACGTATCGCCCGCCACGCAGAACCAGGCAATGAACGCTTTGGTGTTTCTCTACAAGAAGGTGCTGAAAGTCCCTCTCGACGATGAAATAAACGCCGTTCGGGCCAAGAAAAAGATCAACATGCCCGTGGTCCTGACAAGAGAGGAAACCGCAGGGCTGATTGTATCGATGTCAGGGGATGCTCAGCTCGCCGCCAAGCTGATGTACGGCAGTGGACTCCGCATCTCAGAAACGATTCGCCTGCGGGTAAAGGACATTGATTACAAGCTAAAAATGATTACTGTGCGCTCAGGCAAAGGTAACAAGGACCGCATAACGACCTTTCCCGCCACGATAACACCCTTTCTGCGCGAGCACCTGGCAAAGGTGAAAACGATTCATGAAAAAGATATAGCCGACGGATTTGGGGCGGTGTTTCTGCCTCATGCCCTGGCACGCAAATACCCGCATGCCGCCAAGCAATGGGAATGGCAATACGTTTTTCCGGCGAGTAAGCTTTCCCGGGACCCGAGAAGCGGTGTGACCCGGCGCCACCATATCGACCCGAGCGTCATCAACAAGGCCATCAAAGCCGCAGCACAAAAGGTGGGGCTCACCAAAAGCGTCAGTGCCCACACGTTTCGCCACAGTTTTGCCACCCACTTGCTGCAGCGTGGCAACGACAACCGCACTATACAAGCCTTGATGGGGCATAAAGATGTATCGACCACCATGATTTACACACATGTGCTCGAGCAGGGCGGTCAAGGCGTACCCAGCCCGCTGGACGATCTCAACCTGAATTATGCCAAATAAAGCGCAGGTTGATGGCGTTTGGGAGTTTTGATGAACTCGTAAAAGGGCGCATTCCCGGTTTTTCAATCGTTCCGCAGAAAGCCAGAATCAAGTGATATCCAGTACTTCTGGATGCCGGATCACGTCCGGCATGATGACCTGGGGGCTTTTACCTATCCGTTATTCCTAGTATTGCACCGATCTGTAGGCACACCCTCTACGCCGCCTCAGCCCTGGTGTCCGGTTTCTCGAAACCGATGAAAAAGGCCAGCAGGGAGGGGATGACAAAGAGCGTGAAAAGCGTGGAGACGGCCAGACCCGCCCAGAATAACGCTGCCCAGCCCCCGGTAAAGTTCGCTGCCGGGGCCGGTGGAGAGCACCAGCGGCAGCATGCCGAAGAGGCTGGTGGTGGTGCTCATGAAGATGGGCCGGATGCGGGTGCGCACCGATTCGATCACCGCCTCCATGCCCACGAACCCGCCGTAGCGCACATTGTTTAGGGCCTGGTGCACGATCAGGATGGCGTTGTTGACCACGGTGCCCACCAGGATGATAAAGCCCAGCATGGTGACGATATCAAAGGGCTGGGGGGCGATGAACGTATCCACCAGGCGCAGCCCGATGAAACCCGCCGGCGGCGGCCAGGGGCACGGTGAACATGATGATAAAGGGATAGAAGAAATTTTCAAACAGCGCCGCCATCAGCAGGTAGACGATGATGGCGGCCAGCACCAGGTTCCACTTGATGGCTGCATGGCCTCGGGCAGGCTTGTCGGCGTTGCCGCCCACGCTGACCTGGGTGCCGGCGAGCTTGCCGGCCTTTTGCAGCGCCGCGACGATATCGTCTTCGATAAATTCCAGCGCCTCCTGAAGCGGCATCTCCTGGGGCGGGGTGACCTCCAGCTTGATGTTGCGGCGGCGTTCCAGGTGGTCGATCTGGGTCATGCCCTGGTCGTAGTGCAATTCGGCCACGTCGGCGATGCGCACGAGGTTGCCGTAGCGGTTGGCGATGAGGCTGTCGGCGATATCCTCGGGAACCTGAATTTCACCGCCGTCGGCTCCGCAACACCAGGTCAATCTTTTTTGGCTGTTCGGGTTTGAATTCGCCCACTTTACGGCCGTCCATCATGCACATCCACGGTACAGGCCGAGTCTCGACTTCGGTCAAGCCGTTGGCCAGACCCTGGGGCGGTCTCGGTTGGAATGAAGTTGGCCTCGGGATAGCTGTTTTCCAGCGAGGGCACCGGGCGCACCTGGGCCTGGGGCATGTTCTGGTTGAATGGCCCCGAACAGCGTCCGGGCCACGGCCGATGATGGCGTCGATAGTCTTCGCCGGAGACATTGACGTCCACGGTCCGTGCCGCGTCCCAATCCCGCTCTGAAAAATACCGGCCTGGATACTGACGCCGAAGATGCCCGGGATGCTGTGGATGATGCGCGTAAACAGCGGGATCATCTCGCGCGCCTCGGGTTTCATGGTGGCTGATGGCGCCGAACAGGGTGATGCGGTCGGCGGAAACATAAAAAATAGTTCTTGATCTTGGGGATGCCGTCTTTGAAATCTTCTTCGAAAGTAGGGACGGGTGGCCTTGAAGATGAAATCGGCCGAGCTGACTGGCGTTTGTGATCCAGAAGTAGCCCGGCGGCGGGATCAGGATGTTTAAAATCAGGTTGCGGTTTCCCTGGGGCAGGTATTCGGCTTTGGGCATCAGCACGGCTAGGCGATCAGGCAGGCAACGGCGGTGAGCACCGCAACGGTGGCCAGGCGGGTGTACCAGCTTTTTATAGACAGCCATGCGACACAGGGCCAGCAGCCCGTTGGACAGGCGCCTGCCGGCCCTGCCGAAGACGATCGCTCTTTCTTTTTCTTGCGCGCTTGGAAAACCGGTAGAGGAGGTTGGTCATGGCGGGAATGACGGACACCGAAACCAGCAGGCTGATGAAGAATGGCGAAGGTAATGGCAATGGCGATGTCCTTGAAAAGCTGACCGGCTTCCTCCTGGATGAAGATAACCGGCAGAAAACCGCTACGGTGGTGGCCGTGGAGGCCAGCACAGCGCCCCAGACTTCCCGGGCTCCGTCATGGGAGGCCTCAAAAGGCCTTTTGCCCATGCTC
Source organism: uncultured delta proteobacterium (assembly GCA_963783425.1). Classification (GTDB taxonomy): domain Bacteria; phylum Desulfobacterota; class Desulfobacteria; order Desulfobacterales; family QNYZ01; genus CAWANO01. Next base: position 5,006 of record CAWANO010000018.1, read on the forward strand.
GCGGTGGCGGTCGATGTTTTCCAGCACCACGATGGCGTTGTCCACCAGCATGCCCACGGCAAAGGAAATGCCCGCCAGGCTGACCACGTTGAGGCTGCGGTTGAAAAGCCACATGAAAATAAAGGTGCCGATCACCGAAATGGGAATGGCCAGCGCGGTGGCCATGGTGGAGCTGATGCTGCGCAGAAAAAGCAGCAGAACGCCCATGGCCAGCATGACCGCCGACGATGACATTGCGTTTGACGAGAGAAATGGCATTGTAGATGTAGGGCGTCTGTTCGTAGACGATTTCGAAGCGCAGGTTGTTTTGGGTCAGCAGGCCGCTGTTTAGGCCTTTGACGGCCTCCTGCATCTTTCTGGTGAGCCCGATGACATTGGCGCCCTGTTCCTTGCGCACGCCCACCACGATCACCGGGGTGCCGTTATGCATGACGGATACGTCGTTGGGGGCATATCCCATGCGGGTGCTGGCCACATCCGATAGCGTGACCCTTTGGAAACCGTCGTCTTTCAAGCAGAACATCCAGCGGGGCCTGGCTGTTCTGATACTGGCTGACGGTTCGGACGCGGTAGTTTTTTTTCTCCATACCCAGCAGGCCGGCGGAGACGTTTTGGTGTTGACGTTCGGAGCCGGTTCATCAGCCGGGCGATGGTCAGATCGTGCCTGGCCAGTTTTTCGGGGAGAGACGATAACCTCGAGCTGCTTTTCGGAGCCTCCGAAGACAAACAGCGACCCCACCCCGGGCACGCGTTCAAGGTACTGGCGAACGTCGTTTTCAAAAAACGTGCGGTAAGTGTCGACCTGGACGGGCGGGCCCTTGATGGTTTTTAACACCATCCAGATGACTGGCGAGCTCTGGGCTCCCGAGGCTTCAATTACCGGTTTTTCGACGTTTTCAGGATACCGGCGGACTTCGTTTAGCTTGTTGGAGACCCGCAGCAGGGCGGCATCAATGTCGGTGCCCACCTCGAAGGTCAGGGTAATTTCCCCCAGGCTGTTGTAGCTGGAGCTTTCCATCAGCGTCAAGCGTTGGATGCCCTTGAGCACCTTTTCCTGCTCTTCGATGATGTCTTTTTCCACTTCGTAGGGTGCTGCGCCCGGCCACCGGGTGGTCACCGTGATCTGGGGCGTTTCCACGTCGGGGGTCAACTGGACCGGCAGTTTTTGGATACCGACCAGTCCGAACAGCACCACCAGGATTACCCCCACAGCCACCGACACCGGCTTGGATATGGAGAATTTGATGAAGTTCATATTTATCGGGTCCCGGTGATTGACCGGCTGATCCGGCCGCAGGCGTTCGTTGCCGTCGATAACCACCGGCATACCGGTTTGAATAGCGCCGTTGGCCACGATCATATCCTCGCCGTCATAGCCCACGATCTCGATGGGGATCGGCGTGGCTTTGCCGTCGACCACGGTGTAGACGAAGTCCTGGTTGTTGAAACGCACCAGAGCGGCGCGTTTGATGATCTTGCGCTGGGCTTTTTCGCTGACCGGCACTTCAACACGGGCGGTCATGTTCTGCAGCAGGTTGTCGACGTAGTCGATGGCAATCTTGATGTTGAAGGTTTTTGATTTAACGTCGGCCACCGGCGCCGATTTGCTGACAACGCCCGACAAGCGCAGGTTAAGGGCCGGTATTGACAGCGTAAGCGAATCGCCGGGTTGCAGGTAAATGATCAAGTCCTCCGACACGGCGGCTTTGACCACCACATCGGCGGTGGAGGCCAGGGCGCAGACGGCACTGCCGGGCGATAGCCAGTCGCCCTCGTACTTTTTTACGGCCAGGATCAGCCCGTTGAAAGGCGCCCGAATGGTGCTTTTGCGAATATCCAGCTCGATGCGCTCGATCCGTTTTGACAGGGCCTGTTTTTCGGCCAAAAGCCCTTGATACTCATCGCTCAAGTCCTGGAATGCTCTTTCGCTGGTGGCCTGTTGCTGATAAAGTTGTTTGAAGCGTTCAGCGTTGCGTTTGGTGTTGGCGATGCGAACATCCAGCTGTTTGGTTTGCGCCTGCAGAATTTCGATATCTTTTTGAAGGGCTTCGGTGTCAAGCCTCGCAATAACGGCGTTTTTTTCCACCAACTGGCCTTCTTTGACCGCAAGAGAGCTCAATACGGCCCTCGACCTGGGTGGAGATGGTGGCCACTTTATCGAAGTCGACCACGCCAATCACCTGGTTGGTGGCGGCTACCTCGCGTTCGGTCACCGGCGCCGTGACCACCTTGGCGGGCGGCATTTGCGGCTGAGCAAGAGCGGGCCACTGGGGCGCATAAAACAAAAACAATAATCGCAATTAAATTCAAATAGGGGCGCATGGGGCCTTCCTTTGAGGTGTTTTCCCTGGCACGGGGAAGCAAAATGGGCTTAGTGCACCTATTCGCAAATACGATGACATTCGGCCGCCAATCCATCCGGGCTAACGGCGTTGCGAAAAGAAGCAGTATGCCCGATATTGCTTATTTTCCGCGCCTTGTCAGCCCGGCGCCTTGACGCCCTCATTACGTCACCGTTTTTACGAACAGGAGCACTTAGTCTTATGGAGATTGCACGAAAAATCAAGACCCATGAGAGGTTGCAAGCAAAAATATCCCGCTGACCAGAACCACGGGCAAAACATTGCCGCCGGCGGCCGGGTCGTTCGATGATCCTCGCCGCCGACTTGGTGCTGCTGCTTCATCTGGGATTCATTCTTTTTGTGGCCGCAGGTGGGCTGTTGGTGCTGCGCTGGCCCCGTGTGGCCTGGTTGCACATCCCTGCGGCCCTCTGGGGTGCGGTCGTGGAATTATTCGGATGGCTGTGCCCGCTGACCCCCCTGGAGAACCGGCTGCGGATGGCTTCCGGACAAGAGGGCATCAGTGAGGGGTTCATCGCTCACTATCTGCTGCCTGTCATCTACCCTGAAGGTCTGACCCGTACCATGCAACTTTTTCTGGGGGCTGCGGTGGTGGTTATCAACCTGGCCATCTACGCCAGGGTTTTATCCAAGAGGCGCCGCGAATAAACCCTTTTAGATCTTATTGCTTCAGCTTTTCCAGTTCGCCCGCATCGATGCTGAAGCTGTGCTCAGGGGCGGGAAAGCGTCGTGCTTCCACGTCGGCCTTGTAGGCGCTGATGGCATCGGCGATGGTTTCCGACACCTTGGCGTACTGCCGGATAAACTTGGGCGTAAAGCGGTCAAAAAGGCCCACCAGGTCGTGAGTGACCAATACCTGGCCGTCGCAATCGACACCGGCGCCGATGCCGATGGTGGGGATCGATACCGCCGCCGTAACTTCCTTGGCGATGGCGGCCGGGATGGCCTCAAGCACCAGGGAAAAGCAGCCGGCCGCCTCCAGGGCGCGGGCGTCTTCGATGAGCCTACGGGCCGCGCGGGCGCTCTTGCCCTGTACCTTGAAACCGCCCTGGGCGGTGGCCGTCTGCGGGGTGAGGCCGATGTGCCCCTGAACGGGGACGCCGGCCCGCACGATGGCCTCCACCACGGGTATCATCTCCATGCCGCCCTCCAGCTTGACGGCGTCGGCGCGGCCCGCCTTGATCAGACGAACGGCATTGTCAACCCCTCGCTCAATAGCGCTGTTGTAGCTGCCAAAGGGCATGTCGCCGATCACCAGGGCGCGTTTGGCCGCGCGTGCCACGGGACGGATGTGATGGATCATTTCCGCCATGGTCACCGAGACGGTGTCGCTATAGCCCAGCACCACCATACCCAGAGAGTCGCCTACCAGAATCATGTCGATGCCGGCCCGGTCCACCAGCAGGGCGAAGGGGTAGTCATAGGCGGTCAGCATGGTCAGGGTGGGGCCCTTTTTGCGCTGCAGGATGTCCCGTACGGTCAATTTAGAGGCGGCCATATTCATAGCTCCTTTGGTTGAATACGCGCATGGCGGGTGTTTTCAAACGCTTTGACCAGATTGGTCAGCAGGCGGTTGTGGGGGGTGGGGATGCCCAGGGCTTCACCGATGCGCACGATGGCACCGTTGATGACATCGATCTCGGTTGCCTGGCCGCGCAGCATATCCTGTAGCATGCTGGCCCGGTTGCTACCCGTCAAGCGGCAGACGTGCAGCACGCGCTCAAAAGGGTTATCGTAGGGCAACGCAATACCCAGAGCCTTGGCCACGACCACCGCCTCGTGAACGGCCGCGCCCAGGATGTCCCGCGCGGGCTCATCTTCGGCCAGTACCCCATTGGGTACGCGCAGAATGGCGGCCAGGGCATTGATGCCGACGTTGATGATCAGCTTGCCCCAGATCAGGCTGCCGATGTCGGGGGAGAGGTCTATTTCGAAGTCAGCCCGGCGAAAGGTGTCGATCAACGCTTCGAAACCGGGCCCGGCCATATCGGGTTGGCCGATGTGGGTCGGACCAATCCCGGAGTGGCGCACAACCCCCGGCCCCAGCAAGGTGGCGCCGTGGGCGGTGACACCGGCTATGGCGCGCCGCTTGCCCACCACCTGTTGGATTACCTCCAGATTGCCGATCCCGTTTTGAAGGGTGAGGATGAACCCGTCCGGCTTGAGCAGCTTCTGGGCCGTTTTGGCCGCGGCCATGGTGGCGGCGGATTTGGTGAAGATGATGGCGGCGTCCACCCGGGTGTTGAGGCGATCGGCATCGGTCAGGGCGGTCAGGGTGAAAACAGATACGTCGCCGTTGGGCATTTCCACCCGCAGGCCCCGCCGATTGATGGCCTCGACGTGCTCCGGCCAGGTGTCGACCAGCGCCACGCGGGCGCTTTGGGAGAGGCGCGCGCCGAAGACGGATCCCATGGCGCCGGCACCGATTATTGCGATGTCCAAGGTTTCTGCAGCATTCATTTGAAATGATCCCGACGTTAGTGAGCCGGTTTCAAAAAGTCCCATTTTGCCCAATCTCTGCGTCTGGCGCCAATTTTAATCCTCGAAATACGGGGAGTATGCCTGCGGCTAAAATTGGCACCATCCTTGACCTTGTACAAACTGAAACGTTTTGAAACAGGCTCTAATGGTTGTCTTAATTTCACCCCTCTGCTGTTCGATTTCATCGGTCAGCAAAGAGGGCGGCACTCACCATCACCCTTCCTCACCGTAACAGTTGACCCCCTCGAAATCTTTGCGGAACTTCTTGAGCATGGGGGTCAACTGGCGTTGGGGCCTTGCGGTGCCGGCCAGGCGCTGCCTGATCTGCGCATCGGTCAGCTCGACATTGAGCGAGCGGCCGGGGATGTCGATCGCAATGACGTCATCGTCACGGATGGCTCCGATGGGCCCCCCGTTGAAGGCTTCCATCTCCACATGGCCCACGCAGGGGCCCGAAGTGCCACCGGAAAAACGGCCGTCGGTGATCAGGGCCACGCGCGTGTATCCGGCGCCCTTGATGGCGTCGGTGGGGGTGAGCATCTCGGGCATGCCCGGCGCTCCCGCCGGCCCCTGGAAGGGCAGCACGACCACGTCGCCTTCGTCGATCTGGCGCGTCTCGATGGCGTCGAGCAGGGCCTGCTCGGAGGCAAACACCTTGGCCGGGCCGCGGTGGGTCATCATTTCGGGCGTTACCGCGGTCTGCTTGATGATGGCGCTGTGGGCGATGTTTCCCGACAGCACGGCAATGCCGCCCTGTTCGTGGTAGGGGTTGTCGAGGGGGCGGATCACATCGTCGTCGCCGGCGCGTCCGGCATCGGCCACCGCGATAATCGAGGTGCCGTTGATGGTGGGGTTCTCCTTGAGCATCGGCTTGAGCCGATTGAGTACGGCCGGCACGCCCCCGGCGTGGTCGACATCGGCCATTTCGAAGGGACCGGCCGGGATGATCGAACACAGGTTGGGGGTCTCCCGGCTGATGCGGTCAAACATGTCGACTCCGATGTCGATGCCCGCCTCCTTGGCGATGGCGGGGATGTGCAGCACCGTGTTGGTGGACCCGCCCATGGCCATGTCGACCCGGATGGCATTTTCAAAAGCGTTGGGGGTCATGATGTCGCGTGGTGACGAGGCCGGCTTTGACCAGTCCCACAATCTTGCGCCCCGATTCGAAGGCCTGCCCTCTTTTCTTGGGGTCGAGGGCCAGGGTTGTGGCGCAGCCGGTGACCGACATGCCCAGCACTTCGGTGACCACGGCCATGGTGTTGGCCGTAAACAAACCCACGCAAGAACCTGGGCCGCAGTTCATGCAGGGCAGCAGGCTTTCGGCCTCTTCGGGGGTCATGTGCCCGCCCTTGACCTGGCCCACCAGGCCGAAACCCTGGATGGGGTGATACTTTTTACCCTCGATGGTGCGGCTTCGCATGGCACCACCAGTAAGGATCACGGCCGGTAGGTTAAGCCGCCCGGCCGCCATGAGCATCCCGGGCGTGATCTTGTCGCAATTGGTCACCCCGACCCATCCATCCAGGGAGTGGGAAAGGGCCATGATCTCCACATTGTCGGCGATGTGGTCCCGGCTGGGCAGGCTCAGGCGCATCTCGGCGTACATGGCAATACCGTCACACACGCCGGGCACACCCCACACAAAGGGCACCCCGCCGGCCTTGCGGACGCCCTGTTTGACCGCTTCGGTCAGTTCGTTGAGGTGTTTGTGACCGGGAATCAAGTCATTGTAACTATTGGCGATGCCGATGAAGGGTTTGTCGGAATTTAGATCCTCCCTGCTCACACCGGCCGACATCAGCAAGGCCCGGTGGGGGATGGTCTCCACTTTTTTCCTTAGAATATCCGATCGCATGGCTTCTCCTGAATGCGTAATGTCACCAACGTTGGTGGCTGTGTTGCCATCCTAAGGGGCATGGGCGAGCAAAGCCCCACTACACTCGGTTGCGAAATTGTTGGTTGATCCGCAGGCGCTCCAGCGAAATATTGATCACCGCCTCCAAGGCGGGGTGCGTCTCGGCGTAGCTGTTGCAGAAACTGGTCACCGCTTCAGGTTCAAAGAGCCCGGCCGCGGGCACCAGCGAAGCGATCACCCGTTCAAATAGCAGCGGATGCATCGATTCGGCCTGCTCGCGATTCTCAATGAACCAGCCCCAGACGAAGGGCGCGGCCTTGGGGTTGGCCGCGGCCGACGCAATGGGGATATAACGGTTGCGGTCGGGGACCTTGGCCAAAGTGAAATCCAGGGCGCGCGCCTGGGTGCGCCAATCCGAGAACTGGCCCAGGGCGGTCAATATGTTGAGGCGCTCATGTTCGCTGTGGGAGTTTGCCAACCGCGCCTGGAACCACTCCAGCGTTTCGCGGCTGCCGAAAAAGGCCCCGGCGGTCATCACGCTACGCATCAGATCGGCGTGCGGCTGGCCGCCGTCGACCAGCGATTCGAAGATGGGGCTCAGAAAGGCCATCACGGCCTGTGAACCGTAGATCACCCCATGGAAAAGCAACTGGTCACGCAGTACCGACAGTGGTTGAGGCTCGCCAACGGCCGGCTCGAATCCGATGGTGTTGAGGGAGTTCTCGATCAAGGTGGTGGCCACTTGGGCACAGCGTTCCGAATGGGGCCCCTCAAGCACCAGAAAAGCGTTGAAAAGGTTGGCCTCTAAGGCTCGAAAGCGGTAGAAAATCGCACTCGTGCTGATAGTGGACGGCCACTTCGAGGAAGCGCTCCATGGAAACCTTACCGGCCACCATCATGGCGTAGAGGTCATTCTGGAGCCCCCAGCGATCGATTTCGGTCAGGCGACGGCTTCGCACCAGTTGCGCCAGCGCGGAAAGGTTGGCCGCGTCGGCGTAGTGCACCCGGTAAAAACCGGTGTGGTCGGCATTGACTTTATAGGCCGTTGTGTTTTTGGGCAGGTCGAGGGTGGCCGAACGTTGGTCGAGCAAGGTGGTGACGGTCTTGAACTGGCCGCTTTCGTCAAAGATGCGCATGGAGATGGGGATCAGCCACTGCTGATCAGACTGGTTGGGTAGATGGGTGAAACGGCTTTGGGTCAGGGTGAGCTGCTCGTCGCTACGTTCAACGCTCACCTGAGGGTAACCGGGCTGTTCCACCCAGGAGCGCATAAGCGCGTTGACGGGCTGCGACGAGGCCGTCTCCAGCGCCTCCCAGAGTTGATGGCTGGCGGCGCAGCCGTAGGCGTATTGTTTGAGGTAGTGTCGAAGCCCCTGCCGGAAATTTTCCGGGCCGACGAAGGCCTCAACCTGGCGCAAAATGCTGCCGCCCTTGCTGTAGATGATGGGGGCCGTGCTGGTGTTTATGGCCACGGCGCCGCCACCGGGCATTTCAATCGCAATGGTGTCCTTGAGCGCATCGCGGGCCAGAGCCGCCTCGGTTTGCGTGCGGATGAAGTGGTGCCAGGTTTTCCAGTTGGCGTAGTAGCGATCCACGATGCCGTAACCGAAATAGGTGGCGAAACTTTCATTGAGCCACAGGTATTTCCATTCCGATGGCGTCACCAGATTGCCAAACCACTGGTGGGCGATTTCGTGAGCGATCACTTCACAGATGCGCGCCTTGGCGCCACGTGGTGTTTTGTCGGGCGAGTAGAGCAGCAAGTTTTCCCGAAAGGTGATGGCGCCCCAGTTTTCCATGGCCCCGAAAGCGAAGTCGGGCACCGCGATCAGGTCAAGCTTGGGCAGGGGGTAAGGGATGTCGAAATAGGTTTCGCCGTAGGCCAAGGCCTTGCGTCCGAAGGCCAGGCCAAACTGAATCTGGTCGGTGGCTCCGGGCAGGGCGGCCGCCCGCAGGCGCTCGTCGACGGTATCGATCACCCAGGTAAAAGGCCCCAGGCCGAAAAAAAGCAGATAGGTGGACATGACCGGCGTGGGTTGGAAGACCACCTGGCGACGGCCGTCGGCAAGCGTGGTTTCGCTGATGGGCAGCGTGTTGGAGATGGCGCGAAGATCGCCGGGCGTGATCATCTCCACCTGGAAAGTGGCCTTCCGGGCCGGGTGGTCAAAGCAGGGTAGCGCGCGCCGGGCGTCGCTCTCCTGAAACTGGGTGACGGCGATGTAGCGCTCTCCATCAGGCGTTTGGATCTTGCTGCGGTAAAACCCGGCCATCAGGTCGTTGATCTGGCCGGCGTATTCGATGCGCAGCCTTAGTTTACCGGACTGCGGTGCGGGCAGCGACACCACCAGTTTCTGGTCCTCTGGGGCGGTCTTAAAAGTGCACTCGCGCCAGAGATCGTGGTCGTGGTCGTGAAGCTGACAGGTGTGGATAGCCAGGTCCAAACAATCCAGGGTAACCGTATCAATGGTCTCTTCGGCCGCCATCTCGATCTCCACGCGCGCATCAAACTCAAAACGGTCCAGGTTCGGCTCCAGAAAGAGGCGATAGGCCAAAGGGCGAATGGGGGTCGTCATGGGTTTTCCTTGGGGTTAATCATGGTTCGGCTTTTCCGGTCGGCGGCGCAGGCCTTTAAAGGTGCGATCCAGCCTACGTCTCCCTTGTCGTCATGTCAAGACGGATAGCAACACGGGTGCTTCAAACACGATCCAGTGTCCGGGCGGACGCCAAGCATCCCAAACATCCATGAAATTGCAGTAGATTGCGCGGTATTGAGGTCCGGCCGCGACACCTGCCGGTGGTATCGATCGGCACAGTCCTTCAAAATGAACAGCCGGCGCCTGGCAACCTACGGCCGGCAGTGGGAGATTGTGAGGTAAAAGTTGACGCACCCTCTCAGGGTTGATAAAAGCTCTGATGATGAAAAAAAAGCCTATATCGAGCAGACCGACAGTCAACCACCACCCAATCGGTTGAGCCTCAGCCTATGTACCGTGAAAATTACATCGATGCGTTGCGCAACGAGCTGCTGGATCTGGTCAAAGACCATTTAACCCCGGTCGCGCAGACCTATGGTTACAGCGAAGTGCCTCTTGAGACCAACATCAAATGGCGCCCCCAGGTGCTGGTGCTGGGCAACTATTCGTCGGGCAAGTCGACCCTGATCAACGAACTGTTGGGGGCTGCCGTGCAAGCCACGGGCCAGGCCCCAACAGACGACTCCTTTACGATCATCACCTACGACGACACCCAGCCGGTGACCGACGGCGGGGTGCAGGTCACCGAAGAACGCGATGGCAAGCATCTGCTCAACGACCCTGAGTACCCCTTCGACCTGCTCAAAAAGCACGGGCAGCGTTTCGTGTCTCATTTCAAGCTCAAAAAGGTCAATTCGCCCTTTTTGCGCAACCTCTCCATCATTGACACCCCCGGTATGCTCGACTCGATTTCCGAGCGAGATCGCGGTTACAATTACCAGGAGGTGATCGGTGACTTCGCCCAGATTGCCGATCTGGTGCTGATCCTGTTCGATCCCCACAAAGCCGGCACGGTACGGGAGGCGCACACCAGTTTGCGCGAAACCTTACCGGCGCGCACCTTCGAAGACCGGGTGCTGTTTGTGCTGAACCGCATCGACGAGTGCGCCTCGCTGATCGATCTGTTGCAGGTCTATGGCACGCTGTGTTGGAACCTGTCGCAAATGACCGGGCGTAAGGACATCCCCACCATCTTGTTGACCTACTCGCCCAAGGCCGCCCGCAAGAATCAGCAAGACCCCGACGACGACAACAGCTTCCTGCGATATCTCGACAACCAGCGCGAGGTGCTCAAGCACGCCATTTTAAGTGCGCCGCGCTACCGCCTCGATCATCTGGCCTCGTTTATCGAAGTCCATGGGGAGCGCATGCTGCAGATGCTCGAGGCGCTGATCAGCTACCGCAAGCAGATGAGATCGTACCGGTTCCGGATGGGCTTTGTGGGCTTGATGTTCAGCTTGGTGGCGGGCGGCGCCACCGTGCTGGGTTTGTTGGTTTCGGGCATCGGCGGCGCCTTGAATCCCACCTTGTTGGCCCTCGTGGGCGGCGGGGTAGCTATCGGCTTTTTCATGATCTGGCTGATCGTGGTGATGCGGCGTCTGGTCAATCGACGCCATAAGAGGCATATCACCGAAGTCGACAGCCTCACCTCTCTCAAGAACCAGACCCGGCGCGACAACTGGGCCCTAATCCGGGAGCGCGTGATCGCCTTTCTGCAAGAGACCAAGGGCCGATTCCCGCTCTACGACACCCGGGTGCACCACGAAAAACTACAGCGGGTTTATACAGAGGGCACCCGTGAGGTACGCGAATCGCTCAATGAGATCGACAGCCTCAAAGAGGGCCAGTTCGATGAGGCCCCGGAGACCTTTTTGGAGCGCGCCTTTGAAAAGACCCCCGGACCCGAGCTGACTTGGCCCAATGAGGGTCGCTACTAAAGAGTGAACGACCAGGATCGCCGGGTCAGCCTCAAATACATTTAATACAGAAAATTGAGCTGTGCCAAACCAAACCAAGTTCCATATCGACACCCAACTGATTCACGCCGGTGAGCGGCGGCCACCCATCGAGGGGGCCGTCAGCCTGCCGATTTTTCAATCCTCAACCTTTACCTACGACGGCCAGCAGGATTACCACGATATCCACTACATCCGTCTCAACAACACGCCCAACCATTTGGTATTGAACAAAAAACTATCCGTACTGGAGGGCGGTGAGGCCGCCATGGTTACCGCCAGCGGCATGGCCGCCATCACCACCACATTTCTGTCGCTGCTTAAAAGTGGCGACCACCTGCTGGCGCAAAATTGTCTTTACGGCGGCACCCACGATTTTCTCAGTACCGATCTGGCGCGACTGGGGATCTCGTTTGACTTTATCGACGGCGACCGGCCGGACACGTGGGCGGCGCGGCTGCGGCCCCAGACCGGACTGATCTACGTGGAGACCTTAACCAATCCGCTCCTCGAAGTGGCCGACCTTGCCGCAGTGGCGGCCTTTGCCCGCCGGCACGGGCTGGTGAGCGTCATCGACAACACCTTCGCAAGCCCCGTCAATTTCAGGCCGATTGAGCACGGCTTCGACCTTGTGGTGCATAGCTGCACCAAGTACCTCAACGGCCACTCGGACATTGTGGCCGGGGCCGTGATCGGCAAGACCGAACTGGTTGAAAAGATAACCCACACGCTCAATCATCTGGGTGGAAGTCTCGACCCACATGCCTGTTTTCTGTTGCAGCGCGGCATGAAAACCCTGGGGGTGCGGGTGCGTCACCAAAATCGCAGCGCGCAGCAGGTCGCCGAGTTTCTGGCGGGTCACCCACGCGTGGCGCGTCTTTTTTATCCCGGTTTGAGTGACAATCCCTACCATGGTCGCGCCCGGGAATTATTCGATGGCTTTGGCGGTATGGTCAGTTTTGAGATCGAAGGCGGCCGGGCCGACGCCGATGCCTTCATTGCCAAATTGGAACTGGCGGCCTGCGCGCCCAGCCTGGGGGGGGCTGAAACTTTGATTACGCGCCCGGCCAGCACCTCGCATTCTGGCATGACCGCCGAGGAGCGGCGGCGGTCGGGCATCTCCGACAAGATGATCCGGCTTTCGGTGGGGCTCGAGGCGGCGGAAGATTTAATCGCCGACATGGCGGCGGCGCTTTAACAGCCGGTTTTTCTAAGTCGCCTCAAGGTGTTGGTCCCAGAGGACCGGGCAAATCGCGCCGCCATCACAGCGGTGGATATCAGTATGAGCGGTGCCATGCAAAATGAACCCGAACTCAGTATTGCAGGCCAATTTTTAGTGGCCATGCCCCTGTTGGCGGATCCCAATTTTCACCGTACCGTAACGTGTCTGTGCGAATATTCCAGTAAAGGGGCTTTGGGTATCGTGATCAACCGGCACGATGTCAGGCTCACCGGAAAAGATGTTTTCAGCCAGTTGGAGATCGATTACACCCCCGCGGCGGGCGCCGTGCCCGTGCATTTGGGCGGGCCCGTTCATCCCAACGAGCTTTTCATCCTCCACGGTCCTCCTCTGATCTGGGAAGGCACCCATGAATTTCAGAAGGGGCTTGCCCTCAGCAACACCGTGGATCTGGTCGAAGCCATCGCCCAAAGCCGGGGACCGCAAAAATATATCATCGCCCTGGGTTGTGCCGGTTGGGGGCCGGGGCAGCTCGATTACGAGTTGACCGAAAATACCTGGATCACCGCCCCCATGGACCGGGAAGTGCTTTTTGATCTGCCCGTGGAAAACCGCTGGGAGACCGTGTTGACGCGCAACGGGATCAATCCGGCGGTTCTTTCGGGTACCGCCGGTCATGCGTAATCCAAGAAGGTTGGAGACGACCATCGACCATCCCTTTCAAGCAGCGTCTATCGCCAAACATCAGCTATCCAGCGATGGTGGCGCAATGGGTGATCAAGCCGCGCTCTCTTTGGAATCGGTCTGTTTGGTTTTTCTCTTTTTAAGGCACTCTTTGTCATCCCGAACGAAGGCGCACAGGTTGGGGTTATGATACTCTTTGCAATTGAGGGGATTTTGCAGAGGACACTCGGGATGCTTTTTTGACATGGTTGCTTTTCCTTTTGACGCCCCCTTATATCATATTGAAGCCTTGCTGACAACTTGGCGCGTAACCTGATGTAAACCCATGTGGTCTGTTTTCCCAAAGGCACTTTCTTCGGCGGACAAGCGTTGCGCCATGCGAGGAATCGGCACAATCAGCATTGATTGACAAACTTTATAGCTCACTGTTATAAGTGCCCGAATGGACGAATATCAACAAATTAGACAAGCGATTCTCGATAATTGCCGGCGCGCCAGCCACCTGACGACCACCAGCGAGAAAATTCCCGGCATTGCCCAGTCCTCCCTTGCCCAGTGGCGCAAAACCTCCGACCTGGTAGAAGACCAGCTTCAAAAGGAGGTGCTGCGAGTGGCCGCAATCGGTCCCATCAAGTCTGGAAAAAGCACCTTCATTAACGCGCTTTTGAAAAACGACTATCTCAAGCGGGGCGCCGGGGTTGTGACATCCATCGTCACCCGCGTGCGCAAGGGCGCCGATCTGAGCGCCACGCTTTACTTCAAGTCGTGGGATGAGATCAACGACGAGATTCGTCTGGCTACGGCGCTGTTCCCTTCCAACCAATGGCGAAGCAGACAAGAACCCTTCGACCTGCGACGTCGAAACGACCGCGGGGAGCTGCGCACCGCCCTGGCCAATTTAAACTCCGACCACCTGATCACGGGCAATACCCGCAACCCGGATAGCGTGATCATGATGGCCTACCTGGACGGTTACGATCAGGTATTCGAGCAGGTGGGTGCCGATCAGCAGGTCAAATCCTTCGATCGCGAGGAGTTTGCCCGACATAGGGACTTTGTGGGCAACGACAGCCTGGCCGTCTATCTTAAGGACATCCTGCTGCGCGTGGAGACCCCCAGCCTGGCGGCTCACATGGAGGTGGCCGACTGCCAGGGTAGCGATTCGCCCAATCCGCGCCACATGGCGATGATTCAGGACTATTTGATGGTTGCGCACCTGTTCGTCTATGTGATCAGCAGCCGCACTGGGTTGCGTGAAGCCGACATTCGTTTTCTCTCCATGATCAAAAAGATGGGGCTGTTGGGCCATATACTATTTGTGGTTAACTGCGACTTCAGCGAGCACGACAACCTAGAGGATCTCACCAATCTAGTGGCGCGCTTAAAACAAGAACTGAGCATGCTCAAGTCCGATCCCGAGATTTTCACTTTTTCGGCACTGCATCGCCTGTACGGCGACATGGGACAGCGGTTGCCTGAAAAAGAGCGTCGCCGCCTGGAAATCTGGGAAAACGACGAGCAGTTGGTGGCCTTTTCCAACGGCCAGGCCGATCGTTTTCTCGAGATGCTGCAGCAACGTCTTTCACGCGAGCGCTACCCGTTGCTACTGCACAACCATATCGAACACCTTGACCGCGTTTTCGGCAGCATGACGCACCAGGCCGAAGTTAACCTGGACCTGCTCCGCAGCGACAGTTCCCGCATCGAACAGATCGTCACCGGCATCGACGATCAACGTAAAAAGATAGAAGAACTGGGCAGCATGATCCGCAGCACCCTCAACGGTGCCGTGGAGAAGATCAAAAAGGACCTGCGCATGGCGGTCGACCGCTATTTCGACCCCATTTCCGGCGAGACCCTGGCGGGAGCTATCGATTTCATCCGTAGCTATCAGCCGGCCGGCGACCAGATGGTGGCCGACCTGGAAGCAATGAGTTTCAACGGCGCTCTCTACCAGCAGTTTCAAATTTTCAAGCAAGCCTGCGACCGTTACATGACCGAGATGGTCAACCCGCGCATTTTAGGGTTCGTGCGTGAAACCGAGCAGGAAATATTCGAAAAGCTCACCATGGTGGCCAAGCCTTACGAGGTAATGGTCAAAGACGCCCTTGATGGCTACAATCGGATGTTGGCCAAACAGGGGCTGCCACAGATTCCTGACGCGCCGTCCACCGTCGGAGCCTTCAACCTGGAGGCCGTGAAATCGGTTCAAGGCCTAAGCGTTCCCTCGGCCGGCGCCACCATGCACTATTCGGCCAAGGTCAAGAGCGAGGCCTGGGCGCGTTTTGGGGCCTACTCTTTGGGGCGCTGGGTCCGCAAGCTATTTAAAAAGGGCAATGGGGACGATCGTGCCGAGGGACTCAAAGCGCTCAAGGTGGGCGTGGCACGCATGCGGCGTGAGATGGAAGAGTCGATGAAGCGCCATTTTGTCGACCATCGCGAAACCCTGAAATTTCAATACCTTTTCAAACTGGTGGATTTGCTGGTCAACGCCCTGCACGAAGGCTTGATGGCACAGTTTGCCACGCACCAATCCGATTTGTCGGAGATGGTGACATCGATCAAATCCCGGCAACTTGACGAAGCCGCCACGGCCACGGCCTTGGAAGATATGATCAAAGAAGCAACGGCCGCTTCCGAAGAGCTGGCGCAGCAGCGCCGGCGTATCGCCGAACTGTCCCAAAAACCGCCCGACCGGTGATCGACCGTAAAGGGGGGCGCGGTAGACGAACGCATACGGCAGAAACGGGATAACCACAAGGAGGCCTCTACCATGGAAAAGTCCAAACCCAGGATTATCGCTGTCATCAACGAAAAAGGGGGCGTTGGCAAAACCGTCACCGTCATCAATCTCGCCGCCGCGCTGGCACGCGCCGATCAACAGGTTCTTGTTGTGGACATGGACCCCCAGGCGAACGCAACCCTGGGGCTTGGCATCGAGCTGGCCGATTCCGATACGTCGACCTACGACCTCATCATCGATCCCGCCAATGCCGACCCCTTTGCGGCTATAAAAAAGTCCGACTGGAAGGGGCTCGACATCATCCCCTCGCACGTGGACCTGTCCGGCGCCGAAGTGGAGCTGGTGGACCGCGTGGGCAGGGAAAACAGCTTGAAACAGGCTCTGGCCTCGCTCAATGACAACTATGACTTCATTCTGGTGGATACGCCCCCCAGCCTGTCGCTGCTGACCGTTAATGTACTCAGCTACACCAACGAGGTGATCATACCTTGCCAGACGCACCCCTACGCTTTCGTGGCTCTCTCCGAACTTTTCGACACCATCGGTGCCGTTCAGGCCGAGATCAACCCTGATCTGAAGATCACCGGTCTTGTGGCCACCTTCTTCGATTCGCGCACGCGTGTCAGCAGCAGTGTTTTGGACAAACTAAAGCGTGACGAACGCACAAAAGAGATCCTGTTCGATACCGTGATTCGTACCAACACCACCATCGCCGAAAGCGCTTTTGTCGGAAAACCGGTGGTTTATTACCGCACCACCTCCTACGGTGCGCTGGATTACATTAGTTTAGCGGATGAAGTGATGGGGCGAAGTTAAGGTTCAATCGATAGATGTACCCGAGCCATTCCCGACGACGGCGCCACTTGCACGGTAAGTGCCGCGGATTGCCGATTAATCATCAGGGTCGGTTGGGAATTAACTGGAATCAACGCAAAAATGTTGGGTAGTCATATGAGAGCAAAGGAGTCCCGCGTGCGCGCCACGCTTAGCATCGGCTGGATCGTTTTATTGGTGGTACTGTTTTTCGGCTGTGCCGGAAAAGAGTCCCGGGTGGGAACCATTGACCAGATGCCGCCGCCGCAAGAAGAAACATCAGAATCAGAGCCTTTAACCGATGCTGAAGCGACGGATGAACCGCCTTATCTGCCCACCGCGACGGTGACGGCTTCACGTTTGGATCTACGCGAACAGAGCACGCCCCAAAGCGAGGTGATGGCGGTGCTTCGCGGTGGCGATCGGCTCGAGGTGTTATCACGAAGCAGCGACTGGCTCGAGGTGCGCACGGCGGAGGGGAAAATCGGCTGGATTAACGGCGAGTATGTGGACGTTGTAGACGAGGCCGAGGGTCGGCCCCTGGAGGCATCGGATCCGGCTCTGACAGTGTTGACGCCGCCACCAGAAAGCGCGATTGTAGAAGAGGCCTTGGGCACCACGGCCCTCGAGCCTGTCGGAAAGCTCCCGCCAACAAAGGCCCAGCAGCCCCTGGAAGCCTTGCGCAAGGAACTGGAAGGGGTGTGGAACAACCACCGCCGGGCATATGCCGTGGGCGATATGGCACTGCTTAAAAGAACTAGTTCGGACTACAGTTACGGCACCATGCGCAACGCTCTGGCATCCGCTGGTAAAGCACTGAACCCTGAAGAGCTCACCTTTTTCTACGAACTCATGCCGGATGTGGCCAGCCTCAAATTTGTCGAGCTAAAGAAAATGGGGCTTACAGCCGGGCTGCTTTACGTGGGGGAGGCGAACGACGGTTCTATGCCCAGCCAGCCCCCCCAACATGGTTTTTTCTTCATCAAGTTTGTCCAGGAAGGTCGGGGGTGGACTGTAGACGGAATGCAGGCCACCCCAGCGCCGGACCCTCATCAAGCGGTTGGCCAAACCTCTTTTGACCCGGCCGCGCTGCCCACGGAGCTGGCTATTGATGGTGTGGTGCGCCCGGCGCCAGAAGCGGCTAAGCTGCAATAGGTGCGGACGGCTATTCCGATACCACCTGTATTTGAACAGGGACGTCACGCCGTCTCATTGAGATAAGTAAGTTAACAGTCCATATTAACTCTCTTCGCATTTGACACACCCGCAATCCGCGCGAGGATAACTTCTCAAGTTTCCGGATAGCGGCACTCCTGCTAATCCTTCAGCACACCGAAGCGGACCAGATTATCCCGGGCAAACTCAATGCTTGGATCGATCTCCAACGCCATCTGATAGTATTGGATGGCTTTGTCGCGCTGGCCCAGTTCGCGATAATTGGAGCCGATGTTGGCGTAGTCGATGGCCGAGTTGGGATTGAGGTTGATAACGTGCTCAAAGCAGTTGATGGCCTGCGCGTGCTCCTTGAGCTGGTAGTGGCAAAAACCCATCAAGTTGTGGATGTCGGTGCGCTCCTTGTCCAGGGCGGCACCCTTCTCCAAAACCTGCAGGGCGTCGCGAAGGTTTCCCAGATCTTTGTGGCAGATGCCCAAGTAGGAGTAGATGCTGGGCGCATCTTCCGCGGCGGGATCGAGCTCCAGAGCCCTATTGAAGAAGGGTAGTGCATCATCGGGCCGCCCCAGGTCGAGTTGCGTGGCGCCGATGTAGAAGTTGATGTAGTACTTCTTCGGCAGCATACGGTCGGCCGCAATGAGGTGGTCAAGGGCCTGATCGGGCGCAAAATTTTGCCGGATCAGTTTGGTGCTGAACATGCCCACGCTCGTTCCGGCTGCACGCTCCCTGAAGTGCGCGCCGGGGATGATGGTGTAAAAGGCGGGGATGTCCAGTTGGGCGTGGCGGGTGTTGATCACATGCACCTCGAAACCGCGATCCTGCAAAGCGGCGAGACAGTTCTCCACCTCCAGGCGGATGTTGTTGTCGGAGAGGTCGGGGAGGTCCTGGATATTGAGCAAACGCCGCGGCGTGGTTACATACTCGGCCTCTTGCAGAGCGTAAAACTTGGGCAGACCACTGGCCACAAAGTTGGCGCCGGTGTTGAAGTCGCCGGCCAGTTGGGCCACTTCGGTCATGGTGCGGCTCAAAGCCTTTTCCGGATCGGGGGTGGTGCCGGCGGTCCATACGATTTCGCTCTGTTCCGGGAACGTGGCCGGATCGAAGGCCAGCATGCCCACGCTGGGAATGCCCATGTCCAGCGTAAAATCCGATAGGTAAAAACGAATGCCGGCTTTTTCGGTATTTTTCGGTCATGTCCACGCACGGCATTGTCGCGGGCCGAGTGGGGGCGAATACCCGGAGTGCGGATATGATTGCGGCTGACCAGGGCGGAAACGTGGCGTTCCACGATTTCGCAGATACCCTGCGAGCAAGGCCTCCTCCTGGCAGTTTCCGGCTGAAGGGCCGTTGAACTCGTTGATGGCGTAAAACCAGTCGAAGGGCACTATCACCGCACGCTGAGCGGTGAGGTTGTAGGCCGGGGTCCAGCGCATGGGGATTTGCTCGAAAATCTTGCGGGCCGCGCCAAGATCCGCGGAGTCGTCATGAACAGACCTGGCGATCATTTTGAAAGGCATCGCCCGGTCGCCCACTTGGCCGCAAGTGGCCACCTTGAAGTTAGCCGGCGTGTTGACAAAGCTGAAAAAACTAAAGCGCTCGGCCAGCTCCATCACCGCGCTGGCCTCGGCCTGTTCGGGGGTGGCGCCTTTACCCATCTGTTTCTTGGTGCCGGTCAGAGTGGCGGCGTCCTTGCCGCATCGGCTGAAAAAGACAGGGATGTCCAGGCGACCGTTGTCGATGCGCACGGTTTCTTTGAGGATCTCCAAGTCCACCTGCTGCAACCTCGCCTTGAATCTGCGCACGGTCTCTTCCGGCGGCAGCACCTTGTCCTGGTCGGCGGTGAAGGTTTTATAGGCGTCCTTGAGGACGATTCTAGTAGACATGGCATTTTCCATATCGTTTTTTTGATGGTTTCGTCATTGTACCATTTGTTTTCGCCAACCGCGACCGAGCCGGTTTTATACTGAATTTATAACGTGATTGCCGTGGAGACGGGGGTGAGAACGAACATAGGGGTTCGCCCTTACGAACCGGACCGGGTTTAACCGCCAATCCAACCATTATAAGGCGCATTGGGCCGATGTGAAGCGGATCAGTCAGCAATGGCCAAATGTCCTGTTCAGGCAACTGAAAACGCGGTTGGGTTCAGCAGGCCGGGTAGACCCATATGGCAAATACGGTGGTGTCGTAAGTGGGTTGTGGCGATTTGACCCAAACTTTCAGGCGTCGATCTTGTAGCGCTTGATCTTGTTGATCAGCCCCTGACGGGTCAGGCCCACCTGTTTGGCCGCCCGGGTGCGGTTGCCTTTGGTCTCCTGCAGCGCCCTGGTTACCATGTGACGTTCCAGAGCGGCAACAGCCTCGGGCAGCTTGCCGTTGATCGAGGGCATTTCGGGGCCACAGTCGTCGTCGTCTCTTAACCTGCTGGATAGGTGCAATGCCTGAATCTCCGTTGAATCCGCGGCCATGGCAATGGCGCGCTCGAGTTCGTTCTCCAGCTCGCGAATATTGCCCGGCCACTTGTAGCGCGATAGCAGCTCGGCGGCGCGGGGCGAAATTTTGAGATCCTGCTTGCCGAGTTTGCGTCCGTATTCTTTGAGAAAGTGATCGATCAGCAAGACAACGTCGGAACCCCGCTCGCGCAGCGGGGGGAGAGTGATGGGGAAAACGGCGACGCGGTAGTAGAGGTCCTCGCGAAACCGTTTCCGCTTGATCTCCTTTAGCAGGTCGCGGTTGGTAGAGGCGATCACGCGCACGTCCACATCCACCGCGCGTGAGCCGCCCACGGGGCGCACCTGACCCTCCTGGAGCACGCGCAGCAGTTTCACCTGCAGGTTGAGGGAGGTTTCGCTGATCTCGTCCAGGAACAAGGTTCCGCCGTGTGCAAGTTCGAAAAGCCCCTTTTTGTTGCTCACCGCGCCGGTGAAAGACCCTTTGACGTGCCCGAAAAGTTCGCTTTCCAGCAGTGTTTCGGTCAGGGCGCCGCAGTTTTCGGCCACGAAGGGTTTGTCCTTGCGGGGACCGCTGTAGTGGATCACGCGGGCGATCAGCTCTTTTCCGGTGCCGGTCTCGCCCTGGATCAGCACTGAGGTCGGGGTTGGGATTACCTTGGACACGGTAGCAAAGATCTGCTGCATGGCCCGGCTGGAGCCGATGACCCCCTGTAGATTGAAGCGGTCCTGAATCTGATCCAGCAGGCGTCGGTTTTCCCCCTCGAGCTGAGTGGTTCGCCGCTTCAGCTCCCCGTAGAGCCTGGCGTTTTCAATGGCAATAGCGATGGTGCCCGACACCAGTTCCAGCAGGCGCGCATCGTTGGCGGTGTAGTCGCCCTCGAGCTTGTTGAGGGCGTAAATCAGTCCGATCACCCGCTTGCGGGCTCGTAGCGGGGCGCAGATCATAGAGTGCGTGATGAAGCCGCTTTTGGCGTCCATTTTGGAAAAATAACGATGGTTTTCGGTCACATCATTGATAATGGCGGTTTGGTTTTTCTGGTAGACATCCCCGCCAACGCCCACATCTTCGGGAAAGCGCAACTCGATACCGTCTTCTGACTCGGCTTGGTGCAGGTCTTCGATGGTGCGGATGAAATAAAACTCCCTGGCGTTCGGGTCGTGCAGGGCGATGGAGCACCCCTCAATGCCCAGCACGGCTTTAACCAGTCCTAGCACCAGCTCGAGGAGTTCGTCCAGATCATTGATGGCGTGCAAAGCGGTGGCAATCTGGCGAAATATCTCCAGCTCCTGGTTGGTCAATGGTACATCGGATTTCTTGGATGTCATCGGCAGCTCCTAACAGACCCAAACAGTGGCGTGACAAAACCATGGCGCAAAATAGCGCCAAGGCCACCCGTTACCTCCGGCGACCCTCGATCCCAAGTAAATTTTCACGGTATTGCCGGCACCCATGCGATAAAACCGTCGGAAAAACAATTATTTCATACTGGCACAATGAAATTTTGTCAATGATCTTTACGATTTAGGAGGCAAAAATCGTAAAGCAATTTCACGTTTTCGAAATGAGTGGCCATGATTGTCCGGAAAATGGCGTGTTCATTAAAATTAAATATCTCCTGAATGGCCAGTAAACATCGGTCTTTAAAGATCAACGCGGCAACCATGCAAGCAGTTGGCACGGCATATGCAGTGTGGAAAGACAAGAGCAATACTGGAACCGCAACCCTTTGAACTCAATAAACCGGGAACCCCAAGCCGAAGGAGGACACAATGAAATGCAAACTTTTCATCGCCGTTATGGCAACAGTGTTGGTGGTGTGTGGCGGAGGGCTGACGGGCTTCTGCGGAGATGTCGCTACCCATAAAGCCGTCGCGCCAATTGGCGGGTATGATACAGACTTCGGACACTATACCGACGGCCTGCAGCCATCCATGGTGCAGGCGGCCTTCAGGGCCGATTATGACATGGATTACGGGCACGTTACAGACAATATGGAGCCCTCGCTGGCCTATGCCGCATTTATCGTAGATTACCTCGAAAAGTGTGATTGCAAAGGCGAGTTGCTCAATGCCAAAAGCCTCAGCATCCGCAAGGCCGCCGTGCGCGATACGGTCAAGGGCGCCTATGTACGGGATAACCAGGCCGAGTTGGTGCGTTATATGTTGGAGAACAATGTGCCCATGAATCCGCGACGCGTGGAGTATGTCATCAACCAGCAGTTTACTGCGCAAGTAAGCCCGCAAGAGGTTTACACAGTACTGGCAAAGGAACCAATCTACGAGTAAGAAATGTGAAATTTGTTTACATACATGGCCTTGGTTCGTATAAGGCCTCACCCCGTGGGCGTCAAAATGACGGCCCACGGAACTGGAGGGCCACCAGGGCGGTTCACCCAACCGCTCTGACCCTAAAGCTCCTTTACATAAACGCTGGATTTGACGGAAGCGATCGATTCGACCGATTAATATCGGCACTGCTTTTCGCCAGTTCACACCGGTCGCGCACGGGATTTAAGCCGATCAAGGCTTATCTGCCCAAACCGAAACAATAATTGCCGAGTTACCAAACCAAACGCTGCATCGATCCGGCAAGCCTTCTGTTCGGTTCCCACCCGCAACCTCTCTCTCCGTGCGCGAACACCCCCCTCCCAAGCCGAAGTATCGTTTTACAACTGAGCCAATTTCAAAACGTTTTGAAAAAAGCTCAACTGCTATTCTAATCTTTTTGTGGGGTGGGGTGATCTCCGTCTAAGTTGTGATATCAACAGGTTCGGAGATTACCCGCCACACCACCGGCGGGTAAAACCACCACAAGGCTGGCGGTTAAACAGCGTCGCTGGCGCTTCTCGCAATGAACATGAAAAAAATGGCGTGCTGGCCTTACCGAAGTGCACCCTGTCTCGTTTCCGTCATTTCCTCTTCCTTTAATTATGCCCCTTGCCGTCTCTATGACCTTGAAGACTTAAAGTCATTGCGTCCACAATATAGTGTCGCGTTACGCTTGAAATAGTGCACTTTGCTTGCCCTTTTTCGCGTTTGCTGAGTTACGCTTTCAGACATATAGGAGAAAACGATATGTCAAAAAGTGTGCCTTGCAGACACAAAAAAAAATTGCGGCGCGATCTTACGACATTTCAAACGTGACGCGACACTAGTCTGCCGAGTGCGTAAAGTTTCTATGCGATTAACGACGCATAAACAGTAAACTAACTTGACAACATAGCCGTGGTCATCCCCAACGGGCCGTATGCCAAAACATTTTAAATATGCATGATATCAGGAGGATAGATTCATAATAAAGGAAGATTAAAGCCAATATTTTCCATTGGCACGAACCCTGCAGTAAAAACAACCAGAGCGGCAAGAAAAACCTAAAGTCGCCAACATCGACAAGCAGGTTTGAAAAAAATCAACCAACAGAAGGAGGGGAACATGAAAAGCAAACTTTTTATCGCGATCGCCGGCACACTGTTTCTGGTTTTTGGATGGACCCTGACGGGCCTTTGTGGAGAGACGGCAACTACTGACTCAGCCCAAGCCTACGGCGCCTTTGTCGACGACTTTATCGGCAAGTGCAAGGCCAAAGCCGACCTGCTCGATTCCAGCAGTGTCAACATTCGCAAGATAGCCATTCGGGCCATTGTCAAAGGCGGTTTTGTGCAATCCAACCGCGACCAGGTAATCGAATACCTGACGGCCAAAAAGGTGCCGCTGAATGCCCATCGCGTCCAGTTCCATTTGAACCAGTTGTTTGCCCAGTCCGTGCATCCGGAAGAGGTCTACGCGAGATTGATGAGAGAGATTTCGGCACAGTAGACTGCCACCATTCGTCAGACCGTGCATTCATCGCTCCATACCAAATTACCGGGCATGATGAATACCAACAAACCAACGTGATCTGATCTTTTATAAACCATTGCCCATCGCAGCTACCGGTAGAACGGGTCGGCAGGGTCCATGCATTACCGACAATCTCTCCGGTCGCGCACGGGAGCTAAAGCCCTCCGGGCTTATATCGCCACAGCCGAAACCCTAAAGCCGCGGTTGATCCAACCGACGCTGGCACCCGAAAGACAACCCGGCCCCTAAAATTCGGCTCCTGCCTGCAAACTCTCTCCCCGTGCGCGACCATCCCCATCAAGGCAACTGCGCAAATAAATCTCCAACTGACCGGTGCCTGTCAGAAAAGGAAGAACCGATGCCCATTGAACTATTTGAAGCATTCATGTTGATCTGTTTTGGCAGCGCCTGGCCCTTTGCTATTGCTAAAAGTCTGCGCAGCCGTTCGGCGGGCGGTAAGAGTCCGGCTTTTCTGATGATAATTTTCACGGGATACTTGTCGGGTATTACGGCCCACCTGTTGCGGGGTTTTTCACCGGTGGTTTTGCTATACTGCTTGAATGCCTCCATGGTGTTCGCGGACCTTTGCCTGGTGCTGCGATATTGCGGCGAGGAGGAAAGTAAAGTGGGCGCCGCTCCCTCCCATGCCGCGGTGACGTTGTACAAAAGGGGGGAAATTCAGGCCGCTGAAAATATTGAAAATGGCGGATTTCCCGCCGGCGTTGCCAAGTTTGGTAACAGTTCCTTCAAGCCTGATCTGAACACGCCCATCTCATCGAACCATATCGCCGTAAACGGCTGATCGTGGTATGAGTTGTTGTCATTGCGGGAGACACCAGCCATGCGGGAATTGCGGTGACTGTCGGCATCACATCCTCAACAAGCAACGGCTGTGGAGATTGCCCGCCACACAAACGGCGGACAAGCCGCTTTCACTGCGTTTGTGGTAGCATCTAATGGTTCGGAAAAAGCCGATAATTTTTTACCAACGTCATCCCCGCACAAAGCCTGCCCTCTTAAGTAGTAGTGAGGGTGGGGATTCAGTATGATAGAAAAATTATTGATTCCCGCCGCCGTGGAAATAAGCTGAAGGTCGGCTTTTTACGGGTCCATTGAATCTGTCGAATCACAAGAGGAGCACCGCCAATGAAACCTTCCATCAATGTGGCCATGACTTTGAAACCATCCGCCCGCAAGCCGGCGACCATCGCCGAGATTCAGAAAATCGCGCAAAGCCTCGGTTTTCAGGCTTCTGCCACCGGGCGCACCTCCATCAGTTTCAGGATAGACCCCGAAGTGTTTGAACGCGTTTTCGGCGTTTCGGCACAGCCGGTGCCGCCCCGGCCTGCAAACGAACGCGATTTCGGGGCGCCGGGGGGCTATGTCGTCGATGCCGACTTGACGGTACCCCAGGAACTTCGGCCATATATCGAAACCATCGGCGTCATGCCGCCGGGCCGCCGCTTCGGGCAGTAGGCGTCAAATTTCCCCTTTAAAAGGAGGTTCACTATGCCGACGAAGAAAAAAGCTTCCACTAAAAAGACGACCCCTACAGAGAAGCCGTCCGCCACAGGAAAGAAAGGTCGGGTTTCCGTGAAACCCTCCCAAGAGCTGCGCATCGCGGTCACCTTCAAGCGGCCGGCGGATGGGCTCGGGCTGGTTCGGTATGACGTACCTATGACCGCCGATGTGGTGAGATCGTTCCAGCCGGACGAACAAACCATCGGTAAAGGCATAGCCGCCCTGGAAAACGAGGGGTTTCGCGTCAGCAGCCGCGGCCGCATGGCGGTTGTGGTGAGGGGGCTTAAAAAGGATTTCGAACGCGTTTTCGGCACCAAGCTCACCCCTTTTGCCATGCGGAGCGACAAAACGACCCGGCCTTCCAGCGACTCGGTCTATTTCCCGAAAAAAAATGCTCCTTGGGACCCGGACCCCGCCATCATCGAACTGATCGACGATGCCTACATCCAGTGGCCCCACTACTACATGAACTACCGTTTCAATCCGCCGCCGTCGCCGTTGCCACCGCACGTCAGCTTTCACCATCTGCGCGTGCCGGGCGATGTGGCCTTGTTGACCAATGCGGCCCGGGCGCACCGGGAGGGGATCACCGGCGCCGGCGTGCGCGTGGCCATGGTGGATAGCGGTTTTTCCCACGGACATCCCTATTTTCAGGAGATGGGGTATAACTCAGCCGTGACGTTGGCGCCCGGTGCAAACAAAGTCGATCTCGATGGGGTCGGCCACGGTACGGGTGAATCAGCCAACCTGTTTGCCGTGGCGCCGGACATTACCTTTATCGGCGTGAAGGTCGATAATGAGGATGACCCCTATCTCGGGGCCAGCATGCTGGAAGGGTTTCAGGAAGCACTGCGGCACAATCCCGATGTGATCTCGATCAGCATGGGTTACGATCTCTGCCCAACGGACATTTACGGCAACCGCATCAGCAACGACCACCTGACCGCATTGCCCAACTCGCTACGCGCTCTGGAGGCGGAGATCCAGGCGGCGGTGGCCGACGTGGTGGTGGTGGTCTTTTCCTCCGGAAACGGCCATGTGGGCTTTCCGGGCATGATGCCCGACGTGATATCGGCGGGGGGTGTTTTCGTGGCCGAGGACGGTGCCATGACAGCCTCTGACTACGCCAGCGCCTTCGACAGCAAGATCTATCCCGGCCGCCATGTTCCCGATTTTTGCGGTCTGGTGGGTATGGCCGAAAACCATGCCGAATACATCATGCTGCCCATTCAATGCGGCTGCCAGATTGACACCGGTGAAAGCGCCACCGACGAGACCGCCCCGGACGACGGCTGGGGGGTCTTCAGCGGCACATCGGCGGCGGCGCCGCAAGTGGCCGGGGCCTGTGCGCTGATGCTGCAGGCGGACCCCGATCTGGCGCCCGGCGACATCAAGCAGATTTTGCGCCGCAGTTGCCGGGACGTCACCCTCGGCAACGCCAATCCGGCCAGCAATGAAAACGCCGGGGGCATGCCCGCCGGGTTCGGGGCGGATGGGGCCACAGGGGCGGGATTGATCGATGTTTATACCGCTCTTGACCAGATATGAAGGTTCAGCGTGGAGGGACAAGCCCAACCAAAGGCTGACAAGCCGACGATGACGTGCTATTCTTGCCACTATGACCGACAAGCAGATGCGCGCAGCATGGTGGGCCGTCACTATCACCTACATTGGCGTCACCTACGCATCCCTGGGCGCGATGCCCGCATTGTGGGAGCGATTTAACGCACTGTTCGACGGGCGGGGCGTGGTGGCGCAGTATGGGCTTTATTTAACGGTGGGGCTGTCAATACTCTGCCATCTGGTGCGGGTCAGAAAAGAGCGGCGGGTGTGGCGCTATGTGATTCTCTGCTGTTTCGTGGCCCTCTTTTTCGTTATGCTGAAAATGGAGAAGAACCCGGGGGAGAAGATCCACATGGCCCAGTATGGGTTGTTGGGCGTCCTACTGTACAATGCCCTTAAAATCGATTTCGACAATTACGGCAGTGCCCTTTATCTGGTGGGCGCCGCCATTTGCATTGCGGCCGGTGCCATGGACGAGGTCATTCAGGGCATCCTGCCCAACCGCCATTTTACTTGGCACGACGTGCTCATCAACGGCTTGAGCGGGATTCTATCGCTGTTGGTCATCAGGGTCGCTTTTTTGGAAAATAGCCCTGCTGTTCTTCAGAGAAAACGGCCTGAATCTCCGAAATTTTAACATCAGGAGAAACAGGCCGTTATTCTGAACCAATGCCACTTTCAATGAGGCTATCAGGTTATTTTAACATGAAACTATTCTGCTGTTCACAACACATTTCCTGTTGTTAGGAGTGCCGATATCATCGGCGTGTTGAATGCGTACGATGTGTATTTCGACACTTTGCATTTCGGTGATAACTTCATTTTTTTCACGCATGATGTTACACAGTTCTGGTAAGGGAATCATTGGATGGCACCCCTCCTTATCTTCCACCGGCTCGCCGCGATGATCCTCGCGGACCGCAACGACATGGTATTTGTTGCCATCATTAAAAATCCTTACCCAGAAATATTCTTTATCGGCAATCCCTTGTTTTTTTCGATCGTCGGTACACGACATTTTTTCGATCTCCTTGTCATTCAAAACATAAAAACGGTGAAATCGGCCTGACACCGCCGATGAAAAGCGTCAATGTTAACACCTGACTAGTCTGCCACTGATAACACACGTTCGGTTGTTTTCGGTTTTTAAGTCCGCCTCCTTCTGAATCCGCATGACCTGTATTTCCACGTTTCTCATCTCCGTGATGTATTCATCGTTCTTTTTCATCATGCGGCTGAGATCTTCCAGGCTGTACTCATCGCAGCTTTCATCTTGCAGGTTTTCCCTAACATCATCGACAGCGTATTCGACAATCCGCTTGCCCTCGGTGTCTTTGCGTTCGGTTCTTTTGATCTTGACCCAAAATGCATCCTTGTCCGCAATACCCATTTAAAGACCTCCTTTGCATTGATGATTGATGAAAACCCGTTAAAAAGAGAGCGAAAGTTTAACCAGCACTAACTGCTCCGGGTAAAGTTCGGGACGCGCCCAGTCCATGGACTGGAACTGAAATTCCTCATCGAAGAGGTTCCTGGCTTCCACGGAGAGTATGCCGAATCGCCGGGGCAGGCGGTAGCTGATCGCCACGTCCGTGGTCCAAAACTGGTCGCTGCCCGGTTCCGGGTAGATACCGGTGAACATGTAGTCATTGATATCGAACAGGCCTTCCTGGTCGACATAGGTGGGTTTAAGTTCAACGG
The DNA here is from genome assembly GCA_963783425.1 of uncultured delta proteobacterium. Taxonomy (GTDB): domain Bacteria; phylum Desulfobacterota; class Desulfobacteria; order Desulfobacterales; family QNYZ01; genus CAWANO01. The sequence goes on from CAWANO010000018.1 coordinate 33,865, forward strand.
TAAACCCATAGGGGCAAAAAACTTTTATGCCCAGGGGCACCTTGTGTGTTTCCAGCTCCAGGATCTGCGCCGGGCCGGTATTCTCCAGAACCCTATCAAAGCGCTCCAACTGGTATTCCACGCTCAGCGACAACCAATTCAAAGGTGTCCAGTTCAGGTAGACTCTGGCAAGCTCCTCCTCCCAATCGGCCCGCGCTTCGTTTAGGTCCAGGTCGATGTAAGATGTCTCAATCTCCCGTTTGGAGATCTCGATGCCGCTAAAAAGGCGATCGGTGAAGTTGTGATCGATGGCCGCGCCGTAGCGCCAGATATCATCGCGCTGATAATCTCTGAAAAACTGGTTGAACCCGGCCACCTGGGTGGGTTCGATGGTCTGGTCGGCGATAGCCCCTTTTTGCAAAGTCCTGAAGGCGGCGGCCCTGATGGTGGTGGATGGGAGCAGGTCCCAACTGCCCCCCAGCTTGGGGTTGAATTGTTCGAACTGATCGGCTGCATCAAAGAAGTCGGCGCTCCCGCCGAGCGTCCAGGTCACGGTTTGGGGAAATTCGACCATGGAGTAGAGGTAAGCGCTGGTATGCCGTATATTTTCTTCCAAGCTCTCGGGCGGGCCGGACATAATGGAGAGGGTCAACACTTCGTCGGCGTCGAAATAGCCAGCCCCGGCAATGATATTCAGGTGGCTGGCATCATAAAGATATTGCGCTTCAGCGTTGTAGCCTTCGGTGGATACGTCATACTCGACAAAGTCATTGGTCAGATTCCCATCGGCGTCTTCGAAAATGAGCGTGGCGATAAGGTTCGAGCGGGGCGAAAAAGCATGCCGCATGCCCAGCCGCAGCGAATCAGACTCTTCGATATGGCGCTCATCCGTGTAAAACAGATCCGGAGAAAACCGCAGCGTCAAGTCACCGAATTTATTTTCATCTGATCGATATTCGGCCATGATGCTGGTGTGGTACCAGGGACTGACCTGATAAAACGCATTGTAGAGATTTATTTCATTGTCGTTGTTCTCCCTGAAACCGTCGGTCTCGTAATGAAACTGCCCCAGGCTGAACGAGTTGACCCCGTAAAGACCTGACAGTACCAAGTCGTTGCCCAGGGTATCGTCGCCGCCGGCAACACCGTTGGCCTGCAGCGCCACCCGGTTGCGGCTGAACAGGGGTGTGAACTCGTTGAAAGAGAGGTCCGAAGGGCCGGTGCCGTCTATGATGCCCAGTTGGCTCTCGGCCAGTTGAGGCTGGATGGGTGTCAGGTTAATGGGTTGCAAAAGCTGGCTTTGCAGCAGCTCACTGACGCGGGCAATATCGTGGCGCGGCAGTGCCGAATAAGAGTCGGCCAGCAGGCGATGGGCCGAGAAGTTGGACGGGTCGGTGTTGACCGATTTCCAGCCCTCCACCAGGGCCAGTTGCTGGAAGCCGAGGTCGTTGTAGATGCGCCCCAGGCTGGCGCTGCGCGCGGCCAGATCCTGGTCGAGCAGCAGGCGTGAGCGAAAGACGACTCGGTTGTCGTTGAGGGCGATGGATCGCTTCACGTCTTGCATGGCCTCCACCGGGCGGTTGGCGGTCTGCTTGCGTAGGGCGTCGTACAGGTAGGCCGTGGGGTCGTTGGGGTCGAGCGACTTGGCCATCGCGTATTGGTCACCGGCTAGGTCGTCACGCTTTTCATCGAAGTAGGCCTTGCCCAGGTAGCTGCGTATCAGGGCGTTGCGGCTGTTCAGGCTGGCGGCGATTTCGATCTGGCTGCGCCCTTCGGCCAGGTTGCCGCGACGGATGGTGGCCAACCCCAAACCCAGGCGGGGCAGGGGGGCGGCCTGATCGAGAGCGATGGCTTTGTCGAAGCTCTGCACGGCCTGGTCGATCCTGATTTGCATCAGGTAGGCAAATCCCAGAACGGTCTGGGTGTGGGCCAGGTTGGGGTTGAGGTCGACGGCCTGCTGGGCGGCGGTCAGGGCCTTGCCCAGATTGGCCATTGAAAGCTGCAGCTCGGATAGGCGCGACCAGGCTATGGCGTTCTCGGGCGCCAGGGCCACGGCGGTCTCGGTGCTGTCCAGGGCGCCCTCGATATCGAAGCCGGCCTGCCGGGCATATGATAGCGCCAGGTGGGCGTTGGCCCAGAGTGGATTGGCATCCACGGCCTGTTGGGCCAGCGCCAGGGCCGCTTGCCTTTGGTTCAGGGTAACCGCAATAACCGACTTCAGGGCCAGGGCTTCGCTGTGATCGGATCTCAGGTCCAGGGTGCGGGCGATGTCGGCCTGGGCCTGCTCAACGCGTCCCACCTGCAGGGCCAGACCGGCCCGAAACGTATACAGGTTCGCGTTTTCGATATCATCGGGAATCTCCTCTAGCAAGGAGAGGGCCGCGGCCGGGTCGCCCCGGTGTTGGGCCTCCAGGGCGGCGCGGGCCTGGTTGCGCTGGTCGAGATCGTCGATGCTCTCAAGGACCGTGTCGCCGAAATCACCGATCAGCGGGTAGTAGAGCGCCCACTGCACGGCGTCTTCGGGTCGCACCTGGGCGTCGAAAACCGGGGCGGCGCCCTGGCGGGCCGAGGCGCTTTGGCCCGAGCTGAGAAGCAGGTCGCCCAGCTGGTTGACCACTCGCACGCGTCCCTGCAGCACGCTGAAGACGGCCCCATCGGCGCTGACGCTGACGGTGAATTCGGTACCTTCCACATTGCCGTTGACAAAGGGCGTCAGCACCTTGAGGTGGCGCGGCTTGTGGCTGAAGAAGTGGCCCACGCCCTCGACTAGTTCGATCCAGAAGCTGGTGTCGCTGTCAGGCTCGGGCAAGCGCAAGGTGGTATAGGCGTCGAGCCGCAACAGCCCCTCGCCGGCCAACATGACGCTGGCGCGGCTGTTTCTGCCCACCCGCAGCATATCCCCCAGGCAGATCAGCCCGTTGTAGCCGATCGGTTCCCACTGGTTTTGCCCATGGCGCTGCACCGTCACCTCGCCCTGAACCGAGACGAGTTTGGCGGCCCAAGGATCGCAGGGTTGCGCGAAGGCAGTGGAGCTGCCGAGAAGAAGCGCCAACACCACCGCAGCCATCAGGTGGGTTAAATGGTCTTTTTTGGGATTCACTGGAGGTTCCTTTCTCATTTCATCTCCATTACGATGTCGCCTTGCCAAGATTCGCCTGGTGGATGGTTGAGGAAACGGCGGCACTGCTCGACGTAAAAGGAGGAAGGACCGTCGCGGCCGTTCAGTGCCATGGCACGTGTGAAGAGCGCCTCGGCCTTGGGCCAGGCGCGACGCTGGAACTGCTCCAGCCCGGCCTGAAACAGGTCGCACAGGTCGGCCAGTTGCGGGTTGGCGACCGCTTTGAGCCCCAAAAGCTCGAAAAGGGCCACCGGGTTCGATTTGCCGACCAGCAGAAAGCTGCCCACCGGCCGCAGCTGAAAGTGGTCGATGCCATCGAGCACGGCGGCTGAGGCCAGGATGCGAGTGCCCAGATGCTTGTTCATGCCTTCGATGCGCGAGGCGGTGTTCACCACCTCGCCCACGGCGCGGTATTCATAGTGATCGATGGCGCCCACATTGCCTATTTGCATGTGTCCGGCGTGTACCCCGATGCGGGCGGGCAGCACCGGCTGGCCCTGGATGGGTTTGGCCTGCGCGAGCGCCGTATTGATCTTGAGAGCGCTGGTGCAGGCGGCGTGACGTGACTCGGTGTCTGGCCCCGCGGTGGGCCACAGTGCCAGCACGGCGTCGCCCACCACGTCGGAGATGATGCCGCCTTGATCTCGAATGGGCTTGAAGATAATTTCATAGTAGCGGTTCAGGTAATGGCGCAACTCATCGGGCGGCAAGGCTTCGGCCAGTGGCGTGTATTGGGCGGCGTCGGCGAAAAGGCACGTGCCGTGAACCATGCGTGCATCGGATGTCACCTGAGAGATATCCTTGGCGAGCCGGTTGACTACCGTGTCGGGCAGGTACATGCCGAAAGCCTTGCGGATGTTGCGGCGCTCGAGCTGAACGTCGCGGTGCTTGAGCATCAGCGCGCTCAGGTAGCCCACCGGGGTCAGCACCAGCAGCGGTACCGCCACGGGCCACCATGAGTTGGCCGCTGAAAAGCGCCAGTAAGCCAGTCCGGCGTAGGCCGCCGCAATGGCCAGCACGGCCGGCAGGGAGATGGAAAGGGGCAGGTAGTAGACGGCAAAAGCGACCACCACTCCCCACGCTATCATCAGGGCGACCTCTGCGCCTTTGGGCAGGTGTCTCAGCCATGAGTCGTCGAGCAGGTTTGAAAAGGCCGTGGCTGCGATCTCCACGCCGCTGATGTCGGAGCCGTCGTCGCGGCTGTAGACGGTGTAGTAGCCGTCCTCTTGATCGAGCCGCAGGCGTTGGGAGAGGCCGATGAAGACGATCTTGTTGCTGAGGTCCACGGCGGCCTTTTCAGCGGTGGTTTCGAAGATCCGATGGTAGGGCACGGTGCGCAAGGTGCCGGGCGGGCCATAGTAGTTTAGGTAGCGGCTGTCGGCGCCGGTGTAGAGGGTGAGCAAGGCGCGCAGGGCGGCGTGTTGGTCGTGATAGCCCCTTTGGTTGGCTTGGGTGAGCTGGTCCAGCGCCCGTCTAAAATGAACCGGATCGCTGCGGCTAAGGCCCTTGAGCAGATGGATGGCCTGCAGCATGTTGCCGTTTTGCAGCAGGGCCTGGCGGGTGCCGGGCATGTCTGACGGCAGGGTTGCGCCGCTATCTTCCAAAAGCGCGATCAATGTCTCGTAGTGGTCGGCCAGATAGAGATGCAGGGCGGCAACGGGCAGCGTGGGCATGTCCCCGGCACTGGTTTTAAACGACCAGAACTGGCTGACTTTGACCGGCCGTTTGGGCAGGGGGAATGGGGCCTGGGTTACGGCCGCACGCGCCAGTTCGGGTAGTGGCGTGATCAGTTTTTCGATATTGGCCGCGCCACGATGATCCTTGCCGGGAGTGTCGCTTTTCAGGGGTGATTTCTGGATCTGGATGGAACTGCACAAAATAACGTTCCCGGCCTTGGCAAAGGCCTCGGCCAGGCGCTGATCATCCCGGGCGTTTTTGGGGGTCTCGAAGAGGATATCCATGACGATGGCGCGCGCGCCGCTAGCGGCAAGCTGATCGATCAGCCGGGCGTGCAGCGTGCGGGGCCAGTTTTCGGGCTTGGCGTCGAGATCGAAGTGGTTGACCGAGGCCATGTCCATGGTGGCGATTATAGTCTCGGGTGGTGCCTCGCGAGGGCCGCGCATCTGAAACAGGCCGTGCAGGCCGACGTTCTGCGCCAACATCACGCCCAGGGGGGTTGCGCTGATCAAAATACCCAATACGCCAATGGCTATGCCAAGCAAGCCAGCGGCGATTGGTCGTTTCATCGTTGAATCCTCTATTGCTGGCGACGACGGTTGCGAGGTGTGGCAAAGCCGGCCCCGTCAGCGGGTCGAATATGTTAACGTCAGATCATGCGTGGAATTTTTCCCGGACAAGCGACCGGCGATTTTGACGTACGCCCTACAACCATTTTGGCCATTGAATGAACGTTAAAATTTAAAATAAGGTTAACGGCAATGTGGTCGACGGTGTAGGCACCCGGCAATGATATGACATTGCAGGGAAGCGATGAAACAGTGGTCAAAAAAGGCAATTTGAAGTTGTTATCACGAGCAGTAGCGAGCAGTGATCATTACCGACCGATGTTTAAAACCCTCATGATAGTTGCCATTTTATAAATGATTATGATTCATTTGTCAAAGTAATAGAGAAGAGAATGATGCGACGAAGCCCATTAGATTTTAATGAAAAATTCAGGAAAGTTTGTAATAATCTGGATAATTGACCCGGCGCAGTAAATCTGTTATGGTGCGCCCACTTTCAATAGGTAGCTGATCGATTCGACGGGGATGTAGCTCAGTTGGGAGAGCGCAGCGTTCGCAACGCTGAGGTCGTGGGTTCGAATCCCATCATCTCCACCAATTATATCAAGGGGTTGCAGATAGGGCAACCCCTATCTTTCCCGCCTTGTCAGCCCGGCGCCTTGACGCCGCAGTTCGGCAAGCTGTGCCACGATGTTATCATTCAGTGCCTTGGGTTTATGGGTCTCCATGATCTCGTCCAGGCGCTCTTTGACACGCGCCTCCATCTCCTTGGCACCCTTGCCCTGCCACACATCGTAGGGCTCGCGCACCAGCAGGCGCGAGTGCCACATTTCCGACCTGAAGTGTTTCAGGGTGTGCGGGGATTGCAGAAAATGACCGCCGTGACCGACGGCATCAATCACCTCGGTGGCCAGAGTATCAGCATCGATCTTGACGCCCTGTAAAAAGCGTTTGACCAGGCCGCATATCTCATTGCCCATCACCAGCATCTCGGCCGAGCAGACCATGCCGCTGTCGAGATAGCCAATGTCGTGGATGATATTAAGACCGGCAAGAGTTTGAATTAAGAGAGAAAAAGTGGCATCAATTCCGGCCTGGGCGTCGGGGGTTTTGGAATCGGTGGCGCCGGCCAGCCCCCAGGTGGGCAAACCATAGGTCTGGGCCACTTCGGCATAGCCGGCGAACATGAGCTGGGTTTCCGGGGCACCGTAGGTCATGTGACCGCGCGCCATGTCGAAAGTAGTGGGGGATCCTCCGAAAAGCACCGGGGCGCCGGGCGCCGCCAGTTGGGCCAGCACCAGGCCCATGAGCGCTTCGGCGATGGTGAGCACGATACCACCCGCCACAGTCACCGGGGCCGTGGCGCCGATTTGGGGAGCTGATCCCGGAATCTGGGGGATGCCGAAGCTGGCGCAGGTCAGCACCTTCTCGGTCACATCGCGCGGGTAGAGCAGAGGCGAGATGGGTTCGGGGTAGGAGACGATAAAGGGGCGCTGGCGCAGGGCTTCCAGGCCGCCCGCCACCGCAGCCGCCATTTCGATTACCCCACGGTGGCCGCCGGGCGAGTAGGCGCAGAAGATGATCGGCTTGACCGTGTTTTGCACCACCGCCTCGAATTCGAACAGCTCGGCGCAGCGCTGGGGCACGTCCTGAGCTGTGCCCATGGGCATGATCCAGTCGATGTGCTCGCAGGCATCGGCCACACGGGCCGAAGTGGCCATGTCGGTGATGCGCGTTTCGTGGATCTCGCCGGTGACCGCGTCGCGGGTGCGCGGGCTGGCCGTGGAGGTGCCGTAGTAGCTCTTGCGGCCGGCCACGGTGAAACACCAGTTGCCGTCGCGGTCGTAGAGATCGAAGCCCTTGGGAACAGTGCCCAGGCAGTGCTGAACGATGAAACGCGGGATCTTGACCACTTCGCCCTCGACAACGGCGCCCGCTTTTTTGAGCATGGCGCGGGCCCCTTCGTGCAGGATGCGATACCCGGTTTTTTCGAGTACATGTAAGGCGGCTAGGTGGATCTCCTGTTTATCGTCGTCGCTGAGCAGGGAAAAAAACGGTGTTCGTTGGGTGCGATAGTTGCTCTGGTTCATTGCATCATCCTTTGTGGCTTAACGATAGGTCTTTGACAATGGAGTGGAAATTCAACGGTCGCTTGATTAGAATGCCACACCCCCTGGCCCCCCTCAAGGGGGGATTTGTGGGTTGGGATGCGGTGGGTTCTTTTGGCTTTGATTTCAAGTGGCACCGATGCAAGCCATAAATTCTGGTGGTTCAATCGGGACGTTGCCTTCTGACCTTTTCTCTGTGCGAGCTTGATCCCGCAGCGCCCGAAATTCAGATCTTGACCCAGCTGCCCTTAGGACCCAATGCGTCCCTGAGCTTGCTGTCCAAAAAATCTACCCTTCGAACCCACTACAAATGTACCGGAATGCTGCTTAATCCAGTGTCCGTTTTTACTTGACCACGACACTCTTTAAATCCCCCCCTTGAGGGATGTCTAAGGCATCGCGCAGTTTCTTTTCATCTTCTGTGTTTGACCCCGCTACTCATTAAATCCCCCCTTGAGGGGGGCCAGGGGGGTGTGATTACTTTCCGAATCCTGCCCCACTGACCGGTCCGCCACCGCATCGATCAGAGCCAAATCCGGCAGTCCCCGTAACACGGCTGTCAGTGTTCTTTCCAGGAAAATGGTTTCACCCGTAGCGGTGGGGGTGAGGCGATCCTGGCGTTGGATGGTGACTTGCCGTTGGCTGGTGCCGGCCGAGCGGCCGAAGCGGCGCACTTGCTCGCAAATCGTTTCAAGGGCGTGGTGATCGGCTTGGTCGAGGGAGGCAAAACGGCGCTGGTCGGTGACGCCCTCGATCTGAAATCGCCCCTGGTCATCGGGGCGAATGGACAACTGGCGCCGCACCACCACCTGGCTGGTGATGGCGCCGATAGCGTTGGCCACATCGGCATCGTCGGGGATGACCGCCCGGGTGTGCAGCAGTTCGGCGGCGGCTGGCAGAAAACGGGCCACGGGTGCGCCGATGCCGACAATGGGGAATTTGAGGGTGAAGTCGACCTCAAAATGGGTGCCGCCATGCCCCAGCATCCTATCCAGGAAGGCCTCGTTTGGCGGGCTAAGCAAATCCACTGACGCCAGCTCGCGGGCCATCAAGGCCACGGCCAGCCGCCGGGTGACTTCGTCCAGCAGGTCTATTGCCAGCCGATCCAGCGGCCACCCGCACAGATCGGCGATTAAGCGGGCCATGCGCCGCGCCGATTTTTGATCCCAGCGGGTGAAATCCCCGCTGGCGTGAAGCAAGTCAGTGGGGGTGAGGCCGCCGCGCTGAACGAGATGGCGCGCCTCGAGCTCTTGAAGGCTGCGCAGGGTCGGGTGCAGGGCATTGGTGGTGCGGCTCAGTTCGGCCAAACTGTGGGGTCTCTGCCGCAGCAGGTCAAACACAACAGCCTGGGCGGGGGCCAGTTTTTGGTCTTGCGGGTGGCCAGTGGCGAAAAAGAGCCACATGTTGCGGGGCGGCTGCCGCTCGGCGGTGGGGGTGGCCTCAAGATAATCGAGCGCCTCGACGGTTCGGGGCTGATGACTGGCCAGGCGCGCCACCGGCACCACGCGACGGGGCCCGACTTCGAATCTTCCCTGTTCGTAGGTGATAAGGCTGTCGCCACCCAGCCCACTGGTGTTGATGGCGAGGGCCTGCACATGGGTTTGGACGCCGTTGATTCTGGCCCCTTGTTCGACAATCTGGACCTCTCCGTCGACGAGGGTGGCCAAATCGGTGGTAGTACCGCCCATGTCGGCCACAACGGCATGCTGCAGGCCGGTCAGAAAACGAGCCCCGGCCACACTGGCCGCCGGGCCGGACAAAATGGTCTCCACGGGGCGCTGGCGCGCCACGGCGCTGGTGATCAGGGAGCCGTCGCCCTTGACGATCACCATGGGGGCGGAAACCCCTGAATCGGCCAGGGTGGCAGCCAGGTCGTCTATAAAGCGCACCAGACGCGGCACGATACGGGCATTTAACAGGGCGGTTTCGGCCCGGGTTTTGAAATTGAGCAATTGCGACAGTTCGTGGCCGCAGCAGACAAAAGCGCCAGTTTCAGCAGTGATGACACGCTTGACCTGAAGCTCATGGAGCGGGTTGATCGCACCGGCGTAGCCCGACACGGCAAAGACGCGCAGGCGATGCCGGTGCATCATGCCATGAACGATGCCAATCACTTGTGCTTCGTCCACGGGAACCTCTTCCCGGCCGGCGATGGTCATACGACCGGTAATGACCGCTTGGGGACGATGGCTGATTTCGATGCGTTCGGTAAAACCCGGCGGCGGCATGAGCAGCAGGCCCACCGGCTGTCCCTCGCCCTCGACGATGGCGTTGGTGGCCAGAGTGGTGGAAACGGCCACCAGTTGCACCTGTTCGAGCAGCCGGCGATCCAGCCCGGACAAGGCGGCGGCGATGCCTTGCGCAAAACGCCAGCGGGTGGTGAGGGCTTTGTTTTTGGCCATCACCGTGCGGCGGCGCAGATCGTAGATGACCGTATCGGTATAGGTGCCGCCGGCATCGATACCGAGGCCGATGGTGATAGGCGCGCCGTCGGAAGCTTGCGGCGTTGGATCGCCGACCACTTCAATGGCGCGTGGAGCGGCCGTGTCGGCGCTGGCATTGTCGATGGGTTTGGCGCCAAGGCCGCCGCGGTGCGGGTCGAAAGTGGTGACATGGCCCGGGGCCACACGTAAAATCTCCGCTGTTCCTTCATCAGCGCTGAGCAGGGTCCGCAGTAAACGGGTGCTGCCCGTCAGGCGTTCGTAGTGCCAGCCGTACATTTCAGCCATCGCTTTGGCGTGGGTCGCGTATCTGGCTTGTTCGCCGATACCGGTGTCGATGAAGGCCGCGCGCTGATAGTTGCGTTGCCAGCTGCTGAAAAAATCGAACAGGTGACGGGCGGCATCCTCACCGTACTTCTCGATCAACTGATCGAGATAAACGCGCTGGCCCTCGATGGTGACATGGGGTGTTTTTTGCGACAATGGTTCGGTCTTTTCCTCGAACCAGCCGGCCGATATGTAGTAGGTGCCCGGGCAACGCTTGAACTGCCGCCGATAGGCAGCATCGCCCCCCAAAAAAAGGGCGATGCAATCGTGAACCCTGGGGATGTAAAGTGGCACCCGGCGGGCTCTCAACCCCACCGTGCCGCGGCCGCAAATGCCGTAGCCGATCACCACGCGGTCCCAGAGCTGGGGTGCGTCGGTCTCGTCGATGATGGCCTGCAAACGTTCCCGCAGCGCCTTGGGGTCCTCGTGCAGTCCGCCGGGCAGAAAGCGGGTGTCGATCTGCTGGGCCATCTCCTTGGCCAGTCGGCCAATATCCATGGCCAGCACGCCGCATGCGACGACCAGCGATTTGGGGTGTGATGGTTGGGAACTGACGGGCAATGGTCTTCTTTTTGACGATACTCAGGGTTTAGTGGTTCGGTTCCTATTTACCACTTAAGGCTTCAGGCTGTCGTGCAAATAATAGTGACAACACAGTTGATATCTCCCTCCCAACCGGTCAGCTTATGTTTGTTGCAATCACTCTCAATGAACAAGACTATAAGGTCTCATTATGATTTCTAACACCTGGTATCCGAACGATCAGGTTTTACCTATTCCGAGCACCTCTCGACAAAACCGGACACTGCGCCGGACGGCATCGCGCTCCATTTGCAGGGTTTGTTCCTTGTCGTCCAAGGGCAGGGCCATTTCGTTTTCGATGATGATGCGCTTAGCCGGTGAGTGGGCTTTGATCAGTTGATAGGCGCGCTTCAGGTCGATGTCTCCCTCACCCAGGGCGGCGCCCACGATCTTGCAGCCGTAAGGCTGGAATTCGATTCGATGGTCTTTAAAGTGGTTGCTGAAGGCACGGGGCGCCAGCCTGGCAATGGCCTGCATGGGGTCTTCGGTGACCATCAGGGCGTTGACGGTATCGATGCAAGCGCCTACCCAGGGGCTGTCGATGCGATCGAGAAACCACAACAGTTCGTCGGCAAAAGTGTCGCAATGGTTTTCAAAAGCCAGGCGCACGCCGGCATCAATGGCGCGGGGCAGGTGGCGTCGCACCCTTGCCACGACGGTCTCGAGCTGCGCTAACACTTGCGGATGAAATCGGCTTGCGGCGACGGGGCGCGGGCGGGCGATATCCATGCTGACCTTGAGCACATCGGCCCCCAAAGCGGCGGCAGTGGCGATGGCATCGTCGAGGGCGTGCTGAACGCCCACGCCGCGCCCCACCAAATCCATGGAGAAGTTGTACTCGATAAAGAGCGCGTGCGCCTCGGCCTGGGCACGCACTTCCCTCAAATAGGCGGGGTCGAGGTGCTCGAGAACGCCGTCGTCGATCTGAATCCCCTCCAGACCCAAAGCGGGCAACAGATCGAGCAGCTCAAATGTGCTGAGCTGCCGGGGCCAGGGCAACTTGAATCCGCCCCAGGCCTGGCCGATGCCGTGGTGGTAGAGACTGTAGGTGTGCAGACCGAGTTTCATGTTGGCTTAAGTGGGCTGAGGTTATGGCGATGCGATATTCGGGAGCTTCTCGTCATTTCGGGTGAATCGGTTCCTTGTCATTGCAAGACACCGATAGGCGACGGAGCAATCACCCTTGCGTCTTTGAAAATGAATAGGCGGGTACGCCGCCCCAAGTCGTATAGTGGCATCCAAGCGCCCGGGGGTCAAGCTTCTCTCACGCGGCTCGAATTCCCTTGAGTTTCGCCGGGCAAGACGCTACCATTTATCTTAACCGCAGCCTCGCACTCATGCCTTCAGCCCGTAACCTCAATGCCATGGAAGGGGCTATCGCCCACTACCGCAACAACACCCAGGGCGACTACATCACCATTCCATACCTGGTGCAGACGGGATTGATCGACAACGTCGCAGGCGTTTGAGGGCAACCTTAATAAAGATCATAGGAGTTATCGATATGGCCAAACCACTGATCGAATGCGTACCCAATTTCAGCGAAGGGCGACGGGAGGCGGTGATCGAATCGATCGTGGCGCCTTTCAAGGAGACGGCGGGGTGCTATCTCTTCGACTACCGTGCCGACAGCGACCACAACCGGCTGGTGGTAAGCCTGGTGGGCGAACCGGAGCCGATCCAGCAGGCGCTGCTGCAGGCGGCCCAAACGGCCAAAGCGGCCATCGACATGAACCGGCACCAGGGCGGTCATCCACGTATCGGCGCCGTCGATGTGATCCCTTTCACACCGCTGCAAGGTATCACCATGGAGGACTGCGTGGCTCTGGCGCACGATTTCGGCCAGCGCTTTTTCGACCACACCGGTATCCCGGTCTACTTCTATGAAGCCGCGGCCAAAACGCCGCAGCGCAAGCGGCTGGAGGTGATCCGCAAGGGCCAGTATGAGGGATTGAAGGAGGCGGTTGAACAACCCGAGCGGCAGCCAGACGTCGGGCCGCCAGCGCTGCATGCCACCGCCGGAGCGACGGTGGTGGGGGCGCGAAAGTTTCTAGTGGCTTATAACATCAACCTGGCCACCAGCGACATAACCGTCGCCAAACGCATCGCCGAGGCGGTGCGGGCCTCCTCGGGGGGGCTGTGCCACGTCAAGGGCATTGCTTTGTCGCTGGAAGAGCGGGGCATGGTTCAGGTGAGCCTCAATGTGGTGGATTACGAGAAAAATCCGCTCTACCGGGTTCAGGAGATGGTGCGATTGGAGGCGCGACGCTGGGGCGTCGAGGTGGCCGAGGCCGAAGTGTACGGCATGATCCCGGCTGCGGCGCTGTTGGAAAGTGCCGCCTACTACCTTCAACTGGCCGGTTTTACGCTCGACCAGATCATTGAATTGAAACTGCTGCAGATGATCGGTGAAAAACAGTGACCACGAAACTTTTTACCAACGCCGCCATCTACACGCCTGCCGATTCGGGGCACCCATTGAGCGGGGGTGACCAGGGTCGACTGCAACAATTCGAGCCTGGAGCACTTCTCGTGGATGACGGACGCCTGTTGGCGGTGGGCGAAGAAGCGGTCATTTCAAAAGATCCCCGTGCCCAGGCGGCGGATAAGGTTGTCAACTGCCAGGGAGCTTGTTTGGTCCCCGGCTTGGTGGATCCCCACACGCACATGTGTTTTACCGATTTGCGCGAACAGGAGTTCGCCCTGCGCCTGGCGGGCACGCCCTATCTCGAAATTCTCAAGCAGGGCGGGGGCATCTTGTCTTCGGTCAAGGCCGTGCGCGAGGCTGAACCTGAACAACTTGTTGAAACCACCCGGCGGCATGTACTGACGGCGCTGGCCTTGGGCACCACCACACTGGAGATCAAGAGCGGTTACGGCTTGGACACACCAAGCGAGCTGAAAATGCTGGCCGCTATCGACGCGGTGGCCAAGCAAACGCCTCTGGATGTAGTGGCCACCTTTTTAGGCGCCCACGCCATTCCTGCCGAATACCGCCGGGATCCCGACGGGTTTGTGACACTCGTGGTTGATGAGATGCTGCCGGCGGTGGTCGAGCAGGGCATTGCCCGCTTTTGCGACGTTTTCTGCGAAGAGGGGGTTTTTTCGCCCGACCAGAGTCGCCGTATCCTCCTGGCCGCCAAGCAACTTGGCCTGGGGCTGAAAATCCACGCCGATGAGGTGCACGATCTGGGCGGCGGTGGGCTGGCGGCCGACCTTCGAGCGGTTTCAGCCGATCATTTGCTGGCCGTCAGTGACGCCAACGTCGAACGTCTGGCGCGTTCCGGAACGGTTGCTGTACTGCTACCGGCCACGGCCTACAGCCTGCGCAAGCCTTATGCGCGGGCACGCCACTTGATTGCCGCCGGTCTTCCCGTGGCCCTGGCCACCGATTGTAACCCCGGTTCGAGCTATACCGAATCGATGCCTTTTGCCATGGGGCTGGCTGTGGTGAATATGGAGATGACGCCCGCCGAGGCGCTGGTGGCGGCCACCCTCAACGCCGCCTACGCGATTGGGATGAACCAGCAAGTAGGCAGTTTGGATGTGGACAAACAGGCTGACTTTCTGCTGCTCGAGGGGCAGACACCGGCCATTTTGTCCTACCATGCCGGCGTGTCGTCGGTGCGGCAGGTCTACAAGCAGGGACGGCTGGTGCATGAAAAAACAGTCTCATATCGACAATGAAGGAGCGGTATCGATGACACTGATCGACCTTTCGGTGCGCGATTATGTGCAGCAACTGGCCAGCGGGGAGGCGACTCCCGGCGGCGGCAGCGCCGCGGCCCTTTCCTGCGCCATGGCGGCCGGGTTGTGTGCTATGGCGGCGCGTTTGACCATTGGCAAAGCCAAGTATGAAAAGAGCTGGGCGCGCATGCAGGAAGTGGTAGAGCAGGTGACGGCCTGTGAGCAAAAATTACTTTCACTGGTGGATGAAGACAGTGAAGCATATAACCAGGTGCTGGCGGCTTACAGGCTTCCCAAAGCTGACGAGGACCAGAAAAAGCGCCGCCAGGCAGCCGTTGAGAGCGCTTTTCAACTGGCGGCAAGCGTCCCCTTGCAGACCTTGGAGCATGCCACTCAATTGATCGAACCGCTGCAATGGGTGATTTCCGAAGGAAACCCCAACTGCATCACCGATGCCGGCGCGGCGGTGCAGTTTTGTCGTGCCGGTGCCCGCGCGGCGGCCGACAATGTCAGCGTCAATCTTAGGTGCCATCAAAGACCGAAAGGCCGCGGATCGATTCGAGAAGCAGCGCGCGGCCCTCTGGCGGCAAGTTGATGCAGGGGTCAAAGAACTGGAAGCGCTGGTGGCCAGCAAGATGTCTTAACGGTTCGGAAGGCAGCTGTGCGATTACCCTAGATAAAGCACGGTTCTCGATTGAGGAGCTGGTCGTTTCCCAAAATGGGATCACGTCAGCATGGGTACCATCGCCGCCCGTCAGACACGTGATCGCCTCGAGCTGCTGTGCGCCGCCTACGCCTATATCCTGTTCACCGAGCACCAGCCCATGACCGGCGGGCGTGGCACCCGTGAGGCCTATCGTCTGATCCAACCGAAAACAGCCGCCTGTCAGAAAATAAAAAAGCCTCCAATTACTGAACCCCGTTTGACATCCTGGACTGGATTTGGCATAGTTGCGGGGCACTTCAAGCTTTTCACCAAAACCGATAACAATCCCTGCCGCAACAAAGCCTGAAGCGCAGCAACCCGTTTCGGGGTGCAGCAGGGGCCACCAGCGACCATAACACCTGAACAGGAGGCGTCAATGAGCAAAAAACTAAACCCAGTGATCCTTGACCTTGTCAGCGATTACAAAAAAGGCAAAATGGATCGTCGTCAATTCCTGCGATTCAGTAGTTTGTTGGGGCTGTCGACCATTGCCGCGGCGCAGTTGGGCGGATTCGCCTTGCCCAAAAAAGTTTGGGCGGAAACGCCTAAGCGCGGCGGTGTGGTGAAAGTGTCGGCCAAGCTGCAGAAGATGACGCATCCGGCCCAATTTAGCTGGATCATGCCCAGCAACATCGTTCGTAACGTCACTGAATATCTGACCTACTTCGGGGCCGACAACGTGGCCAAACCCTACCTGCTGGAAAGTTGGGAGACCAGTGAGGACCTCAAGACCTGGACCCTGAACTGCCGCAAGGATGTCACCTGGAACACCGGCGAGCCCTTTACGGCCGAAGACGTGGTGTTCACCATCAGCCAGTGGCTGGATCCGGATGTAAAGTCTTCCATGCTGGGGCTGGTGGGGGATTATCTGGATCTCTCCGGCATTGAGAAGGTGAACGACCACCAGGTGAAGCTGCACCTCAAACGGGCCGAGATCGCCCTGCCCGAGCACTTCTTTCAATACCCGGCGCTGGTGCTAAACGCTAAGACCTTTGAAGGAGATTTCCTCAAAGCGCCCGTGGGTACGGGGCCGTTTACCCTAGATAGCTACCAGGAAGGCGAGGTGGCCGTGCTCAAAGCCCGCAAGGATTATTGGCAAAAAGGGGCCGACGGGCAACCGCTGCCCTACGTTGATGAAGTGCGTTTTCTCGATGTGGGCGTGGCCTTGGAGCCCCAGATCGGCGCCTTGAAGTCGGGTGAAGTTCATCTAGTGGACAACTCCGACAACCCCGGCCCGCAGATCCTGAATGCGGTCAAAAACGATCCTAACGTGGTCGTACTACCGGTGGAAACCGCCACCACGCGTGTGCTGCGAATGCGAGTCGACATCCCGCCCTTTGACGACAACCGTGTGCGCATGGCACTGAAACTGTGCCAAAACCGTGAGAAGATCCTGGCTCTGGCCTACGAAAATCAGGGCGTACAAGGCCAGGATATTCACGTGCATCCCAATCACCCGGAGTATTGCGAAGTGCCCACCCCTGCCTATGATCCGGAAAAAGCCAAAGCATTGCTGGCAGAAGCCGGATACCCGGACGGCATAAAGCTGGAGATCGCCACCGGCACCGAGTGGACCGACGTGGTTCGCTACGTTGAGGTGCTCAAGCAGGACTGCAAGGCCGCAGGTATCGATCTGCAAATTCAGCCCATGCCCACCTCCCAGTACTGGGAGAAGTGGACCGAGGTGGCCCTGGGTGTCACGCCCTGGACGCACCGGCCACTGGGCACCATGTTCGCCAGCCTGGCCTACATCGGCGACGCCGAGGGGAACCCGGTGCCTTGGAACGAGACGCGCTGGGTCGACCAGGAGTACAGTGATCTGGTGGCAAAAGCCTCGGGCACCATTGATGTGGTCGAGCGGCGCAAGCTCTTTTGCCAGATCGAAAAGATTCAGCAAGAGCGCGGTTCCATCGGCATCGCCTATTGGATGAACACATGGGCCTTTCCGAGAAAAGAGTTGAAGGGGCTGAAGGCGCATCCCAATCTCTTCTACATGTTTCACGAAGTCTATCTGGAAGGATAAACTGAGTTGGCCAGTCAGCCCGGCTACCGGTCAGTTAGGCGATCCCTTAACCTGCGGGGTCGCCTTTGGCGGGCTGGTTCCTGGCTGGCCGGTTGACTGCTCTCCTAATAAGGTTCATCCATGGCTAAATTTATCGTTCGGCGGCTGCTGCTGCTGGTGCTTACCATGTTCCTGGTGTCGATCGCGGTGTTCATGATCACCGAGGCTTCCCCGGGCAATGTGGCCCGCAATGTGCTGGGCGCGTTTATCACGCCCGAGCAGGAGGCCTCGTTCTTGCGCCAGATGGGTCTCGACAAGCCCGCCTGGCAGCGCTACCTCTACTGGCTGGTTGGATCTGATTTTCACGCCGAAAGCAAAGTGGGCCTACCCCTCAAGCGACTCACCACTGAAAAGGGCTTCGACGAGTGGTGGGCCGTGGTCGAAGATAGCCGCCTGGTGCGTTGGAAGATGGTGGGCGACGATCTGACCGCACTGATTCGACAACCCGACGGCTCGGCCGAGGAACAGCTCGACAACGAGCGCTGGGTGACTGATGAAGCGGGCGTCAGCCGCTTCTGGGGCATTGACGCCCACAACCACGCCGTGATGTGGGAAAAAGGTTCCGGTAAAAAGGTGTGGACCTTTATTTTCGCCCTGGGCTGGAAGGAGACTACCGGTGGACCCATCGAGTACATCCCCCTGAAAAAGGGGTTTTTACGGGGCGACCCGGGCATCTCGCTGCAAACCGGGCGCCCGGTAAGAAACAACCTCTTTCTCTATTTGCGCAACTCGTTGGTACTTGCCGGTATCGCATTTGTGATCGTTATGCCGTTGGCGCTGGCGCTGGGCATGCTGGCCGGTTTGAAGGAGGGCTCGATCCGCGACCGCGTGCTCTCGGTGGGAGGCATGATGTTCTCGGTGATTCCCGAGTTCGCGACCGGTATCTTTCTGATCATGATCTTGGGGTTGTGGCTGAAACTGGTGCCGCCGGTGGCCGTGTACGGTGAACTGGCACCCTGGCAGCGGCCCGACATGTTGGTGCTGCCCGTGCTGACCCTGACCTTGATCGAACTGGGATACATTTTGCGCATCACGCGCGCCTCGATGGTGGAGGTGATGCGCTCGGCCTACATCCGCACCGCCTTCCTGAAGGGACTGCCGTACTGGAAGGTGGTGTTTCGACACGCCGTCCGTAACGCGCTGCTGGCGCCGATTACGGTGATCATGCTGCACGTGAACTGGCTGCTGGGCGGGATTGTGATCGTGGAGGTGGTGTTTGGGTACCCGGGGCTGGGCAAGTTTCTACTCGAATCGGCCCTCAACAAGGATATCAACGCCCTCGAGGCCGGCGCCATGATCCTGGTGATCGTGGCCGTGGGTACGCAGCTGGTGGCCGATATCATTTACACCTTCCTCAACCCAAGGATTCGATACTCATGAGCACTCCCATCGACACGGCAAACGCAACCGTAGCCGGTGATCTAAAAGAGATTCCGCGCCGCAGCGTCTGGCAGAGAATGCGCGACGCCCTTGTCATCTTGTGGTCGTCCAAGGTGGCCATGGTGGGACTGGTGCTGGTGCTCTTCTGGGTGGTCGTTGCCATATTTGCGCCGTTCTTTACCCCCTACGGACCTGAAGAGCAGGACTGGAAACAGCCCAACATCGGCCCGTCGGCGGATCATCCCCTGGGCACCGATGAGCTGGGGCGCGACCTGTGGGCACGTTTGATCTACGGCGCCCGCGTGGTACTGGTTATTTTACCGGTGCGCGAGGATATCTGGATACCGGGCGGTACGGCTATCTGGGGTGTGTTGCTCTCTTTGGCCGCCGGCGCCACACTGGGGCTTTTGGCCGGTTATAAAGGCGGCTGGGTCGATGAGTTGCTGATGCGGCTGCTCGATGCCATGATGTCGATTCCGGTGATACTGCTCTACCTGATCATCGTGGCCGCCATCGGGCCTTCGGCGGTCAATGTGGTGTTCGCCATCGCCATCGTGGGTACGCCGGGTATCGCACGCCTGGTGCGCGGTCTGACCCTGGACATCAAAACCCGTGACTACGTGCGCGCGGCCGAGACCCGCGGCGAGTCGCCGTGGTACATCATGTTCGTCGAAATCTTGCCCAACGCACGGGGACCCATCATCATCGACGCCATGCTGCGGGTGGGTTACGCCATCTTTGCCATGGGGACCCTGGGATTTCTGGGGCTGGGCTTGCCGCCACCATCGCCGGACTGGGGTTCCATGGTGGCCAAGGGGCGCGAGTTTATTCTGCAGGGATCGCCCTGGGCCTCGCTTTGGCCTTCGGTCGCCATCGCTTCTTTGGTGGTCGGACTGAATCTGCTGGCCGACGGGTTGCGCGAGGAGTCAATGCGCTATCAGTAATACGAGCAGGCGTTTTCGAACAAGCCCCATAACAAAGGATTGGGTATGACGAAAGCCAACAACAACGGTCCGGTGTTGGAAGTCGATAATCTGGCCATCTCCTACGAAACCCGCAAAGGCGATGTCGAAGCCGTGCGGGGTGTCTCTTTTCGGGTCAACCGGGGCGAAACGCTGGGCGTGGTCGGGGAGTCGGGGTGCGGCAAATCCACCATCGCTTTCGGTATCGTGGGTTATTTAGGCGCCAACGGCAAGGTGGTTGAGGGCAGCATCAATTTCGAAGGCGAAAGCCTGGTGGGGCGCAGCGAGGAGGAACTCAACGAACTGCGCGGCAACCGCATCAGCCTCGTCTATCAGGACCCCATGCAGGCGCTCAACCCCTCACTGCGTATCGGCCGGCAGCTTACCGAGGTGCTTACCTGCCATCAGAGAATCAGCGACGACGAGGCCTGGGAACGCTCCATCGAAATGCTCAAGCGGGTCTATATGCCCGACACCGAAAACATGATGGTGCGCTACCCCCACCAGCTTTCGGGCGGCCAGCAGCAGCGGGTGGTGATCGCCATGGCGCTGTTGAACAACCCGTCACTGCTGATCATGGACGAACCGACCACGGCCCTGGATGTGACCGTGGAAGCGGCCGTGCTCGACCTGATCGATGACCTCAAGCGCGATTTCAATGCTGGCATCATTTTCATCACCCACAATCTGGGTGTGGTGGCGCGTATCAGCGACCGTCTGGCGGTGATGTATGCCGGAGAGATGGTGGAGCGGGCCACCATCTCCGATGTGTTCGAACGTCCCTGCCATCCCTACACGCGCGGCCTGCTCTCGGCTATACCGCGTTTGGGCGAATCCAAGGAGGCCGCCGTTCTCAAGCCGATCCGCGGCCACGTGCCGCCACCGGCCGAGCGGGTAAAGACCGCCTGCATTTTCTTCCCGCGTTGCGACTACGCCACGGACCATTGTCGAGCCGAACGGCCGGAACTGGTCTACATCGAAGGGCACGACGACCACCGCGCGCGCTGTTTTTACGCCCAGGATATCGAGCACCAGCCCCGCACCTCCAAACGGCGCAAGGCCGATGAGCTTCTGGAGAGCCCGGAAGCGGCTGAAGGCGAGACGCTGCTCTCCTTCGACCAGCTCAAAATCTACTACGAGCAGGAGGCCAACACGGTGGCCAGTATCTTCGGTTTGGGCCAGAAGCGCCATGTAAAGGCCGTGGACGATGTCAGCGTGGGGTTGAACAAGGGGCGCACGCTTGGCGTGGTGGGTGAATCGGGCTGCGGCAAGTCGACGCTGGTCAAGGGCATTATCGGACTCGAGAAGGTGACCGGCGGTCAGGTGGAGTTTCTCAAAGTCGATATCAATATGCCCGTCAAGCAACGTAGCCTGAAGTGGATCCGGGAGATGCAGATGGTATTTCAGAATCCCGATTCCACCCTCAATCCGGCCTACCCGGTGGGCAAGCAGATCGCGCGCCCGATTTTGCGCTTTAAAACCGTTCCCAAAAAACAGGTCACGGCTGAAGTGATGCGACTGCTGCGCGCCGTGCGGCTGGACGATTACTACTACTATCGCTTGCCGCGACAACTGTCAGGCGGTGAAAAACAGCGCGTGGGCATCGCACGGGCCCTGGCCAGCAAGCCGGACCTGGTCATCTGCGATGAGCCGGTTTCGGCGCTCGATGTTAGCGTGCAGGCAGCCGTTATCAATCTGCTGCTCGATATCCAGCACACCTTCGGTACCACCATGATCTTCATCGCCCACGATCTTTCCGTGGTGCGCTACTTCTCGGACGATGTGGCGGTGATGTACCTGGGCTGGATTGTCGAGATCGGACCGGCTGAAAAGATATACGCCCCGCCCTATCATCCCTACACCGAGGCCTTGCTGTCGGCGGTGCCCATCCCGGACCCATCCGCTGATCAGGCCCATATCCGGCTTTCGGGCAATGTGCCCTCGGCCCTGGACCCGCCGCCGGGATGCCGCTTCCACACCCGCTGCCCGCGTCGTAAGGAGATGCTGCCCGACGGCGGTGAGATCTGTGAGCGCGAGGTTCCGCCCTGGCAAGAGTCGCACAAGGGCCACCGCATCAAGTGCCATATTCCGCTGGATGTACTGGAGAAGCTGCCGGCAGTTGTGCATGCAGCCTAGTGTCGCCAACCCGGCGACATGCTGCAGTGAACCCACACCGCACCCGTAAAATCCTGCCTGACAAGCGTATTATGTGAGCTTGGTTTGCACTGGCGTCATGATTCGATTATAATCAGATTATAGACGCCGAGGTGTAACGCCATGAAGATCTGCACAGCCTGTGGCCAGGCCATGGCCGAGTCGTTGGCGCACTGCCCGATTTGCGGAACGGTTGCTCATCAGGGACTCGACCATGTCGATGATTACAAGATCCTCGAGTTGTGTCACGAGGGTTACGACAGCATCCTGTGCCGTGCGATCAAATCCGGTGAAAAGATCCCCGTGGCTCTGCGCATCTTTACGCGCGCCGCGCCGGTGGATACGGAAATGGCCGCGCGGCTGACCGATGAGCTCAGCGAGCTTCAGCAGTTGCCCGAGGCGTATTTTGTCCGCCATCTCGACATTCGCCAATCCGCGGACGGGTTGTGGTACCGGGTCAGTGAGTGGCTCGATGTGGAAAACTGGGCCAGCCTGCTGATGTCCAGGCGTTTCAAAGAGCCACGATCCCTGCTCAAATTTTTTCAGAAGACCAGTGCCATCCTCGAAGGGCTGCACCAGATCGGCCGCACCATTCCCCATCTGACCCTGCGCGACATTATCGTTTACAAGGACCCCCAACAGCGTTTCAACGTCAAGATCGATTACAAACTGTCGCGTTTTCTCGATCCGGCTCTGGATCGACCCGGCCCGATGCTGCAGCGGCTGCTGACGCAGCATCCGGACATTACCGGGCAGCGCCCGCTCGATGTTCGCAGTGACATCTGGTCGTTGGGTAAGGTGTTCGTGGAAATTCTAGCGGGAGATCCGGAACTCGACGATCCCAACCAGACAGTCGAGCAATTGGCGGTGCCCGAACAGGTGCGTACGCTACTGCGCATGATGTTGGCCGACGATCCCCACTACCGCTTCGAGAGTATGGCTGATGTGACCGAAGCCCTGGCGGCCGTGCCGTTGTGGTCGCGCGATGAGGTGGCGACTGCGCCTTCGCGCCGCGAGTTGATCAATCTGCGGCGCCTGTCGGGGTGGATGCTATTGCTGCTTTTGATCGGTGTGGCCCTGGCTGTTCTGGCTTGGTTTTTTTTGATCAGCCGTGAAGACGACGAGGCCTCGCGGCTGGAGAAGATCGCCAATCGTTACGCCCCTTCGATTGCTTTCGTGATGGTGGATTTCGGGCTGCAGCTCGACCAGAAACGGGTTTACCAAAATCGTAGTGAAGGGTCGGCTTTTCTGGTCGACAACCGGGGTCACCTGATGACCAACCGCCATGTGGTTTGCCCCTGGCTGGAAGATTCAACGCTGATGCGAATGGCCGCGGCCTTTAAGAAACAGGGCAAAATCCCCCGGCTCGATTACACCATCCACCTCTGGTTTGAAGGCGATAAGGCCTTCAAGCGTTTGCCGGGTTTGACGGTCACCCGCCGCGTGGAGGATGTTTACGACCTGACGACGGCCTACCGCACCGGTGGCCTGCGCCGGGTGGAGGTGTCCGGAGTGGCGCCACCACCCACCACCACCTTCGGCCGATTCAAGTCGCCGCTAAAAAATGATTTTGCCGTGATTCAAATCACCCCAGTTCCCGAGGGCAAGCACCCCCTGCCGCTGGCTTCGACACCGGCCGCCCGAAAACCGCTGCGCCTGGCCCCGGTGATCGCTCTGGGTTTTCCCCTGGGCAGCCGCACCCTGGAGCAAAATGTCAACGTCAGCGTGACCCGTGGCCATGTGCGCCGAACCTTCGACACCATGATCCAGGTGGACACCTCCATTTACCAGGGTAATAGCGGCGGTCCGGTGATCAACGAGGAGGGGGAAGTGGTGGGCATCGCTTCGAGCGTTTACATGGAGATGGCCAGGGCGCCTTTTCCGGTGGCCACCTTGTTGTCGGATATCGGCATCGTGCTGCCCATCGAGCAGGCCGGACGGTTTTTCGAGGCGCTGTCGCGGGGCGCCGTCAAGTGGGACGGACGCATCGATTTCGAACTGGAACAGCGCTTGGCGAGGATCTATGCCCATGCCGATGCCGGCCGCTGGCAGGCCGCCCAGGCGCAAGCTATGCAGGAATTGGCCCTGAGCCGAGACCCCGGTTTGGTGCTGGCGAACGGCATCACCCACCTTCTAACCGGGGATTACGAGCGTGCGGAACAATTGATCGCCGAATCGATCTCCATGAATCCCGCCAATGAACCGGCGGTTTTTCTGCTCTATCTCACCCAGTGGCTGGGCGGCGGGGGTATCGAGCCGGTCATTAAACAAGATCTGCTGGCGCTGGATTGGCGTTCACCCTATGAATTTCTCGGCTACATGATCAAGATATTTGAAAAGCGTGTGGCGCTCGCTCGTGCCCTGGAAGGCGGTTACAGCCGCCTCGAGAAGGCCTGGCTGTACTATGCGGCGGCGCTCATGGAAAGAAGTGACGGTGATATCGAAGCCGCCGAATCGCTGTTGCGAAAAGCGGCAAACCGTGTACCAGCCGAAGAGTGGCTGCAATACCTGATTCTGGTCCAATTGGAACAGGTGCGTGAGGCCCTGGCCGCCAAGTTGTCCACTGAAGCAGAGCGGGCCGATTATGAACGGCAAACGCAAACATTGATTGAGGAGATTCGGGGCCTAATCGATGCAAGCGCCCGGCCGGAAGAGGAGCCGGCCGATATCACGGCGGATCTGGGGGAAGAGGAGGCGACCGGCATCATCGAACAGTTGCAGGCGATTTTGGATGCAGATCCCGAGCGCGTTGAGGTGCTGGTGTCACTGGCCTACGCGCATCTGCTCGAAGGAGAAGTGCAGGCGGCATTAGCGGCAACGCGACGCTATCTGGCGGTCCCGGGACGGGAGAGTGCAGGCAAACTCAGCCTGGGATTGCTGGAAGCTGTCCTGGTAGCCGGCCTGGGGCAAACCCAGGAGGCCGAGGCGCTGTTGGCCGATTTTGAAAAGAAGGTGGGCGATGCCTGGTATCGCGAGATCGCCCGATGTCTGCTGGGTGAGGTCAGTCCCGAGGCGCTGGTGCTGCAAGCGCAGAACGGGCCGGAATACATCCTCAGCGCCCACACGGCTTTGGGGCTCTGGGCGCAGGTGCATGGCGACGCGGCCGGCGCGCTTTTCAATTTCGAGGCGGCCCTGGCGTCCTACCTGGATGCACGCATTGAATATGTCTTTGTCCGGACGCGTGTCGAGCAACTGCGGCAGACACTCGAATCGTAACGGCCTCCGCACAACGAGCACGTTGTTTCGCTGATCTACCGGTGTCGTAAGAACACCATCTCCGACACTTCCGCTATCATTTTTTCCCCTTGGGTCAGCGCCACATGCACACGGGCGATGCGGCCTTGTGTGTCGATAACGCGCGCCGTGGCGGTCACATCCTGGGCGGGATCGGCTGCGTTTAGAAATTGAATGTCGCAATTTAGCGGCAAACCGACATGGCCCAGGGAGTTGGCAACGGCCGCCATGGTCTGCTCGGCCAGCGTATAGAGCGCGCCTGTGTGAGCGTACCCCAAAAAGTTCACCGTTTGTGCCGAACCGGGCAAGCGTGCCGTGGCGCGGCCGGCTTCGAATTCGGTGAACTGAATCGATAATGCCCGTGACAGCGGCGATGCCTCGATGGCCTGCCGCAATTTTTCCAAACCCCCCTTCTTTATGGCGGTTCGGACCGTTTTCGGCTCGCTGCCCGCATCGGTTACCTTCAGTTTTTGACAGTTTCGTTCCTCAACGCCCCGGGTCAGCCAGGAGACGGCCTCATTGAAAGGGGTGGGGATATTGAAGCGGCGCCCTTCGGATACGATCACTTCGTTGAGATTGCCGATCTCGGTGGGGCGCCCGGCCTCGACGTCCTGAAGCATGGAGACGCGATTGTCTTTGGTGGAGGCGAAGGCTTTCAACGAAAATTCGAGAGGATCATCCAATTCGGGCAGGTCGATGCCCTTGGCGCGGGCTACCCGGCTCAGCTCCAGGGACAAGGCTTCGATGATTTTGACCGTCGGTTCATGTTTCACGGCGATACCGCCGGTCAGGCCGGTGAGCGCGGCCACCACATTGGTGGAGACATTGGCGATCAGCTTCTTCCAAATGACGCTGTTGATGTCGGCCGTGGGGTGCACATCCAGGCCCGAGGCTTGGAGCTGCGCGACCATCTGTACAAAGCCCGGACGAGAGACGCCATCGTAGGGCCCGATCACCAGCAAGGGGCCGAGACCGCCCACATAGCGCACCTCGTTCATGCTCACCGGCATGCCCGAATGGGCTGTGATACCGCCGATCACCCGCTGCGGCCCCACGGTCTCGGCGATGGTTTCCAGATTCCCGAGGCCGTTTTGTACGGAAAGCACGATGGTGTCATCGCCGATCATGGGCAGGGCGCTCTCGATGGCGTTGCGGGTGTGGTAGCCTTTGACGGCGATCATCACCACATCTTTAACGCCCACCTCACCGACGTCAGCGGTGATGGCGATTTTTGAATGGGTGCGCTCGCCATCGGGCCACTGAATCCACAAGCCCTCTTTGTCGATCAGGCGAACCCGCTCCTTGAGCACCTCGATCAGGGTTACGCCAAAGCCTTTTTGCAGAAAAAGGCCGCCGAAAATGGATCCCAAAATGCCGGCACCGACGATTGCGATTTCCATAGGTCATCTCCTCAAAAAATTACAGTGGTTGGCCGAAAATGCGACGCTGACGCCTTGCTCCCGACACGCATGTTATTGTTGGTTGGTGTCGATCTTGCGAATCTCGGCGATGTGCATGGCCGGATAGACTCCGGTGGGGCAGACTCTGCTGCAGGCCAGGTGGCGCCGGCAGTGCCTTTCGCCGCGCTCGCCTCTGGCGAGTTCCAACAGTTGCGGCCATTTTTGCGGTGATTTCATCATTTCGCGGTGGATTGCCGCCAGGGCCGCCGGTCCCAGGAAATTCGAATTGCGCTGCGCGGGCGGGCAAGCCGAGACACAACTGCCGCACTCGATGCAGTTTTCAAGCGTTTGCACTGTGATGGATTTGCCCGAGTCAACCCGCAATAGCGACCACTCCATCGTTTGCAAGCCGCTCCATTGATCACTGAAATCTTCAAAAAACAGGTTCATCTCCACGGCCAGATCACCGGCGGATGGAAAGCCCTTCAGCGGGGTGATGGTTAAGGCGTTGTCTTCGAAAGTTGCGATAGGCGTGGTGCAGGCCAGGGCTTCCTGGCCGTTGATCACACAGGCACAGGTGCCGCAGGAGGCGTGGTGACAGGAGTGGCGATACATCAGGGTGTGATCTTGCTGCAGACGAATCTGTTCGAGGCAGTCGAGCACTGTTACGTGGGGTCCTGCAAGCACCCGGTAGCTTTGAAACCGGGCGGGATCGATCACGCCGGGTTTATAACGCAATATCTTAACGGTGATGGTTTTGGGTGCTGGGGTCATCGTGTCACCTATGCCTGTTTCAAAACGTTTCAGTGATCTCAGCCACCCGCACTATAAAACCGGCGGTAGTGCGTCAGCCGGGTTATGCGGGTGCGGCAGGGAATGTCGCGGCCGGTTTTGGCGTTAATCAGGTCGCCGGTACGTTCGGCCATACCCCGCATGGTAGTGGCTTTGCCGCCCAAGACAGAGACGAAGCCCTCGATGCCGTCTTCGGCCGCATGGTCAATGCAATCAAAGGTTCGGCTGATTTTTGAGGGGTCCTGGGCGCTGTCGCGCACGATCAGCGGGCGTGAGGCGCACCAGGCGGCATGAACAGGCATAGTCGCGACCTTGGGCACCATCATGGCGCATGCATCAACGATGCGCCTGACATGACCGCCGGGCATTTGCACTTGGTCGGGATCATCAGCGAGCCAGACGGTGGTGCCCAACAGAGACTGATTGCGTTGGGGGACGACAATGTCGCCCTCGCCGGCGGGGTGCAGGCGGTTGATCACTGCGCGGGTTAGGCGGCGGGCGATGCTCACCATAACACCGGGGGCCGGTTTTACAGGCAGGCCGATGCCGAGCAGGGCGGCCACTTTGTGCGCCCATGGACCGGCGGCATTGACAACGATGTCGCCCCGCTGAACATAGCTGCGATGGGTGCGGTGATCGAAGACTTTTACCCCCATGGCCTGGTGTTCGTTGCGCACAATGGCGGTTACCTCCGAAAATTGGCGGATGTCGGCACCGTTGGTACGGGCAGTGGCGAAAAAGTGCATGGCCAGCCGCCAGGCATCCATGGTGGCGTCGGGCACTTCAACGGCCGCTAACAGTATGGGGCTCAATTCGGGTTCCATCTGGCGAGCCCGCGACACTGAAAGCCCTCTGGCCGGGATTCCCGCCAAGTGGCAGCGATGCAGGAAATCGTCCTGGTAGGCGCGGTCTGCCTCGCCAACGGCAACAAAAAGGCCATCGTTTTGCTCGAGCCCCTGGGGGGCGATTTGCCGCAAGAACTGATTTTCGGTCCAGCACTCCCGGGCTGCCTCAAGGTCGTGCAGCGCGTAGCGGGCGCCGCTGTGCAGCAAACCGTGATGGCGACCGGTGCTGCCCGAAAGCAGTGGTCCGCGTTCAAACAGCGTGACCGGTAGCCGCTAAGGGTGAGGTCGTGGGCGATGGCACCGCCAATGCCCCCGCCGATGATGATGAACGATGTCCACTTAACGGTTTGGTTGCATGGCTCGTTTGAGAATGTCGATGATCACATGGGTCGTCGAGCGGCACGGGATTGGCGCGTCATGCTGCTGGCGTTGCGGGCGTTTTCAGCCACCAATTTGGGCATCCTGACGGTGCAAGGCCAAGACTGACAGCATCGGCAATCAAGGGTTACGCTGCAAGCGCTTAAGCCAGCGCGGTGCGTCACCATTGTGGCTGTCGCTTTGCCGGTAAGAAGCCTGGCGGCTTCGGCAAAGCGATCCCCGTAAATCGGTCGCTCATTGGGGAGACCTCGACAAGCAGGCGGGCGTTGGTTTCAAATACGGCGCCAGCAGTGCGGCGCAAATCATGCCATGGGGCATTGCGGCTTGCAGCCGCCCAAAGGGCCGGCGATGCCATGCACGGCCCCCAGCCCGCCATTGGCCAGACGCCAGGCCGCTGAAAAGGCTGGCAAGGGCCATCGAGGTGCGTGCTCGACATATCGCCCCCGTGATAGGCCACCGCCAGGGCGCGGGCCGCAAGAGCGGTATGCCCTGCCTGCAAAAGGCGTCCGTCAAGGGGTTGGCTTTGCGCGAGACGAACGCTTCGACCAGCTGCGTGAGTGCATCCATGCCGGTGCGGCGGTGAGGAGGGGTGGCAGTGTTAGACGTGAGCAATGGGGATCGACCACTGCCAGGCGCGGTAGCATATGGGGCTGCGCAAGGCTTACTTTATGCCGATGTCGCGGAGGCCGAAATACGGCGTTGCGGGTCACTTCCGCGCCAGTGCCGGCGGTGGTGGGAATGGCAATGCATGGCCAGCAGGGATTTTCGAGGGCGCGGCCCGCCTCCGATGACCTCCAGATAATCAGCGATCGTCCGCATTGTTGCCAGAGCGGCGATGGCTTTCCCGCGTCGATGACACTGCCGCCGCCCAATGCCAGGACCATGTCACAGCCGCCTGACGCGCGCAAGAGCAGCCCCTTTTCCACCAGGACGTGTCCGGCTCGCCCTCAACTTCAATAAAGTAACGCTTTGCGCCTCTCTTTTTTGGATTTGCAGCAGCCCGGAGTGGCGACTGATGAATATCAGCCGCACACCACCAGAGGCGGATGCCGTAGCGTTCATTCGGTCCAGGACCGTCCGGGCCCGACCCGGGCCAAAAGGGATTTGTCCGGCGCGCGAATGGAAAATTACATTCGTTTTGAGGGTCATTAGTCGCATCCAATTATAGGTTCTCTGTACCGCTTTTTGCCACATCGCGTAACCTTGCTCGCGTTGCTCCTCATCCCATCGGGACGACCAGGTCGCGATCCTTTTTCCAGTTTCGGCGCAGCTCATCCATGCCGGTCCAAAAGCCTACGGCCACCCGGCGGCATAGGCGGCGCCTAAGGCGGTGGTTTCGGTAATCTTCGGGCTGCACCACCGGCACATTAAGGATATCGGCCTGAATCTGCAGAAGAGTTCGTTGGCCGCCATGCCGCCGTCGACGCTGTAGTTGTTTCAGCGCTACGCCGGAATCACGGTTGATGGCTTCAACGATATCGCGGGTCTGATACGCCGCCGCTTCCAGCACGGCGCGCGCCAGATGCCCTTTGTTGACAAAGCGGGTTAGCCCCACAATGCGTACCCCGCGCATCGGCCCGCCAGTATGGGGCAAACAGGCCTGAAAAGGCCGGCACGATATAGGCGCCGCCATTGTTATCGACCGTTTTGGCCAGCGCTTCGATTCGAGGCGCGCTGTCGATGATCCCGAGGTTGTCGCGCATCCACTGCACCAGCGCTCCGGTAATGGCCATGGAGCCTTCCAGGCAGTAGACGGGTGGTTCACCACTGATCTGATAGCGCACCGTGGTGAGCAGCCGTGCTGGGAAGCGACCGCTTCGGTCCGGTATTAGCAACAGTAAAAACACCCGGTGCCGTAGGTGTTTTTCGCCTCGCCGAGCTCGAAGCAGGCCTGGCCCACCAGGGCGGCCTGCTGATCGCCCAGCGCCCCGCATACCGGAACCGTAGGCCCAGGGGTCCATCTTTCAAGGTGTGGCCCCAGGTGTTCTTGTCCATGGAGGGCACAATCCGAGGTAAAATCTGCGCGGGGTAGCCAGCACCGCGTCCAGAATCTCATCGTCCCATCTCGAGGGTGGCCAGATTCATCAGCAAGGTGCGGCTGGCGTTGGTCACATCGCTGACATGGGCGCCGCCGGGGCCCGCCGGTCAGCCACCATATGATCCAGGTCTCGATCGTGCCGAACAGGGCCTGGCCTTTTTCCGCGCCACTGCGGGCGGCGGGGATGTTATCCAGTATCCAGCGAATTTTGGGGCCTGAAAAATAGGTCGCCAGGGGGAGACCGGTCTGTGGGCGGAAGCGATCCTTGCCGCCTTCGATAGCGAGTGATTGCAGATAGCGGCGCTACGCATACACTGCCAGACAATAGCGTTGCAATAGGGTCGGACCGTTACGGCGATCCCACATGACCGTGGTTTCGCGCTGGTTGGTAATGCCAATGGCCGCCAGATTGCGGCCGGAAAGGTTGCTTTTGGCCAGGGCGCCGCGAATCACCGCTTGGCAGTTGCGCCAGATCTCCATGGGGTCATGTTCCACCCAGCCCGGCTGGGGGAAAATCTGTTCGTGTTCCATCTGATCTATACCGACGATTGCGCCTTGGCGGTCAAAAATGATGAAACGATTACTGGTGGTGCCCAGGTCAAGGGCGCCGACGTAGTGATCCATTTTTCCCTCCGCTTGGTGAAGTTACATGGAAAGCTTCCGATTCAATTGTGGCTTATTTTACCATTAGGGGCCAGGTTTCTTTATATCATATCCTACTGTGCCACAGCCTTCAGACAGTCGCGCGCGAAATGTTTTACCGCGCTGTATGCCGTGGTGATGGCCAATCCGGAGCCGCATTTCATACGTACCCAGTCCTGATGGGCCAGAATCGATCCGGCGGCAAACAGATTGGGCAGGATGACCTGGCCTTTTTTGTTGGTCGGCCGCAGGTGTTTATCGGTTTCGACACCGGCACGGTTGATGGGGTGGCCGCCATGATCGAACAGGGCTTTGGTATGCCAGCCGGCCCGGTTGGAAGGCTGATGTACCGGCAGGTCGAAAATGGTTTCGCGAACCGCGCGGCGGTCGGCCTCGAGCCCGCGCCCGAAAAAACGGCCGCTGGCCAAGATCGCGCCCCTGGCGTGGACGATGGCATTGGGTTCCTGAAACCCGATTTCAAGCTCTATCCGGTTGTGCTCGTGGCGTAACACGCGCAATACCTTCTGCTGGGCGAAGAGGCGCACGTCCCGTCCGGGCAGGTTTTGTTCGAAAACGTGGCGCAGCCGCATGCCACTAATCGCCGGCGGCATGGTGGGGATTTCGAAAAGCGGCTTCTCCAACAGCTTTTGAAGCTCGTTGAAGACCGTGTATGGGCGGTAGAGGCCAAGCACCGCCGGCAGAGCCACATAGCTCGCGTTGCTCAAGTGGGGTCGAATGGCCTCGGCCAACAAGGTGCGGTTTTCAGGCGCTTCCAAAAGCAGAGCCATCTGTTCCGGGTAAAGATCACCGGGTCGTGAGCCAGGAAATTCAAGCCGGCAGGGCTTGAGCTGTGGCCAGCTCGCACTGAGGCTTTGTGAAATCTGCACGGCACTAAACCCCTTCAATCCCTTGAAGTCGACAATCAGGCAACCGGCCTTGTCCGCAAGCGCTTTGATACCGTGAAAGCATGATCGGGGGATAGCGTAGGTCGTTTTTTCGGTTCCGATGGGGGTGATGAGGCGCAGGTTGCGCTCTGGGCTACAAAAGTATGGTAGCCCGTTTTGTTCGAGAAATTGCAACAGAGATGTGAATGCAGCCCGCATGTCCGCGGGTTGGAGTCGACCATAAGGGTGAGCGGGATGTTCTGTTACCAGTGCATCGATGGCTTGCCAGGGGTCGTCGTACACACGGGTCGGGTCGCTTGGGCAGACACCCATCAGGTCCAGTAGCCCGCTGGCGAAATTCAACTCGGAAGTCATGCCGACCTGAACCGTGTCGATGCCGCGCAGGGCTGCGAAAAGCGCGGCGGCCATGCCGGTCATGCCGGTGCCGATGACGATCAAGTCGCAGGTGTGGACAGGCAGATTCGATTTCATCACTCAGACCGCGGTGGCGGATCTTCAGGGGGCAGTTCCAGGCCGAACAGACCGCAGTACATGGCCTCGAGCAGCTCGGCCTGCATCAGAGCGGTACCCCACAGGAGCGGGTGCTGCCCACGCCAGCGCTCGTTGAGAAAAGCGCGCAGGTTCTCTCTGCCCTGACGGCCTCGATAGATCCCTCGATTATACAGATCGGACGTCACGCGCTGACTGCAAAAGGTGCCCTGGCAGGGGCCTTTGCCGATGCGGCTGCGGCGGCTGATGGCCTCGAGTGTGGGGATGCCCTCCTGGCGGCCGATGGCGGCGATAAGGTCATCAAGCACGCGCTGTGAGACCATTTCACATTCGCAAAGCAGCTGGTCGCCGGGTGTGTCGGCCCGGACCCATTCGCGCGGGGCCAGGCCCGGTTCGGTCCACTTGCCGTCAATGCTGTCGGGTAGCGGTTCTTGCGAAGTGCGACAGGGTGTGTCGATGCCGAGGTGCCGGCATACCAGGTCGGCGGTTCGTTCGGCCATTAAACGAAAGGTGGTGAGTTTACCCCCGGTGATGGTGATTAAGTTATCCACCCCATCATCGGCGTGGTCCATCAAGGCGTACCCACGGCTCAGATCGCGGTCATCGTCGCTGTCGCCGCTGCCCACCAGGGGACGCACGCCGCAATAGGCACGGATGTAGCGGGCGGTGGCCAGCGCCGGCACCATGGCGGATCCCTCGTCAATCAAAAGGTCAACCTCGCTGATTTCCGGGTAGACGCGATCCGGCGATTCGACGCGCACCGAAGTGGTCCCCAGAATCGATACGGTGCCGCCGGGCACGAGGATGTCGGCGTCGGTGGCCTTGCGCAGGCGATTAATGACTTGTCTGGCCAGGCGCGTATCGGTCACCAGCAGACTGCCTTTGGAATAGTGCATCGGAATTTTAATGCCGGCCATGGCCGCCACCTGATTGGCCCAGGCGCCGGCGGCGTTGACCACCACTTCAGGCTCAATGCGGTAAGTGCGGCCGGTTCGGGTCTCTTTGATGGTGACGGTGTCGATGCGACGGTTGCGTATCGAGAGCCCGGCTAAGCGCGTGTAGCGTGTCAGCGATGCGCCCAGTTGCCGGGCATGGACCAGGTTGTCGAGCGTGAGCTTGAACGGATCGATGGCGGCGTCATTGACCGCGTAGGCGGCGATTATTTCTTTGGAAAGGGCCGGCTCCATAACGGCGACCTGGTCTACCGGGAGCGCATGGGTTTCGATGGCGCACTGCTCGCATAGCAGTGGAAAATCAGCGATATAGTGCTCGTTATCACCCTGCACGGCCACAAAGAGCCCGCCGGCGATATCAATGCACTGTGGGGCCAGCCGCTTGAGAAGAGAGTTTTCACGCCGGCACTCACACGCTGCGGCGGGGTCGGATTCTACGTAACGTGCGCCGCTGTGAAGCAGGCCGTGGTTGGCCCCTGAGGCACCGTTGTTGAAGTCGCTTTTTTCCAACACCATGGCACCCACCCCGCGCAGGGCCAGATCACGCGCCAGGCCGGCACCGGTGACGCCGGCGCCGACGATGAGTACGGGAGTTTTCAGGGGTTGTGGCGATTGCACTGGTCACGTCTCGGTTCAAGCATTTTGGTTCGTCCGAATAACGCGTAATTTTTTAGCGTTCGTTGTCGTTGCATTGGTCGAAGTCGAATTCACCGTCGTTGTCTAACCCACCACTTACCCACCAGGCGTTGCCGACAACAAACCTTTACCTCTGCAGAAACCCGATAGCACGCTTTTTCCAATCCCGATGGTGAAAGCCGATGCTTCGTTCAAGGTTATTACCAAGGAAAGGTGGAATTTTCACTTGAGAAAATTATCCGCGGGTGGTATTTTCAGAATATCGCTCTTTATCACCAAAAGAGGGGCTCTTTTGAGAACCAGGTAGCATACTGAGCAACGGTTGTCACGAAAATTTTCGAATAACAACAAACAAAGATTAGCAATTCGTTAAAACGAATGCTGATGAAGCGCTACCTGCGGGCCGTTTAGTTGCGGCCAAGGCCCACTGGAGGTTGCGCTGTTAGCGATTGGAGCCCATCGGAGAATAAGAGGCAGAGATATGAAAAGCACGGGCGGGGCTGTCGAAAAACGTCATCATATGATTGCCGAACTGGTGCGTACTAAAGGTTTTGTCACTATCGAGCACATGGCTTCGGAGTTCGGTGTAACGCCGCAGACGATACGGCGTGATATCAATTTTCTCGATGAGGAGGGGGTGCTGCGTCGCTATCACGGCGGCGCAGGAGTCGCCCTGAGCACCGAGAACGTGGCCTACACGCGCCGCAAGGTCCTTCACCTGCCGGAAAAACAGCGGATCGCCCGGCTGGCGGCTGCAAAAATTCCCAACCACGCTTCGCTCTTTATCAGCATCGGCACCACCACCGAGGAGGTTGCCAAGGCACTATACCAACATCGTGGCCTGAAGGTCATCACCAATAACTTGAACGTGGCCAGTATTTTGTACGGCAATAAAGGTTTTGAGGTTATTTTGGCCGGCGGGATGGTGAGGCGACGCGATGGTGGTATCATCGGGCCATTGACGATCGATTTTATTCAGCAGTTTCGGGTCGACTACGGCGTGATCGGCATCAGCGGCATTGATCTGGACGGCACCCTACTTGATTACGACTATCGCGAGGTGCGCGCCGCGCGCGCCATCATCGACAATTCACGACGGGTCTTTATGGTGACCGATCACACCAAGTTTGGTCGCAACGCCATGGTGCGGCTGGGCAGCATCAATGAAATCGATGCGTTGTTCACCGACCGCCGCCCACCCCAGCCTTTGGACGAAACGATAAAAGTCGCCGAGATGGATCTATATGTGACCCGTGGCGAAGGTGATCAGGTTATATTATGAACACCTAATATTCACTTGTGAAAAGTACAGCTTGGTGGTAACGATATTATTCGGATTGGACGTGTTTACCAACCAGAAGGTCAAACTTTTCTCAAACCGATACACCGTAGACGGATGCACTGCGCGGGAGGCGCTTCATGGGTTTATCCCTTCAAGGTGTCGACAAAACCGTTGGCAAGGAAGTTCACCTGAAAGGGATCAATCTCGAGCTCGAATCCGGTTCCCGGAATGTCATTCTCGGGCGCACCCTCGCCGGTAAAACCTCCCTGCTTCGCATCATCGCCGGACTGGACCGGCCCACCAGGGGACGGATTTTCGTCGATGGAAAGGATGTTACCGGCGTTTCGGTCCGTAAGCGCAACGTGGCCATGGTCTACCAGTTGTTCATCAACTACCCCTCTCTGACGGTTTATCAAAACATTGCCTCCCCTCTGAAAACTAGTGGTTTCAACAAGTCAGACATTGACCGCAAGGTGCGTGAAATATCAAAAACGCTGCACATTGATGATTTGCTGGAACGATTGCCGTCGGAGCTTTCCGGCGGCCAACAGCAGCGGACCGCTATTGCGCGGGCGCTGGTGAAAAAAGGAGAGTTGCTGCTGCTTGACGAACCCTTGGTGAATTTGGACTACAAACTGCGTGAGGAACTGCGCATAGAGCTTCAAGAGATCTTCAAGCAGCGAGAGGCAATTGTTATCTACACCACCACCGAGCCCGCCGAAGCATTAATGCTGGGCGGCCACATTGTTGTGATCGATGAAGGGCGCATTCTTCAGACCGGCAGCACCGCTTATGTTTACCACCACCCGGCCAATTTGAAAGTGGCCGAGGTGTTCAGCGATCCGCCGATCAACTATATACAGGGCCAGGCCAACAGCCGGTTTGCGCGCCTGAGCCGAAACATACAGGTCCCTCTAGAAGGCCATTTAAAAGCAATCGACCAGGGTGATTATCAGTTCGGGGTACGATCAAACCACCTCTTTCTCTCCGCAAACAGCGCCGATGATGTTGAATTCAAAGCCCAGGTGGAACTGGCGGAAATCAACGGATCAGAAACTTTCATCCACATCAAGCACAACGGCGTTCCACTAGTCGTTCAGGAGAGCGGGGTTTATAGCCGTCGTATCGGGCAAGAGGTCTCCATCTATGTCAATCCTGGAAACCTGTTTGTATTTGATCTGGACGGAAACCTCGTGGCCGCGCCATCCCGAAAGACGCCCTCTGACACATCATCGAGGAGCGTGTAATGGCCAGGATCGAATTGCGGGAAGTGGCTCACAGCTACGTTAAAAAACCCCGTGACAGCTCAGACTTCGCCATCAAACGTATCGACAATGTTTGGGAAGATGGGGGCGCTTACGCCCTGCTGGGACCGTCCGGGTGCGGCAAGACCACCTTACTCAACATTATTTCGGGATTGCTGACGCCCACCCAGGGCAATGTGATTTACGACGGTAGTGATGTCACCGGTCTGCCGCCGGAAAAACGCAACATTGCCCAGGTATTTCAGTTCCCGGTGCTTTACGACACGATGTCTGTTTTCAACAACCTTGCGTTCCCCCTGCGTAACCGAGGTGTGGGGGAGGCGGAGGTAAAACTGCGCGTGCATGAAGTGGCCGAGATCCTTGATCTGACATCGTTTCTGGACCGCAAGGCGGCCGGCCTGGCGGCCGACGCCAAGCAGAAGATATCGTTGGGGCGTGGGCTGGTCAGAAGTGACGTGGCCGCTATCTTGTTTGATGAACCCATGACGGTGATCGATCCTCACCTGAAATGGAATCTGCGTCGCAAACTCAAAGAGATTCATGAACAGCTCAAACTGACCTTCATCTACGTGACCCATGATCAGGTGGAGGCGCTCACTTTCGCCGACCAAGTGGTGGTGATGTACGAAGGTGAGCTTGTTCAGACCGGTACGCCCCAGGCGCTTTTCGAAACACCCCAGCACAAATTCGTGGGTTACTTCATCGGTAGCCCCGGCATGAATTTTTTGCCCTGTAGAATCGATGGTAACGTGGCCCGGGTGAATGGTTCGAAGATTTTGCTGGACGAGGCGGTGGCCCGGCAGGGCCGGATGGCCGAGGGCAAGCTCGAGATCGGAATTCGGCCCATGTATCTAGAGGTGTACGCCGAGGCGGTCGAAGAGGGCGTTGCGGCAATGGTAGCCACGGTAGAGGACCAGGGCAGCTTCAAAATCCTCACTGCCAATTTAGAGGGAAACACCCTGCGTGCCAGGCTGCCTGAAGCGCAACCCGTTCCTGAAGGTCGCGTCTGGCTAAAATTTCCGCCCCGATGGACCAAGTTGTTCATCAACGAACGCCTCGTGGAATCGCCGGAGAAAACGCATGGATAAGTGGCACAACAATAAAGCCTGGTTTCTGGTATTGCCGGCGTTCGTGATCGTCGCCTTCAGCGCCATCATTCCGTTGATGACCGTCGTCAACTACTCCATCCAGGACATCTTCGGCCCCGGCCAGGCGGTTTATGTGGGGACCGAGTGGTTCGAGGAGATGCTGAGCAATTACCGGCTTCACGATGCCCTCTGGCGCCAGTTTCTCTTTTCCGGTCTGGTTTTGTTGATTGAAATACCTTTAGGGATTTTGATTGCGCTGGCCATGCCCAAGCGCGGCTGGGGCGTCTCCTTCTGCCTGGTGACGCTTGCCCTGCCGCTGGTGATCCCCTGGAACGTGATCGGAACCATCTGGATCATTTTCACGCGGCCCGACATCGGTCTTTTCGGGGTCGGCATCAACAGCCTCGACCTGCTGGAGGTGCCCTTCGATCACACGGCCAAGCCGATCTACGCCTGGATCACCTTGTTGGCCATGGAGGTGTGGCACTGGACACCGTTGGTGGCCTTGCTGGCCTACGCCGGGCTGAGGGCCATTCCGGAGGCCTACTACCAGGCCGCTAAGATCGACGGTGCTTCGGCCTGGGCGACCTTTCTATACATTCAGCTGCCTAAAATGCGTGGCGTGCTCACCATTGCCGTACTGCTGCGCTGGATGGACAGCTTTCTCATCTACGCCGAGCCCTTCGCTCTCACCGGCGGAGGGCCGGGCAACACCACGACCTTTTTGTCGATCTATCTCGTTAAACTGGCTACCATGCAATTCGATCTGGGACCGGCGGCCGCTTTCTCGCTGATCTACTTTCTGATTGTACTTCTGTTCAGTTTCGTCTTCTACCAAGCCCTTTTAAATGTCGGGCAGGGGAGACAAGGTATGAAAATTCGCAAAAGAACCATTGCCTTGAGCATCTATTTCGTCCTTCTGATTCTACCTATCTATTGGATGCTCAACATGTCCTTGAGAACCAATGCGGACATTCTCGGCAAGTTCTCCCTTTATCCGGTGGATATTACCTTCGCCAATTACATCAAGATTTTTACCGACCCCACTTGGTACATGGCCTATATCAATGCCATCATCTACGTCAGCATGAACACCGTTATGTCTTTGGCCTTCGCCCTGCCGGCGGCGTATGCATTTTCGCGTTTCCGTTTTCTGGGTGACGGACAGATGTTCTTCTGGCTGCTCACCAATCGCATGGCTCCGCCGGCGGTTTTCTTGCTGCCCTATTTGCAGCTCTATTCCACCATTAACCTGATGGACACCCACATTGCCGTGGCCTTGGCGCATTGCCTGTTCAATGTACCGCTGGCGATATGGATTCTGGAAGGATTCATGTCCGCGGTACCCAAAGAGATTGACGAGACGGCCTTTATCGACGGTTACAGTTTTCCGCGTTTTTTTATCACCATCTTTATTCCGCTGATTCGCGCCGGGCTTGGAGTGACGGCCTTTTTCTGTTTCATGTTCAGTTGGGTGGAACTGCTTTTCGCGCGGACGCTGACCATCACCGAAGCAAAACCCATTGTGGCGACCATGACTCGAACCATCAGTGCCACGGGGCTGGATTGGGGCTTGCTGGCCGCCGCCGGCACCCTAACCATCGTCCCGGGGGCGTTGGTGATCTGGTTTGTTCGGAACCACTTGGCCAAGGGCTTTGCCCTGGGCCGCGTATAAGGGG
Source organism: uncultured delta proteobacterium (assembly GCA_963783425.1). GTDB lineage: Bacteria > Desulfobacterota > Desulfobacteria > Desulfobacterales > QNYZ01 > CAWANO01. The sequence goes on from CAWANO010000018.1 coordinate 73,243, forward strand.
GAAGTGCTATGGGTTTGGAATGGATGTACTGGACCCCGCAGACTGCCATTTTTTTCATAACCATCTTCCTCATGTTGGTGGGTATGCTGATTTGGGAACTTGTATCGCCGACCATTGAGCGCAGGGGGTTTTTATGGATTCCCACCACGCGGGGTACGCGGCTCTTCCTGGGGCTGTTGGGAAGTGCTTACATTCACCTTTTGTGGCTGGGGTTAACGGACCTGTCACTGTGGTTCGCGGTGCCCTTATCGATTTTTTGGATCATCATTGTGATGCGTTGGGGATGAAAGCGCAGCGAAACGAGTTTATGCCGCCCGGCGTCAAGACCTTCACGCCGTCGGCATGGATCCTGCAAAAAAGAAAGTAAACTTCGAAGGTCTGAAGGAGGTGCGGGTATGATGGCAACGATGCACAAAAAGAGGCCCCGGGTGTTATTATTAATTGGCTTTGTGGCGCTTATGGCGTTTCTGGCCGCTCCGGCCAGTGCTGACATGGAGGCCGCTAAGCGATGGGTGGAGGAGGAGTTTCAACCGTCCACCTTGAGCAAAGAAGAGCAGATGAAGGAGATGGAGTGGTTCATTAACGCAGCCAAACCATTTGTGGGTATGGATATCAAGGTGGTCTCCGAGACCATCCCGACCCACGAATACGAGGCCAAGGTGCTGGGTAAGGCCTTCGAGGAGATCACCGGCATCAAGGTCTCCTTCGACCTGATCCAGGAAGGCGATGTGATCGAGAAACTGCAGTCCCAGTGGGCCTCGGGGCAAAACCTCTATGATGGTTGGATCAACGATTCCGACCTCATCGGGACCCACGCCCGCTACGGCTACGTGGTGCCGCTGTCGGATTTCATGGAAGGCGAAGGCAAGGATGTCACCCTGCCGACCCTGGATGTGGACGACTTCATGGGCAAGTCCTTTACCACCGGGCCCGACGGCAAGCTCTATCAGCTCCCTGACCAGCAATTCGCCAACCTCTACTGGTTCCGCTACGACTGGTTCAAGCGCGATGATTTCAAACAGAAGTTCAAAGAGATCTACGGCTATGAGCTGGGCGTCCCGGTTAACTGGTCGGCCTACGAGGACATCGCCCAATTTTTCACCGAGCATGTGCGCGAGATCGACGGCAAGGCCGTTTTTGGCCACAACGACTACGGCAAAAAAGCGCCCGATCTGGGCTGGCGCTTTACCGATGCCTGGCTCTCCATGGCCGGTGCAGGGGACAAGGGTATTCCCAATGGTAAACCCGTGGATGAGTGGGGGATTCGCATGGAGGGCTGCGTGCCCATGGGCGCCAGCGTGAGCCGCGGTGGAGCCGCCAACGGCCCGGCGGCCAAATACTCCCTTCGCAAATACATGGAGTGGCTCAGGAAGTACGCCCCTCCGGGTTCCCTGGGCATGGATTTCTACACCTACCTGCCCTTCCTGGCCAACGGTAGCGTGGCCCAGCAGATCTTCTGGTACACGGCATTTTTGCCCAGCATGGTCGAACCGGGACCCACGGTCAACGAAGACGGCACCCCCAAATGGCGCATGGCGCCCTCGCCCCACGGCCCTTATTGGGAAGAAGGGATGAAACTGGGCTATCAGGACTGCGGCTCCTGGACCTTTATGAAGAGCACGCCTCTGGAGCGCCGTAAGGCGGCCTGGCTCTTTGCCCAGTTCTGTGTGGCCAAGACCACCTCACTAAAGAAAGCGCATGTGGGCCTGACCCCCATCCGCGATAGCGACATTAACCATGAGTCCTTTACCGAGCGCGCCCCCAAACTGGGCGGACTGGTGGAATTCTACAGGAGCCCGGCTCGGGTGGCCTGGACCCCCACCGGCGTCAACGTGCCCGATTATCCCAAACTGGCCCAGTTGTGGTGGCAGAATATCGGTGAGGCGGTTTCCGGCGAGGTCACCCCGGACACCGCCATGGACAACCTGGCCAAAGAGATGGACCGCGTGCTGGAGCGCATCGCCCGCTCCAAGACCCAGGGCGAGTGCGGACCCAAGCTCAACGAAGAGAAAGACGAAGCCTCATGGTTGGGTGAGCCCGGTTCACCCAAAGCCAAACTGGAAAACGAAAAACCCCAGGGCGAAACCGTGGACTATGACCAGCTGATCCAGGCCTGGCGGGAGGGTCGTGTGAAATAAGTGTTTTAATCGGCCTTTGATAGACCGTATAAAGAGGCAGTACTACAACAAAGGGGTTAACGACCTTGCGCGTTAACCCCTTATATTATGGATAGCCTCCCGGCTTTGTGCCGTTATCTGAATGGGGCAGATGACCGGTTATATTTCAAAGCGTGCGCCGCAGTGCAAGCCAGCGACCCGATTGTTCAAGTGACGCTTCAAGATTTTAAAGGCCGCATCACCGGTGCAATGGCCGGTATAGATTACACCGACCTCCGCCTCTACAAGCGCTTGGGCCAAGGTTTCAACGTAGTCCGTAGTAGCCGGCCCTGCTTTCTCATCGGCCATCGGAATCAGGTGGAGACCTCCCACGATGGCTTTGATGCACTTGCCGGGCAGGTGTATGGCGGGTCGCGGCGATCATATTGAGAATGCCGCCGTGGCCGCAGCCGCAAAAGAGCACCATGCCGTCGGCTTCTTCGACCACCAGCAGCAGTTCATGGCGAAAAGCATCCGGCTCAAGACGGTCATCTCTTTTTTCAAAGAGTGAATCGTTACCGGGCGGCACGGGGTAGGCCCGCCCGATGTCGGAGAGAATGTGGACCGCTTTGTTGATCGTCGTATTTTCGGTGACAAAAATGAAAGGCCTGATCGCCCCCTCGAACAGGGACGGAGGGAGACCGATATAGCGCGGATTGGTCGAGGCAGCGATTTCACCGTCGATCTTTGGGCCGCCGATGGCATAGAAAGCGTTTTGGGCATGAGTGCTCATGTAGACCGGCCCAGTGGAATTTGTTTCGAAAAAATGGGCGATGCCGCCGCCATGGTCGTAGTGGGCGTGGGAGATCACCAGCGCGTCGACATCGGCCAGGTCAACGCCCAGGGTGTCGGCGTTTTCCAAAAAGGCTCGCGACTGTCCCGTATCCGAAAGGATCTTCAACCCACCACTCTCAATCAACAAGGAGAGACCGTGCTCTGCTTTCAGACGCGGATTGGGAGTTCTATTTTCGACCAATGTCGTGATTTTCATCAGCGCTCCCGTTACTCGAAGGTGGTTGCTTGCGGTTGGGCTTGAGGCGGCATCATCGAAAGAACTTCCCGGGCCAACCGTTCGATATCTTCGCGCTGCGGCAGGCGGCAATTGGCCTGACACATGCCGCTGTTTTCGGCCGCCATGGTGGCGGTCACTAGGCGGGGCAGATCGTCAAGAGAGAGCCCGCTGCCCTGCTGGCCCTTGCCAAGGCCGGTCAGGTTGACGAGCTCATCGAAACGGGCGGCCCCGGCCTCCGCCGCTTCTTTGGGGGAGTCGTCATTTGTGGCCGCGCCCATGGCATGGGCGATTTCGGCGTGAATCGTCACGGCGCTTTCGAGATTCCATCGATAGGCGGCCTTGAGGGCCAGCGTCACAGCCCGGCCGTGGTGGACTTTACCCAGGCTGCTCAGCGCGTGTCCCAGGGCGTGGGCGATGCCGCATCCAGAGTGGTTGATGGCCATGCCCGCCAAGGTGGCGGCAATGGTCAGCCGGCAACGGTGCTCCATGTCTCGGGGGGCCTCCAGGGCCGGCAGGAGGTGTCGACTGACCAGGCGGATGGCTTGCAGACCTAATGCGCTGACCATGGGGTTGCCGGCCTGATGGGTACAGGCTTCGATGGCGTGTACCAGCGCATCCATGCCGGTGGCGGCGGTGAGATCGCGAGGTAGATCGGCGGTCAGGCGGGGGTCGAGAATCGCCACATCCGGTGCCAGTTCATCTCCCCAAGCCCAGATTTTCATACCACGCCGATCGCTGAAAACGGCCGTGCGGGTCACTTCGGCTCCGGTGCCGGCGGTGGTTGGAAGCATGACGGTGATGACTCGTCGGCGGGGAAGGGGGGTTGCCGAAAGGCCGTAGTGTTGGCAAGACTCACCGGTGAAGGCCGCCACGGCTGCCAGCTTGGCCACATCCATGGCCGATCCACCACCGATGCCCACCACGCAGTTGGCTGCCATGGTATCGATCACTTTGACGGCCGCATCGATGTCAGCGGCCGTTGGATCGCTTTTTACCGCATCGAAAACGGTTGTCGAAGCCCCGCTTCGTTTAAACGCTAGTATAAGCGGTTCAACGAGTCCTGCCCGAACAACACCCGCATCACTGATGATCACGACTTTTAGCGGTTGACCACCGGTGGGGTTGATGATGGTGTCGATGTTAGCGGCACTGCCGAGGCCGAAGTGAATCTGCGTGGGACTGCAGAAGTCGAAGGTATTCAAGCCAGGCTCGCTTTAAGCGACTGTTACAGGTGGGGAACTTCGTAGCGCTCCAGGGCTGCCGGGTTCAGCTCGAACCCCAGTCCGGGGGCGTCTGAAAGGGTCAAAAAGCCATCGCCGTCGATCATCAAGGGATTGGCTTGGAGAAAATCGCGGCGCTGCACGCTCCAGGCGGGAGGATCAAATGGAAATTCGATGTAGGGGCAACCGCTGACGGCGCAGGCCAGGTGCAGGTTGGCCAGGAGACCGATGCCGTTGGTCCAGGTGTGGGGACTGAACCAGGCACCAGCCGCTTGAACCCGCAGGGCGATTTTTCCGACACCGGTGATGCCGCCGCAAAGGGCCACATCCGGCTGATAGACGTCCAGTGCCCTGGCCCGGCACAACGTTTCGAAATCAAAACGGTTGCGGTTCATTTCCCCGCCGGCGATGCGCATGCTGGTCATGTTGCGCAGGGCGGCCATCTCCTCCGCGGCATCCCAGGGTAGCGGCTCCTCAAGCCAGAAGATGCGGTAAGGTTCCAGGGTGCGGGCGATGTTCAGGGCCGTTTTCAGGTCCCAGGCCGGGGTGGTGTCTCCGGGCATGCGCCAGCCTTGATTGGCGTCGACCATGATGGCCACGTCATCGCCCACGGCATCGCGAACAGCCGCCACCACCGCGATGTCCTTTTGGGGATCTTTGTGGTGGAAACGAATTTTAAGGGCCTTGAAACCCGCTTCGATCAGGTGTCGCGCGCTTTGGGCACGCAGCGAAGCCGTTTGCATCTCGCCGGTGGAAGCATAAGCGCCGATACGGCCCGAGGCCGCGCCCAAAAGTTTGTAAACGGGTTGGCCGCAGGCTTTGCCTTTGAGGTCCCACAGGGCCAGATCGAGCGGCCAGTAACGGCTGTAATGAAAGTTGAGATGATCGAGCACCTGATAGTGGCGCTCGATGTCGAAGGGGTCTTGACCGACGAAGAGGTGCGTGTGCGCCTCAAAGCCGGCCATGGTGTCGCCGGAGCCGATCCCGGTCAGGCCCGTGTCGGTATGCACCATTGTGAGGGTGGCGCCGAACGACCTTCGGGGTACGGGGTCCCAGGCCGCCGCAAAAGGCGGGTCCAGCGGCAACCGGAAGTGACGTATCTCGATGGCGGTGATTTTCACTTTATCTTCAGGCGGCGCGGAATGCGTTGCTGCCGGCGGTGGCGTGAAGCGCCGCCGCCTCGTCGATGGCCGCCAGGGTGTGCTCATCCAGCCCGCAGTCGCGCAGATAGTCGCGCATGGCGGTGGCCCGTTCTGTCTGCAGGGGCGGTAAGCGGTAATCGGCCAGCATGGCGGCCATGGTTTTGTCGATGTTTTTCATCAGCACGGCCTCGTAAGCCTGGCCGCCGAAAGCCCCCCGTACCCCAATGCGTGGGCTCCAGGAGTGGGAACGGCAACGTTGCAGGGTCTCCGGCGCGGTGAGAAACTGGCCGCTTTGGGCACAATCGCGCAGGGCCTCGAACGACAGATCGGCTTCCGAGTCGATGCGTATCTCGTCGCGGGCGTACTTGATCATCTCGATCATTTCTAAATCCATCAGGAACTTTTCATAGGAGATGCCGGCGAAGCTGTCGAGAATGCCGGCACTGTGTACCATCAGGTTGACGTGGTTTTCAAATCCGGCCATCAGACTGAGCATGCTTTCATAACCGCTTTGGGCCGAGACGATCTGAGCGTCGGTGAGCGCGCCGCCACCACGGCTGGGGATGCCATACCTTCGGGCCAAAGCGGCGTTATAGCGTAACTGCAAGGCCAGGGCAGGGGTGCCGATGGAGATGTTGCCGGTGCGCATGTCGGCTCCTGTGCAGTTCATTCCGACCACGAGGGGAATGCCCGGCGCCAGGATTTGGGCAATCACCATCGCAGCTAATGCTTCGGCGGAGGCCATGGCCAAATTACCGGCCAGGTTGATGGGACCTGTGGTGCCGGCGGCGGGCGCCGGTGAAATAAGCATGGGCTGGCGGTAACGGGCACTGACCAGCATGGTTTCCAGCGCCATCTGATCGATTTTAAGGGGACTGATAGTGCTGATGAAGGCGATGGTTTTGGGTGTGCTCATGAAGGGTTCAAGGCCACCGCTGGCGATGCTCATCAGCTCCATGAGGCGGGTTACCTCGCTTTCTCTCCCCGGTTGGCACACCAGGCACTCATCGCTGAATTGCAAGGCGCTGTAGAGCATGGCGAGATGGCTGGTCTGCGGTGCCGTGTCGCGGGGCTGGATGAGGATGCCCCCGTTGAGTTGCAGGTGCGGCGTCTGGTGAACCAGCTTCAAAAAGGTGAGGTAGTCGGACAGGGTGCCTTCGCGGCGGGAACCGTCGCGATTGATGACGGTGGCACAGCCGTAGCCCGCGCTGCACACGGTGTTGTCACCGCCGATGATGACGCTCTTTTCGGGATTGCGCGCGTGCAGTGTGAACTCGGCGGGTGCCTTGGCCAACCACTGTTCAACTTGCCCAGTATTAAAAAAGGCCCGGTTGCCGACCATCCTGATGCCAAACCCGGATAGCGTGTCGATGATCTGGGGGTGATAAAGCGCAACACCGATTTCGTCGAGGATTCTAAGGGCGGTACGATGGATGCGGTCGATGGTGACGTCGAAGGCCATGGCAACTCTCCGGGGCTGCGGTGTTTAAGATATGGTCCGGGAATCAGGGTTAGATTCCCGCGGAGCCAAGGGTTCTTTCCGGAGTGCGTCCGAAGCGGTTTTCGAGACGGGCGCGGAATGTCAAAAAGTTGGCTGCATATAGATCTTTTGGCTAATTTTCGCAAGCACTTTTTCCACCCTAGAAAATTTACGTACTTGAGGTGAGCGATCTGTCGCGCAAAATGGATGCGTCGATCAGCGCGCATTCGGCATGGTTTGCCGGTAAGATCGTCGATGGCGTTATGGCCGCACGCGGAGAACGCGTTGACCACGATTGCATTACGGCTTGTAAGCCTGGCTTTCTCTGTGGTACATTTTTACCGATGAAATCCCCATTATCAACCCAACCCAATTGACGGCCAACTTCTTTTTCAATGCACGTTTTTTCGGGGCCTATTCGGACTTGCGGAGGTGTCAGCGATGATCAAGCGCATCCTGGTTGGATTGGGCGGAACGCCCTTCACCGCAGTGAGCACGCACTGTGCCACGGAACTGGCCAACCTGCACCAGGCCCAGACTACCGGCGTAACCGTTGTGGATATCAGTAAACTGGGCAAAATGGGCAAGGTGGGTCCTGTTCCGGCAGGGGCTGGCATCTATGCCAAGCGAATGCGCGAACGGCAGGCCGCCATAACACGAGAAGGGGTGGAGGATGCCATCGCTGCTTTCAAGACGCACTGCAGCACCCAACAGGTGGTGTGCCGGCGCATTGAATATGAACACAAGGACCCCTTCACAGCCCTGATCTCTGAAGCCCGCTACAACGATCTGACCATTTTTGGACTTCGGAGCATCTTCGATTATGGCTTTACCAGCGACCCCAATAAGGCCATCATCAAGCTGCTGACCCAGGGCGTGCGGCCGATCCTGGCCGTGGCCGAGACATACCGACCCGTAAAAAAGGCATTGATCGCCTACAGCGGCTCCATGGAGTCGGCCAAGGCCATTCGCCACTTCCTGCACCTGAAACCGTGGCCCGATGTCAAGCTGCACATTGTGCATTTCAAGGAGGTTTCCGACGTAGAGCCGTTTCTGCTCGAGAGTGCCGCCGATTTTTGTCAGGCGCACGGGTTCGAAGTGCAGACCGACACGGTGGTGGGCCAGGCGCGGGCCGGCCTGCTACCTTTTGCCCACGAAGTGGACGCCGACCTGATCGTGATGGGCAACAGTGTCCAAAAGACGTTGCTCAGGCAATTGCTTGGCGACACGGTTCTGGAGACCATCAAGTCGGCTGATCTGCCGCTTTTTCTCTCCCAATAGCAATGGGCACCCCAAAACCGAATCAATCCGCGCACACAGAGGCCTACAGCCGTACTGGGCTGGTGGTGGCGGCTTTCCCTCTGCTGCTCTTTATCGGTTTGTGCCTGGCCTGGCCGCAGGTGACGCACGGCCACGCCTACACCTTTCAGTGGTCTTGGGTGCCCATCCTCGATGTCGACCTGCGATTTCGGCTTGACGGACTTAGTCTTCTGTTTTGCCTGATTATCACGGGAACCGGTTTGCTGGTGACCCTCTTTTCGGCCAGCTATATGGCCAACCATCGCCACAGCGGCCGTTTCTACCTCTTCTTGAATGCCTTCATGCTGGCTATGCTGGGCATCGTCACTGCTGATAATCTGTTGCTGCTCTTTATCTTCTGGGAGGCGACCACTCTTTTTTCCTACCTGCTGATCGGGTTCGATCACCGACTCCGCCAGCGCCCGCGACAGCGCCAAACAGGCCATCCTGGTGACCGGGGCCGGGGGCTTGACCCTGCTGGTGGCTATTTTGCTGCTGAAAACAACCGGCGCATCGCTGGTGCTAAGCGACTGGATGATTACGGACCAGATGGTTCGCCAACATCCGCTTTACGGTGCCATTTTTATCACGTTTCTAATCGGCGCCATGACCAAATCGGCCCAGGTTCCGTTTCATTTCTGGTTGCCCAACGCCATGAGCGCACCCACCCCCATCAGCGCATTTTTGCACGCCGCCACCATGGTAAAAGCGGGTATATACCTGCTGATGCGCCTGCATCCGTTGTTGGGGGGCACTCAGCTGTGGATGAGCAGTCTGGTTGTGATCGGCGGTATCACCGCCTTTTGGGGTGCCCTGCAGTCCCTAAGTCCTGGCGATCTGAAACGCATGTTGGCCTACACCACCATCATGGCCTTGGGGATATTGACCATGTTCGTGGGTGGCGACAACACCCCTTCGCTGACTGCCGCGGCCACATTTTTGCTGGTTCACGCCCTCTACAAGGCGGCCCTGTTCCTGGCGGTGGGTGCCATCGACCACCAGACCGGAACCCGCCAGCGCGATCAGCTGGGCGGGCTTTGGCGTGCCATGCCGATAACCGCTGCGGCGGTAGCTTTTGCCACTTTGTCCATGGCCGGTTTTCCGCTTTTTTTTGGTTTTGTCGGCAAGGAGATTATGTACCAGGGCGCACTGAGCGAGGAGGTGTTTCCCCGTTTCGCCACCACCGCAGCCTTGCTTTCAAACGCACTAATGACTGCGGTGGCTGGTATTATCCTCTTAGGACCGTTTGCCGGCAAGCGGCCCGACACCTTGAAGCGTGTGACCGAAGCCCCGTGGCCCATGGTCGCGGGACCTGTTGTCATGGGAGGGCTCTGCCTGATTTTCGGCCTTATTCCCTGGTGGGTTTCCGTTTATCTGATCGAACCGGCGGTACGCACTTTTTCGATGGTGGAAGCTCAGGTGCGCTTAAGCCTTTTTCACGGGTTCAATCTACCCCTGTTGCTCAGTGTTATCACCTTAACCCTGGGCGGTGTGTTTTACGCTTGCCGCACCGCCTTGAGTTCACGGCTCGCGGCAATCTTCAGTCGCTTACCGATAAACGCGCAGCGCAGTTACGAAGCCAGCCTGAACTTTTTTCTCAAATGCGCTCACATTGTAACCCATGGGCTGCAAAACGGATCGCTGCATCGCTATTTACTTATCACCGTCGCTGTTTTTACTGTTGCTGCCGCCGGGATTTGGTTGTTTAACGGCGGACCTGCATGGCAAGCTTTGATGCTGCCGGCTTTACCGTTTTCCCAGTGGCTGCTGGTTGCGGTGATGGCGGTGGCCGTTGTTGTCGTGGTGATGGCCAGGTCGCGTATTTTGGCCGTTTGCGCTTTGGGGATGGTGGGTGGCGGGGCGGCGCTTATTTTCCTGGTTTACGGCGCGCCCGATTTGGCACTCACTCAGTTGCTCGTGGAAACTTTGACCTTAATCATTGTCTCCATCGTGCTGTTGCGGCTGCCTGGCCTGGACCAAGCGAATAAAGGGCCGCGCAGGCGCTGGCTCGATGGCGCGGTAGCTCTGGCTACCGGCACGCTTGTCGCCGCCTTGACGGTGGCCACCACACGCGGGCCGATCGATCGGGAGCTGACCACCTTTTTCGAGCAAAATAGCGCCCTGGCTGCCCATGGGCGCAATATCGTCAATGTCATTCTGGTCGATTTTCGCAGCCTTGACACCATGGGTGAGATCGTGGTCGTGGCCACGGCCGGCCTGGCAGGCTATGCCTTGATAACACGGGTTCGCAAATAAGGGTACCTTATGAATTCATACATTTTGCGCGTAGCCACCCGCATGATGACGGGGCTGATCCTGGTCTTTGCCGTTTACCTTTTATTTCGGGGACACAACGCTCCGGGTGGCGGTTTTTCCGGTGCGCTCGTGTCAGGCACGGGCTTTGCGCTCTTTGCCATTGCACAGGGGCCCCAGCCGGTGCGGCAGGGGTTGCGTTGCGACCCCCTGAGCCTGATCGCCTGGGGAGTGCTGCTGGCAGTGGGCTCAGGCCTTTTGGGCGTGCTGGCCGGCCGCTCCTTTCTAAGCGGCTTGTGGTGGTCGCCGGAAAAGGGTGTCATTGCAATCGGCACGCCCCTGCTGTTCGATGTGGGCGTATTTTTGGTGGTGCTGGGTGCTATTTTGACCTTGGTACTTGAGTTGGAGGAGATTTAAGGTGGAGAGTGTTCTGGCCGTGCTGGCGGGGGTGATGATCACTGGCAGCGTATACCTCATTCTCAGCAATAACCTGGTGCGGATCATTTTCGGACTGGTGCTGGCCAGCAACGCCGTCAACCTGTTGATATTCGCCGGGGGGCGTCCGAACACATCCCTGCCACCGCTGATTGCCGAAGATGCTTACTTTCCGGTGGAAACTGTGGCCAACAGTCTGCCACAAGCGCTGATTCTTACAGCCATCGTCATCGGTTTTGCCCTAATCGTTTTTATTTTCGTTCTGTTCTTCAAAGCCTACCAGAAGTTGGGAACGGTTGACACCGAGGCCATGACCATTGCCGAATCTCTCTCCGATACACGGTCGCCGGGTGGCGGGGAGCCTTCATGAGCAACGGGCTGGCTTTTCTCATTATCATCCCCTTTACCACCGCGGCTTTGGTGCTGCTGGTGCGCCAGCGGCCGATTTTTCAGAGCATCGTCACCATCGTAGCGGCGGTTCTGCACTTGGCAGTGGGGCTTCAGCTGCTCGTTGGTGTTCACCAGACCGGTATTGCCGTGTTGCCTGTGGCCGGCTGGCCGGCGCCCTTCGGCATCACCCTGGTGGCCGATCACCTCAGCGCTCTGATGGTGCTGATCACCGGCGTGATCTATGGGGCGGTGGCGCTCTATTCCCGCGCCGATATCACCGCCGACTGTGCCCGCCGCGGCTATTATGCCTTGATCAACATCCTGGTGGGCGGTATCAGCGGCGCCTTTTTAACCGGAGACCTTTTCAACCTCTACGTCTGGTTCGAGGTCATGCTGATGGCCTCATTCGCGCTGCTGGTACTGGGCCGCAGCCGGGCGCAGCTTGACGGCGGCGTCAAGTACGTGGTGCTCAACCTCATCTCGACCCTGCTTTTTCTCACGGGGCTGGGATTGCTTTACGCGCTGACCGGCACCCTCAACATGGCCCACTTGCATCTCAAGCTGCAAGCGGCCACCAACCCGGGATTGGTGGCTGCTGTGGCCGTACTCTTTCTTACTGCATTCGGCATCAAGTCGGGTATCTTCCCGCTCTTTTTCTGGCTGCCGGCCTCATATCACACGCCGCCGGTGGCTGTGTCGGCCATTTTCTCAGGGCTGCTCACCAAAGTGGGTGTCTATGCCATGATTCGCACCTTCACCCTGATCTTTCCTTTCAAGGACAACGGTCTTGGTGCGATGGTGTTGATGGCGGCAGCGGCTACCATGATCACGGGCGTACTAGGGGCGGCCACCCACAACCAGGTGCGCCGCATCCTGTCGTTTCACATCATCAGTCAGGTGGGCTACATGGTTCTGGGCCTGGGTCTGTTTACCCCCCTGGCCCTGGCCGGAGCGGTTTTTTACATCCTTCATCATATCATCGTCAAAGCCAACCTCTTTCTGATCAGCGGCCTCATGCTGCGGGCGGGCGGCTCATTCGATCTTGAGCGATTGGGTGGACTCTACAGCCGGCATGGTCTGGTGGCCCTGTTATTTTTCATTCCCGCTTTTTCGCTGGCCGGCTTTCCGCCCCTGTCCGGGTTCTGGGCCAAGATGATCTTGATTCGGGCCAGCCTGGAAGTGGGGCACTACCTGTTAGCTGCGGTAGCGGCCGTGGTGGGCCTGATGACGGTGTACTCGATGACCAAGATTTGGGGCGAAGCATTCTGGAAGCCTGCGCCGCAAGGTGCCGCTGAGGCTGCTGCTGCCACCGGAAGCCTTAACGGTTGGATGCTTGCGCCAGTGGTGATGATGGCGGCAATGACGGTGTGGATCGGGTTGTCACCGGAGCTGCTCTATCAACTGGCCAGGGCGGCCGCCGAAGAACTGCTCGACCCCGGCGTTTACGTGGCCACGGTTTTGGGGGGAGTGCGATGAATCTTTTCCTTATCAACGTCTTCATCGCCCTGGGCTACATTGGTGTGCAGGGCCAATTCAACCTATCCGGCTTCGCGGTTGGATTTATCCTGGGTTACCTGGCCCTGTGGATCACGCAGCCCCTGTATGGACGCTCAGGATACTTTCAGCGTGCGCCTAAAGCCGTGCGACTGGTGGTCTACTTTCTCTTTGAGTTGCTGCACTCCAACCTGCGCGTTTTCTGGGATGTGGTCACGCCCGGTCATATCAGTCGCCCCGGCATCGTCGGCGTTCCTTTGAGTGCTGAAAAAGATATTGAGATTTTGCTTGTGGCCAATTTGATATCACTAACCCCTGGTACGCTCAGCATCGATCTTTCCGAAGACCGCCGTACCCTTTATGTGCATGTCATGTACCTGGACGATCCAGAGCAGTTTCGAAACGAAATTAAGGAAGGACTTGAACGGCGGGTGCTGGAGGTGATGCGGTGACGATCAACGGGCAGGACATTGTGTTTTTAACCAGCCGGCTGACCTTGGCGGTGTTGATTTTCAGTATGGCCTTGGCATTTATCAGGCTGGTGCGGGGACCCCAGGCGGCAGACCGGGTGGTGGCCCTGGATCTGATTGCCGTGCTGATAGTGGCCTTTCTGGGTGCGTTTGCCGTGCATGCCCGCAATACATCCTTTCTGGACGTCGCCATCGCTTACGCCCTAGTGGCTTTTTTAGGCACCGTGGCCCTGTCACGGTACCTGCTGCGGTCGCGCCGTAACCCGCCGAACTCGCAAGCCGGGCGGAGCAAGCCATGAGCGCCGTCATCGCCTCACTGCTGCTGTTCGTCGGCAGCATCTTTTGTTTAGTGGCTGCCGTGGGCATGCTGCGACTGCCCGACACCCTCATACGCATGCACGCCGCCACCAAGGCAGGAACACTCGGTGCGGGATGCATTCTGGCCGCCGAGGCCGTGGTGGCGGACGAACTGAGGAACCACCCTGAAGGCAGTGGCGGTGATTGTTTTCCTCTTGCTCACAATGCCGGTAGCGGCACACCTAATCAGCCGCGCGGCCTATTACCGCGGCATCCGGCTCTTCGACAAGACCTGGTTTGACGATCTGGGGGATGCCATGGAGAAGGGAGAACTTGCGGTGGGCGAGGATCTGTCCGATTCGACATCGCGGCAGGCCGGTACTAGCGACACGCCATCGGCGTGATGACGCCCCACCCGGTCAAGGCACCACCCACAGCGCGCCACCGGTAAAATTGTTGACCAAATAGCGGCTGACGCTTCCGCCGAAAAATGCCTTGTTCATCCCCCGGCGGCCGATCACCAGCGTACCGAACCCGCCTTTATGAAAGGCCTTCAGGATCGACTTGCCCACCCTCAGTGCGACTTTATCGGTGATGACCGTGATCTGATCGTCACCGATACCGGCTTTTTTCAGCGCCTGACGTGCATGGGCGAAAAAGCGGTCGATGCAGGCCTGATCGCTCTGCTCGATGATTTGTTCTATCGATTCGGACGCCACATCGTTGAAATCCACCGGGCAAAAATCCTGCAGGCGGGGAGGCACATGGTAAAAGGTGATGCGGGCATCGGCATTGTTTTCGAGAATGAAGGCCATGTGGTCAACGGCCCGCATGGCGCTTCCGGAGCCGTCCACGGCGATCATTACCTCGTGTGAGGTGGCTTTGCCATCCATCAGCCAGACCGGGGTTACTTCGGCGTTGGTGACGAGATTGGTGCTCACGCTTCCGGCAAAAAGCTCGCTCAAACCCGAGAGGCCCCGGCGGCCCATCAAAATGGCGTCGTAACGCATGGCCGCGCTATACTCCAGGATGTCCTTGGCCACACCAAAACGGCGCGGCAACGTGATGGTGCGGACGTGATCTTCACTCACCCCCAACGAGATCAACTGCGCTTTGTATTTTTGGAGCATCGCCAGGGCGGCATCGCGGCTGAGCTGGAATAACTTTTCCAACTGAGCGCGTGCTCTGGCCTTGGTTTTGGCCTCGTCGAGCAGATATTGGGAGACCGTGGCTTGCACATGTAGCAGGTCAAAGGCCGCTTCGGGTACCTGCTTAGCGGTATGGGCCGCGTAGCGCAGTGCGTTTTCAGAATGGCGCGACGCATCGAGAGCGATTAGAATCTTCTTTTCCATGGGACGCTCCATTGGTTTAATGCTGATAGACGTGCACGTCGCGCTGGGGGAAGGGAATGCTGATTTTCTCGGCGTCGAAACGCTTTTTGACCTTTTCGGTGGTGTCGAAGAGCACGTCCCAGTAGTTGTCGACGCTGGTCCAGACCCGAGTCGTGAGGTTGACCGAACTGTCGGCCAGCTCGGTAACCGCCACCATGGGGGCTGGCTCCTTGTGGACCCTTTCGTCAGTTGTAACGATCTCCTGTATCAGCTCCCGGGCCCGGTCGATGTCGTCCGCGTAGCCGATGCCGAAAACCATGTCTACCCGGCGGGTGCCCTTTGCCGAGTAGTTGATGATGTTGCCGCCCATCATCTGGGAGTTGGGCACGATGACGGTTTTATTGTCGGGCGTTGCCAGTTGGGTGGTGAA
Source organism: uncultured delta proteobacterium (assembly GCA_963783425.1). Lineage (GTDB taxonomy): Bacteria > Desulfobacterota > Desulfobacteria > Desulfobacterales > QNYZ01 > CAWANO01. The sequence goes on from CAWANO010000018.1 coordinate 88,652, forward strand.
CACCTGAATCTCTTCGACCGTGCCGGCCGTGCCCCCACCTTCGATGTAGTCGCCGGCCTTAAAGGGCTTGAATATGAGCATCAACACTCCGGCGGCGAAATTCGACAGCGAGCCCTGCAGGGCCAAACCTACGGCCAGACCGGCGGCACCCAGGATAGCCACCAGCGAGGCGGTTTGGATGCCCAGTTTGCTCAATGCGGCGATCACCACAAAGGCCAGCAGGATCGCGTAACCCAGGTTGGCCACGAAACCGGCCACAGTCGCATCCACGTGTCTAGCGGTCATGATACGCCGCACCATCCTGATGATCCCCTTGGCTACCCAGCGGCCGATGACAAAAAACGCCAGGGCATATATGACCCTAAACCCGTATTGGATCAGTAATTCAGGAAGCTTTTCACTCCATGTAGCAATGTTCATCGGTATTCTCCCAACGCTATTTAAGGTTTAGCGAAGTTTGGCAAAAAGAATCGACTTCTCCGGCGGGAAAGCTTACCTTTACTATGTAAGCACAATAATTCTTAAAACATGCGCGTCAAGGCAATATGGTCTAATTAGGAATATGCCTGAGGGGCGAGTAACCGGGCCGATCCGCTTGCCTTGGATGGCAATGGCAAGTGTAAAATTGTCACATCTCGCTGCGGACGGAAGAACCGGTGTAAAAAATCGCAGATCAGCGGCTTGGGATGGCGGGTGAAAAATGCACCCTTAATCACCCGTTCGACATAATCGGTTCCGTCCAGGACAATTCTAAACGCAGCCAACTGGTGTTAGGCACTATCCGGGTTCAATCCAACAGATGCGAGTGGGGATGCCTGCCAACCCACGCGCGCCATTGGGTATCCTCGTGGGGCAGCTTGGGGAGCCGCCGGTTGAAATAGACGCCTTGAATACCCACCAGGCCCTCATTGTCGGGGGGTACCACAAAGAGCCGGTCTGCTTGTCGTAAAGCACGAAGGTGCGATCGTAGGTCCATCCGCTGGGGGCCAGTGTGAGACGCTGGCCGTCGATTTCGCGGCCGTACACAGCCGCCAGGTCCACCAGCGGTCAGTAGGCGGCGGCGATGGCCGTATCGCCAAGGGTGGTGTTGGCCACTTCGTGCAGGTTCAGGCGTCGCACGCGATAGGCGTGGGCCTCGTTGCCGCTGCTGATGCCAATGACGCGCGCATTGTCGGCAATTTCGCCCGGTGATGGGTTCAAGTCTCCATCCTCCAGGGGCACAATGGCATTACGGCCAAGGCCAAATTCGAATCCGTCGGGATCGAATCCCAACGAGACGGCCGGGGTGATCTGCCATCGTTCGCCCCGCCGGTCGACGATGAACACCGGACCGTCGTCACCATCCGTTGCCGCCTTGATTGCCGGTGCATTCTGAAATTGCATAGCAACCAGAATAGACACACCCAGCAGCACCACAAGAGTCAGGGTGAAACTTCGCATGATTGGGTCCTCCGTGTGGGGAATTTAAAAGCGGTTCAGGCCGCTCTTGAAAAATGAGTCGCTGGAGGGCCTCGATCATTACAGAAAAGAGGGCGTATAGTGGGGTCACCGCTCGAGTGGAGCTTTACTTCAGGGCCATGGACTGCTTGATGCGGTTTTTGGCGGCGGCTGAGAGGGCGGGTCCCTCTGACAGGTCATCAGTATCGGGTATGAAGCGGCTGGCGCTGCGCAACAGCAAGAACTGGTACTTGACGCGGCGGCAGTATTTGCACATGCCGTGATGCATCCTGATCCCGAGACGCTGCCACCAGGGCAGCTTGTGGTCCATCGATTGGGAGACCAGCTCGGTTACATGTCGGCAATTAAACATCCACATTGGTGATATTCCTCAGGGCCTGTTTCAAAACGTTTCAGTTTGGCCAAGGTCAAGGATGGCGCAAAATTTTAACCGCAGGCATACTCCTCGTATTCCGAGGATTAAAATTGGCGCCAGACGCAGAGTTGGGCAAAATGGGACATTTTGAAATTGGCTCCTCAGGTGCTTTCATCGGTGCGGCCAAACCAGTGGTCCTCAAGGCAGCCGCGCAGGGCCATGCGAGCCCTGTACATCATAACCCAACTATTGGTCTTGGAAATATCCAAGGCCTTACACAATTCGTCGGTACTGGCTTCCTCGATCTCTCTTAGCACGAAAGCCCTGGCCAGCCGCGCGGGCAACTTCGAAAGGCACCAGTAAAGCACTCCCAAAAACTGTTTCTGCTGTACGTTTTTAAGGGGATCGCTCTGCCAGGCGGCCGGGCGTTGGCGCCAGGTGCCCTTCTGGTCGAAGGGGTTTTCTTCGTGGGTCTGGAAGGTTTCAATATCGTCGGTATAATACTCGCGGCGGGATTTGGTGCGGAAGTGGTCGATAATTTTGTTTTTGAGGATCGCCACCAGCCAGGTCTTTTCCGATGACCTGCCGCTATAGTTGACGGCCGAGCGTAGCGCACCCATGAAGGTCTCCTGAACCAACTCTTCGGCCACAACCGGATCGCGGACGGACATCAGCGCAAAACGGTAGAGCGCGTCACCATAACGGTCGACCCAGTCTTCCGGCTTCAATGCGGCGGGATTCTGGGGCGCATCGGCTTTTTTACTCATCCCGCTACCCCGGTTCCCGATAGAGGGCCAAGGGGCCGGAACGGGTCAATTTTTTGATGCCAAAGGGACGCAGCATGTTGATGATGGCGTCGATTTTCTCCTCGCCGCCGCAGATTTCGATGATGTAGTGGGTCAGGCCAGAGTCGACGATCTTGGCCCGAAAAATCTCCACGATGCGCAGCACTTCGGCGCGTTGGGACGGTTCGGCCTTGATGCAGATCAGGGCCAGTTCGCGCCGCACCGCGGCCTTGCCGATCATGTCGCGCACTTTGATGACGTTGATCAGGCGGCGCACCTGTTTTATCACTTGCTCGATCTGGTCGGGCTGGGTGCGGGTGGTGATGGTGATGCGCGAAATCTCAGGATCGGCGGTGGGTGCGCCGCAAATCGACTCGATATTGTAATCGCGGCTGGCAAAAAGCCCGGAAACGCGGGCTGTCACCCCGGGTTCGTTTTCCACCAGCATGGTCAGGATATGTTTTTCATCGTCCATTGGTGCGCATCCATCGTTGGTGGCTGAAAAGGGTTCGACTTGGCTTAAGCCGTTTCACCCTTTGTCGTATAAACCGGCGACAATGTCAATCCGCGCATGGCGCGGGCGGTCATCAAACAAAACACCGGCGGCGGGTAGGTGACCCGCCGCCGGTGTTTTGTTAGCAACCTTAAGGAAATATTGAATAACCCAGTATCTTCAGGTACCTTCCTGCCAGGAGTTCATGTATTTAATCTGCTCTTCGGTAAGGGTGTCGATGGTGACACCCATAGCGGCCAGCTGCAGGGTGGCGATCTCGTCATCGATCTCCTTGGGCAGCAGGATCACCTCAGTGTTGAGGCTGTCCTTGTTTTTGACAAGGAATTCGCAGGCCAGGCACTGACCGCAGAAACTGGTTGACATCACCTCGCTGGGATGGCCTTCGGCGGCCGCCAGGTTGACCAGGCGGCCTTCGCCGCATAAGAAGATGCGCTTGCCGTCGATGGCATACTCCTCAAGGCTGGTGCGAATCAGCCGCTTGGCGGCGGCGGCCTTCTCCATGGCGGCCACATCGATTTCAATGTCGAAATGGCCGCTGTTGGCCAGTATGGCGCCGTCTTTCATCTGCTGGATATGCTCCATGCGGATGACGTGCTTGTTACCCGTTACGGTAATGAAAATGTCTCCGGAAGGCACGGCAGCCTCCATGGGCATCACGCGGAACCCGTCCATTTTGGCCTGTAGGGCCCGCACGGGCTCCACCTCGGTGACTATCACATTACTGCCCAGGCCCTTGGCGCGCTTGGCAACGCCCTTGCCGCAGCTGCCGTAGCCGGCTACCACCACTGTTTTGCCGCTGAACAGGATGTTGGTGGCGCGCAAAATGCCGTCGATGGTGCTCTGGCCGGTGCCATAGAAGTTGTCGAAAAGATGTTTGGTCTGGTTGTCGTTGACGGCGATCATGGGGTATTTCAAAGCGCCGTCGTTTTCCATGGCACGCAGGCGGATGATACCGGTGGTGGTTTCTTCGCAACCGCCGATGATGCCCTCGATCAGCTCGGGGTATTTATTATGAATCTCGCTCACCAGGTCGCAGCCGTCATCGATGGTGATGTGGGGCTTGAAATCGATCACGCTGTTGAGATAGCGGTAGTAATCCTCCCGTGTTTCGCCCTTGTATGCCCATACATTGACGCCGGCTTTGGCCAGCGCGGCGGCCACGTCATCCTGGGTCGAGAGCGGGTTGCAACCGGTGATAGCCACTTCGGCGCCGCCGGCGATGAGCGTATAGACCAGATTGGCGGTCTCTTTGGTTACATGCAAGGCCAGGCCGATACGAATGCCCTTGAGCGGTTTTTCCTTTTCAAAGCGCGCTTTGACGGCCATCAAAGCGCCCATGTGCATCTGTGCCAGGGCGATGTTGCGTTCACCCTGGTCGGCCAGGTCCATGGATCTGACTTCATAGTTTTTGCCGGTGTCCAATGCGTGCCTCCTGATAAATTGTTTGGTGTTCCAGTTTAAGGGGTAATGAATTTCGGTTGCGGCGATTCCTAACATGATTGAATACGATTGACAAGCTAAGGACGATGGGGCACTGATTCAACCCCTTATTGCGTTGGATAAGGCTCGACCTATTTACAAAGCCAAATTAAAAAACGGAGTTTCGGTAATGAAACTGCACTATACGGGAGTCAATCATTTAGCGATGGTAACCAACGATATGGATGCCACCATCCGCTTTTGGCGTGACTTGCTCGAGATGCGCCTGGTGGCCGGACTGGGGCGGCCGGGATACCGGCACTATTTTTTCGAGATATCCGCCCACGATCTGCTGGCCTTTTTCGAGTGGCCCAAGGCTAAAAAGATCACCGAAAAAGACCATGGCGTGCCGGTCGAGGGGCCGGTAGCCTTTGACCACATTTCGTTCGGGGTGGCCGACAATGAGATATTATGGGCGATCAAGGATCGCCTCGAGGCGTCCGGGTTCTGGGTATCGGAAGTGATCGATCACGGCTTTATCCACTCAATCTATAGTTTCGACCCCAATCACATCCCCATCGAATTCAGTGCTCCGGTCAGCGGTGTGGACTTGAGGGTTTCGCCCCATATGGCTGACCACCATCCCACTGCCGTCGCTCTCGAAGGCGCCGATCCGGTTGCCGGGCGCTGGCCCCGGGTTGAAAATCCCACCACGCGAGACGAGCGGCAGGTTTTTCCAGGCGAGGGAGTGATCTTTCGCAGACAGGGGGGTCTTGACAGCGACCGATCGCGGGAGTAGAGAGAAATCGGTAAACAACACCAGTTGGGGTTCATGGCGCGGCACTGCGATCGTGGCTAAATTATCGCAATAAGAAATCCACGATATACTACCGACATCGCAACAGATATGAGGGATACATGGAACAGCAGGCGAAAAATTTTTGGCAGGACCACTCCGATCAATACCTAGAGATGGCCCTGAGCGCCGAGAAGCGGCAAAAGCTCCACCAGGCCGATGGTCACGGCACCCGTACGGGTGACTGTGGGGACACTATCGAGATCTTTCTGATCGTTAAAAACGATACCATCGTCGAGGCCAGTTTCGACTGCCAAGGGTGCCTCAACACCGTGGCCTGCGCCAACACCATCGTGCATATGATCGAAGGAAAACCCTTGGAAGAGGGGTGGCAGATCACGCCCGAAACGGTCATCGAGTTTCTGGGTACATTGCCCGGCCATGAGCACCATTGCGCCGAGCTGGCCGTGGGAGCGCTCTATCTGGCCCTGGCCGACGCCCGTCAGACGCGGGACCACTCCTGGAAAAAGCTTTACCGCTAATGCGCGCGAAGGGCGAAGAAGGTCAGGCTGCCAGCTCCTGTTTCAGCCACGTTTTGACATCATCTTCCAGCGCGTAAACGCCTTTGAGCTGGCACACATCCTTGACAAAGCGCTCGGGTAGCTCGAAGCGGGCCAATTCCTGAGCTTCTTCCGAGTTGCGCCGGATCAGGTAGATGTAAAATGGCTCACGCCAGCAGTTGACTACGAAATAGGTGGAGTAATCGTTCTT
>CAWANO010000019.1:0-137512 GCA_963783425.1 uncultured delta proteobacterium
CAAGGGGACGAGAAGGGAGAAGGGGACGTAATTGACAAAGTATACAAACTTAGTAACTCCCTAAATTTTATGCTAATAAATTTTCCATCACTCTGGGAATTTGGCCTTGTCGTGACCTCCCGCCACTCCGGCTCCATCCTACTGGTCCAGGATATCAACAACCTCATCATACTGAGTTGGTATTTTATTTCTCACAACAGAGCCAATTTCAAAACCTCCCATTTTGCCCAACCTCTGCGTCTGGCGCCAATTTTAATCCTCGAAATACGGCAGTATTCTTGAGTTTTAGAATGTTTGCCTCTTTTCTGATCGAGGCCCTAACTGGATGGATCGTCTTTAGCGACCAAACCGATACAGGGGCTTCAACAATACCCGATCCGTTCGTCCAGCGGCTTGCGGCTGCGGACGAAGGTACCCGTACCCCGAGCCACCACCCTGCCGAGATCGTCATAGGCCACCGCTTCGGCGATAAACTGGGTGCGCGTCTGGTTGAGCACCCGCCCCCTTGCTGTAATCATCCCCCGATCCACCGGCCGGGTCAGATAGATGGTAAAACTGGTGGTTAAAACAAAAACATTCTCCACCAGCGAATTGACGGCGAAAAAGGCGGCGTTGTCCAGCGCCAGAAAACTCATGGAACCGTGAAGCGCTCCCGCGGCGTGAAACAGCTTTTTATCCACCGGCACGGTGATCTCGGCCTCTCCTTCAGACACCTTTACACGCGCATTCACCAGATTCACCATGGCGGCCGAGTGCATCATGTTCTCCAACTTACGATAATGGGTCTCTTTGCTCATATCTTCCTGAACGCCGCACGATTCATATCCGTGATAACAGCGGCCGGTTGTGGTCACGCTTCACTTCCAAATGATTTTGACCATGAGGCCCGAAGCCGGTCAGTGGGCGTACCTAATCGTTATGCTCAATTCCCATGGCGTCCATCAGCCGCTTCATATCCTCCCAGACCGCCCGTTTCTGGTCCGGATTATGCAGCAAATAAGCCGGGTGGTAGGTGGGCAGCACCGTTATGCCCTCAAACTCGAACAGGCGGCCTCTCAGCCGAGAGATGGGCGCGGTGGTCTCGAGCAGGGTCTGGGCCGCGTGACGCCCCAAGGTACAGATGAATTCGGGTGATATAGCGGTGATCTGGCGCTTTAAAAACGGTAAACAGGTTTGGATCTCTTCAGGATTTGGGTCGCGGTTGCGGGGCGGACGGCATTTGATGATGTTGCCGATGTAGACCTCGTCGCGCTTGAGGTGGATGGCGGCGATAATTTTGTCGAGCAACTGGCCCGCCGCCCCCACAAAGGGACGCCCGCTCTTATCCTCCTCGAATCCAGGCGCTTCGCCGATAAAAAGCAGCCGGGCCTGGGGGTCGCCTTCGCCAAAAACGATGTTGTGACGCGTTTCGGCCAGCGGACAGCGGGTGCATTCTCCTAAATCGGCCCGAATGGCGTCGAGGCTCTCGCCGTGCCGAACGAGCACGCGGCCCCAGCCGGTCAGTCGCTCGATAGCTTCCTGACCGCAGTCGAACCCCCGCACCCCCATCCGGCGCTGCATTTTCAGGGTTCGCGCGACTTCATCAAAAACCGCCAACAACTCGCGGCTGTTCATTTGATCCCAGGTTCGAGGGCGGCGATGCGGTCAATGAGCAGGTGCGCCAGGTCGGCTTTGGGCATGGAGGGCAGCGACTCCTGCCGACCCGCTTTGTAAAATAGCGTAACCGTATTGTTATCGGTCCCGAACCCGGCGGATTCGGTGGCCACGTTATTGGCCACAATCAGATCAAGCCGCTTCTCTTTGAGAAAAGGGGTCAAGTCTGCTCTTGACTCAACTATGCCAAGCCCCATCAAATTTTCACCCTTATAAAATACAATCTTTGTAATGAACCCCTCTTTTCAATAAGCACCATCCATACGTTCTTCAGGCCAAATAGACATCTTTCCGATGACCGATTTTCACAACGAGCACCAAAAAATGACGCTGCTCAATTTTACCCAAGATACGATACTGGCCAACCCGCCAACGCCAAAACTCCCGTAACTGCCCCTTTAGTGGACTTCCAGTAGATGTTGGATTTGGGGCGACCCGATCATTTAAAAATCGGACGATACGAGTCGCATCCTGCCGATCAATTCGCGACAACTCCTTGTGTGCCTTGGGCGTGAGTTTAACGTCCCACGCCAAGGGATTGCTCCACATCTTTCAAGTCAACGGCGGCGTCGCCACTCTTTATAAACTCTTCATAGGCAGTTTCTGCCAAATAGGCATCTTCCAAATCTTCGATGGTCCGTTCAAGCGCCTCTCTGATAAAGTAGCTTTTAGTTCTTTTGGTTTTTTCTGCCAGATGAGCTAACCGGTCGGTCAGTTCGTTAGGTAGCCGAACGGTATGCATTCTATTTTTCATGGTGACCCCTTTCACCTGTATTCAATGTAATACAAATAATACAACCACGAAAAGAAGTCAAGCAAAGGCAATTTCGGGGACACGATACTTAAGTATTTGCAAATTCAAGATGCCCCTTTTTTCATTCACCATAAGGATTTATCGGATAATCTTTCATGCCTCCGTGATCTGGCGCTTTAAAAACGGTAAACAGGTTTGGATCTCTTCAGGATTTGGGTCGCGGTTGCGGGGCGGGCGGCATTTGATGATGTTGCCGATGTAGACCTCGTCGCGCTTGAGGTGGATGGCGGCGATAATTTTGTCGAGCAACTGGCCCGCTGCCCCCACAAAGGGACGCCCGCTCTTATCCTCCTCGAATCCAGGCGCTTCGCCGATAAAAAGCAGCCGGGCCTGGGGGTCGCCTTCGCCAAAAACGATGTTGTGACGCGTTTCGGCCAGCGGACAGCGGGTGCACTCCCCCAAATCGGCCCGAATGGCGTCGAGGCTCTGGCCGTGCTGAACGAGCCCGCGGCCCCAGCCGGTCAGTCGCTCGATAGCTTCCTGACCGCAGTCGAACCCCCGCACCCCCATCCGGCGCAGCATTTTCAGGGTTCGCGCGACTTCATCAAAAACCGCCAACAACTCGCGGCTGTTCATTTGATCTCAGGTTCGAGGGCGGCGATGCGGTCAATGAGCAGGTGCGCCAGGTCGGCTTTGGGCATGGAGGGCAGCGACTCCTGCCGACCCGCTTTGTAAAATAGCGTAACCGTATTGTTATCGGTCCCGAACCCGGCGGATTCGGTGGCCACGTTATTGGCCACAATCAGATCAAGCCGCTTCTCTTTGAGCTTGGCGGTGGCGTTGGCTTTCAGGGAACGGGTCTCCGCCGCAAAACCCACCAGAACCTGCCCCTGCTTGCGCTCGCCCAGGGTTTTGAGGATGTCCATCGTCCGCACCATTGGCAAGGTCAGACTGGCATCACTTTTTTTGCGTTTGTGGGGCTCGCTTTCGACCGGCCGGTAGTCTGAAACGGCGGCCGCTTTGATGACGATATCGCTGTGATCGAACCTCGCCAGCACCGCCTCGGCCATTTGCTGGGTGCTTTGCACCCGCACCACCTCGACATCCACCGGATCGGCCAGGTGGACCGGGCCGGCCACCAAAATAACATTCGCCCCCCGTTGGGCCGCCGCCCGGGCAATGGCAAACCCCATTTTCCCGGTCGAGGGGTTGCTGATATAGCGCACCGGATCGATCATTTCCCGTGTGGGCCCGGCGGTGACCAGCACGGTTTTGCCGCTCAAATCCTTGTCGGCCACACAGATCGCCAGCTTTTCCACGATACGTCCGGGATCGGGCAACCGTCCCGGCCCCACCGTGCCACAGGCCAATTCGCCGGCGTCCGGGGGCATGATGACGATGCCATCGTGGTGCAGGGTTTGAAGGTTGCGCGTTACTGCGGGGTGTTGGTACATCTGGCTGTTCATGGCCGGGCAAAGCAGAACCGGGGCAGTCACCGCCAGCAGGATGGTCGTCAGAGCGTCGTCGGCGATACCGGCGGCCATTTTGCCGATCACATTGGCCGTGGCCGGCGCAATGAGGACGGCGTCCGCCGATTGGGCCCATTCAATGTGCCCGATGGCCTCGGCGTTGGTGTTGGGCCCGAAAAGGTGACTGCAGACCGGTCGCTTGCTCAGCGCCTCGAAGGTGGTTTCGCCCACAAAGTTGAGCGCATTGACCGTTGCAATCACCCGCACGCGGGCGCCCTGCTCCACCAGCAGGCGCAGGACTTCAACCGCCTTGTAGGCGGCAATACCGCCACAAACACCCAGCAGGATATTTTTATCCGAAAGCGGTCGCATCACAGGGTCATCGGTTTTGGGGTCAATGCGCATAGGCGCCGGCTCGCCAACAGCCACCAGTACCTGAAAGAGGGGATCGTGAGTGTCCCGGATTACTCTTTAAGCAAACCGCCCGTCATGTCGGCCTTCGTGGGAGAGACCCAAATTTCAACGTAGGTTTTGAAAGATTTTTCGGTCAGGATAATCGCGCACCAGCGATCCTCTTTTCTAAACAGCAGCAACGTACGGGGAGACTTGAAGGCACTGATCTGGGACCAACCGTCCTTGGGCATGTTGTTCTCAAAAAAATCGATCAGCGATTTAGCGTCTACACGGCCTTTCAATGCCACAACACCGGCCGTAATCCCGGCCGTGGTGTACACGAAAGAGTCTGAGGAGATCACCTTCAACTCCGCGGGAATTAACACATCCTCAAAATCGAAATAGACCGGCATGGGACCGGCAGTCGGACCACTCTTTTTGGAACCGGCACAACCGCTCACGATGAGAAGTGCGGCCAGACACGTGAAGATGATGAATTTTGATGAGAACTGCTTGGTGTGCGCCATAACTGATCCTCCTCGTCTGCAATCTGGTTGAAGGTTAAACACCTGTCTGCATTGATGAACGCTTGATAGGCCGACATGGGTGATGGAATGCGCCTAACGCAAACGCCGCTTGCGCAGTTGGGCGTATGCTATAAAAAAAACAACAACAGGTCAAATTAAATCCTTGGTTTACAACGGCTGAACTCGACATCATCACCGGCGAAAGCCTTACCCCAGTGGCATTTTTATGGTCATTGTGTTAGACGAAGCTAAAAATTGGCTATTGAATCAGACGGCGCGAAGTTCATTGCCCCCACCCATCACCCATTGCGACCCTTGGCCGAAAAACGATGCCTGAACCGCCATCCCATTTACATCCCCACCTGACCCTTAAAGCCGTGCTGTTCGACTTTGACGGTACCTTGACGAAGCCGGGAGCTTTGGACTTCGGCCTCATCAAGGCGCACCTTAACTGCCCGCCCGAACAACCAGTGCTCGAGCACATTCAGGCCATGCAGAGTGCATTGGACCGGCAACAGGCCATGGAGCAGCTCAACAGCTTTGAAATCGCGGCAGCCGAGAAGTCTGAGCCCGCCGTGGGCGTCAAACGCTTGCTGGCCCACTTGAAAACCCGAAACATCCCCGCAGGGATTCTGAGCCGCAACAGCCGCCCTTCGGTATTGCGCGCCCTGGAAAATTTCGAGCGGGTCAGTGCCGACGACTTTGCGCTCATCATCACTCGCGAAAAAGATTTTGCTCCCAAACCCGATCCGGCCGGCATCGAGTGGGCCGCCGGGCAACTGGGGATCCACACATCGGATATATGGGTCGTTGGAGATTTTCTTTTCGACCTTCAGGCCGGTCAACGGGCAGGGGCCACGACAATCCTGGTCAGCCCCGCCAGCCGCCACTGGAACGATGAGGTTGAACCTCACTTTCAGGTCGAACATCTGCATGAGTTGCCGGCCCTGTTCGATCACTACCTGCCTCTGCCAGCCGGCAAGCTGCCCCAGAACCTGCTCGGGGACTACCTGTATCACATCACCACCGAGGATCCCGCCCTGCGGGTGCGACCCGGCATCGGCGAAGACACGGCCGCCCTGGACATGGCTGGCCAGGAGCTGATCATCCTAAAATCAGACCCCATTACTTTTGCCACCGACGCCCTGGGCGAATATGCCGTACTGGTCAACGCCAACGACATCGTCACCGCCGGTGCCGTGCCGCGCTGGTTCATGGCCACTGTGCTCTTTCCCGTCGGTATAACCCCGGCCGGGGCCCTGTACATCCTGCGTGAACTGGAGCGGGTTTGCCACCAGAGACAGATTACCCTGTGCGGCGGCCACACCGAGGTCACCGACGCGGTTCGGCGCACCGTCGTCTCTGGTACCATGATAGGCACGGTGGCCCGGTCGCACTTGATCGACAAGCGCAACGTGCGTCCCGGTGATTGTGTGCTCATTACCAAACGGGTGGCCGTGGAGGGCACGGCCCTGATCGCACGCGAGTTCGCCCGGCAGCTCAATTCGGCGAGGGTCGACCCGGCGCTCATCGCAACGAGCAGCGCTTTGCTTGATCAGATCGGGGTGCTCACCGAAGCCGGCATCGCCGCCAGGCATGACGGCGTCAATGCCATGCACGACGTAACCGAAGGCGGCGTGGCCACCGCCATTTGGGAGCTTTCCGTGGCCGGGCGGCATCGTTTTGTCATCGACCTGGAAAAGATCCCCTACTACCCGGAGACGCTTGAAATCTGCACTGCTTTAGGGCTTGACCCGCTGGGCCTGATCGGGTCCGGCAGCCTCCTGATCTGCTGTCGGCCGTCGACCTGCCGTTCATTGGTGGAAAAGATTGCTGCTGCTGGGGTGGAGGTAACCCAGATCGGGAAGGTGGCTGCCCAAGGAAAGGGTGTCACCGGCAGAAAAAACGGGGCCGAGGCCCCCTGGCCCCACTTCGAGACCGACGAAATCACCCGCCTTTTTCAATAGTGCCCCTTTTTTGTAAGACGGCTATACCAGGTGGGGTTTGAGCTGGCCCAGCCGCTCGATATGCAGATGTGCGCTCAACGATCGGTTACTGAAGGCCACAAAGGGGATTTGCGCCGCGGTGGCCGCCTGCTGATCCACCGTAGAGTCGCCCACATAAAGCGCCTGGGCCGGCGCCAGGTCGAAATGCACCAGGATCTTTTCCAGCTCATCCGGGGCCGGCTTGGGTCGCTCGACATCCAGAGCGGTCACCACCATGTCGAACAGTCCCTCAAGCCCGTGGGTCGATAAAACCGCTGTCATGGTATCGGTGCGGTTGGTGGCCACGGCCGCCTTTTTGTGGGGGCGGATGGCATTGAGCAACGGTTTCAGGTCCGGCTCGATCTGCATCATATCAACGAAGGTCAGGTAGCTGAGGGTTTGGCGATAGGCGTGGGCGGACTCGATCAGCTCGCGATGGGCTGCAAAGAGGTAATCGATGCTCTCAAACACGGTGTGCATGTGGGCGAATTGGAACTGCTCGCTGCTCATGGGCGGCCGGTCGAAGTGTGCCAGGATCTGATTGTAGAACGCCTGATTGGCCAGCGTGGTGTCGAACATAACGCCATCGCAATCCAGGATAACGACTTCAGCGCTGAGCTTAGCGGTGGCCAATGGTGGCTATCCTTACGCCATCCGGGCGGGCATTAGCAATCGACAAACACCCGCATTTGACTATTCAGATGCGGCGGCTTTGGGTTTATCCGGGCTCCCCGTCGTCTCTGCCGGAGCCCGTAAATTGCCGCGTACGTTGATTCTCAGCTCCGGCCGGATTTCACTGTCGGTCTTGATGATGATGGTATCGGAATAGTGGCCGGCCTCATCTTTAAGGTTGGTGACGGTCAGTTCGTAAAAGACCGCCCCTCCGCTCTGTTTCTCCGCCAACCGGTGGTCGATGTAATCACCCTTTAAGGCCTTGCTCTCGAGCACCTTGAATGGGTAGGCCGCCACCGGGGTGATGGTGACTTGTTCGTCGATGGTCTCGCCCGCCACACCGGCCAGCGAAACGCGGCTGGGCTCCACCCGGGCAAAACTGTTTACCTCGCCCGACAGGGTGAGCCGCAGGCGCGGTGTTTGCGGGTCGTTGCTTTCGATGGTGGCCGTTTTGGTCACACTTCTTCCACCATAGCCATTGGTATTCAATTTAAGCGCGACGGTTCCCTCCTCGCCGGGAGGGATCTGTTTCGTAAACGAAACAGCCGTGCACCCTCAGCCGGTGCGCACCCGGATGACCTCCAGATCGGCGGTGCCCTGATTGGCGACACGAAAGGTGTGGGTCACATATTCACCTTCGAGCACGGACGAAAATTCGTGCCTGGGCTGGGCCACCACAATCGTTGGAACCGCTTCCGCTTCAGCCTTGGTCCGCGGTGCTTCATCCCGGGTTGCCGGTAGCGCCGCATCGACGACATCGTCGGTGCTATTTGCGGCCAATGTGGCTTCAGGCGCAAAAAACGCCATGGTGACCACTAAGACCAGCATAAACAAAAAGCTTGTTATCCGTATCATCCCTACTCCTTCTTGCATGACCTTTTAAACCCTTTCCAACGTTTCCATAAAGCGTATTCCCTAAAGTTATATTTATATACCAAGTTAAATCGGTTTTAAAGGGATCATTATCCTTGCGGATACGCTCTTTTTAAAGATCCCGGCCCTAAAAACAACCCATCATCAAAGCATGCTGTAAGGATCAATATCGAAGTTGAGGCGCACGCCGGGATCCTTGCCGAGATCCCGCCACCGGGCCAACAATTGAAGCAAAAAATCACGCAGCTTTCGCGAAGAGGCGCCCTTTAACAAGATCTGATAACGGTAGCGGTCCGAAATTCGCGAAAGGGGTGCCGCCACAGGCCCCAGCACCTGAACAGCTCCTCCGTAATCGCCCTTGCCGGTGACCATCTGGCGGGCTATCTGGGCCAGGGTTCCGCTGCGCTGGGCGACCTGGCGCTGGTTGCGCCCCGATATCAGCAGCAGGGCCAAACGCGAAAAGGGCGGGTATGCCAGGGCACGGCGATATTCGATTTCACGTGCGTAAAAAGGCTGCATCCGCTGCGCCTGGGCCGATTGCAGAATGAAGTGATCGGGGCTGTAGGTTTGCAGGATCACCCGGCCGGGGCGCTCTCCTCTGCCGGCCCGCCCGGCCACCTGGGCCAGCAGCTGAAAGGTGCGTTCGCCGGCCCGAAAATCCGGAAAGTGCAGGCTTAAATCCGCGCATACAATGCCCACCAGGGTGATATAAGGGAAATCGTGGCCCTTGGCCACCATCTGGGTCCCGATCAGAATATCGATTTTACGCCGGCGAAGTCGTTGCAGTGTTTTGCGAAGGGCCCCCTTAGGCCGGGCCGTGTCACGGTCCAGACGCGCCACCCTAGCCTGGGGGAAGGCGGTCGCTATCATTCTCTCCAGCCGTTCGGTGCCGATACCCAGGTGGATCAGCTTGGCCCCGCCGCAATTTGGGCAAGGGTTCCGGGCGGCCTGGCTGTAGCCGCAATAGTGGCATTTGAATTGCTGCTCGGCCTGGTGCAGGGTCATGGCCACGTCGCAATGGCGGCAACGCACCGCGTGGCCACAAGATTGACACACGGCGTGCCCGGAAAAACCGCGCCGGTTTAAAAAAAGCAGCACTTGCTCTTCACGCGCCAGGGTCTCTGCGATGGCCTTGAACAGGGGGCGCGATAGATAGCGTTGCACGCCGCTGAGATGAGGCTGCGCCTTCAGATCGACCATCTCCACCTCGGCCAGGGGTCGATTTTCAATGCGCGCGCCAAGTTGCAGGTGAACGAATCTGCCGCTGTGGGCGTTGTGCAGAGACTGCACCGAGGGGGTGGCCGATCCCAACAACACAGTGGCCCCGGCCAATTTGGCTCGCACCACGGCCAGATCGCGGGCGTTGTAACGCAAACCCGCCTCCTGTTTGAAAGCCGCGTCGTGCTCTTCGTCAACGATCAGCAAGCCCGGGTCGGCCAAGGGCGCGAAAAGCGCCGAACGCGCGCCGATCACCACCGGGCGGTCTCCTCGGGCAATTCTGATCCACTGGTCGTAACGCTCCCCGGCCGTCAAGCCGCTGTGCAGGATTGCTACGCGGTCGCCAAAACGCGCCCGGAAGCGCCGTTCGGTTTGGGAGATGAGGGCGATTTCAGGCACCAGCACCAGCACCTGCCGCCCTTTGGCGAGCATTTTGGCGGCCAGCTGAAGGTAAATTTCAGTTTTGCCGCTGCCGGTGACCCCCTCGAGCAAAAAAGGCCGAAAGGACCCTTTCGCACGCGCTTCAATATGCCGCATCACCGTCTGTTGATCGGTGGTCAGCGCCAAGGGCTGGTCCGGGTGGATCGGCTCGCCCAGGGGGTCACGGAAAAGACGCTCTTCGCGCGTGTCGAGCGCTCCATCTTGGACGAGCTTGCCCACCACGGCCGAAGACACCCCGGCCATCTGCTTCAAGACGGCAAGGTGCAACTCGCCCACTTCGGCCAGGGTGCCGATCACGCGCCGCCGCTGGGCGGTCATGCGCGAAGGCGCCTTGTCGCTAAGGCTGACAATGGTTTGCGTCAACGGTTTGGCGGTCGTGGCCTGCAAGCGCTGACGAGTTTCAATCCAGCCTTTAGTCACCATGCGATTTAGGTGTGGCGGCAGCCTCTCGCCGGCGACGGACCGGCGCAAGGTGGCCAGCGAAGCGGCCCCGGTCTCGAGGCGCTTTAGCAGGATATGTGGCACCCGCCCCGGTGGCAGCGTGGCCAGCGCCGCACGGCCCGGTTCGGTCAGGCGGTAGATGGTTTGGTCGGTTTGATCGAGCCCGGACGGTAAGGCCGTCTTAATCACCGCGCCCAGCGGGTGGAGATAGTAATCAGCAATCCACTGAAAAAAGGGCACCATGGCCTCTGGAAAGAGCGGACGCTCGTCAGGCAGCTTCAAAACTGCTTTAAGGTCATCCCGGCCACCGCTGTCACTCAGCCGAAGAATGTAACCGGTCACCCGGCGTTTGCCAAACGGCACCAGCACCCGATGCCCCACTTGAGCCGTGGCCATGTCAGTCGGCAAACCGTAGGTGAACAGCTCTTTAACGGGCAACCCCACGGCCACCTCGGCAAAGCGTGCAAATGTCGGTCTGGAAATCATGGTCGCGTTTCTCACGAATCTCTTGCCGCCTTGGTCCGAATAAGGTCACAGGTGGGTGCAAGCCAAGCGAAGCAGGGAGTGAGACGATGATGCGCAGCCGTTTCAGTGGCAGGGGGCGGGCCAGGGCCACATCCGGCTTTGGCTGCGCCGCCACCGGGCCCAACGTGCGTCAAGGCTGCGATGTTGGAGGCTCTTTTTTGCGGACGATGAATTTGTGGATGCGGTTGCCTTGCATGGTCTTGACAACGGCGACGAAATCCCCGATCAAAATCTCCTCGTCTTCCTGGGGAATGCGGCCGATCATATCGAGGATGTACCCGGAAAAAGTGTCGTATTCGGGCGAGGGCGGGATTTTGAGAGGCAGCTTGGCGTTTGCCTCTTCAATGTCCGATTTGCCCAGGACAATCCACTCCTTACCTTTGTTCTTGACGATGTGAGGCTCTTCAACATCGGTTTCGTCGCGAATCTCTCCGACCAGCTCCTCGAGAACGTCTTCAAGGCTGATCAGACCCGACACCCCGCCATGCTCATCGACTACGATCGCCAGATGGTTGCGCCGCTTCTTAAACTGCGTCAGCAGGGAGTCCAGTTTCTTATTCTCGGGCACAAAATAGGCATCGCGCATGATGGCATGGATGTCGACTTCGCTGCCGTTGGTGACCATGTGGCTGAACAGATCCTTGATGTTTACAAGACCCACCACATGATCAATGTCCTGATCGATGACCGGCAAGCGCGTGTAACCCGACTGGGCAATGGCGGACAGATCCAGCGGCTTGCTGATGTCGATCACGAACATGTCGGCCCGCGGTGTCATGATTTCAGAGGACTTGGTGTCATCGAAATCGAAGATATTGTGAATGAAGCGGCGCTCTTCCTCTTTGATTGTACCTTGTTCCTCCACCACTTCCACAAAGGTGATCAGCTCTTCCTCGGTGACACCCGGCGTGTTTTTGATACGTCCGGTCAGGCGCGGAATGAAGTTCAGAAAAGCCAGCAGCGGCAGGAACAGAATCGACAGCCAGTAGACAGGATAGATGGTCAGCTTGGCGATCAGGACGTTGTTGCGGGTGGCGATCGATTTGGGAAACACCTCGCCAAATACCAGAATTAAAAAGGTCATCACCCCCGTTGCCAACCCCACGGCATAGTTGGGAAACATCTTTAGGGTAACGGCGGTAGCCAGGGCCGAAGCGCCCACATTGACAACGTTGTTGCCAATCAGAATGGTTGATAGCAGCTTGTGGGGGTTGTTTTTCATGCGCTCGATCAAGCGCTCGGCTTTACCCCCGTTTTTGGCTAAATGACGCGCGCGGGTCTTGCTGATGGAGAACAAAGCCGTTTCGGCTGATGAGAAAAAGCCCGACAGGAGTAAAAGGCCAACCAGGGCTGCGACTTCAAGGAACATTTTAATTTACAGTGTCTTGGTTAGTGCCCATCCGCAGATGGCAGATCGCGGGCCGGATCAACCCACGGCATTATTGAACGATCATAACACATTCAGGCAACGTGAAGCATTTCAAAAATGCGCATAGACCAATACGGGCCACAGGGCGCCATTTATCGGCACGCCCGGATAACAGAACGGGCTGTCGGCAGGTTGCCGGCAGCCCGAGGTAAAACATAGGCCAAGAACGTTGCCTGGCTTGCGGTTCAATCACACGCAGTGCCGCTCCTGCAAGACGCAGGCTCTCTTGGTTGTAGGAACGCTTAAAAACGCGATTAACGGGTAGCGGTATTATCCCTTCGGGTGACATTGTACGCAACTGGTGGGCCCGGTGGGCTTGATACTCGATGCCGCCCCGCTGGTGGATTGGGCCGCCTCCTGGTTGATCGTTTTAATCTCTTTGTGGCAACCGATGCACATTTGATGGTAGGCGTTCTTGTAATACATCATCGCTTCGTCACGATCTTCGGGTGCGGGGGCTTCTTCCAGATCGTGACAGGACATGCAGCCCTCCACCGGCCCGTCACCCGCCCACTCATGGTGACAGGTCATACAGTTGATGGTGAAATGAAGGGAATGGGGAAAGGTCACGCCTGATCTCTGGGCCTCGACGGATTCAGGTGCTTTCAGAATGATGTCACCCATGGGGATGCACATCTCTTCCTGGCTGCCCGAGGCGCCCTCGTCACTGGCCACCCCAATGGCAATACCCTGAATCACCAACACCACCACGCTCAGCAGCAAGACCGCAAATCTACGCATTCTTCCCCCTTGTTGAGTCAGTCAAAGTGAAAATTAGAGCGGTTATCTCTTAATACGGATGGCCCAAACATGCAACCCTTATTTGCCCCGCTTCGTGGCTCCGATTGGCAAGGCAAAGGGACCGGGTTACCGTGGGTATGGCCCGAAAAAGAGATCACCCTTAAAAATCAGATATGCTTCATCATTTCGGCCACTTGAGCAGCGCTAAATGCCCTCCGCCGCACCACGCGGGTGATTTTAGGCTGGTAGCTCGTCTGTTGGG
Source organism: uncultured delta proteobacterium (assembly GCA_963783425.1). GTDB lineage: Bacteria > Desulfobacterota > Desulfobacteria > Desulfobacterales > QNYZ01 > CAWANO01. Next base: position 13,384 of record CAWANO010000019.1, read on the forward strand.
CCAACCGATTGCCCTTGCGCCGCATGTACACCATCGCCACCCCAAATGCCGCCAGCGAGCAGAGCGCGGCGCCGGCTGAGGTGTTGAGCGACACCAGACTTGCCACCTTCAACCCCAGTGCGGCGCCGGCCAGCATAGCCAGAATCGGAAATACGTAAATCAAAAACGAGGCTTTAAGCAAGGAGGCGGTATCGAAGGTGACGATGATGTGATCGCCCACCCGCGCCCCAATAGGGTTGGCGGCACTGACGATCATATCGTCACCCTTGCTCAGGCACGACCCCTGGGCGCTGCAGTGATGTCAGGCGTTGCTGCGGGTGGTTTTGACCTTTGCCACGCCACCCGCCACTTCGGTCACGATACCCTCTTCGGTTGCCATGGCTCAGCTCACTTGCTCGATTGCCGCGGCGGGTTGCTCCCCCGCGTCGTAGTGCCGGTAGCAGATCAATCCGCACTGCAGGCAACGCGCTGCCTCTGAGCGGGCCGTATGCTCATCGAACCCCTTCTCCAGTTCCGCCGCCTCGGGCGAATAGTCCGCCGGCATGATGCGGCGCGGAAAGGGCCGGATGGCTTCGATCTCATCCAGATCCTGGATCACGGCTCTCGCCGTGAGCACATTGGCCGGCAGGCTTAACGCAATGCCGTAGAGGGTCTGGTGAATCGAAGCTGCGGCTCGGCGGCCGGCGCCGATGGCCCGGATGGCGGCTGAAAAATCACTCAGCGCATCCCCTGCCGCCATCAACCCCGGTTGTGGCTCCGTAGTGGGGTCTTTGTAGGGTTCGAAGGCTTCCCAGAAGAGCGGTCCGTTGAGCTGGCGCGATTGCTCGGGCGTCTCGTTCTGGGCGTCACCGGCTTCGGCCTCGTCGCGGTCACGTTTTACAAACAGAAGCTGGGGCAGGCGGCCGGCAGCCACGACCACGGTGTCGGCCGGCATCGTCGCGGTGGATTGATCGCTCGAATCAGTCAGTTCGATCTCAACCAGGCGCTGGCCCTGACCAAAAAGGCGGGTGATGCCGACGTTGAAGCGCACCTCGGCGCCCTCGTCCGCCAGCACTTGGGTTAGATCGGCAGGCAGGGAGAGTTCCTCCTCGGCCTCACGAAAGAGCACTGTCACCGCCTTGGCGCCCAGTGCTTTACACTGTCGCACCGTCTTGAGGGCGGAGGCGCCGCCACCCACCACCACCGTCTGCTTACCGCACTCGATGTGCTGGCTGCCGGAAGGATCGCTACGCAGCAAGTCGATCATCAACACCATGCCCGGCACCGGCTGAGCCCACTCGGTGGTGACACCTCGTGCCAGGCGGCTATCCCAACCGCCAGTGGCCAGAAAAACGGCCTCGTACTGGTCCGCCAGCAGGCTGTCGACCGAAAAATCGGCGCCCAGGCGCTGATTGGTCCGCGCTTCAACCCCCATCTCCAACACACCCTCGATATCCCAATCCAAAATTTCCGCTGGCAGGCGATTGGCGGCGATGGCGCTACGCAACAGGCCGCCCAGTTGTTCGGTGGCCTCGAAAACGGTGGCCTGATGCCCCAGGCGCGCACAGAAAAAAGCCGTCGAAAGCCCCTGCACACCGCCACCAACAACGGCAACCGTGCGACCGCTGGACGGCGCTTTGTAGGGCTGCACGTGCTCGCCGCTATCGAATTCACGGTCCGCCACATAGCGTTTGAGGTAATTAATGGCCACCGATTCGTCGGCTAGCCCCCGACGGCATACATCTTCGCAGGGACGCGGGCAAACTCGCCCGATCACCGTGGGAAAGGGGTTGCGTTCTTTGATCACCTGCAGTGAGCGTTCATAGTCGCCGTTTTGGATGTGCTCGATATAGCGACAGATGTCGATCCCCGCCGGACAGGCCCGCTGGCAGGGGGTGGTGCAGTCATTGCGGGTGTATTCGCGCAGGATACGCCGGGTAACCGACGAAAGGTTGATGATGTGCTTGGGGCACACCCGTTCGCAGGCGCCGCATCCGGTGCAGTTGTCCTCATTGACCACCGGCAGCCCTTCCGGGCCCATGGACAAGGCATTGAACTGGCAGGCCTTAACACAACTGCCCAATCCCAGGCAGCCGATATTGCACACCTTCATACCGCCGCTCAGCAGACTGACCGCGCGGCAGTCGCTCAGGCCATCGTAGATGTATTTGGTGTCGGCCGCGGCCACGCCATAGGTGCATCCTGGTCGAGCTACGTCAGGTTCCTTGGCCTCGATGGCCACCCCCATGATGGCGGCGATGGCCTGGGCCACATCGTCACCGGCCGCCACGCACGAGTTGGGCGAGGTTTTTCCGGCCACGATGGCTTCGGCATTGGACGAACAGCCGGGATATCCGCATCCGCCGCAATTGGCGCCGGGCAGCACGTCGTCCACGGCCATCACCAACGGATCGACGTAGACGTAAAACACCTTCGCGGCAATGGCCAGTCCAAAGCCGACAAACAATCCCAGCCCGCCCATGATGATAACAGCTTCTGTCATTTGGATTGCTCCCTGACCGAATCGATAATAGGGGTTCTATGCCTGCATACTTGCAAATCTGATGAGCGCCGACAATCGGACGCCAACGTGCCAAAGGTCTGCGCCCCGAACTGATGCAGCCATCTCACCCAAGCACGGTTCTTGTCACGCCGCCTTAGAAGATCGCCTCAAATCGACACTTATCGAAACAGGTCATGCATTGGATGCACTTTTCCGTGTCGATGACGGCGACCTCCTTCTTTTTCCAGGTGATCGCTTCCGCCGGGCAGGCCCTGAAGCACATACCGCAACGCGTGCAAACTTCGGGGTCCACCTCGAATTTAAGGAGCGCCGTACAGCGCTTGGCCGGGCAACGCTTTTCGTATATGTGAGCCTCGTACTCATCCCTGAAATAGCGCAGGGTGGAGAGCACCGGGTTGGGGGCGGTTTGCCCCAGCCCACACAAAGAGGCATCCAGGATAGTGCGCGACAGCTCCTCCAGGTTGTCCAGGTCGGCGGCACGGCCCTTTCCCTCGCAAATTTTTTCGAGAATCTGCAGCAGGCGCCGCGTGCCTTCCCGGCAGGGCGTGCACTTGCCGCACGACTCATCTTGGATAAAGTCCATGAAAAAGCGGGCCATGTCAACCATGCAGGTGTGATCATCCATTACGATCACCCCGCCCGAGCCCATGATTGCGCCAACCTTGGCGATGGCCTCGTAATCCACGGGAATGTCGAGGTGCTGCGCGGGCACGCATCCGCCCGAGGGCCCACCCAGCTGCACGGCTTTGAATTGCCGTTTGCGGGGGATGCCGCCGCCGATATCGTAGATGATCGTCCGTAATGGGGTGCCCATGGGCACTTCCACCAGACCGATGTTGTTGACATCGCCCGACAGAGCGAACACCTTGGTGCCCTTGCTGGTCTCGGTGCCCACGCTGGCGTACCAGGCGCCGCCTTTGAGGATGATCTGGGGAATATTGGCGAGGCTCTCCACGTTGTTGAGCACGGTCGGCTTTTCCCACAGCCCCTTGTGGGCCGGAAACGGCGGGCGTGGTCGCGGCATGCCCCGCTTGCCCTCGATGGAGCGCATTAGGGCGGTCTCTTCTCCGCAAACAAAGGCCCCCGCGCCCTGGTAGACCTCCACATGGAAATCGTATCCAGAACCCAGAATGTCCTCACCCAGTAAACCGTGCTCACCCGCGGTTGCAATGGCCAGCTCCAACCGCCGCACGGCCAGGGGATACTCGGTTCGGGCGTAGATATAACCCTTGTGGGCGCCGATGGCCTTGGCGGCAATCAGCATGCCTTCAAGAACGGCGTGAGGGTCGGCTTCGAGGATGCTGCGGTCCATGAAGGCCCCGGGATCGCCCTCATCGGCGTTGCAGAGCACAAATTTGGTCTCCCCCTGGCTGCCGGCGGCGAACTGCCATTTAAGGCCCGTTGGAAAACCAGCCCCGCCCCGCCCGCGTAGCCCGGAGCTTTTAACCTCCTCGATGATCGCCTCGGGGCTCAGTTCCAGCAGCGCCTTGGCGGCGGCGGCATAGCCATCGCGAGCGATGTAGTCATCGATACGTTCGGGGTCGATCAGGCCTTTGTTGCGAAGCGCCCACGGCTTCTGGTGGGCGAAGAAGGCCATGTCGTCCTGGCGGGCGATTTTTTTCTTGGTCTGGGGGTCTTTGTACTGGTTTTTCTCCACCGGCTTTCCGTTGATGAGATGCGACTCAACAATTTCCGGCACATCATCCACGGAAAGCTTTTCGTAAAAATAACCGCCCGGCTGAACCACCATGATCGGGCCCAGGGCACAAAAACCGTTGCAGCCGGTCTCGACAACCACCACCTTCTCTTGCAACCCTTTGGCCTCGATCTCCGCTTTTAGGGCCGGGATCAGTTTTAAGCTTCCCGTGGCATGGCAGCCCGTGCCACCGCACACCAGCAGGCGGGTCACACCTGCCGCCTCGATTTGCGCCTTGCGGTTTTCCTTGATGGTTTGAAGATCGGCAACACTCAGCTTAGGCATAGTCATCTCCCGACACAGGGCAACAGTAGACAAAATTGATGGGTGTGATTCAAGGGCTGTGCAATTTGGCCTGCAGCGCCTTGCCGCAGTTGCCACGCCGGCGTGGTGCGCCGGCCCACAACGCACAATGGCCTGCCGGTTGCCTTGATATTACCAGGAACCATCCAAACCCCTCAGCCCGTTCATGTAGAGCCGCCCACTGGCTACGAACAGCGAACAGTCGGTCAGCAGCAGCGGCATCTGGTAGTCATCGGCAAGGTCGATGATTTTCTTTTGGGGTCGCTTGCCGCGGACGAAAACAATCACCACCACGCCCGTGATTTTCGCCGTCCGCAGCACATTTTCAGTCGTCAGGCCGGTCAGCAGCACGGCACCCTCGGAGGCGGCCGCCAACACATCGTTCATCAGATCAGCCCCGCCGGCGGCGGCAACCGAGCGATCCATCAGATCCTTGCCGGTCAACACTTCGGCTTTGAGGATATCTCTGATCTCTTCGATTCTCATGGTCGTCTGCAGGCAACCCGATCATTACTGTTGCGGTCGGCTCTCTGAAAGCGCAATGGCGCGCTGCCATTGTCGCCGGCCGTCTTACTCATATCGCTCCAGAACCTCGATAATCTTGTCGGAGCTTACGTCACCATGAACCTCGTCGTTGATGGTGATCACGGGCGCCAGTCCGCAAGCGCCCAGGCAACGCACCGCTTCGAGTGAAAAGCGGCGATCCTCGCTGGTCTCACCCTCTTTGAGGTGGTAAGCGTTGTTGATTCGCGTCAGCACATCCTTCATGCCCTTGACGTAACAGGCCGTACCCATGCAGACCCGGATCTTGTTGCGCCCCTTGGGCACCATGGAAAAGAGAGTGTAAAAGGAAGCCACCCCGTAAACATCGCTGTGGGGCAAGTTGAGGCCGTGGCTGATGTAGTCGATCAGTTCGACGGGCAGGTAGCCCACAATATCCTGGCACATCCGCAGCACGGGGATAACGGCGCCGGGTTTGGCGCTGTGTTCGGCGATAACCCGGTCAATTCGGTCCCACATTTCATCGGTGACATCAGTGTGCTGGCGGGTGGCGACGGCGTGCATGGAAAATCTCCGTTTTGATGGCGGTGATCGTTACATTCCAGGTTCATATAGCGAAAAGAATATCAAATGGCAAGGTTGCATTGTCACAAAAATAGGCCATAATGTGTCGGCACCGCCGAATAGGGCCGGCCGTTGCGGGCAAGATACACTTCGCCAGTCGTTAACGCACCTTTCCATCGGTCAGTCTAAAAGGGCCTGACCAAAATCGACAGGATCATAACCATGGACGACCACAGAGCCCAGATCGATCAGGCACTGGCCTCTATATCAGGGCAGAGCGATCATCGGCCGCAAGTCGGCGTACTCACCGGAACGGGGCTTGGCCAGCTGGCCGACTGCGTTGAGAGCCCGCTCGAAATCAATTACTGTGCCATTCCCCACTTTCCAATCTCCACGGCGCCCGGCCACGCCGGCCGCATGTTATTGGGAAAAGTGTGTGATCTGGAGGTGGTGCTGTTTCAAGGACGCCTGCATCTTTACGAGGGTTACACGCCCCGCCAGGTGACATTTCCCATCCGGGTCATGCAGGCCCTGGGCGTTGAACAGGTGATCATCTCTAACGCCGCCGGCGGAATCAATGCCGACTACACCCCCGGCGACATCATGGCGATCGCCGACCATATCAATCTGACCGGTGAAAATCCGCTGATCGGCCCCAATGTGGCCGATTCTGGAGTGCGCTTCCCCGACATGGCCGGTGCCTATTCACCGCAGCTGAGAACCCTGGCCGCCCAGTGCGCCGACACCCTGGACCTGCCCCTCCGGCAGGGCGTATATGCCGGACTTTTGGGCCCTTCATTGGAAACGCCGGCCGAGATTCGTGTGCTGCTGCAGATGGCGGCCGATGCCGTGGGATTTTCCACCGTTCAAGAAACCATTGCCGCCGTGCACGCCGGCATGCAAGTGCTGGGGCTTTCGGTCATCACCAACGTACATCGTCCCGACACACCGCAACCGGCCACCATCGAACAAATCCTGGAGGTGGCCCAAACCGCCGCTCCCCGGCTCGAACGGCTGATCGTCGCCATCCTCCAACGCCTTTCCAAAAAGCGGCCTTAGAGGCGGTCCTTCCGGGCGCGACCGGCTTGACTTTCATGCCTGCACCCTTATTCATCTGCCTTGTTTGAAAGTGCGCCATACGGGCGTCCAAACCCCAAAAAAACAACCTTTTCGGAGCCATGTCACCGTTTGCAATAAAAAATGTGCGCCTTTTTGTCCTGTTTCGGGTCTTTTTCAACGCCCGCTTTTATTACCCGGTCTTTACCATCTTGTTTGTAGACTTTGGTTTGAGCGTGGCCCAGTTCGCCCTGCTCAACGCGGTCTGGGCCGGCACCATCGTGCTGTTGGAAGTGCCTTCGGGCGCGCTGGCCGACATCATCGGGCGCCGAAAACTGTTGCGCTTTACCGGGTGGCTGATGGTTTTCGAGATCGCCCTGATCACTTTTGCACCCCGCCACAACCCTGCCCTGCTCTTTGCGATCTTTTTCGTCAACCGCATTTTGAGTGGGACGGCCGAAGCGGCCGCCAGCGGCGCGGACGAGGCGCTGGCCTACGACTCGCTCAAAGAGGCCGGGCTGGAGTATCAATGGGACCATGTGCTCGAAGCGCAAATGCGTTGGCAATCGGTGGCCTTCATCGTCTCCATGCTGATCGGGGCCTTGGTGTACGATCCGGCCCTGATGCAGAAAGCGGGCGACCTGTTAGGGCTAAAAGTCACCTTTACCCAGGACCTTACCCTGCGCTTTCCACTCTTTTTGACCCTGGCCATGGCCTTGATCACCCTGGTCATCACCCACAGATTCAGCGATGCCGACGGCGATGCTACCGCCGATGAAGATAGCTGCCTTGACGTGGATACCTGCACCAGCTCCATCGGGCAGACCTTTCGCACCACTTGGCAAGCCGGTTTGTGGATTCTGCACACCCCTTTCGCGTTGGTGGTCATCGCGGCCGGATTCGTCTTCGACGGCATCATCCGCATGGTCATCACCCTGACCAGCCAGTACTATCGCGTGATCGCGCTACCCGAGGCCAGCTACGGCCTAATCGGGGCCGGCCTGGCACTACTGGGTCTGGTCATTCCCAGAATCGCACGCGCCATGAGCCGCAGCAAAACGCCGTTGTTCAACCTTCTGGTCATGACGACCCTGACCCTGACAGGCCTCGTGGGCATGAACCTCTTCATTCCCTACTGGGGTTTGATTCCGGCGGTGATCCTTTTCAGCACCATGTATTTCAATGGTTTTTTCGTCAGCAACTATCTCAATCGCATAGCCGTATCGAAGCAGCGAGCCACCGTGCTGAGCTTCAAAGGCCTGGCCTATAATCTCACCTACGGTTTGATCGGTATCGGTTATTCGGTCCTTGTGGCGGCCTTGCGAACAAAAATAGACGGCAGCCAAAGCGGGCTCAGCAGCAAACATCTGGAGAATCTGGTCTTTTCAGAATCGTTCGTCTGGTTTCCGTGGACCTTTGTGATCGCCATCAGCCTCTTTATGCTCTTCGCCCTCTGGCAACTGCGCGCCGGCATCCCGGCTGGCATCCAGAAGCCTCAATGATCCAATGGGCCTTTTATGAGCGTCACTGTGATCCGCGTTGGGTGCAAACCGCCAAATCGCGCACTGCCAAGCCTTTGCTCATTGCCGCTGCCATCTCCGTGAGCTACGTTGACAAAAAAGGGCGTATCGCATAAAAAACCGTCTATTGTGTGGGTTTCACTCCATTCCACCCGTCGTATTTTAAAATTTGAGATGACGGTCCCGAACGCCAATCTGTGAGGAGGTACACTGTGAAAAAGGTTTCCGCAATCCTTTTGACGGCCACCCTGGCTCTTTTCGGTCTGGCCACCATTTTGGGGACGGGCGGCACGACCGACAGTGATGGCCCCGACCGTCAGTGGGTCAGCTACCAGGGCAGTTCATCGGATTGCAAAAACTGGTGTCAGCAGCGCATCGACGATAACGGGTGTAGTAACGGCTCCTTTTCACACGACGCCGGGCTATGTACCTGCGATGGGGAAAATTGCAGCAACTGAACCTTGCTCACATAATTTGGGCCGCCCCATGCGAGTGCGAACCACCCCACACGTGGGGCCTGTCGCCATTGCAAATTTCCGCCGATGTCTTAGGATTTGATCACAACCGGTTCTTTATGAAGAGGAGGTGATCATGAAAAAGAAGCTCCAGAAAAAATCACTCTGCAAATGGCCCAAGGAGACCTTCAAGGCTGAATTCAATGAGGTGGCTGATATCGTCGGTCAGCCCAAGTACATGTGCACCAACTGTGCCCGCGCCTCCCGTCTGAAAGCAACATTGTGCAAACCCAGGAAGCTCGCTTGAAGTGGGTGGTGAAAACCAACCCGGATTAAATAGGGGAATCAGCCTCCAGGCGGAGGCGTGTAACGGATGGCCGTATGACCTGATGCAACCGTTGGTTTGCAGATGCCAAGCACCGCGCGGGTCAAGACCGCCTCCGGGTTGCGGCCAGCGCTTTTAAGCGTAGCGTCGACACGATGTAGATCGCTTAAAATAAACGCCAATTCAGCGCTGGTGAAAAGGGCCGCCCGCTGTAATAGTAGATAGACTGGGTAAGCATTGGCCGGATTTGGGGCCAGAAGTATATCGCTTTTGATCTTTGGGTCCTTTTTCGTCTTACCGCTCTTAACCGCAGCATCACCCGCCCATTCTTTATGCCACGATTGAAGGAGCGCACTCAAAGCACGGTCGAAATCAACGATATCGGGCATCACCTCCTGGCGAAAGGCCGCGTAGGGGAGTCCCGGCCGCCAGCCGCGGCCCAGTGGATCATCCAAAAAGTCCCGCGCCACAATCAACTTGCGCACCTGATTGATCATGGCCGCTAATAACTGCAGGGGGTTGAGCTGCTCGGACAACAACGATTTCAGGTAAAAAAGGGCTTGCTGCAGGTGCCGCTGGGCAAGGGCCTCAGTAAAGGTATAAACCGGGTCCTGGCGGGTACGCGTTAGGACCGCTTCCACATCTTTGATCCCGATCTCCGCCCGCTCGCCCACAAATTCAATCAAGGTCTCCAAGGCGCTGACGAACACCCGCAGCTTAAATCCGGTCTTATCCGACAACGCGTCGAAAGCGGGCACGGCCATTTTTTTGCCGTGCTGGGCAAGAAGGTCGCGCGCGCACTGTTTGAGCACCCCCACCTGGGCCTTTTTATCAACGGCACGCGACCCCTGGGGCACGCTACAATCCACCACCACCGCCTTGGCAGCAATGGCTTTATAATCCTTACGACGCCGGTCAACCCGCTCCGTGCTTAGCACCAGGTGGTTTCCGGACGGAAAGGGTCTTTCCAAGGCGGTCGTAACCAGCTCAAAACCGCTGTGCGCTTTAACGATGGGCACCTTCATTTTTTTCGCGTGCACCGCCGCCGCCAGCAGCCACTGATAATCTTCAGCCGCGGATAGGTCCAGGATCTCTTCGAGCAGCACACGGTCGGCCAACTGATCATAATCGAGCTCGACCAGCGCCAGCAGCCGTACCAGTGCGCGGACCGCTTTGTCCATTTCATCTTCAGTAACCGCCGATTTTATTTTGTTCAGCAGTTTTTGACGATCCTCTCCGCTGTCAAAGAGCCGTGCATCGCGTAAAACGACAACTTTGGCATCCCCCAGTAAAGGGACGGTGCGCACCTTCTCCAGGGCAAGCCCCAAACCGGAACCATCGTCGTAAACCGGTTCATATCCGGAACTGCCGCTTCCATCGGGCAGCAAGCCCCGCACCAATCGATCCAGGGCATGCTCCCGCAACAACTCCTCGCCGTGGATCAGCCACAGCCCAGACGAAGGCAAAGGGTGCGCCTTGAGCCAGGCGGCAAATTGCGTCTGCTCGATTTCAGTCACGGGTCTATGGCCACCTGTTATCGTGCGAGGATCGAGGCGTTGATGTGACTTCTTTCACCATAAAAGGCATGCGAGTATCGTACAGAATCGACCGCCACCTGGCACGCTGAAACCTTGAACCGGGCCTCACGATTTGGCGGGAATTTTGTTGAAGATCACATGAAAAATAAAGATGGTCAATCCAATCGATATGGCGCTGTCGGCCACATTGAAAGCTGGCCACTGATATGGCCCGATGTAAAACGATAAAAAATCGACCACCTTGCCAAACCTCAGCCGGTCAATGAAGTTTCCCACTGCCCCGCCGAATATCAGCGCCAGGGCGGTTGAAAACCAGCGATAGGTGGCGGGCGTGTTGAGGTAAAAGAAGAAAATGGCGCATATAGCCACCAGGGTCAGCACCACAAAAAGCAATTGCCGAACCAGGGCGCTCTGGTTGGCCATAAACCCGAAGGCGCCCCCCGGATTGAGCACATGGGTGATATCGAATAGTCCGGGGATCACGGAAATGGCGCTATGCAGAGGCACTTTGGCCACAATAATGGCCTTGGTGATCTGATCGGCTATGACGACGGCGCCGGCGATCCACAGCAGTCGTCTTAGCTTGGGTCCGTAATAGGAGAGCATCGCGTCCATTCTTGAAGCAAGTGGTTGTCCGTTACGTCGGCTTGAGCGGATGACGCGACCGTTGACGGGTCGCGACCATGGTCACGACTGTTGTGGCGATGCCTCCATGCCGGCGATCACCCCATGACAGCGGTTACACAAACCCGGGTGGTCGTCGTGACTGCCCACACTTGGCGCCCGCATCCAGCACCGTTCACACTTGGCGCCGATAGCGGGCAGCACCTGTACGCTAAGTTCCGCCACCTGCCCGCTGCTGAACGCTTCAGCCAGCTGCTGGCCGCTGACCAGCTCGGCCTGCGAGGTGATAAAAATCGCTGCCAGATCGTTACGATAGGGCTCAAGTTGGGCAAACAGGTCGCCGCCGGCATTGATGGTAACGGCCGCTTCCAGGGGGTGCCCGATCCGTTTGGCCACCCGCGCCTCCTCAAGCGCCTTGGCCACCTCCTCGCGCACGCTGATCAACACTGCCCACTTTTGGGCCAGTGCGGCGGCCCGCCACTGCGCTTGAACCTCCGGAAAAAGCTGCAAATGCACGCTGCCATCACTCTCCTTGCGCCCCGGGACAAAGGTCCATAGCTCTTCGGCTGTAAATGCCAGGATAGGCGCCATGATTCGAACCAGGTTCTCTAGAGTGTAGTAGAGCACCGTCTGGGCCGCACGCCGCGCCTCGTCGCCGGGGGACGTGACGTAAAGGCGGTCTTTCAAAATATCCAGGTAGAAAGCCGACAAATCCACCGTGCAGTAGTGGTTGAGTGCGTGGTAGACGGTGTGGAATTCGTAACGGTCGTAGGCCTTGCGGCAACGGTCGACCAAACCGGCCAGTTTGTGCAAGGCAAAACGGTCGATCTCCGTCAGCTGGGCGTAGTCCACACAATCCTTATCCGGCTCGAAATCACTCAGGTTACCCAGCATGAAACGGCAGGTGTTGCGAATCTTGCGATAGGCGTCGCTAAGCTGGTTAAGGATCTTTTCCGAAATACGCACATCGTCGCGGTAGTCGGTGGCGGTAACCCAAAGCCGCAACACTTCCGCTCCGTAGGTTTTGATCACATCGCCCGGCGCCACTACGTTTCCCACCGATTTGGACATCTTACGACCATCGGAATCCACCACGAAACCGTGGGTCAAGACCGCCTCGTAAGGGGCTCGGCCGCGGGTGCCCACCGCCGTCAGCAGGGCGCTGTGAAACCACCCGCGATGCTGATCACTGCCTTCCAGGTAAAGGTCAGCCGGCCAGTGCAAATTTTCGCGCGCCTCAAGAACGGCTGCGTGACTGACGCCTGAGTCGAACCACACATCGAGGATGTCGTCCTCTTTGGCCAGGTGCTTACCACCGCACTGAGGACAGGCAGCCCCTTCGGGCAACAGCTTATTTTCAATGTCTGCCTCGAACCAGATGTCGGCCCCGTGCGATTCGAACAGCGCATGGATCTTTTCCATGATCGCTTCGGTCATGTAGACCGACTCGCAATCATCACAGTAAAAGACCGTGATGGGAACCCCCCACGCCCGCTGACGCGACACGCACCAGTCGGGCCGGTTTTCAATCATGCCGTAGATACGCTCGCGACCCCACCTGGGAATCCAGTGCACCTGATCGATGGCGGCCAGCGATTTTTCCCGCAGTCCGGTTTTTTCCATCGAAATAAACCATTGCGGCGTAGCGCGGAAAATCACCGGCTGTTTGCAGCGCCAGCAGTGGGGATAGGAGTGGGTGATCCGCTCGGATTTAAGCAAGGCGCCGATGGTGGACAGATGCGCCTTGATGGCACTATTGGCATCGAACACATACTGGCCGGCAAATGCGTCGATCTCATCGGTAAACCGGCCATTATCGTCAACCGGCGAGTAAGCCTCGAGGCCGTACCGCCGGGCCACATCATAATCTTCGCGGCCATGACCGGGGGCGGTGTGCACGCAGCCCGTACCGGCATCCAGGGTAACGTGATCGCCAAGCACGATCAGCGACTGGCGATCATACATGGGATGGCGGCAACTTTTATTTTCAAGCGCCGCGGCGGCGACCTCTGCCACCACCGTGTAAGATTCAATGCCAAAAAGCGACATGCAGTGATCCACCAGTTCACGGGCCACGATGTAGTGCTCACCATCGCCGGTTTCCACGACAGCATATCGAAAATCAGGATGCAAAGCGATGGCGAGGTTGGCGGGCAGCGTCCAGGGGGTTGTGGTCCAGATCACCACGGAGACCGCTTTGCCGGATAGACGCTCATGGATCTCACCCAGATCGTCGATCAGGGCGAATTTGACATATACCGATGGGGATGTTTCATCTTCGTATTCAATCTCCGCCTCGGCCAGGGCGGTCTTACAGCTAGAGCACCAGTAGATTGGTTTTTTGCTACGATACAGACTGCCGTTGAGGGCGAATTTGCAGCACTCCCTGGCGATGATCGCCTCGTAGGCGTAATTCATGGTCAGATAGGGATCGTTCCAATTGCCGACCACACCTAATCGCTGGAACTCTGCCCGCTGGATATCGATAAATTTTTCGGCATAGCGGCGGCACAGTTTGCGGATCTGGGCCTGGCTGAGAGATTTTTTCTTGTCACCCAGCTCGACATCCACGTTATGTTCGATTGGCAGGCCGTGACAATCCCAGCCGGGGACGTAATCCGCGTCGAAACCCGCCATCTGCCGGCTACGCACGATGATATCTTTTAAGATTTTGTTGAGGGCGGTACCCATATGAATGTGCCCGTTGGCATAAGGGGGACCATCGTGCAGGATAAAACGCTTGCGATCCAGGCCTTGTCGGCGCAAAGCGGCGTATAGGTCGTCACTTTCCCATTGTTCAATTTGAAGCGGTTCCCGCTGGGCCAGGTTGGCCTTCATGGGGAACTTTGTGGCCGGTAAATTCAAGCTTTTTTTATAGTTCATTCAAACACTCCGTTCCAGCTAATCGCCAACCAGATTGGCAAAAAACCACACAACCCCGCCCTCTTGAGTCTTAACCGTTGCAACCGCTTTACCCGGCCGACATTACATCCAGATGTTACGAAAGCTCGGGATGGCGTGTTACAACTGCCCTAAAGAGCGAGGTTGCGTTGATCAGGCCGCCGGTGCCCCACACCACGACAACCAGCTAGTCTGACACACGTGCGGGCTTTGGCGTATATGGTTTGATCTGCGGCAGGGGTTACAGCTGTGGTTAATCAAGACCGAAATGAACGCGACGGTTGCGAGCCCAGGCCGCCTCATCATGGCCGGGGTTGGACGGAGATTCTTCCCCATAGCTGACGGTGCGCATGCGCGCCGGGTCAATGCCGAGATCAGACAGGTAGATGCGCGCACTTTCAGCACGGCTGTCGCCTAACGCCAAGTTATAAGCGACCGTGCCGCGTTCATCGGTGTGTCCTTCGATAACGATGTTGGCTCCCGGATTGGCCCGCAGCCAATCGGCCTTCTCCTGTAAAACCGTTCTTGCCTCGAGCGTTAAGGTGGCGCTGTCGTAATCGAAATAGATGTCCTCATTAATGAATTTCGCCTTGGCCGCCGGGCTGGTCAGATCCTGCGCACCGCCCGAACCCATCAATGCCCCTGCTGATCCGCCTTGCCCCAGGCTCTCTTCGCCAAGGCCGCCGTCACCGCCCAGCGGCTGGGTTATGTCTTGCTGTTCAGCGGCGCCTTTTAGAACAGTGTCGCCCGAGGAGGAGGGCGCCGAATAGATCTTTTTTTTGCCGCACCCCGTCACCATTAAAACCAGCAGGCAGGTAGCAACGATCGCGCCTAATTTCAACATCGGCTTTGAAGATGCGCCATTTTTCCGGTCAGCCATAAATTCCCCCTTTCAACGTTGTCTATCAATTCGTTGTCCCATTATTTTCAGTCGTTTAAAATGGCGGTAATAGAGCAATAAATCAACCCATTTGTTTGCCAGCCGATGGAAGCGTTCACTACCGGATTGAAATAATTTGTCTTCCACGGTCTGCAGTGCTTCACGCACCTGGGCGTTGTCCGGGTCCGATTTTAACACGCGCCGGTACACCTGGGCCGCATCCTCGAGCTTGTTTTGATCAGCCAGGATTTTGGCCATGGTGGCGGTGTGAAAAGTCGCTGGGTGGCCTTCCATCATCCCCCTTTCACACAATCCGGCCGGCCGGTTGACGCGCCGGGGCCGGTAAAATGCGCCATTTCATCATCCGTGCCATCGACATTAAGAAACCCAAGCCGCTATTTGGGATCATCCACCGTGACCTGTTGATCTGGCTGGGGGCTGATCTGAATAACCACCTCCTCCTCGCGCACCATCTCCAACTCTTTACGAGCGATACTTTCAATGAAATCCCAATCCGTTTTCAACCGTTCGATCTGGTGCGACAAAGCGCTGTTTTGCGCTTCTAAAGCGCTGTTGCGTGACACCCAGTACGCCCGTTGTGAGCGAAGTTGAACCAGGTCGATGAGGCCGTTGCGACCCAAAATACCCCATAAGAAAACCAGGGCCAAAACCCCCATGGCCACCCAACCGAAAAGGTGCCGTTCAAATTTAACTTTGAAAGTCATCGGCCTGCCACTTCTTGTCGGGGTAAACAACGCAAAAAACGGCTCCTGGAATCTCTTGAAGGACCCCTCGTTATTGAAATACTAGGGACAACTGCAACTTGAGCCCATTGCGCTTTTAGGGGAGTTGAATCCTGACCCGCCACCAAGCCCGGGCCGGACGATGCGGTTGGTCACCGACCCGCGCCTGTAGGATGGATAGTAACACTTGAACGGCTGAAATTCAATCGGTTGTCATGCAATAAAATGGTTGACAAATTTTCAGTATATATGTATTTTATGTGGTTTAGAATTAATTCACAGTTTAATCCGTTGCAAGGTACGCCTATGCAAGATGAAAGGAGTCGACCCCTTGGCAAACCATAAGTCCGCCATCAAACGCGCTCGCCAGAACGAGATCCGGCGTATGCGCAACAAATCTAGTCTTACCCGCACCAAAAATGCCAACAAAGCCGTTCGTGCCGCTGTGGTGCAATCGCCTGAACTCTCCGTCGAGAAACTCGACAACGCCAAATCCGTTTACGCCAAGGCAGTGAAAAAAGGCGTGTTGCATAAAAACACCGCCGCCCGCAAAATATCGGCCCTGCACAAACTGGTGAACTCGGCAAGCCAGTAATAATCCTGCAAAGGATTTCAAAAATTTTTTCCAACACCCCGAGCCGATTATAACTGCGCGCTCGGGGCAACGAGCGATGGTGTCCAGCCACCAGACAGGCCCGTTCCGTTAAAAATCCTCCGTCAAGCGATTGTACACACTCTCCGCCAGACGCTCAGAGAGTTCCTGCAGTGCGGTGCGTCTGTTCTGTTCGGTCTCCGCCTCGTCGGCGCCCACATCAAAAGGTTCATAGGAACGAATTTTCCCGGCACTCCATATGACACCGCCCTGGCGGTCAACCAATTCCGCGTCCACCACCACCACTAGGCGGCGTTCGGTCGCCCGTCCGGTTGATGTTTGCGAAATGGTGTTGCTGGACAGCGAGACGATGGTGCACCTCAGAATCGATTCGGCCTGGTCACGGGTGGCCAGCGCCTGTTTGCGGTTAAGCAGGATTTGATTGACCATGTCGTTGGTAAAGGAATTTTCAATGCCGATTTCATTGGAACGATTCTCGAAAAGCTCCACAAAAACGGTCTGAACACCGGCGGGCAAAGACCCGCCGCCGGCGAAATTGTAACCGCAAGCCACCGATAGCAACAAACAGCTACCCACCACTATTGTCAAAACGATGTGATCGCGACGCACGTCCCCTCCCCTCGTTGACTCTATTTTAGTTATCCCATGGACCGGGCGCCAGTTGACTTGTTGATCAAGGCAGGTCGGCATCCGCGGCAATTGCAACCATTAATATCATACCACAATATTGACCAGCTTGTTTGCAATGACGATCACCTTGCGAACACTTTTTCCGGCGATAAATTTCTGCACGCGCTCATCGGATAGCGCGGTTTGTTCGAGCGACGACTGATCGGCATCGGCCGGCACATCGATGCGACTGCGCA
Organism: uncultured delta proteobacterium; assembly: GCA_963783425.1. Classification (GTDB taxonomy): domain Bacteria; phylum Desulfobacterota; class Desulfobacteria; order Desulfobacterales; family QNYZ01; genus CAWANO01. The sequence goes on from CAWANO010000019.1 coordinate 30,472, forward strand.
GCTTTCCGTTCACCTGCACCACCAGGGTGACCCGGCGTTTTACCAGAGCGCTCTCGTCATAGGTCGGCCACGAAGCCTTCAGCACGCTATCGTGATGCCCCAACATCGCCCAGACCTCTTCGGAAAAGTGCGGTACCATGGGGGAAAGCAGCAAAATGGCCGTCTCCACGGTATTACGCATCACCGCGGCGGCATGGGGGGCCTTCGTGTGCGGATCCACCTGCTGGGCCTGGTTGACCAGTTCCATGACCGCGCTGATGGCGGTATTGAAATGAAAGCGGTTTTCGATATCATGGGTCACTTTTTGAATGGTCAGCGTTGATCTTGCGGTGCAGCTGACGCAATGGCTCTTCAAGGGCGGTCATCTCCTGATCGTAAGTACTGGTCGCCTCAATGCGTGCATCCAGTCTGTGGACCAGGCGCCACAGCCGGTTGAGAAACCGAAAGCAGCCTTCGACGCCCTGCTCGCTCCACTCCAGGTCCCGCTCAGGCGGTGCGGCAAACAGGCAAAACAGGCGCGTGGTGTCGGCGCCGTAGTGCTCCAGCAGCTCGTCGGGGTCGACCACGTTCTTTTTGGACTTGGACATCTTTTCCACCCGACCCGATGTCGGCCGGGGCGTGGCAAAGGCTGCAGCTCAGCTCACTGCCGTCGCCACGTCGACATCGTCCGGAAACAAGACAGCCGTGTTCCGGGCAGCGAGCCGTCTCCTTGCAGACCATGCCCTGGGTCAGCAGCCGGGTAAACGGCTCCTTATAATCGACCAGGCCCAATTCGTTCAATACCCGCGTGAAATAGCGCGAATAGAGCAGGTGCAGAATCGCATGCTCGACCCCGCCGATATACTGATCCACGGGCATCCAGTAATCCACCGCTTTCGGTCGAACATGCCGTCGTCGTAGTGCGGGCTGCAGAAGCGCTCGAAATACCAGGAGGATTCCACAAAGGTGTCCATGGTGTCGGTTTCGCGGCGGGCCGTCTGCTCTGCCGCAATTCGGGCAGGTCGGTTTGACAAAGTCTTCCAGCACGGGCAGCGGCGAGCGTCCGTCCTCCAGCAGATCGACATCTTCGGGCAGAACCACGGGCAGATCTGATCGGGCACCGGCACGATGCCGCAGTCAGGGCAATGAATCATGGGAATCGGCGCTCCCCAGTAGCGCTGCCGGGAAATACCCCAGTCCCGCAGCCGGAAACTGACCGTCTGTTTGCCGAGCCGTTTTCGCCTCCAGAGAGCCGCTGCAATGGCCTCCATGGGCCTGGTTGGGCATGCCGTCAAAGGGTCCGGAATTGACCATCACACCTTCGCCGGTATAGGCCTCGGTCAGTGTCGCCTGTCTAGTGCGCGATGCCGTCGGGCTGAATCGACCACCACGATGATCTCAAGCCCATACTTCCGGGCAAAATCAAAATCCCGCTGGTCGTGGGCCGGAACCGACATGACCGCCCCGGTGCCGTATTCCATGAGGGCGAAATTGGCCGTGTAGATGGGCATGCGTCTGCCGGTGATGGGGTTGATGCAGTAGGCGCCGGTGAAAACGCCTTCTTTTTCGTAGGTTTCGATCACTTCGCACCGATCGCTTTTGCCGGGTGATACGCTCGACAAAGGCCGCCACGCCGTATCGGCCTGGTCGGTGTTCCAGCCAGCTTGGGCACCAGCGGATGTTCGGCGCAAGGCACATGAACGTGGCCCCGTAGACCGTGTCCTGGCCGGGTGGTGAACACGGGATGATCTCCTCGCTGCTGCTTCGACATGGAAACCGGATCTCGGCCCCAACGCTCTTTCCGATCCAGTTTTTCTGCATGGTGATGACTTCTTCGGGCCACCCCGGCAAGCTGGTCGCAATGCGCCAACAAGTCTTCGGCATAATCGCGTGGTACGAAAAAACCATTGGGCTAAGCTTTTTCTGCTGCACCGCTTGGCCGCAGCGCCAGCAGTTTCCGGCCTCAACCTGTTCATTGGCCAGAACGGTCTGGCAGTCGTCGCACCAGTTGACAAATGACTCGCTTGCGGTAGACCATCTCTTTTTCGAACATCTTCAGAAATAGCCACTGCTCCCAGCGGTAATATTCAGGATGGCAGGTGGCCAGTTCGCGGTCGCCAATCGTAGCTGAATCCCAGCCGGTTGAGCTGAGCGCGCATGGCATCGATATTGTTGTAGGTCCACTGGGCCGGGTGGCTGGCATTGGCGATAGCGGCGTTTTCGGCCGGCATACCGAAGGCGTCCCAGCCCATGGGGTGCAGCACGTTAAACCCGTGCATGCGTTTGTAGCGGGCCACTACATCGCCGATGGTGTAGTTGCGCACGTGGCCCATGTGAATTTTACCCGACGGGTAGGGGAACATCTCCAATACGTAGTACTTAGGCTTTTCGGAGTCCTGCTCAACATGAAACAGGCCGCTTTGCTCCCATTGCGCCTGCCATTTTGCTTCGATTTGGCTGAAATTGTAGTCTAGATCCATGGGGTTCGGGTTCTGTTTTACTATCCTGCGCGAGATTTAGGTTGACAGGCAGCCCGGACTGACAGGCCGCGATTTGGTTGCGACGCCACCAACGCCGATGACTGCCTGTTCATGCCATATCGTGGTTTAAATGGCAAGCATCGATGAGATAGCACTTCAGCCGACAGCGCGCCGCCGTCGAAACCGTTTGACTTCAAGACCACATTTGCCTATCTATTACCCAACATAGCCATTTTGGGTATTGGTTTCAGCGCACACGAAGGAGCAGCCACTGCGGTGGTTCCCCAAACCCCACTCAAATCAAGACCCAAACGAATAAGCGGCGGTTCGCTCCCCCCCGACACGGACCGTACCGCCCAGGCTTCCATAATCGAATGGCGCCGAACGGCGCACAAATTTGGCTCAGTGAAGACAAAACCACATCTGAACTGACATAAGCCATTGACATAACCTCGAGGAAAACCAAACTATGAGTAAGATTCTCATCAATGCCGTCGATCCGGAAGAGTGCCGGATCGCCATGGTGAAAGAGAGCCAACTGGTTGAATTCTACATCGAAAGCGCCAGTCGGGTCATCACCCAGGGCAACATCTACAAGGGCATTGTGGCCCGTATCGAACCGAGCCTGCAGGCCGCTTTCGTAGACTACGGTGCCGCCCGCCACGGTTTTTTGCAGAAAAATGAGGTTCACAGCGACTATTTCCAGGACAACCTGGCCCCCAACCGGCCCATCAAACAGCTGATCACCCGCGGCCAGGAGCTGCTGGTGCAGGTCACCAAGGACCCGGTAAAAAACAAGGGCGCCATGTTGACCACTTTTTTATCGCTGCCCGGCCGCTACCTGGTCTTGATGCCCGGATCCGAGCAGCGCGGCGTCAGCCGTAAAATCGAAGATCCAGGCGAACGTCAGCGTTTACGCGAAATCTTAGACAGCATAAAAATTCCGGAAGGGTTTGGGCTGATTGTGCGAACGGCCGGAAAGAAATGTTCCAAGACCGTCATTTCCAAAGACTTGCAATACCTGATGCGGCTATGGGGTTCCATCAAGAAGAACGTCATGAAAGTCCAGGCCCCTTTTGAAATGTACAAGGAGCGCAGCATTGTCGAACGCTCTCTGCGCGACTCCTTTACCAGCGATATCAGCGAAATTTTAATCGATAATGAGTCGGTCTACCGTGAAGCCAAGCGTTTCATGAACGTCATCTCACCCAAATATGCCAAGGTGGTTAAACTCTACAAAGGTGCCAAGCCGATCTTCAACAAACACGGCTTGGAAAACCAGATCGCCTCCATTTATAATCCGACCGTAAGGTTGAAATCCGGGGGATCTATCGTGATCGAGCAAACCGAAGCGATGGTCTCGGTGGACGTAAACTCCGGCAAGGCCACCCGGGAAGATTCCATCGAAAAGACCGCCTTGCAAACCAACTTGGAGGCTTCCGAGGAACTGGCGCTCCAATTGCGTCTGCGTGACATGGGCGGCTTGATTGTTATCGATTTTATCGACATGCGCGATGCCAAACATCGCCGCGAGGTTGAAAATCACTTTAAGACCCAGCTCAAGCTGGACAAGGCCAAGACCAAAGTTGGACGCATTTCGCGCTTTGGGTTATTGGAAATCACCCGTCAACGCCTGCGACCCTCCATCGATTTCGGTGGTTACGATGCCTGCCCCCACTGCCAGGGCAAGGGTCTGATCCCCTCCACGGAAACATCAGGCATTCGATTTTTGAGGGAATTGAGTCTGGAGACCGTGAAGCCCGAAACTGCCGAGGCAAAATGTTCGGTGCCACCGGCCGTGGCCAACTTTCTGCTCAACAGAAAACGGCGCGAGCTGGTCGAATTGGAAGAGCGACGCCATGTAAAAATCTCCATCAATCCTGATCCCGCATTGATGCCCGGGGAGAGCCGTATCGAATTGAGTAAGGGGTAGACCAGGCCTTACATCACGGTCCGACATTGCCCCGTTAAGGGGCAATCAAAACAGCGCCCATGATCGCACAGCGTTGACAGCCGGCCCTGATTGCGCTATTAACCTATTTAAATAACATAATAATCAGTCACCTTTTGGCATTCAACCGAACGCCTTATGGCGGGTGGCATTGAGGATAGTCGCGCAACTCCTTTTGCCACAACACCCGCGTGCCAACCCAACTAAGGTTTATACCGGTAGCGGTAACCCTCTCCCGAACGACTGTTACCGCTTAAGAAATCGTAAATTTTTTTTCACCAATTGGAGGCAGCATGCCCGCGAAAACAACCGACCGCAACAAGGCGCTTTCGGTTCTGATCGTACTGGTCGTCGCCATCGCCGCAGGTGTCCTCTACTACTTTACCCGCCATCAGGAACCCACACGTCAGCCGTCCCAAATGGCGTCCGACAGCAACGAGGCTGCGGCACCCTCACCCCAAGGACCCCAGACCGTGGTCGATTATGATAGGTTGCAATCCGACCAGGCCCTTAAGGCGCAGATGGATGAACGCAAAGCCGCTTTGGGAGTCGATCAGGGGGTCGATTTTGTGGTTCGACCGGGAGAGTCATTCACGGTAGGTGGCAACACCGTGCCGATCGATGAAATTCTCGACAAGATCCGCCTTGAATCCGGTGAGATCGGCGAGGCCGACCTGCTGGCCGATAGCGGTGTCGGCCCCGACGGCAGTTTGACCCCCAAGCGCGTAGCCGAACTCACAGCGCGCCAAGCGCAACTGGAAGGCGCCCTCGAGCAAACCACTGATCGCATATCACCCGCACAGCGCGCAGCCGTTGAAAAGGAAATCGATCAAACCAAGCAGCTGCTCGAAATGGACCAGACCCTAAAATCGAGCCAGGCCGAGCTTGAGGTGGTGCAGCAACAGCTGACCGATGCCGAATCCGCAGACCAGCCGGCCTTAAAGGCCCGCGTTGAGGAGCTGATGCAGCAAACCGCTGCTCACAGAGCCGCGCTTTACAAAAGCATCAACGAAGGGCGCATCGACGCCTACGGCATTTATGTAGTGCGGCCGGGCGACAACATCTGGGATATCCACTTTCATTTCCTCAAAAGCTATTTCAGCAAGAGAGGCGTAACCCTGTCGCCCCAGGCAGATGAACCGCTGCCCACGGGGGCCAGTTCGGGGGTCGGCAAGCTGCTTAAATTTTCCGAGAACATGGTCTACATTTACAACCTGCGCGAGCGTAAGATCGATGCCAACTTGGATGCCATCCAGCCACTCAGCAAAATTGTGGTATTCAAGCTCGACACCGTTTTTAACCTGCTGGGCACGATCGATTACGACGAGGTGGACCGCATACAGTTTGACGGCGAAACATTGTGGGTGCCCGCCAAGCGCTGATCCATCGATTCCCAAAGGAACGCCCTGGAAACAGCCGTTGGGCGCGCGTCAGGCGGCGCAGCGCTCTGTCAGTCCATGGCGGCTAATACGCCAGGACGACCGGAGAGCGGTTGCACTGATCGCATCTTGCCCTTATCGTATCAGGAAACATTTGACGGCCGAACGCTTTTAAAGTATACCAAGCGCACTTTTAGTTCGACCCCCCTATCCACGGGGTTCGGTGTATAATCATATGTTGAGCCTTTCGAGGAAGTGCTCAACCAATCCAAGGAGGTAATGTTTTGGTCAATCTTGCTTACGCCATGGGAGCCGGGGGCGCCGGAGGCGCTTCCGGCGGTACAGGAGGCTTCGCAGCCTTTTTGCCCCTGATATTGATGTTCGTTATTTTCTATTTCCTGCTGATCCGGCCGCAACAGAAGCGTACCAAAGAACACCGGGAGATGATTAACCAGCTCAAAAAGGGTGACCGCATTGTCACTTCCGGGGGCATCCATGGCCGCGTAACGGCTGTTTCGGACACCACCGTCACCGTTGAAATTTCCGACCGGGTTCGGGTAAAGCTCAATCGTGGCAATGTGGCCAGCATGGCCCAAGCCGCCCCGCCGCTGCAGCCAGCGCCGGAAAAAAAGGAAGCCGCCGAAACCGATTCGAAAAAGTAATGCCAACAATCATAATCGGTCGTCAATGCAGATCCGTGGGGCAGTGACAGAACGCCGCAGCACCTTCCGCAGGTTGCTATCCCCGAGCTGCATTGAAGACATTGAGCCCCGATCAATTGAGCCCGAAACCCCTTAAGCTCGATGACAGGGGCTTTGCTTTGATACGACCCAGGCCGATAGTTGACGTGTGGTGTGAAGCAGAGCTGGGCTCAGGGCCATGCAAAACGAGCGAATATCCATCAAAACCTGATAACATATAGGAACGGCGCGCAAGGCGCCAACCAAACCCATGGTCGCGCACCGCTGAATGCGTGGCTGCAATACTGAGGAATCTGAGGATTGATGCAGTGAAAAAGATTTCCTGGCGAACCATCCTTGTGATCGGGGTGGTTTTGATCTCGATCATTTACGCCGTGCCCACCTTTGCCCCGGGGGTCTGGCCCCACAAGCGGATCAACCTGGGGCTGGACCTGCAAGGAGGCATGCACCTGGTTCTGGAGGTGGAAACGGAAAAAGCCCTGGCAAGTACGCTGGAGCGTCTGGGCCAGGACCTGCGGCGGCAAATGAAGGTTGAGCGCATCCGCAATCTGGGCGTCGACCTGGACAAGCGCGATCGTATCACCGTCCACCTGGTCGGTGATGAAAACATCGAACGTTTCGACGCTCTGCTGGACAAAGAGTTTTCCGACTTGCGGCTGGTCTCCAGGCAACCCGGCGACGAAGGTCAGCTTACGGTGTCGCTCGATTTACCCGAGACCGAGGCTGAGTCCATAAAGCGCCTCGCCGTCGACCAGGCGCTGGAAACGATCCGCAACCGCATCGACCAGTTCGGGGTCAGCGAACCCGACATACGCCGACAGGGCGATAACCGTATCCTCATCCAGCTGCCCGGCATAAGCGACACCCAGCGGGCCAAGGACCTGATCGGTAAAACCGCCCTGCTGGAGTTCAAGCTGGTCGACGAAGAGCATGATCTCAACAACGCCCTGGACGGCAATGTGCCGACCGGCAGTGAGGTGCTCTACGAGGAGCAGTTCGACCCCGACACCAACCGCACCACCAAAGTCCCTTACCTGATCAAACGCACCACTCTGCTCACCGGGGCCAATTTGAAAGATGCGCGGGTGCAGATCGACGCCCAATACAACGAGCCCTATGTCTCTCTGGAGTTTGACCGCAAGGGCGGGCGCATTTTCGAACGCATCACCGGCGAAAACGTCCAGAAACGCCTGGCCATCGTGCTCGACAACAATGTCTACAGCGCCCCTGTCATTCAGGAAAAAATCGCCGGCGGACAGGCCCGTATCACTGGGCGCTTTTCCACTGAAGAAGCCCGCGACCTAGCCATTGTGCTGCGCGCCGGTGCCCTGCCGGCGCCGGTCAAGATACTCGAAGAGCGCACCGTGGGTCCATCTTTAGGATCCGATTCCATCCGCTGGGGTATCATCTCGATGCTCGTAGGCGGCTGCCTGGTGGTGATCTTCATGATCATCTATTACCGCCTTTCCGGCATCATCGCCGACACCGCGCTGCTGGTGAACATCCTCATCATGACGGCCGGACTGGCGGGCTTCGGCGCCACCCTGACCCTGCCCGGCATCGCCGGTTTTATTCTCACCATCGGTATCGCCGTCGATGCCAACGTGCTCATATTCGAACGCATCCGGGAAGAGCTGCGGTTGGGAAAAACCCCGCGGGCTGCCGTGGACGCCGGTTTCGACCGGGCCGCCCTGACAATCCTGGATGCCAATATCACCACCCTTATTGCCGCTTTGGTGCTGTTTCAGTTCGGCACCGGTCCGGTCAAGGGCTTCGCTGTCACCTTGAGCCTGGGGGTGATCGCCAGCCTCTTCACCTCACTGGTGTTGTCGCGCTCCATCTTCAATTATCTGCTCACCCGCAAAAAGGTCGCCCAACTGAGCATTTAAAAGGAAAGTGCCCATGCAGTTTGTCAAACCCGACATCAACGTCGACTTCATCGGCAAGCGTCGGATCGGATATATCATCTCGATTGTGTTGATCTGCGCCAGCTTGGCATCATTGGCCGTCAAGGGGGGGCCCCGTTACGGCATCGATTTTGCCGGCGGCACCCTCATTCAAGTCAAGTTTGACCAGGCGGTCGATTTGGCCGCCGTCACCGCCAGCATGGCCGCCGCTGAGATGGGAAACACCTCGGTGCAAACGTTTGGTCCCGCCAGCGAACATGAATACCTGCTGCGCACCGACGCCTCCCTGGCCACCGATGAGGGCTTTTCCACCCAGGTCGAAGCGGCCCTCTCTGCGGCCACCGGCGCCAAGGTGGAAATTCGACGGGTCGAAATGGTCGGCCCCCAGGTGGGCGAAGACCTGCGCGAAAAAGCGCTACTGGCCATCTTTTTCTCGATGCTCTTTATCACCATTTACATTTCCGGGCGTTTCGAGTTTAAGTGGCTGCTCACCGGAGCGGTGGTGGTCTCTTTGATGGGAGCGGTCTATTTTCTCTCCCTTTTTGAGCTTAGCATTCCGTTTTTACTGTTGGGGGCTCTGGTGGTCAGCTTGGCGCTCTTTTGGTTTCTGGAACTTAAATACGCCATGGGCGCCTTCGTGGCGCTGCTGCACGACATCATCATCACCATCGGCATTTTTTCGCTGTTCGACAAGGAGTTCACTCTGCCCATCGTGGCGGCCCTGCTGACCATCATTGGCTATTCGCTCAACGATACGATCATCGTCTTTGACCGCATCCGTGAAAACCTGCGCAAGTACCACAAACAGAGGTTGCCGATCATTATCAATCGCAGCATCAACGAAACCCTGGGACGCACCATCCTGACCTCGCTGACAACCCTCTTTGTAGTGGTAACGCTTTTTGTGCTCGGCGGGGGCATCATCAATGACTTCGCCTTTGCCCTGATCGTTGGCGTGGTTGTGGGAACATACTCCTCAATCTTCGTTGCCAGTCCGTTGCTACTGGCCTGGCGGCGCCTCGGCAAGTAAACTGATCGATCCGTCGTGCAAATTGTTTCTCAAGAGCCGGTTGCAGTCCGGTAAGTTGGGTGTTTAATGGATGTCGACGCTGTAAAGAGCTGGGTCACCCTGCGAAACGTGCCCGGTGTTGGCGATCGGCTCTTTAAGCGGCTCGTTGACCGTTTCGAGGACCCGCAGCGTGTTTTCGAGGCTGCCCGCGGCAGCCCCCGCCTGTTTGACGACACCGAAGGGATCAATCAAGGCCTGGTGCGTGCCATTGCCAGCCATAGCCTCCCCGAGTCACTCGCGCACGACATCCAGCGCGCAATAGACAAGGGGTTTCAAATTGTCACCATGGCTGATCGGCGCTACCCCCGTCTGCTGCGTCAGATCCCGGACCCGCCGGCCTACTTTTACCTGGCGGGCCAATTGCCGGCCGATGCCGACATGGTGGCCATGGTGGGCTCGCGGAACGCCACCACATACGGTCTATCAATCTGCCGTCGGCTCAGCCACCAGTTGGCCAGCCAGGGTATCTGTGTGGTCAGCGGCATGGCCCTGGGTATCGATAGCGCCGCCCACCGGGGCGCCCTGGCCGCCAAGGGAACTACCGTGGCCGTCTTGGGCAGCGGCCTCAATAGAATTTATCCCCGGCAGAACCGGGGCCTGTTTAAGGAGATCTGCACCAGTGGTGCTGTCATAAGCGAATTCGAACTTGAGGCGGAACCCGACGCCCATCACTTTCCCCGCCGCAACCGAATTATCAGCGGCATGGCATTAGGGACCGTGGTGGTTGAAGCCGCCCGGCGTAGCGGCTCATTGATTACCGCCCGTATGGCGGCCGAGCAGAACCGGGAAGTGTTCGCGGTACCCGGCAGTATCGACTCTTTTAAAAGCAGCGGCACCCATAGCCTGATTCAGCAAGGGGCCAAACTGGTCACCAGCGTCGACGATATCATCGAGGAGCTGATCCCCCGGCTGCGTGGGACCGCCGGCGTCCAAAACTCGGCCAGCGTCCCGCCCTCGCTTACAAGAGAAGAGCAGGCGCTCTTTGAGCGCATCGGCGCCTATGCGGTGCATGTTGACGACCTGGTTCGCGGTACCAGAATGGCCGCTGGTGTGGTGGTAAGCACCCTTCTGCAGTTGGAACTGAAAGGGTTGATCGTGCAGCATCCCGGCAAGCGTTTCACCCGCAACCGGGATTTTATGTCACCAACGAGCTAACCGATCGACCGGATCGACACCCGCTTCGATCGACAAGGGAGAGCAAATCGTGTCCAAACCTTTGGTGGTCGTTGAATCACCGACCAAGGTCAAAACCCTCAAAAAATATCTCGGCAATCACTTTAATATCGCGGCAACCGTGGGGCATATCAAGGATCTGCCCGTTAGAGAGCTGGGTATCGACGTGGAGGCGGATTTTCAGCCCACCTATCAGACCGTACCCGGCAAGCAGAAGGTGATCACCGCCTTAAAAAAGGCGGCTGGCGACTCCGAGGAGGTCTACCTGGCTCCCGACCCGGACCGTGAAGGCGAGGCCATCGCCTGGCACACGGCCCAGTTGCTCAAAAAGCCAGGTCGGCGCTTTCATCGGGTGCTCTTTCACGAGTTGACCAAAACCGGTATCGGGCGCGCCATGGCCTCACCACAGACGCTGGACAACCATAAATACGACGCCCAGAAAACACGCCGCATTCTCGATCGCCTGGTGGGCTATCAGATTTCCCCTATTCTATGGCGCAAGATCAAAGGTGGCCTGAGCGCGGGGCGGGTCCAATCCGTGGCCGTGCGAATTATTTGCGAACGCGAACGTGCCATCCAGGCCTTCGAACCCCAGGAGTACTGGTCCATTACCGCCCATCTAAAGGCTGACCAGCCGCCCGTTTTCGAAGCCCGCTTGGCACGGCGAGAGGGCAAAAAAATCGCGATTGCCAACCAGGGGGAGGCCCAGGCCATTCTCGACGAACTGAAGCGGGCTGAGTTTCTGGTCGCCAAGGTGGTCAACCGCACCACCCGCCGTAACCCCCTGCCCCCCTTCACCACCAGCAAGTTGCAGCAGGAGGCCATCAGCAAGCTGCGTTTTTCGGCCCGCAAAACCATGCAGGTGGCCCAGCAGCTTTACGAAGGCATCGCTCTAAGCCAGGGCGAACAGGTGGGCCTGATCACCTATATGCGCACCGACTCCACCCGCATCTCCCAGGAAGCCGCCCAGGAAGCGGCCCAATTGATCCGTACCCGCTTCGGCGAAAACTATGCCTTAAAGAAGCCGCGCTTTTTTAAGAACCGCAACTCAGCCCAGGACGCCCATGAAGCCATACGACCGACCTCGGTTGCGCGAACCCCCGAGGCGGTCAAGCCCTTTTTAAACCGCAACCAGCATGCACTCTATACGCTGATCTGGAAGCGGTTCATGGCGTCGCAAATGCAGCAGGCCCTCATCGATACCATTTCAGTCGAAATTGAAGCCGGCAGCTATCGCTTCAACGCCAGCGGCGCCACCGTGCGCTTTGACGGTTTCATGAAGCTCTATCGCTCCAGTGAAGAGGAGGCCCGGCAGAAAAAGGAGCAAGAATCACGCAAACTGCCGCCTTTAACCAAAGAGCAGCGGCTAGAACCGCAGCAGGTGGTTCCCAAACAGCACTTTACGATACCGCCGCCACGCTTTTCCGAAGCCTCGCTGGTCAAGGAGCTGGAAGAGAACGGCATCGGCCGGCCGAGCACTTACGCCGCTATCTTGTCCACGATTCGCGACAAGGGCTACGTGCGACTCGAACGGCGTTACTTTCGTCCCAGCGAATTGGGTTTCATCGTCAACGACCTGATCGTGGAGAGCTTCCCCGAGGAGTTCGATGTGGAGTTCACCGCCAAGATGGAGCGTGACCTCGACAAGATCGAAGCCGGTAAGATCGAGAGCCTCGAGGTGCTGAAAGCCTTTTACAACAGTTTTAAATCCCGCCTGGAGGCAGCCACCAGCGGCATGCGCAGCATGAAAGCCCACGGAATCCCCACACAGCTGACTTGTCCTGAATGCCAACAACACAAGCTGCACATCAAAATGGGTAAAAACGGCCACTTTCTGGCCTGCAACGGTTATCCCGACTGCCACTATACCAATAATTACAGCCGCGACGACAACGGCACCATTATTCCCGAAGACAAACAGACCGAAGAGATCGAGGACCAGACCTGCCCCAAGTGCGATGGCCCCCTGGTGGCCAAGCAGGGGCGCTACGGCCGATTTATCGCCTGCAAGCGTTACCCGCAGTGCGATTTCACTCAATCCCTCAACGCCAACGGCACAGCCCAGCAAATCGGCGTCACCTGTCCCCGCAACGACTGCGACGGTCAGATTGTTGAACGGACCTCTCGGCGAGGCAAAAAGTTTTTTGGGTGCAACCGCTATCCCCAGTGCGATTTCGCCTCTTGGGACAAGCCGGTGGCCATGGCCTGTCCCCTCTGCCAAGCTCCCTATCTGGTTGAAAAAGAGACCAAGCGCGACGGCCGCATCTGGACCTGCGCCGATCGCGCCTGCGGCTACAAACAGCCAGCCGGTGATGATCCACAATCCGGAACTGAATAAAAATTCTGCCAGCGCCTGCCAGGGTGATGGCATGGACACCACGGAAAAAATTAGCTTGACAAGGGCTTTTTGCTCCTTTAGGCTTTGGGTATATTTCTCATACTATTTCAAAGCAGTTACCGAAGATGAACATCAGCTTGGCCATTATTAGCCTCCTTATCGGCCTGCTGGGTGTAGACATTATTGTCTGCACGCAGGCAAAGGGCGGATAACGGCTCAAGCACCCCACAATCTTACAAAAACCGTTATCTGCCCGGCAGATAACGGTTTTTTTTTGATTAACGGCAACCGCCGAGCGAAAGGCACATCGAAGCGGCACAAAAGGCTGCGACCAAAGCAATCAACCCAACCAACACCTTATGGGAGTCATCAGATGAAACTCAATGGTGCGCAAATTTTGATGAAGATCCTTCTGGAAGAAAATGTGGATACCATTTTCGGTTTTCCGGGCGGTGCCGTCATCGACGTCTACGATGAGCTGATCAACACCGATATCAAGCACATTCTGGTGCGCCATGAACAGGGCGCCGTACACGCCGCCGACGGCTACGCTCGCGCCAGTGGCAAGGTCGGCGTATGCCTGGTCACTTCCGGTCCTGGGGCCACCAATACGGTCACCGGGATCGCCACGGCCTATATGGATTCGATTCCGCTGGTGGTCATCACCGGCCAGGTCCCCACCCACCTGATCGGCAACGACGCCTTTCAGGAGGTTGACATCGTGGGTATCACGCGGCCCTGTACCAAGCACAACTACCTGGTTAAGCGCACCGAGGATCTGGCCAAAATCATACGCCAGGCCTTTTACATCGCCAGGTCTGGCCGGCCCGGCCCGGTGTTGATCGATCTGCCCAAAGATGTGGCCAACACCACCATTACCTACAAGGACCCGGGCAAGGTCAAAATGAACTCCTATCGCCCACACTACGAACCCAACCGCAAACAGCTTAAAAAGGTGATCGATCTCATCAAAAAGGCCCGGCGGCCGATGATCTTTGCCGGCGGCGGCGCGATTTTGTCCAAGAGTGCACCGGCCCTGACCGCCTTTGCCCGCAAGCTGCAGCTTCCCGTCACGGCCTCCCTGATGGGCTTGGGCGCATTCCCGGGCACCGATCCGCTCTGGCTGGGCATGCTGGGTATGCATGGCACCTTCCGGGCCAATATGGCCATCAGCAACAGCGATCTGCTCATCTCCCTGGGGGTCCGTTTTGACGACCGCGTAACCGGCAAGATCGACACCTTTGCGCCCGACGCCAAGATCGTTCATATCGACATCGATCCCACCTCTATCCGCAAGAATGTGCCCGTCTCGATCCCCATCGTCGGCGACTGTCGACAGTCCCTGGAGGCGATGCTCGAGCTCTCCGAACAAAATGGGTTCGACGACCTCACCCGGGAACGCCGGCCCTGGCTCGAGCAGATCGATCAGTGGAAACAGACGCGCCCGCTGGCCTATGACCAGAAGGAGATTATCAAACCGCAGTACGTGATCGAACAGCTCTATGAGCTGACCGGCGGCGAGGCCATCATTACCACCGAGGTGGGACAGAATCAGATGTGGGCCGCCCAATACTACCATTTCGACCGACCGGAACACTTTATCTCTTCGGGCGGCTTGGGGACCATGGGGTTTGGCCTGCCCGCCGCCATCGGTGCCCAGATGGCCTTTCCCGACAAGCTGGTGGTGGACATCGCCGGTGATGGCAGCATCCAGATGAACATCCAGGAGATGGCCACGGCCATGCAGTACTGCCTGCCGGTCAAGGTGGTTATTTTAAACAATCAATATTTGGGCATGGTGCGGCAGTGGCAGGAGCTGTTCTATGAAAAGCGCTACGCCTGCACCTGCATGGAGTGCGGTCCCGATTTCGTCAAATTGGCAGAAGCCTTCGGTGCTTTGGGCGTGCGGGCCACCAAACCGGAAGAGGTGGCGTCCGTACTCAAGCAGGGCCTCGATCACCCCGGCGCGGCCATCATGGAGTTTAGGGTCGAAAAGGAAGAGAGCGTCTACCCCATGGTGCCGGCCGGCGCGGCTATAAGCGAAATGCTGCTGGTGTAGACCGAACCCGGCCTTGACCGCAGAAACGGTATACAAGGAGCGTTTATGAACACCGAACGACACGTCATCTCCATGCTAGTCGACAATGAGCCCGGGGTGCTGTCCCGCGTGGCGGGACTTTTTTCCGGCCGTGGCTACAATATCGAAAGCCTTTGTGTGGCCGAAACGATCGATCCTGAGATTTCACGCATCACCCTGGCCACTAAGGCCAACCCGGCCTTGGTGGAACAGATCGAAAAACAGCTCAACAAGCTGATCAACGTCCAAAAGATCCGTGATCTCAGCGGCCCCGATTCAGTGCACCGCGAAATGGCTCTGATCTGTGTGCGCGCCCGCGCCGAATACCGCGCCGAGATCTTACGCATCGTCGATATTTTCCGCTGCAAGGTGGTCGATGTGGGTCAGGAACACTACATTATCGAAGTCACCGGCGACGACGGCAAGCTTGCCGCTCTAATCAATCTCTTAAAGCCCATGGGCATAAAAAAGATCGCCCGCACCGGCAAGATCGCCCTCAAGCGCGAACCCAACTAAGCGGTGCGACCCATCAATCATCACCAGTCACGAACATTCGCTTACGATTCACACGGAAAGGACGGTACAACCAATGGCAAAAATCGATTTCGGCGGCAGTGTCGAAGAAGTGATCACCTCCGATGAATTTCCCCTGGAGCGGGCCCGTGAAACCTTGAAAGATGAAACCGTGGCGATTCTGGGCTACGGGGTGCAAGGTCCCGGGCAGGCCCTCAACATGCGCGACAATGGCATCAACGTCATCATCGGACAGCGCGAAGGTGGCGATTCCTGGGAGCACGCCGTTGCCGATGGTTTTGTCCCCGGCCAGACCCTTTTCCCGATAGAAGAAGCGGCCCTACGGGCCACCACCATTCAGTATCTGCTCTCCGATGCCGGCCAGGTGGCCCAGTGGCCCGTGGTCAAGGCCTGCCTCAACGAGGGCGACGCGCTCTATTTCTCCCACGGGTTTTCCATCGTCTACAAAGACCAAACCAAGATTGTACCGCCGGCCAATATCGATGTGATCCTGGTGGCACCCAAGGGGTCGGGCCGCACCGTACGAACCAATTTTTTAGACGGTTCGGGCATCAATTCCAGCTTTGCCGTTTATCAGGATTACACCGGTCGCGCACGCCAACGCACCATCGCTTTGGGCATTGCCATCGGCTCCGGATACCTTTTTCCCACCACCTTTCAAAATGAGGTCTACAGTGACCTGACCGGCGAGCGCGGTGTGCTCATGGGGTGTCTGGCCGGCGTCATGGAGGCCCAGTACAACCTGCTGCGCAAACACGGTCACAGCCCCAGCGAAGCTTTCAACGAAACCGTGGAGGAGCTGACCCAGAGCCTGATTCGCCTGGTGGCCGAAAACGGCATGGACTGGATGTTCGCCAACTGCAGCACCACCGCCCAGCGAGGCGCCCTGGATTGGGCCCCGCGTTTTCGCGATGCGGTCATACCGGTCTTTGATGATCTCTACCAGCAGGTCATCTCCGGCCAGGAGACCCGGCGGGTGCTCGAAAAAAACAGCGCCCCGGATTATCGTGAAAAGCTAAAGGCCGAGCTGGATGAGATCCACCAATCCGAGATGTGGCGCACCGGCGCGGCCGTGCGCAGCCTGCGTCCGGAAAACCGCAATCAGGATTAGCCGATTCGTTGGCTTGTTTTAAACCCGCTACGACCAGGGAGAGTATCATGGCTTCGGAACCGGTAGTCGTTTACGACACAACTTTGCGGGACGGTACCCAGGGTGAAGAGATCACCTTTACCGCGGAGGAAAAGCTTGTCATCGCCCAGCGCCTCGATGGTGTCGGCGTTCATTACATCGAGGGCGGCTGGCCGGGTTCCAACCCGCGTGATATCCATTTTTTTGAGATGGCCTCCCGGACGCGCTTCAAAACGGCCCGTATTACCGCTTTCGGGGCCACCCGCCGACCCAAGATACACCCCCGCGACGACCACAACCTGCAGATGCTACTCGACGCCCAGACCGAGGTGGTCACCATCTTCGGCAAAACCTGGGACCTGCACGTACGCCGGGTAATGAACAACACCCTAGCGGAAAACCTGGCCATGATCGCCGACAGCGTAGCCTACCTAAAAGAGCACGACCGCCATGTGATCTATGATGCCGAGCACTTTTTCGACGGTTACCGCGACAACCCCCGGCACGCCGCCGAAACCATCTGTTCCGCCATCAGCGGCGGCGCCGATGCGGTGGTGTTGTGCGATACCAACGGGGGCACATTGCCCTTCGAGATCGAAACCACCATAGATGCCCTGCAGGCGCAGCTGGCAGCGCGTTTTCCCGAATCCCGCGACCGCTGGCCGCTGCCCATGGGAATCCACACCCACAACGACGCGGGCATGGCGGTGGCCAACACCATCATCGCCGTCAAACGGGGCATCAGCATGGTGCAGGGCACCATCAACGGCTACGGCGAGCGCTGCGGCAATGCCGACTTGACTTCGATCATTCCCATCCTGTGTTTGAAGATGAACCGGCCGGTGGTCACCGCTGACCAATTAAAGCAGCTCCGAAAACTGTCCCGTTTTGTCAGCGAAACGGCCAATCTGGTTCCCAACAACAGCCGGCCTTTCGTGGGCAAGAGCGCCTTTGCCCACAAGGGCGGGGTGCATGTGGCCGCCGTCCGCAAGGTTGAGCGCGCCTACGAACACATCGATCCGACCGCCGTGGGCAACAGCCGGCGGGTCTTGATCTCGGACCTTTCCGGAAAAAGCAACATTGAATACAAAGCCGCCGAGATGGGGGTCGAGCTGGGTGGCAACGGTTTCAGCAGCCAGCAAATCGTCAACAAAATCAAAACCCTTGAGGAAGAAGGCTACCAATTCGACGTGGCCGACGGCTCCTTCAAGCTGCTGGTCGAACGGCTTACCAAGCAATACGCGCCGCTTTTTGATTTGGAGTCTTTCCGGGTCGCCATGGAAAAGGATAAGGGCAGCGATTGCCGTGCCCATGCGACCATCAAGATCTCGGTAGGCGATCGTAAGGAGATCACCGCCGCTGAAGGCCTGGGGCCGGTCAGCGCCCTGGACAACGCGCTGCGCAAGGCCCTCAAGCGCTTCTTCCCCGAATTGACGCAGATGCGTCTGGTCGACTTCAAGGTGCGGGTGGTCGATGGACGCGATGGCACCTCGGCCAAGGTGCGGGTGCATATTCAATCCCGCGATCAGGACGAGGTCTGGAATACGATCGGCGTCAGCCACGACATTATTGAGGCCAGTTGGCAGGCCTTGGAAGACAGCTTTCAATACAAGCTGGCCAAGTACAACCAGCAGGTGACGACGGGCGACCCGGTCACCGCTGTAACCCAACCCACGCCGGTAAATGAGCCCATTGCCACCCGATGAAAAAACAGCCACACATACCCAAGCATACAAGGAGCCATGCTGCAGGGCCGCTCGCCTTGCAGTCATCCCTTGCCGTGGGGGCGATCCTTTCCTGAAACCCGCACGGCTGACAGCTTGCTCGACCGCCAAGGCCTACAGATGTAATTATCACTCTGCAGCGGGTTGACCGCTGTATAAATCGTATGACGAAACGCACAAACGAGGAATGGAAAATGAGCGAGAATATAATCATATTCGATACCACCTTAAGAGACGGCGAGCAGTCCCCCGGGGCCAGCATGAACGCGGCCGAAAAATTGCGGCTGGCCATGCAGCTCGAAAAACTCGGCGTAGACGTGCTCGAGGCCGGGTTTCCCGCAGCCTCGGACGGCGACTTCCAAGCCGTGCAGCAGATTGCCGCACGCATGCAGCGCATGCAGGTGGCGGGCTTGGCGCGCGCCGAAAAAAACGATATCGATCGTGCCTGGGGCGCCATCAAGGATGCCAAACATCCCCGCATCCACACCTTTATCGCCACTTCCGACATCCACCTCAAGCACAAACTCAACATGAGCCGCGACCAGGTGGTCAATGCGGCGGTCGAAGCCGTCAAGTACGCCAAGCAGTACACCGACAACGTGGAGTTCAGCGCCGAGGACGCTTCGCGCAGCGACCGTAATTTTCTGTGCCATGTGTTTGAGGCGGCCATCGCCGCCGGTGCCACCACGGTCAACATTCCCGATACGGTCGGCTACGCCATCCCCGAGGAATTTTCAGCCCTGGTGGCCTACGTTGCCAGCCACACGCCCAACATTCATCAGGCCGTTATCAGCGTGCATTGCCACAACGATTTGGGCCTGGCCACGGCCAACACGCTGGCGGCGGTGAGCGTTGGGGCGCGTCAGGCGGAAGTGACCATCAACGGTATTGGCGAACGCGCCGGCAACACCTCCCTGGAAGAAGTGGTGATGGCCCTGCGCACCCGCAACAATTTCATGCCCTACACCACCAACATCAACACCGAGCTGATTCACCCCACCAGTCGGCTGGTCACCATGATCACCGGTATTATCGTGCAGCCCAACAAGGCCATCGTCGGTGCCAACGCCTTTGCCCACGAAGCGGGAATCCATCAGGACGGCGTGCTCAAAAATCCCATGACCTATGAGATCATGCGGCCGGAAGTGGTCGGTCTCAATAAAAATCAGCTGGTTCTGGGCAAGCACTCCGGGCGCCATGCCCTGCGCGACCGGCTTGCGCAGATGGGCTACGAACTCTCCGACGAAGAACTCAAAATCGTTTTTAAAAAGTTCAAAGATTTAGCTGACAAGAAAAAGCACGTCATGGACGAAGATTTGGAGGCCATCGTCACCGAGGGTATTTTACGCACATCGGAGACCTATAAACTCGAGTATCTCCACGTGGCGGCCGGTACAACGGTGATGCCCATGGCCAGCGTGCAGCTTTCCATCGAGGGAAAATCAAAAAAGGGGGGCGGGTACGGCAACGGCCCCGTAGACGCTTCTTTCAACGCCATTGCCCAGATTACGGGCACCCGCTCGGAACTGTTGCGCTTTACGGTCAGCGCCCTGACCGGTGGCACGGATGCCCAGGGCGAAGTAACGGTAAGGTTGAGAGAAAATGGTCTGGTGGCACTGGGCAAGGGGGCCGATATGGATATCATCACCGCCTCGGCAAAAGCCTATGTTAACGGCCTCAACCGTCTCGAGTATCTCAAGAAAAATCCCAGCCGCTCGCCGCAGTTGTAACAGCAAAAATATACGGCGTCTGCTGTATACACAACAAAGCCGGGGCAGTGGTTGTCCTGTCCCGGCTTTGCTATTGTCCGGCAACCCAAATTTTGTTTACAGTCGAAACCATCAGAACGGGAAGGTTTTTTAGTCGGAGAGTATAGCCGTTGGTAGCAAATCATTCGTTAAAAAAGTCAAAATGAAACTTGGATTTAAAGTCAAAGGTCGAAGCACAACTTGCGGCCAGGGTCGTTTTCAGCTCAGGGAAAATGTAACCGAGTTCGGCAACGCTTTTTCGAATATTGTAAAACCCACCGAAGAGGGAGGCTCTGAAGCGATCAATACATTTAATTGGGATGAAAATCCTTAAATTGCCAATTTTCCAATCAAAACCGCCTGTTTAAGATAAATATTGACACAGAATTTTCTACCTTTATTTTTGTTTACAAATACTTAGCCTGGTCCGACCCCATTGATCCCCCATTGATCATAATCGAACAGACCATGAAACCAGTAGTTTGCTCTTAAGAGCCTGTCCGATAGCCATCAGCCAGAGGGCTGTTGAATTTTGACAAAAATCAAATCAGGCAGCCACTTTAATGGCAAAAACCGCTGCACCATCTATCGCGGGGGTTAAATTCAGCCACCAACAGGCCAATTGGCTTGCACAATTCAGATTTACGAATAGCCCCGGATCCATTACACCGGTGCAAGACACATATCAGCCAGGCTCTTACCGCTGGATTTCAAATACAACCAGATCTTGCGCAAATTGTGGGCTATCGACACCAGCTTGAACTCGGCTTTCACTTTGGGACCTCCGCGCAGCGAAAAACTGGTAAATCCCATTATTGATTTAATGTGCCCGAACGGTGGTTCTACTACATATTTACGTTGGCAATAGATCGCCTTGCCGGCCTCGGAGTCCAACTTTCGGCGCATTTGACGCAGCTCTTTCTCATAGGGATGACGAGATATGCTCCGGCCGGTCTTACTGCTGGTGCAAATGCCGAAAAACCGGCATTGTTGGCAATTGCAACCCCGATAGATTCTCAGCGGCTGCTTACCCTTGCGCTGCTGCAGGTGAGAGAAAATAAGCGCTTCTCCCTCTACGCACAGGTAACAATCCAGCTGCTCGTCACGCTGTGATCTTACCGGTGAACAGATTGCCGCCGCCTATAAACTGCGCTGGGACATCGAAAATTTCTTTGCCTAGTGGAAACGGCACCTGAAAGTGTACCATCTTATCGCCCGAAGTCGCTATGGCTTGATGGTACAAATTATCGCTGGCCTGATCACCTATCTACTCTTGGCCATATATTGCCATAAGCAACACCAGGAGAAGGTCTCCATCAGGCGGGTTCGGCAATTGCGAATTCAAATACAAAACGAATTACGCGCCAAAGCTGGTTTTACCGATCACGCACGCAAGAATGAGAAAGAACATAAGCTACGACCGGTTAATGCAAAAACTTAACCGGAAATTACTGAATAAAAATAGCATATTAATTTATAATACGCTATTTTTTACCCCAAATGGACTAAACTGTTACCAACAGCCCCACCGGATTTTTGGGGACATTCTATATTCCCCCTGTCAATGATTTTTTATTATAAATAATTACAGGCTGTTAGGTTTCGCTGGCCTCGTAGGACGCACCTCACCCATCGAATCGAACTGTCTTGCGGCGAGTATCTCTCTTGTTGAAGAACTTACCGCCTCAGCGTTACATCTATCCGAGATCCAAGCACACCGTTGGCCTCCAGCATTCCTTATCCAGGCTTTAAGTTCAACCCGCCAGAGGCGGGTAAAAGAGAGGCCCATGGATTGTCCCGCCCAGAGTTGTATCACCCCCACCTTGTTGAACGGGCTATCTCTCCGTCGCAATTTGCGTTCATTTATGCTGCCTTGTATATGAGGCCACTTCTTCATCCATAATGGCCACAATCCCCGGCAGTTTATCATATGACCATGGTTTAAATTCCTTCAAGAGTTCTTCGAGGTTGTTCGCAGAAAACAGTTGCTGGTTTTTATAATACGCAAGAACCGTATCAAAGTTTTCAGGAAACCTTTCCGCCATTCTTCGGAAAGGTACGTCCGATATGGTATCGGATTCAAGATACCCCATGACAATATCTTCTGCATCGGTGCGACCCAAATATTTTTCAGGGTATTTGAAAATATCAAGAAATTTACCATATTCCATTAAAAAGCTGATGGCCTCTGACGGGTCGCATAACATTGCCACATCTTTACTGCGCCGGATCTCTCTGGGGAGATCGATTTTAAGCGGTTTTAACGACCGACCGGTGCTACTTTTGTATTCTTCCGCCTTTGTCAATCCAGTTTCCTCGTCCTGTTTTTCGAACATTTGGTACTGAAAAAAATATCTGTAATGCTTATGTATTTCCTTTCCAGTACCCAAGACTTCATCGTTGCCGAAGCAATCCATAAAATCATCATACTGCCTTTGAACCGCTTCGCGGCTTTTTTGTAGCTTTTCCGGATTATCCATCAATGCCTGTCTTGGATTTTGGGTCTGTATGCGCGCGGCCTCTCGATACATATCCGCGCGCAGCGAGCGGTTATCACTTGTAGGAAATACAGCGAGTGCTCCAGAAAATACATGATAATCAAGAGCCGGTACGATACGGCCCAAAATAAAATCCCCGATGTTAAAATCCATCAATGACGTTTCGGTATTGGCAGAATACACCCGATATTCTTTTTCATTGATCAGGTTTTTAACAAGCAGGCCATTGCCGGCCCTCTCCTTGATGTCAAAAATTCCCTGTAAGACCCTTTTCCAGCCCCGTATCAGGGTCAGAATATCAGGACTCATGTCATTCTTATATTTTCGAACAAATTGATCGATAACGCCGTCTCCCCCGTCTGTTTTCCATTCAAGGGTAAACCAGTCCTGAAAATTGATCCAGTCTGTCTCGTTTTCCGGCCTATGTTGTTTGCCATATTTTTTCCTCAGCTCGGCATTAAAATCATCAGAGAATTTCTCTCCGCGGGAATACGTAATCAATGCTCCCTTGATATCCCCCAATCTATTCAGGGTTTCTTCTGATAAGCCTGACTTTTCCACACAAATTTGATTCTTTAGTATGCCCGGATCAAAATCGTCATTTAGGTAAATATCCAAATCCTCCGGGCCCCCAATGAGCAGCGGCTTACCATTGTGGCCGAAATGCTGCAAATCGATATCATCGTTTTTTGGGGGGTCCAACAGCCGCATCCACACTTTGTACTCCTTGGGCAATCTAAAATGCCACTTCCTGGCCCATGCAAGTCCGCCGTAAACCAGATCTGCTGCAAGGTCATAATCACAGGCAATCAGGTCCGTTCCGTGCACGCCGTCGAGAAATTCGAACTCCCCCAGTTCATATTCGCTGACACCGTAGTCGCCCATAACATCCTTGAGGCCAAGTCCCAGCAAATCCAACAGAAACCCGGAATAGACGATGCCTGTTGGCGCCCCGCGGGCTACGATCACAAGGGCCATGCCGTGTTCCTGCCAGTCTTTATTGATTCGGCACGCCACCAGAGGATGCCGATAATTCAAAGCCTCCCGCAATGCCGGATCCCTTCTCAGCATTTTGGGGATGCCCTGCTGACTGGCTTTGGCATGCTTTTGTTTCTTGGCCCGTCTTTTATAGGGTTTCTGTTTTTTTGATTTTTTCATTCTCTTCTGTTTCTGTTTACAGCGAACTCTTATAACCCTCTATGAAAACTGCTTCCTCGGAAGGTCGACAAATCCGATTCTACCGGCCAGAGATTCAGACGCACCTTTGATCATCCTGGGGGATGCCGAACCTAATATCAAGAACCGGCATCCTGGTCAGGGCGATCCACAAGTACACGCAGTGGTTCGAAAAGTTCCGGCTTCATTTGAATCTCGTCTAAAATGACCCGGCCGGAAAGATCCTTCAAGGCCTGCATGGGGGCGGTAAGCCTCTGAATATCTATTGGATTTTCAAGATCGAAGAATACCAACGGTTCGTGCTTGGTAATGTATTTTTCCAAGGTCGTTCTACCACACTGCCGGGGTCCAAGCAGGGCGGTAACCGGATGGACTTTGAAGGAACTTGCGATTTGTCGTATGGGCTCAGGTCTGGGAATCAGGCCAGTTTGATAAAGCTTGAAAATCCTCACGTCAACTGAAGATTTTCAAGGTTTATTTCAAGCTGTTTGTGGGGTCACTTCCCCCTCTTGATCCTTGAACTTGGGCAAATATCGGTATTTTTCAAAGGTCTCGTTGTGGCATACTACTACCTTGAGCGCGGACGGATCGGCCGAATCTATTGCCCCAGGTACCCTTCCCGCAGGCTCTTATTGGCCCCCTCACCCACCTGATAACGGTAGTACATCTCGATAAACTGCTCGTCGCTGATGGTCCCTCTTTCCTTCCCGTTGATCCGCAGGGTCAGCCCTTTACCCGGAATGTAGGTGGTCTCGCTGATGGCGCCATCGAACATGTCTTCATCGAGCCATGAAGCGAAAAGGGCCATGTTATCGGCCTGGGCCTCGACCAGCTCCGGCGGGTTGGCCTTTTTGAAGGCCTCGATGAAACCGTGCTGCAGCTTCGCGGCCGTGGCCTTACTGGTCAGGTAGTGGAGCCAAAGGTGCTTGACCTGCTGCGATGTGATAACCGTCTCGGCATCGTTTGTGGGCGTCTCCAGGTAGAGCCCGCCCGCGAAAACTTTGATGAAGCCCATGGCTTTACGCAGCGCCACACCATTGAGCACCAGCGTTTTGCCGGCCACCGCTTTTTCCGGCGCAAATGTGACCCCGCCAATCTCAACCTCATCGGCGCCGGCCGCGCCCGCGGCGCACAGCAGCGCTATCAGCAGAGCACCGACGACGATCCGCCATCTCTTACATCCATTCATCCCCGCCTCCTTTATCTATCGATTCGAGTAAGGGCCGGGGCCAGGCCATCAGCGATCGCACAACCCCGATGCATCGGTTTTGCCGACATTCAATGATGCCGGTCTTAATCACCCATCTCAGCCATATAGTCATCGTACATGGTCTCGAACATCAATTTATGTTTGGCTTCCTCCTGGCATAGCACTTTAAAGAGTTTTTGCGCCTCGGCCTCTTCAGTCTTTTCGAGCAGCTCATTGTATAGTCGCAGCGCCTTTTCTTCACGCTTGATGGCGATTCGTAAAATATCGTTGTAGGCCATGCCCTTTTCAAACACCACATCAGCCACGTAGTTGCTGCGCTTCATGTCGGGAATCCATTTGAGCTTGTAGCGGTCGAGGCTCTTGACAACACCCTTGCTTTTCAGCTCGGTCAGCATGCGCACGTGTCGGTGCTCCTCTTCGGCCAGCTCTTTGAGCATCTCGATGGAGCCGGACATTGATTCCTCCTGGGCGGCATCCTCATAAAACTGAACCGCCTCCTTTTCCCGTTCGATGGCGAAATCGATGATCTCTCCCAGTGTTTCAAATCCCATGACAACAACTCCTTTCGATAATGGCAGCTTGCGAATGTTTGGTATTGCGTCGAAAAAACTGTAATCAAACTCGCGTTAAGTTTCAAGCGTTCCGATCAGTTCACTTATCGCGCCGATGCGATGTTGTACCAGGTACTGTTCGATGCCGCGCACAATTTTTTCGGCCGCATCGGGGTGAACAAAGTTGGCCGTGCCCACCTCCACGGCACTGGCCCCCACGATGAGAAACTCGAGCGCGTCTTCGGGCGTGGCAATACCCCCGATGCCCACCACAGGCACACTGACCGCCTGCGCCACCTGCCACACCATGCGCAAAGCCACCGGCTTGATGGCCGGGCCGGATAATCCGCCGGTGATGTTGGCCAAACGCGACCGGCGGGTGTTGATATTTACCGCCATGGCCGTCAAGGTGTTGATCAGGGATATGGCGTCGGCCCCGGCCGCCTGCACCGCCCGGGCCAATTCGGTGATGTCGGTCACGTTGGGCGAGAGCTTCACCATCACCGTCTTGTCGGTTTGTGCGCGCACGGCCGACACCACCGCAGCAGCCATTTTGGCGTCGGTCCCGAAAGCCATGCCGCCGGCTTTGATATTGGGGCAGGAGATATTAACTTCGATGCCGGCCACACCCTCCAGCGCGTCGATACGCGCGGCAACTGCGGCGTAGGCATCCACGGTGGTGCCCCAGATGTTGATGAAAAGGGGCGTTGACAATCCTTTGAGAAGGGGTAGTTTCTCGGTGACAAAGGCCTCCACGCCCACGTTTTCCAGTCCGATGGCATTGAGCATACCGCAGGCGGTCTCGAAGATGCGCGGCGGGGGGTTGCCGCGGGCCGGTTCCAAGGAGATGCCTTTGACGATGATGCCGCCCAATTGATTGAGGTCGGTGAGCGGTAAAAACTCTAATCCGTAGCCGAAGGTGCCCGAAGCGGTCATGACGGGGTTGGGCAAAGTGACGGCACCGATCTGAATCGACATTTGAGGAGGACTATTCATAATGAGCATTTTCCCGGATAACTGGTAACGCAACCTATAAAGTTTATCAGGATTAGCGCCCTGAACAAAGGGGTATTCAGCACCATTAGATGTGACGGAGCCAAGCTGCAATTCTCCCAGCCCTACCCCCCCTGACCTTGCCAGCCGCTGGAAGGCACATCGACCAAATGGCCGTCACGGTCGCGCTGGATCAAGAGCCAATGAACATCTGCGAATTGGCTCTCGAGCGCCTCGGCCCGATCAGATCCCATCACCATCAGAGCGGTGGCCAAACCGTCGGCGAGGATGCAATTGGGTGCCACGACCGATGCGCTGACAACACCGTTGGCCACGGGTGTGCCGCTGACCGGATCGATAACGTGAGAGTAAGTGTTGCCGTCCAGCTCGAAGAACTGGCGATAGTCACCACTGGTGGCAAGGCAGCGCCCATCCAGTGTCACCACGGCACGCACGGCATCAAGGCGACCCCCTTTTTCAGGCTGGTTGATACCTACCCGCCACGGCTGTCCATGGCCGCTCGATCCTTGGGCAAAGACCTCGCCGCCGATCTCCACCAGAAAATCGGTGGCGGGCAGCGCCGCTACCAAGGCCGCCACCTGATCGACGCCATAGCCCTTGGCGATGGCCCCCAAGTCCAAAGTCACCGCGGCGATTCGTTTGCGCAAGCGACGCCGGTCAATCAATTCAATGTGATCAAAACCCACCATCGCCAGAGCTGTCTCGATCTCCGTGGGCTTAGGCACACTACTGGCGCGGCTCGCCCCGACCAAACCCCCACAACGCCACCAGAGGGCCAACGGTGGGGTCGAGCGCGCCGCCGCTGATGCGGTACAAACGCTTCGTCACCTGCAGTACCTGCCCCAAATCATTGGATACGACGATGACCTGCCCTTTGTCGGCTGCGTTGATGCGATTGATCTCACTATCGGCCTGGTAGAGCGACATGCTATGGTTGATGGCCGCCAGGCGCTGGTCGATGCGCGCTTTGAGAGTGGCGGGCGATATCTCGGGCAGCGGTCTGATCTTGACCTGATAGGTGGTGCCCATGGTGGTCCCGTGCAGCACCAAAGCCTCGTCGGCGGCTGCGACGCAGACGGCCGCCCCGGGCCCGATGGCAAGCAGACCAACGACGATAATGATCGCCAGACGAAGAGATATCATCATAGGTTGTAGGGGTCCATGAAAAATGGCAGATCGCTCCTGGATATCGTTTGACCTCAAATGTACCGCCCCCTGCAACCGGCCGATCTATTTCCGGTAGCGCTCGGGATCGATGCCGTGCTTTTTAAGCAGCGCGTACAAATCCGCCCGATATTTCCCGGAGAGCTGGGCCGCTTCGCTGATGTTGCCCCGGCTCATCTCCATCAACTCCAACAGGTAGCGCCGCTCAAAATCAATTTTGGCCGCCTTAAAGGGTTTGACCGGCCCAACCGGATCGTTGATCTCATTGAGGATCATGTCGGCTTCAATGCGATCCCGGTCACTCAGGGTCACCGCTGCTTCGACCACGTTGCGCAATTCACGTACGTTGCCGGGCCAGTCGTAGCGCAACATCTTCTGCATGGCGTGAGCCGAAAACCCCCGAATGGGCCGCCCGGCCTTACCACTGATCTGCTTTAGAAAGTGGCGCGCCAGTACCGGGATGTCCGTGCGGCGCTCCCGCAGAGCGGGCATGCGGATCGTGATCACGCCCAGGCGAAAATAGAGATCCTCCCGAAAGCGCCCCGCTTTTATCTCCGCTTGCATGTCCCGGTTGGTGGCGGCGATCAGGCGCGCCTGAAATGGTTGCGTCCGTGTGCTGCCGACGGCATAAAACTCGCGCATTTCAAGCACCCGCAGCAGCTTGACCTGCAGCTTGAGTGGAATCTCTGACACCTCGTCCATGAAAAAGGTGCCTTGGCCGGCCTCGGCCATCAGTCCAGGCTTGTCATGCTCGGCCCCCGTGAAGGCGCCTCGCAGATGGCCAAAAAGTTCATTCTCAAAGAGCCCTTCAGGCATGGCCGCGCAATTGACGGCCACAAAAGGCCTTTCGCGCTGTTGACCCACCGTGTGCAGTGCCTTGGCCAACAACTCCTTGCCGGTCCCGCTTTCACCCGTAATCAAAACGGCCGCCTCGGATTGGGCCATACGTTCGGCCAGGGCCAGGGTTTTTTTAATCTGCCGCGAGCGGGTTACAAAACCGTCGAAACCGTAATTGTCACGGACGATGGTCTCCAGCCGCCGCACACGCCTGGTCAGGCGCCGCGTCTCCAGGGCAGCCTTGACCTGGGCGATCAGAACGGTGCTTTCAAAGGGTTTGGTCAGGTAGTTGAAAGCGCCCTTTTGCATCGCCTCCACGGCGCTGTCGATGCTGCCGAAGGCGGTCAGGATGATGACCGGCAACTCCGGATCGGTCGCCCTTAAGGCGTCCATCAGATCGATCCCGCTCTCATCTTCCAGACGCAAATCCACCAGCGCCAGACTGAAAGGATGCGCCTCGCACAATGCCCGCGCGGTGGCCGCATCGGCCGCCGTTTCAACGGAAAGACCCTCGCTTTGGAGCCGCATGCGCAATACCGCAGCGATACTGGAATCGTCATCAACCACGAGAATGCATTCGCTCTCCGGCGGACCGGTGGCGGTGGAAACCATGGGGCTACTGCTCCAAATTTCGTCGACGTTTTTCGATATCGATGTCCACTTCTTTGAGGCGACTGATCTGTTCGATCAGAATCGAGATAATCTGGCGCTTTTCGTCCAGGGCGGCTTCGAGCCGGCGGTTTTGCCTTGAAATCTGATCCAGTTTTGCCCGGTTTTCTATCAATTGCTCAAGCAGGGCTTCAATCGAAGGTGCCATGCCGGTGTCAACACCGGAACCGTCGCTAAGGTGTTTGACACACGCCAGCGCATCCCGGGGCGGCACCCCGTCCCCCAGACAATCGATCAGATGGCGATGGCCAGCTGCATCTTCGCTCTTCTGCGCGCCGGCGCTGGTAGACAAAAACAGGCCCAGCACGGCCATCATGCCAGCGGCAAGGTAAAGACGAATCGCGCCCCGCTTCCCGGACGGCTTTCGGCCCATATGCTTCCTTTATGCGCGCAGATGATATGTTTGGCGACGGAGAGCCCGATGCCGCTACCATATAGGGAATCGGTACCGTTGTCGATGCGCTTGAACTTGTCGAAGATACGCTTCAGATGCTCGTCACTGATGCCCGGGCCGCTGTCGCTCACTGTCACAGCGGCATAGCCGGGGCGATCAAGGGTGGTAGCAACCGTCACCTGACCACCGCGCGGCGTGAATTTAAGGGCGTTACCCACAATATTTTCAAGGGCCTGATCGATGTGGCGGTTATCGAAATTAAGCGAAGGCAGCTCGGGCGGCGGCAGCTCGAGCAAAGCGACACCACGCCGCTGGGCGATGGGCATAATGCGTTGCACGCAGGCGTGAACCAAACGCCCCAAATCGCCGGGTTGGAATTGAAAGGTCATCATCCCCGCTTCCATACGCGACAGATCCATGATGCTGTCGATCGATCGGGTCAGCCGTCCACACTGGTTGCGGACGATCTCGAGCAATTCCTGGCGCTGCTGGGGCCGCGCTTCAAAACGCCCCTCGGCCAGCAGGGCCGAGGCCTCGTTGATGGCCGTCAATGGGGTACGCATTTCATGGGAGACATGGCTGATAAAATCGAGTTTGAGTTGGTCCAGCTCGGATAGGCGCCGGCTCATGTGATTGAAGGCTTCAGCCAGAGCCTGGAAGTCGGGTGACAGGTCAGTTTGGGACAGGGTCTCGAAACGGCCCTGGGAGATTTGCCGGGTGTGCTGTTGGAAGCGCTTGAGGGTCCGATCAATGCCGCGCGCGTTTATAAACGCCACGCCGACACCCAGCAGCAGGGCCACAATGCCCAGCAGCAGCGAAACACGCAATAGCTGCCCGCCGCTTCGAGAAAGTTCTGCCATTTGCTCTTCATGATCGGCCACGAAGAGGCGACGCGCCTCTTCCAAGTGCGCGAAGATTGCTTCGAAAAGCGCGTCCCGGGCAGATCGGTATTCACTGCCGCTCCCGGTATCAGCGGCCTCTACCTCAGTAAGATGCTCGAAATCAGCCTGATAGCGACGATGTTCGGCCTGAATACGACCGATAGCGGTTGTTGTCACCGGTGAACGCGCCTGGTCCGCAAGTCGCACAAGACCTGTTTGTACGGCATTGCCCACGCGTTCGACCTGCTGGCGGTAATCAGCGTCCCTGGCGATGAGGTATTTTTCTTCGAAACTCAGCTGCGCCAGCAGATCTTCTTCCAGGGCGTTGATCTGGCGCGAGGCCCCGGCGCTCAGCCGGGCCGAGCTGTCGATCTGTTGAACCAGACCTTCCAGGGCCGTGGCCATGTAAACGCCCAGGGCCACGAAGATCAGTAGAATGATCACATGCCCGATGGCCAGCCGCTGGAAGATCGTCAGGCGCATGGCGTTTCCCGACCCTTTGTGGCCAAGTCTGGTGAGTATGAACGGCGCTTACAATGCCTTGATGCGATCGGTCAGCTCGGGCAGAAAGTCGAGCACATCCTCCACGATACCCACCTCGGCCACCTGAAAAATGGGCGCTTTGGGGTTTTTATTGATGGCCACGATAAAGGGACTGCCCTTGATGCCACCCATGTGCTGAAACGAGCCACTGATGCCGCAGGCCAAGTAGACCTTGGGCTTGACCGTTTGACCGGAGGTGCCCACTTGGCGGGATTTTTCCAGCCATTTGGCATCCACGATAGGGCGCGAGCAGGAGACCACGGCACCCATGGCTTCAGCCAGCTCTTCGGCGATCTCAATGTTCTCTTCATCTTCGATGCCGCGGCCCACCGACACCAACACCTCCTCCTTAGTGATGTCCACGTCGCCCACCTCGGCTTCGATCACTTCGAGAAAGCGACGCTTGGCGGTAAGCTCCCCGACCTCGCCGGACTTGTCTTCGATTTGACCGCCCAGTTCGGCATTTCCTTCGGGCTGGAATACGCCGGGGCGGATGTTGATCACTGCGCCCGAAGAGAGCGCCACGACAACATGCGTGCTGACCTGCCCACCGAATTCCTGACGCACCACCTTGAGCTGGTCGTCCTCGCAGCCTTCAATGTCCACCACGTCACTGGCAAATGCCGCCCCGAGCTTTACGGAGAGCCCGGGTGAAAGATCCATGCCGAAGGTGTCGTGGGGCACCAGAACCAGCGCGCCCTGGGGCAACAAGTTGAGCAGTGCCTGCCGGGTCAGTTCGGCGTTGGGATAGGCCAAGGCGGCATGGTCGATTTTCCAAACCTTGGGGTAACATTTGGCGGCTGCCTGGCAGGCGGCATCCAGCGTGGCCCCGCTACCGGCCACAATCGCAGTGACTTCGGTATCGGCATCGATCTTTTGGGCGGCCAGCGGCAATTCCAGGGCGGTGTCGTCCAAATTACCTTCCTTGTGATTTAGATAGGCGAATATTTGCATGGCCATTATCTTAACCCTCCCTTGGCTTTGAGCATTTCGATCAGTTTGTCTATAATCTCCTCGGTGCTGCCTTCCAGGATTTCAGCACCTTCACCCATATCGGGCACAAAATAGTCAATCCGCTTGACACGTGCCCCGGCGGCACCCACCGCATCGGGTTCGATGCCAAGCTCGCCCGCACCCTGGGTGGGAATCTCCAGTGACGCCACCTTGCGAATACCGCGGATACCCACATAGCGTGGCTCATTGATGCCGGTCTGAACGGAAAGCACGCAGGGCAGCGAGATTTCGTTCATCTCGATGTTGCCCCCTTCGATTTCACGACCCACCCGAATGGTACTGTCATCGACCACTTCGAGCTGATTGACCAGCGATGCAAACGGCAAGTCCAGCAATGCCGCCAGCATGCCGCCCACCTCACCGGCCCCGCCCTCGCTCTGCGCACCGGTCAGGATCAGATCGTAAGCACCGCTCTGAACGTGCTTTGACAAAAGCGTGGCGATGCCCAGGCCGTCGGCGCCCTCGAAAGCGTCGTCACTGAGCAACACGCCGCTGTCGGCGCCCATGGCCATCTCCCGGCGCAGCACCTCCTCGCAATCTTCATCGCCCACGGTGACCACTGTGACCGATCCGCCCACTTTGTCACGAATCTGGATGGCTTCTTCAACGGCGTAGTTGTCCCACTCGTTGACTGAATAGACCAGGTCGTCGCGTTCGATATCGGTACCGCTGCTGTTGAGTTCGATCTCGTTTTCCGCGGTATCCGGCACGCGGCTGACGCAAACTAAAATCTCCATGCCGTCCTCCTTGATGGTGTGATGGCGTTACTGAATCATTCGATGTCGTTAAATTTCCGGTTGATGTTCATTTTTACAATAGCGGTGTTTCCACTTGCCGCTAAGCAATGTGCCGCGCCGACAAGCTCCACCAGATCGATGGCCGTCATCTTGCCCTCCAGGCCGGCCACCTTGATGGCGTCTTCGATGTTCACCAGGCAAAAGGGGCAGGCCGTGACAATCACATTGGCCCCGGCCGCATGGGCCATCTCCACCCGCAGCACGCCCATGCGCTTCTCCTCGTCGGGCTCGTAAAAGAGCATCAAACCGCCCGCCGCCGCAGCAAAAAGAGCGATCACCGGCTCTTTTGCATCTCCACCCGCTTTATCCCCGGAATGGCATCGAGCACCTGCCGGGGCGCGTCGTAGAGACCGTTGTGGCGGCCCAGGTAGCAGGGGTCGTGGTAGGTGAAGACCGGCGCCGGCGGCGTTGCCGGCTTGAGTCGAAGTGCCCGCTGTCGAGGTGGTCGCGCGATGATCTGGCTGATGTGCTCGCACAGGCGGCAGTCCGCGTGTAATCATTGTTTGAGGGCGTTGAAGGCGTGCGGGTCGGCGGTGACGATCCGTTTGGCGCCGGCTGCCGATGATGGCCTCGGTGTTGGTGTCCCGCAGGTCCATGGAAAAGCATCTCCTCGCCGAAACGGCGCACCTCGTGGCCGCTGTCCCTTTCGGCCTTGCCCAGAATGCCGAAATCGATTCCCGGCGGCGGCCAGCACCCGTGGCCGTGGCCTGGCCGATGGCCTGCATGCGGTCGTCATAGGAGGTAATGCTGTCGACAAAGTAGAGGGTTTCGGCGCTCTCCTTTGCTCTGAGCATCTTGACCGCGACCTCATCGGCAAAAGGCTGTCCTGGGCCCAGTCGGCGCGTTTTTTTTCCATCTTGCCCCAGGGGTTGCCGCGCTTTTCCAAAGCGCTGCAGCGGCTTCTGGAGCGACTGGGGCACCACGCCCTCGTCGACCATGCCCCGGCGCAGGTCGACGATCTTATCGATGTATTCGATAAACAGCGGGCACTCCTGCTCGCAGGCGCCGCAGGTGGTGCAGGACCAGATCTCATCTTCGCTGTAGAGGGTCGCCGATCAGGGGTTCGTCGCTGCGGTGTGATGTCGCCGCGCAGCGGGTAGTGCTTGAAGCAGTAATCGCGGCACTTGATGGAGATAAAGCGCGGCGACAAGCGGCCGGCCGACGGCATTGGCCGGGCAGTTGTCCGAGCAGCGGCCGCAGTCGGCGCAGGAGTAAAAATCGAGCATGTGCTTCCAGGTGAAATCCTCGAAGTTCTTGACGCCGAAGGAGTCCAGATCGTCGAGCTGCTTCGTCGGCTCACCCCCCAGCGCACCGGTTTGACCTTCCCCTTGTCGAGCTTCATGAAAAAGACGTTGGGCAGCGAGGTGATCACGTGAAAATGTTTGCCCATGGGCAGAAAGCAGAGAAAGAAGAAGAAGATCAGCTCGTGCAGGAAATAGGCCCCGAGGTGGATGGTCTGCAGTGTGGCCTGGGGCAGGTCGGCCAGCAGGCGGGCGGCCAGCCAGCTGGCCGGTACCGGGGACCACGTGATGCAGCCTGGACAACCCTGCTGCGGCTCGGCGGCCGCACCAGGCTGCCTTCGAAGAGCATGTCGCAGGTGACCAGGCCGATGATCAGAGCCAACGACCAAGACCGCCTCCCAGGTGTGATCCTTGCGGCCATATTGGGCGGCACCGCGATAGCGCTCGGGCGTGAACATCCCCCGGCGCACCATGGCCACCAAAGCGGCCGCCAGCACCAGCGTGGTGGCGATATCCTTGAGCACGTCGTAAACCGTACCCGCAAGCGCCGCCCAGCCCGGGAAGCGTAAACCCGTCCTGGATGCCGAGCAGACCAAGGTGATCGATCGCAGCGAAAGAATCATGAAACCGGCAAACAGCATGATGTGCAGCACTCCGGCCAGCCGGTAGCGCGGCTGGCGATATTGGCCCACAGCATATTTAAACATAGTTCCCAGCCGGGTCAGTGGACGGTTTAGGCGCGGGTCGGCCTGGGCCCGCACCAAGGGGGCGCTACGTTTGGTCAGAAGAATGATAAATGCGGCGATGCCGACAACGGGAATCAGCAGGCAAATAGAAACGCAGGCAGGCCGAACAAGGTGGCTTTTGCTGGTGGAATGAGAACCGGAAACATTTATACTTTCCTAATTTGCGGATTTCATATAAGTGAATAGATGCTCATTGAAATTACACGTTCTGTCAGAAGGAGGACACCGTGATTTACCAAAAAAAGGCTTGGTTGGCAAGTTACGAAAAAGGCGTACCGCCTCAAATGGATTACGAATCCAAGTGTCTTCCCGAGTTTCTCGACCAATCGGCCAAAAGTTCCCCGATCGCATGGCCTTGATCTTTCAAGGCCACGGGTCAGCTACCGTGACTTCAAGCAGATGGTCGACCGCTTCGCCGCTGTTCTGCACCATTTCGGCATCCGCCAAGGGCGACCGGGTGGCAATCCTGCTGCCCAATCTGATCCCCTGCGTGGTGGGCTACTTCGCGCCATCCGTCTGGGCGCCATCGCGGTCATGAACAACCCCCTGTACTCCGACCGCGAACTGGACCACCAATTCAATGATTCCGATGCCCGGCTGCTGATCACCCTCGACCTGCTGGCCAACCGCATGATCGACCTGCGGCCGCAGACCGATCTGAGCAGATCGTGTACACCTCCATGGGCGACTATCTGCCCTTCCCCAAGAGCATCCTGTTTCCCCTGGTGGCCAAAAAGAAGGGGTTGGCCGCTGACGGTCAAACCGGCCGCCGATGTCTACAGCTGGAAAAAGTTGCTGGCCCAGTCCTTACCGCCGGCGCCAGCCGGCGATCTCTGACCTTCGATGACATGGCCATGTACCAGTACACCGGCGGCACCACCGGCGTCTCCAAAGGGGTCATGCTGACCCATCGGAATCTGAGCTGACAGGTGCAGCAGGTCGCGGCCTGGTTCCCCGCGTTCGACCGCGGCGCGGAAATCATGCTGGGAGCGCTACCCTTTTTCCACGTCTTCGGGCTATCGATGGCCATGAACTTCGCCGTCTACATGGGATGGGGCAACGTCCTGGTACCCAAACCCCAGCCGGAACCAGCTGCTGGAGGCCATCAGCAAGTTCAAGCCCACCTTTGCGCCGCTGGTGCCCACCATGTACATCGGCTTGCTCAACCATCCCAACATCGATCAGGCCGACCTCACATCCATCAAGGGCTGCTTTTCGGGCAGCGCGCCGCTGCCGGTGGAGGTGATCAAGGACTTCGAGTCCAAAACCGGGGCCGTCATCGTCGAAGGTTACGGACTGACCGAGACCAGGCCGGTGACCCATGTCAACCCCTTCGCCGGGGGCAAACGCAAAGTCGGCAGTATCGGGATGCCCATCTCCGACACCGAGTGCCGCATCGTGGACTTGGTCGACGGTGAAAGCGATATGCCGGTGGGCGAAGCGGGCGAACTGCTCGTGCGCGGCCCCCAGGTGATGGAGGCTTACCACAACAAGCCCGAGGAGACCGCCGACACCCTGACGCCGACGGCTGGCTCCACACCGGCGACATCGCCAAAATGGACGAAGAGGGCTATTTTTACATCGTCGACCGCAAAAAGGACATGATCATCTCGGGCGGTTACAACGTCTACCCCCGGGACATCGAGGAGGTCTTTTACGAACACCCCCAAGTGCAGGAAGCGGCCGCTATCGGCATCGCCCATCCAACCCGCGGTGAAGCCGTCAAGGTGTTTGTGGTGCTTCAAAAAAGGCGCCACCACCACCGAAGAAGAGCTCATGGCCTATTGCCAGGAGCGCCTGGCCAAATACAAGTGGCCCAGCGAGATCGAATTCCGCGACGAACTGCCCAAAACCAACGTCGGCAAGGTCCTTAAAAAAGAGTTGCGCAAAGAGAGCAGCTGACTGCGACACCCCCCGGGCTGAGGCTTACGGTCAGGCGCCGAACCATCGTTGTCAACGCCCGCGTGAATCGGTGCCACGGTGGCGAGCCAACCTGACGGTACGCTGCCCACCCGCTTACTTGCCGCCAAAGGCCGCTTCGTCCATCTCCACCGTTGCCGCG
This sequence comes from uncultured delta proteobacterium, assembly GCA_963783425.1. Lineage (GTDB taxonomy): Bacteria > Desulfobacterota > Desulfobacteria > Desulfobacterales > QNYZ01 > CAWANO01. Next base: position 67,458 of record CAWANO010000019.1, read on the forward strand.
TTGAGTGCCAGCACGGCATCCATCTTGCCCAGGGTGGCTGGCATGACCACCCGCATGAAATACTCCGCGGTTTTGATCTGCCCCTCACAAAAAACTACCTCTTTTTTATTCGCCTTGCCTTCCAACTTTTTAGCGGCCGTCACGGCCCGCCACAGCAGCATCCATGTCATGACAGTGTCACCCACCACCTCCATGAAGGGGTGCGCGAAAGCGAAGGCGGCCAGCACTTTGGGCCCCGATGCAGCCGAACCGATGTGCTGGCCCACTTTAGCAACTTGGCAACGGCGCCTTTGAACTGGGCGCCCAGCGCTCGGGTGGCCGCCAGCTTTTCGGCCTCGGCCACGGTGCGCTGCATGCGCGTCACCAGGTCCATGACCACGGTGCCCTTTTGCGACCCCATTTTGCGGGCCAGCAGGTCCATGGCCTGAATACCGTTGGTGCCCTCGTAAATCAAGGTGATGCGGCAGTCGCGCAGCAACTGCTCCTGGGGATATTCGCTGATGTAGCCGTAGCCGCCGTAAACCTGAACGCCGGTGCTGCACACCTCGAAGGCTCGGTCGGTGACATACCCCTTGCAGATGGGTGTCAGAAGATCCACCATGCCCTGCAACCAGCGCCGCTCGACCTCATCGTCGCTCACGTGGGTATGGTCTTCGAGCAGCCCTACGTAGTAGAGCAGGCTGCGCATTCCCTCTACATAACCCTTCATGTCAGCAGCATGCGCCGCACGTCAGGGTGTTCGATGATCGGCACCGCAGGGGCGCTGCGATCGGCGAACTTGAGCAGATGCCGGCCCTGGATGCGTTCGCGGGCGTAGTTGACGGCGTTCATGTAGGAGGCGCTGGCCAGTGCGAATCCTTGCAGGCCGACCAGGAAGCGGGCCGCGTTCATCATCACGAACATGGCCTGCATGCCTTTGTTCACCTCACCCAGCAGAAGGCCGCGGCACTGGCCCTTGCCGCCCAGCGTCAATGAGCAGGTGGCGTTGCCGTGCAACCCCATCTTCTCTTCGATGCCAGTGCAAACCACATCGTTAAAATCTCCCAGTGTGCCGTCGTCGTTGACCCAGAATTTGGGTACCAGGAACAGCGAAATCCCTCGCGTGCCGGCCGGCGCTCCTTCGATGCGGGCCAACACGGGATGGATGATGTTTTCGGCCAGGTCGTGCTCGCCCGAGGATATGAAAATCTTGCTACCTGAGATGGCGTAGGTGCCGTCGTCATTAGGTACCGCGCTGGTGGTCAGGGCGCCGACGTCGGTACCCGCCTGGGGCTCGGTGAGCAGCATGGTGCCGGTCCATTTACCGGTGTACATGTTTTTCAGAAATAGACGTTTCTGCTCGTCGGTGCCGAAGGTTTCCACCAGCAGCCCGGCGCCATGGGTCAAGGCGGCATACATCATAAACGAAAGATTGGCACCGTTGAGATACTCACCGGCCGCGGCTGATACCGAGCGCGGCATTGCCTGGCCGCCCCACTCCAGGGGCTCGCTCATGGCAATCCATTCGCCCTCTTTGAGCAGCTCCCAGGCGCGCTGAAAGGCCTCGGGTACCCGGACCTCTCCCTGGTCGAAACGGGCACCTTCTTGGTCACCGATCTTCTGGGTGGGTAAAATCTCCTTGATGGCCAGGTTGCGGGCCTCGCGTACCACCAGTTCGACCGTTTTGCGATTAAAATCGGCAAACGGCTCCTTTTGGCTGAGTCGGTCGACCTTGAATTGGTCAAATAAAACAAACTCTATGTCTTTAAGGTCTGCGATCATTTGTGCCATATTGGTCCTCTTTTCCGTCAATACTGCGGTTGTTGAAATGGAGCTTCCATCTGATCATCGGCTGCCGGCGCCACGGGTTTCGATGCCACTGACAAAGAGCGCTACCAGCGGGTCGGCCATGGTCATCAAATCATATTGGCAACCCGCATTGAGCCAAGTGAAAATCACCTCGTCCATGGCCCCCACCATCACCTGTTTGACCAACCCCACGTAAAGGTTTTTCCGAAAAATCCCCTCCTGTTGGCCCACTTCGATGATTTCGGCCACCAGGTCGGCATACATCTTGGCCATCTCCCGCACCTGCACCTCCACCACCCGGTTGTTGCGACGCGTCTCGGCTTGGTAGATGATGGCCATGTTGCGGTCTTGGGCAAATGCGCTGAGATGATAACGCACCAGTTGCCGCAGTTTCGCGACCCCCCCCTCGGCGCCGTCCACGGCCCGGCGGAACCCGGCGAACACCTCACGCATCTTTTGGTCGAACAGTTTTACCAGGATATCGTCTTTGTTGGCGAAATAGAGATAGATGGTGCCGCCGGCCACACCGGCGCTACGGGCCACATCGGCCACCGTGGACTGGTAAAAGCCCCGCCGGGCAAACACCTTGGCCGCCGCCTGGAGGATGCGTTGATACTTGTCGTTGCGCTTGGTTTTGGGGGGCGCGGCGTTCATTGACCTTTCGCTGGGGATCAACCCCATCAGGTACCCGGCATTGAATTGAAAATTGACGATGAAAATGAATACTTATTCATTTACCTACACCACCCTTTTATAGAGGTCAAGCCCTAATTTAGGTGGGCTCTGCCAGCATCCATCAGCGGGCATTTTGCGCCCCCAGCCGACACATCCGGCGACGGACGGAAACGAGGCGATGAAATCATTAAAATATAAACTTTTAAATGGGTTGTAACCGATTGACGATAAGGATGAGCCAGGCGGTAACCCATTGACGAACCGCAAGACCGCTTTGGGAAGAAATGATCGGTTTTCAGGAATAAAACCGCTATGAAGCCTTAACATATGAATGAATATTCGTTCACCTTCAGACTTGACACCCTATCTCTTTTGACCCTATTTTTACTGCATGATCAAAATTACCCCCAAGCCTGAAATGATCAAGGTAGCAAGCATCGACAACCAGATCGAGGCGCAACTGCTGGTCTCGGTGCTCGCTGAACGCGGCATTGTACACCGCCTGCGCTCCTTTCATGACACGGCTTACGATGGCCTCTTTCAGGCCCAGCGGGGCTGGGGTGAGCTCTACGCCCCGGCGCATCGTCGTGATGAAATCCTGGCCCTGCTCTCCGAGATCCGGGTGTCCCGATGAAAACAGCGCCAAGGGCGATGTCTATCCGCCGGATAGCGAAATCCTCACCCAAACGACCTACCGACCACGATGCCTGAAAAAAAATATTGCCCATATTGTTCCGCGCCGCTGACGCGGCGGGAATTGGAAGAGCGTTTGCGCCTCTATTGCCGGCGTTGCCAAACCATCATTTACGAGAACCCGGTCCCGGCCACTTGCGTGGTAGTCGCTAACCCCAAGGGTGAAATTTTACTGGTCAAGCGGGCCGTGGACCCTAAGAAAGGCCATTGGTGTCTGCCCGGTGGCTACCTGGAGCTCGACGAACCACCGACCGGAGGGGCGCTGCGGGAGCTACGTGAGGAGACAGGGCTCAACGGCACCCTCGGACGGCTGCTGGGCGTCATTCAAGCCCACAGCGATCTTTACGGTTATCTATTAATGGTGGGGTACTGGATCGAGGTGTTCGACGGCCGTTTGGTGGCTGGCGACGACGCACAGGCGGCGCGTTTCTTCCCGCTTCATTCGCTACCGCCGGTGGCCTTTCGCAGCCATCGCTGGTTTATCGAAAAAGCCCGCGAGCTGAAATTAATTCGGACGGGAAGGATAGCTGCAGCCCAAGCCCGCTGATCGTCCTCAAACCGATCTGGCCTGAATCGATGACCCCATAGGCAAAGCTATCGTGCTACTCCTCTGCTTTAACCGCCTTCCAGAGATCTTCCAGAGTCTGGCGGGGGAGATCCTCCAACTGCTGGCCTTGTCGGGCGGCCATCGCTTCCATACGCCTGAAGCGCCGCTCGAATTTTCGGGTGGCCGCGTTGAGGGCTGTTTCCGGATAAAAGCGCACAAAACGTGCCACATTGACCAGGGTAAAGAGTAGATCACCAAACTCCATCATCTGGCGCTGGCGGGCGCCGTCGTCAGTCTCATCCGGTCCTAGCTCCTGCTTAAGCTCACGCCACTCGGCTTCCACCTGGTCCATGACGCCGGACAGATCGTCCCATTCAAACCCCACCCCCACGGCCCGTTGTGAAATCTGATAGGCCCGCATCAGGGCCGGCATGTGGCCAGGCACACCATCCAGGGCGGAGGTGATGCCCTTGGCGGCATTTTCGGCCCGCTTGATGCGTTGCCATTGGGCATGCACCCGCCTGGGGGTGTCGGCCTGGGCCGTTCCGAACACATGCGGGTGACGGCGAATCATTTTGGCTGATACCGCCGTCATCACGTCAGTTATGTCGAAATGGTCCTGCTCCGCATAGAGTTGTGCCAAAAAAAAGAGGTGAAACAGCACATCACCCAGCTCTTCGCGCACCGCTGCCGGGTCATCATTATCGATGGCCTCTCTCAGCTCATAGCTCTCTTCTTGAAGGTGGCGCATGATGGTGCCGGGGGTTTGCTTGCGATCCCAGGGGCATCCTTTTTCACTCCGCAAGGTGGCCACAAGCTCGAACAGACCGCGCGTGGCTTTGGCCAGCTGGGCTGTGTCGGCGGCATCGGCGAAGTGTGGGGCGGATCTTTTAGGCATGATAAAAGTGGGCCGTGGGGCGTCTGTCACGCGACTTTAGGCGTTGGCATCCAGTTTAGGTTGCATGGGGTCACGGCTTAGCCCAGCTCTGTCGCAAGGCGTCGAGCTTGATTCTGAATTGCTCTTTCGTCTGCTCCGACACCATGCCGGTTATGCGCTCGGCCGCCTGGCCCACAAAGGGTGCCAGGGTCGACTGCTCCAGAATCCCGGCCCTTTGGGGCAAAAAGGTGGTCAGCATGAGGAACAGGAGCGTGACGACCAGCACCCCTTTGACCGCGCCGAAGAGCACCCCCAACACCTTGTCCAACCAGGCGGTCATGGTAACCTTCATGAGGTAGTTGATGACCCATGCTACAAGGACTACCAGGAAGAAAACTGCACAGAAAATGATCACGAAAATGGCGATATGGCGATACCCGTCATTGGCGATCCAGTTTTTCAAGTAGGGATCCAAAACGGTATAAGTGGAGTAAGCCCCGTAGAAACCGGCCAGCACACCGAAAATGGAGGAGAGCTGACGAACAAGGCCGATCATCAGCCCCCTGATGAGACTCACGCAAACAATCACGATGACGGCGATATCGAAAAAGTTCATATAGGCCCACCCGCCAAACGCAGAAAATAGCGGCACGGTAATAGGTGAAAGGCAATCTGGCGAAGCAACGCCTTATAGCGTTTCAAAGCGGTCATATTTTTCATGAGGACTTTAGGTCCCACTTTTTAGAGCTCAAAGCCGTGGACGGACAATCGTGAACGTTGCGCCTTGATCTTAATGGCGGTGCGGTTATGTCGGGGTGATTCGATAAGGGGCGTTGTCAAAGTTAGGGTTCAATCGCGCGACGCTTGATTTCAGGGTGGTGCCACCAACAAATCCCACCCTTTCGAAGATCGCCGGACCCACAGGGTCGCGGTCAGCAACCCTTACTCGCTGAGTAGATAATAAGCCGGCAGCCCACCGTGTGAGCTAACAAAGCCCCTTACAACAGTCAAGCTAATTTTAGCCGTTACGGGCGTTGCGGCAACAACCGAATTGCAATTTTCATGCGTTGTGATAGAGTTGGATTTTATGGGCTCGTAAAATTCGCATTTCGGTCAAGATCGCGTGGTGGATGGAAATCGACCGATGCCGACTATGACAACAGGGCATGAGACTGAAGCTTTGCAGCAACGTATTGATTTCAATAGCAATGCGCTGGCGCTGCTGCTCTTTGGTGAGCGCAATGCCCACCTGCAGCTGCTGGCCGAGGCCCTGGATGTGAAAATCGATGCGCGTGGCGCCTCGGTCTTTATTCGAGGCAATGACGCCTTAGCGACCGGCTTGGCCGAAAATATCCTCAATCAACTTTACGAGTTGATCAGGGCGGGATATCCCGTGTACAACAGCGATGTCGAATATGCGCTGCGAATATTAAGCGCTGACGACCGCACCCGTTTGAAGGATATTTTTCTTGAAAAAGTCTACATCACCGCTAAGAAAAAGGCCATCACCCCCAAGGGGCCGGCCCAGAAACAGTACATCGATGCCATCCGCCGCCGCGACATCGTCTTCGGCATAGGTCCGGCCGGCACGGGCAAGACCTACTTGGCCATGGCCATGGCGGTGGCGGCACTGGCCGACGACCTGGTGCAGCGCATCGTCTTGACCCGGCCAGCGGTGGAAGCCGGCGAGGCTTTGGGGTTTCTGCCCGGTGATCTGGCCGAAAAGGTGGATCCTTACCTGCGGCCTCTTTACGACGCCTTGCACGACATGATGGGCTTTGAAAAGTCAGCCCGTTTAATGGAACGAGGTGTGATCGAAGTAGCACCGCTGGCCTTCATGCGGGGGCGGACGCTCAACGATTCTTTTGTTATTCTCGACGAGGCTCAGAACACCACCTCCGAGCAGATGAAGATGTTTCTGACCCGCCTGGGCTTAGGTTCCAAGGCGGTTATCACCGGGGATATCACCCAGATCGACCTGCCCTCGGGCCGTCGCTCGGGATTGGTAGAAGCCAAGGATATCCTCCAACATATCGATAAAATCGGATTTATCTTTTTCACCAAGCGCGATGTCATACGGCACCGGCTGGTTCAAGAAATCATCGAGGCTTACGAAAATCGGCAGGTGTCGCAATAGCGAACAAAAAACCGGTTCCAAGTGCGTCACCCGCTGTCTATCGAGTGCGGCGAATCCGGCCGAAGCCGATGATGGTCGTCAACTATTATGATGAAGCTCACCCAAACCTCGTTCCGACTGCGCCACCTCTTTAGCAACAGCACCACTGTGCGCTGGGCAATCATGGTGGTGACGGCGGCCCTGTTTGTACTATTGCTCTACCCCAGTCTGTTGGTCAAAAGACCTACCTACCGACTGGGGGACGTGGCCGACAAGGACATCAAAGCCCCGCGCGATTATCTGATCGAAGACAAGCGTGCCACCGAAAAAAGCCGCCAAAAAGCCCTCGACCGCGTCTTGACGGTCTATGACCACGACACCACCCTGTCCCAACGTATCATCGAGCGCGTGCAATGGGCCTTTACGCTGGTAAGCAGCGAAATTGCCGAGAACCGAAACCCCGACGACGTCATCGCTCGCGAAGGCTGGGAATACATCGACGGCACCGCGCCGGCCGAAGATATCGACGTGGCCCGCAAAGTGTGGGACCTCAAGGAGCCCTTCGTCAAGGCCTTAGGCATACCCGTCAGCGACGGTGCTTATCGGATTCTGGAAGAGGCCGGCTTTTCTCAAGAGATCCCCGACACGATTGTGACGGTCCTGGAAGAGATCATGACGCGCGGGGTGGTGGCCCCCAAGGAGGTTTTCTTGCGGGATCTCGAATCGGGGGTGATCATTCGTAATGTGGACAGCAAGGTTGAGACCCGCGCCGATGATCTCAATCAATTTTACGGCCTCGATCAGGCCAAGTCCATGGTGCGAACCGTGGCTGCGCCCCTGCTCAACCAAGTCAGCTACAGCCTGCGAAACCTGGTGATCGATTTCATCCAGGCCCTGATACAGCCCAATATCACCCTCAACACAAGCGAGACGGCCGAGCGCCGCAAGCAGGCTTTAAACGAGGTTAGGCCGGTCTTTTACCAGGTAAAAACAGGCGAAATGATCGTGCGCGAGGGCGAACGCATCACCCCCGAACAGATCTTTAAACTCGAGGCTATTAAAGATCAGAACCGCAGCCGCGAACTGCTTTTTAGTGCCATGGGGGCTGTAGCCCTGGTTTTTGCCCTGATGTTCACCATTCACACCCTGACCAGCCTGGAAAAACACCCCCCGGCCCAGCTCAACAAAGACCTCTTTTGTCTGGCACTGCTATTTATTCTGACCTTGACCATCGCCAAATTTTTTCCGGCCCTTTCGGAGACCCTGGCCGACGGTGCCGCACTCAAGGTAAATGCCACCTCGCTCTGCTATGGCATCCCCCTGGCCGCCGGCGCCATGACGGTTTGCCTCTTGTGGGGCCTGCGCACCGCAGTGGCTTTCGGGGTGGTGACCGCCTTGGCCGCTGCCCTGATCTTTAACAACCGCCTGGAGCTGTTCGTTTACTTTCTCATCAGCACCGCAGTGGGGGCCTACTGGATCAGGGAGTGCCGCGAACGGGGCGTCTTTATTAAAGCCGGCCTGAAAACCGGCCTGGTCAACGTGGCCCTGGCCACGGCCATCGGCATCTATCTCAACCGCGTCGAGGGGCTGCTGCTACTGTGGGACTGGTTGCTGGCCTTTGGCGGTGGCGTTGCAGCGGGCATCATCAGCGCCGGTTTGGTGCCCTTTTTCGAGACCGCCTTCGGCTATAAAACCGATATCAAACTGATGGAGCTTGCCAACCTGGATCGCCCCATTTTACGACGCCTGATGATTGAGGCCCCGGGCACCTATCACCACTCGGTGATCGTGGGCTCGATGGGCGAAGCCGCCGCCGCCGAAATCGGCGCCAACCCCATCCTGGCCAAAGTGTGCGGCTACTATCATGACATTGGCAAAATCAACAAGCCGCTCTATTTCATCGAAAACCAAGGCCGCCAGAATAAGCACGACAAGCTGGCCCCAGCCATGTCCAAACGCATCCTGGTCTCCCACGTCAAAGACGGCGTCGAGATCGCCAAAAAACACAAACTGGGGCAGGAGATCACCGACGCCATCTTGCAACACCATGGCAACAGCGTGATTCGCTATTTCTACCACAAGGCCGTCGAACAAAAGGGTAAAACCGTTGTCGACATGGACGACTACCGCTACCCTGGCCCCCGGCCCCAGAGCCGTGAGTCCGCACTGATTATGCTGGCCGACGTGGTCGAAGCCGCCTCCCGTACCCTGGACAACCCCACGCCCTCGCGTATCCAGGGCCTGGTGCAAGACCTGATCAACAAGGTGTTCTCGGACGGCCAGCTGGACAACAGCGACCTGACCCTTAAGGATCTGCACAACATCGCCAACAGCTTCAACAAGATCCTAAACGGCATCCACCACCACCGCATCGATTACCCCGAAAAGAGAGCCGCTGCCAACGGCGGCCAAGATCGCAGCAATGGCCATTCTCGTCGACAATCAACAACGCTGCCACCGCATCGACCCACGGACGATTCAACAGACGGCCCAGGCCGCCTTAAACGCCTTGGGGTGCAGTAAAGCCGAGCTTTCCGTCGTATGCACCGACGACAAAGGCATACAACGGCTCAATCAACGCTACCTGAATCGCAACCGCCCCACCAATGTGATCGCTTTTGCAATGCGAGAGGGCGAGTTCGCCGACATCGCCCCGCAGCTACTGGGCGACGTGGTAATCTCGGTCGACACGGCGGTAGCCGAGGCCGCGGCGGCTGGTCTTACGGTCAACGACCGTTTTCTGCAGCTGCTCGTGCACGGCATACTGCATCTGCTGGGCTACGACCACGAAAGCGATCCCCACCAAGCCGCCCGGATGGAAGCCAAGAGCAAGTGGCTGTTGAAACAGCTCGCTGATCATGGCCAGCGCAACCACATTGGACCGTTACTCCCATAACGACGCCCACGTTTATCACCCAACGGTACCCGCACCATCTTCATAATCGCCGTCAGGTGGGCCTGTTACCGTTATCGCGTCCAGCTTGCACTTTGGGATATTCTTTTGTAAGTCATGGCGCATGACAGGAGCGGCCGCACTGCAACGGAAACGATCGCTACCGCCCCAGCCGCCCGCAGGACCGGCGTAGTGAGTCAATATGATTTTCAGGGGAATTTTCAGATGCCGCTGATGCAGATCGAAACCAGCACTGCCGAGCAGACCCGTGCCTTCGGACGGCACCTGGGCAGCGCCATCCAGACATCAACGGTAGTAGGCCTTTTCGGCGATCTGGGATGCGGCAAAACGGTGTTGGTACAGGGACTTGCAGGGGGCCTTGGCGTGCCCGAAGACCAATACGTCACCAGCCCCAGTTATACCTTGATCAACGAGTACGCGGGTCGCTTGCCGCTCTACCATATCGACCTCTACCGTCTGGCAGGGGGCGATGACGCCGAGGCCATCGGTCTTTTCGATCTGCTCAATCAGCCCGGCGTGTTCGCCGTAGAGTGGGCCCAGCGCCTGGACACGAAGATGTTGGGGCGCCACCTGGCCGTGACCATCGTATGGGTCGATGGGCAACGCCGAACCATTATGGTAGAGGCCCACGGCAAGAATCTTCAGACGCTCGTCGCGGCCGCAGGCGAGTTCAAATTAAAGGTGGCGTAAACCGGCCTCTGGCCTGCCGACTGGCGGCTTTTGGCGCTCTGCCCCTTGACATCGCCAACGCCTGATGCCAACAAGGGGTGAACCGAATGTACCTGAACCCATGGCACCCGGCAATATCGTTTGTGGCCCTTGGGTTTTTAGATTCAAGGAGAGGCAATGGGGTTGATAGTTCAAAAATATGGCGGCACCTCGGTAGCCGACCTGAAGCGCATCCGCAATGTCGCCCGCCGGGTGACCAAAACCTACGACCAGGGCCATGATGTAGTGGTGATATTGTCGGCCATGGCCGGTGTCACCGACCGACTGCTGGACATGGCCAGCCAGGCCAGCGCCAACCCGGACAAGCGCGAACTGGACGTATTACTGGCCACCGGCGAACAGACCACCGCCGCTTTACTGGCGATGGTGCTTCAGGAGATGGGCTACCGCGCGCGCTCCATGCTGGGCTATCAGGCCGGGGTGGTGACCGATTGCGATTTCGGCAACGCCCGCATCATGGAGATCGGCACCCAAACCATCTGCAAATTCATAGGCGAACGCATTATCGTGGTGGTGGCCGGATTTCAGGGCAGCGACATATCGGGCAACATCACCACATTGGGGCGGGGGGGCTCGGACACATCGGCAGTGGCCATCGCCGCCGCTTTAAAAGCCGATATGTGCGAAATCTACACCGATGTGGACGGCATCTACACCGCCGATCCCAATGTGTGTCCCCGGGCCCGCAAGATAAAAACCATCTCCTACGATGAGATGCTCAACATGGCCAGCCTGGGCGCCAAAGTACTTCAGATTCGCTCGGTGGGCTTTGCCAAAAAATACAATGTTCCGGTGCATGTCCGGTCGTCATTTATCGATGAGGAGGGAACCATGGTGGTGAGCGAAGACCCTGGTATGGAGTCCGTGGTGGTTTCCGCGGTGACGCACGATAAAAACCAAGCCCGTATTACGCTGAAAAAGGTTCCCGATCAGCCCGGAATCGCAGCCAAGATCTTCAACCCCCTGGCCGATACGGGTATCGTGGTGGACATGATCATTCAGAACACGCGCCCCAACGGCCAGACCGACCTGACCTTCACGGTGCCACGCTCCAACTACGAGCAGGCCCTGGAGATCCAGCGCAAGGTTGCCGTCGAGATCAGCAGCGAGGAGGTCATCGGCGATAACACCATCAGCAAAGTGTCGGTCATCGGCGTGGGCATGCGCAATCATTCCGGCGTGGCCGCGGTGATGTTCTCCACCCTGGCCAAGGAGAACATCAACATCATTCTCATTAGTACATCTGAAATTCGCATCTCGTGCGTGCTCGAGGAGAAATACACCGAATTGGCCGTGCGGGTACTGCATTCTGCATTCGGTCTGGACGAGATCGCTGAGGGCCGGTGAGGGGATTCAGCCCCCGGCAACTCATCGTGGTGTTGATCCTGGGCATCCTACTGCTGGCCCTGACAGCCTGGCGCTTGTTGACCATCCGGTAGCGGCCGCTTGAGGTGTCTTGCTATCTGGGCGAGGAAATCGCACCCTCGGTCGCAACGATGTCGGCCGCGATGGCATCAGCCATGGCGCCCGGGTCGGCGGCATCGCGGATGGGGCGTCCCACCACCAGATAATCAGCCCCCTGAGCCACGGCCCGGCCCGGGGTCATGATGCGGCCCTGATCCTCATTTTCTCCGGCCCGGTAGTGGGGCGGACGGATGCCCGGCGTGATGCCGATAAAATCTTTACCCCAGCGCTGCTTGATGGTCGCCACCTCCCAGGCCGAACAGATCACGCCCGCACAGCCCGCCTTTTGGGCCATTTCGGCCCGCGCCAGGACCCGTTCGTCCAAATCAACGCTGCCACTTTGATCGGGTCTTACGCTGGTCAAAACCGTTACCCCCAGAACCGCAACGGCCTTGCCGCCGCCCGCCACGGCCGCCGCCAGCATCTCTGTCCCGCCGCTACAGTGCACCGTGGTATAATCCACGCCCAGTTCGGCGATTTGCCGCATACTGCGCCGCACAGTAGTGGGGATATCGTGCAACTTGAGATCGAGGAAAATCTTGGCGCCGCTAAGCTCACGTACGGTTTCGATGACAGCCGGACCGGCTTTGATAAACAGCTCCAGCCCGATCTTGAACATCCCTACGCGGCCCGCCAAGAGAGTGACCAGATGCCGCGCCGTATGAACATCTGCCACATCGAGCGCGAAAACGATACGGCTGCGGCCGGTGTGTTGGTTATTTGTCATAGTGCCTCTTGATCCAATTCTGGTAAGCACCACTTTGCACACGCTCCACCCAGCTTTTATGATCGAGATACCACGCAATGGTGCGCCTCAAACCGCTTTCGAAGCTGTGTTGCGGGCGCCAGCCAAGTTCCTGTTCGATTTTATCGCAATCAATGGCGTAGCGAAAATCGTGTCCGGGACGATCCTTTACAAAGCTGAGCAAGGCTTCGCGCGGACCGCTGTCGGGCACGCCCACCATCTCATCGAGCAGGTTGCAGATCGTTGTGACCACCTCGAGGTTGGTTCGTTCGCAGCGTCCGCCGATGTTGTAGGTTTCACCGCGAAGGCCCCTTTGCATGATGGCCCAAATGGCGCTGCAGTGGTCATTGACATAGAGCCAGTCTCGAACGTTGCTACCGTCACCGTAAACTGGCAGGGACTTGCCCGCCAGTGCGTTTAGAATTATCAGGGGGATCAGCTTTTCGGGGAACTGATAAGGCCCATAATTATTGGAGCAGTTGGAGACGGTGACCGGCAAGCCGTAGGTGCGGCTGTAGGCTCGCACCAGGTGGTCTGAACCCGCTTTGGAAGCCGAGTAGGGGCTGCTGGGATCATAGGGCGTGCTTTCGGTAAAGGCGCCCTTCCTACCCAGGGCACCGAAAACCTCGTCGGTGCTGATGTGGTGAAAAAGCACCAGTCGCTTCTGGCAGCGACGGGCCTGTTCGAGCAGGGTAAAGGTGCCGTTGATGTTGGTCTGAATGAAGGCGTCCGGACCCACGATCGATCGGTCCACATGGGACTCGGCGGCAAAGTGGCACACCGTGTCGATCTTGAACGCATCAAACACGCGCGCCATCTGGGTGGCATCGCAAATATCGGCTTTTACGAAGCTGTAGCGCGCTTGCTCTTCGCCAGCGATCGAGGCCAAATTTTCAATATTTCCGGCATAGGTCAACTTGTCCACGTTGACGATACTGCCCGTGAACTGCGGCTGGGCCAACAGATAATGGATGAAATTGGCACCGATAAACCCGCATCCGCCAGTCACCAGAATATTCTTCAAAGGATCTCCTTTCGATTCAATCGGCGTACGGGTCTGATTCCCGTTGGATCGCGACACATGAGGCGACGACATCAGCGCCACAGGTGCCCAACGGCTCAAGGCGCACCCTGAGCGCTCCGTTCTGCATATCGAAAAATACCCTCAGAATAAAGACTTTTCCCCCAGACCGGGGCAAAGTACGGACTGTCGATTGAAATTTGGTGCCCGGATATGCTAAAAAGTTAAATTTTGAAAATTTAACTGCGTTAGGGTCGGCACCGTCGACTATCGTCGAACAGGTGCACAGCACCCTATCGAGAGGATCGGATCAAATGGCGTTGAATGCCGCCCAGCAGCAACTGCTGCGACGCTTGCCTAGCGTGGACGCACTCTTGTTGCTCACCACCCAATCACCGGCCGGCGCTCGCATACCCAAATCGATTCAGATACGGGCAATTCGCAAAACCATCAGCGATCTGCGGCAGCGAATTGTGGTGGCCGATGACTCTGTGGATGCCGCCCTGCTCGATCAAGCGCAGATTTTGACGTCCGTGCTGCGCCATGCCGAGCAGCTCAATCGACGCAACCTGATACCGCTGATCAATGCCACCGGAGTGATTGTTCACACCAACCTGGGGCGTTCGCTGCTGGCCGATACGGCCATCGCCCAAATCAACCAAGTGGCCCAACAATACTCCAACCTCGAATATACGCTGGCCGAGGGGCACCGCGGTTCGCGCTATAGCGCCGTGGAGGATATCATCTGCGAAATCAGTGGGGCCGAGGCGGCCATGGTGGTCAACAACAACGCCGGGGCCGTGCTATTGAGCCTCAACACTCTGGCCAGCGGTCGCGAGGTGATCGTATCGCGCGGCGAGCTGGTGGAAATCGGCGGCAGCTTTCGCATTCCCGATGTCATGTCGAAGAGCGGCTGCCTGCTAAAGGAGGTCGGAACCACTAACCGCACCCACCGTAAGGACTACGCCCAGGCCATCGGCGAAGAGACCGCCCTGCTGCTCAAGGTCCACAAAAGCAATTACAGCGTGGTGGGCTTTTCGACCGAAGTATCGGTCAAGGAGCTTGTGGACCTGGCCCGTGAGCACCAGCTGCCGGTGATGGAGGATCTGGGTAGCGGCACCTTCATTGATTTTAGTGAGCACGGTCTGCTGCACGAACCCACGGTTCAGGAATCGGTGGCCAGCGGTGCCGATGTGGTGACCTTCAGTGGCGACAAGTTGCTGGGCGGCCCCCAGGGTGGCATTATCGTCGGCAAGCGTGCCTTGGTCGAAAAAATCAAACAAAACCCACTTGCCAGGGCGCTACGCATCGACAAACTCACCCTGGCCGCGTTGGAAGGCACCTTGCGGCTCTATCGCGATCCGCGCCGGGCCATCACCGCCATTCCCACCTTGCGCATGATGACGATGCCCATGGAGACCATCCAGGCGCGCGCCGAGCAACTCAAAACCATGCTCGCAACGCTTGACGACCCCTGCCTTCAGGTGCACATCGTGGAACGAGCCTCTCGCATCGGCGGCGGCGCCCTGCCGCTGCAGGCCCTGCCCAGCCGCTGCGTGGCGCTGACAGTAACCGACCATAGTGCCAACGCCATCGAGCGCCACATGCGCCTTGGCACCCCGCCCATTATCGGCCGAATTGAGAGCGACCTCTACCTTCTCGATGTGCGCACCCTTTTGCCCAACCAATTCGAACCCATCGTGGCGGCCCTCGGCAGCTTGTTACAGTCGGATGTAAATAGTGATTAAACCATCGAAAAGCGCACTTCAGTGGCAGCGTTTTGGACGCCACGCCAGCCGCGATTTCCTCATGACCGTGCCCAAGGGGCACTCTCATGAACAGCTCCATCAGCCGCCTTGCGACTTTCAAATAACCCATCTGCATAGCCAGTTTCCCGAACTGATGGTGGGCGATACCGTCGCCGCGAAGGCCCAAAAACGGTTGCATATGGCTTCGCGCTTCACCGTTTTGGTGCTAAAAACCGAAGGCGATCAGGAGAGCGCGCCCTTGCGGCAACTTGAGACGGTGGCCGCGGCTATCAAGCAATTGGCCGAAACCCACGACGGCACCTGGGGACTTCTCTACCACAACCTTCTGGCGCTCTTTTTACCCGACAGCACCCTGAACAGTGCCGAGCCATGGCACTGGATATCCAGGCCAGGCTGGCGGCCCAAGATTTCAGACCGATTTCCGGGGGCGTCGCCCACTATCCCAACGATCGCTACCAACGCCACCAGGTGCTGGAAAACGCCATAAAGGCCCTTTACCATGCTGGATTTTGTGGTGACGACGCCATCGTGATATTTGATGCGGTTAGTCTCAATATCAGCGGGGACCGGCTCTACAATCAGGGCGACATAGCCGGGGCCATCAGCGAATTTTCCATCGCCGCGCGGCTCGACCCAGCCAACGCCAATGTTTTCAACAGCCTGGGGGTTGCATACGGGGTGCTGGGAAATTATCCCAAGGCCCTGGAGGCCTTTCGCATAGCCATCCGGCTTGACAGTGGCGAAGGCATCGCCCATTACAATTATGGATTGGTGCAACTGCTGCTGGGCGATCTGGAAACCGCCCTCTCCTACTTCAAACATGCCAAGGCCCACCAGGCCGATATCTTTGAGGTCTCCTTACAGTTGGGGCGGCTTTTCATGCAGCGCCAGGAGTGGCCGCAGGCGCTGGCGCACCTGCGCGAGGCGGTCCGGCTCAACGCCAAGGCCGGCGTCGCCTATCGTCTGCAGGGCGACTGCCACGTTAAATCGCTCGACTGGCTGGCCGCCAAGAAAGCTTACGGGCAGGCCATCCGGATCAACCCCGAAGATGCCGCGGCCCTGTCGGCCCTGGCGGCCATCTACGGACGTTTGGGAGAAAACTTGGAGCTGGCCGAAATTTTTGCGCAGCAGAGCATCTCGCTTTCGCCGCAAGACGGCCTCTTCCATCAACGCCTGGGCCATCTCTATCAGCGCAATGGCAACCTGGAAAAAGCGCAGACGGCATTCGAACGGGCCACCGCCCTGGGGGTGGTGGGCACGGATGTGATCTGGACCGATGCAGCCGGATCGAGTGCCGCCACATGACATTTAACCCGAATCAGTGACTGATCTGTCCGGTAGCATTTGAGTTCCCTGAAAAAATGGTTATTCTACCAGCAAACCAACGCATTCAGTGAAAACCCCAAACGTGATGAAAGGCAAATCTTTCCATGCCTATTTATGAATATCGATGCCAGAATTGCCAGTGTGACTTCGAATACCTGGTGCTAGGCGGCCACGCGCCCGACCAATGCCCCCAGTGCAACAGCGCCAACGTGACCAAGCTAATCTCGGCCAGCACCTTTTTCAGCAAGGGCAGCGGCGGCGAAACGGTCAGCGCCACCGCCGGCAGCTCATCGTGCAGCGGGTGCGCCGCTTCGAGTTGCGCGGGTTGCAGCCATTGAGCCGAAAATCCATCGTCATCGGTTCGCGAGGCAGCCAGCTGGCCCTTTGGCAGGCACGCTGGGTTCAAAGTACCCTTTTACACCACCACCCCGATCTAAAAATCGCCATCGAGGTCATTAAAACCACGGGCGATAAAATCCAGGATGTGCCCCTTGCCAAAGTTGGTGGAAAGGGCCTTTTTATCAAAGAGATCGAGAACGCCCTGATCAGCGGTGATATCGACCTTGCCGTCCACAGTCTCAAAGATATGCCGGCTGAACTGCCGGCGCAACTTTGCATCGGAGCGATCACCGAACGGGAAGATGCCCGCGATGTGCTCATTTCGCGCAACGGCCTGGCTCTGGAAATGTTGCCCAAAAAGGCCCGCGTCGGCACCAGCAGCCTGCGCCGGCAGGCCCAGTTGCTGCACGCGCGCCCCGATCTGACCATCACTTCACTGCGGGGAAACCTCGACACGCGGCTCAAAAAGTTGCACACCCAACCGCTGGATGCCATTGTGCTGGCGGCGGCGGGCGTGCATCGCATGGAGATGCACCAGCGCATCAGCGCCTACCTGCCGCATCAAGTGATGCTGCCGGCCGTGGGCCAAGGGGCCCTGTGCCTTGAACGACGGCGAGATGACCTCAAAATGGCGGCCCTGATCGCTGCGCTCAACCATCTGCCCTCCGAGATCGCGGTAAGTGCCGAACGGGCCTTTTTGCACCGCCTCGAAGGCGGTTGTCAGGTACCCATCGCCGCCCATGGCCACATCGAAGGGGAGCGACTGCATCTTGAGGGCTTGGTGGCCACTGTCAACGGCCGCCGTATGATTCGCGATGCGCTCAACGGTCCCGCCCAAGAGGCTCCGACCCTGGGACGCACCTTGGCCGGGCGGCTGATAGCGCAGGGCGCCGCGGAAATTCTGGCCACCCTGCACACGGAAACCAGTCACCCATGACCCTAAAAACCACTAAAGTCTATCTGGTGGGCGCCGGTCCGGGCGACCCCGACCTGATCACCGTCAAGGGTCGCCGTTGCATCGTCCAGGCCGATGTGGTGATCTACGACTATCTGGCCGCACCCGATCTGCTGCGGTACGCCTCTCCAATGGCCGAGCTCATCTATGTGGGCAAAAAGGGCGGCGACCACACCCTTTCCCAGGAGGGCATCAACCAATTGATCGTTGACAAAGCCCGCGCGGGTAACATTGTCACGCGGCTCAAGGGTGGCGATCCCTTCATTTTCGGCCGGGGCGGTGAGGAGGCCGAAATCCTGGCCGAGCAGCAGATTCCTTTTGAGATCGTACCCGGGGTAACCTCGGCGATCGCCGCGCCCGCTTATGCCGGCATACCGCTCACCCACCGCGACTACACCGCCACGGTGGCTTTTGTGACCGGACACGAAGACCCCACCAGGAAGGAATCCCGCATTGACTGGGCTGCCCTGGCAGGCGGAATCGGCACCATCGTCTTTTTGATGGGCGTCAAGAACCTGCCCAAGATTGTAGGGCGACTAATCGAAAACGGACGCGATCCGCAAACACCGGTCTGTCTGGTGCGATGGGGCACCCGTAGCGACCAAAAAACCGTTTGCGGCACTTTGGAGACAATCGTGGCGGCGGCCGAACAGGCAGGCTTGAAAGCCCCGGCGGTGATCGTGGTTGGCAAGGTGGCCCGATTGCGCCCCAAGCTGAGCTGGTTTGAAAACCGCCCGCTTTTTGGCCGGCGCATCGTGGTAACCCGCGCCCGCGCCCAGGCCAGCGACCTGGTGTCACGCCTGAGCGCACTGGGCGCAACTTGCCTGATGGCTCCGGCCATCGAGATTGTCGATCCGGATGACCAACAGATCGCCCGTTTACGGGGCGCGCTGGCCGATTTGGACCGTTACGATTGGCTGGTCTTTACCAGCGTCAATGGCGTGGACCGCTTTTTTAGACACCTCGACGAGCAGGGGCTCGATGCCCGCGCCTTGGGACATCTTAAGACGGCCACTATCGGGCCGGCCACGGCGGCAAGGCTTAGGTCACATGGCCTCAAGAGCGATTTGATGCCGGATAATTATCGGGCCGAATCGGTGGTGGCGGCCTTTGGTGACCGCCCCATGCAAGACGTTAGGGTGCTGCTTCCCCGCGCCGCCCAGGCGCGGCCGATTTTGCCCGTGGCCCTGGCCGAAATGGGCGCCCACGTCGACGAAATCGAGATCTATACGACCAAATCCGTGGCCGAAGCCGCCCTTGCCCTCAATCAGGCCCTGGCCGACGGCGCCGTTGACATGGTCACCTTTACCAGCTCTTCCACCGTAAAAAATTTCGTCCAGATGTTGACCACCGATCGAATCGCCACCCTTTTAAAGGATGTCAAGCTGGCCAGCATCGGCCCCATCACCAGCCAAACGGCCGCTGACCAGGGCCTCAAGATCGACATCGAAGCCGCCACCTACACCATTGATGGCCTGGTAGCGGCCATCAGCGGCTATTTTGCGTCGCGCGAGCCGATAGGATATGAAAGTTAGGCCCTGAGCCATGACCGCCACTGCGACCCACAACCATCAACTGATCGACCGCTACCGTCGGCACCTTAACTACCTGCGCGTTTCGATCACCGATCGCTGCAACCTGCGCTGCCTCTACTGCAACCCGGAAGACAAGATTCCCAAACTGCCCCACAGTGAAATTCTCTCCTACGAAGAGATCCTGCGCATCGTAGGGGTTGGCGTTGATCTGGGCATTACCAAGGTCAGGGTGACGGGCGGGGAGCCATTGCTGCGCAAGGACGTGTGTGACCTGCTAAGCAGCTTGTCGGCCATCGACACCATCAGCGATGTGTCCCTCACCACCAACGCCGTCTTGCTGGAGCCGCTGCTGCCCGAAATCTGGGCCGCCGGTGTGCGGCGCCTGAATATCAGCCTTGATAGCCTGGATGCCAACAAATACCGGGAAATCACGGGCCGCAACTACTTCGAAACGGTGTGGCGCGCCATCGAGGCGGCCCACGCCATGGGCTTTTCACCCATCAAGATCAATGTGGTTGCCCTTCAGGGATACAACGACCGCGACATTGCCGCGTTGGCCCGGCTCTCCATCGACCGGCCCTTTCATGTACGCTTTATCGAATACATGCCCATCGGTTTCGTCGACATGCAAAAGGAGCGCTACCTAAGCAGCGCGCAGATCAAGTCGCGCCTGACCGGCATCGCACCGTTAGGCCTGGTCGACAGTGACGTCAGCGATGGCCCTGCCCAGCGTTATCGATTTGAAGGTGGGTTGGGAGAGATCGGTTTTATCAGTGCCATGAGCCATCATTTTTGCGGCACCTGCAACCGGCTGCGCCTGACAGCCTCGGGCCGGCTGCGCGCCTGCCTGATGAGCGACCAGGAGGTAGACCTCAAGGGGCCACTGCGCAGGGGGGCTTCGGACGAGCAGTTGGCAACGCTTTTTCACCAGGCGGTGCAACATAAACCGGCCCGCCATCACATGGACAAGTCACGGCCGGTCCGCAACACCACTTGCCCCATGTCCTCCATCGGCGGTTGATGCGGTCGCCTTTACCCAGGCGCAAACCAGCCCACATTTCACCGCATCAACCCGGCATTTTCGCTGATGGCCAGCGGCAGAATCCATCCGCGAAGGCAATCCTATCCACCATCACCCCACCTGCGGCAACTGTGACCGACTCAGATCGGCCAGGCAGGCAAAGGCGGCATCTTTACCGGTGATGATGGGGCGGGTCACCGGCCAGTCAATGCCGATGCCGGGATCCGACCATAGAATCCCGCCTTCGTCTTCGGGTGCATAGAGTGCCGAACACTTGTAGCCAAAGAGCGCCCAATCACTGAGCACGCAAAAGCCGTGCGCAAACCCCTCGGGGATAAACAACTGGCGCCGGTTGTCGGCCGATAGGTTAATGCCGACCCACTGACCGAATGTGGCCGATTCGGGCCGGATATCCACCGCCACGTCAAACACCGCGCCGGCCAGCACCTGTACCAGTTTGGCCTGTGGTCGCTTGCACTGAAAGTGCAGCCCGCGTAGCGTGTGCCGCACGGAGCGCGAGAGGTTATCCTGCACAAACGTAGCCGAAACACCCGCCTGCTGATACCGCCGCTGATGATAGGTCTCCATAAAAAAACCGCGAGCGTCTTCAAATACGGCTGGCTCGATGATCACTACATCCTTGAGATCGGTTTCGACGACATTCATGGTCACTCTTTTTACCCTTCCATATTGCCTTCCCGAAGCTTTGATGAAATTCGGGCACCCATTATAGGTGAGGAAACCCGCGCTTGGCAACCTTAAGGCAGGCAAAAATGTCGGGCTGTTGTAGCCGCCAGCACCCCTTGCCCGCCACCGACAGTGCCGGCATTTTCTTGACACCCCGGCAAACCCTGTTATAGCGTTACGCCTTCATGGATATCGATCAGGCAATAACCGTTGGAGAAGCGGCCACCCGGGCCGCCGGAGCTGTGTTGCGGCACCACTTCGGCAAGGCCCTTTCGGTCCGTAAAAAGGGCGTCATCGACCTTGTGACTGAGGCTGATCTGGCCGCCGAACAGGCCATTATCACTGCGTTGCGCAAAACCTTCCCCCACCATCTCATCCGCGCCGAAGAGAGTGGCCGCAGTGGTGATGACAGCCGCTTCGCCTGGATCGTCGACCCCCTGGACGGCACCACCAACTTTGCCCACCAGCTGCCATTGTTCGCTGTCTCGGTCGCCTACCAGGTCGATGGTCACACCATGGCCGCCTGGGTCTTTAACCCGGTTTCGGATCAGTTTTTTTCAGCCGTGCACGGTCAGGGGGCGCACTGCAATGGGCAGCCCATTCGCTGCTCGCGGACCGGCCAGCTCGAGGAGGCCTTGCTGGTCACGGGGTTTGCGTATAACATCCGCGAGAAGATCGAACCGGTCATGGCGCGCTTCAGGCGTTGCTTGGCGGTGGCACAGGGGGTGCGTCGATTGGGATCGGCCGCCCTGGATCTGTGTCTGGTGGCCAGCGGGAGCTTCGATGGCTTTTGGGAGGAGGATCTCAAGCCTTGGGATACCGCCGCTGGGGCGCTTATCGTCACCGAGTCTGGCGGCTACGTGACCAACTTCCAGGGTGAGCCCCACGATCCCGACCAGCTCGAAATCCTTGCCACCAACGGTCGCATCCACGCCCAGGTGCTGGCCCGCTTGAAAGGGGAGAAGACCCCGTGAACTATGAACCGGACGACCACTTTGACGATCGGCTGACCTACGACTGTTATGGGGAATTTTCTCCAAGGGATATGGTCTGTCGCGCCCACTGCGCGCTACGGTTGCCCTGCGCGGTCGAACACAACCGCCTCGAGCAACTTGCAGCCCTGGAGGCCTTGGCAGCGCCCGTTCACCACCCCTCTGAAACATCCCACTGAAACCAACCAGGTCGGCAGCCAGTTCAATGCTGAATAAGGCAAGGCAAGCGTTGCGCCGACAAGAAGCGCGCGATGGGTCAGATAGTGCCGTGGCCCCTACGATGATGGGCGCTGTGACGGGAGAAAGGCCTCAGCGCGGCTTTGCACCCGCGCTGTTGGTTTCAAATCAGGTAGGCGTCAGAATTTTTCAGACTCCACTTTCTCGCGCAACAGCTCAACCTGTTTACGGATGACAGTATCTTGTTTGATATCCTTCTCCACCGTATGGATAGCGTGTAGGACCGTGGCATGGTAGCGGTTGAAGGCCCGCCCGATATTCTGCAGTGGACAATCGGTATAGATCCGGGCCAGGTACATGGCCACCTGGCGGGGTTTTACGATATTTTGTTTTCTCGATTTCGACACCAGCGCCTTGGCGCTAAGCCCGTACTCACGGCAGACCAACTGCTTGATGGCCTCGACGGTAACCTTTCTGCGCCGCAGGCGGATGGTACTGACTACGCTCTCGGCCAGGTCATTGTCAGCCGCACGGCCCAACAGGGAGGATTTGGTGGCCAGCCCCATCAACCCACTCTCCAGTTGACGCACATCTTCGGTAAGCTCCGCCGCCAGGTAGTGCAGGATACCAAGGGGCACCTGGGTGGCGTACAGGTGGTCCTTCTTTTTTAAAATCCTCAGCCGCGTCTTGAAATCGGGTGGGTCGATGCAAGAGACCAGCCCGCTGGTCAAACGGCTGCGCAATTCCGGACAAAGACGCGGGATCTCACCCGGTGCGTAGCAGCTGGAAAAGATCACCTTTTTGCCGTCTGCCAGCAGCGAGTCCAGGGTATAGGTCAGTTCGACCTGGGTTTTCTCCTTGCCGCTTAAATAGTGCACATCTTCGATCAATAAAATGTCGCAGCCGTTGCGATACTTTTGCTTGAAGCTGCCGAGCGTGTCTTTGCGAAAGGCTCGCATCAATTCATTGGTAAAATCTTCGGCCGTGATGTAATAGACCCGCTGGTCGGGATACGACGCCAATACGTGGTGCCCAATGGCTTGAGAAAGGTGGCTTTTGCCCATACCGGTCTTGGACATTAAATAAAGGGCATTCTGGCTGCCGTTGGGGCGGGCGGCCAAGGCCAGTGAGGCCGAATAGGCGAAATCGTTGTTACCGCCCACCACAAACTGTTCGAAGGTGAAGTCCCGGCGTAAATAACGCCCGCTGTGGGCGCGCACATTCATGCCCGGCAGGGGTTGCTGAACGGCGATGACCGGTTCGGGCCGCGGACGAGATACCGGCTCGGCCGCCTCCAGGCACAGTGTCAACCGCTGGCCGCACAGGCCCTCGATATTATCTGCGATTAGCCGGCTATACTGGTCCTCCACCCGCCGGCAGGCGAATGGATTGGTACAGACCAGGTGCAGGGTTTGGTTGCTGAAGTGTTTATAATGAATCGGCTCTATCCACATGCGGTAGCTTTGAGCCGGTAGACTATCGCGAAGCGAAGCTTTTGCCTTCTCCCAAATAGCTTTCATAGACACCAGATCAATCTTGGCTTAGGTTATTATCGGTTTGTTAAGGTAGTCGTTAAACTGGTGCGGCGATGCGAGGAATCCATCAGATAGAGGCATTTTATTAGAATACCCTCAAAAATTCGCAGTGTAGGTTTGTTTTAATGGAGGCCCCCAAGGATGTCAAATCTATTTTCCAGAGATCTACCCGAAATATTCTAATACAATATTAACATTTCACAACCTACTGTATTTTTTAATAATAATAAATGACTCCCGCCGATCTGCTTACGGCTTATGCATTTCAGAACCCGAAAATTTTTCGAACGATTTAAAGCAGATCGGCCAAAATAAACAAGTTATCAACAATTAAATTTTCTTCGTTTTTCTCTAATTTTCGAATGTTTTCGCCAAATTTTAAATTAATCCATCTCTCCCTTAACGCGCCCTTTTTTTGGCCACGCCGAGGTGGTACCAGCGGTTAAGGGTGCATTTACATATCCCCTTCAGGTGTGTAAAATAATCGTTTATGATCATTGTTAAAACGCATGCTCCGGTTTTTGACTGACACGCGTTTAAACCCAATGGTTCTTTTTGAAGGGACGAATAAGCGCAGCAATGGTTGCAAATAAAATCACCATCCATGGTGCCCGCCAGCACAATCTCCAGAATATCGACGTGGCCTTGCCCAAAAATCAACTGGTGGTCATCACCGGCCTTTCCGGATCGGGCAAGTCAACACTCGCTTTCGACACCCTCTATGCCGAAGGGCAGCGGCGCTATGTGGAGTCGCTTTCAACCTACGCCCGCCAGTTTCTGGGGCGCCTCGACAAACCGGCCGTGGATCTGATTGAGGGGTTGTCACCGGCGATTGCCATCGAACAAAAAAGCGCCATCCATAATCCCCGTTCCACAGTAGGCACCGTAACCGAGATCTACGATTACCTGCGCCTGCTCTACGCCCGTGTCGGTCTGGCCCACTGCAGTGACTGCGGTCGCCCCATCCTGGCCCAAAGCGTGGACCAAATGATCGACCGCGTTATGGCCTACCCCAAGGCACACGCCTGATCATTTTGGCACCGATTGAGACCGAACCGGACACCCCCATCGCCAAATCGTTGCAAAAGTTTCGCTCCCTGGGATACGCGCGGGTACGCCTGGACGGTGAGATTAGCGAGATAGAGGCCGCCGAACGATCCACGCGCCGCCAGCCTCGGACCGTCGAGTTGGTGATCGACCGACTCGTCCTGCAACCGGCTACGGCCAACCGCCTGGCCGATTCACTCGACCTGGCCCTGGCCCAGGGCGGCGGCCGCGCCAGCCTAATGGTGGGATCCGCCGACGTGTTGAACTTCAGCGAGACAAGCGTCTGTCCCCACTGCCGGATTCAATTTCCAGAGCTCACGCCGGCCCATTTCTCATTCAATTCGCCCCACGGTGCCTGCCCTCGATGTGATGGCTTGGGGGCCCACTACGAGCTCGATCCGGACCTGCTGATCCCGAACCACAACCTGTCGCTACGCGAGGGGGCGGTGAGCGTCTGGGCCAAACGGCACTCGGTCATCTTCGTCGAGTTTCTCGAGGCGCTCACCAGCCATTACGGTGTGGATATCTATACTCCCTACAGGGATTTACCCGAGCATTTTAAAAAGGTCTTGCTCTACGGTTCCGAAGGATGAACCAATCTCGTTTTACACCCAGCGTAAGGGTAAAAAAATCCGCCAACCACGGCCCTTTGAGGGGATTATCCCGAACCTCGATCGCCGCTATCGCGGCACTGCGTCAAACGGCACACGCCGCGACATTCGCCACTACATGAATCTGAAACAGTGCAGCGCCTGCCAGGGCGACCGCCTCAATCCCACGGCCCTTTCGGTCAAGGTAGGCGAACTTTCCATCGCCCAAATCACGGCGCTCTCGATCGCCCAGACCCAGGCCTATTTTTCCCAACTGACCCTTGAAGGGTCGCGTGAACAGATCGCCCGTCCCATCGTCAAGGAAATCCGCGAGCGCCTGGCTTTTTTAAGCAATGTGGGACTCGCCTACCTGACCCTCGACCGCGCCGCCGCCACCCTGTCGGGCGGGGAAAGCCAGCGCATCCGGCTGGCGACCCAGATCGGCTCCAAGCTGACCGGCGTGCTCTACGTCCTGGATGAACCGAGCATCGGCCTGCACCAGCGCGACAACCAGCGCCTGCTCGACACCTTGATCGGAAATGCGCGACCTGGGCAACACGGTCCTGGTGGTCGAACACGACGAGGAGACCATCCGGCCGGCGGATCACGTGGTCGACATGGGCCCGGTGCCGGGGTCAACGGCGGCCAGGTGGTCTTCTGCCGGCCCCCCGGTCGGCGTTGGCATGAGCGACCGAGGCATCCTGACCGGCCAATATCTGTCGGGCCGCCGCGAATCGCCGTGCCGCCCCAGCGCCGAACCGGCACCGGCAAGGCCACTGGTGATTCGCGGCGCCGCGACGGCAACAACCTCAAGCAGATCGACGTCGTGCTTCCCCTGGGCTGCTTTGATCTGTGTCACCGGCGTGTCCGGTTCGGGCAAGTCAACGCTGGTGCTGGAAACCTTCTACCGGCCCTGCGCCAGCACCTGTACCAAGCCCGGGTCCGGCCGGGCCATACACGACGAGATCGCCGGGCTTGCGGCCATCGACAAGGTGGTCAACATCGACCAGTCGCCCATCGGCCGAACCCCGCGCTCCAACCCGGGCACCTACACCGGCGTGTTCACCCTCATCCGCGGAGCTGTTCGCCAGAACGCCCGAAGCCGCGCATGCGCGGCTACAAGGCCGGGCCGTTTCAGCTTCAACGTCAAGGGCGGCCGCTGCGAGGCCTGCAGCGGCGACGGCATCATCAAGATCGAAATGCACTTTCTGCCCGATGTCTATGTGGCCTGCGACGTCTGCAGCGGCAAACGCTACAACCGCGAAACCCTGGAGATCCGCTACAAGGGCAAAAACATCGCCGAGGTCCTCGACATGACCGTCAACCAGGCCCTGGCCTTTTTCAAGAACATACCCAGGTCATCCGCCCCAAGCTGGAGACCCTGGTGGATGTGGGCCTGGGCTATATCCACCTCGGCCAGCCGGCCACGACCCTGTCCGGCGGCGAGGCCCAGCGGGTCAAACTGGCCACGGAACTGAGCAAGAAGGGGAACCGGGCCGCACCGTCTACATCCTGGACGAGCCCACCACCGGCCTGCATCATGGACGACATCCGCAAACTGCTGGAAGTGCTCGGCCGGCTGGTGGACAGCCGGCAACACGGTGATCGTCATCGAGCACAACCTGGACGTCATCAAGACCGCCGACACGTCATCGATCTGGGCCCGGAAGGCGGCGATGCAGGGCGGCGATCGTGGTGGGTTGCGGCACGCCGGAACAGATCGCGCGCCAATCCCAGGCATCCCACACCGGGACGATTATCTGCAAGCGGTTTGCTGAGTTGAAAGATAACGCGCACGGCGCAAAACGCGGCTCTAGATCGCCATGTGTACAAAAAAACGGCGCTCCCGGAATCGGTGCGGCCTTTTTGGTGTTAAATTGAGCGTTGCTGACTTAGTGGGCAAACAGCCCGGCGATGGCGGCTGCCTGCGGATGGGCATAGATCAGAATCAGTGCAATAACCAGCGCGTAAATACACAGCGACTCGATCATGGCCAGACCGATCAGCAGGGTAACGGTGACTTTACCCGAGGACTCGGGGTTTCTGGCGATACCCTCGACAGCGGATTTCAGACCAATGCCCTGGCCGATACCGCAACCGAAAGCTGCAATGGCAATCCCGAAACCGGCAGCAGTCGCGCAGGCGATGAAAAACTGAAGTGCTTGTGCTTCCATACTCTACCTTACCTCCTTGTTTAAGTGTATTGTAATTGGGCTTCTTCCGGTTACCCATTAACCCGTCATGATAATTCCGGTCGGTTCTCTGGCCGGGCCAGCTGATGTGTGTTCGGTAACAAGGTGCTGCTAGTGCGCGTGCTCCATGGCATCCGGTGAAGTACATGATCGACAGCAGAAAAAAGACAAACGCCTGCACCAGGGCGACAAAGATGCCCAGGGCCATGATCGGCAAGGGCGCAAAAAACATGCCCGCCAGACCGAAAAGAATGCGCCAGGACCAGCTCGTGGCCCATCATGTTTCCGAAAAGACGGAAAGACAGGGACAGGATGCGGGCCACATGGCCGATGATCTCGATGGGCAGAATGATGGGGATCATCCACCACACCGGCCCGAGAAAATGTTTGATGTACTTGGCGCCGTGATACTTGATCCCGATAACGTGGGTGAAAATCACCACCACCAGGGCGCAGGCCAGGCGTGGTGTTGAGGCTGGCGGTCGGCGGAAAAAATCCGGGGACCAGGCCGATCAGGTTGCAGGTGGCAATGTACAGAAAAATGGTGGCCGCCAACGGGAAACAGCCAGCGCCCCTCTTCCCCGGTGACGTCCACCATGAATTCTTCCATCCCCGAGATAACGACCTCGAAGAAGTTCTGTCCCTTGGCGGGGATCAGGCTGACGGTCTTGGCGGCCAAGGCCGCCAGAACGATCAGCAAGTGCCATCACGACCCAGGAGTAGATCACATGGGGATAGGCGTGTGCAAAATGCCCCAACCCGATCAATCTCGAAAAATTTGACCAGAAACAGATAGGGATGTTCCACCTTAGACAGCCTCCTTGAAAATGAGTTTCTTCAGTTCACATGCGGTTGCCAGCATAGATGCTTGCCACGACGATCGACAAGCCCGACAAACAGGCCGATGCGGGTTGACGATATTGTGTCAAGATCAGAAAGAATATGATGATACCGCTGATGAATAAAGCGGATATAATATTTGGCTAAAATGGCGTTGACGGAGGCGACGTGCGGGGGGCTGAAGGCCTTTTTGAGGGTGCGGGACAGCAGGTGAAAATTGACCGTCACAATCAGGCCGCCAAAGGCAACACCACGGGCAAATGCCGGCGGCATTAAGAAGAAACCCACCAGCGAGGTCAAGCCCAGCAGGATCCAGTTGGTGGCGGTGATGAATTTTACGATCCGTTCTTGAATACCCACTTGCCCCTGAAATTCCCTATCGTTGTGGCGGAATCAGACCATCTTTAAAGTTTACGGCTCTTTTTGATCGCCAATCCGATGTTACGGTAACCGGCTGCAATGCCCAGCCCCAGAAAAATGAGCGTCAACCATGGGGATGTATCCCAGCGCCGATCCAGGTAAATACCAATGGCCAGGCCAATAAAAATGGACAAGGCCAGCGACAAGCCGATGCTGCTGTAATAGGCCAGCTCCTTCATCCATATCAGCTTATCTCTACGCATAAAAAAGAGCACCATCAGCGTCGCGCCGTTGTCCTTGCCCGATACCCGCTTCGAGCATCCGGTATCCCCTACCATAGGCCCCGGGTGAAGTCAACGAATTAAACACCCCGTTCCACCGACAAATCGATGGCCGCCCAATCGAAGACGGGGCCGTCCTGACAGGCGTGTAAATAGGTTGTCGATTGACGCTGGGGAACGGCACATCCCAGGCAGGCGCCCATGCCGCAAGCCATCATGGTTTCAATGGAAACCTGGCACTCGAGGCGGTATTTCTCCACAATGCCCCCCAGGCAGGCCAGCATCGCCGGCGGCCCGCAGGCATAGACCATATCCGGTCGATGGGCGGCCACCAGCGCCTCCACCGGGTCGGTGATCAAACACTGGTCCCCAACGCTGCCGTCATCGGTGGTGCAGGTGACAGGGTAGCCCAGGGCCTCGAAGTCGGCCAGGCACAAGAGTTCCTGATCCGAACGCGCGCCAATGTAGACCCGCTGCTGTTTGGCAGGCAGGCGATTTTTGACCATCGCAAGCGATAGAAAATAGATTGGTGCCACC
Organism: uncultured delta proteobacterium; assembly: GCA_963783425.1. Classification (GTDB taxonomy): domain Bacteria; phylum Desulfobacterota; class Desulfobacteria; order Desulfobacterales; family QNYZ01; genus CAWANO01. The sequence continues at coordinate 97,210 of CAWANO010000019.1, forward strand.
CCAATGCCGCCGGCCACAAGCACGGCCCGCCTCATTTGCGGTGGCACCCGAAACCCACGGCCTAACGGCCCCAGCAGGTCGATCGCCGCCCCGGGGGGCAGGCCGCAAAGCTGACCGGTGCCCTCCCCCACCACTTTGATCAGCAACTCGATGCCCACTGTGCGGTCTTGTTCTTCAATGGGATTAAAAATCGAGTAGGGGCGCCTCAGTAAAGGCCCCTGGCGACCGGCGGGGCGTACCATAACGAACTGTCCCGGTACGGCGTCGGCAAATTCAGCCCGGCAACCAATGCCGATGCGGTGGTGGGCGGAACCCACCTGATGGTTCCAGAGAATCGTTGCGCGTTGGTTGTACATCGCCTTGGCACTCCTTGTAGGGCGGGTGTCAATCAGAAAGGATGCGGGTTGTCCTGACCGGCCATACCGATCACCGCCGCTATGCGGCCGGTGCGCCGCTCGGCCCGGTAGGAAAAACAGGCATCGCTGCGACAGCGGGTACAGATTCGGCTCACCTCGATGTGATCGGCCCGCAGGCCGGCGTGTTCGAGCTGGTCGTGGCTGATAGCCCAAAAGTCAAAGCGGTCGCCTTCACGCCGGTAAGCCCAAAAGGAGCGCGGCAACTCCTTGCGATAGTTCACAAATTCCCCGCAACACGGTCCCAACGACGGCCCGATGGCGGCCAACACGTCAGCCGCATCACAACCAAAACGTTGCACCATGGCCACAACGGTGCGGTCGATGATATTGGCGACACTGCCGCGCCAGCCAACGTGCACATTGGCAACCACCCGTCGCCGGGGGTCAAAAAGCAACACCGCCTGGCAATCGGCCGTCTGAATCACCAGCAGCTGGTCATTGCGGGCGGTGATGGCGGCGTCGGCCACAGGTGCTTGGCCACGGCCGGGCACGGTGCCGTCAAGATACAGATCGCTGCCGTGCACCTGCTTGAGATAGAGCGTGCCGTTCAAACCCATGCGCTTTTCAATGCGGGCACGATTTTTGCGAATGTTGGCGGGGTCGTCTCCGGTGGCAAAGGCCACATTGAGGCTTTCAAAGGGCGCGGGGCTGCACCCGCCGTGGCGGGTAAAGATGCCGTGCCGCAGTCTTTTAAAGCCGGAGAAAATATCAAACTGCCAGAAGGAAAGACCGTTTTGGTCGTTACGCACCATCACCGTCGTGCCGCCTTTCTAAGTGCTCCTATTCACAAATACGATGACATTCGGCCGCCAATCCATCCGGGCTGACGGCGTTGCGAAAACACGCAATATCCCCAATATTCCTTAGTTTTCGCGCCTTGTCAGCCCGGTGCCTTGACGCCCTCATTACGTCACCGTATTTACGAACAGGACCACTAAACTTGCGGGGCGGAGCCCCCATCGTCAGCATTCGGGGCAACCTTCTCACGGCGCCTGGGCCAGCGTCAACACATCGATACGTCCGGCGCCGCGGTTCAGCAGCGCCCGCGCACAGGCATCGGCCGTGGCCCCGGTGGTCATGACGTCATCCACCAGCAAGATGGCTTTATCTTGGATGCGGACCGAGCTGGTATCACGCACGCCGAAAGCGCCGTGCACATTTTGCCAACGCTGGGAGCGCCGCAGCCCGGTCTGCGATACCGTTTCGCGCTGGCGGTAAAGCACCCCCTCGGCCACCTGGCAGTTGCGCCGCTCTATAGGGGTCGCTTTCATCCAGGCCCGCACCAGCATACCCGCTGGATTAAACCCACGCTGGCGCAGTTTGCGGGGGTGCATGGGCACGGGCACAATCATCTCGAAGCCGTCGGTATTATAAAAGAGTTGCGCCCCTTCAGCCAGCAGCCGGCTTAGCGGCCGCACCAACTCCATGCGTCGCTTGTATTTCAATTGATGAATCAACTGCAACAAGGTGTGCTCATAGGTGCCCGCGGCCCTTGCCCGACCGAAAGCAAATCGCTTTTGAAGGCACCGTCCGCACAGGTGATCCTCACCCTGGCGGCTGACAAACATCAACCCGCAGGCCGGGCAGATGGGCGAGCTTACGGGAACAAATCGCTCACGGCAAGGCCGGCACACCAGCCGGGCAAAATGATCTCTAAAACAATGCTGAAAAGCGTCACCCGTAGTTTTCACCCTCGGCGGTCTGGCCGGAGCACGGGAGGCTCTTTCCGGCTTGTGCGAAGGCGGGTCGAACAAGTTCCCGCACACGCGGCAGGTTGGTGGAAAAATCGCGTCCACCAACGCCTGTACAACCGGATGGGCAAAACGCTTCAAGGTGCTGTCGGGCAACATTGCTTAGATCCGTGCACAACGTCGTAAAAGGGTCGCATTCAGGGCATCGCGCGACGTCGTAAAGTGGCCGAAATCAAGGCGCCGCGAGTTTCGTTTTGCGAGGGGCAACCCCCGTACGCCGCAGCAAACACGAAATCAAGCCGAACATCGACAACGGGCAAGCACCTACACGCATTCACTTCAGCAGGCGCGACGTCGTAAAGTGGCCGAAATCAAGGCGCCGCGAGTTTCGTTTTGTGAGGGGCACCCCCCGTACACCGCAGCAAACACGAAATCAAGCCGAACATCGACAACGGGCAAGCACCTACACGCATTCACTTCAGCAGGCGCGGCGTCGTAAAGTGGCCGAAATCAAGGCGCCGCGAGTTTCGTTTTGCGAGGCGTACCCCCCGTACGCCGCAGCAAACACGAAAAGAAGCGCAACGCCGATATCGGCTACTTTACGACGTCGCGCGTCGTTGCCGGACCACTTCGAACATAGCAACCGCCCCAGCCGCCGAAGCATTGAGGGAATCGATCTTACCCTGTTGAGGAATACTCACGGTTGAATCGCAGGCCTTTCGCACCAACGGACGCAGGCCCCGCTGTTCACTGCCGATGACCAGGGCAACCGGTTCGCGCCAGTCACTCTCATAGATGCTTTGCGGGGCATGAGCGGCCAATCCATATACCCAGATTCCAGCCCCTTTGAGCGTGTTGATGCTTTTGGCGATATTGGTCACCCTGGCTACGAGCGTGTGTTCCAGTGCGCCAGCCGAAATGTTCGACACCGCCGGCGAGGCCCCGGCGGCACGGTCTTTGGCGATCACTACGCCATCTACCCCGGCGCAATGGGCGCTTCTGATCAATGCGCCCAGGTTTTGCGGGTCCACGATACTGTCGAGCACCACGATAAAGGCGGGTCTCTGGCCGCAATGGGCGATGATGGTGTTCAGCGATACATAGGGGTAGGCTGAAACCCGCGCCGCCACCGCCTGGGGATGATCCGAGCGTGTGAGTGCCCTCAGCTGTCCGGGCGTCATACGCTCGACACGAGTGTGATGCAGGGCCGCTTCCTCGGCCAGCTGCCTGGCGCGGTTCGAATCGAGATCCTCGGCGACAATAATATTTTCAAACTGCCGCCGGCCAGCCCGCAGAGCCTCTTGAACCGGGTGGAAACCGTAGATGATCTCAACCGCTTTTGCCATGACCTCGTACACGCACGCTTTATGGGTTTTCCTTCAGATAAGACCGCACCAGGGCGGTCAGGGCGGCCTTGGCCCGGGATAGATCGTCGTTGACGATCACGTGACGGTAGCCGGCGCGCTGATCCATCTCCTGCTGGGCGGCGGCCACGCGTCGGGCAATTGTTTGCTTGCTGTCGGTTCCCCGTTGCACCAGACGTTCGCCGAGTGACGCCAGTGAAGGCGGTGCGATGAATATGGTGATGCTGCGAGGGTAGCGGGACTGTACCTGGGTGGCGCCCTGCACGTCAATTTCCAGCAGCACATGCCGTCCCGCAGCCTGGTGCTCCTCAATAAATTGTGACGAAGTGCCATAGTAGTGGTCGTGCACTTTGGCCCACTCCGCCCAGTAACCCTGATCGATTCGACGCCGGAAAGTGGCATCATCGATAAAGTGGTAATCACGGCCCGCTTTTTCCCCTGGTCGCGGGGAGCGGGTGGTGTAGGAAACGGAATAGTTAAGCTGCGGACATTGGGTGCGCAAGTACTGGCAAAGGGTCGACTTTCCAGCCCCAGAAGGCCCTGAAATCACAAATACCAGCCCCGCCCGGCTGTATGCCGGCCCGCCGCCATCGGTGCCCACGCTACCCCGCCTCGCCCACCAGCACGTCAAAGCGCTGGGCGATGGTTTCGGTATTGATGGCCGACAGGATGACGTGCTTGCTGTCCATGATCAGGACCGAACGGGTCTTGCGTCCCTGAGTGGCGTTGACCAGTCTTCCGGCTTGCCGGGCATCGTCCTTAAGGCGTTTTACCGGCGCCGAACCGGGGGTCACGATGGCTACAATACGTTCGGCGGACACTTTGTTGCCGAAACCGATGTTGAGCAGCCTGGGCCGCGCGCTTTTATAATCCATCAAGGTTTCCTTTACTCCACGTTCTGAATCTGTTCGCGTATTTTCTCAAGCTCCGCCTTTACCGTCACCACGCGGTGGGAAACACCCGCCTTCTCCGTTTTGGCGCCGATGGTGTTGAACTCCCGGTGCAACTCCTGAAGCAGAAAATTGAGGTTGCGCCCCACCGGCGCATCTGTATCCATCAGTACCCGGAATTGCTCCAGGTGGCTCTCCGCCCGGGTGATCTCCTCGGAAATGTCGCTGCGGTCCGCCAAAATGGCGGCTTCCTGGGCGATACGTGCGCTATCGATCTCGACAACCCCCTCGCTCAGCTGGGCAATGCGGGCCGTCAGGCGCTCCTGGTAAATGGGCATCAGATGGTGCGATTCGGACCGGACAAGGTCAAGCTCGGACGCGATTTTGTCCACGCGCGCCACGATATCGACGGCCAGATGTTGCCCCTCTTTGCCGCGCATGGCCGTCAACGCCTCCAAGGCGCGGCCCAGGCAGACCTGCACGGTCGGCCAAACCGCCTCGGCGTCCCGGGCCACCTCCACCGGTGTGATAATGCCGTTAAACTGCAGGATCTGCTCCAGTCGCACCGGATCGGTAAACCCCAGCTGGTCGCTCAATGCCAGTAGGGTTTTATGGTAGGCGCTGGCCAGGGGCGCGTTGACTTCGAAGCCGGGCTGCTCGCCGGCGCTCAGATCAATCTGGATACGCGCCTCGACCCGGCCCCGCGCCACGCTGGCGCCAATCTGGGCACGCACCCGTTCATCAAGGTTGTTGTAACCATGCGGTAGCCGGGTGACGATGTCGAGATAACGGCTATTGTACGACCGCAGCTCCACCAAAACCGTTAGCGAATCCGCGGTGCTTTCTGTCTGGGCGTAGCCGGTCATACTCTGTAACATGTTTGACTCCTGATCGATGACGCGCTTGGCGGCCGCAGCATGGCGGCAACGGTGATATCAAGGTTATGCCTCGGTTGTCCGCTGCAGATCGATAACATATTTACGGCGCACTTTTTGTAGGAATGATTGCACCGGCGCATCGCCGTAGTCCGGGTAGGTCCAAGGCAGCGACTTGAACCGCCCGCGTTCGAAAAGCAAGGTCAAATCGGCATAAATACCCTGATCGAGGTAGATGCGATGTGAAAAGTTTTTGCCCGAGGCCAGCACGAATCGTTCGGCCAGCAAGTATCCTGGGTCGATGTTGACCCGCCGCCGGGATGCCTGCATCAGTTTCTGCTCGATCCGGTTGGTCGAAACCTTGATCGCCGCCAGAGCGGTCTGCGCGATAAGCTTCCTAAAAGCAACCAGACGTCTGAACAGCGGTTGCCCCATCTCTTTGGCGTAATAAGCGGTGTAGTCAAAGGGCATCCACTGGCTCACCAGGTCGATGGCGCCGAATCGCTCCACGAGGCTGCCAATGACAGGCGCGGCCAGGTCACGATCGCAGAGAAGAAAACCAATCACCAGTTTGGCCGGTGCGGGCGGGCTGGGTTGACTCATGGCAGGGCGATAGCGGTTCGCTTACAAGATCATTCCAGCGAATCGGCCTCGTCAACCAACATCACCGGTATGTCGTCCTTGATGGGGTACGACAGTTGACAGGCCCGGCAGATCAAACCATCCTTGGCCTCGTTCAGTACCACCGCCTGCTTGCACTGGGGGCAAGCGAGCATCTCCAGCAGATCGTCACTGATCACCATCGCCAAATCCCTGTTTTGGGTTGTTATCTGAGCCTGTTTCAAAACGTTTTAGTTGGTCCGAGGTCAAGCATGGGGCCAAATTTGACCGCGAAAGTACTGCCTGTATTTCGAGGAATACAATTGGCGCCAGACGCAGGGTCTGGGAAAAACGGGACATCTGAAACAGGCTTATCTGGTTGAGAAACCGTCGACTCCGCATCCAAAGCCAGCCCTGCATCCGGCCAAACCCCTGCGACCCAAGCCGCTAACAATGAAGAAATAGCAGAGCACATGGCAATTTACAAGCAAGGCCGTCGCTCAGACCATCTTACAACTTGAATCTTGGCATGCCTGTTGATATGTGTGAAGCGAACCATGGGGCCACAGATTGCAGATCCGGAGACCGTTTCATGTTCAAGGCGCACCTTACAGATCACATCAACTGCTTTCAATCCCTGCTGGCGGAGCTGTCGCAGATCGAGGCCCTCGGCCTGCGATTGCGGCAAACTGTCACGCGGGGCGGCATCATATTCGTTTGCGGAAATGGCGGATCTGCCGCCGACGCCCAGCACTTTGCCGCCGAAGTGGTGGGGCGCCTGCAGACCGAACGCCGCGCTCTGCCGGCCGTGGCTTTGACCACCGACACCTCGATCCTCACCGCCCTGGCTAATGATTACGGCTATGAGGCCGTGTTTGCACGCCAGGTGGAAGCGCTGGCCAGATCCGGTGATGCCCTGATCGGCCTATCCACCTCGGGAAACTCCCCCAACGTACTGTCGGCCGTGGCTGCGGCCGAGGCCAAGGGCCTGTCAACTTTCGCCCTGACCGGGGCCGGCGGCGGCAAGCTCTCCGAAGTTGTCGCCAACACCGTCAAGGTCCCCTCCCGCAACACCCAGCGCATCCAGGAAGCCCATATATTTATTCTGCACTGCTGGGCAACCGTCATCGAACAACTGGCTCTGGAACCGACAGCGAAATCGGATGGCTGATGCCGTTATTCAATTCCCAATCCGGCTTGCTACCCGACTTTAGCAACACAGGGGTGGTCGTTATCGGCGATGTGATGCTCGATCTCTACTACTGGGGCGACGTCGACCAGATCTCCCCGGAGGCCCCGGTGCCCATCTTCAAGGTCCAGCGCAAAACCAAAACCTTGGGCGGGGCTGGCAACGTGGCCTTGAATCTGGCCCAGCTCCTGTGCCAGACGGCGCTGCTGGGGGTGCGTGGGGGCGATGCGGCCGGTGAGGATATCCAACGGCTGGCCCGCGACCGGCAGATCAGCGGACCGCTGGTGGTGGTGGCGGCGCACCCGACCACCACCAAAACGCGCATGATCGGCGCACGCCAGCAATTGTTGCGGGTCGATGAGGAGGATACCACCCCCATCACAGCCGGGGTCCGCGACCAACTGCTGGCGGCACTTCAAAGCAAATTGCCCGAAACTCGGGCGGTGATCGTTTCCGACTACGCCAAGGGGGTCTTCAAGACCAGCCTGGCGCAGGAGACCATCGGCCTGTGCCGCTCGGCGAAAACACCGGTTTTTGTCGATCCTAAAGGCATCGCCTGGGAGAAATATGCCGGTGCCACCTGTATCACCCCCAATTTGACGGAGTTCAACGCGCTCTTTGCCGGACCAGCCGCAAACAGTAGCGAGCTCGAGGCGCGCGCCCAAAGCCTGCTGGCCCAGCTGGATCTCGAATATCTGCTGGTGACCATGGGAGCTGAAGGCATGGCCCTTTTCGGCCGCGATCTGGCCATGCTGCAGATTCCGGCCAAAATGCGCGAAGTGTCGGACGTTTCCGGCGCCGGAGATACGGTGATCGCCACGCTGGCCGCCGCCCGCGCCACGGGATGCAGCATGGTTGATGCCGCCCGCCTGGCCAACACCGCCGCCGGAGTGGTGGTGGGCAAGCTCGGCACGCAACCCATTGACCGCGACGAGCTCAAAGCCGCCCTGAGCGATCAGAACACCATCGCCCACGGCAAGATTCGGCCCCGCGATCAAGCCGCCGGGGTGATCGCCAAGTGGCGCGCCTCGGGCGACCGCGTTGTCTTCACCAATGGCTGTTTCGACATCTTGCACATCGGCCACATCAAACTCCTGCAGACCGCGGCCGCCATGGGCGACCGTTTGGTGGTGGGACTCAACAGCGACAGCTCCGTGCAACGCCTCAAAGGGCCAACCAGGCCCATCATGTCCGAAACCTCGCGCTCGCTGCTCATGGCCAACATCGGCTGTGTGGATCTGGTGGTGCTTTTCGAGGCGGACACCCCCATCGATCTGATCGAAGCCTTCCAGCCGAACATCCTCGTCAAAGGCGGTGATTACACCCCTGAAACGGTAGTGGGCCACGATGCGGTCACCCGCTGGGGTGGCCGCGTTGCGCTGATCCCTCTGGAAGCCGGGGTCAGCACCACCCAGGTGATCGAGCAGGTCAATCGCAGCCGCGACCTTGCCAGCGATGGTTCCCCAGATTAGCCCGCCGCGCCTGCCTCTTCTCTACCGCCTTTACGATCTGGCGTGGCAAGCGGCGATCCCGCTTTTGGGTCACAACCAGCGCTTGGCGGCCGGATACCCTCAGCGGTGCCTGCAAGCCCCGCCCTACCCCAAGAGCGACCTGTGGATCCACGCCGCTTCAGTGGGCGAGGTCTATCTGGCCCTGGAGATCATCCTAAAGCTGCAACAGGTCAGCAACCCCTCGATTCTGGTGACGACCAATACCGCCGAAGGCAAAACAATTTTGACATCGGCCTGTGAAGCGCGTGGCAACGGCCCACATCGCCGAAACACCGTCAAGGCGGCCTACTTTCCCTTCGACGCCCCCTCTTTGATGGGCAAGGCCATCGAACAGATTCAACCGCGCGCCGCTGTATTGCTCGAAGGCGAGTTGTGGCCCGGCATGATGCACTGCCTGAAGCGGCGGCAGATCCCGTTGCTGGTGATCAACGGCCGCCTCTCAGCGCCCAGTTTCAGGCACCTCAAACTGATCTGCCCGCACCTGCAGGCCGCTGCGCCTGATCGAATTTTAGCCATCAGCCCGTCCGATGCCGCCCGTTTCGCGGCCCTCTTCGGCAAAAGCCGCGTCACCACCATGCCCAACATCAAATTCGACCAGCTCACCCAGGATGTGCCGGAAACCCCGTCGCCACCCTGCCTGCCCCTCTCCCCCGGGGGGCACTTTGTGGTGCTGGGGTCGGTTCGGGAACCCGAGCGAACGGTTGTGGGCGAGATCATCTCCCGCCTGCGCGATCAGACGCCCGAAGTGGTGGTGGCGCTGGTGCCGCGCCACATCCACCACCTGGATCCGTGGCGGGATCTGCTTGACCAGCTCGGCGCCCAGTGGATGCTGCGCTCTCAGATCAAAGCCGACATTAAACCCGGCACGGTTGTGCTGTGGAATACGGTCGGGGAGCTGAAAGCCGCCTACGCCCAGGCGGGTGCTGCTTTCGTGGGCGGCAGTCTGGCGCCGCTGGGTGGACAAAATTTCCTGGAGCCTTTGCTGGCGGGGATCGTGCCGGTGATCGGGCCTCATTGGGACAACTTCCGCTGGGTAGGGCAGGAGTTGGTGCATCGGGGATTGGTTAAAATCGGCGCCGACGCCGACGCCGTGGCCGCTGAACTGATCAAGCACCTGGCAGCACCGATCCCGCGTGACCAGGTTAAAAGCGAGATGTCGACCTATATTCGCGCCAAGCAGGGAGGTACGGCACAGGCTATTGGTTTAATCGAACGGTTCTTGTCGTAAATTTATCCTTGAGAGCCTGTTTCAAAACGAAGCTTTGACAATGGAGAGACCATGAAACCTGCCGCACCCTGCGTCGGCATCATCCCGGCCCGCTATCAATCCACCCGCTTTCCAGGCAAACCCCTGGCGGACATTCTGGGCAAGCCCATGTTCTGGCATGTCTATCAGCGTGCCAAGAGCTGCTCGCAGCTCGATCAGGTGGTCCTGGCCACCGACGACCAGCGCATCTACGAAGCCGCCCGCTCACTCGATGTGGCGGTGATCATGACCCGCTCCGATCACCCCAGCGGCACCGACCGTATCCTGGAGGCCGCTAAAAAATTACAGGTGCCCGACAGCGCCGTGGTGGTCAACGTCCAGGGCGATGAACCGTTGCTCGATCCGGCCATGATCACCACCCTGGTGGCCCCATTCACGGACGCCGCCATCGGGGTGACCACCCTGGCCCACCCTATCTCGCCAGAAGCGGCCCAAAATCCCAACCGCGTCACCGTGGTGGTTTCAAAATCCGGCCGCGGCCTCTACTTCTCGCGTGCCACCCTTCCCTACGATGCCGGCGGAGAAGATCATGCCATCTACGGCCACATTGGTCTTTACGCCTATCGCATGCGCCATTTGAAACGTTTCGTTGCCTTGGGCCCCACCCTGCTCGAAAAGGTCGAACGGCTGGAGATGCTGCGCCTGCTGGAAAACGACATACCGATTCACGTGCAAATCACTGACGCGGCCACACTCGGTGTGGATCACCCCGATGACCTGACGCGGGTAGTCGAGATCATGCGCGCGACGACGGATCGTATTTAACAGCCTTTTTAAAAAAGTGGTGACTACACGGATGATGAACTCGTAAAAAGTAGCGCGATGGCTAAGTAAAAAGTTTCATATACAAGGCGTAGTGATTTTTCAGGGCCGAGGCTATACATGTAGTATGCCGAGGATCTGAAAAATCACTACAACGCAGTAGATGGGACTTTTTACGACGCCATCATGAATGGCTGGTGCGGAACCATACTGGAGGCAAATTTAACCACAGGGAAAGTCAACCACCTACGGCTAAAGCCGAAGGCTTGGGGTCCAAGGATCCAAGGGGTCGAGGGTTCAAGTGAAAAGACCATCTAAGCCTTTGCGCGAACCCTTGAATCCTTGAACCCTTGGGGCGGCATCAACAATCAAACTGAAGTCTTCGCCTAAAGGCGAGGGTTTTTCTCTCAATCCCCGGATGGGACAATAAAACGACCTTACTGCCGGCCGGCGACCTGTGGGGCGCCAGTGTTTGGGAAACAACGGACCTTCTGAAGCATCGCCACGGCGAAAACACAAGCGTGGCCTGTATCGGCCAGGCCGGCGAAAACCTGGTGCGCATGGCGTCCACCATGGTGGACAAATACGCCTCGGCCGCCTGCGGCAGCGGCGCGGTCTGGGGCAGCAAATACCTGAAAGCCATCGTGGTGCGCGGCAGCAAAAAGGTGGCCCTTCACGATCGCGACCGCTTTTTATCCCTGGCCTCAGCGGATCGCAAATATTTGGCCAAGGATTCGGCCCAACGGGAAATCTCGGCCGTGTACGGCTCCCACTACGGCATGACGAACTGGTTTCCGGGCTCCCGCAATTTCGCATCGCAACTGTCTGCAGATGCCGTTCCACAAGCGCTGCGCCCCGAGGCGTGGAAGCAGTACGAGGTGGGTCGCGCCGGCTGCCAGAGCTGTCACATCAAATGTCAAAACATCTTTGAGATTCCAGCGGGCCGCAGAAAAGGAGAGCGCGGCGAGGCGCTCGTGTATGAAGCCATATACTGCCTCGGCACCAACTGCGGCATTGAAGACCCGGTGGCCATCATGGAGATGGAAAACCTGGCGGATCTTTACGGCCTCGATGTCATCGCCCTGGGCAAAACCATCGCCCTGGCCAAGGACCTTTACAACCGGGGCATTATCACCGACGCGGAGACCGACGGCCTGCAGCTTACCTGGGAATACGCTGACGCCCAGGTGGAACTGATCCACAAAACGGTTTTGCGGGAAGGATTCGGAAACCTTATTGCCGAGGGGCTCTACAGCCTGGCCAAACGCATTGGCCCCAGTGCCATGGATTACTGTTATCACGTGAAAGGACTTAGTGCTCCTGTTCGTAAAAACGGTGACGTAATGAGGACGTCAAGGCGCCGGGCTGACAAGGCGCGGAAAATAAGCAATATCGGGAATATTGCGTTTTTTCGCAACACCGTTAGCCCGGATGGATTGGCGGTCGAATGTCATCGTATTTGCGAATAGGTGCACTTAGCCGCGGCCCCCACCCGCCGGGCCTCTACGCCTTGGCCCACGCGGTCTCCAGTCGCGGTGCCGATCATCTGCGAGGCCGGAGCTGGAGTGCGGGCGACAACTCTCCCGAGGAGATCCTCGCTACCCTCGTTGAGCGGCACATATTAACTGATGATCCGGTTCAATCCATCATCGCCGGTTAACGCGCTGCTGTCATTGCCGACACCATTGGGCGCTGTAAAGGGGCCGTCAACTCCTGGGCTTGCGCGGTACCCCTGATCTGGAAATCAGGCTTGTGGGATGGGCTGGCCGAGTTATTGACGGCGGCCACCGGCTTTGATTTTACCGGGAAAGAGATCGTCGACACCGCCGATCGTATCCATGCCGTAGAGCGGGCTTTCAATATCCGGCAGGGAATCACCATCGACCATGACAGTCTGCCGCAAAAGCCCGATGTAAAGAAGAGTCCAGGGGGAGAAAGGCAACGGATAGCTCACTCCCGGATGCTCCGTGACTACTAAAAAGCGGTCGGCTATGATCCTGATACCGGCTTTCCACTACCGGAAACTCTGGAAAGGCTGGCCATTTCTGAGGTCGGCCATCGCGTGGCTGATGACGGTCAATATCCATTGTGGGGTGGACCGCAATTGTGGAATCTGAACACCTATCCGAGTGGTGGTACCCGGAAATAGGCTACTGTCATTCAGTGATCACCCGGAATTTCGAGGGAAAACTGTTCCGCCTTTTCAAACCGTCCGGTATTCCGGGATTATGAGATCATGGGGCAAAAAGCACACAAACTATAGGATAACCGCGCCGGAAGTGGACATAACGAACTGCTCAGGGGCGGTGCGCTTTTTGCCGTCCCCCTGAAGCAGCGGGGTTATATGACTCCGGTCATTGACTTCCTTCCTTTTTTTCCTGCCGGGCATACGAACTCACACTTTCTACAATATTTAATCGCAGGCTGCTTGCCGTAGTTGTTTTTAGAACTCTCGGCAACATCCTTTTCCATTCTTACATTACAGAGTTCTCTATTATAAGTGCCATCTCTTCCAGGCAAACAATCAAAAAATTCAATCGCCTTAAAAATTGCTGCTTTCTCATCCATAGCATTTTCGGGGCAAACTCTTCTGCAATAAACTTTACAGTCGGCACAGGGATCAAAAGCTATTGGTCCGGTTGGGAGTATCTCAGCATCTAAAAATAATGCCCTGAGTCGGATTCTAGGACCATATGACGGAGTTATAAGCATATTATTCTTTCCAATACATCCAAACCCGGCAAGCACCGCTGCATCTTTGAGAAAAATTCCACCTTTTTCAACATAATAATGAAGCTTTCTGGTTTTTACTTTCAGGGCGTTTTCAATCTGTTGGCTTGTCCGCTTTATGATATCAATCAAAATACGGTTACCGGGTGTACCTCTGCCATCCCACCAATCAAGCTCCGGTTTACCTTCCGGATGTGAAAGGCCTATCACAAGTATAGATTTTACAGAATCAGGCCAAGTGAATAATTGATTGGCTGGAAGAGCATCATCTTTAACAGTGCCGATTCCTGCATAATCTCCCATTTTAGTATATATCGTGTGCGACGCCGACCCTTTAATAGCTTTCATGCTTGCTATACCGGCAAGAGTTGCCCCGTTTTCCATGGCAGTTTCAATAATGCGTTTTCCCATTGCCATTACTCACACCTTCCTTGGTTGAACAGTAATTTTGATCAAAATAATGTAAATGATGACTATAATTTTCATATGCTATCAAAAGAAGATACCGTTTATCCATAGACAACGTAAAACGGCCGCCCTGCACGATCACGGCGCCTGATGCTCGCCTTCGGGGATCTCAAGCTCCGCAGTGACCGTCTTGGAACGGTTCTTCACGTTCATGAAGGTGTTTTCCATCATGCCCTCCATGCCTTCGTAGAGAGTCAACGACGTGCGGCCGCCGAGCAAATCAGGCCGGCCAGCCAGTTGAGGGATTGGTGCGTTCGATCGTGCGGTCGTCGATGGGCAGCACGTTGTACTTCGCAGCCTCGATCATGAACAGAGTCCTTCATCTGATCGAGCTTGTCTGGGTGTCTGATCGGAGAGGTTGTTGGCGAGGCTGAAGTCGCTTGCGCACATCGTACAGACTCCCACACATCCTCCGTGAGCGGCTTCTGCTTGCCGGTTTGCCAGGGTGCGCGATGGATCGTGCGGGCCATCCAGCCATCACGGTAGATCGCGCGGTTGCCGAACATCTCGAAATACTGAGTCGTGTGCCGCTCGGCAGCATCCGCGTCGTTGAAAGTATAGAGCAGGCTAATTCCCTCGATCGGCACCTGCGGTGTGCCGTTGACGATCTTCGGCTCGGGGAGGCTGCACGCTTCGAGAATGGTGGGGGCGATGTCAATCACATGGCCGAACTGCGTGCGCATGCCGCCGCCTTGTTTGATCCCTTGTGGCCAGTGGGCGACCATGCCGTTGCGCGTGCCGCCGAAATCGGAAGCCACCTGTTTGGTCCACTTGAAGGGTGCGTCGAAGGCCACCGCCCAGGCCGCCGCCATGTGGGGGAAGGTCTCTTTGCTGCCCCATTTGTCGATCAGGGGGATCAGGTCCTCGACCTTTTCCTCAACGCCGTTGAAGTAGGTCATCTCGTTGTACATGCCGACCATGCCGCCTTCGGCGCTTGTGCCGTTGTCGCCGGCAATGTAGAAGATCAGCGTGTTATCGAGTTCGCCGATCCCCTCGATCGCATCCACGAGACGGCCGACATTGTGATCGGTGTGGGCGACGAAACCGGCGAACACCTCGGCCTGGCGGCGGAACAGTTTCTTGTGCGCTTCCGGCAACGAGTCCCAGGCGGCAAGGTCCTCCGGTCTCGGCGGCAACTGCGTGTTCGCGGGAATGATGCCCGCCTTCTTCTGCCGTTCGATGGTCGCCTCGCGCACTTTGTCCCAGCCATCGTCGAACTTGCCGTGGAACTTCTCGATCCATTCCTTGCGGCACATGATGGGGCGCGTGGATCGCGCCGGTAGCGAAATACATGAAGAACGGCTTGTCCGGCGTCATCGACTGCTGGGCCTTCACCCAGTTGATGGCCTGGTCGGTCATGTCGTCGGTGAAGTGGTAGTTCTCCTTTTTGGGCGGATTGACCTTCTTTAAGCCGTCGTAGATGAGAGGCGCCCACTGGTCGGTCTCGCCGCCGATGAATCCGTAGAACTTGTCGAAGCCCTGATGCGTCGGCCAGCGGTCGAAAGGACCGGACACGCTGGTCTCCCAGGCGGCGGTCTCGTGCCACTTGCCGAAGGCGCCGGTGCTGTAGCCGTTGAGCCGCAGCATTTCGGCTAGCGGAGCGACGCGGTTCGGAATCGCTCCCGTGTTGCCGGGATAGGCGGTCGATGTCTCCATGATCGATCCGGCATTGGCGGTGTGGTGGTTCCGGCCGCACTTCAGTGCCACCCGAGGCGGCGAGCAAAGCGCGGTCGTGTGGAAGTTGTTGTAGCGGAGGCCGGTCTTCGGCGAGGCGGTCGAATGTCGGGGTAGGGATCGGCCCGCCAAAGGTGGTGGTGGCCCCGAAACCGAGGTCATCGATCAGGACAATGACGACGTTGGGCGCACCTTTCGGTGCCTTGACCTCAAAGCGCGGCGGTGGCTGGGTGTTGCGAACGTCCAGTTCGGTATAGGCCGGGTAAATGGGCTCGGCGATGGTCAGGACCGGGTAAGTAAATAACTTAGTAGCTGATCTATTGCTTCTGAGAAACTTTTTTGGCTACGCTAGATTTTACACTCTGCAATAAATGCTGAACGACTTTCCTCTGAAATTAGAATATCTGTCTTTCCTGATTTATTAAAAGTCTCTCCCTTTGCCTCACCTTCGTATACCGCGTTAAGTTGGGACAAAATTATATCTCTGAGCTCTTCCTCGTCATGTACAAAAAATGTTTTGGGTGTTTTTTTAAAGCTAATTCCACTATGCCGGATTAATTTAAGGATATTATCGTAATCACTATCTGTAATTCCTGGTTCTGCCTTATATCCTTCTTTAGGAGGGGGAGGTAGCGGCTTGGTGATTTTTTTATTTACTTTTAATGGATCGAAGCTTGGAGAACCACTTTTAGGTTTTAATGGAATTCCAAGAAGGTCAGTAATGGAGTTTTGTTTTTTTAATTTCTCCCTTCTGAAATCTACTGCCTTTTTCACTAGACGCGGTAGAGATTGATTAAAAGCATCTACCTGGGATTTTGACCAACTTACATATTCTTTGATTATTTTAAGATTTCTATCAAAATTTTTTTTAATTTGACTTGGATCTGCATCATGAGGTTGGCGAAATGTAGTAACAATTTTTCCAATGCCATTTCGGCTTTGTCTGATCTCACCAGTTGGGAGTACGGAACTCCATGTGCGCGTCTTGGCTCGCAATAAATTATGATCCCCCGAAAATGGAATTTCAACGGATATTTCATGGCCAGGGATATAAAAAGGTTTATTCGTATCTCTTATAAACCTGTGTGGATCTCCAGAAACATCTACTTTACACTCAGAGGGCTCCGATGCGGCTATCCTGTCTTCGTAAATAATTAACGGTTCAATTGTATTCTGAGACACTAAATGATCAATTACATCATCGTATGGGCTATTGAGAAATTGATCTTTAGGAATACGATCAACTTGTTCCTGAATTCCTGCTTGATTTGCTTGTAAAGAGTCAGACAAATCGAAATCAGCGAAAAGATAGTTTCGTTCCCTGTGTCTCATTCATTATTCCTTCATAACGCCGGCGGTCATTGGCAGCCATGCATTCCTCCGAATTATTCAAAGTGTAAAAAGGTTGATTACAGAAAATATGCTCCAGCGACAGGTTGGCGATCGTGAATCAGCGCTCAAGCCAACGATTCATTTAAAATTTTGTTATAAGCTTCATCTCTTCAAATTGGTTATCTCCAAGCGGGCGCGGAAGCTGAAAGATCAGCTCGGTCGTTGTGAGCTATCTATTTAAATGCAGAAGACTGAATGCAATGATCGCTAGAAGCAAGATTATTGGTGCGGTGAGATACCTTATTAATATTCCGATATTTCTTTCACGCCTCTCTTGCTTGTTTTCAGTCCATCCCGTCTTTTCATTATCTGAAGGTATAATACCATCAGCCCATTTTCCTCCAAAATACTGACCTTCTCTTCCAACCCCAAAGCCACCGATATATGTTGTGCCGGGCTCAGTCTTGCCTCTTCCACCCCTTAAACCTGAAAACAACCATCTTATTGATAAAGGGAACATAAGGCCGAAAAGTGTGCCAAGTATCGGAAAAAACACCCATGAATAGATGCCAATATTTGTTTCAAAATAGCAGTACCCTATTGATAACAACAGTCCTGCAACAGAACCGTATATTGGCTTTTTTAAACCAACAATGGTGGCGACAAAAAAAATAGCAACTATGATGTGACTCATTTTACCTCACAACGCCATGTTGTGCAGCCCGATCTAATAATTTTATCCCTTTTCCCAGTAGAATGAATTGCACGATTCTGAGCATCATATGCCATAGCAGGTACTTCACTAATACTCACCAGAGATATCACCGGTGGATCTGACACTTCGTTTAATATAATTTTTTGAAGACGCGGATAGTTGCCGATCAATTCGCGGGCAAGAGCTTCAGCCAGATTTTGATTCTCTGCCTCGACAAGCCGTGTTGCTTGGAAGCTTTTCTTCCTGGGTCCTTCGTCACCATCAACTAAGAAGTTCTGTCCGCTTAGGCGAACAAGGTAGGTTGTCATTTCATTTTCCTTGCTGCACAACGCTTCGGTTCAGCGGCGGCGTGCCAGCGCCGTCCGCTGCAATCGTTAGTCGGTTCGACTAGTTCTCCAGCTAAGTGGTCCTGTTCGTAAAAACGGTGACGTAATGAGGGCGTCAAGGCGCCGGGCTGACAAGGCGCGGAAAATAAGCAATATCGGGAATATTGCGTGTTTTCGCAACGCCGTCAGCCCGAATGGATTGGCGGCCGAATGTCATCGTATTTGCGAACAGGAGCACTAAGGGGTGAACTCGACCAGCATTTGCATTGTCTCGACCTTCAGACCATCTTCCTGCATCGCCCTCTGGCCTTCGGCGGACTGCAGAAGCTCCTGGAATTTCGCCATATCGGGTATCTCAGCCAAAATGCCCGTAGCATCGGTGTTGTTGGGGTCGCGGAAGTTTCGGCACTTCACTCCAATTTTCCCGAACATTTCATGTCGGCTTCCTGGCCCCTTCTTCCAGGCTCTGGCCCAGACTGCACCATCCTGAACTTCGTGGAATATGATTGCTGTTGTCATTGTGGATTCCTCCCGCTTTGTGTTGGTGGTTGGTTTTCTGGAGTCGCTGCCTTATGTCACGCCTCAGCAGACCCGGAGGGCGCGCGCGCCCTCCGGGGTATGCTGGAGGCGATTGATGCAAAAAAATTATACGGTTCTCTGTGAAGCTCCAGTTGTCGCAAAATACTCGGATAGCGGGTCCAGATCCCAGGATATATCTGGCCAAGTTATCTTGAGTGTCTTTACCGCCTGCTTTACGATGCGCATGAAATTTTTGCCGATGCTCTTTGATTTCCAACGATTGAATCGAAAGAAACAGTCGTCCAGATAATGCTGAAGGTAAAGTCTGTCATGGCGGTCTCTTTTTTTTATTGGTTTTGAGACCATCATAACGCATACGTGTGACAGATCCGGCCACACAACTAAACTCGCTGGAGCTTCATAGAGAACCGCAAAAAATTATTCGTAATGAGTCCACATTCGTATAATTTTAACTGTTTTTTCAGCCTCAAAAACTTGATAGACAAGGCGATGTTGAATATTGATGCGACGGGAATAGGCCCCTGATAAATCACCCAATAACTTTTCATAGGGAGGATGTGTCACAAAAGGATTTTCACGCAAAACCTCAATCAAAATCTCTGCTTTTGGCCTTAAACCGGCAGAAGAAAGTTTTTTTGCATTTTTTTGCACTTGCTTTGTGAAGACGATCAGCCACATTACCAAGCAAGTTCCTCTGTACACTCCTCGACGGGGGTGGCTAAACCGTCTCGTATTGATTCCCGCATACCTGGAATGTTCAGGAGATAAATTGTTTCTTGGATAGAACGCCAGTCATCTTCAGAGATAAGCACCGCATTACCGCGTTTGCCTTTTATAATTATTGGCTCATGGGACGCAGTTGTTTTATCGATCAGGCCATAGAGTTTCGACCTTGCTTCTGTGACAGTTAATGTCGGCATGATTTACCTCTTATAATAAAATTTTCGAACCTATTCATATGTACGTTATTGCGTACGCTTTGTCAAGCTTTTTTAAGATGCATAACGGGCCGCGGGTGAGCAGCAAGCGACTGCTTGTCTGACTCGAACCGCGTTGATGGGCCGCGCTTCGCGGGTCTCTACTGCTCACCCGCGGCCCGATGGGTCCGGCGCGAAGCGCCGGACCCATCGACCAGCATGAACTGCGTCGTGAAGGCCATCACGACGTCGCGTTCGATGCTATGGTTGAGCTTCGATTGCTTTGTCGCAAATTCCGGTATAGCGCGACATCGCTCAGAAAAGCACGGACGCCACCAGCCGGAACATCCGACCATCGGGACCGTCATCGTTGCGGTCAACGACTTCACCGTAGCTGGCTTTCACCGACAGCGCGGGGCTCAGATTGACACCTGCGGTCCCGCCTAAAGAGAGGGATCGCTGCGTGTTGTCGGCTCCCTGTCCATCCATCGCTGTTTCGCCTCCATACGTCCACAAGCCATCGATCGACAACCAAAAAGCGCGATTTATGTTCCTTGTAACGTGTGCCTCTACCCGGAAAAGGGGATCCTGTTCCAACGAATCTCCGCCGAAGGGATCGTCGTTATCGGTAAATAATGTTACCGAGGGCAAGAATTCGAATGTGGTCAGGTCTTCATCCAGCAGGCTCTCACCAACATAGTAGAAGATGGGAACCCCCAGTTGCACGCTCCAGCGGTTGGCGCCGAGGTTGATCGGTTGCGAGGAGTCGTACTCTCCTGAGGGGGCGCTGACTCTGGTCAAAATGGCAAGAGCGAATCCGGGATCGAAACGGGGATATTCATCGAGTGTCATCGCGGGCATGCCATACAGACAGAAGGCTCCACCAAGAAGAACGTCTCCCAATCCGGAGCTATTGGACTCGGGGGATACCCGGGATCCAGCCAGCGTCCCGGATACTTCTCCGGCAGGCACAACGGCGAACAATCCGGCAGACTGCCCTGCGACCCCAAGGCTGCGTGTGTACTGAACCACACCGACATTCATGTCCAGATCACCCTCTGGAAAGACGACTCCAGAATCCAGCGATTTGTTTCCTTGTAAGAACAGCCCATAACCCGTTATCAGGTTCAGGTCGACCGGCGCGGGGAAATAGGCCCTTGGCCCATCGCCCTGAGCTGCGGCACGCATGGGAATTAATTGTATGACAGCGAGACATACTCCGACGCAGAGCAGCGACTGATAGAAACGGCAACGACTATGTTTTTGCATGTCTGAGTCCTTGGTTGGTATGTTCGTTAATGGTTAACCTGCTGGTTCCCCAGCCTTCGCATGATCTCGTTCAAGTCATAGCTTTGGGGTTTCTGCCGTGGGGAAACTCCTCGTATGTCTGGAAATACTTCATGGCAATATCCCCAGCGGGCATCAGGTTCGCACTGTTCTCCATCCACCAGCGGTCATAGATGTTGGCATCCGTATCTGCGCGCTCGAATGGGTCAAAACGCAGGTTGAATACCTTGGGAGCGCGCAGCGTGACAAACGGTTCCCGCCAGATGTCCATTTTTTTTGCTCGCTGCTCCATATAGACGATCTTCCAATCATCGTAGCGGATTCCGCAGATTTCCCCTGTATCCGTCGGGTACACGAACAGGCGGCGCGGACTGGGCTGGTCTGCCGTCAAGTGTTCAGTCAGGTCATAGCCATCGATGTGGACACGGTAGGTCCTGTCGCCGAACCGGGCTCCCTCAAGGAGCCTATCATTAACAGTCTGGTCGCCCGCTGCCGCCAGCAAGGTGGGCAACCAATCCTGGTGCGCGACAATCCCGTTGGACACCTTGCCCGCCGGAATCCGACCGGGCCACCGCGCCACGGTGGGGACACGATAAGCGCCCTCCCAGTTGCTATTCTTCTCGCCGCGAAACGGCGTGATGGCGCCGTCCGGCCATTCGTTGAAGTGGGGACCGTTGTCCGTGGTGATGATTACAATGGTATTATCGGCGATGCCAAGGTCATCCAGCTGCTGCAACAGTGCGCCGATCATATTGTCGTACTCCACCATACCGTCAGAGTAGAAGTTTCCGTTGGGTCCGGAGATTCCCTTGTGCTCCTCGCGAATGTGTGTGTAGACATGCATCCGCGACGGATTGAACCACACGAAGAAGGGATCGCCTTGATCATGCGCCCGGTTGATGAAGTCCTTCGCGGCGGCCAAGAACTCATCGTCTACGGTCTCCATGCGTTTTCGAGTCAACGGCCCCGAGTCTTCGATTTTCTGTTTGCCCACGCGCCCCCAGCGGGGGTGCTCGGTGGGGTCATCCTCCTCTGTGGCCCAGGAATGAAGCACACCGCGCGGACCACGGCGCTCGTGAAAGCCTTCATACTTGGGATAGTGCTGGCGCTCAGGCTCCTCCTCGGCATTGAGGTGGTAGAGATTACCGAAGAATTCATCGAAACCATGGACCGTGGGCAAGAATTCGTTGCGGTCACCCAAGTGGTTCTTCCCGAACTGGCCGGTGACATAGCCGAGCGGCTTGAGCAGACCCGCGATGGTTGGATCTTCCGGCTGGAGTCCCACGCGTGCGCCAGGGGTGCCCACCTTGGTGAGGCCTGTCCGCATAGGGCTTTGCCCCGTGATGAAGGCCGCTCGTCCGGCTGTGCAGCTTTGCTGCCCGTAGTAGTCGGTAAACCTCATTCCCTCAGCAGCGACTCGGTCGATGTGCGGTGTTCAATACCCCATCATGCCCTGATTGTTATAGCTTAGGTTCCAGTACCCAACATCGTCCCCCATGATAACCAGGATATTGGGTCTATCCGACCCGGATATTTTTTCTTGCGCCAAAGCGGAACCATGGAGCAAGACACTCCCACTGAGTAGTGCGCCAATGGCTGCCCATCTAAGCGCGGAACTGATCTTATGGCATACCGTCATGTCATCTCCTCTGTATTTTCGTTAGTTCTGTCGTTCACAGTTCAGACATCAAATGCCCAACGAAAAGTTCACTTGCCGGGTATCTAACACAGGCTTGCTTTTAAGGAACCTTTGAAGCGGAAAGTCCCATTAAAAAAGGTCGCCCCGGGGTCCCGGTCAATGTGAAACGCCGGGTTATGCAAAAGAATGTTGATCTCTGGGAATTGGTTTCAGGCGATTAATTTGTTTTGCTTCAGGGCTATTCATGGCATGCCAAAGATCCCAATCCTGTTGCAAACCCAGCCAGAAATCTGCAGACATACCCAAAACACGGGACAGCCGCAATGCAGTATCCGGGGTTACCGAACGCCTGCCTTTAATAATTTCGTTCAGACGAGGGTAAGAAACGCCCAGACGACGAGAAAGTTCTGCTTGTGTAAGGTCAAGCGGCTTAACAAATTCCTCGAAAAGCATCTCCCCTGGATGTGTTGGGGGACGATTTCGAGGCAGTCGCCGACCAACTACATCATTAGTGGTAATCTGTGATTTCGATTTCGTAGGCATGGCCTTCCTCCCATATAAAACAAATTCGGTATTGTTGATTAATACGGATACTGTATTGATTCTCCCGGTCGCCTTTCAGGCGCTCCAGTCGGTTGCCTGGAGGCACTTTAAGTTCATTAAGTTCTCGAACACGGTTTATTTGATCTAACTTTCGGCGAGCAACCGGCCAAATGGATTGTGGACAGCATCTTCGAGCAGCTTGAGATGCCACACCATCAAAAATATCCTCTGTACCAGCAGACTTAAAAGTTTTTATCATGGGTCATATTATAATGGGGTCCATTATAGATGTCAAGCTATTTAAAGCATGCATAACGGAAAGCTGGGGGGCTGCGTTTAACCTTGGCATAGCTCTATCTATTGTATGGTTGCTTATGTGGGACCACTCCGAATCGATGCAACAGAGTTACACGCACAGTCCCCTCGAGCGTATTGTGTACGCCCGGTATGGGCGTGAACTTATGGGGTGCAAGTCCCCTATGTATGAATCCTGTCAACGTCGTGAGGCGTGGACATAAACATTAGCCGACGGCAAGGGCGGCACCGCGAGGGCGCGTCCGAAGGCAGGAGCGTAGCGACCGGTTTGCCGTAGGCAAAAGTGAGCAGTGCGGGCGGCCAACCCCGAGTGCAAAGCTGTGAGCCGACGAACGCCTCACATCACCGGCAGCGAAAAGCAGAGCGAGGTACGAGCGGCGCTTTTTGATGTCCGAGTGCATGTGTTTGTTCGCTCATTCATGGGCAGAGCCCTACAAGGAAGGGCTACTATATCTTCTCAAGATCGTCGAGCATCCAGGTCTTGAACCAGTCTTTGCCATCCGGTCCATACAGGCGGAAGAGCAAGAAAAAATTTTCTCCCGTCGGGATTCATTTCGACTCCTTGCCCTTGGGTGCCTTCGGCGCAAAGTAGACGTCGTAGGAGCCGTCCGCATTAGCTTGCATGCTGTCAGCATTGCGGGATGAGAGGCCCACTCGCGGACTGTTCTTAACGAAGTTTTTCGTTTCCATGCTGTAGACGATGACCGACAAGAAGTCATTAGCTGGTGTATCCTTCGGGACATTCAGCTTGTAAGTAAATTTGCCGTCATACATGTCGCCATTGGAGTCAAACAGCCCCGTCAGGTAGAAGGTGCCACCGCCCAGGTACCTCGGCAGATAGGTGACATAGAAGTATTTTGCCGACCTGTCATCCACCAGCACCTCGGTCTCAGTCTCATGAGGGAATCCGGCTTCGGCCTGACCCGGCGCGAAAAGCCAGAACATCCAATGTACTTTCGGATTCCCACTTTCATCCTTCCACAGAGGTTCCATGGATTTGCCGAGCGTTACGAAGTAGTCCTGCATCGACGCATAGGCGAGAAATAGGCCTTCGTGAATGGCTTTTCTCTGCCGCTCGGTCGGCTTGAACGGCTTCCCCTTCTCGATGCCCAGGACCTTGAGGAGCGAATACACCCCTTTGTCCTGTGGTCGGATTGGATTGTTCTGCACGACATGGTCTATGTCCTCGAAGAACGTGTAGTTGTAGTAGGGAAGGCAATTGGAGCTCTTTTCCGCCGCGTCAAGGTGCCTTGTCGCTGGCGGGTTGTCCGCTTGTGAAAGGTAGTAAACTTTGACCCCCTGCGCGTAGTCACCGGCATCCTTGTCGGTCCCGTTGATACGAGTTATGGCCTTCCCTCAGATGAAGGGTATAATGGAGATGACAGTCTTCATTAACCTTCACCCAAAGGAGATACTATGAAAAAGCCCTCAATTGTCTATTGACAGTTGAACGTCGCTGGACGTAACCGTTAGTTGGAGTACGAAAAACAACTAACCAAAGGGGGCAAGAATGATTTACGTCGGAATGGACATCAGTAGCAAGAGTTTTATGGTACACGCGATCAATTCCAAAAAGAAAGTGGTTTTTAACAGTGAAATCAAACCGACCCTCGGTGGCCTGCGACAAATGATCAAGGACCTGGGCCGACAAACCAAACTGGTGGTGTTTGAAGCTGGCAATCAGCTCAAGTGGGTGGCGTTGGAATTGAAGCGAATCAAGGGTGTACACCTTCATGTGGTCCATCCTAATGAGATCAAATGGATCAGTCAAAGCAGCGCCAAAACAGACAAGATCGATGCCCGCAAACTGGCCCAGCTGGCCAGGGGTGACATGCTGCCGCGCAAGGTGCACATCGTCGAGGGGCAGGTGCGTCAATTACGCGAATTGATCAGCGCACGGCATACGCTTCAAAGCAAGCGGGTGGCATTGATCAACAGCATCCGAGGTTGTTTAAAACAGGAAGGTTATCGGTTGCCGGAAAAGTTTTTTAATCACGTCAATTGGCGGGTGCATCTTGAGCGCATGCGCTTGGCCGACACCCAGAAGATTATCTTGAGCAGTTACATGACCAGCATCGAAAGCCTGCACAAAGCCGAGTCAGAGTTGACCAGCCAAATATTGGCAATTGAAAATGAGGATATCCAGCGGTTGCAGAGTATTCCCGGGATCGGGGAGCTTTCATCCCGGGTGATCATAAGCGCCGTTGATAAGGTAGATCGTTTTGACAGTAAAAAGGCTATCGCCAAGTACGGTGCATTAACGCCACGGATTTATCAAAGCGGTGGGGTGACCCATTTAGGACGAATCAGTCGCGACGGCCGGCACGAGATCAGACGGGTGCTACTGCAATGCGCCCACACGGTGGCGCGCATGAAAAGTTATGAGGCCAGGCCGTTGAGGCTGTTTTACGAGCGAATAAAGCAGCGGCGTGGCAAGAAGATTGCAGTCGTAGCCTTAGCGCGTAAGTTGCTGACAATTGCTTATGGGGTTCTCAAAAGTAGTACTACATATGATCCGAAAGTACTAAATCCCAAAGCCGCTTAATTGGTATCTATAAGGTGAAGTTCAATAGCATTAATGGTCCACGCAATAAGGTAAGCCCGCATAGGCCTTGACCCGGCCAAGTCGCTCTGGAGATTGGGACGCCTTATTTGAACCAGAATGTTGAGCATAAAGCTCGAATGGGAGGTTAACGTGACCATTAACTGGGGATAGCTATGAGTTGAGTACGTGCAGCTCAAGAGGCGTTGTCCTTAAAAAAACCCTAACAAGCGAAGTTAACTGTTGACTTTCGCTTTTTCATGGGAGGCCAAACGATGAGATTTTACAACCAGCAACACAAGTATTACTGCGGCATCGATCTGCATGCACGAAAAATGTATGTCTGCATCCTGGCACAAAATGGAAAAGTCCTTATCCACAAGAATATCAAAACCGATCCTGAACGATTTTTCGAACTGATTTTCCCATTCATTGAAGGTGTCGTGGTCGGTGTTGAATGCGTCTTTTGCTGGTATTGGCTCGCTGATCTTTGCGCCGAACACAACATCGATTTTGTCCTTGGACACGCATTATACATGAAAGCCATCCACGGCGGCAAAACAAAAAACGATAAGATCGATTCCTATAAAATCGCCATCGCTGCTCAAAGGCGGTAACTTTCCGACGGCCTACCCCTATCCGGCCAAATGGCGTGCCACCCGCGATCTGCTGCGACGGCGAATGTACATTTCACGGCGCTGCTCCGAACTGGTTGCGCATATCCAAAACACCAACACCCAGTATAATCTGCCGGCTTTCAGAAAAAAACTGTCACGAAAATACAACCATGATGGCGTGGCCGAACGCTTTGAAGATCCCGAGGTTCGAAAAAGCGTCGAGGTCGATCTGGCCATGATCGATTCGCTCGACCAGATCCTCAAACAAGCTCGAATGGCATATCGAAAAAACCGCCCGCCAGCATGATTACCACACTTTGTATCTGCTGCGCTCGATCCCGGTGTCGGGCAGATCCTGGCCCTGGTGATTCTGTATGAGATCCATGATATCAAACGATTCCCCAGGGTCCAGGATTTTTCCTCCTATGCCAGACTGATCCGACCGGTAAAAGAATCCGACGGTAAATGGGCCGGACATTCCAATAAGAAAATCGGCAACCATCATCTCAAGTGGGCGATTAAGGAAGCCGCGATCCTGATGCTCAGAGACTCGGCCCAGGCCAAATATTTATCTGGCAAACTGGAACGAAAATACAACAAGGGCAAAGCCTTGGGTATCTTCACCCACAAGCTGGGCCGGGCCATATACTTTATGCTCAAAAACAAAGAGGCGTTCGATATGAAACGATTCTTTGATCAATAGGTTTGGAGCTGGAAGGTGTCAGCTTGTGGCCTAACTGAGATCACATGGGTGGATCTGAATCTCTTGATTTACTACCTGCAGCACGACTGCTAAAAAGAGTGGACCCAATACCCGAAGCTCATGCCTTGATTGGCGGCACTTTCCAGCTCCAATCCAATATACGGATAGCTTGACAGGTGATGATCGTGTTCTGCCCCTTTTCCGAGTGACGCCCTAACTGGATGGCTCGCCTTTGGCGGCCAAGCCGATTCGCTTTGATTGCGCCGGAATAAGGGTACCGAAATATATTCTGAAGCCGCCTCAATGGTGGCACGCTGATTGTCAAAGAACAATTTGGCGATTCAGTTAATCCCGATAGATGTTTGGTGCAGACGCGTTATCAAAACGCGCTGACTCTCGCGACAGAAGACGAAAGCCGGAACCAACGAGTCGCTTGTCAAGAAATCTGAATCAAAGACGGAAGTTGATATTTTCTATTTCATTATTTTCCGATCTATAGGAGAAGTTTTTTCCTTGACAACCGAAGGCCATATAGATGTTATAGAGGCGCGGGCGAAAGGAGAACCCGTACTCATTAGAGTCCGTCTGGTATACGAAGTAGCCTTCCTTCTCAAGGTCCGCTTTGGATTTCTTTCCATCGTATCCGGGGGGCAGCAGCAGGTACTTCCCGCCTTTGCCTTTGTCCCTGCCGGCAGGCCCGACATCTTCGATGGGCTGAGACCATACGTTCAGTATGCTGCCGAAGTAACTGACCTTATCCGTGGCGGGCGGCACTTTCGACCACGAGGGGATCTTTCTCAGAGGACAGGTGTGCCCAACTATAGGCCGTCACATCGTTCGCGGTCAGGAACCCATCGTCGGATCCCAGCGGCGCGTTCAGGTAGGCCACATCGTTGACGTCACCACCCAGATCACGGCGGACCCCCTTCACGAAGTCCACCATGACAACCGCAGGCATGTAATAGATCGCCGCTCTGCGTGGCGCGCTGCACCATGATCTTGTACTCGATGTCCTCAACCGCGCATGCCCTGGCCAGGACCCCGTCGGTTTGGTCAAAGCTCTTCGCTGCCGGCAGATTCTCCGCCGATTAAGCCAACCCGGCCGCCATCAGCACCGCCAACATCATTGTTGTCATCATCTTCATCTCATTTCTCCTCTTCTTATGACTCAGTTTGCGGAAAGCTGCCTTTCGTGGTCTCGATATGCTTGTGCTTCCTTTCTTCTGATAGAGCGAATGAAATGCTCACTTGCGAAGTCAATGTGTAGCTTTTGGTTGTATGACGTTGGAGGGGGGCTGGGCAATTCACCTTGACTACCTGAAGGGATCTGCTTTTCAGTCTGAATTAACGAAGGTTGTCCAGCTGAAAAGCAGATCCCTTCAGGTAGCATATTATTAGACAATTGGGTTCTTCTCCAATTTAGTTGGAGAAGAGGGGCCAAGGATTCAAGGGGTCAAGGGTCCAAGGGTTTGTTTTCTATAGACTTTATCAATGCTTTTAGCATTCTTTCTACGTCTGCTATGTCGTTTTTTATCGTTTCCATTTCACCTTTTTCAATTAAATCCAAATCCCCCGCCAATAATAGCTGTGTTTCCAACTCGCAAACAGAACCTTATGATATGTACAGCATCCGGATATAATCCAGGATTGTCTTTCGTCCATATCCCTCTGCTATATTTGAGGGAATCGAAACAACCGACCTTCTGATTTGTGATGTCAACCCATATTTTTCTTCCTTCGGAAACGTTGCTGTTATTGCGTAAATCTCCAAACAGAGTCGGTATGACTTTTGCCAAACGTTCATTTCCTTGAAATTCTTTAGCATTTCACTTGGCCCCTTGGCCCCTTGAACCCTTGAATCCTAAATAAGTCGATAAAGGCAAAACTATCGGTATTGCTCCCAATACTACAACCAATCGGGAGATGATCCGACAATTGAACAGCCCCCCTCCAATGCTCGATTCAATTAGCGTAATAAACGTTTAAGGATAAATGTGAAAACGATACCAGTTAATCTTGTTCCACGATTCAAAAGTTCGCTTGAGAAAAGCGGAATAGCCGCTAATTCACATGGGAGCCTGTCCGATAGCCATCAGCCAGAGGGCTGTTGAATTTTGACAAAAATCAAATCAGGCAGCCACTTTAATGGCAAAAACCGCTGACCCATCTATCGCGGGGGTTAAATTCAGCCACCAACAGGCCAATTGGCTTGCACAATTCAGATTTACGACTAGCCCCGGGTCCATTATACCGGTGCAAGACACATATCAGCCAGGCGCTTACCGTTGGATTTCAAATACAACCAGATCTTGCGCAAATTGTGGGCTATCGACACTAGCTTGAACTCGGCTGTCACTTTGGGACCTCCGCGTAGCGAGAAACTGGTAAATCCCATTATTGATTTAATGTGCCCGAACGGTGGTTCTACTACATATTTACGTTGGCAATAGATCGCCTTGCCGGCCTCGGAGTCCAACTTTCGGCGCATTTGACGCAGCTCTTTCTCATAGGGATGACGCGATATGCTCCGGCCGGTCTTACTGCTGGTGCAAATGCCGAAAAACCGGCATTGTTGGCAATTGCAACCCCGATAGATTCTCAGCGGCTGCTTACCCTTGCGCTGCTGCAGGTGAGAGAAAATAAGCGCTTCTCCCTCTACGCACAGGTAACAATCCAGCTGCTCGTCATAGACAAAGCTGTCTTTGTGAAAATCATCTACGGTTTTGCCGCGCTGCTGGGCCTGATACTCTCGGTCGGGAATGTAACCATCGGTCTGGCGTTCTTGCAAGGCTTTAAGATTTTCTCCAGAGCTGTAACCGGCATCAGCACTGCACTGGTTGATTTTCTCCGACAGGTTCTGTTCGGTCTGCTCGATCATCGGCAGCAGCTGTTGAACATCTGTGGCCTCGGTGGTCACATCAGCGGCCACAATCACCTGCTGGGCTGAATCGACGGCAGCCTGGGCATTGTAGGCGGTTTTGATGCCGGCCCCGGTCTTCATGAACCTCGCGTCCGGATCGGTCATGTTGACTTTATCAGCGTCGCTTTGTTCCAACTGCTTTTTAAGCTGCTTGAGCCGCGCAAGCCGCTGCTTTTGATTGCGGATCTCTTGCGGGATCTCGCTGCCGGTTTTGTCCGGACCGAATTGTTCGTCTTCATTTTGATCGACACCTTGCGCTTGATCCAGCCACGCCGGAGGCGTGGGCGATCTCACGCTCGATGCGGCGGTCGTCGTAGGTTTTGGCATCTGATGCGTTGGCCTTGATCTTGGTGCCGTCGATCGATACGTGGCCGAGCTTGACCATGCCAAGCTCGCTGCACAGCAGCACAATCTGGGCAAACAGCAACCCCAGCTCGTTGAGATTGTTCTTGCGAAAGTCGCTGATGGTTCGAAAATCAGGCTTTTGCCAGGCTGCAAGGAAAATAAACCCGATGTTCTCCTTCAAGGCCTCGGCGATCTTGCGCGAACTGAAAATGCCCCTGGCGTATGCGTAAAATAGAATCTTGACCATCATCGCCGGATGATAGGGGCGATTGCCTTCGCTCGACACTTTTATGTACAGGCATGAAAGGTCCAGCTCATTGACCACATCGTTTACGACCATGCAAAGATCATCATCGGCGATCAGGCTGCGAACGCTGGGTGGAAACAGGTCCATCTGGCGCTGGTCATAAGGTCTGAGGTTTGTGGGTACGGGTAATTTCAATGGGTTCTCCTGCTGGTAGAAATCAGGAGCATGTATAACACATTAAATAAATTATATCAAGTAGTTAAGTATATCCCCGGGCTGGTTTTTATTCATTTTTCAACCAAGATCGCTGGTTGTTATACTTGACCCGTATGGGGTTGTCGGACAGGCTCATGGCTACTATTTAAAATGGCTGCGCTATTACATCGATTTTTGTCATAAATACCGATTGGTAGATTCAGATCCACGAAGCCTACCAGAGTTCATCAAAAAACTTAACGAAAAAAGACAGACCTCAGCACAACAAAAGCAGGCCCGCAAGGCGGTAGGCCTCTATTACGATTGCATCCTAGAAGAACCTGCGCATTTCACAGATGGAGCGGTAAAAAAACCGGAACTGCCCAAACTCGCCAACGCAGATCAAAAACCTGTGCGCACGCAATCCACTGAGAGAGCGACCGCTCAGGATGGCGGCAGAGCCGGTTCTATGCCGGTGCTACCGGTCCGGCAAAACAATGTTATAAAATGGAACGCTGCCCTGGAGGAGCTTTCCAACACAATTAAGGTCAGGCACTATTCACCCAAGACGCTGAAATCTTATTCCACATGGGTCCGCAAACTGCGCGCTTTCTGTAAAAGCAAAGATCCCGAGACGCTATCAACAGAGGATGTGAAGGCATTTTTGACCTTTTTGGCAGTCAAGCGTAAGATGTCGGCATCCTCGCAAAACCAAGCCTTCAATGCGCTGCTGTTCTTTTTTCGACATGTGCTCGGCAGGGAATTCGGCAAGATCGACGGCGTCGTGCGTGCCAAACAGAAACCTTACATCCCCGTTGTACTGTCCCGCAACGAGATCGATGCCATCATCGAGACACTGAAATACCCCTATGACCTGGTTGTCAAGCTGCTTTACGGCTGCGGTTTACGCCTGTTTGAGTGACTTAGCCTTCGCGTTCAAAGCGTCAATTTCGATTTCGGGGTGCTGACGGTCCATGACGGCAAGGGCAAGAAAGACCGGACCGTACCACTGCCAAAAAGCGCCGTTGCGGATATGAAAAACCACCTGGAGCGGGTAAAACGGCTGTATGACCGGGACTTGGGCGAAGGGTATGCGGGCGCCTTTATGTTCGACGCCATCGAACGCAAATATAAAAACAGCGCCAAAGAATTTGTCTGGCAGTGGTTCTTTCCCGCCAAGACGCTGACCTTCGTTGCCGACACCAAGGAGTACCGGCGCTACCATCTCCACGAAACGCACGTGCAAAAGGCCCTCAAGCGTGCGGTAAACAAGGTCAAGATCGGCAAGCGCGCCACGGCCCACACTTTTCGCCACAGTTTCGCCAGCCATTTGCTGCAGGCCAACTACGACATCCGTACCATCCAGGAACTGCTGGGGCACAGCGATGTACGAACAACCATGATTTACACCCACACCATCAAAAGCCTCACCAAGAAAGATGCCATGAGTCCCCTGGATTTTTAGGTGAACACAGAACTTGATGAACTCGTAAAAAATAGCGCGATGGCCATCAGAACTTGCCAAAGGCGAAAATGAGTTAGTGGTGCGGCTCTGGGACGTGTAATACCGGCTTAGAGGCGAGAGCTTACGCGCACAGCAAACCATACACTCGACTTCATTGTTGCCGCTTCAGTTTCTTGTACATCACATGCGCATCCACGAGGCCCAGTCGCGGGTGCCGGAAGGCCTCGGGCAGCGTGCCGACGATCTCAAATCCGTTCTTTTGCCAGATCCTGATGGCGGTCAGATTGGTTGAGACGACCAGGTTGTACTGCATCGACTCGAACCCGAGTGCCACGGCTTGGCGTTGCGAGTGGTCGCACATGATCGAGGCGATCCCCTTACCGCGTGCGGCCTCGGCTACGATGTAACCGCAATTGCAGACATGCGCGCCCAGGGCCGGCTGATTGGGCTTGATGTAATAGGTGCCGACGATGTTGCCGTCATCATCGACGGCCACGTAGGTTCTTTTGGGCATCTCCACCCACACGCGCCGTGTTTCATCCTCGCTAATGTCAGGCGAAAAGGCATAGGTCTCGCCGGCCCGGAACACCGGTTCCACAATCGCCCAGAGAGCAGGCCAGTCTGATGGTTCGTAGGGGCGAATATTAATCATGGTCGGTTCTGTTTTTAAGATGCCAAGCCAAACTTGAAGGTTAGGTCCAAAAACAGATAGCAGGTCTCCTGGCTACCTGAGATATCTACGATCCAATCGTGATTTTCCCCAGCAATGCCCATTTATCCCATAGTCAGAGAGCAGCCACTGTTTCTCCTGGCACCACCCGCTTCGAGCTGCCGGTTCAGGTAAGCGTCCAAGCGGTCGTCGTCGAATTCAAGGGCCACATCCATCACCAGCACTTTCAGCGGCCATGTAAAGTCTTGTGGAAAACGGCTGTGATCCTTGGCGGTGGTGACGATGGCGTCGGCCTTGGCGGCCACGGCGGCCGCGGCCAGGCTTTCGAGGGTCTTGAGGCCGTAGGGATGATGGTCCGGAAATGAGCGCCTGGCAACCACTTCGGCGCCCCCTTGCCGCAGGTCGTCGAAAAAGTGTTGGTTGCGCGCCAGGCCGGCAAAAGCAAACAGCCGTAGCGGCTGCCCGGACGCATTTTTCAGCAACGGATCGAAACGATGACCTGATGAAGCGCCCTTGTCTCCCACCTCCCCCGTCACCTGAACACGGCGGCAGTCAAAGACCGGGCCGCTGCCAAAGAGCGGCTTCAACCAACGCCTGTCCGCGCCCGCTGATGCGCCGCGATGCACGAGAATGAGCGCGTCGGCGCGTTTGAGGTTTTCAGGCGGTTCCCGCAAACGGCCCAGCGGCAGCAGATGGCCGTTGCCCAAAGGGTTTTCAGCGCATAGGAGAACCAGATCGATCGTGCGCACCAGCCGGTAGTGCTGGAAGCCATCGTCGAGTATCAGAATGTCGGCGCCATAGCGCTGCTGGGCGCTGAGACCGGACCGGTAGCGGTCACGCCCGACCAGCACCGCCACGCCGGGCAATTGCGTGGCCAGCATGTAGGCCTCATCACCCGCCTGTCTGGCCGTGGCCAGAACCGCGCGGCCGTCGCTGACCACACCGCCGCGCCGTTCCAAAGCACCGCCGTAGCCGCGGCTGATGATGGCGGGACGCCAACCCCGTTTCTGCAACAGGCGCGCCACATGGCGCGTCATGGGGGTTTTGCCGGTGCCGCCGGTGGTGATGTTGCCGATGGAGATGACCGGGCAGGCGAGGCGGCGGCGGCGGGTCGGGTGGCTGTCGTAACGGTGATGGAGGCGTTGCCCGATACCGTAAAGCGGCGCCAGTGCTTTAAGAAGCGGCACCAGCACTCTGGGGACGGGCTTGTGGGAACCACCGGCGGCCGCGTGTTTCAGATGGCTGATCAAATCCGGCATCCTCGCATTGGCCCCTTTTCTCTGGTGTCACCTCAACGATGAAATGTCGATAGATTGCGCGGGTCTTTTTTGTGTCTACGCTATTTTGATTCCGGTTGCATAATAGATTATGTGGCTGGAATCAAAATTGTGTAGGTGCGGAAAAGAACAAGCAATATACGACAGTTCAGAGTTGACGTGACACTATTCTTGCAACCTACCCATTATTCGTCATCAATCGGACCATAAAAAGATCGCTATACCGATCCCGGCGAAAAGGAGGTTGGTGATCCAGGCCGCCACCAGCGGCGGGATCATCTCGCCGTAGCCCAGCGACACGAAAAAACTGTGGGCGATCCAGTAGCAAAAGGCAATCCCCAAGCCATAGGAGATTTTAATCGGCAGGCTCTCCTTGGCGCTGGTGCGGGTAGCCAATCCCATACCAATAACCGACAGCACCACGCACACCAGCGGAAAAGAGATCTTGGCGTGCAGATCCACCCGGTTGGCGACCACACTGTAGCCCTGGCTGGCCAGATCCTTTGTGTACTCCAGAAGATCCATGAAGCGCATCTCGTTTGGCGTTCTGACCACACGCCGAAAATCTTCGGGGCTGAAACCCAGGGTCTCGCGTTTGCTGTCATATTCACGATAGGTGAGTTCCTCGCTGCCCGAACTGCGACGCTGTTCGATAATATCAGAGAGCACCCACTGATTCTCGCTGTAGACCCCTTCTGCGGCGTCCACGCGCCGCACCAGAGAGAACTGGTCGTCGAACCCATAGATGGTCAGGCCGTGAATGGTCTCCTTTTCAGGGTTGTAGACGGCGATTTTGGTGATGGCCTGGTTGCCCCGGATCCAGATGTTTTGACGCCGCGTGGTCACCAGCTCTTTTTTACGGACATCCACAGTCCAGATCTTGTTGGCCTTGTCCATGGTCAACGGCACCACCAGGTCCGAAAAGAAAAACAGGCTGATCGATATCAGCAACCCCAGGCCGACTACAGGCTTTAGCAGGGCGTAGATGCTCACCCCACCGCTACGCAGGGCGATAATTTCGTTGTTTTTGTTCATCAGGCCGAACACCACCAGGATCGCCAGCAAGATCGCCAGAGGGGTCACCTGGGCTGTGATGAACGGGATGTTGAGCAGGAAGAACTTGACGATCCGGCCGCCGCCGACACCGGCCTCGATGAAGTTGTCGAGTTTTTCGAAAAAATCAACCACCAGGTAGAGTACGATCACCCCGCAAAGGATGAAAACGAAAAACTTGAGCACCTCCCTGATGATGTAGCGATTGATGATACTCATGCAAAGTCACATTCTTTGATTAAACGGTAAAAACCATCCCTGCCTAGGGGGGCGAGGGCCGTAGCCGCTTGGGCAGGTACCGGATCAGCCAGTCGAACTCGAAACTCTTTTCCGACGCCGTTCGCACCACCAGCACAACCCCGATCACGGCCAGAACGATATTGGGCATCCACATGCCCAGCACGGGCGGGTAAGCACCGGTTTCGCCCAGTGCGCGCCCCATGGTCAGCAGCAGGTAGTAAAGGATAAAATAGAACAGGGCCAATCCCAGCCCCCAGGCGCGCTTTTTGCGTTTGGCCTGAAAGCCGATGGCCAAGGCCACAAGCGCCAGAGGCAGCCCGGCCACCGGCAGGGTAAAACGGCGATAATACTCCATCAAATTGACGTAATACTGGATATCCTTGTTCTTTGTACGGTCGAAGTACTCCCTGAAATCACCCAGCGTCATCTCCTTGCGCAGTTTCCTGCCGCCACTTGGGTTGGCGCTGTCGGCCTGTTTGAAGTTGAGGGCGATGTCGTAGGTGCTGAAGTTGATCGAGTAGACCGATCGGTTCTGCAAATCGACCTTGTTCAAGGTGCCGTCGAACAGGCGCAGGCGGAAACCGAGCTGGTCCGGCTCCTTGAATATCTGCCCCCGCGGGGCCACCACCGTGGCCGTGACATTGGGCTGGCGCTGATCCTCGATGAAAACGTGGGTGAGCTTCCTGGTGGAGGGGTTGATCTCGTTAACGTAGAAAATAATCTTGTCGAAGGTGTCATTGAAAATTCGCGGCTTGATGCCAATCTCGAAATTGGATTCGGCCAGCCGCACGGTAAGCTGCCTTAAAGAGGCGGCGCCCCAGGGAATCCCGTTGACCACGATAAAAAATGTAAACACCCACACCAGCAGGCTGAAGAGCATCACCGGTGGCAGCATGTTGTAGATACTGACACCCCCGCTTTTCATTGCCACCACCTCGTTGTCGCCCGAAAGGCGCATAAAGGCCAACAAGATGGCCATCATCACCGACATGGGCAGTACAAACTGCATCGAAAAGGGCATGGTGTAAACCAGCATCCAGAAAATGTCGGCCAGCTCAACCTGGTAGTTGACCACATAGTTGATAATGTCCAGCAGGCGCGCCATTAAAAAAACGAAGATGAAAAAAGCCACACTGATCGCGAAGGGGGGCAGCATCTCCCTGAACACGTAGCGATACAAAATGGCGTTGGGTTTGATCATCGATGTGTCGTTTTAATGTTGCGTTTTTTTCGGCGCCGTCGAGCCTTTATCGCGCCACCACTTGTTTCAGCCGTTGATGGCCTTGAACTGCAAGTCGTGCAGGCGTCGGTAAGCGCCGCCGGCCGCCAAAAGCTCATCGTGCCGCCCCGTTTCGATAATGCGCCCACCGGCCATCACCACGATGCGGTTGGCATGCCGGATAGTCGAGAGGCGGTGAGCGATAACGAAGGTGGTGCGTCCCTTGATCAGGTTCTCGATGGCGCGCTGAACCACCTGTTCGGACTTGGAGTCCAGGGAGGCCGTGGCTTCGTCCAGGATTAAAATCGGGGCGTCCTTGAGCAGCGCGCGAGCAATGCAGATGCGCTGTTTTTCACCGCCGGAGAGGCGGCTGCCCAGTTCGCCGATGGTGGTGTCGTACTGCTTGGGAAACCCACTGATGAAATCGTGGGCATAGGCCATCTGCGCCACCTGCTGTATTCGCTCGTCGCTGGCGTCGAGATTGCCATAGGCGATATTGTGCCGCACCGTCTCGTTGAACAGAATCGGCTCCTGGGTGACGATGGCGATTCGGCGTCGCAGATCGGCTAGGCTCAGCTGGCGGATGTCAATGCCGTCCACGCCGATGGATCCGGCGGTCACATCGAAAAAGCGCGGTATCAGGTTGACCAGAGTGGTCTTGCCGCTGCCGCTGGCCCCCACGATGGCCAGCACCTCCCCGGGCTCGACGGACAGATCGATCTTGTCGAGTACGACGATGCCGGGATCATATTCAAAAGATACCTTTTCGAAGCTTACTTGGTGGGCGCCGTCGGGCAGGCGGCGCGGCGCGGCCGGCTCGCGCACCTCGGACTCGTAGTTGATGATCTCGTAAACCCGGTCGGCGGCGGCCAGCCCCTGCTGGATGGTGTTGTTGAACTCGGTCAGGCGTTTGACTGGCACATAGAGCATGATCACCGCCGCCATGAACGAAAAGAACGTCCCCGGCGTCGACCCGCCCTCCACCACCCGGCTGCCGCCGAACCAGATGATAAAGGCAATGCCCAGCCCCGCCAGAAAATCCATCACCGGCGACGACAGAGCCCGCACCACCACCTGTTTCATCTCCAACCGGAAGAGACGGTGCGATTTTTCCACGAAGCGCTCTTTTTCGTATTGCTCCATCCCGAAAGCCTTGATCACCTTGTTACCGGCGAAGGTCTCGTGTAAAAAGGAGCTGACATCGGCCATGCAGGCCTGGTATCCGGTGCTGTAGCGACGAATACGACGCCCGAAGATCGAAATGGGGTAGTAGGCCACCGGCAACACCACCATGGCGATCAGCGCCAATTTCCAGTCACGGTAGAAGATGACAAAAGTGAGCCCCACGATGGTAAAACCGTCCCGCAGCAACCCCGTAAAGGCCGTTGAAACCATTTCGCGTATGATGCTCACGTCGTGGGTGATACGCGCCATCAACACACCGGTTTTCTGGGCCTGGAAAAACGACAGTGGCAGATCCTGAATCTTGGCGTAGAGCCGGTTGCGCAGGTTCATTACAATGTACTCACCCACATACTTCATCAGATAAGCCTGGTAATACATGCCCACATCGCGGACCAAAAAAATGGCCAGTACAATCAGCGGGATCAATTTCAGCATCAACAGGTCTTTGTTGATGAAGACGCCGTCGAGCACCGGTTTCAGTAAAAAGGCGGTGGCGGCGTTGGTCCCCGCCACAGCCAGCATGGCGACGCTGGCCGCCAGCAAACGTCGCCAGTTATGCACGATCATACCGAACAGCTCACGGTACTCATCCTGCTTGATGATCTGTTTCCAGGCTCTCATGCGTTACCGGAATTTCTCTTTAGGTGTCGAAAAAATATAAATACCATGCACATGAGCCTGTTTCAAAACGTTTCAGTTTGTCCAAGGTCAAGGATGGTGCCAATTTTAACCACAGGAATACTGCTCGTATTTCGAGGATTGAAATTGGCGCCAGACGCAGAGATTGGGCACACTGGGACGTTTTGAGATTGGCTCACATATCTTACGATATCATTTCCAGAGCAATAGCAGCCACGCGCCGGGCGGCACCGCCGCCGCCCATACGCATACGCACCGCTTTGAGGGCGTTTCGCATTTGGCGCAGCCGGCCGGGGGTGTTTAAAATTATCGCCGCCTGCGCGGCCACGGCTTCAGCGCTGGCCTTGTGTTGAATCAGTTCCGGCAACACCTCCTCTTTGGCGATGAGGTTGGCCAGACTGACATACTTTACCTGAACCAGCAAGCGCCCCAAGAGATAGCTGGGGGTTGACACGCGGTAAACAACCACTGCCGGAACGCCCAGCAGGGCCGCTTCCAGAGTCGACCGTTCCCGATACGGCCAGGGCCAACTGGCATTGCGGTAAAACGGCCCGGGCCCCGGCGTGGCTGACCTGCAGGTCGACCCCCTCGGGCCACCGGTCTCGGTAAGGGTCGAGTGCATCCGGCGAAGAGCCTTCAGGCAGCGCGACGATAAAACGGACGCTGGGCAGCTTTGTGTGCAACAGGGCCGCACTCTGAAGCATCAAGGGCAGGTGGCGTTCGATCTCTGTGTGCCGCGATCCGGGCAACAACGCGATAGCAACGGGTACTGACAACTCATAGGGTTCTTTGGATGTTCGCTGCAGCGGTGCGATCTGATCGAGCAAGGGGTGGCCCACGTAGGTGACCGGCACGCCGTTCTGGTGGTAGAAATCGGCTTCAAAGGGCAGGATCACCGCCATGTGGTCCACCCGCCGGGCGATCGTGCGAACCCGCCCCCGGCGCCAGGCCCATACCTGGGGGCTGATGTAATAGAGCACCTTCACGCCGGCACGCTTGGCCGCCTTGGCCGCCATGAGATTGAAGTCGGGAAAATCGATCAAAATGAGAAGGTCTGGCGTCTCCTGGCGCAAGATCCGGCGCACCACCCGCAGGCCCTTCAGGATCTGGGGTATCTTGGGCACTACCTCGGTAATGCCCACCACCGACAGCGCCGCGGCGTCGAAGCGGATATCAACGCCGGCGGCAGTCATGGCCGTGCCGCCGATACCGAGGAACCGCATCTGCGGGTCGCGCGCCTGCATGGCCCGTACCAGCTCGGCGCCGTGAAGATCACCGGAGGCCTCACCAGCAATAATCATCACGCGCTTTTGCATGGTTCTTTGGCGTCAACATTGGGAGCTTTTAAAGTGGGTGAGGACAGTGTCGAAGCGGCCCGCGCCATCACCGCCAGCGCCAGCGCCAGCGCCCTGCGGCCCTCGCTTGCCGAGACTTTGGGAGGTTTTTTTAAGCGCACGCAGCGCACGAAAGCGGTCAATTCCGCCAGAAGGGCGTCACTCTGGTCGAAATGGCGCCGCTGTACCTGGCCAACCCGGTGGCGCCCGGACCGGTCCGACCGCTGCAGTGGCAGTACCTCAATCCGGCGTTGACCAAAATCGACTTCAACGCTCTTGTCCTTCTGAAACAGACGCATGCGGCGGCTGTCGGCCACACTCACCCGGCTGGCGGTGACATTGGCCACACAACCGTTTGTAAAGCTTAACCGCGCATTGGCCACATCGAGATGGTCGGTGATCAGGGTCTCGCCGCAAGCTTCGATCTGTTCGACTTCACTGCCTGTCAGGCTGAGGATGATATCAATGTCGTGGATCATCAAATCGAGCACCACGCTTACATCGGTAGCTCTGTCCTTAAAGAGGCTCAACCGCTGGGCCTCTATCAAGAGCGGTGCCTCAACCTCGGCCTCCATCGCCAGCACAACGGGGTTCGTAGCCC